>CAVSMX010000007.1:0-100000 GCA_963729095.1 uncultured Actinomycetota bacterium | reverse complement strand
CGGTCGGGCGGAGCGGCCGTGGTTGAGGTGTGAGGAGCGCCAGCTGCCGGTGGTTGAGGTGCGAGGAGCGCTAGCGACGAGCCTCGAAACCATCACCCACGAACGGCCGCCCTCCGGTGGTCGAGCAGCGAGCGCCAGCGAGCGTCGTCGAGACCCCGTTGTGGGTGCGGGGTTTCGAGACAGGCGCTAACGCGCCTTCCTCAACCACCGGGTGTCCGTTGGTCGAGCGTCGTCGAGACCCCGTTGTGGGTGCGGGGTTTCGAGACAGGCGCTAACGCGCCTTCCTCAACCACCGGGTGTCCGTTGGTCGAGCGTCGTCGAGACCCCGTTGTGGGTGCGGGGTTTCGAGACAGGCGCTAACGCGCCTTCCTCAACCAGCGGGTGTCCGTTGGTCGAGCAAAAAAAAAGTCGTCGAGACCTCGTTGTGGGTGCGGGGTTTCGAGACAGGCGCTAACGCGCCTTCCTCAACCACCGGGTGTCCGTTGGTCGAGCGTCGTCGAGACCCCGTTGTGGGTGCGGGTTTCGAGACAGGCGCTAACGCGCCTTCCTCAACCACCGGGTGTCCGTTGGTCGAGCGTCGTCGAGACCCCGTTGTGGGTGCGGGGTTTCGAGACAGGCGCTAACGCGCCTTCCTCAACCACCGGGTGTCCGTTGGTCGAGCGTCGTCGAGACCCCGTTGTGGGTGCGGGGTTTCGAGACAGGCGCTAACGCGCCTTCCTCAACCACCGGGTGTCCGTTGGTCGAGCGTCGTCGAGACCCCGTTGTGGTTGCGGGGTTTCGAGACAGGCGCTAACGCGCCTTCCTCAACCACCGGGTGTCCGTTGGTCGAGCAGCGAGCGCCAGCGAGCGTCGTCGAGACCCCGCAAGGTCAGATCCCGCTCAACCATGGGCGAAAAGCCCACGAACCATCCACAAGCAGACGCTCGGCGACGGTCCTCCACAGCCCTGATGACGGTGCCTCGTGGTGTCGGTGCCGGGTGCTGGAATAGACCCATGACCGGCACCGCGGACACCACGGATCGGGACACCCGATCAGCGCCGTGCTGTCCCGGATCGCCGATGAAATCAAGACCGTCCGGGACGCTCCGGCATGGTCGATGAACGCTGCCGAGACCCGTGCCGCGCTGGTGGAAGCGACCAGGCTGGTCGCCCAGCTCAGCGAGCTCGAGGCCCGGGTCGCCGCGCACGGCCGGACGGTGGAGGTGGAGGCCGACTCGGGTGCCACCAGCACGGCGAACTGGTGGGCACACGCCACGCGACAGACCCGCACCACCGCGCACCGCAAGACCAAACTCGCGCGCCGCGTTGGGGTCGGAGCGTTTCGAGCCGGTCCGGGTGGCGCTGGCCGAGGGCCGGCTGCTGGTCGACCAGGCCGAGGTGATCATCGATGCGGTGGAGGCGCTGCCCACCGACCTCGACCCGGAGATCGTGGCGGACGCGCAGGCGACGCTGGTCGGGTACGCCGGCGACCACGACGCGACGGCGCTGCGGATCCTCGGCAACCGGATCCTGGACGTGGTGGCACCCGAGGTGGGGGAGGCCCACGAAGCCCGGCTCCTCGACAAGGAGGAGCGGGACGCGGAGGCGGCCGCGGTGGTCCGGATGGTCCAGGACGGCCACGGGAAGTGGCACGGACGGTTCACCCTGCCCTCCCGGCACGGCGCGATGTTCAAGAAGCACCTGGACGCGCTCGCCGCGCCGAAGCACCGCGCCCAGGTGGACGGGCAGGCACCGGAGCCGGGCAGACCGTCCGCGCACCGGCTGGGGGAGGCGTTCATGGAGTACCTCGAGACCTACCCCACCAACAGGCTCCCCAACGCGGGCGGGGTGTCCGCGACGGTGGTGGTCACCATGACGGTGGAGACCCTGATGGGCGGGCTCAAGGCCGCACAGCTGGACACCGGGCACCGGCTCTCACCCGGCGCCGCCCGCAGGCTCGCCTGTCGGGCCGGGATCATCCCCGCCGTCCTCGGTAGCAGGTCCCAGGTCCTCGACCTGGGCCGCAAGACCCGGTTCCACACCGAACCCCAGCGGATCGCCCTCGCGATCGAACAACACGGGTGTACCGCCGAGGGCTGCGACTGGCCACCGGGAATGTGTCACGCCCACCACGACCAGCCGTTCAGCAGAGGCGGCAACACCGACCTGAAGAACGGGCGGCTGCTCTGCCCCAGACACCACGCCCGAGCCCACGACCCGACCTACACCACCACCAAGCTCCCCGGCGGCAAGGTCGCCTTCCACAGGAGGACGTGAGGAGACAGCGTGACCCCTCCCACGACATCCCTGCATGGAAGGCGACCCTCTCGCCGTGATCTGGCCGGTGGCAGCTCGTTCACAGCCTCGATGGCTAGTCCGCTCCACCGGGTTCGGGCGCGAGAATTGACCGATCGGGCGTGGTGTTCGCCGAAGCCGATACGCGTAGCTCGATAAGACGTACGTTCGCATGCGTAGGCAACTGACGAGACTCGTTCGTCTGGAACACCAGGTTGATGACCGCGGTGCCTCAAATCAAAGGCACTCAATGTCGAGTTCGGCCGCGCGAATCTCCTGTCACATCCTCAGCTTCCTGCTCGTCGCAGGTGCTCTCGCGGTCGGGGGCCAGGCTGCAGCGGCACCGCCAGCGGCGCCGGCGGCGGCCACTTTCGTCGACCTGGGCACCGCCGCCGTCGTACTCGGTGCTGGCCGGCACCAGCGTCGCGAACACCGGTCCGGACACCGTGCTGGCGGGAGACCTCGGTCTGAGCCCCGCCGGCGCGATCACCGGGTTCCCACCCGGCACGGTGAACGGCGAGGTCCACGACAAGGACGACGCTGCCGAGATCGCGCAGACGGACCGCAGCGATGCCTACGCGGACGCGGCCGGCCAGCCGAGCACCACCACCTTCGCCGGTGACCAGGGCGGAGTCACCTTCCACCCCGGCGTCCACACCACGGCCGCGGCCTTCACGAACACGGGCACGGTCACCCTCGACGCCGACGGCGACTCCAACGCGGTCTTCATCTTCCAGATCGATGCGGCGCTCAGCTCCGCGGCCGGCAGCAAGGTGGTGCTGACCGACGGCGCGCTGGCCAACAATGTCTACTGGCAGGTCGTCGGCGCGATCTCGCTCGGTGCCGGAGCCAAGTACGTCGGGACCTTCCTCGGGGCAGGCGCGATCGCGTTCGGCGACGGTGCCTCGCTCAAGGGTCGTGCTCTCACCCCCAGCTCGATGGCCGTGACGAACAGTCCCTTCACCGTGGCCAAGGACGACCTGACCGCGCCGCTCGTGACCATCGACGGCGGCGTCCATGCGCTCCACGAACGACACCACTCCGACGATCTCGGGCACCACGGACGAACCGGTCGGCACTGGAGTGACGGTCACCGTGGCCGGGCAGACCCTGAACACCACGGTCGGCGCGGGTGGGAACTGGGCCGTCAGCGCCACGGTCCTCGCCCCGGGACCGCACGCCGTGGACGCAGCGGTCACCGACGCCTCCCAGAACGTCGGCACCGCCGACCAGACACTCACCGTCGACGTCACCGCGCCAGCCGTCTCGATCAACGGCGGTCCGTCGAGGGCCACGAAGGACACCACGCCGGCGATCTCGGGCACCACGGACGCGCCTCCGGGCACCCTGGTCACCGTCACCGTCGGCGGCCAGACGCTGACCACCAACTCCGTCGGCGGAGCGGGCGCCTGGCTCGTCACGGCGGAGGCCCTGGCAGAGACCACCCACAGCGTGGTGGCCTCGGTCGAGGACGGTGCCGAGAACACCGCCACCGCGAGCCAGATCCTCACGGTGGATGTCACCGTGCCGGTTGTCACCATCAACGGCGGCGCGACCCGGTCGACCGACGACACGTCACCGTGGACCTACGGCACGACCGCCGAGCAGGCCGGCACGATCGTGCACCTCACCATCGGCGGCCAGCACCTGACCGCCACGGTGGAGTCCGGTGGCACCTGGGGCGTCAGCGCGCAGGCACTCCCCGAGGGCACCTACCACGTGGTCGCGAGCGTCACCGACGCAGCGCAGAACACCGGCACCGCCCACCAGACCCTCACCATCGGAGACGCCGGCGGGCCTGGGGGCCCTGACCCCCGCTACCGGCCCGACGCGGCGGTTCGCCTGCTCAGCGGTAAGTTTGTGGGTGTCGGCAGCTACGGCGACGGTCAGCGGGTGACCAAGCGGCTGAAGCCTCGCGCCAACGGCGCCGCCTTCCAGGTGCGCGTCACGAACCGGGGTGACGCCACGGACCGGATGGAGATCCTCGGTACGCCGAAGAACGGCAACTTCAATGTCATCTACCTGGCGGGTGGCCGGAACGTGACCGGCGCCGTCACGTCCGGCAACTACCGCACCGATGCCCTGAGCCCGGGAGAGTCCGCACACCTGGTCATCAAGGTCACCAGGACGAAGGCGGCCCGAGCCGGCGACCGACGGAGCTTTACAGTCCGGGCCGACTCTTCTCACTCACGTCAGCGGGACCTGGTTGCTGCAGTCGTTGTCAAGGGGTAGCGGGCCCCGTTGAACGTGACGCGAGCGCCGTTGAACGTGACCCGCAGCGTGTAGATCGACCGGCCGGCGGCGACGAAGAGCTGGTTGAGCTTCGGTCCGCCGAAGGTGAGGTTCGAGGCCGGCTCGGGGAGCAGCAACTTGCCGATCAGGTCGCCGTCCGGGGCGAAGCAGTGCACGCCGTCCCACGCCGCGGCCCACACCCGACCCTCGCTGTCGAGGCGCATCCCGTCGAACTTGCCGAAGTTGCAGGTGGCGAAGATCGCGCCACCACTGAGGCTTCCGTCGTCGCGCACGTCGAAGACCCGGATGTGGCTCGGGTCCTGACGCGTGTCGACGATGAACAGCTGGGACTCGTCGCGGGAGAAGGCCAGCCCGTTGGGGCGCACGAAGTCGTCGGCGACGACAGTGAGCGACCCGGTGCTCGGGTCGAGGCGGAACACGAAGTTGCCGTCGAGCTCACTCGTGCCGGCGTTCCCCTCGTAGTCCCCGGCGATGCCGTACGGCGGGTCGGTGAACCAGATCGTGCCGTCGGCGCGGACGACGACGTCGTTGGGGCTGTTCAGCCGCTTGCCCTCGTAGCCGTCCGCCAGCACCGTGACGGTGCCGTCGTGCTCGGTGCGGGTCACCCGGCGGTTGCCCTGCTCGCAGGTGACCAGCCGGCCCTCGCGGTCGATCGTGTTGCCGTTGGCATAGCCGGAGTCCTCCCGGAGTACGCCGACCACGCCCGTGGTCTCGTCCCAGCGCATCAGCCGGGAGTTCGGGATGTCGCTCCACACGAGATACCGGCCGGCGGCGAAGTACGCCGGCCCCTCGCTCTTGCGTGAGCCACGGTGGATGATCTCGACGACGTAGTCGCCGTCCAGCCACCCGAACCGATCGTCGAGCTTCTCGAAGCAGGTGTCGATGGTGTCCATGGACATTCGCTCTTCCGTCCGTTTGAGGCCCCGGCCTCAACGGAGAGCGGGGTCTCGGCGACCGGACGGCTTGTGCCGGTCCGGCAACCTCACTTTCCCCGCCCGCAGGCGTTGCTTCGGTTCGGCAACACGATAACAACGCCGGATGGCCCGGTCAGCCCTCGGCGGCCTGCTGCTCCTCGATCTGCTTGCGTACGTCGTCCATGTCGAGTCCGCGCACGCCGTTGATCACCTGGTCGAGCGCAGGCGGAGGCAGCGCACCGGGCTGGGCGAACACCAGGATCCCTTCGCGGAAGGCCATCAGCGTGGGGATCGAGGAGATGCCGGCGGCGGAGGCGAGCTCCTGCTGCTCCTCGGTGTTCACCGAGCCGAACGTGATGTCCGGGTTGGCCTCCGACGCCGCCTCGTAGGTCGGCGCGAACTGCCGGCACGGCCCGCACCAGCTCGCCCAGAAGTCGACGAACAGGATCTGGTCGTCGGTGACGTGAGTGACGAAGTTGTCGTCGTTCAGCTCGATCGTGGCCATCGAGCCAGCGTACCGGGGCTACCGAAGCGAGTACGTCGCCAGCGAGACGCCCACGTAGTGGGTGATGAAGGCCAGGATCGTGAACGAGTGGAACACCTCGTGAAAGCCGAACCACTGCGGCCAAGGGTCGGGACGCTTGAAGCCGTAGACGACGCCGCCGAACGTGTAGAGCGCGCCGCCGACGGCCACGAGCACCAGGACCGCGATCGCCATGCCGCTCCCCAGCTGGCTGGAGGCGCCGTCGATGAAGCCGGGGATGAAGAAGACCGCCGACCAGCCGAGGCCGATGTAGAGCGGGAGGTAGAGCCAGCGTGGTGCGTTGAGCCAGAACACCCGGAACAGCACCCCGAGGATCGCGCAGCCCCACACCGTCGACAGCAGCACCACGCGCTGGGTGCCCTCGAGAAGGATCAGCGTGATCGGCGTGTAGGTGCCCGCGATCAGGATGAAGATGTTGGCGTGGTCGAAGCGCCGGAGGAACGTCCAGACCCGCGGTGACCAGGTGCCGGTGTGGTAGATCGCCGACACGCCGAAGAGCAGCAGAGCGCTCGCCGCGAAGAGTGCGGAGCCGATCCGGGTGGTCGCCGTCGGGGACAGGCAGATCAGCACGATCCCACCTGCCAGTGCCAGCGGCGCGGTGCCCAGGTGCATCCAGCCGCGCAGCTTCGGCTTCACCTCGGCCAGCGAATCGCCGATCGACTCGAGGCCGGCGCGCACGGCGTCGTTGGCGTGGTGGAGGGCCTCGTTCATGACCTCAGGCTAACGGGCGGGTGAGCACGATCGGCTCGAACGCAGTCCTTCTCACATCGCCCACGGCTGCGCGTCCGAGCCCCTAACATCGAGGGGTGGCGGACTGGAAACGTGGACTGCGGAAGGTGCTCTACCCGCTCTACGAGGCGCGGATGCTGCGCCGGATGCCGGCCGACCTGCCCAAGCACGTCGGCGTGATGCTCGACGGCAACCGCCGCTGGGCCAAGGCCGTCGGCGCCGACACCGCCCACGGCTACCGGGCCGGCGCCGCCAACATCGAGCCGCTGCTCGGATGGTGCGAGGAGGTCGGCGTCGAGGTCGTCACCCTGTGGCTGCTGTCCACCGACAACCTCAACCGCCCGCCCGACCAGCTCAGCGGGCTGCTCTCGATCATCGAGGGCGCGGTCGACACGCTGGCCGAGGAGCACCGCTGGCGCCTGCACCCGGTCGGAGCGCTCGACCTGCTGCCCGCCACGACCGCGGAGAAGCTCAAGGCGGCCGAGGAGGCCACCCGCGACATCGACGGGATGCTGGTCAACATCGCGGTCGGGTACGGCGGCCGGCGCGAGATCGCGGACGCCGTACGATCCCTGCTGCACGAGCACGCCGCTAAGGGGACCTCGCTCGAGGAGCTCGCCGGCATCCTCGACGTCGAGCACATCGCCGACCACCTCTACACCAAGGGTCAGCCCGACCCCGACCTGGTGATCCGCACGTCCGGGGAGCAGCGGCTCGGCGGGTTCCTGCTCTGGCAGAGCGCGAAGTCGGAGTTCTACTTCTGCGAGGCCTACTGGCCCGACTTCCGCCGGGTCGACTTCCTGCGGGCGATCCGGGCCTACGCGATGCGCGAACGCCGGTACGGCGCATAACCCTCCCTTCATCCCGCGTTCGGGCGTGTCGGCAGGGATCTTCTTCATCCCGGGGTTACGTTCCCGGAAGTGGTGAGTGGGGAAGCTCACCGCATCGGGAGGCCCGAACGTGAGAGATCACGACCTACTCGCCCGGACCGGGTGGCAGGCCCAGCCTTGCCCCTCGCCCCGAGCGGGAGGACGCCGGCACTCCGGCGTTCGGGCTCCCTCCCGGTCCAACTGCGTCGACGAGTAGGGCCGGGCGAGGGTGCGCGCGCGGTCACGTGAGGGGTGCCCCGTGCCAAGTGCAGCAGCATCATCACCCAAGGCGGCGAAGTCGCCGAGCCGGCAGACCCGGACCTACGTCCTCGACACGAGCGTGTTGCTGGCTGACCCCGGCGCCTTGCGCCGCTTTGCCGAGCACGAGGTCGTTCTACCCGTGGTCGTGATCACCGAGCTCGAGGGCAAACGGCACCATCCAGAGCTCGGCTACTTCGCACGGAGCGCGCTCCGGCTGCTGGACGAGCTGCGGATCCTTCACGGCCGGCTCGACGAGCCGGTGCCCGTGGGCGAGGAGGGCGGCACCCTCCGGGTCGAGCTCAACCACACCGACTCCGACTCGCTGCCGTCCGGCTTCCGGCTGGGCGACAATGACACCCGGATCCTCGCCGTGGCGCACAACCTGGCCGACGAGGGCTTCGACGTGACCTTGGTCTCCAAGGACCTCCCGCTGCGGATCAAGGCGTCGGCCGTGGGCCTGGACGCCGAGGAGTACCGCGGCGAGACCGTGGCGGACTCCGACCCGGGCTACTCCGGGATGGCCGAGATCGAGGTGGCCGCCGCCGACCTCGACGAGCTCTACGACGACGGGAGCCTCGACCTCGAGTCCGCCCGCGACCTGCCCTGCCACCAGGGCCTGGTGCTGCTCTCCGACCGGGGTACGGCGCTGGGCCGGGTCGGTCCGGACAAGCACGTGCACCTGGTGCGCGGCGACCGCGAGGCGTTCGGCATCCACGGCCGCAGCGCGGAGCAGCGGATCGCCCTGGAGATGCTGCTCGACCCGGAGGTCGGGATCGTGTCGCTGGGCGGTCGGGCCGGCACCGGGAAGTCAGCGCTGGCCCTGTGCGCCGGGCTGGAGGCGGTGCTGGAGCGCCAGCAGCACCGGCGGGTCGTGGTGTTCCGGCCGTTGTTCGCGGTCGGCGGCCAGGAGCTCGGCTACCTGCCCGGCTCGGAGTCGGAGAAGATGTCGCCCTGGGCGCAGGCGGTCTTCGACACCCTGGGCGCGATCACCTCGACCGACGTGATCGACGAGGTGCTCGCCCGAGGCATGCTCGAGGTGCTGCCGCTGACCCACATCCGCGGTCGCTCGCTGCATGACGCGTTCGTGATCGTCGACGAGGCGCAGTCGCTGGAGCGCAACGTGCTGCTCACCGTGCTCTCCCGGATCGGCTCCGGCTCCAAGGTGGTGCTCACCCACGACGTCGCCCAGCGCGACAACCTGCGGGTCGGGCGGCACGACGGCGTGGTGGCGGTGGTCGAGAAGCTCAAGGGGCATCCGCTGTTCGCGCACGTCACGCTGACCCGCTCCGAGCGCTCCCCGATCGCCGCGCTGGTGACCGAGATGCTCGAGAACGTCGCTCTCTAAGGCTCGCTACCACTATCCCCATCATGGGATACGGCATTTGCGAGATCGCGCAAAGCCATGCAGGGTGGGGACTTCGCGCACTCGGGTGCGCGATTTCCCTGCATGACGACCGACCGCCGTCTACCCAGAGACCCAACCTGTGTCGAAGCACGTCAAACACGTACCGAAGCACCGCGCCGCGCCGCCCAAGCACACCCTCGCCAAGGCACCGCGCAAGGCGCTCCGCACCACGGTCCTGCTCTCCTCCGTCGCAGTCGCCGCCACCGGCGCGACCATCGCCGGGGGCATGGTCGGCGGTGGTCCCGCTTCCGTGACGAACGCGGCCGCCGACGCCGACGCCGGCGCCGCCGATGCGTCCGAGCGCGGAGCAGCAGCCGACGTAGGTGACCGCGAGCCCCAGGTCTCCCGGTCCGACCCGCGCGACCGCCCCGACCCGGCCAAGGCCGCCGCGCTGCGGGCCGACTCCGGCGAGGCGATGATCCGCACCGAGAACCTCGCCGAGTCCGACCCGCGCGACATCGCCCGCGCGCTGCTCGACGAGTTCGGTTTCGGCCTGGACCAGTTCGGCTGCCTCGACTCGCTCTACACGCGCGAGTCCGGCTGGTCTGTCACCGCGGACAACCCCTCCTCCTCGGCCTACGGCATCCCGCAGGCGCTGCCGGGCTCGAAGATGGCCTCCGCCGGCGCCGACTGGGCGACCAACCCGGTGACCCAGATCCGCTGGGGGCTCGGCTACATCCAGGACCGCTACGGCAGCCCCTGCGGCGCCTGGGCGCACAGCGAGTCCAACGGCTGGTACTAACCCGGGCCGGCCTCAGCGGCCGGTCATGGTCTCGACGTCGAGGGCCTCGTCGAGCTGCTCCTCGGTGAGCTCGCCGCGCTCGACGTACCCCATCGCGATCACGGTCTCGCGGATCGTGGCGCCCTCGGCGAGCGCCTGCTTCGCGATCTTCGACGCGGCCTCGTAGCCGACGTACTTGTTGAGCGGGGTGACCACCGACGGCGAGGACTCGGCGTAGCGGCGCATCCGCTCGGCGTCGGCGGTGATGCCGTCGACGCAGCGCTCGGCCAGCACCGTGCTCGACGTGGACAGCAGGCGGATCGACTCGAGCACGTTGCGGGCGATCACCGGCATCGCGACGTTGAGCTCGAAGTTCCCGCTCGCGCCGGCCACGGTGATCGCGGCGTCGTTGCCGATCACCTGGGCGCAGACCATCAGGGTGGCCTCGGGCAGCACCGGGTTGACCTTGCCGGGCATGATGCTCGAGCCCGGCTGCAGGTCGGGCAGGTGGATCTCGGAGAGCCCGGTCGTCGGTCCGGACCCCATCCAGCGCAGGTCGTTGCAGATCTTGGTCAGACCGACCGCGATGGTCCGTAGCACCCCGCTCAGCTCGACCAGGGAGTCGCGAGTGCCCTGCGCCTCGAAGTGGTTGCGTGCCTCGGTGAACTCCTGCCCGGTGCGCTCGGAGAGTACGGCGATCGTCCGCTCCGCGAACCCGTCAGGGGTGTTGATGCCGGTGCCGACCGCGGTGCCGCCGAGCGGCAGCTCACGGACCCGGGGGAGCACCGCCGAGAGCCGCTCGACGGCGTACCGCACGGTGGCGGCGTAGCCGCCGAACTCCTGGCCGAGCGTCACCGGTGTCGCATCCATCAGGTGCGTGCGCCCCGACTTCACCAGGTCGGCGAACTCCGCGGCCTTGGCCTCCAGCGAGGTCGCCAACGCGTCGAGCCCGGGCAGCAGGTCATCGGTCACCGCGAGGGTTGCCGCCACGTGGATCGCGGTCGGGAAGACGTCGTTGCTGGACTGGCTGGCGTTGACGTCGTCGTTGGGGTGTACGTCGTGCCCACCCCGGGCCGCGAGGGTGGCGATCACCTCGTTGGCGTTCATGTTGGAGCTGGTGCCGGAGCCGGTCTGGAAGACGTCGATCGGGAACTCGTCGTCGTGGCGGCCCGCGGCTACCTCACCGGCGGCGTCGGCGATCGCCGTCGCAGCCTCGCTCTCGAGGACGCCGAGCTCGGCGTTGGCCACGGCAGAGGCCGCCTTGACCTGGCCGAGTGCCGCAATCAGCCGGGGCTCCAGGGTGGTGCCGCTGATCGGGAAGTTCTCCACGGCCCGCTGGGTCTGGGCCCGCCACAGCGCGGCCTTCGGCACCCGGACCTCGCCCATGCTGTCGTGCTCGATGCGGTAGTCGTCGCTCACGTTGCCGACGGTACCCTTGACTATTGGTAACTAATCAGTTACCAATTGGTCATGGACGTCTTCGCCGCGCTCGCCGACCCGGTACGCCGGGAGCTGCTGCAGCGACTCGTCCTGGGACCAGCCCGCGTGGTCGACCTCGCCGCCGAGCGCCCGATCAGCCGCCCCGCCGTCAGCCGGCACCTGAGGCTGCTCACCGAGGCGGGCCTGGCCGCGGCCGAGGACCACGGGCGCGAGCGGCACTACCGAGCCGTGCCCGCCGGGCTCGAGCCGGTCCAGGCCCTGCTCGCCTCGCTCACCGCGCCGGTGCCGCCGATCCCCGAGCGGCTGCTCGACGGCCTCGAGCTCGAGGTGCGTCGTACCGGCCGCGACCGCCGCGCCACCGAACCCACCCACCAGGAGGAGACCGGATGACCACCACACCCATCACCCCCGCAGCCACGGGCCACAAGCGGGAGCGCGAGAGCCAGACCTACGTCGCGTTCGAGCGCACGTTCCGCGCGCCCATCGATGACGTCTGGGCGGCGGTCACCGAGTCGGACCGGCTGGCTCGCTGGATCGGCAGCTGGCAGGGCGATCCTGCGTCGGGCGAGGTCGAGTTCCGAATGCTCTTCGAGGGCGAGGCACACTCCGCCGAGAAGTTCACGATCGAGGTCTGCGAAGAGCCGCGCCTCCTGGTGATCACCACCGAGGCGCCGTCACCCGACGGGACCACCCAGTCCTGGCACCTGGTGCTCGAGCTCGCCGAGAGCGACGGCGTCACCACGTTCACGTTCTTCCAGTCGGTACCCGAGCCCACGATGGCGGAGAGCGTCGGTCCCGGCTGGGACTACTACCTCGACCGGATGGTCCTGGCCGAGACGGGCGGCGATCCCGGGGCGCTGGACTTCGACGACTACTACCCGGCGCTGGCCGAGCACTACCGCCGCGAGTTCGGCTGAGGCTGCCCGCGGGTCGGTACCCGCGCGGCGTAGAGCCAGTAGTTCTCGTCCCGCTCCTGGAGCAGTACGTCGTGCCGGCGGGTGCTGACCTCGCCGAACACCTCGGCCAGGGTCTCCTCGAGCGCGGGTGCCTCGGCCGCCGACCACACCACCAGCGCGCCGCCGGGCCGCAGCACGTCGCGCGCGGAGGTCAGGAACGGCGCGTGGTAGAGCGCGTCGTTCGTGTCGTGGACCAGGTAGCCCGGGCCGTTGTCGACGTCGAGCAGGATCAGGTCGTACGACGCCGGCCGGGCCTCGGCGATCGCGACCGCGATGTCCGCCAGCACGACCACCACCCGCTCGTCAGCCAGCAGCGCGGGACCGTGCGCGATGGTGCCGTCGCGCATCCACTGCACCAGCGCCTCCTCGATCTCGACGACGGCGCACTTCTCCACCCGCGAGTCCGCGAGCACCTCGTGCATCGTGAAGCCGAGCCCCAGGCCGGCGACCACCACTGCTCGCGGGCGCTCGACCATCGCCAGCGCCGCAGCTGCCAGCGCCCGCTCGGTGCTCACCTCGAAGGTGTCCATCACGAAAACGCCGTTGGCGCGCAGCTCCAGCGCCGTCGGCCCGTCGTCGGGCCGGCGCTCCCGCAGCACCAGCTCCCCGCGCTCGCTCTCCGCCCGGGCGATCTCGACGTACTCCACGGGTTCCATCGTGCCGGGCGGTTCGGCTCGGACGTCATACGGGTGGGGCCACCACTTGCTCCAGCCGTATGACGTCTCGTGAACCATCGAGCGTCCACAGCCTGGTGGGCGGGCACTCTTGTCCACAGGCGCGGCGGACGCTGTGGCTGTCCGTGCGCCACGGAGGCACCGTCGACGAATGCCCCGATCCTCGAACCTCGATGACGCCCGGTTCCGATCCGCGCTGGCCCGCGCTGCTGCTCAGGGCGGTGTTCTGTCGCGGCCGCAGCTATATGCGCTCGGTGTAACTCGATGGGAGATCCGCGGGCATGTTCGGGGGCACCGTTGGCAGCTGATCGGCGATCAGTCCGTCTGTCTGCACAACGGGGTGGTCGCAGATCGGGGTCATTGGTGGGCGGCGGTGTTCCAGGGCGGTCCGCGTGCGTGTCTGGACGGCGCGTCTGCCCTGATAGCGAGTGGGTTGGAGCGGTTCGACCTGGACCGCGTTCGGGTCTCGGTGCCACGCGGGGCCCGGATCCGCCGCACTCGTCGCTACGACATTCGCCAGACTCGGCGCTGGTCGGCCGACGACATTGTGCGCACCGGCATTCCGCGCACCCGGGTCGAGGTCGCTGCGATACGCGCCGCGCTTTGGGCGGCCTCGGACCGGCAGGCGACCTACCTCCTGACCCTCGTGGTCCAACAGGGCCTCGCCACGGCTGACCAGATCGGCCACGAGCTGCTCCGGATCCGACGCGACAAGCGTCGCCGCCTCTTGCATGCCGTCGTCAATGACCTGCTCGATGGAGCCCGGGCGCTCGGTGAGCTGGACGTCGCCCGCGAGCTGCGCCGGCGAGGCCTCCCAGCTCCGGAGAGGCAGGTGCTGCGCAAGGACCGCCGTAACAGGTACTACCTCGATCTCTACTGGCCGCGGTGGCACCTCGTGGTCGAGATCGATGGGATTCACCATGCCTGGGCGGAGAACGTTGTCGGCGACGCGCTGCGCCAGAACGCACTGACGCTCGACGGTGACACGGTCCTGCGCCTGCCGCTACTGGGCATCCGCCTCTGTCCCGACGACTTCTTCGCACAGATCGAGCAGGGCCCTGGTGGCCGGAGGTATGCCCATCGCGGCGTGAGCGCATGTACAAGGTCATACGCTCGGAGCAGGGGCTTGCACCAGCCGTATGACGCCCGGCCTAGTCGAAGATCTCGCTGAGCCAGCTCTCCTTCTTCTTCTTGCGGTACGGCTGCTGGTAGCGCTGTTGGTGCTGGTCGTGGCGCTCGTCGCGCTCGCGCTCGTAGCCGCCCTGCGGTGGCGGCGGCGCCGCGGCCGGGGCCTGCTGGGTCATCGACCGCTCGAGGATCTTGTCCAGCTCGCCGCGGTCGAGCCACACACCCCGGCACTGGGGGCAGTAGTCGATCTCGATGCCGCTGCGCTCACTCATCGTGAGCGTGGTTCCGTCAGTGGGGCATTGCATGTCTGGTCCAACGACTCTGGCCGGCGCCGGGTTCCCTCACCCTCCCAGCGCGTCGAGAGCCCGGCGCAGCTCGCGAACGCCGCGCCCGACCCGTTCGACGGCGGCCTCACCGGCGGGCCCCGACCCGTCGGGGTCGGCGAGCTGGGCGACGGCCTCCTCCAGCGTGCTCAGCCGCGAGCTGAACTCCGCGAGCACGTCGACGCCGTCGCGCCGGTCCTCGAGCTGTCGGCGCAGGAAGGCCGCTTGGGTCGTCAGACGCTGACCGGTCGCCCAGAGGTCCACGAACACCTGCACCTTCGCGCGCAGCAGCCACGGGTCGAAGGGCTTCGAGATGTAGTCGGCGGCTCCGGCGGCGTAACCGCGGTACGCCAGCCGCTGGTCCTGGTCGACGGCGGTCAGAAAGATGATCGGAACGTTCTTGGTGCGCTCGCGGGCCTTGATCCGGGCCGCGGTCTCGAAACCGTCCATCCCGGGCATCTGCGCGTCGAGGAGGATCAGCGCGAACTCGTCGCGCAGCAGCGCGCGCAGCGCCTCCTCGCCGGAGCCGGCCCGCACCAGGGTCTGGTCGAGGGTGTTGAGGATCGCCTCCAGAGCGAGGAGGTTCTGGGGTCGGTCGTCGACCAGCAGGATCCGGGCTCGATCGCTCACGTGAGCCATACCCGGAAGAGGGAGAGAAGCTGGTCGATGTCGACGGGCTTGGTGACGTACTCCGACGCGCCCGCCGCGAGGCTGTCCTCGCGATCGCCGGTCATCGCCTTCGCGGTGAGGGCGATGAGCGGAAGCCGGCGGAACTGGGGGATGTCGCGGATCAGCTGCATCGCGGTGAGGCCGTCCATCCCGGGCATCATGATGTCCATCAGCACCAGGTCGACGTCGGGCTCGCGCTGGAGCGTCTCGATCCCCGCCTCCCCGCTGTCGGCGTACAGCACATCGATGCCGTGCCGCTCGAGCGCGCTGGTGAGCGCGAACACGTTGCGCACGTCGTCGTCCACGATGAGGACCCGCCTGCCGGCGAACATCTCGTCCCTAGGACCGTCGATCGGGGCGCCGTCGGCCGTCGGGCTCGCGACGTGGGCGCGATGCAGGAACAAGCCGACGTCGTCGAGCAGCTGCTCGAGGGTGCGGGGGTACTTCAGCACCATCGATCGGGCGTAGGTGCGCAACCGCGACTCGTCGCGTTTGGTCATCCCCGCCACCGTGCTGACGACCACCGGTACCTCGCGCAACGCCTTTCTCGAACGAATCCGCCGGATCACGTCGAAGCCTCCGTCGGCGAGATCGAGGTCGAGCACCACGCAGTCGAACCGGTGGTCGGCCAGGGCCGCGTAGGCCTCCTCGACGGACCGGACGATATGGGTGTCGACGTCGTGGAGCGCACCGAACAGTGTCGCCGCGCTGTCGGACACCCCGGGTGCGTCGTCGTCCGGCTCGCCGGTGACCACGAGAAGCGACCGGCTGGGCTGGTCGGCGAACCGGACCAGACCCTCGATGGTGGCGTCCAGGCGACTGTCGGGGGTCGCCTCCTGCAGTACGTCGAGCGCGCCGGCCAGCCGGCTGCGGTGGGCGGCCTCGGCATTGGTGCCCGACAGCACCGCCACCGCCGGGATGTGGCGGGTGTCGGGATGGCCCTTGAGCCGCTCCAACAGGGCCGAGCCCTCGTGGAGCGTCAGTTCGGAGCCGACCACGATGCCGACCGGGCCGTGCTTGCGCGCGAGGCGCAGGGCGTTGTCAGCGTGGGTCGTCGCCAGGGTCCGGAGCCCCTGCAGGGCGCCCTGCTCGACCGCAGCCCGTCGCAGCTCGGGATCGGAGAGCGCGACCAGAAGCACCCGATCCCCCAGCTCGATCTCTTGCTCCGACACAGTCTCGTCGTCGAGAACGGTTCCGGCAGCCGGGGCGTTCGAGACCACCTCCCCAGCGGCGTCGCCATCGACCGCAGCGGCCCATGCGGAAGCCACCCCGCCGTGCACCGGCAGGTACAAGGTGAACGTGCTGCCCGCGCCCGGCTGGCTCTCCGCGTGGATCTCGCCGCCGATCAGGCGCGCGATCTCGCGACTGATGGACAGGCCGAGGCCGGTCCCGCCGAACTTGCGGCTGATCGTGCCGTCGGCCTGCTGGAACGCCTCGAAGATGATGCGCAGCTGCTCGGCGGGGATGCCGATGCCGGTGTCGATCACCGAGAAGGCGATCACCTGCTCGGCGCCGCGAAGGGTGGCTGCGTTGAACTGCTTCTCGTGGGCCATCCGGATGAGCAGCTGCACCTCGCCCGTGTCGGTGAACTTCACGGCGTTGGAGAGCAGGTTGCGGAGCACCTGTTGGAGCCGGTGCTGGTCGGAATGGAGGCTGCGGGGGACGTCGTCCTCCACCGTGACCTGGAAGCGCAGGTCCTTCTCGGCCGTGAGCGGCCGGAGCGTCGCCTCGACGTACTCGATCACACCGGAGACCGCGACGTCGGCGGCATGGACGTCCATCTTCCCGGCCTCCACCTTGGAGAGGTCGAGGATGTCGTTGATCAGCTGCAGCAGGTCGGTGCCGGCGGAGTGGATCGTCCGGGAGTACTCCACCTGCCGCCGGTCCAGGTTGCCATCGGGGTTGTCCGACAGCAGCTTCGCCAGGATCAGCAGTGAGTTGAGCGGCGTGCGCAGCTCATGGGACATGTTGGCGAGGAACTCAGACTTGTAGCGCGAGGAGAGCGCCAGCTGCTCGGCGCGGTCCTCGAGGCCGCGCCGGGCATCCTCGATCTCGAGGTTCTTGATCTCGATCGCGCGGTTCTGCTCGGCGAGCAGGGACGCCTTGTCCTCGAGCTCAGCGTTGGTCTGCCGGAGCTCCTCCTGCTGGCCCTGCAGCTCCACCGACTTGTTCTGCAGCTCGGTCGCCAGCCGCTGGGACTCGACGAGCAGCTCCTCGGTGCGGGAACTGGCGATGATTGCGTTGAGGGAGACACCGATGATCTCCATCAGCTGCTCGAGGAACTGCAGGTGGACGGGGCTGAAGCTCCCGAACGACGCGAGCTCGACCACGCCGAGCACCTGCTCCTCGAAGACCACCGGGAAGATCACGACCGTTGCCGGCGTGGCCTCGCCGAGCCCCGACGTGATCCGGACGTAGTTGGTCGGCGCGTCGTCCAGAACGATCGGCGTCCGTCCGATGGCCGCCTGGCCGACGAGCCCCTCGCCGAGGGCGAACGTCTCGGGAAGGTTCTTGCGCCGTCGATAGCCGTACGACGCGATCCGGCGCAGCGCGGTCTCGCCGTCCGGCCCGATCTCACCGACGAAGAACGACCCCTGGTGGGCTCCGACCAGCGGCGTCAGCTCGCTCACGATCAGCTGGGTGACGTCGAACAGGTCTCTCCCGCCCTGCATGTGGCCGGTGAACTTCGCGAGGTTGGTCTTGAGCCAGTCCTGGTCCTGGTTGGCCCGTGTCGTCTCACGCAGGTTGTCGATCATCTCGTTCAGGTTGCCCTTGAGCTCGGCGACCTCGCCCTCGGCCTCGACCGTGATCTGCTGGCTCAGGTCACCCTGGGTCACGGCCGTCGACACCTCCGCGATGGCCCTGAGCTGGGTCGTCAGCGTGCCCGCCAGCTGATTGACGTTCTCGGTCAGCTTGCGCCAGGTGCCGCGGACGTCGGCCACCTCGGCCTGGCCCCCGAGCTTGCCCTCGGTACCGACCTCGCGGGCGACGCGGGTGACCTCGTCGGCGAACGACGACAGCTGGTCGACCATCCGGTTGACCGTGGTCTTGAGCTCGAGGATCTCGCCCCGCGCGTCGACGTACGTCTTCTGGGTGAGGTCGCCGTCGGCGACGGCGGTGGTGACCAGCGCGATGCTGCGCACCTGGCTGGTGAGGTTGCCGGCCATCGAGTTCACCGAGTCCGTGAGGTCCTTCCACGTGCCGGCGACGCCGCGGACCTGCGCCTGGCCGCCGAGGATGCCCTCGGTGCCGACCTCACGGGCGACGCGGGTGACCTCGTCGGCGAACGCGCGCAGGGTGTCGACCATCGCGTTGATCGTGCTCGCGAGCGCGGCCACCTCGCCACGCGCTTCGATCGAGATCTTCTTGCTGAGGTCTCCGCGGGCCACGGCGGTGGACACGTCGGCGATGCTGCGCACCTGGTTGGTCAGGTTGGTGCCCATCGAGTTCACCGAGTCGGTGAGGTCGCGCCAGGTGCCGGCCACACCGGGTACCCGGGCCTGGCCGCCGAGCATGCCCTCGGTACCGACCTCGCGGGCGACGCGGGTGACCTCGTCGGCGAAGGAGGAGAGCTGGTCGACCATCGTGTTGACGGTGCTCTTGAGCTCGAGGATCTCGCCGCGGGCGTCGACCGTGATCTTGCGGCTCAGGTCGCCGCTGGCGACGGCGGTGGTGACCTCGGCGATGTTGCGCACCTGTGCGGTCAGGTTCGCCGCCATCAGGTTGACGTTCTCGGTCAGGTCCCGCCAGGTGCCGGAGACGTCGTGGACGTCGGCCTGGCCGCCCAGGCGACCCTCGGTGCCGACCTCGCGGGCCACGCGGGTGACCTCGTCGGCGAAGGCCGACAGCTGGTCGACCATCGTGTTGACGGTGCTCTTGAGCTCGAGGATCTCGCCGCGGGCCTCGACCGTGATGGTGCGGGTCAGGTCGCCGCGGGCGACGGCGGTGGTGACCTCGGCGATGTTGCGCACCTGCGCGGTGAGCGTGCCCGCCATGAAGTTCACCGAGTCGGTGAGGTCCCGCCAGGTGCCGGACACGCCGGGCACGGCCGCCTGGCCGCCGAGCCGGCCCTCGCCGCCCACCTCGCGGGCCACGCGCGTGACCTCGTCGGCGAACGCCGAGAGCTGGTCGACCATGGTGTTGACGGTGGTCTTCAGCTCGGCCAGCTCGCCCTTGACGTCGACGGTGATCTTCTGGCTGAGGTCGCCGCGGGCCACGGCGGTGGTGACCTGGGCGATGTTGCGCACCTGGTTGGTGAGGTTGGTGCCCATCGAGTTCACCGAGTCGGTGAGGTCCTTCCAGGTGCCGGCGACACCGGGGACGTCGGCCTGGCCGCCGAGCATGCCTTCGCTGCCGACCTCGCGGGCCACGCGGGTGACCTCGGCGCCGAAGGCCGAGAGCTGGTCGACCATGGTGTTGACGGTGGTCTTCAGCTCGGCCAGCTCGCCCTTGACGTCGACGGTGATCTTCTGGCTGAGGTCGCCGCCGGCCACGGCGGTGGTGACCTGCGCGATGTCGCGCACCTGGTTGGTCAGGTTGCTCGCCATCGAGTTCACCGAGTCGGTGAGGTCCTTCCACCGGCCGGCCACGCCGGGGACGTCGGCCTGGCCGCCGAGGATCCCCTCGGTGCCCACCTCGCGGGCGACCCGGGTGACCTCGTCGGCGAACGTCTGCAGGGTCGCGGTCATCGAGTTGAGCGTGTCGGCCAGCTCGGCCACCTCGCCCCGCGCCGTCACCGTGATCTGCTGGCTCAGGTCGCCGCGCGCCACGGCCTGGGCGACCGAGGAGATGCCGCGGACCTGGCTGGTCAGGTTGGACGCCATCGTGTTGACCGAGTCGGTGAGGTCCTTCCAGGTCCCGGACACGCCCCGCACGTCGGCCTGGCCGCCGAGGCGCCCCTCGGTGCCGACCTCGCGGGCGACCCGGGTGACCTCGGCGGCGAACGACGACAGCTGGTCGACCATCCGGTCGACCGTGTCCTTCAGCTGTGCCATCTCGCCCGACACCTCGATGGTCACGGTGCGCGAGAGGTCGCCGTTGGCGACCGCCGTGGTGACCAGCGCGATGTCGCGGACCTGGGCAGTGAGCTGGGACGACATGGTGTTGACCGCGTCGATGAGGTCGCGCCAGGTCCCGTCGGCACTGCGCACCCGCGCCTTGCCACCGAGCTTGCCCTCGGTGCCGACCTCGCGGGTGACCCGCGTGATCTCATCGGCGATCGCCGAGAGCTGGTCGACCAGCCCGTTGACGTCCTTGGCCACCCGCAGCGGGTCGCCCCGCAGTGGCCGGCCGTCGACGCGCACGGCCATCCGCTGGGTCAGGTCGCCGGCTGAGACCGCACTGACCACCCGAGCGAAATCCTCGGCGGGTCGCACCAGATCGGTCACGAGGCTGTTGGCCGCCTCGATGGAGGTCGCCCAGGATCCCTGCCCGATGCCGTTGGTCAGGCGCTCGGCGTGGCGGCCGTCCCGGCCCGCCAGTCGACGCACCCGGTCGAGCTCAGTCGCCAGATGGAGCTGACGGTCGGCGATCTCGTCGTAGAAGGTGGCCAGCTCGGCCAGCACTCCGGATCCGGTCGGCGCGAGGCGCCGGGTGAAGGTGCCGTCGCGCATCGCCTTCATGGCGCCGAGGAGGTGTCTGAGCTGGGCTTCTTCGGTCGCTGGCCACGATGACCTCGTCTGGACCGCACTCTTTGTAGGGGGCATGTGCTTTCCTTCTCCGAGGCCGTGGGACTCGCTGACACATAAAGCGGCCCAAGTCTGTCACCCCGCAAGGGTGGAGGGGCAGAATCAGTGCCGGAATTATGACCACCGCACACAGGCACGCTAGCCGCACCTTTCCGGTTGACGAGAGATCCGTCGGAGAGGCCCGCCGCCACGCCCGCGAGAGCCTGGGGCGCTGGGACATCGATGACGTGGCCGACGACGTCGTGCTCCTGGTCAGCGAGCTGATGACGAACGCCCTGACCCACGCAGGCACCCCAGCGACGCTGAGGCTGCGCGTCGACGAGTCAGGGGTCCGGGTGGAGGTGGAGGACCAGCATCCCGACCTCCGGCTTCCCGTCGCGGGGCGACCGGGCGACGACCGGGCGGAGTTCGGCAGGGGCCTGGTGATCACGGCGACCTTGGCGTCGACCTGGGGCGTGGACTACCGGGAGGGGTCCAAGCGGGTCTGGGCCACGCTGCCGCTGGACGACGATCTGGTTCTTTCGCCGGACGATACGCAGGCAGGATCTGCGCTGGAGCCACCGGCGGCCGTGGCGGCTCCGGAGGACCCTGCGCCGGCTCCGGAGCGTGAGGACGATCCCCTGGGCCTGAGCAACGAGGCGCTCACGCGGCTGAGCCTCGACGACTTCCTGGTGCTCACCGTGGAGCAGGTGCGCGACCGGGTCGCCGCGGACGCGGCGTACCTGCTCCTTGCCCAGGACTTCGATGAGCGGTTCCGCGTGCAGTCGGTCACCGGCCTTCCCGTCACGCTTCTGGGACGCGTGGTCGAGCGCGACGCGCCCGGGACGCCCAGCGGACGATCGCCGGTCTCGATCGCCGACCTGTCCCGGACCCCCGTGGCGATCCTCACCGGCACCGACCTGCGGTCCCTCGTGGTCGCCCCGGTCCTGTTCGAGGGTCGGGTGATCGGGGCGCTGGCGGCGGCCAACGACCACCTGGGCGGGTTCCGCGAGGAGCAGTCGGTGCTGTTGCAGCGGGCCGCGGACTGGATCGGCGCTGCGGTCGACCGGGCTCGCTCCCGGCACGCGACGCAGCAGCGGGGGGCCTGGCTCGGCTTCCTCGCCGAGGCCGGAGACCTCCTCGCCGGGCCCCTGGACCCGGAGATGACCGTGGCCCTGACCGGTCAGATCGTCGTCCCCGAGCTCGCGCGTTGGTGCGGCATCTTTCTCGACGACGAGCGCGGGCGACCGGTGCTCGCTCAGGCGTGGCACGAGGACGAGCAGGCGATGGAACCACTGCGGCGGGCACTGGTGGCCGGTTCGGGAACCGTGGAGACCGGGGACGACCGGCTGGACGGTGAGGTGCGCATCGTCCCGCTGCTGGCCCGGGGACGGCGGATCGGGCGGCTGGCGCTGGGACGACCCGAGGGTGATCCCTTGCATGGCGAGCTGCTGACCGTGGCCGAGTCGGTGGCGCTCCGAGCCGCGCTGGCGATCGACAACGCCCGGGCGCACGCCGATCTGCACACTGCCGGGCTGGCTTTGCAGCGCTCCCTACTTCCAGCCGACGTGCCGGACATGCCGGGAGTGGACGTCGGCGTCGTCTACGAGCCCGCGGGTGAGGGTGATGCAGCGGGCGGAGACTTCTACGACCTGTTTCCGGTCGGCAGTGGCCGGTGGTGCTTCATGGTCGGCGACGTGTGCGGCAAGGGCGCCGAGGCGGCCGCGATGACCGGCATGGCCCGGCACTCGGTGCGGGCCCTGATGCGTGCCGGGTTCTCTGTCGCGTCGACGCTGGAGCGTCTCAACGTCGCCATCCTCGAGGAGGGTGAGCGAGCCCGGTTCGTGACGCTGGTCTGCGGGACACTCGAGGCGTCCGGCGCCGGAGGGATGCTGCTCCGGCTGGTCTGTGCCGGGCATCCGCCTCCGTTCCTGGTCGGCGACGACGCCGTACGCCGCCTCGGTAGCCCCCAACCGCTGCTGGGTGTCGTCGACGCGGTCGCCTATTCGGACGAAGAGTACATACTCCACCGCGGTGAGCTGCTCGTGACTCTCACGGACGGAGTGCTGGAGCGACGCAACGGCCACATCATGCTCGACGACGACGGGGTGAGCTCCGAGCTCGACGCCGCCCGCCGACTCTCCGCTCAGGCGGTCGCCGACCGCCTCCGGCGGGTCGTCGTGGAGTTCGCCCCCGAGCCGCACCGGGACGACCTGGCCGTGCTCGCCCTCCGGATCGGTGCCGCCGCGGTGTAGCTCACTCGCGCGACCGCACCCGGATCCCGGCCGCGGCCAAGGAGCTCAGCGGCACCGTCACCGTGCCCGAGGGGTCGGTGAAGAAGTCGTTGCCCTTGTCGTCGACCACGATGAACGCCGGGAAGTCCTCGACCTCGATCCGCCACACCGCCTCCATGCCGAGCTCCTCGTACTCCAGGACCGACACCTCCTTGATGCAGTCCTGGGCGAGCCGGGCGGCGGGGCCGCCGATCGAGCCGAGGTAGAACCCGCCGTGGGCGGCGCAGGCCTCGGTGACCACCTTCGACCGGTTGCCCTTGGCCAGCATCACCATCGAACCGCCGGCGGCCTGGAACTGCTCGACGTAGGAGTCCATCCGGCCGGCCGTGGTCGGGCCGAACGACCCCGAGGCCATGCCGTCGGGCGTCTTGGCCGGGCCGGCGTAGTAGACAGGGTGGTCGCGGAGGTACTGAGGCATCTCCTCGCCGGCATCGAGGCGTTCCTTGATCTTCGCGTGCGCGATGTCGCGGGCGACCACGAGCGGCCCGGTCAGGGAGAGCCGGGTCTTCACGGGGTGCCGGCTGAGCTCGGCCAGGATCTCCGCCATCGGCCGGTTGAGGTCGACCGACACGACCTCGCCGCCCGAGATGTCCTCGGCGACGCCGGCGTCGGGCATGTACTGCGCCGGGTCGGTCTCGAGCTGCTCGAGGAAAACGCCCTCGGCGGTGATCTTGCCCAGCGCCTGCCGGTCGGCCGAGCAGGACACCGCGAGCGCCACCGGGCACGAGGCGCCGTGCCGGGGGAGCCGCACCACCCGGACGTCGTGGCAGAAGTACTTCCCGCCGAACTGTGCCCCGATCCCGAACGACTGGGTCAGCTTGAAGACCTCCTCCTCCAGCGCCACGTCGCGGAAGCCGTGGGCCGACATGCTGCCCTCGGTGGGCAGGTGGTCGAGGTAGTGCGCCGAGGCGTACTTGGCGGTCTTCAGCGCGAACTCGGCGCTGGTGCCACCGATCACCACGGCCAGGTGGTACGGCGGGCACGCGGCGGTGCCGAGCGAGCGGATCTTCTCGTCCAGGAACTCCAGCAGGCGCGTGGGGTTCAGCACCGCCTTGGTCTCCTGGTAGAGGAACGACTTGTTGGCCGAGCCGCCGCCCTTGGCCATGAAGAGGAACTTGTACTCCGGCTTCCCGCCCGTCTGCGGCGTCGAGTAGAGCTCGACCTGCGCTGGCAGGTTCGTGCCGGTGTTCTTCTCCTCGAACGTCGTCAGCGGCGCGAGCTGGGAGTAGCGCAGGTTGAGCTTCGTGTAGGCGTCGTAGACGCCGCGGCTGATCGCCTCACCGTCGTCGGCGCCGGTCAGCACGCCCTCCGACTTCTTGCCCATCACGATCGCGGTGCCGGTGTCCTGGCACATCGGCAGCACGCCGCCGGCGGAGATGTTGACGTTCTTCAGCAGGTCGAGCGCCACGAACCGGTCGTTGCCCGACGCCTCGGGGTCGTCGATGATCCGGCGCAGCTGGGCGAGGTGCGCGGGCCGCAGGTAGTGCGAGATGTCGTGCATCGCCTCGGCGGTGAGCCGCTGGATCGCCTCCGGCTCGACCCGGAGGAAGGTCTGCCCGTCGGCCCCGAACGTCGACACCCCCTCGGTCGTGACCAAACGCCAAGGTGTCTGGGCTCCGTACAATTCTGGACCGATCGGCAGCAGGTCGGAGTAGCGGAACTCGGGCTCGGTGGTGCTCACGAACGGCAAGATTAGTCCGGTGCCCACCGACCCGCGCGCCCGACTTTCGTAGGAACAGGGACATGCGTTGCCGGGGTGGACCTGCTGCCGTCCGCGCGCATCGACACGTTCTGGCGGGACCATCTCCCACCGGCCCACCCGGCGACGTCCTCACGCGCGCGATATGAGGAGGAGGTCACCGAGGCCAACGGTCGGCCACCAGACGGTGGCGTCGGGTGGCCGACCGGATGCCAGCTCTCAGCCGAGGCGCAGTACCGCGAGGACGCGGTTCAACAGCCTGACCACGCGGCCCAAAGCACCTTGGAGACCGCCATCGAGCAGGCCGGTAACGGCGCAGAGCAGGTTGCCGAGCAGGTTCCCCGCTCCCGAGACGGCCACGATGTTGAGCACCACCCGGTTCAGGTGTACCTGCAGTCCGAGCAGGTCCAGATCGAGCGGTCCGAGCACCAGGTTCAGGATGTTGCAGCGGGCGAGCGCCGCCGCCTTGCCGGTGCGCGCCGGCGTGCCGTTGATCGACTTGACTCGAGCCGTCTTGAGCTTCGCGAACGTCGTCCGGTCACCGTTCTTCTGGTGCACGGCACCTTGGACCAGGCCCCGCACGAAGACCTTGCCGTCACGCTTGGAGAACTTCAACGGCACGAACGAGCCGGTCACCCGACGGCCGTTGCTGGTCGTGCCGACGATCCGGGACTTCAGGTCGCCCTTGTTGGTGTGCGCGACGGTCTTGGCCGGACGTTCTGCCGCGCTGGGGCTTGTCGCTGTCGCCGATTGGCTGGCCAGCAGACAAAGCGCCAGAACGACGACAAGCGCGGCGAGCTTGCCCGCCGGTGATGCGATGAGCTTCCTCATGTTCCCTCCAGGGAGTCGTTGTCCCCCTCACATGCCTTGGGAGCGGCCGGGTGTTACATCTACTTCGCCCCGCATTCGAGCGGTCTCGGACAACATCCCGCGGAGTCGGCGGAGGCCCCGGTGATGCGCCACTCGCACAGCAGTCCGGCTGATCCCCAGCGCCCGGCTCACGCTCCCTACGTCGAGTCCGACGACGTCGAGACAGGCAACGACCTGCGCCTCGCGGTCCGGCAGCCGGGCGACGAGCCGGCGGGCGAGGTCGGCCGATGCCACCGTCGACGCGTGGTCGTCGACCCGACCCCAGCCCAGGTCGGTGCCGGGGTCGACCGGCATCGAGTTCCTCGCCGTCGCCGAGCGGGAACGGGTTCGCGAGACGTTGCGAGCGATCCCGAACAACCAACCGGCGAAGTCGTACCGATCGCCGCGGAAGTCACGCACCTTGCGGGCAGCGATCAACCACGTCTCGGCGGCGACGTCCTCAGCGTCGGCTGCGGGGTCGAGATGCGGAAGGTGCCTGAGCCAGACGACGAGGCGCTGTGCGTGATCGCCGTAGAGTTCCGCCCACGCGGCTTCGTCACCCCTCTTGGCGCGCGCGACGAGATCGTCTCCTTCGCTGCGCACCATGTGATGCCCTCCCGGCGCCCTCCACTCGACAGTGCGCGGTACCCAGTGCGCGTAAGCCCTCACACAGTGGGAACCTCAGTACATGGTCCGTCCCTGGTCGCGTCGGCGGCTGCGTCGCGAGCTTCGCGCCGACACAGCCTCGCGACGCAGCGATCCGGAGTTCACGAGCCGGCTGGCAGCGGAAGCCGGCTCGGCCCAGGACGCGACCAGCCACGGGTCCCGACTGCGGCGGCCTGCCGTCGCCGTCGCAGCGACGGTCACCGTCGTAGCCGCGAGTTTGGGTGTCGCAGCGGCTGCGGGGGTGTCGTGGGGACCGTTCCCCGACGACCCGCCCTCGCCGGACCCGTCGCCGACCTCCTCACCGACGAGGTCGGGATCACCCTCAGGGCCGCCGTCGGTATCGTCGCCCACCGGGCCGGTGACGTCACCCTCAGGACCCACCACCAGAGCACCCTCACCCCAGTCGTCGCAGACCGTCGGACCCACGGATGGTCCGAGCAGCGGCCCTGGCGGCGGAAATAGCCCGCGTGTCCCCGAGCCCAGCGCGTCCGTGTCGGCCTCGATATCCGCTTCCCCGTCGGTACCAAAACTGTCACTCACACCCCCAGGGGGCGACGTACCAAGCCGCACTCGAGGCCCCGGGCCGGGTAGTACAACCATCCTCGACTGACGGGGAATCGGACTCACAGCCCCACGACAGCAGCGCGAAGCCCTGCACCTCGACGAGCGCTTCGACGTCCCGCAGTCGCAGGACGCCGATGCCGGTCATCGCCGCTGGCGGCCGGAGTAGCTACCAGAGGCGTTCGAGTGCCTTGGCGAGCTGGTAGAAGGCAACGACCGCGATGATGGCGGCGCCGCCGTAGCACGCCATCGCCACCGGGATCTTGTGCTTGACCTGCAGGCCGTCGTACAGCGTGTAGCGGAACCGGTGGGCGGCATGCACGAGCATCGGCACGAACAGCCCCAGCAGCACCAGGAACGTGAGTGGGTTCCGGACGATGGCGGCCAGCTGGTCGTAGTCCGGCGCGTCGATCCAGCCCAGCGGGAAGGCCAAGGCGAAGAGGAACGCGAGGGCCGGGAGGATGGTGGCCGCGATCACCCCGCCGCCACTGAACGTGAGCCACACCAGTGGCTCGATCCGCCTCTTCGTCATCGCGTCACCAGCCAGTAGATGATCGCCGACACCACGATCAGCCCGAGGTACTGGCCGGCGAGGATCGCGGCGGCCGGCACCCGCCGGCCGCGCACGCTGACCACCATCGCCTTCGGGGTGAGCATGAACCAGGTGACCGTGTGCAGGACCAGGAACGAGAAGGCGATCACGTTGATGGTGACCAGCCACGGAGAGGAGGCCTGGTCGAGGAAGTCGTGGTACGCCGCCTCCCCGTGCCCGACCGCCCGGATGAAGAACGTCAGGTAGACGACGAACCAGGCGATGAAGACGCTGCTCAGCTCGCGCATCACGAACAGGAAGTAGGTGCGCTTCTTGGTCCACCACCAGATCGAGATGGGCCGCCGGTAGAGCAGGTCGTCCCCAGCGCGCTGGGTCATTTCCGCATCGCCTTGGGCAGCAGGAACGCCTTGACCGACTCCTGGGCGGCCTTGAGCTTGTAGCGCTGGATCGCGCCGGCCGGGTCCACGTCCTTGGGGCAGGCCGTGGTGCACGCGCCGACGAACGTGCAGCCCCACACGCCTTCGTGCTCGATGAGTACGTCGAGCCGCTCGCGCTCACCCTGGTCGCGCGAGTCGAGGTCGTAGCGCTCGGCCAGCGCGATCGCGGCTGGTCCGACGAAGTGAGGGTCGAGGCCGTAGACCGGGCAGGCGGCGTAGCAGAGCATGCAGTTGATGCACATGCTGAACTGCCGGTAGGCCTCGAGCTCCTCGGGTGTCTGGAGGTACTCGCCGTCGTCGACGGACATCTCCTCGTCCCGCATGATCCACGGCTTCATCTTGGGGAGCTTCTCCATGAAGTCGGTGATGTCGACGACCAGGTCGCGGACGACCGGGAAGTTGGCGAGCGGCTCGACCCGCACCGGACCAGAGCCGTAGTCGGTGAGGAACGTCGCGCAGGAGAGGCGGGGCTCGCCGTTGACGTTCATTCCGCAGCTGCCGCAGATGCCCATCCGGCACGACCACCGGTACGTGAGCGTCGTGTCCACCTCGTCCTTGAGGTGGTTGAGCGCGTCGAGGACGGTCCACTCCTCGCGCAGGGGGACGTCGTAGTCCTGGTAGGCGGGCTCCCGGTCCTTGTCGGGGCGATAGCGCGTCACTCGAAGAGTGATGGAGTCAGTCATGCCTCACCTTCCGTAGACCCGTTCCCCGGGAGGCCATCGGGTGATGGTCACCGGCAGCTGTTCGACCTGGGGGGCTCCGTCATCGCCGCGACGCACCAGCTGGTGGACCAGGTAGCGGTCGTCGTCGCGTTCGGGGAAGTCCGTGCGCTGGTGGGCGCCGCGCGACTCCTCGCGCCGCAGGCCCGCCGCGAGCATGCACTCGGCGATGTCGAGCATGTTGGCGGCCTCGAGGGCGGTCATCAGCTCGGTGTTCCAGGTGCGACTGGTGTCACGGATGCCGACCTTCGGCAACCGCTCCTGAAGGCCGAGGAGCGTGTCGACACCCTTCGCCATCTCAGGACCGGTGCGGTAGATGCCGGCAGACTCCTCCATCGTGTCCTGCATCTCGGTGCGGATCGCCGCGACCGAGTCGTCACCCTCGGGCATGGTGTCCAACAGGCCCTCGAGCCGGCGTTGCTCGTCGGCGATCTGGGCGGCGATGACGGCCGGCGCCGCGGATGCGCTCGCGGCGTACTCGGCGGCCGCTCGACCCGCCCGGGCGCCGAAGACGAGGCACTCGGGCAGCGAGTTGGAGCCCAGCCGGTTGGCGCCGTTGATGCTGACGCAGGCGGTCTCGCCGGCGGCGTACAGGCCGGACAACGGGGTGGCCCCGTCGATGTCGGTGTGGACGCCGCCCATCATGTAGTGGACGACGGGTCGGACCGGGATCAGGTCGGTCACCGGGTCGATCCGCTCGTACTTCAGGCACAGCTCGCGGACGAACGGGAGCTTGGAGTCGATCAGCTCCGCACCGAGGTGACGGAGGTCCAGGTGGACGACGGACCCCCAGGGCGAGTCGATCGTGCGTCCCTTCTCGTCCTCGTGCACGAACGCCTGGGAGAGGCGGTCGCGGGGCCCGAGCTCCATGCTGCGCAGCTCAGGAGTAGGCGTGGGTTTCCCCAGGTCGTAGTCCTGGAGGTAGCGGTAGCCGTCCTTGTTGACCAGCCACGCGCCTTCGGCGCGGGTGGCCTCGGTGATCAGGATCCCGGAGAACGGCAGGCCAGTGGGGTGGTACTGGACGAACTCCATGTCCTTCAGCGGCGCGCCCGCGCGGTACGCCAGGGACATGCCGTCGCCGGTGTTGATGTTGGCGTTCGTGGTGAACGGGAAGACCTTGCCGCAGCCACCGGTGGCCAGGATGACGGACTTGGCGGCGATCGCGCGGATCCTGCCCGTGCGGAGCTCGACCGCCACCACGCCGTGGACCCGGCCGTCGTCGACGAGCAGCCGGGTGACGAACCACTCGTCGTACCGCGCGACGTCGCCGTACTTGAGGGAGGTCTGGAACAGGGTGTGCAGCATGTGGAAGCCGGTCTTGTCGGCGGCGAACCAGGTGCGCTTCTTCTTCATGCCCCCGAACGGCCGGACCGCGACATGGCCGTCGGGCCGGCGGCTCCACGGGCAGCCCCAGTGCTCGAGCTGGAGGAGCTCCCGGGGCGCTTCGTGGACGAACGCCTCGATGGCGTCCTGGTCGCCGAGCCAGTCGCTGCCCGAGATCGTGTCGTAGATGTGCTCGTCGATCGTGTCGTCGTCGGCGATGACCCCGGCCGCGCCGCCCTCGGCGGACACCGTGTGGCTGCGCATCGGGTAGACCTTCGACACCACGGCCACGTCGAGGCTCGGGTTCGCCTCCGCCACGGCGATGGCTGAGCGCAGCCCGGCACCTCCGCCACCCACCAGGAGCACGTCGTGGGTGGCGACGATCGCCTCGTCACTCACCCCGTAGCTCCTCGTCCACGAGGACTTTCCCGTGATGGTCGACGATCATGTGGTGGACGCTCCCGTCGTGGAACTCCTCCCGGTGGGCCTGGCATCCACACGTGTATTGCACATCGCTGGTCATCAGGCCCTGTTGGTCCTCGGTGCAGAACTCCTCACCGTCGCGCGTCTGCCCGCAGGGCGCCCGCCGAGGCTCGAAGGTGGTGGTGGTCGACGTCACGAGACCTCCTGGGTGAGAGCTCCAAGCTTCCGTTTAGGTTCCTCCTGTCCGTCCGGAATGTGAAGAGCGACGTCCCGGCGCGTCGGCACGTGGCTGCTTCTGGTATGAATCTCTCCTAAGTTCATTAACTAAAAGGAGATAACTGAATGAAGCGCGTCTCGGGCCCCACCCTCGTGCTGACCGCCGTCGCTACAGTCCTCGCTCTGGTCGTCGGTGTGCCGGCGGCCTCTACGACCCCCACGGCACAGAGTGCTGCCGCCAAGCAGCACCGGCCGGACATGGTCCTGATCCTGATGGACGACTTCTCCCTCGAGCTGCTCGAGACGATGCCGGAGGCACAGCGGCTCGCGCGCGAGGGTGCGTCGTTCGAGAACGCCTTCGTCATCGACTCCCTGTGCTGCCCCTCCCGGGCCTCGATCTTCACCGGGCAGGCTCCGCACCAGACCGGCGTGCTGACCAACACGCCGAACGACCCCGACAACCCGATCGGTGGCTACGAGGCGTTCGCGCAGTACGGCAACGCCGAGCGAAGCTTCAACGTGGCGCTCGAGGACAGCGGCTACACGACCGGGTTCGTCGGGAAGTTCCTCAACCGCTACGAGCCACTGAACGTCGACGGGGAGCTTCAGCCGCCGCCGGAGGTGCCCGGGTGGACGGAGCCGATGATGATCATGGGTGGCGGCTACAACGGCTGGGGCTACCGGAGCGTCTACCGCGACGCCGACGGGGAGCTGCAGCTCCGGTCCCATCCGAAGCCGCCGCTCAGCGCCCCGGTCGAGGAGCGGGACCAGCACTACGCCACCAACGTCGCCTCCGACCTGGCGGTCGGCTTCATCGAGGAGCACCGGGACGACCAGGACCCGTACTTCCTCGAGGTCGCGACGTACGGACCGCACAGCCAGCTGAACGCGGCGTACCCCAACAGCCCGCAGTTCCCGTCCGCCTTCGCCGACCGGGCACCCGCGGGCGACCCGACGGGCGGGAACTGCGGGCGGAAGGCGTGCGGCGACCTCACGCTCGACGACCTCGTCGGGTACGGCGACCCGCGCGAGGACAACGCCCCCACCTACCTCAACGAGGACGGCACCACGAGCCCCGCGGAGCCGTGGCGGACCAACGAGGTCTCGCTCACGGACGCCCAGGCGCTCACCCGCTACCGCGACCGCGCGCGGATGGTGCAGTCGATCGACCGGCTGATCAGTCGGGTCCGCGCGGCCGCCGGGGACGACGCCTACATCGTGCTGACCGCCGACAACGGGTTCCACCTCGGACAGCACCAGCTCAACGGCGGCAAGGGCACGCCGTACGACTCCGACAGCCGGGTGCCGCTGATCGTCGTCGGGCCCGACGTGGTCCAGGGGCAGCGCCGGCAGTTCGTCAACAACATCGACCTCGCCCCGACGTTCGAGGATCTCGCGGGCCTGCGATCGCCGCACTACCGGGCGGGACAGAGCTTCGCGGACAGCCTGTCCCGGGTGCGGGCCCGAGGTGCCCGGTACGCCTTCTTCGAACACACCTACGCCAAGTCCCAGCCGGGGGAGGTCGACCTCGACCAGGGCTCCGGCGGCACCATCGACATCATCCCGTCGTTCATCGCGGTGCGCAGCGAACGCGGTCTGCTGGCGCGGTTCGACCTCGACCTGTCATGGACCGGCACCGACTACGCCTACGAGCTCTACCGCTACGACGTGCCCTGGGAGGACCGCAACGTGTTCGCCGAGGACCACGACAAGCGCTGGGTTCGCGACCTGGTCCGCCGGATCGATCGGTGGGACGGCTGTTCTCCGGCACAGTGCCGGGCGGCCACCTCGTAAGGCGGGCGGCGGGCCGGAATCCCCGTCGTGGTCTCGCTGCGGCCAGGTCAGCACGGCAACCACCCGCCGGTCTAGTCGAGCCCGTCTCGGGGTGGTCACTGCAGGCGGGCCGATGGACGATGCGGTCATGCCCCGGCGGACCAGAAAGGGAGTGACGCTGGCGGTGAACGTCTGCTGCCTGGTGCTCCTCGCGGCTTGCTCGGACGACGCAGGCTCGCCCTCCGAGTCGGACCAGGCCGGCCCCCCGGAGACGGGGTCCACCCAGACCACCGAAGCATCCGAAGGCTTCGATGGGCTGGTGATGATCGAGGACGGGCGAAAGCTGTACCTCCACTGCAGCGGGGAGGGGTCACCCACCCTCGTGCTCGAGGGCGGTGACGACGACACCAGCGAGTCCTACGGCTTCGCCGATGCGGCGCTCTCCGAGGTGACCCGGACCTGCGTCTACGATCGCGCCAACCTCGGCCAGAGCGATCCCGATCACCGTAAGCGCGGCTACGACGAACTGGTCGACGACCTGAGCCAGGTGCTGGAGAACGGCGAGGTTCCGGGACCGTACGTGCTGGTCGGTACATCGGGTGGCGGCTACATCACTGCCGGCTACGCGTTCGAGCATCCGACGGACGTGGCAGGCATGGTCTTCGTGGAGGTGCCCGCACCGTTCCGCAACCCACCGGCCGAGATCCTGAAGCTCACCCGCTGGGACTCGCCCGAGAACGTCGAAAGCCGGGACTACCTGCAGGTCGAGAAGGATGCGTGGGCCGCCCGCCGAGAGGTCGGCGACATCCCGGTCACGGTGATCAGCAACGAGTACGCGACCGATCAGATCGCCGCGGCCGAGTACCCGAGCGAGCGACGGGGGATGCGTGCCAACGTCCTCGAACAGCGAGGCTGGCTGGTTCTCAGCCCAGAGGCCGAGCAGGTGGTGGTGCACACCGGCCATGCGGTGGAGGAGGCGGATCCGCAGCTGGTCATCGACGCGATCCTCGAGGTGGTCGAGCAGGCTCGGGCATAGCCCGCGGGGCGTCGACGTTGTGGCGGTGTGGAGACGTACGAGTCGATCGTGATCGGGGCCGGCCAGGCGGGGCTCTCCACGTCGTACCACCTCCGTCGGCTGGGTGTGGACCACGTCGTACTCGACGCCAACGACCGCCCCGGCGGCGCCTGGCAGCACCGTTGGGACTCGCTGAGCATGGTCGACGTGCACGGCGTCGCCGACCTGCCCGACTCGAGGGCACCCGGCAGGGGAGCGGCGCCCGCGAAGCTGGTCGTCCCCGAGTGGTTCGCCGACTACGAGACCGCCAACGACCTTCCGGTGGAGCGGCCGGTTCGCGTCGACAGCGTCACCAGCGAGGGCGACCTGCTCGCGGTGCACGCCGGGGGCCGCACCCGGCGCACCCGGACGCTGGTGAACGCCACCGGCACCTGGACCTCGCCGTTCATCCCGCACTACCCGGGCATGACGTCGTTCCGTGGCCAGCAGCTGCACGCGTCGAGCTATCCCGGCGCCGCGGCGTTCGCGGGCAAGCGGGTGCTGGTCGTCGGTGGCGGCGCCTCGGCCGTGCAGCTCCTCGGTGAGATCGCGCTGGTGACCACCACCCTCTGGGTGACCCGGCGTCCGCCGGTCTGGCGGACCGGCGACTTCGACCCGGAGGCCGGCCGGGCTGCCGTCGCCCTGGTCGAGGAGCGGGTACGCCGTGGACTGCCGCCGGCCAGCGTGGTCAGCGTGACCGGACTGGCGCTACGCGAGCAGGAGCGCGAGGCCGAGCGACGCGGCGCCTACCACCGCCGGCCGATGTTCGAGCGGATCGAGCCCGACGGCGTGCGCTGGCCGGACGGCACGTTCGAGCCGGTCGACGTGATCCTCTGGGCGACCGGCTTCCGACCTGCGGTGGCGCACCTCGGCCCGCTTCACCTGCGCAGCCGGCACGGCGGCATCCAGCTCGACGGCACCACCGCCGTCGCGGATCCGCGGGTGCAGCTCGTCGGCCACGGGCCCTCGGCGAGCACGATCGGCGCGAACCGGGCCGGCCGAGCCGCGGCGGTAGCGGTGCACCGACTGCTGGAACGGCTCGAGGACGGGTCCGCGGCCTGAGCAGACCGACACGCGTATGCCGCACTCTTGACGGTCGTTGAAAGCGAGACATACGTTGCCGGGATGGAGCTGCTTCCATCCGCCCATGTCGACACGTTCTGCCGCGACCACCTCCCACCGTTCGACCAGTGGCCGGAGCTGACCTTCGAGCTCCCCGAGCTGCGCTACCCCGACCGGCTGAACTGCGCGACCGCCCTGCTCGACGAGGTCATCGCCGAGCACGGCGCCGACCGACCGTGCCTCCATGCCCCGGGTGCCGACACCTGGTCGTACGCCGACCTGCTGGCCGCCGCCAACCGGATCGCCCACGCGCTGGTCGACGACCTCGGCGTCGTGCCCGGCAACCGGGTGCTGCTGCGCGGCCCCAACAACCCCTGGCTGACCGCGTGCTGGTTCGGCGTGCTCAAGGCCGGCGCGGTCGCGGTCACCACGATGCCGCTGCTGCGGGCGGGTGAGCTCAACACTATCCACGAGATCGCCAGGCTCGACCTGGCACTGGTCGACGCGCGGTTCGTCGAGGGCACCGGGGGGCTCTCGGGGCTCGGGGTGCGCATCGTGCCGTTCGGCGGCGGGGATGGCCTGGACGCGCTGGTCGCCGACAAGCCCGCCACCCATGAGGACGTCGCCACCTCCTCCGACGACGTCGCCCTGTTGGCGTTCACGTCCGGCACCACCGGGCGCCCGAAGGCGACGATGCACTTCCACCGCGACGTGCTGGCGATCTGCGACACCTTCTCCCGCCAGGTGCTGCGCCCGACCTCTGACGACGTGTTCACCGGCACCCCGCCGTACGCCTTCACGTTCGGCCTGGGCGGCGTGCTGCTGTTCCCGCTGCACGCGGGTGCGTCGACGGTGCTGGTCGAGAAGGCGACGCCCGTGGAGCTCGCCGCGATCATCGACGACTTCGGGGTCACCACCTGCTTCACCGCGCCGACGGCGTACAAGGCGATGCTCGCGGCAGGCGCGAAGCTGCCGTCGCTGCGGGCGGCCGTCTCGGCGGGGGAGCACCTCCCGGCGGCGACCTGGCAGGCGTTCCACGATGCGACCGGCGTCCGGATCATCGACGGCATAGGCGCCACCGAGATGCTGCACATCTTCGTGGGGTCCGCAGGGGACGACATCGTGCCGGGGTCGACGGGCAAGGCGGTGCCCGGCTATCGCGCCACGGTGCTGGACGCCAACGGCGACGAGGTGCCGCCCGGCGAGCCCGGCCGGCTCGCGGTGAAGGGCCCGACCGGGTGCCGCTACCTCGACGACCCCCGGCAGCGCGACTACGTCGTGGGCGGCTGGAACATCACCGGCGACACGTTCACCAGGGACGACGCGGGCTACTTCTACTACCAGGCACGCAGCGACGACATGATCATCTCCTCGGGGTACAACATCGCCGCACCCGAGGTGGAGGAGGCTCTCCTCAAGCATCCGGAGGTCGCCGAGTGCGCCGTGATCGGGGTGCCGGACGAGGCCCGGGGCATGTTGGTCAAGGCGTTCGTGGTCCTGACCGACACCACTCCGGTAAGCCCCGAGAAGGCGCATCAGCTGCAGGACTTCGCCAAGGCGCAGATCGCGCCGTACAAGTACCCGCGGGTCGTCGAGTTCATGGATGCGCTGCCCCGGACGGCGACCGGAAAGCTGCAGCGGTACAGGCTGCGGCAGGACTCGTAGGCGTCGTGGAGATCGCGCCGCGGCAGCTGATCCTCTCGCTGTACGGCCTCTACGCCCGCGAGGAGGGCGACTGGCTGTCGGTCGCGTCCCTGATCGCACTGATGGCCGACCTGGGCGCCGACTCGGCCGCGGTGCGGTCGTCGGTGTCCCGGCTCAAGCGGCGCGGCATTCTCGAGGCCGCGCAGCGGGAGGGCCGGGCCGGCTACGCGCTCTCGCCCTCGACCCTGGAAGTGCTGCGGGAGGGCGATCACCGCATCTGGTCCCGGCCACGTGCCACCGCGGCGGACGGTTGGCTGGTCCTGGTCTTCTCGGTGCCCGAGTCCGAGCGTGATCGGCGGCACGCGCTGCGGTCGCTGCTGTCGGGCCTCGGCTTCGGTACCGCCGCGCCGGGCGTCTGGGTCGCGCCGGCCACGCTGTACGACGAGACCCTCCGCGCCCTGGACCGGACCGGCCTGACGTCGTACACCGAGTTCTTCCGCGGCGACTACCTCGGCGCCGGCGACGTGTCCTCGCGGATGCGCGAGTGGTGGGACGTCGACGCGCTGACGGCCCTGTACGCCGAGTTCTGCGCAGAGTGGCGGCCGGCTGCCCGGCGGCGCTCCGCGCCGTCGCTGGCCGAGGCTTTCGCGGAGTACGTCCCGATGCTCACCTCGTGGCGGCGGCTGCCCTACCTCGACCCGGGTCTCCCGCTCGAGCACCTGCCTAGCGACTGGCCGGGAATCGAGGCGGGCGAGATCTTTGCGCGCCTCGATGGACAGCTGCGCGACGACGCGCACAAGCACGCGCACGGGATCGTGCACGCGTGACCCTGGTCGGACGGGCTAGAGGGTCACTCCCGGATCGCTGACGTCGTGGTCGGTCCAGGTCCTCCGGTTCAACCGCGACGCCACAGCGCCGGCGAGAACGAGCGCGATGGCGATGAGAAGCAACGTCTTCGCGTCGAATCGCGGTTTCGTCATGACGCGACGTTAGGCGTCTCGGCGTACGCCGTCCAGGGCACCACCGCTACGCCCGCACGAACTCGAGGTCGAAGTCCTTGCGCCAGGTCGATCCTTGATCTTCGGACGCCTCCCAGCGACCCGCGATCCGGTCCGGCCCGACGTCAGCGACGAACCGCTGGAACATGTCGGGGTCCTCGCGACTCAGGATCCACTCCGCGCCGTCGAAGGTCATGGCGAAGACCCGGCAGGTACCCCGTTCGTCGTGGTACAGCGCCGTATACGTGTTCTGTGCGTCGCTGCGACCGAGGACCAGGACCATCTCGCTGGTGGCCTTTCCGACATCGGCCGCCATGGTCCACCGGAAGACCAGGAACGCGTCGCCGAGCCACTCGCCCGTCGCCGAACCGTCCACCTCCCGGTCAGCCGGCTCCAGGAACCAGGCGTTCCGCATGGTCGTCCGCCACGCTCCCATCAGGACGTCCAACTCCTGCATGGCGTCGTTGCGCATCGTGCCTCCTTCACGTTGACGCCGCCCGACGAGTTGAACCGGTGATCGACCGAGCGGCCTAGGTCGGCCGGCGACTCGCCCGGACGAACAGCCACGCTCCTGTCGCGACTGATCCAAGGCCGACCAGCAGGAGCACCCCGAGCAGTGCAGGCGCACCGGTGGGCGCCAGGTCCCCAGAGCCGTCAGCGGGCCCCGCCGAGGGTGTCGGAGGAGTCGGCGACCCTGTTGGATTCGGCGACGGGCTGGGTGTCGGGGAGGGTGGAGGCGGCAGGACCGGCCCGACCCGCACGGTGTTCGAGCGGGCTGCCTGGCGGCCGAGTACCACCGAGTCGGCGAGGTCGAGCAGGGAGTAGCCGGCTGATGCCTCGTTCACCAAGACGTGTCTGCCTGCCGAGGACGAGATGCGAACTCGGAACGCCACCCGGACAGAAGCACCGGGTGCGAGCTCATCGTCGGGTCCGGCGCCCACGTCGAAGCGAACCGCACCGCCGGACGAGGCTCGCGCACGGTCGTTGTCGTCGGCGTCGGTCTGAGCGCCCCGGTTCGGTCCGGTGAGGATCCGCAGGCTCCCCGGCACGTACGTCGTTCGCGGCGGAGCGTGATCGCGGATCACCGGAGTACGGATCGAGTGCCCGCCCATGTTCTCGACCCGCACCGTGAACCCAATCACGTCGCCGATCTGGGGTTCGCCGCGCCGGGTGAGGTCGGCGGCTTGCTTGGTGACCTCGAGGCAGCCGGCAGCCGCAACGCTCACCCCATCGAGAAAGTTGCCGATCGAACCGTCGCCTCCGCTTCCGGTTTCGGCCAAGAACGCCAGTCGAGTCTCCACCTGCCCCGGGGGAACGCGGTACGACCAGTCGTACCGGCCCCATGCCTGAGGACTATCTGTCATCTCCTCGCGACGATCGAGAGGCAACCCGGCTGTGCCGAGGAACATCGCGGCCGTGTTCGTGTCGGTTCGGCCTCGGTGGAACGCCTCGACCAGCAGCACCTGTCCCGGGGTCGTGTCGAGGAACTGGAACAGGCCGTCCGGCCGCGTGGCGTTGAGTTCAAGGAACTGGATCCCTTCGGCCGCGACATACGGCCCGGTGCCGCCAGGTGGCCCCTCCGTGACCCCAGGAGGCCAAATCTCGACCTGCGGCTCGGTGAAGCTCCAGCCCGGGAAGTTCGCCAACGCCAATCGCCGAGGAAAGCCCGGCGTGACGACCGGTTCCTCCATTCCGCCGTTGACCAGCGTCGGGGACCCCTCCGGGCAGGTCGTCTCCGCCCCGAGAGCAGCAGAGGCCGGCAGTGTCACACCCGCGACGACAAGCGCGAACACGCAGGCAGCCTTCGTCCCGGCGGAGGGCATTTGCCGAGCATACGCCCGGCTCGCCGCTATGAAGGGACGCTGCGGCGACCTACGACAGCACCGCGAGTCCCTGCACCTCGACCAGCGCCTCCGCGTCCCAGAGACGCGAGACGCCGATGCCGGCCATCGCCGGGTAGTCGACGCCGACGAGTCGCTTCCACACGGAACCGATCTCGCGGGCGTGGGCGCGGTAGTCGTCCATGTCGACGATGTAGATCGTCAGCGAGGCGAGGTCCGCGGGTGCGCCCCCGGCTTCGGCGAGCGCGGCGAGCAGGTTGCCGAGGGCCTGCTCGAACTGGGCGACCACACCCCCGGGGACGATCCGTCCGTCGTGGTCCATGCCGGTCTGGCCGGCCAGGAACACCGTGGTGCCGGTGGCGACCACGGCGTGCGAGAAACCGGAAGGCGTCGCGAGCTTGTCGGGGTTGATCCGCTTCACGACTGCACCGCGCCACCGTCGACGTTGAGGCCCTGGCCGTTGATCGCGCCGTTCTCGACGCACAGCATCACCGCCGACGCGACCTCCTCGGCCGTGACCAGGCGGCCGATCGGCTGCATGTGGGCGAGAATCGAACGCGCATCGTCGGGGGTGCGTCCCGTGCCGGCAGCGATGTTCGCGACCGACTCGTCGGTCATCGGGGTGTCGACGTAGCCCGGGCAGACCGCGTTGACCGTCACCCCCGTGGGCGCGACCTCGGCGGCCGCCGTGCGCACCAGGCCGAGCACGCCGTGCTTGCTGGCGGTGTACGCCGCGATCCGGGCGCCACCCGTCTTGCCGGCGATCGACGCGACGACCACGACCCGGCCCCAGCCCGACTCGGTCATCGACGGGAGAGCGCGACGCAGGCACCGGAAGGGCGCGGTCAGGTTGAGGTCGAGCATCCGCTGCCAGTCCTCGTCGGAGGTCTTCACCACCGGCGCGGACATCGCGGCACCGGCATTGACGACGAGCATCTCGACCGGGCCCCACTCCGTCTCGACCTTCGCGAACGCCGCTTCCAGCGCGTCAGCATCCGTCACGTCGGTCGGCAGCACCATTGCCTCGCCGGGCAGCGCGTCGGCGACGGCTGCCAGGTCGTCGCCGGACCGAGCGACCAGGGCGACCCGGTGGCCGGCCGCAGACAGGGCGATGGCGCAGGCGGCGCCGATGCCTTTGCCCGCGCCGGTCACCAGCGCGACCCGGCCGGTCTCGCTCACCGGCCGGTCCAGTCGGGCGGGCGCTTCTCGTTGAACGCGGCGTGGAACTCGGCATGGTCGGAAGTGGTCATCAGCAGCGCCTGGGTCATCGCGTCGAGCTCCATCGCCGACCCGATCGGCATGTCCAGCTCGCGGGTGATCAGCGACTTGGTCTGCGCGTAGGCGAGCGTCGGCCCGTCGGCCAGCCGCCTGGCCAGCGCCGCGACCGCGTCGTCCAGCTCGTCGTCGCCGACCAGCTGCGACACCAGGCCGTAGCGGTCTGCGGTCTCGGCGTCGATGGTGTCGCCGAGCATCAGCAGCTCGGTGGCCCGGCCGACGCCGACCAGGCGGGGCAGGAGGTACGCCGCCCCCATGTCGCCGCCGGACAGCCCGACCTTCGTGAACAGGAACGCGAACCGGGCCGAGGTCGAGCACACCCGGAAGTCGCTGGCGATCGCGATCACCGACCCGGCGCCGGCCGCGATGCCCTGGATGCCGGCGACGATCGGGATCGGGCACTCGCGCATCGCCTTGATCACGTCGCCGGTCATCCGGGTGAAGCCGATCAGGTCCCGCGGGTCCATCTTGATCAGCTCGCCGATGATCTCGTTGACGTCGCCGCCCGCGCAGAAGCCCTTGCCGGAGCCGCGGATCACCAGCACGTCGGTGTCGCCGCGCTGCGGGAGCTCGTGCAGCAGGTCGCGAAGGTCGGCGTAGGACTCGAAGGTGAGCGGGTTCATCTTCTCGGGTCGGTCCAGCGTCACGGTCGCCACTCCGTCGGCGACCGTGAACCTGAAGTGCTGCCAGTCCTCGGTGATCGGGACGCTGCCCCGGTAACGCGTCACTTCCTGCCCGCCTCTCGCTGCCGCACCAGGCTGCGGCCGATGATCGTGCGCTGCACCTCGGACGCGCCCTCGTAGATGCGGGGCGCCCGGACCTCACGATAGAGCCGCTCGAGCAGGTGCCCCTGCTGCAACCCGCGCGCGCCGTGCAGCTGCACCGCCTGGTCGACCACCCACTGCGCGCTCTCGGTCGCGAACAGCTTTGCCATGGCCGCCGCCTGGGTGATCTCCGCGGCCGGCGCGTCCTCGTCGTACGCCGTCGCCGCGGCCCGCACCAGCAACCGCGAAGCCTCGATGCGCGTCGCCATCTCCGCCAGCGTGTGCTCGACCGACTGCTGGCGGATCAGCAGGTCGCCGTAGACCTCGCGGGTCGTCGCCCACTCCAGCGCCGCGTCGAGGGCCGCCTGCGCCATGCCGACCGCGAACGCTCCGACGCTGGGCCGGAAGAGATCGAGCGTGCGCATCGCCACCGCGAAGCCGCGGTCGACCTCGCCGAGCACGTCACCCGTCCCGACCCGGACGCCATCGAAGACCAGCCGGCCGATGGCGTGCGGGGCGACCATCTCCAGGCGTTCCCCGGAGAGGCCGTCGGCGTCTCCGGCCACCACGAACGAGGTGACCCCGCGCGCCCCGGCGCCCTCGGTGGTGCGGGCGAAGACCGTGTAGACGTCGGCGTCCGGGGCGTTGGAGATCCAGGTCTTCTCACCGTGCAGCCGCCATCCGTCCCCGTCGGGCGTCGCCCGCAGGGACAACGCCGCCGCGTCGGAGCCCGCATCGGGCTCGGACAGCGCGAACGCCGCGACGGACGTGCCGGCCACCACGCCGGGGAGCCAGCGCTCGACCTGCTCGGGCGGGCCGGCCTGAAGGATCGGATAGCTGCCCAGGCCCTGCAGCGCGAGAGCGGTCTCGGCCTCCGTGGAGACGGTGGCCAGGGTCTCGCGCAGCAGGCAGAGCTGGAGGGCGGCGGCGTCTCGCGGCGGCTCGTCGGCCCGGCCTCCGAACAGTCCGCGCAACAACCCGTGGTCGCCGAGCGCCTCGAGGAGCGGCCGGTTGACGGCGCCGTGGACGGGCGGCACGGCGAGGAGGTGGTCGGACGCGACGGAGCGGACCCGGGCGACGTACTCCTGCTGCTCCCGGGTGAGCCCCCTCATCCGGCGACCGTATTGCGCCTTGACAACTTCCGTCAAGAACGCAATATGTTGAGTGGATGCGGATCGCCGTGATCGGGGGAGGGCCGGGCGGGCTCTACTTCAGTGCGCTCTGCCAGCAGCTCGCCCGGCAGACCGGCACCGACCACGAGATCACCGTGTGGGAGCGGAACGCCGCGGACGACACGTTCGGATTCGGGGTGGTGTTCAGCGACGAGACACTCGGCGGCATCGAGCATGCCGACCCGGCGATCTACGCCCTGATGACCGCCGAGTTCGCGATCTGGGACGACATCGACGTCCACTTCAAGGGCGAGGTGATCACCAGCGGCGGCCACGGCTTCGCGGCCATGTCGCGGCGGCGTCTGCTGGAGATCCTGCAGGAGCGCTGCCGCGAGCTCGGGGTCACGATCCACTTCCGCACGGAGGCCCCGGACGTCGACGAGCTCGCGGCCGGCCACGACCTGGTGGTGGCCGCCGACGGGCTCGGCTCCGCGGTGCGCACCCGGTACGCCGACACGTTCGGTCCGACGCTCGACGAGCGCGACTGCAAGTACATCTGGCTCGGCACCGACAAGGTCTTCGACGCCTTCAAGTTCTACGTCGCGCAGACGCCGTACGGCGTCATGCAGATCCACGGCTACCCCTACGACGCCGGCGGCAGCACGTTCATCGTCGAGATGACCTCGGCGGTGTGGGAGCGAGCCGGGTTCGCCGCCTTCGCGGACCGGGCGTGGGCGCCGGGGGAGTCCGACGAGAAGTCGATCGAGCTGATCCGGGAGCTGTTCGCCGACGTCCTAGACGGGCACGACGTGCACGCCAACAACTCGCGGTGGATCAGCTTCACCACGGTCCGCAACGAGCGGTGGGTTCGTGACAACGTGGTGCTCCTGGGCGACGCCGCCCACACCGCGCACTTCTCGATCGGCTCGGGCACCAAGCTGGCCATGGAGGACGCGCTCGCGCTGGCCGCCTGCGTGCACGAGGAGCCGACGCTCCCCGCCGCGCTGACGACGTACGACACCGAACGCCGTGCCGTCGTGCTGTCCACCCAGCGCGCCGCCCAGGCCAGCCTGGAATGGTTCGAGAACCTCGGCCAGTACCTCCACCAGGAGCCGTTGCAGTTCGCGTTCAACATCATGACCCGCAGCCGTCGGGTCACCTACGACAACCTGCGGCTGCGCGACCCGGAGTTCGTGGCCCGCTGCGACGAGTGGTACGCCGTCTCGACAGGCTCGACCAACGGCAGGTCGGCGGAGGTCTGCCCGCCGATGTTCCAGCCGGTCCGGATCGGGTCCCTCGACCTGGTCAACCGGGTGGTCGTCTCGCCGATGGACATGTACGTCGCGGTCGACGGCCTGGCCTCGGACTTCCACCTCGTGCACCTCGGCGGCAAGGCGCTCGGCGGGGCGGGGCTGGTGATGACCGAGATGGTGTGCGTGTCGCCGGAGGGTCGGATCACGCCCGGCTGCGCGGGTCTCTGGGACGACGAGCAGCAGGAGTCGTTTCGACGGGTCACCGACTTCGTGCACACCAACACCTCGGCGAGGATCGGCCTGCAGCTCGGCCACTCGGGCGGCAAGGGGTCGACCAAGCTGATGTGGGAGGGCATCGACGAGCCTCTGGACGAGGGCAACTGGGAGGTCGTCGGCCCCTCGCCCGTGGCCTACCGCGCGGGTGTCAACCAGGTGCCCCGCGAGCTCACCCGGTCCGAGATGGACACCATCCGCGACCAGTTCGTCGAGTCCGCGCGTCGAGGCGCCGAGGCGGGCTTCGATCTCTTGGAGCTGCACTGCGCCCACGGCTACCTGCTCTCGGCGTTCCTCTCTCCCGTCACCAACCGGCGCACCGACGCCTACGGTGGCGACGTCACCGGGCGGCTGCGGTACCCGCTCGAGGTGTTCGGCGCCCTCCGTGAGGTGTGGCCCGCGGACCGGCCGATGACGGTGCGGATCTCGGCCACCGACTGGGTCGACGACGGTCAGTCCCTCGACGACGCGCTGACCGTCGCGCGGGCGTTCGTCGACGCCGGCGCCGCGGCCATCGACGTGTCCACGGGCCAGGTGACCTCGCGCGAGCGGCCGGCGTTCGGCAGGTCCTACCAGACGCCGTACGCCGACGCGATCCGGAACCGACTTGGCGTGCCGACCATCGCCGTCGGCGTGATCTCGTCCTACGACGACGTGAACTCGATCCTGATGGCTGGGCGGGCCGACCTCTGCGCCATCGGCCGCGCCCACCTGTACGACCCGTCGTGGACGCTGCATGCCGCCGTCGAGCAGGACTACGACGGCCCCGGGGCGCCGTGGCCGCTTCCCTGGCGGGCCGGCCGCCGCAAGCCGCAGACCGGCCGGAGCGACGGGCCTCGTCCCCGGCTCGAGCTGATCCGCAGCGGAGAGCCGACGACCGGGCACCGCCGGTGGCGCCCCGGAACCTGACTACCCTGGCCCGCATGACCGACCCCGAGCAGATCCGGATCTCGGACGCCGACCGGCACCGGGTGTCCGAGGTCCTGCGCGAGGCCGCGGGCGAGGGGCGCCTGGACCTGGAGGAGCTCGACGAGCGGCTGGAGGCGGCCTACGCCGCCAAGGTCTACGCCGACCTGGTGCCGATCCTCGCCGATCTGCCGGGCTCCCACCTGCCCGCGGTCGCCCACGCCCGGCAGCCGGCGATGCGGCCGAACGGTTCGCCCACGCCCGCCACCCGGCACGACAGCAGCCTGGCGATCATGGGCGGCCAGGCCCGCAAGGGCGTCTGGGAGGTCGGTCCGTCGCACACCGCGTTCGCGCTGATGGGCGGCATCGACCTCGACCTGCGCGAGGCCGTGTTCACCTCTTCGGAGGTGGTGATCACCGCCAACGCCGTGATGGGCGGCATCGACATCTACGTCAACGCGCACACCCGGGTGGTGGTCGAGGGCGTCGGCATCATGGGCGACTTCGACCAGGCCCGCGACCGGGTCGAGGCGAAGATCGGCCCCGACTCACCCACGGTGCGGGTCAAGGGCGTCGCCCTGATGGCAGGGGTGACCGTCAAGCGCCGGAAGATGCCCGGCGAGGAGCGCCGCAAGCGGCTGCCGCGCTGAGGTTCAGGCCTGCGACTCCTCCGCCGGCTCCGAGGCCGCGCTCTGGTCCTGCACCTCCGCGACCTCCTGGGCTTGTGCCATCGTGTCGCCCGAGGGGACCTGTCCTGCCCCGCTCGTGTCCAGGGTGAGGTTCTCGCCGCTTGACGGGTCGAACAGGTGCATGTGCTCGGAGTTGACGTAGATCTCCGCCTCGTCGCCCTCGGCCACCCGGCTCGCCCCGTCGAGGGAGATGACCAGCTGGGTACGGATCGACTCGCCGTCCAGGTCCCTCTCGAGCTGGGCGAGCTGCTCCTGCACCTCCGGCGGTGCCTCGAACGGGATGTAGGCGTAGCTCTCGTTGCCCAGCCACTCCACGACGTCGACGTTCGCGCGGAACGTGTGGCCCGCCGTCTTGCCGGCGTCCATGATCGAGGCGTCCTCGAAGTGCTCCGGACGGATGCCGGCGATCAGCAGCCCCTTGCCCTCGGCCTTGCGGGCCTTGTCAGCCGGGATCTCGACCGAGCCGAACGGCAGCTTCACGGTGGTGCCCTCGACGGTCGCCGGCAGGAAGTTCATCGGCGGCGAGCCGATGAACCCGGCGACGAACAGGTTGGCGGGCTGTTCGTAGAGCTCGCGTGGGGTAGCCAGCTGCTGGAGGATGCCGCGCTTGAGGACGGCGACCCGGTCGCCGAGCGTCATCGCCTCGGTCTGGTCGTGGGTGACGTAGACCGTGGTGATGCCCAGCCTCTTCTGCAGCCGCGCGATCTCGGTGCGCATCTGCCCGCGCAGCTTGGCGTCGAGGTTGGACAGCGGCTCGTCGAAGAGGAACGCGTCGGCCTGCCGGACGATCGCCCGTCCCATCGCGACGCGCTGCCGCTGGCCACCGGACAGGTTGCCGGGCTTGCGGTCGAGGTGCTCGTCGAGCTCGAGGGTCTTGGAGGCCTCACGCACCTTCTTGTCGACCGTGCTCTGGTCCTCCTTGGCGAGCCGCAGCGGGAACGCGATGTTCTCGTACACGGTGAGGTGCGGGTAGAGCGCGTAGTTCTGGAACACCATGGCGAGGTTGCGGTCCCGGGGCGCCAGATCGTTGACCTTCTTGTCGCCGATCATCATGTCGCCCGTGGTGATGTCCTCCAGGCCCACGATCATCCGGAGCAGCGTGGACTTCCCGCAGCCGGACGGGCCGACCAGGATCATGAACTCGCCGTCTGCCACGTCGATGCTGACGTCGTTGACTGCCGGGAAGCCGTCGCCGTACTGCTTGACGATGTTTCGCATGTCGATGGAAGCCATCAGTTATCAACCCTTCACTGCGCCGGAGGTCAGCCCGGACACGATCTTGCGCTGGAAAAGCAGGACGATGATGATGATCGGGATCGTCGCGACCACCGCGGCCGCCGAGAGCAGCGACGCCGGCCGGGTGAACGGGTCTGGTCCCACGAAGAACGCGAGCGACGCCGGTATCGGCCGGGCTGCCTCGGTCGAAGTGAGCGAGATGCCGAACACGAAGTCGTTCCACGCGAAGAAGAACGTCAGGATCGCGGCCGTGAACACCCCCGGTGCCGCCAGCGGGACGATGACCCGACGGAACGCCTGCCAGGACGTGGCCCCGTCGACCTGGGCCGCCTGCTCCATCTCCCACGGGATCTCGCGGAAGAAGGCGGACAACGTCCAGATCGCCAGCGGCAGCGTGAACGACATGTACGGGATGATCAGCCCGATCCAGGTGTCGTAGATCCCCAGCGTGCGCCACATGTCGAAGAGCGGTCCGACCAGCGCCACCACCGGGAACATCGCGATCACCAGCGCCATCGACAGCACGAGTCGCTTGCCCCGGAACTCCAGCCGTGCGATGGCGTACGCCGCCAGGGTCGCGATGATCACCGAGAGCAACGTGGCTATCAGGCTGATCCCGATCGAGTTGATGATCGCTCGCACGAAGAAGTGGTAGCTCTCGTCGGTGAGGACCGTGTCGTAGTTGCTCCACCCGGCTCCGGTGCCTTCGGCCGGCAGGAAACCCGGGTTGCCGACCGTGATCGACTCCTGGGACTTGAAGGACAGCGAGATGATCCAGGCGACCGGGAGCAGGCACCAGACCATGATCAGCAGGACGCCGATCGTCATTCCGACCTTGTACCTCATGTCAGGACTCCTGCCTGGCCTGGGCCAAGTCGACCCGGAAGACCTTGACGATGAGGAATGCGATCAGCAGTACGGAAAGGAACAGCAGTACCGAGAGCGCCGACCCCATGCCGAGCTGGAACTGCTCGATCGTCTGCCGGTAGGTGAGGAAGCTGATCGACTCCGTTTTCTCCGCGCCGTTGGTCATCACGAAGATGTTGTCGAAGATCCGGTAGGCGTCCAGCGCCCGGAACAGCACGGCGACCATGATCGCCGCCCGCATGTTCGGGATGATCACCTTCCACAGCCGTTGCCACCAGGTGGCGCCGTCGACCTTCGCCGCCTCGAGCATGTCCTCCGAGACCTGGGCCAGTCCGGCCAGCAGGAGCAGGGACATGAACGGTGTGGTCTTCCAGATCTCAGAGATGCAGATCGCGAACACTGCGGAGCCGGTCTGGCCGAACCAGTTGTACTCGTCGCCGACGAACGGGAGCCACTGGTTGACGAACCCGTTCTGGTACGAGAACGCGAACTGCCAGGAGAAGCCGGACACCACGGTGATGATCCCGTAGGGGATCAGGATCGAGGTCCGCACGACTCCGCGACCGAAGATGAGGCGGTGCATGACCATGGCGAACGCGAAGCCGATCACCAGCTCGACCGCGACCGTGGCCACCATGTAGAAGACCGTGATGCCGGTGGTCTGCCAGAACAGTGGGTCGGTGAGGGCGGTCACATAGTTCGACAGTCCGACGAAGTTCTTGTCGTCCGGAGCAGTGAGCGAGTAGTTGTAGACCGACAGCCAGAGCGCCCGCAGCATCGGGAACGCCGTCACCAGCAGCATCAGGATGATCGCCGGCGCGACCAGCTTCTGCCCGAGCCGGTTCTCGGCCCGGGTTCGGTCGCTGGTCACCGCCTTGGTGGGCTTCCTGGGAGGTGCCGTCGTCGTCGTCACAGCAACGCCTTTCCTTCGAGCACGTCTTGCAGGTACGTCGCCGAGTCTTCCGGCGTGGTGTCAGGATCGACCGAGGTCGGCGAGTGCCAGCGGGCCTGGACGGCGCCGGAGATCAGCCCGTAGAACGCGCTCTTCGGCCGCGGGCCGCCCTCGTCGACGCTGGTGCGGTAGAGCTCGATCAGGTCCTCGGGGAAGTCCCCGCTGGCCGAGACCTCGTCGTACGCGCTGTTCGTCGACGGCATCAGCCCGTCGTTGAGCGCCAGATCCACCTGCATGTCTGTCGCCGTGATGCACTGGGCCGCTTCCATCGCGAACTCGGGATGCTCGCTGTAGGCGCCGACGCCGATGTCGATCCCGCCGATGGGCGGCTTCGAGTCCTCGCCCTCGACGGTCTGCGGGTAGCGCGCGTAGCCGAGGTCCCCGAACTCCTCTTCGTCCACCGGTCCGCCGGGCGCGCCGATCAGGCCCTCGTAGTTCTTGTAGACGAAGGTCCAGTTGACCATGAACTCCCCGGGGCCACCCTCCGGGAACATCTGGCCCAGGCTGGTGCCCTCGTTGGAGACCGAGAGGTCAGGCTGCGCGGCCGGGGAGTCGGCCAGCATCTGGATGATCTCGGCGGCGCTGCGGCCGGCGTCGGAGTCGATGTCCACCTTGGCATCGGTGCCGGCCTCGGTGTTCGACACGATGTCGCCACCGGCGCCCTGGATGAGGGCGTTGATCCACACGACGTAGGCCTCGTAGCGGTTGGCCTGGACGCCCACGGTGCCGCCGTTGTCGGCTGCCGCCTGGATCACCTGCTCCCAGGTCACCGGCTGGTCCGGGCCGATCTCCAGCCCGGCGGCCTCGGCGAGGGACTTGCGGTACCACAGCACCTGGGTGTTGGCCCAGAGCGGGATCGCGTAGACGCCGTCCTCCCACGTGACCGTGTTGGCCGCACCCGTGAGGTACTCACCGTCGCCCTCGGCGCTCTCGGCGATCGTGGAGGCGAGGTTGTCCTCGGTGTTGTCGTCGGTGACCTCGGCCAGCCAGCCCGCGTTGGCGAACTCGGGCACGAACACGGGGTCCAGGTTCATCAGGTCGGTCGAGGAGTCCTCCGCCGCCAGCCGCCGTGCGAGCTGAACCCGCTGGTCGGTGGCGCTGGTGGGCAACATCTGGATCTCGATGTCGTAGTCGTCGGTGCTGCACTCGGCGGCCCGGGCGATGAAGGTGTCGACGCCGTCGGGGTTGATGTACCAGTTGAGGGTGGGTTTCCCCTCATCACCGCAGGCGCTCAGAAGGGTGGCAGCCAGGATGCCGACGACGCCCAGTCCGAGCCCCCGCCGCATCCCTCGACGCCTCCCACTCATTTCCCCCGGTGCTCCATCCGAGCGGTTCACCATGGATCCTCCCGTCGTGGTCTGGATCACACACTTGCCCTATACGCAGGGTTTTGTCTAGCCCACTAGACGACAGGCAAAGAGGGGTGCTACGCGGCCCGATCGGCGACCCGTCGGATGGCGGCGACGTAGGTCTCGAAGAGCGCCGGTGGGAGGTCGTGGCCCATCCCGTCGATCAGGAGGAGTTCCGCTCCAGGGATCGCCGCCGCCGTCGCCCGACCACCTGAGACGTGCACCATCTTGTCGGCCAGGCCGTGGATCACGAGCGCGGGGACGTGCAGGCTGTGCAGGCGTGCGCTGCGGTTGGACTGCTTGAGGATCGCCATCATCTGGCGCATCACCCCGCTCCGGGGAACGCCCCGGTCGTAGGTGTCGGCGGCCCGCTCGCGCCCCTTTTCCTCGTCGAGGGGGTAGGCCGGCGAGGAGATGATCTGCCACACCTGCGCGCTGCCGGCGATGTAGTCGTCGCGGGAGTTGCGGGGGGTGAGCAGAGTCGGCAGCAGGCTCGGGTGCTGCCAGCCGACCGTCCGCTTGCCGGTGGTGGACATGATGCAGGTGAGCGAACGGACCCGGTCCGGGTGCGCGATCGTCATCGTCTGCGCGATCATGCCGCCCATCGACACCCCGACGAGGTGGGCGGACTCGAGGCCGAGGTGGTCCATCAGGCCGAACGTGTCGGCGGCCATGTCGTCGAGCGTGTACGGCGCCCGCACCCTCCCGCCCACGAACGCGCGCGCCAGGGTGGTGCGGGTGACCCGGCCCTGCGCCTTGCTCGAGCGGCCGATGTCGCGGTTGTCGAAGCGGACGACGTAGAAGCCGGCGCGGGCGAGCATCTCGCACAGGTCGGAGTCCCACCAGGTCATCGGCCCGCCCAGCCCCATCACCAGAACCAGCGGCTCGTCGTCGGGGTCGCCGAAGGTCTGGTAGCAGAGCTCGATGCCGGCGCTCACCGGCGCGAACAGCTCCTCGGACACCTGCACGGGCGAATTTTTCGCTCTGTTGCGGGCACTCGATGACATGGCGTCAGTCAACCGCACGCGTGCGGGGAGGGCACGAACTGCCCCGAAATACGTGCCCGGACATTCCGTTGGCCCTACCGTCAGGCCTGTGGCAGACGGCACGCTCGCTCCGTTCCTGCTCCCGGACGGCTTCGCGAAGCCGCGGGGGCGGGCGGTGCTGCAGGAGGCGAGCGTGGTGGCGGAGGCAGGTCGCTACGCACTGGCCGCCCGCGAGGCTCGGCGTACGCGGAGGGCCACGCCGTACTCCGGCCGGCGCGCAGTCCGCTCGTCCGACCCGGTGATCCTGGTGCCGGGGTTCATGGCGGGCGACGCCACGCTGGCCCTCATGGCGCGGACGCTGCGCCAGCGCGGTTTCCGCACCTACCGCTCGCACATCCACGCCAACGTCGGCTGCACCCTCAACGCCGCGGCCCAGCTCGAGTCGCGCCTCGAGTCGATCGTGCTGCGGCGAGGTACCCGGGTGCAGATCGTCGGCCACAGCCTCGGCGGGATGCTGGCCCGCGGCCTCGCCGTACGCCGACCGGACCTGGTGTCGGGCATCGTCACGATGGGCAGCCCGATGCTGGCGCCCGGGGCGCACCACGCGGCGCTGTCGTTCGGCGTCGACGTGCTGGTGCGGCTCAGCCGCGCCGGCGTACCCGGCCTGATGTCGGAGGAGTGCGTGGCCGGCGGGTGCGCCCGGCAGAGCTGGGACGAGAGCCGGCGGCCGGTGCCCGACGACGTCGCCTTCACCGCGATCTACAGCAAGCGCGACGGCATCTGCGACTGGCGGGCGTGCATCGACCCGGCGGCGATCCCGGTCGAGGTCACCGCATCGCACCTGGGCATGGCCGTGGACCCGCGGGTGATCGACCAGGTCACCGAGGCGCTGCGTCGGGGTTCGGCCGCTGAGATCGAGCTCGCCTCCGCCGGCTGAGCGGTTTCGTTGGTCGAGTAGCGCGAGCGAGGAACGAGCGAGCGCGTATCGAGACCACTTCGCATCGATCCTCGTTGGGCACCGGATCTCGATACGCCGGTCGCGACCTCGTTCCTCGGTCGCGCGGCTACTCGACCTGGCGCTGATTTAGAAGACTGCTCGTTCCTCGCAGTCTTCTAGCGCTCAAAGTCGATGGCGGCGTAGGCGCGCAGCTTCTGCAGCCGGTGCTCGGACATGATGCTGCGGACCGTCCCGCTGCGCGACCGCATCACGAGCGAGTGGGTGGTGGCGCCACCGGACCGGTAGCGCACTCCTCGCAGCAGCTCGCCGTCGGTGATGCCGGTGGCGACGAAGAAGCAGTCGTCGCCGGTGACCAGCTCGTCGGTGGTGAGTACGGCGTCCAGGTCGTGGCCGGCGTCGATGGCGCGCTGACGCTCCTCGTCGTCGGTGGGCCAGAGCCGGCCCTGGATCACGCCGCCGAGGCACTTCATGGCGCAGGCCGCGATGATGCCCTCGGGGGTGCCCCCGACACCCAGCAGCAGGTCGATGCCGGTGTCGGGGCGGGCCGCCATGATCGCGCCCGCGACATCGCCGTCGGTGATGAACTTGATCCGCGCCCCGGTGGCCCGGATCTCGGCGGCGAGGTCCTCGTGGCGGGGCCGGTCCAGGAGCACGACGGTGACGTCCTCGGGGCTGGACCCCTTGGCCTTGGCGACCAGGTTGATGTTGTCGGCGACCGGCAGCCGGATGTCCACGACGTCGGCGGCCTCGGGGCCGGTGACCAGTTTCTCCATGTAGAAGACCGCTGAGGGGTCGTACATCGTGCCGCGCGGCGCCACCGCGAGCACCGACACGGCGTTGGTCATCCCCTTCGCGGTGAGGGTGGTGCCGTCGATCGGGTCGACGGCGACGTCGCACTCCGGTCCGGTGCCGTCGCCCACCTGCTCACCGTTGTAGAGCATCGGGGCGTTGTCCTTCTCGCCCTCGCCGATGACGACAGTGCCATCCATACCGATGGTGGAGATCATCACCCGCATCGCGTTGACCGCGACCCCGTCGGCGCCGTTCTTGTCGCCACGACCCACCCAACGCCCGGCGGCCATCGCGGCAGCCTCGGTCACCCGGACCAGCTCCAGCGCGAGGTTGCGGTCCGGCGACTGCGGTGTCGGGCTGGCGGAGTCGGTCATGGGGCGCACTTTATCGGGCTACTCCGGTGCCAACGAGTAGATGTCGATAGCCATTATTTCCCGACGCCCGCACCTCTGGTCCTGGCTGGACGCCGAGCTCGGACGGACCCTCATGGGGGCAGGCCGGGTGCTGCTGTGAGGATGATCGGCGTGAGCGAGTCGCAGCGTCCGGGTCGCTACCAGCGCTCGGGGAACGGGCTGCTGGGGGCGATGTTGATCACAGTGGTTGCGGTCGTCGGCTTCGTGGGGTTCCGGGCGCTGGTCAGCGACGAGCCCGACGTGAAGCCGGAGGACGTCGACTACCTCGACATCGTGGGCCAGGCCCAGGACGCCGACATCCACCCGGTGTACCCGGCCGACCTGCCCGAGGGCTGGATCGCGACCCGCGCGGAGGTGCTGCGCGACGACCCGCCGGGCTTCGACCTGGCCATGCTCACCGACGACGAGCAGTTCGTGGGCCTGGTCTGGTCGGCTGATCCGATCGACGACCTGCTTGCGGAGCGGGTCGACGACGAGGACGTCGAGGATGCCGACCCGCTGACGGTCGAGGGGTCGGTCGCGCAGCAGTGGGACGGGTACGCCGACCCCGGCGGCGACCGCGCCTACGCTGCCGAGGTGGGGGACCACTCCGTGCTGGTGTACGGCTCCGCGTCCGAGGAGGACCTCCGCACCGTCGTGGAGTCGCTCACGACTGCTCCGCTTGCTCGATGACCTCGTCGAGCCGCTTCCGGGCGCCGTCGAGCCACTCCTGGCAGATGGTGGCCAGCCGCTCGCCGCGCTCCCACAGCGCGAGGGACTCCTCGAGCGTGATGCCGCCGGCCTCGAGTCGTCGGACCACCTCGACCAGCTCCTCGCGCGCCTCCTCGTAGGACGGCTTCTCCTCAGTCATCGGCGCTCTCCTCGAGACGTTCGGTACGGGTGGTCGTGGCGTGGATCCGGCCGTCGGCGACCCGCACGCTGACGTCGGCGCCGACCGCGGCTCCGTCGACGGTCGTGACCACGTGACCGTCGGCATCCTGGAGCACGGCGTAGCCCCGCTCGAGCGTGGCGAGCGGCGACAGCGCTCGGGCTCGGGCGCGCTGGTGGTCGATGTCGTCTGCCGCGCGGTCGAGCGCGTGCCGAAGAGTACGGCGGGAACGATCGCGGAAGCCGTCGAGCTCCTCGAGCCGGGCGTCGACGAGCGACCGCGGGTCGGCGAGCACCGGCCGCGAGCGCAGGGCGTCGAGACCGGCCCGCTCCCGCTCGAGCCAGCGGTCGAGGGAGTGTCGGATCCGCTGCCGGGCCTGGTCGACCGCGGCCAGCTCCTGGGAGACGTCGGGCACGATCAGCTTGGCGGCGTCGGTGGGTGTCGAGGCGCGTACGTCGGCGACCAGGTCGAGCAGCGGGCTGTCTGGCTCGTGGCCGATCGCCGACACCACCGGCGTCCGGGCCTTGGCCACCGCCCGCATCAGCCCCTCGTCGGAGAACGGCAGCAGGTCCTCCACCGAGCCTCCACCGCGGGCGATCACGATCACGTCGACGTCGGCGTGGTAGTCGAGCCGCTCCAGGGCGGAGATCACCTCTGCTGCGGCGCGCTGGCCCTGCATCGTGGCGTGCACGACCTCGAACGTCACCCCGGGCCAGCGCCGGGTCGCGTTGTCGAGGACGTCGCGCTCGGCGGCCGACCGGGGTGCGGTGACCAGGCCGACGCGGGTGGGCAGGAACGGGAGCGGCCGCTTCAGCGCGGCGTCGAAGAGCCCCTCGGCGGCCAGCAGCTGTCGGCGCCGCTCGAGCTGGGCGAGCAGCTCGCCGAGACCGACCATCCGGATCTCGCGGGCGTGCAGCGAGAGCGTGCCCCGGTTGGCGTAGTAGGACGGCTTGGCGTGCACGACGACGCTGGCGCCCTCGACCAGCGGCGGGTTGAGGCCGTCGAAGAGCGTGCGGCTGCAGGTCACCGGCACCGAGATGTCGGCCACCGAGTCGCGCAGCGTCATGAAGACCGTCTGCAGTCCTGGTCGCCGGCTCACCTGGGCGACCTGTCCCTCGACCCAGACGGCGCCGAGGCGGTCGACCCAGCCCGAGATCGCGTTCGCGATCGACCGGACCGGCGCCGGCGACTCAAGTGAGGTCTGCATGGCCATGGCGGTGACCCTAGTGCTCAGAACCCCCACGATCGTTCGACGAGCCGCTGGGCCTCGGCGAGCGTGAGGCCGTGCCGGCGGGCCGTTCCGGCGTACTCCTCCGCGGCGCGGGCCGCGTCAGGGGGAGTGCTCGCGGAGGCGACGAAGGTCCCGCGGCGACCCTCGGTCACGACCATGCCGTCGGCCTCGAGCTCGCGGTAGACCCTGGCGACCGTGTTGACGGCCAGTCCGACGTCGGCGGCGAGCGCTCGCACCGTGGGCAGCTTCGTGCCGGCCGGCAGCTCCCCGGAGGCGACCCGCGATGCGAGCTGCGCCCGCAGCTGCTCGAACGGCGGTTCGGGCAGCGACGGGTCGGGGGGTGTCACGTCCATGTTCGGCGACAGTACTGGGGGATCTCCGTCAAGATCGACGGGTGCGCGCATGGGTGAAGTGGACGCTGATCGCGGCAGGAGTCCTCGTGCTCGCGGCGCTGACGTTCGGGGCCTGGATCGGCTACTCCTATCTCACCGCCCGCGTCGACACCGTCGGCGAGGTCGACTTCGACCGTGAGCTGGCGATCCCTCCGCTGGCCGAGTCGGAGAGGGACGACCAGGGGCGCCGGGTGTTCGACCTCAACCTCCAGAAGGGCCATACAGACTTTGGCCGCGACGAGGAGACCGTGACCTGGGGCGTCAACGGCGCGTACCTGGGGCCGACGCTGCGGGCCAAGCGCGGCGAGGAGGTGCTGGTCAACGTCACCAACCAGCTGGGCGAGGAGAGCACGCTGCACTGGCACGGCATGCATCTTCCGGCGGAGATGGACGGCGGTCCGCACCAGATGATCGCCAACGAGGACACCTGGTCGCCCACCTGGCGGATCGACCAGCCGGCGGCCACCCTCTGGTACCACCCGCACCCCCACGAGGAGACCGCCGAGCAGGTCTACCGCGGGGTGGCGGGGATGTTCATCATCGACGACCGGGAGGAGAGGGCGCTGCCGTTGCCGCGGAAGTACGGCGTCGACGACATCCCGGTCATCGTGCAGGACAAGGAGTTCGACGGCATCGAGCTCGACACCACACCGGGGCTGTTCGAGAACAACGGCATCCTCGGCGACACGGTGGTGGTCAACGGCACGCCCGGTCCGTACCTGGACGTGACCACCGAGCGGGTCCGGCTGCGCCTGCTCAACGCCTCGAACGCGAGGGTCTACAACTTCCACTTCTCCGACGACCGGGAGTACGACGTGATCGCCAGCGACGGCGGGTTGCTGCCGGCACCGGTGCGCCTCGATCACCTGCTGCTCTCACCCGGCGAGCGCGCCGAGATCGTGGTGGCCTTCGAGCCCGGCGAGACCACCGTGCTGCGCAGCGACCAGCAGGACGCCGGCAACAGGTTCACCGGCGCCGACGACCGCCTCGACATCCTGCAGCTCCGGGCCGCCGACACCCTGGCCCCCTCACCCGAGGTGCCGACCCGGCTCGCCGACGTACCCGACCTCGACCCGGCCGACGTGGTCGAGACCCGCGACTTCGACCTCAGCGGCACCTCGATCAACGGCGACGAAATGGACATGGACCGGATCGACGCGACCGTCGAGCTCGACACCACCGAGCGGTGGCGGGTGCGCAACACCGACGGCACCACGCACAACTTCCACGTCCACGACGCGCAGTTCGTCATCGAGTCCCTCGACGGCGACCCGCCCCCGCCCGAGCTGGCCGGCTGGAAGGACACCGTGTTCCTGCCCGAGGGCAGCGAGGCGGACCTGCTGGTGCGCTTCACCGACTACGCCGACCCCGACTCGCCGTACATGTACCACTGCCACCTGCTCCGGCACGAGGACAACGGGATGATGGGCCAGTTCGTGGTGGTGGAGCCCTTCGAGACGGCTCGTCCCTCGCCTCCTCAGGAACCACCGGGCGAGGAGGCCGGGTCGGTCTCAGGCCACCATCACTGAGCAGCGGGTTCCAGGTAGGCGTGCACGAGCGGCACCACCGACGCGCCTTCGCCGCTGGCCGCGGCGACCCGCTTCATCGAGCCGGAGCGGATGTCGCCGACGGCGAAGATGCCGGGGACGGTGGTCGCGAGGTTCTCGGGCGGCAGGCCGTCGGCCCACCGGTCCTTGGGTACGTCGCGGCCGGTGAGCACGAAGCCGCGCTCGTCGAGGGTGACCTCGTCGGGAAGCCAGTCGCAGTGCGGCTCGGCGCCGAGCAGCAGGAACAGGCCCTCGGCGTTGCGCCGGGTGACCTCGCCCGACGCGGTGTCGCGGACGTCGAGCCACTCGAGGCGCCCGTCGCCGCCGCCGTCGGCGATCTCGGCGCCGGTGTGGATGGCGATCCGCGGGTTGTAGGCGATCTCGTCGATCAGGTAGCGCGACATGGTCTCCTCGAGGCTCGCCCGCCGAACCATGATCGTCACCGACTTGGCGAAGCGGGAGAGGTGGATCGCGGCCTGGCCGGCCGAGTTGCCGCCGCCGACGACCACGACGTCGTACCCCTCCATCTCGCGGGCGGCCGTCATCGCGCTGCCGTAGAACACGCCCTGGCCGGTCAGCGCGTCGACGCCCTCGACCCGCAGCTTGCGGTAGGCGACGCCGCTCGCGACCACGACCGCCCGAGCGCGCACGTCCCCGCCGTCGGTGTGGACGACGTGGGGCCGCTCACCGTCGCCGGGGGTGACGTCGGAGACCTCCCAGCCGGTGAAGAACCGGGTGCCGAACCGGATCGCCTGGTTGCGAGCCCGTTGCGCCAACCGCATCCCGGAGATACCTCGCGGGAAGCCCAGGTAGTTGCGGATCATCGAGCTGGTGCCCGCCTGGCCGCCGACCGCCTCGGCCTCGACGCAGACCGTGGTGAGGCCCTCGGAGGCGCCGTAGACCGCGGCCGCGAGGCCGGCCGGCCCGGCGCCGACGATGCACAGATCGACCACAGTCTCGATGTCCACGTCCTCTGGCCGTCCGTAGATGGCGGCGGCGACGTCGCGCACCGTGGTGGGGGCGATGACGGTCTTGCGAATCGTCTGCACCAGGGGGTACATCGGCTCCCCGTCGTAGAGCGCGACGATCTCGCGGCCGACGTCGGAGTCCGGGGTGTGCACCCCGTTGGGCATGCCCATCCGGTCAAGGAAGTCGCGGATCGAGTTGGTGAGGACGTCGGCGCGGTCGGAAACCACGCGGACCGTCTCCACCTCGGGCGCGGCCACCGTCGAGCCCCAGTCGGAGAGCAGCTCGCACACAGCTGTGTGGAACTCCTCGTCCCGGACTCCGCGCGGCATCAGCAGGAAGGCGTCGTACTTGCCCTTCGCGAGGCCGGGGCGCAGACCCTCGGCGTCCTCGAGGAAGCGCTCCCAGTGGGCGACGACCAGGCGGCGAGCGGTCGCGACCACCTGGCGCCAGAGGTGGAAGGCCTCGAAGATGCCGGAGTCGGGCAGCACGGACTCGGAGACGAACATGGCCACCTGGCCGCCGTTCGCGTGGATCTCGTGCGCGAGGTCGGCGGCTGCGCTCGCCGACCCGACGGCGTGGATGTCGTAGTCGCGCCGGTAGCGGCCGAACTCGTCGGCCAGAAAATCGGCGTGGTCCTGGGAGACCAGGATGATCGCGGGTTGCACGGGATCAGTATGGGTCGGTGGGTGAAAGACTGGCACCCGTGCGACTGCGGATCGACCTTGCCTATGACGGGACCGACTTCCACGGATGGGCTGCGCAGCCGGCGCTGCGGACCGTGGAGGGCGAGCTGTGCAGAGCGCTCGGGACGGTGCTGCGAGTGCCGGATGTGGACGTCGTGTGTGCGGGGCGCACCGATTCCGGAGTGCACGCGCGGGGGCAGGTCGTGCACTGCGATGTCGAGGCGCCGCCGGACCAGCTGTTGCGGCGGCTCAACGGCATCCTTCCTCCGGACGTTCGGGTACGCCGGGTCGTCGAGGCGGCGGATGGATTCGACGCACGCTTCTCCGCGCTCTGGCGCCGCTACACGTATCGGGTGGCCGACACCCCGGCCGCAGTGGACCCGCTGATGCGGCGGCAGGTGCTGACCTGGCCACGACCGCTCGACCTGGACGCGATGAACCAGGCGTCGCACGCGCTGCTCGGACTGCGCGACTTCGCGTCGTTCTGCAAGCAGCGCGAGGGAGCCACCACGATCCGCACCCTGCAGGAGCTCGGATGGGCGCGTGATGCCACCGGGTTGGCGGTGGCCACGGTGCGGGCGGACGCGTTCTGCCACAGCATGGTGCGCTCGCTGGTGGGGTGCCTGCTCGCGATCGGGGAGGGGCGACAGCCACCGGAGTGGGCCGCCGAGATCCTCGATGCCGGTGCCCGGGACTCCGCCGTCGCCGTGGTGCACGCCCACGGCCTCACGCTGGAGGAGGTCGGCTACCCCGCCGCCGACGAGCTCGCCGCCCGGGCGCGGACGACGATGTCGCGCAGGGACGAAAGTGATGAATGAGCACTACTTCTCCGCCGACCCGTCCGTGTCGTTCCGTCGGGAGCCGATCAGCGCCGAGGTGTGGGGCCGGAGCCTCACGCTGACCAGTGGCGCGGGAGTCTTCAGCCGAGGACACCTCGACCACGCGACCGCCGTGCTGTTCCGCGAGACCGAGCCGCCGGAGTCGGGCCGGGTCCTCGACCTGGGCTGTGGGTACGGCGTGATCGGGTTGGCCATCGCAGCGGCGTCGCCCGAGACCGTGGTCACCGGCGTCGACGTCAACGAGCGCGCGCTCCTGCTGGCCCGCGAGAACGCGGCCGATCTGGGCCTCGGGTCGCGGTTCACCGCCTGCCTGCCCGACGAGGTGCCGGACGATGCGACGTACGACGAGATCTGGTCCAACCCACCGATCCGGATCGGCAAGCCGGCGCTGCACGCGCTGCTCCTTTCCTGGTTGCCCCGACTGGTGCCGGGGGGCCGCGCGATGATGGTCGTCGGCAAGAACCTCGGGGCCGACTCTCTGCACAGGTGGCTGGTGGCCCAGGGCTACCCCACCGAGCGGGTGGCCAGCGCGAAGGGCTTCCGGGTGCTGGAGACGCGACGAGCGTGAGCCGCGCCCCCAGCCCCTGAGCGTCCGCCTACTCCGGGATGCCGCTCTCCGGCGGGGCGTCGTTCGCCTGCTCGGAGGTGTCCTCCGCGATCTCGGCGTCCCCGATGTCGGTGGTCAGCACGGGCGTGAGAGGTTCACCCGCTCCCTTCTTTATCTCCACGATCTGCAGGCCCGAGATACCGAGATGGCTGTCGGCGGTGTAGCGGTACGGCGCCAGCTGCGGGCCCTCGAGGTCCTGCCCGACCTCCTCGAAGGCGTCCACGAGTCCCTCGCGCGTCAGGTCCTCGCCCGCTGCCTGAAGCGCCTGCACGAACGCATAGGCGTGGGACATCCCGTAGATGCGGTAGTTGGTGAGCTCGCCTTCCGTGCCGTACTCGTCCCACACCTTCTGCCACAGCTGGACCCACGGGTCGTCCGGAGCGTCCACTCCCGGGATGTACTCGGAGGTCAGGATGCCGTCGAGTGAGTTGGTCGAGCCCTCGACCTCTCCTTCCGAGAACTCGGTGAGCAGCCCGCCCACCAGCTGCGGGTCGGAGCCGACGTTGCTGACGTACCACTGCGGCTCGTAACCCAGCCGCAGGGAGACCAACCGGCTGAGCGCGGTGTACGACGGGGTGGTGAACGCCAGCACCAGGTCGGCCCCCGATGCCTGCAGGGCGGTGACCTGCGGAGCGACGTCGGTGTTGCCGGAGGTGTAGCGCTGCACCTCGACGATCTGGTCCTCGAGGTACTGCCGGACCCCCTTCTCCGCGTCCGCGCCGAAGTCGTCGTCCTGCAGGAACAGGCCGACCTTCGCGTCCGGCATGTTCTCGGCGACGTACTGGCCGATGATCTTGCCCTCGATCTCGTAGTCGGGCTGCCAGCCGAACGTGAACGGACGGTTCTCGACGTCGTCACCCCATTGCAGGGAGCCGGAGGAGACGAACATGTCGGGGACGCCTTCCTCGTTGAGGAAGTCCACGACTGCGCTGTGGGTAGGCGTGCCGAGGCCGCCGACCATCGCGAAGATCTCGTCCTTCAGCACCAGCTCGTTGGTGACCTTGCTGGTGTTGGTGGGGTTGTAGCCGTCATCCCGGACGAGGTACTCGATCTTGCGGCCGTGGACCCCGCCGGCCGCGTTGACGTAGTCGAAGTACGCCTGCGCCCCCGTGGGGATCTCGCTGTAGCCCGGTGCGGCGACGCCGGTCAGGGGGAAGTGGGCCCCGATGGTGACGCTGTCGTCCGTGACGCCCACCGTCGAGCCTCCACCCCCGTCGTCGTCATCGTCGCGACCGCCGGCACCGCAGGCCGCCAGGACCAGGGTCGTCGCCAGCATCGCTGCCAGCGGCACGGATATCCGGTGCATCCGTTTCATGGTGTTGTTCCCTTCGTGTTGGTGGAGACGGCACCCGCGCGAGGAGGCGTCTCCGGGCGGGGTGGTGGAGCGGGGGGCTGGTGTCGGCTGCGCGCGCGCACTAGGCGGAGGGATCCGACGAAGCCCTGAGGGGCGAGCAGCACGACGAGGACCATCACCACGCCATAGACGAGCGGGGCCAGCTCGGCCGCCTGGATGTCGGTGAGCCCGGCGTCGGTGCCGACGTCGGTCACGACCTGGGGGAGGAACGTCAGCAACCCTGCGCCCAGGAGCGCTCCGGTGAGGCTGCCGAGTCCGCCGAGCACCACCGCGGTGAGCAGGGTCAGGCTGATCACCAGCGTGAAGCTCCCCGGCGCGGTGAGTCGGACGGCGAGCGCGAGCATCGCCCCGGCCGCACCGGCCGCCGCCGCGCTCACCACGAAGGCCGACACCCGTGCGCGACCGAGATCGATGCCGGCGAGCTGGGCGGCGACCTCGTCGTCGCGTACGGCGCGCCACCGGCGCCCGACCCGGCTCCGCGAGAGGTTGGCGAGCAGCACGAAGGTGATGATCAGCGTGAGCCACGCGACGTACGCCACGAACTTGGTGCGGGTCGGATCCTGACCGGTGAGGAAGTAGCCGGCGTCGAGCGCCCAGGTCGGGATCTCCGGCAGCACGACCGGGAGTCCCTGCTCCCCACCCAGCTCGCTCTTGAAGTGGAGGGCGATCCCGGGGACCGCGACCGCCAGGGCCAGCGTCGCCCCGGCGAGGTAGGGCCCGTGCAGCCGCGCCGCGGCGATGCCGATCACGATGCCCGCGACCACCGTCACGAGCACGGCGGCGAGCACGACGACGACCAGGGGTGTCGACGCCTCCCGGTCGGGAAGCAGCAGAGCGGTGGTGTAGGCGCCGAAGGCCATCAGGGCGCCGTGCCCGAGCGAGATCTGGCCGTTCAACCCGGTCAGCACGGTCAGTCCGGCAGCGGCCGTGCCGAGGTAGGCCATCTCGGTGAGCTGCAGGGCCCGGAAGTCGCTGACCGCGGTGAGCACGACCGTCACCACGACCAGGCCGAGTGCCGCCACGGCCAGGTGCCTGGCGAGCGTGACGTCGGCCCAGCGGCGCACCCGCTCCCTCATCAGACCCTCCGGGCCTCGGCCTGGCCCAGCAGGCCGCTCGGGCGCAGGATCAGCACCACCATCAGGATGCCCAGGGCCGCCAGCGGAACGAGCTGCGAGCCGATGTACCCGCTGACGAAGCTGAGGGACAGCCCGAGCAGGAGACCGCCGATGACGGCTCCGATCGGGCTGTCCAACCCCCCGAGCACGGCGGCGACGAATCCGAACACGACCACCGAGTCCATGTAGCCCGGGTGCACCAGGTTGCCTCCGGCGATCAGCAGCCCGGACAACGAGCCGACCAGCGAGGCCAGGGCCCAGCCGAGGGTGAGCATGTGGCCGACGCGTACGCCGAGCATCCGGGCCACCTCCTGGTTGAACGCAGAGGCGCGCATCCGGAGCCCGAGGTCGGTGAACCTGAACAGGGCGACCAGCAGACCCATCATGAGCAGCACCACGAGGATCGTGAACACCCCGAAGCCGGTGAGGCCGATGGTGCGATCGCCCACCTCGAACCCACGGATGCCGAAGGGGGCCGGGAAGGACCGGAACCGGTTGCCGAAGATGACGGCGGCCACCGCGTGCAGCACGACGAAGAGCCCCAGGGTCAGGATCACGGCGTTGATCTCGGACTTGCCCTCGACCGGCCGGACGACCACCCGTTCCAGGACGGCCCCGAGCACCAGGCCGCTGAGCAGTGCGGCGGCGAAGCCGAGCCACCAGGAGTGCCCGGCCTCGATCAGCGACAGCGCGATGAACGTGGTCAGCATCGCCATCGGCGCCTGCGCGAAGTTCACGATGCGGGTCGAGCGCCAGATCATCACCAGGGCAAGCGCGAAGGCCGCATAGACCATGCCCAGGGTGAGGCCGCCGAGCGCGGTGTTCACGAACTGCATGGATCTCCCTTGTCAGAAGCCGAGGTAGGCGTGCCGGAGCTGGTCGTCCTCGGCCAGCGCGGCGGCATCCTCGTCCGCCACCACCCGGCCGAGGTTGAGCACCACTCCGCGGTCGGCGACCGAGAGTGCGCTGCGGGCGTTCTGCTCGACGAGAAGGATGGTGAGGCCGTCGTCGCGGGTGAGTTGGCGCAGCAGCTCGAAGATCCGCGCGACGATCCGCGGGGCCAGGCCCAACGAGGGCTCGTCGAGGAGCAGGAGCGCCGGGGACGCCATCAGGGCGCGGCCGATCACCAGCATCTGGCGCTCACCGCCCGAGAGGGTGTGGCCCGGGGCGTGGCGGCGGTCGGCCACCGCGGGGAAGAGCGAGTAGACGCGGTCCAGGTCGGCGGGGCGGACCCGGCCTCGCGCCAGGGCCCCGAGCCGCAGGTTCTCCTCGACGGTGAGCTCGGTGATCACGCCGCGACCCTCCGGAACGTGGGAGAGCCCGAGGCCCGGCATCCGTTCGGCCGGCAGCCGCTCGATGCGTCGGCCGTCGAGCTCGACGGTGCCGCTGCGGCAGGGGTGCAGCCCCGAGATGCTGCGCAGCAGCGTGGTCTTGCCGGCGCCGTTCGCGCCCAGGACGGCGGTGATCCGACCACGTGGCGCGGCGAACGACACCTGCTCCAGGGCGGTGATCGGACCGTAGCCGGCACCCAGGTCGCTGACCGCGAGCATCGTCACTCGACGCTCTCGCCGAGGTACGCAGCGAGTACGGCGGGGTCGTCGCGCACCTGCTCGGGCGCGCCCCGGGCGATCACCTTGCCGAAGTCGAGCACCGTGATCTCGTCGCAGACCCTCATCACCAGGTCCACGTGGTGCTCGACGAGCAGGATCGACATCCGGGTGGCAAGCTCCCGGACGGTGTCACCCAGCTCGTCGATCTCCGCCGCCGAGAGCCCACTCGCGGGCTCGTCGAGCAGCAGCAGCTCGGGGTCGGCGGCCAGGGCCCGGGCGAGCGCCACCCGCTTCCTGATCGGGTACGGAAGACTCGGCGGGTAGCGGTCGGCGACGTCCGCGATGCCGAGACCGTCGAGGACGGTCATCGCGTGCTCACGCACTGCCCGCTCGTCCCGCGACGCGCGGGGGAGCGCGAGCAGGCTGCCGAGGAACCCGGTCCGCGCCCGCCGGTCGGCCCCGGTCATCACGTTCTCCAGCACCGTCACCCGGTCGAAGAGCCCGAGGCCCTGAAGGGTGCGCGCGATGCCCAGGCCGGCGAGGTCGTTAGGGCGCAACCGGTCCAGGGTCGTGCCCCGTCGGACCACGCGTCCGCGGTCGGGCCGGACGAATCCGCAGGCGACGTTGAAGACGGTGGTCTTGCCGGCGCCGTTCGGCCCGATCACGCCGTGCACCTGGCCGGGTGCGACGGCCAGCCCGACCTCGGACAGGGCGGTCAGTCCGCCGAAGGTGACCGTGACGTCCTCGAGCTCGAGCTCTGGCGTCGACGTGGTCACCGGCCGGGCCTCCATCCGACCTCCCACCGAATTGGGCGATGTGACCTGTCCCACCCTGGTGGGGTTGCACAGCCGACGCATTAGGCGCTGCGCACAGATTCGCTTGGATCCTGCGCCTCGATCGCGCGGAGGGGCTGGCGCAGATTGTGCGCAGAGTGCGAACGTGCTGTTCATGTGCCCTCAGGAGGCTCACCTCGGTGACGAGCTCCGACGGGCCTGGAGCCTGCTGCTCGACCAGGCCGACACGATCGCGGACAGCATCACGCTCACGCTTTTCGAGCGGGACGCCGAGCTCTACGAGCGGATCGGTCCCGAGCTGCGGGCGGACGTCCGCTCCAGCACCCGTCAGCACATCCGCCGGGGGCTGCAGATCCTGTCCGGGCAGCGCGAGCTGGACTCCACCGATGCCGATTCAGCGGTGGAGCTGTGGCGCGAGACCGGGCGCCGACGAGCCCGCCAGGGGGTGCCCCTCGAGCTGGTGCTCAACGCCTACATGCTGGGAGCGCGGATCCTCTGGGAGGCGCTGATCGGCCGCGCGCCCGGCAAGCAGGCAGGGGCGCCCATCAACGACCGCATCCTGCTCAGCGCCGGCAAGACCGTCTGGGCGAACCTCGACGTGCAGAACGCCGTGGTGATCGACTCCTACCGCCGCGAGGCCGCTCGGATGCAGCGGCAGGACCTGCAGCGTCAGCAGACCGTGCTGGACGCCCTTCTCGAGGGCCGCGGGGCCGACCCCGAGTTCGCGGCCGAGGCGCGATCGGCGCTGGACATCGATCCGGAGGACGGCGTGGCCTGTGTGGTGGTGCTCGACCACGACGCGCCGGGTGAGGTGCTCGGACCGGCGGAGGACCGGTTGGACCGGCTGGGCATTGCAGCCCGTTGGCACGTTCGATCGGGGGTCTACTTCGGTCTGCTGTCGGGCGACCTTCCCGACGAGGAGGGCCTGGTCGACCTGTTCGCCGCGCACGCCGCCGGCCGGATGGGCGTCGCGGCCAGCCCGGACGGGATCGCCGGATTCGCGACGGCGTTCCAGCTCGCGACCCGGGCCGCGGAGACCCTGACCCGGGGCAAGTCGAAGGCGGTGTCGGTCACCGAACGGCTGGCCGAGGTGCTCCTGGCGGGCAGCCCCCAGGTCACGCCGCTGCTCATGACGCAGACGCTCGGACCGCTCCTGGCCCAACCGGAGGCGCAGGCCACCACGCTCGTGGAGACGCTCGGCGCACTGTTGCGTCACGACGGTTCGCCGACGCACGCAGCCGAGGAGCTCTTCTGCCACCGCAACACGGTGATCTACCGGATGAAGCAGATCGAGCAGCTCACCGGCAGGTCTCTCACCGACCCCCGCGACAAGATGTTGCTCGGGCTCGCCCTGCTGGCGCGCGGGCACGACTGACTGCCGAGCCGCCGGCCTGACAGGCTGGCTCCGTGACCGCTGAGCAAATCGTGATCATCGGGGCCGACGCCGCCGGTATGTCGGCCGCTCACCAGGCGCTGCGCACGGCCGCCGCGCGCGGCCGGGAGCTGGCGATCACCGTGCTCGACAAGGGCAGGCACACGTCGTACTCCGCCTGCGGGATCCCGTACTGGATGGCCGGCGACGTGGACTCAGGAGACTCGCTGGTGGCCCGGACCGCCGAGGAGCACCGCGCCGCGGGGATCGACCTGCGGCTCGGGGCCCCGGTCACCGGCGTCGACCTGGCAGGTCGTCAGGTCACGACGGCCGCGGGGGAGACCGTCGAGTTCGACCAGCTGGTGGTGGCCAGCGGCGCGTCCCCGATCGTTCCGGCGTGGGCCCTCCACGCCGACGGCACGCCGTACGACCGGGTCGGCGCGGTGCACACGCTGGACGACGGTGCGGCGTGGCTAGAGCGGTTCGAGGCTGCGGAGCCGGGCGCGCACGTGGTGATCGTGGGCGCCGGGTACGTCGGCATCGAGGTCGCCGAGGCGGCGCTGCGTCGAGGCTTCGGGGTGACCGTGGTGACCCGGTCGCGGGTGATGAGCTCGCTGGAGCCGGAGATGTCCGAGCGGGTCGCGCTGGCCCTGTCCGATGCCGGTGCCGAGGTCGTGCTGGACGCGGAGGTCACCGGGTTCGACGTGGACGACGGTGCGGTCGTGGGCGTCCACTGGACGGGTGGGTCGCGCCGGTGCGACCTCGTGGTCCTCGCGCTCGGCGTGCTTCCGTCGACGGGGTTCCTCACAGGCAGCGGCATTCCGCTAGGGCCCCAGGGCGCGCTGAGCCCCGATCCGCGCGGTCGAGTGACCGAGAGGGTCTGGGCGGCGGGCGACTGCTGCGACTCCATGCGCCGGCTCACCGGCGACCGCGAGTACCGCCCGCTCGGCACCCACGCCAACAAGCTGGGCCGGGCTCTGGGCGAGAACCTCGCGGGCGGCAGCCTCACCTTCGACGGCATTCTCGAGACCGCGATCACCCGGTTCGCCGGTGGCGGTCAGTACGTCGAGATCGCGCGCACCGGCCTCTCGCGGGAGGACGCCGAGGCGGCCGCGTTCGACCCGGTCGCACTGGTCACGGAGGGCACCACCACCAGCGGCTACCTCCCCGAGGCGGAGCCGATCGCGCTCTGGGTGATGGCCGACCGGGTCACCCGGCGGCTGCTCGGCGTCCAGGTCGTCGGCGGCCACGGCGCCGGCAAGCGGATCGACGCCGCCGCCGCGGTGCTCTGGGCCGGTGGCAGCGTCGACGACCTCGCCTGGATGGACCTCTCCTACGCGCCGCCGTTCAGCACGGCGTGGGAGGTGCTGCAGGTCGCGGCGAGGCGCGTGGCGGAGCGGATCTGACGGCGTACCCAGCAACGTGCAAAGGCCAGCCCACAAGGTCCCTTCACGCTTGATCCGTGCAACGCATGCGGCCTTTGCACGTGCGAGCGGCCTGTGGATGGCGGGATGCACGCGCAACGGAGCCACGCCAGGCTGACGGGGTGGAGGCGGTGGAGGCGCTGCGGCAGCTGGGCGGCGTGGGGTGCGCATCCGAGATCGTTCGACTGTCGTCTCGCCGCAAGCTGCGCACCGCACTGGACAACAGGGAGATCACGCGGGCCGGGCGAGCCCGGTACGTGCTTGCCGATGTGCATCGGGATCGTCGAACGGCAGCTCGCCTCGCGGCGTGGCGTCCCACCTGAGCGCGGCGCAGCACTGGGGATGGGAGGTGAAGTGGCCGCCCGAAAGCGCTTGGGTGACGGGTCCCGCGCAACCGCAAGGTGGCTGCAGCCGCCCGGGCGACAACCGAAATCGTCTACGCCGACCTCGCGGAGGACGACGTCGTGGTGGCGAGGGAGGCCGACGGGCGAGCGGCCAATCCGTTCGAGTCGGTGCTGCGCGCCATCGTGCTCGAGTTCCCCGGGCTGACCGTCGTGCCGCAGGTCCCCGTGCCGACCAGCGGGCTGACCTATCACCCAGACCTCGTCGACGAGCAGCGCCCGATCGCTATCGAGGCCGAGTCCTGGGGGTGGCACGCCGACCAGCAGACACATTCGCGCGACTGCGTGCGCTTCACGCTGCTGACCGCGGCCGGATGGCGCGTCCTGCGCTTCACCTGGGAGCAGGTGATGCACTCACCGGGCTGCGTGCGGCGGGTCCTGGCCCAGATCATCGAGCCCGACTCGGCGGCGTGATTGCAACAGGATCGGCGCCAGCGGCGTTGATGATGCATGGAGGCAGTGCTCGCGACGGGTGAGAGGAGTGGGGTGGCGGACCCTCCCGACTTCGACAGCTGGGTGGCGGCGCGAGGCCCCGCCCTGCTGCGCCTCGCCTACACGCTGACCGGCAACCGCGCCGACGCCGAGGACGTGGTCCAGGACGCGCTGTCCCGGGCCCTGCCGCGCTGGTCGCGGATCTCGGCCGTGGCCGACGTCGACGCCTACGTGCGTCGGATGGTCGTCAACGCACACACGTCCTGGTGGCGGAAGTTCCGGAGGCGGGAGTCGCCGACGGCCGAGGTGCGCACGGACGCGGTCGTGGCCGGCCCGGACGGAGGCATGGGTTCCGACGACCGGCGCCGGATCTGGCTCGCCTGTCAGGCGTTGCCGGAGGGCCAGCGCACCGCCGTGGTGCTGCGCTACTACGAACAGCTCGAGTACGCCGAGATAGCCGCCCTCACCGGTGTGCGCGAGGGCTCCGTGCGGTCCCGCGTCTCGCGCGGCCTGGCCGCGCTACGCGCCGAGCTCGGGGAGGAGACCCCATGAACGACTTCGAGACCCGCCTCACCGAGGCACTCAGCAGCGGCGCCGAGCAGGCGCCCGACGTCGACGGCCTTGGCCGCCGGCGCCCGCCGCCGCTCGCGCACCCGCCGGCGGACCCGCGTGGCGGTCGGCATCGGGGTGGTGGTCGCGGCGCTCGTCGTACCTGTCGGCGTACTTGCGCTCGGCGGCGACGACACACCGGACCGGGTCGCCACTGATCAGGCCGATGAGCCGAAGGGTTGGCACACGGTCGAGCACGAGGGGGTCCTCCTCGACATTCCGGGCGGGTGGCACGAGCTGGACACCTCGAAGTGTGAGTTCGGCTTCGCCCGATTCGGGCCCGACGATGCGGACGCGTGCACCTTCGACCACGAGGGGCTGGGCTTCTACGCCTCGGCCAACTTCGACCCCAAGCACGGGCCTGGCGTCCTCGAGAAGGAAGAGGGGGGCTGGGGCGGCTACGTCTACGCCGGCGACTGGGCGGTCTACGCCACGGTCAGCGACCCGGATCGAGCCCGCAGCATCCTCGCCTCCGCGCGGTTGGAAGGCCAGGAGGCGCCGGATGTCAGCGCCGGCTGGCGCACCGAGTCGTACGACGGACTGGCCGTCGACGTCCCCGCCGACTGGCGCAAGGGTGCCCTCTCGAACTGGTGCCTCGACAAGTCCGTCGCCGGCTGGGTGGAGCGCCCTGCGACCATCAAAGAGCTCAACGAGTGTTTGCCGTACAGGACCGGCTACGGGGTTCGCTTCGGGGCCGGCGAAATTGACGGTTCAGCGATACAGGAGCGCGGCGGGCCGAAGTTCCCCGAGGACAGCTGGGCGGGCATCGCGATCGCGCCGGATGCAAACGGAGCACCGATCGGCTTCGTGGAGATCGTGGCCCCCACCCAGGCGCTCGCCGACCTGGTCGGCGGCAGCCTGCGCGCGGAGTAACCCACAAACGGGATGCGGCCCGGCGTGGCGTCCCGGACAATCGACGCCTGTGGGACACGTGGACGTCGCCGGAGTGCGCTTCGAGCTGCCCGACGGCCGGGTGCTGCTCGACGACGTGTCGTTCCGGGTGGGCGAGGGCGCGAAGGTCGCACTGGTCGGCGCGAACGGCGCCGGCAAGACCACCCTGCTGAAGATCATCACCGGCGAGCTCGTCCCGCATGCGGGAGCGGTCACGCGTTCTGGCGGGCTCGGCGTGATGCGTCAGATGGTCGGCACCGGGCTCGGCGCCGAGCCGACCGTCGCCGACCTGTTGCTCTCGGTTAGCCCGCCCCGGATCCGCGCCGCCGCGGTCGAGGTCGACCGGTGCGAGCGGGCGCTGATGGAGACCGACGACGAGAAGACCCAGCTCGACTACGCCCACGCGCTCGCCGAGTACGCCGAAGCGGGCGGCTACGAGCTCGAGGTCACCTGGGACGTCTGCACCGTCAAGGGCCTCGGCGTGCCCTACGACCGCGCCAAGTACCGCGAGCTGCGCACGCTCTCCGGCGGCGAGCAGAAGCGACTGGTGCTGGAGTACCTGCTCGCCGGCCCGGACGAGGTGCTGCTGCTCGACGAGCCGGACAACTTCCTCGACGTGCCGGGCAAGGTCTGGCTCGAAGGCCGGATCAAGGAGTCCGACAAGACGATCCTGTTCATCAGCCACGACCGCGAGCTGCTGGCCAACACCGCCACCCGCGTGGTCACCGTCGAGCTCGGCGCGGCGGGCAACCTGGTGTGGACCCACCCGGGTGACTTCGCGTCGTACCACGAGGCGCGCAAGGACCGCTTCCTCCGCTTCGAGGAGCAGCGGCGCCGGTGGGACGAGGAGCACGCCAAGATCAAGGCGCTGGTGCTGCGACTGCAGATCAAGGCGGAGTACAACGACGGCATGGCCTCGCAGTACCGCGCGGCGCAGACCCGGCTGCGCAAGTTCGAGGAGGCCGGCCCGCCGACCGAGCAGCCGCGCGAGCAGCAGGTGAAGATGCGGCTCAAGGGTGGCCGCACCGGCAAGCGCGCTGTGGTCTGCGAGAACCTCGAGCTGTCCGGCCTGATGAAGCCGTTCGACCTCGAGGTCTGGTACGGCGAGCGGGTGGCCGTCCTCGGCTCGAACGGCTCCGGGAAGTCCCACTTCCTCCGGCTGCTCGCAATCGGCGGCAGCGACCCTGACGTCGAGCACCGCCCCGTCGACGACACCGCCATCGAGCCGGTCGTCCACAACGGCAAGGCCAAGCTCGGCGCCCGGGTCCGGCCGGGCTGGTTCGTGCAGACCCACGAGCACCCCGAGCTGATCGGCCGCACGCTGCTGGAGATCCTGCACCGGGGCGACCAGCATCGCGACGGGATGGGCCGCGAGCAGGCCGCCCGGGTGCTGGACCGCTACGAGCTCGCGCACGCCTCGGAGCAGAAGTTCGAGAGCCTCAGCGGTGGCCAGCAGGCCCGCTTCCAGATCCTGATGCTCGAGCTGTCCGGGGCGACCCTGCTGCTGCTCGACGAGCCCACCGACAACCTCGACGTCCAGTCGGCCGAGGCCCTCGAGGACGGGCTCGAGGCGTTCGAGGGCACCGTGCTCGCGGTGACCCACGACCGCTGGTTCGCGCGCGGCTTCGACCGGTTCCTCGTCTACGGCGCCGACGGCGACGTCTACGAGTCCGACGGTCCGGTGTGGGACGAGGGCCGGGTCCAGCGGGCCCGCTGACTCACGAACCGCTGGTGTCGGCGTCCGTTCCCAGGGTCAGCGTCGCCGTGCCGGAGTCGCTGCCCCGCTGGTAGGTGACCTCGACCTTGTCGCCGGGCCGGTAGGAGCGCACCGTCGCGACCAGCGAGTCGGAGCCGCTGACCAGGTGGTCGTCGATCTTCGTGATCACGTCGCCCTTCTGCAGGCCTGCGTCCTCGGCTGCCGAGCCGTTGGTGATCTCCTGGATCTCGGCGCCGTCGACGACCTCCGCACCCTGGGCGTTCGCAACGTCGCTCACGGTGATGCCGAGCCGCGCGTGGGTGGGCGTCTCGCCGTTCTTCATCTGGTCGATGATCGGCAGCACCTCGTCGATCGGGATCGCGAAACCGAGGCCGATCGAGCCCTCGTCACCACCCGGGACGGTGCGGATCGAGGCGTTGATGCCCACGACGCGGCCCTTCATGTCGACCAGTGGTCCGCCGCTGTTGCCGGGGTTGATCGCGGCGTCGGTCTGGATCGCCGGGTACGTCGTGGAGTTGCCCTCCGCGTCGGCGCCCACCGCCACCGGACGGTCGAGGGCGCTGACGATGCCGCTGGTGACGGTCGCGTCGAGGCCGTACGGCGACCCGATCGCCACGACGTTCTCGCCCACGCCGAGGTTGGCGGACTTGCCGATCGTCGCAGGGGTGAGCCCTGAGACGTCTTGGGCCTGCACCAGCGCGGTGTCGGTGAGCGGGTCGGTGCCGACCACCTCGGCGGCGGCCTTGCTGCCGTCATGGAACGACACCGTGACCTTCCCGCCGTCACCGGCGATCTCGGCCACGTGGTTGTTGGTGAGGATCAGGCCGTCGGCGTCGAGGATGATGCCCGATCCGGAACCGGCGCCCTCGTTGCCCTCGACGTCCAGCTTCACGACGGACGGCAGCACGGTGTTGGCCACCTGCTCGACCGAACCGTCCGCGGCGGGGGAGTCGGGAGTGTCCAGGACCTGCGACGCGGTGGGCGAGCCGCCGTTGTTCGACGAGGAGCCGCCGTCCTCGTTGTCGAAGGCGTTGAAGGCGGCGGCTCCGCCGACCCCCGCTGCCCCGCCCACGACCAGCGCCGCGGTGAGCACCGAGGCCGCGAAGGCTCCGCGGCTGGGCCGCCGGCGCGGTGGGGGTGCGACGGGCAGCTGCTCGGTGCTTCCGAAGGGGTGCTGCGGCGGCTGGGCGGGCGGGGGCGGGAACGGGGGCTGGAAGCTCATGGCACCCAGCCTTGCGGTGCAGTCTGTGACAACCCTGAAAACCCGCTTCAGATACAGCGAGAGACGGAGCGACGAGCGGTCAGCTGCTCCAACGCTCCGAGGCAGGGGTGAAGTCGAGCCCGCGGTCGCCGGTGTAGATCTGCTTGGGCCGGGCGATCTTCTGCTCCTTGTCCTGCACCAGCTCCAGCCACTGGGCCAGCCAGCCCGGCGTACGGCCGATCGCGAACAGCACGGTGAACATCTCGGGCGGGAACTGGAAGGCCTCGTAGATCAGGCCGGAGTAGAAGTCGACGTTGGGGTAGAGCTTGCGGCTGACGAAGTACTCGTCCTCCAGCGCGATCCGCTCCAGCTCCTGGGCGATCTCGAGCAGCGGGTTGACCCCGGTGACCTCGAAGACGTCGTCGCAGGCCTTCTTGATGATCGTGGCCCGGGGGTCGTAGTTCTTGTAGACCCGGTGGCCGAAGCCCATCAGCCGTTCGTTGCCCTCCTTGACGCCGTCGATGAAGTCCGGGATCCGGTCCTTGGACCCGATCCTCCGCAGCATCCGCAGCACCGCCTCGTTGGCGCCGCCGTGCAGCGGGCCGTAGAGCGCCGCGATGCCCGCGCCGACCGCGGAGTAGGGGTCGACCTGGGAGGAGCCCACGGAGCGGACCGCGTTGGTCGAGCAGTTCTGCTCGTGGTCGGCGTGCAGGATGAACAGCACGTCGAGGGCCTTCACGAGGCGCTCGTCGGCCTCGAACTTCTGCTCGCTCATCCGGAACAGCATCGAGAGGAAGTTGGCGGTGTAGCCGAGCTCGTTGTCGGGGTAGACGAACGGCTTGCCCTGCGCGTGCCGGAACGACCAGGCGCCCAGGGTCGGCATCTTGGCGATCAGCCGGACGATCTGCATGTGCCGGTTGTCGGCATCGCGGATGTTGCCCGCGTCGGGATAGAACGTCGAGAGGGCCCCGACCGACGCCATCAGCATCCCCATCGGGTGGGCGTCGTAGCGGAACCCCTCCATGAACGTCTTCACGTTCTCGTGGACGAACGTGTGGTAGGTGATCTCGTGGACCCAGGAGTCGTACTCCGCCTTGGTCGGCAGGCTGCCGTGGACCAGCAAGTAGGCGACCTCGAGGAAGTTGGACTTCTCCGCCAGCTGCTCGATCGGGTAGCCGCGGTACTCGAGGATCCCCTCCTCGCCGTCGATGAAGGTCACGGCGCTTCGACAGGAGGCGGTGTTGACGAAGCCGGGGTCGTAGACCGCGAGGCCCGGACCTTCCTCGTCGGACTTGATCTGCCCGAGATCGGCGGCCTTGATGGTGCCGTCGGTGATCGGGACGTCGTACTCCTGTCCGGTGCGGTTGTCGCGGACGGTGAGAGAGTCAGTCACGCGTTCCAACTTAGTCCGACGCCCCGGAGGGTGGGAACGCGGTGTCCATCGTTTTGACCTGCCCGAGCCGCCCCGCCTAGACTCCTTCGGTCGCGGCAAGCGTCTGCTCCATCCGTGTCCGGAGGACCCTTCGGAGCCTCGCGCGCGGCCGCCCCGCAGGACCACACCGACGAAGTAAGGCGCTATCACCGTGCGTACGTACAGCCCGAAGCCCGCTGACATCCAGCGTGATTGGCACGTCATCGACGCCCAGGACATCACCCTGGGTCGGCTGGCAGTCGAGGCCGCGAGGCTCCTGCGTGGCAAGCACAAGCCGATCTTCGCCCCGCACATGGACACCGGTGACTTCGTCATCGTCGTGAACGCCGAGAAGGTCGCCCTGACCGGCTCCAAGCGGACCACCAAGATGTCCTACCGCCACTCCGGCTACCCCGGCGGCCTCTCGGCCACCCCGATCGGCGAGCTCCTCGAGAAGGACCCGCGCCGGGCGATCGAGAAGGCGGTCTGGGGCATGCTCCCCAAGAACAAGCTCGGCCGGGCCCAGCTGACGAAGCTGAAGGTCTACGCCGGCCCCGACCACCCGCACGCGGCCCAGAAGGCCGTTCCGCACGAGATCACCCAGATCACCCAGTGATCGCGCGAATGAGCCTCTGATGACGAACCCAACCAGCGAAGGAAACACCGTGCCTGAGACCGCCTCCGAGACGGGCGAGGTCGAGGAGACCTACGTGGCCGACGAGCAGGGCGTCGCCTACAGCTCCGAGAGCGACCCCTCCGCCGACGCGCCGGCGCGCGCCGCGACCATCGCGCCCGCCGCAGCCACCGGCCGTCGCAAGGAAGCCGTCGCCCGGGTGCGGATCGTCCCCGGCACCGGCCAGTGGACGGTCAACGGCCGCGCGCTCGACTCCTACTTCCCCAACAAGCTGCACCAGCAGGTCGTCAACGAGCCCTTCACCGCGCTGCAGCTCGAGGGCCGTTTCGACGTCATCGCCCGGATCCACGGCGGCGGCATCACCGGCCAGGCCGGTGCGCTGCGTCTCGGCGTGGCCCGCTGCCTGAACTCGATCGACCTCGAGGCCAACCGCCCGACCCTGAAGAAGGCCGGGCTGCTCACCCGTGACGCCCGGGTGATCGAGCGCAAGAAGGCCGGTCTGAAGAAGGCCCGCAAGGCGCCGCAGTTCTCGAAGCGCTGATCAGGAGGGTCGTCGCCTGTGGCACGGCTCTTCGGCACGGACGGGGTCCGGGGTCTGGCGAACGGTGATCTCACCGCGCCGCTGGCCCTGGACCTTTCCGTTTCCGCCGCCCGCGTGCTCGCCGAGCACGGAGAGTTCGAGGGGCACCGGCCGCTCGCGGTGGTGGGTCGCGACACCCGGATCTCCGGGCAGTTCCTCGAGGCCGCGGTCGTGGCCGGCCTCGCGTCCGCAGGGGTCGACGTACTCCTGCTCGGCGTGCTGCCGACTCCGGGGGTCGCCTACCTCACCGAGGCGCTGGGCGCCGACCTCGGCGTGGTGCTGTCGGCCTCCCACAACCCGATGCCCGACAACGGCATCAAGTTCCTGGCCCGCGGCGGGCACAAGCTGAGCGACGCCCTCGAGATCGAGATCGAGCAACATCTGGGCCAGGACTGGCGGTGGCCGGTCGGCGGCGCCGTCGGCCGGGTCGACGCCTATGAGACCGCGGTCGAGGAGTACGCCGCCCACCTGGTGCGCACCACCGAGCGCCCGCTGGCCGGGCTGCGGGTGGTGCTCGACTGCGCCTCCGGTGCAGCGTCCGACGCCGGGCCGCAGGCGGTCCAGGACGCCGGCGCGTTCGTGACCGCCATCCACGCCCAGCCCGACGGGCTGAACATCAACGACGACTGCGGCTCCACCCACCTCGACTCGCTCCGCGCAGCCGTGCTCAAGGACGAGGCCGACGTCGGCTTCGCGCTCGACGGGGACGCCGACCGCTGCCTCGCCGTCGACCACGAGGGCAACGTCGTCGACGGCGACCAGATCCTCGCGATCCTCGCGATCGCCATGAAGGAGTCCGGCAAGCTCGTCAAGGACACCGTGGTTGCGACGGTGATGAGCAACCTGGGGTTCGTCCAGGCGATGCGGGCCTCGGGGATCGGGGTCCGGCAGACCAAGGTGGGCGACCGCTACGTTCTCGAGGCGATGCGGGTGGCGGGCTACAACCTGGGTGGCGAGCAGTCCGGCCACGTGATCATGAGCGACCACGCCACCACCGGCGACGGGATCCTCACCGCCCTGCACGTCCTGGAGCGGATGGCCACCACCGGGCGGAGCCTGAAGGACCTCGCGGCAGTGATGACCCGACTGCCCCAGGTCCTGGTCAACGTCAGCGACGTCGACAAGTCCCGCGCCGACGACGACGCCGTGCTCGCCGCCGCCGTGGCCGAGGAGGAGGCCGCGCTCGGTGACGGCGGCCGGGTGCTGCTGCGCCCCTCCGGCACCGAGCCGATCGTGCGGGTGATGGTCGAGGCCGCCACCGAGGAGCTCGCCGCCGATGTGGCCGGGCGGCTCGCCGGCGTGGTGCGGGCTCAACTCGCCCTCTAGGGCCTCGTCCTCCCGGCGGCGCGATTGTGCGGCCTCCGATGGCGATGTCAAGGGTTCGCTTCGCCGCTTCGCGCCCTTGACATCGCCCTCTCCGGCCGTGATTCGCGCCTATGGGAAGGACGCCGCCGGGGTTCGGTCACGTTTGGTCACAAACCGCACGAAAGGCACCCTGAAATCTGCGGTTTGTGACCAATCGGCGGCGCTTTGGGGCGGACGTGACTGGTGAGGTGGGCCCGCGCTTTTGCGGGCGGCGGCTTGCCGCCGCCCCGTGCGCCGTCCAAGCAGACCGACCGAGGCTCGGCGTCAAGGACGCCGAAGGCGCCGAAGGGGATCCTTGATGCCGAGTGTCGGTCTGCTAGGCGCGCGGGCCCTCCTGAACGGCGCTGCGAGTGGGTCAGAGCTTGCGAAGCCGCACGTACCGCACCGAGTGGTCCTTGTCCTTGCGGAGCACGAGCGTGGCCCGCGACCGGGTGGGCAGCACGTTCTGGGCGAGGTTGGGGCCGTTGATGGTGTCCCAGATCCGCTCGGCCTCCGCGATCGCCTCCTCGTGGGTGAGGTCGGCGTACTTCGCGAAGTAGGAGTCCGGGTCGCGGAAGGCGGTCTCCCGCAGCCGCAGGAAGCGAGAGATGTACCAGTCCCGGATGTGGCCGGTCCCGGCGTCGACGTACACGGAGAAGTCGAAGAAGTCGCTGACTGCCAGCCCGGTGCGACCGTCCTCGCGAACCCGCGCCGGCTGGAGGACGTTGAGCCCCTCGATGATCACGATGTCGGGGCTCTTCACCACGACCTTCTCGTCCGAGACCACGTCGTAGACGAGGTGGGAGTACGTCGGAGCCTCGACCTCGTCGCGACCCGACTTGATGTCGACCACGAACCGCAGCAGCGCCTTCCGGTCGTAGGACTCCGGGAAGCCCTTGCGCTGGAGCAGCCCGCGGCGCTCGAGTTCGGCGTTGGGGAAGAGGAATCCGTCGGTCGTGATCAGCGCGACGTTGGGGTGCTCTGGCCAGTGCGCCAGCATCTGCTGCAGCACCCGCGCGGTCGTGGACTTGCCCACCGCGACCGAGCCGGCCAGGCCGATCACGAACGGCGTGCGCGGGGGAGTACGCCGGTGCAGGAAGGCTTCCTGCTCGCGGTGCAGCTCCCCGGCCGCACCGACGTAGAGGCTGAGGAGCCGCGAGAGGGGGAGGTAGACCTGCTGCACCTCGTCGAGGTCGAGGGCGTCGCCGAGGCCGCGGAGCCGCAGGATCTCATCGGGGCTGAGCGGGTCCTCCTGGCGCGGGGCCAGCGCGGCCCACGCGTCCCGGTCGAGCTCGATGTACGGAGAGACCTCGCGCTCATCAGAGCCGTTCCCACCGGACATGGTTGGTGATTCTTGCAGCCGCCCCGCCTGACGATCGGCCCGGTCCGCCCCCACTACAGTTGAACGCTATGTGCGGGATCGTCGGGTACGTCGGGCCGAAGCAGGCACAGGACGTCGTGATCGACGGTCTGCGCCGGCTCGAGTACCGCGGCTACGACTCCGCTGGGATCGCCGTCGTCGAGGGCGGCGCCGTGGTCACGTCCAAGCGCGCGGGCAAGCTCGCGAACCTCGAGAAAGCGATCGCCGATCGGCCGCTGCCCGCTTCTCACACCGGCATCGGACACACCCGCTGGGCAACGCACGGAGCGCCGAACGACATCAACGCCCACCCGCACAGCGGCGGCTCCGGCCGGATCGCTCTGGTGCACAACGGGATCATCGAGAACTTCGCGGCGCTCCGAGCCCGGATCGAGGCCGACGACCACGTGATGGTCTCCGAGACCGATACCGAGGTGGCCTCGCAGCTGCTCGAGCTCCAGGTGGACTCGGGCATCGACCTCACCACCGCGATGCAGCGGGTCTGCACCCAGCTCGAGGGGGCGTTCACGCTGGTCGCCGTCGACGGGCAGGACCCGAGCCGAGTGGTGGCCGCCCGCCGCAACTCACCGCTCGTGGTCGGCGTCGGGGAGGGTGAGAACTTCGTCGGCTCCGACGTCGCGGCGTTCATCGAGCACACCCGGGAGGCGCTCGAGCTGGGCCAGGACCAGGTCGTCACGATCACCCGGGAGGGGGTCGAGGTCACCGGCTTCGACGGCACACCGGCCGAGGGCCGCCGCTACCACGTCGACTGGGACCTCTCCGCCGCCGAGAAGGACGGGCACGACTGGTTCATGCGCAAGGAGATCTTCGAGCAGCCGCGCGCGGTCGCCGACTCATTGCTCGGCCGCCGTAGCTCGCAGGGCCTGCTGCAGCTGGACGAGATGCGGCTCTCCGACGACGAGATCCGCGACATCGACAAGATCATCATCATCGCGTGCGGCACGTCGTTCTACGCCGGCATGGTCGCGAAGTACGCCGTCGAGCACTGGACCCGGATCCCGGTCGAGGTCGAGCTCTCCTCCGAGTTCCGCTACCGCGACCCGATCCTCGACTACTCCACGCTGGTCGTCGCGATCAGCCAGTCCGGCGAGACCGCCGACACCCTGCAGGCCATCCGCCACGCCCGCACCCAGCGCTCGAAGGTGCTGGCGATCTGCAACAGCAACGGCTCCACGATCCCGCGGGAGTCCGACGCGGTGATCTACACCCACGCCGGCCCCGAGATCGGCGTCGCCTCCACCAAGGGCTTCCTCACCCAGCTGGTCGCCTGCTACCTGCTCGCGCTGTACGTCGCCCAGGTCAAGGGCACCCGCTTCGGCGACGAGATCGACGAGGTGATGGGTCAGCTCGAGGAGATGCCCGCGCACATCGAGACGGTCCTGGGCAGCGCCGAGTCGATCTACGCGCTGGCCCACGACTCCCGGGAGACCAGGTCGGTGCTGTTCCTCGGCCGGCACGCCGGCTACCCGGTGGCGCTGGAGGGAGCGCTCAAGCTGAAGGAGCTCGCCTACATCCACGCCGAGGGCTTCGCTGCGGGTGAGCTCAAGCACGGCCCGATCGCGCTCGTCGAGGAGGGGCTGCCGGTCTGGTGCGTCGTGCCTCCTCAGGGGCGGGAGCAGCTGCACCAGAAGATGATCAGCGGCATCCAGGAGGTCCGGGCCCGGGGCGCGCGGACCATCTGCCTTGCCGAGGAGGGTGATGCCGCGATCGAGCCGTACGCCGACGAGCTGATCCGGCTGCCGCAGGTGCCGGTGCTTCTCCAGCCGCTGGTCGCGGTCGTGCCGCTGCAGCTGTTCGCCTGCGAGCTCGCCAGCGCGATGGGTCACGACGTCGACCAGCCGCGCAACCTCGCCAAGTCCGTGACGGTCGAGTAGGCGGTCCGACCCATGCCCGTGATCGGCGTCGGCATCGACGTGGTCGACATCGACCGGTTCGAGGTCTCCCTCGAGCGCACCCCGAGCCTCCGCGAGCGGCTGTTCACGCCCGACGAGGCGTCCCGGCCACTGGCTTCCTTGGCGGCCCGCTTCGCCGCCAAGGAAGCGCTCGCCAAGGCACTCGGCGCCCCGCACGGGATGGCCTGGCATGACGCCGAGGTGCTCACCGAGGACTCCGGCCGTCCCGTCCTGACGATCCGCGGCACCGTGCAGGCCCGCGCCGACGAGCTCGGCGTCCGCCACCTCCACCTCTCCCTCTCCCACGACGCCGGCATCGCCTCCGCGGTGGTGGTGCTGGAGTCCTGAGTGAACAGCGAGTCGTTCCGGCTCGGCCTGAGGCTGGGCATCCCCTTCGCGACGGTCGGGTTCGTGCTCTCGCTGTCCTCGCCGTGCAGGCGGGCTTCACGATCCTCCAGGCCATCGTCACGTCGGCGCTGGTATTCGCCGGGTCGGCGCAGTTCACCGCGCTCGCGATCGTCACCGGGGGCGGTGGGATCGGCGCAGCGCTGACAGCGGCCACGCTGATGCACTCGCGCGCTTCCTGGCCATGGGCATCGCGCTCGCGCCCTCACTGCCTGGAGGGCCGATGCGGCGGGCGGCGGAAGGTTAGGCCGTCGTCGACGCCTCGTGGGCACTGGCCAACCGGGGAGACGGCACCTTCGACCGGTCGCTGCTGATCGGGACGACAATCCCGCAGTACGCCTCATGGCTCGCGGGCACCGTGACCGGCGCACTCGTCGGCGACGTCATCGGCGACCCCGATCGCTTCGGTCTCGATGTGCTCTTCCCGACCTTCTTCGTGGCCATCCTGCTGGCCGAGCTGCGCCGGCCGCGGGCGCGGGTGGCGGCTCTGCTGGGCGCGGGTATCGCGCTGGCCCTGGTGCCGTTTACTCCCGCTGGGATACCCGTGCTGGCTGCGGGTGCCGCCGCGCTGATCGGCCTCCGCCATGGCGAGGACCCGGTGAAGCCATGAGCCTCAGTGAGGGGGAGGTCTGGCTGCTCATCGGTGCGCTGGTTCTGATCACGGCCGCCACCAAGGCGATCGGTCCGGTCTTCGTCGGCGGCCGCGAGCTTCCCGCCTGGTGCACCGGCGTCATCGCAATGATGGCCCCCGCGCTGCTGGCGGCGTTGGTGGCGACTTCGGTCTTCGCCGAGGGCCAGCATCTGTCGCTGGGGGCCGACACCGTCGGGGTCGGTGTCGCCACGGTATTACTGGTGCTCCGGGTGCCGTTGGTGGTGGTGTGCGTCGTCGCGGTGCTGGTCACCGTGGCGCTGCGTTCGCTGGGATGACAGGGAGTCTCGCTAGCGTGGTGGGGGTGAGGTACGCACACACGGTCGAGCAGGTCCGGGAGGCCGAGGCCGCGCTGATGGCGCGGCTCCCGGACGGCGCGCTGATGCAGCGCGCGGCCCACGGGCTCGCGTACGCCGTGCTCGACCTGCTCGGGACGGCGTACGGCCGGCGGGTGCTGCTGCTGGTGGGCTCGGGCGACAACGGCGGCGACGCGCTGTATGCCGGAGCCGTGCTGGCCCGGCGTGGTGTCGCTGTCGAGGCGTGGCTGCTGACCGAGCGTGCTCACGAGGCCGGTCTGGCGGCGCTCCGCCGGGCCGGGGGCCGGCGGGTCGATCGCGTCGGCCGCCGGCCGGACCTGGTCGTCGACGGCATCGTCGGCATCGGCGGCCGACCCGGGCTCCGCCCCGAGGCCCAGCATGCCCTCGAGGCGCTCGAGGGCATCCCCGTGGTGGCCGTGGACACGCCGTCGGGCGTCGACGTCGACACCGGCGAGCTGGACGGCCCGCACGTCACGGCGGCGGTCACCGTCACGTTGGGCACTCACAAGGTCGCGCACCTGGTCGACCCCGCCGCATCGGCCGCGGGGGTCGTGCAGCTCGTCGACATCGGCCTCGACCTGCCGCCCGCCGCGGTGGAGTCGCTGCAGCCCCCCGATGTCGCGGCGCTGCTGCCGCGACCCACTTCCGATGCGCAGAAGTACACCCGCGGCGTCGTCGGGGTCCGCGCCGGGTCGAGCGAGTACCCCGGCGCCGCGCTGCTCAGCATTGCCGGAGCCGGCTGCGGGCTCGCCGGGATGGTCCGTTACGTCGGCGACGACGAGGTCGCGACCCGGGTGCGCGAGACCCACCCCGAGGTCGTCGGTGCCGGCACTGTCCAGGCCTGGGTGGTCGGGTCGGGCAGCGGTGAGGGTGCCGAAGCGGCCCTCGACGCGGCGCTGGCCGACCGCGTCCCGTTGGTGGTGGACGCTGACGCCCTGATCCACGCGGAGCGGGCCCGCGACGTACCTCTCGTTCTCACGCCACATGCCGGCGAGCTGGCCCGGATGCTCGGCAGCGACCGCGACCTCGTGGAGTCCCAGCCGCTCCGGCATGCCCGCGACGCGGCCGAGAAGTACGCCGCCGTGGTCCTGCTCAAGGGCCGGCACACCCTGATCGCCGCTCCCGACGGGCGGGTGCGGGTCACCACGACCGGCACACCCTGGCTGGCCACCGCCGGCGCCGGAGACGTGCTGGGTGGTCTGATCGGTGCCCTCCTCGCGAGCGGTCTCTCCGACTACGACGCCGCCTCGGTCGGCTCCTGGGTGCACGGAGCCGCGGCCACCCTCGCCGCCCACGGCGGCCCGCTGACCGCCGGTGATGTGGCGAGGGTCATCCCGGCGGCGGTGGCCGCCACCCTCGCCGTCTCGTGATGGAACAATCGGCACCCATGACCTCGAACGATCGTGCCGAGATCGTGGTCGACGTCGCCGCGATCAGGCACAACGTCCGGCTGATCCGCGAGACGACCGGGGTGCAGATGATCGCGGTCGTCAAGGCCGACGGCTACGGCCACGGGATGCTCGAGTCCGCGCGGGCCGCGCGCGACGCCGGCGCGGAGTGGATCGGCGTGGCGACGCTCGACGAGGCGGTCGCGCTCCGGGAGGCCGGCGACGAGGGCCGGCTGCTGTGCTGGCTCGCCGTCCCCGGTGAGGAGTACGCCGAGGCGCTCGTCCGCGACGTCGACGTCACGGCGTACTCCGTGGCCGAGCTCGACGAGGTCGCCGCCGCCGCGGCGGCCACCGGCATCCCCGCCCGCTTGCAGATCAAGGTCGACACCGGGCTCTCCCGCGGCGGCGCCCCCGCCTCGAGCTGGGCCGACGTCTTCCGGCGCGCCCGAGCCGGCGAGGAGGCGGGCAGCTGGCGGGTCACCGGGGTCTGGTCGCACTTCGCCTGCAGCGACGAGCCGGAGCACCCCGCCAACGACCTCCAGGAGGCCAGGTTCCGCGAGGCGTTGGCGATGGCCGACGCCGAGGGGCTGCGGCCCGAGGTCCGGCACCTGGGCAACTCGGCCGCCGCCCTGCTCCGCCCTGGCGCCCGCTTCGACGCGGTTCGCTGCGGGATCGCGATCTACGGCCTGGACCCGGCTCCGGGCCGCACGCCGGATCTCGGCCTGGTGCCGGCGATGACGGTGCGCACCCGGCTCGCGATGGTGAAGCAGATCGATGCGGGCGTGGCGGTCTCCTACGGCCACACCTGGACCGCCGAGCACGCGACCAGCGTCGGTCTGGTCCCGGTCGGGTACGGCGACGGCGTCCCGCGCCACGCGAGCAACGCCGCGGACGTCGCCATCGGTGGCAAGCGCCGGCCGATCCGCGGCCGGGTCTGCATGGACCAGTTCGTGGTCGACCTCGGCGGCGACCTCCCCGCCGCCGGGTCCGAGGTGGTGCTGTTCGGCGTCCCGGTCGAGGGCCGGCCCACCGCCCAGGACTGGGCCGAGGCCTGCGGCACCATCAACTACGAGATCGTCACCCGCATCGGAGGACGGATGACCCGCACGCACGTCGACTCCGAGGCCACCACATGAGCGCCCGGGGCTGGATCCTCGGCTCCATCGGCGCCGCCATCGGACTGAGCGCCGCCGGTACCGCCGTCGGCATCGCCCGCCAGCAGCGCGCGATCAGCCGCCGCGCAGGGGAGACCATCCCGTTCGGGTCGCTGCGGTCCAAGCCACTCACCGTCGTGGCCGACGACGGCGTCGCCCTCCACGTCGAGGTCGACGACGTACACCCACCTGACCGGTCGCCCAAGCGCCGCTGGGGCACCGCGGCGCCCGACGTCACCGTGGTATTCGTCCACGGGTTCTGCCTCAACCTCGACTGCTGGCACTTCCAGCGCGCCGCCTACCGCGGCCTGGTCCGCTCGGTCTACTACGACCAGCGCTCACACGGCCGCTCCGGCCGCTCCGACCGCGCGCACGCCACGATCGACCAGCTCGGCCGCGACCTGAAGCAGGTCATCGACCACGTGGCGCCCGACAGCCCGGTGGTGCTGATCGGTCACTCCATGGGCGGCATGTCGATCGTGGCTCTCGCCGAGCAGTTCCCCGGGCTGATCGGCGATCGGGTCATCGGCTTGGGCCTGATCTCGACCACGGCCGGCGGCCTGGACCCCAGCCGGATCCTGCTGCCGATGCTGCCGACCCGCCTGACCGGCCGGGTCACCCGCCGGGCCGTCTCCACGCTCCGGCGCGGCCACCGTGCGGTCGACGTCGCACGCAAGGCCGGCGCCGCCATCGCGGCGGTCGCCACTGATCGGTACGCGTTCGGTGACGAGGTGCCACCGGAGCTGCTCGAGTTCGTCGACGAGATGCTGTCGGCGACGCCGTTCGACGTCGTCGCCGACTTTTTCCCGAGCTTCGGTGACCTGGACAAGTTCGACTACCTGGAGGCACTCGGTCGCGTGCCCACCTCGATCATCTGCGGCACGTCCGACCGGCTCACCTCGATCGGGCACTCCCGCAAGCTGCACGAGCGGATCCCCGGCTCGCGGCTGCTGGAGTGTGAGGGCGCCGGTCACATGGTGATCCTGGAGCGGCACGACCAGGTCAACGCCGAGCTCGATCAGCTGATCACCGCCGCCACCTCGCGGGCCGCCGCCCGGTGACCCTCGAGATCCGTACGGTCGGCCCGGAGTCGGCCGCGTCGGTCCGCGACGTGGTGCGCGCCGCCTTCGAGGTGCGGCCGCTGCTCGACCCGCCACCCGCGGCACTGACCGACGACGTCGACGAGCTCGCCGACCTGCTCTCCAAGCGGGGCGGGCTGCTGGCCCTCCTCGATGGCAAACCGGTCGGCACCCTGGTCCTCGACCCGATCGGCAGCACCATGTACCTGCGCCGGTTCGGTGTCAGCCCGGCCGCGCAGGGCCATGGCATAGCCGCCCGGCTGATCGACGCGGCCGTGGACGCATCGGCCGGCTTCGACGACCTGACCGTGGTGGCCCGCGAGGAGCTGCCCGCGACCATCAGCTTCTGGGAGCGCCGCGGGTTTCGGGAGATCCGGCGCTACTCCCCGTTCGTCGAGCTGCGCCGGCCGCTCCGCACCTTCTTGTACGACGTCCCGGACGCCGAGGCGATGCGCGCGCTCGGCGAGTCTCTCGCCGACCAGCTCCGGGCCGGCGACCTGGTCGTGCTCAGCGGTGAGCTGGGGGCCGGCAAGACGACGTTCACGCAAGGCATCGGGGCGGGCCTCGAGGTGCGCGGCGACGTCACCTCGCCTACGTTCGTGATCGCCCGCGAACACCCCACGACTGGCGGCGGAACGCCGCTGGTCCACGTCGATGCCTACCGCCTCGGCGGCATCGAGGAGCTCGACGACCTCGATCTCGACACCTCCCTCGACGACGCCGTCACCGTGGTCGAGTGGGGGGAGGGGCTCGCCGAGGGGTTGGCCGAGTCGCGCCTGGAGATCCGGATCATCCGGGCCCTGGCCCACCCCGACGAGCACGCCGACCTGGACCCGCGGCGGGTGCTGATGACGCCGATCGGGCCGCGGTGGTACGAGATGGAGGTTCCCGACAGCCACCGTCCGCCACTTGCGGAGAAGGTCAACGAGAACCTCCTGCTCGACTTCCGTCGCTGCGACGAGGCCGATCTCGACACGCTCGACCCGGCGATCCCGCTGCGCCAGGCGCTGGTGGTCGCCGAGCACGACGGCAGGGTGTTGCTGGCCCACAACGCGTGGCGCGAGGAGTGGGAGCTGCCGGGCGGCGTGATCGGTGAGGGCGAGCGGGCTCGTGACACCGCCGTACGCGAGTTCCGCGAGGAGACCGGCTCCGAGCCGGGTCGGGCCGAGTTCGTCGGCGTCGCCACGATCCAGCTCGGCCACGAGCGGCGGATCGAGTTCCTCGCCGTCTATCGCGCCGAGCTCGCGGAGGTCACCACGTTCGAGGCCAACGAGCGAGCCGACCGCCTCGCCTGGTGGGACGTCGTCCAGGAGTTCGCCGACCTGTCGCCGATCGACGCGCACCTGGCCAGGGTGGCGCTCGGCGAGGTCTGAGCGGCCGGTAGGTAGCCTCGGCCCGTGCTGCTCGCCTTCGACACCTCCTCGCCGACGGTCACCGTCGCGCTGCACGACGGCACCGATGTCGTCACCGAGCACACGTCCGAACGGGAGATGAAGCACGGCGAGCAGCTCGCGCCGCTGATCGAGACCGCCCTCGGGGCGGCGGGGCTGGTGCGGCAGGACCTCACCGCGATCGGCGTCGGCGTCGGCCCCGGCCCGTTCACGGGGCTGCGGGTCGGGCTGGTCACCGCCCGCACCCTCGCCTACGTGCTCGAGCTGCCCGTGTACGGCGTCTGCTCGCTCGACGTGCTGGCCGCCGAGGCGGCCGTCACCGGGGTGGTCGACTCCGAGTTCGCGGTTGCGACCGACGCGCGGCGCAAGGAGGTCTACTTCGCGACGTACGACGTCGACGGCCGCCGGCTCACCGGCCCGGTCGTCGACAAGCCCGCCGTCACTCGCGACCGACGGCGTCGTCGTGGGGGAGGGGCCGAGCCTCTTCCCCGACGCCTTCCCGCAGGGCGTCGGACCGCGCCGCCCCAGCGCCGGCTGGCTGGCGCGCGCGGTCGCCGAGGAGCTGGCCGAGCTCCGCGACCCCGAGCCGCTCTACCTGCGCCGCCCCGACGCCATGGCCGCCCACGCTCCGAAGCGGGCCCTTCGAGACGCCTCGTCCCTCGGCTCCTCAGGAACCATCTCATGATCAGGGACGCCACGACCGACGACGCCGACGCCATCTACCGCCTCGAGGCCGAGTGCCTCGGCCCCGACGCGTGGTCGCGCGCGCTGGTCGAGAGCGGGGTCTGCGGCGACGTGCCGACGGTGCACTACCTGGTCGTCGAGGACGACGGGGAGGTCACGGCGTACGCCGCGGCGAGCATCGTGGCCGACATCGCCGAGCTGCAGCGGATCGCCGTACTGCCTGCCTCCCGGCGCCGCGGGCACGCCACGGCGCTGCTGGAGGCGGTGGCCGATCGGGCCGCGGCCGGACACGCGGACCGGCTGCTGCTGGAGGTGCGCGAGACCAACGCCGACGCGCTGGCGTTCTACGCCGCCGGCGGCTTCGTCGAGGTCGACCGGCGCCCCCACTACTACCGCGACGGCAGCACCGCGATCGTGCTGCGCCGACCCCTGGCAGGAGGCTGCGGATGAACGACGGGCCACTGGTGCTGGGCATCGAGACGTCGTGCGACGAGACCGGCGTGGGCATCGTCCGCGGTCACACGCTGCTCGCGGACGCCATCGCCAGCAGCGTCGATGAGCACGCCCGGTTCGGCGGCGTGGTGCCCGAGGTGGCCAGCCGGGCCCACCTCGAGGCGATGGTGCCCACCCTCGAGCGGGCCAGCGAGACCGCCGGGGTGGCCCTTCACGACGTCGACGCGATCGCGGTCACCAGCGGCCCGGGACTCGCCGGCGCCCTGCTCGTGGGCGTCGCGGCGGCGAAGGCGCTCGCACTCGGTCTCGGAAAGCCGCTGTACGGCGTCAACCACCTCGCCGCCCACGTCGCCGTCGACCAGCTCGAGCACGGCGAGCTGCCCGAGCCGTGCCTCGCGCTGCTGGTGAGCGGTGGTCATTCCAGCCTGCTGCGCGTCTCCGACGTGACCGGTGACGTCGACCCGCTCGGCGCGACCATCGACGACGCGGCGGGGGAGGCGTTCGACAAGGTGGCCCGGCTGCTCGGCCTACCGTTCCCGGGCGGACCCCACATCGACCGGGCCGCCCGCGACGGCGACAGTGTCTACGTCGACTTCCCCCGTGGCCTGACCAGTCGCCGCGACCTCGAGCGGCACCGCTTCGACTTCTCGTTCTCCGGGCTCAAGACCGCCGTCGCCCGCTGGGTCGAGGCCCGAGAGCGCACCGGCGAGGCGGTGCCGGTCGCCGACGTGGCCGCGAGCTTCCAGGAAGCCGTGTGCGACGTACTTGTCCGCAAGGCGCTGGACGCCGCCGCGGCCGAGGGCATCGATGACCTGCTGATCGGGGGCGGCGTCGCCGCGAACTCGCGGCTCCGGGCGATGGCCGAGGAGCGCGCGGCCGGCCTCGGCGTGCGGGTGCGGGTGCCCCGGCCGGGGCTGTGCACCGACAACGGCGCCATGGTCGCCGCCCTCGGCTCCGAGATGGTCACCCGCGGACGCCCCGCCTCGTCGCTGGACCTGCCCGCCGACTCGAGCCTCCCTGTCACCCACGTCCTCGCCTGAAATCACGTTGACGCTGCGTGAGTTTGCGCCGGCTCAGCTGATGACGTCGGGCGCGGCGCCCTCGTCGTCGATCCAGTCCTCGCCGTCGTCGAACAGGTCGCGAGGCGCCTGCTTCTTCTCGTCGTCCTTCTTGCCCTTGCCGCGTCCGGTGCCGATGCCACCGGCACCTGGGCGGCCGCCGCGGCCGGCGCCACGTCCACCGGGGCCTCCGCGGCCGCCTCGGCCGACCGGGCTGCCGGTGCCGGCTCCGGCGCCGCGCCCGACGCCTCCACGTCCGACGCCTCCGCGTCCGGCGGCGGCACCGCCCTTGGTGACGGGGGTGCCGGGGGCGAGCGCACCGCTGCGGCTCAGCGCGCCGCTGGTGCCGATCCGGCCGGTGCTACCGATCGGGCGTACGCCGTTCGAGTTGATCGCGCCGGGCAGCAGCCCGCCGCTGCGCAGCCCGCCGAGAGCCAGCGCACCGCCGCCCGCTCCGGCGGCCAGCCCACCGAGGGTGCCGGTGCTGGGTCCGCCGCCGTTGGTGTCGTCGCCGGCGTAGATCGGCGGGTTGTTCTCGGAGTCGTCGCCCCCGCCGTTGTCGTCGTCGCCACCGCCGTTGTCGTCGGGATCGCGCGGGTCGTTGTCGTTGTCGTCGGGATCGCGCGGGTCGTTGTCGTTGTCATCAGGGTCGCGCGGGTCGTTGTCGTTGTCGTCGGGGTCGCGTGTGTGGTCGTCCTCTCCCGGCCCCTGGGGAGTGCCCCTGGTCGGGTTGATCGAGCCGGGCTTGCCCTCGTCGCTCCCCTTGGGCGGCACCGGGTCGGGCTCGCCGTGGATCTTCTTCATCGTCTCGGTCGAGTCCGCAAAGACGGTCTCGATGTTCTGGGTCCACTGCTGGGAGATCCGCTCCCGCGCGGCGTAGTTCTCCTGGTACTCGTTGACCTTGGCCTGGTGCTTCCGCTGCGCGTCGAGGTCCTCCTCGGTCAGCGGACCGACCGGGCGGCTCCAGGGGCCAGGGTTGGACCCGGCCGGGTGCTGCTGGTCCATCGTGTCGCGAGCCTTCCCGGCCTTGTGGAGCACCTCGGCCGCCGACTCGAGGGCCGCCTTGCCTTCACGAAGGAGAGCGGCCCGCTCGTTGACGGACTCCGAGGTCTTCCGGAACGCGTTGCCCATCGCCGGGCCGGTCCGGCCCCCGATCTTCTGGTCCTTGTCGGCCGCCGAATCCAGGGACCGGGAGACGACCGTGAGGAGCTCGGCGCACCGGGCCCATTCCTTGGCGCCGTCCTGGACCGACTCCCAGGACGCGCCGTTGAGGCTGGTGCGGAAGCGGCCTTCGTTGGGTCCGTGTGCCATCAGTTCTCTCCCGGGATCGCGCACTGGTCATTGGTGTCGAAGTCGTTCGGTGCCGCGCACCCGTCCGACTGCGGCATGGTCGGCACGACGCCGTTGACCCTGCCCGTGGTCCGGACGCTGGAGGCGCCGCTGTCCTCGTCGACGAAGTCGATGTCCTTGTGGAACTTCTGCACGTTGGCCTGGTAGCCGTGCAGGCCGAGCACCAGCTGCTCCATCGCCTTGACGACGTGCTTGTGGGCGACGGAGGTGTGGTAACCGAGCACTGCCCCCGACGACGAGCCGCCGAGGTGAGCGGCGTTCAGGGTGCCGAGCTCGCCCGACTTCACGTCGCCGGCGCTCTCCTCGAGGATGTCGACGATCTGCTTGATCGTTGACTCCTCGACGTCCAGCTCTTGGAGCGTCGATGCGATCGCGTCGAGAAACATGACCGGTGACTCCTTCTCAGGGACTGCGGGCTGGCTGTCCGGCTGATACCCCCGACGCTGCCCACCAAACATTCCGGGGTCGGGAAATTCCAGCGGGTCGCTATGGTCGTCGTTGTGTTCTCGGGGAGATGGATGGCCGGCGCGGTTGCGTGCCTGGCGCTGGTTGCGACCGGCTGCAGCGACGACGACGATCCGGAGGGCGAGGGTCCGCCCGCGTCACCCTCCTCCTCCGACGTCAGCTCGCCGACGGACGAGACCAGCCCGACCGACGAGCCGACGACCGTTGCCCCGGCAACCGGCCCGGCGCTGAAGGTCAAGGCCGTCTCGCTCCGGATGCCCGAAGGCTGGGCCGTCGACAACGACGACGCGAGCTTCCTGGTCGTCGGGGCAGCCGACGACGGCACCGCGCTGATCAACCTGAGCAGCTTCCCGGCACTCAACCCGGACGCGAGCCTCGACCGCCTCGCGCGCAGCACGGTCAAGACCGGGGGCTATCCCGCGGACTCCGTGCTACCGCCGACCACGATGGCCGGCCAACCGGCGTTCCACGTGGCCGGTGAGGTGGGCGGCGACTACTCCGAGGAGTTCGGACTCATCCACGACGGCGAGATCGTCTCGGTCGAGTTCGTCCTGTGGCGTGGGCCGAAGACCGGCTGGGACGAGATGGTCGAGTCGGTGCTGGCCACCGTCGAGCTGGGCTGATCGCTCAGGAGCCTCCGAGCAGGATGTACGCCGGGTTGGCATCGTCACCGGGCTTCGGGGCGAGCACCTGCTCCTTCGACCCGTCGACCCCGAGTCGGTAGACGCTCCACGAATTGTCCTCGAAGACAGTGATGAGAACGTGGCCGGCGTCCTGCCACACCGCCCTGCCGACGTAGCCATCCTTGGGGTCGAGGCGGGCCACCTCGTCGCCGGTCGCGGCGTCGAGAATCGTGATGTAGCCGGGGCCGGGGCCGTCCAGGTAGGCGTGGGTGCCGGTGAGGTGGGCGTCGTCGGGGGAGAAGTCGTACAGGTACGACTCGCAGTTCTCCCACACGTACGACGTGCTGGTGAGGTCGTAGACGCCACCGCAGGAGCCCTCGTCGTGGGACTCGTTCAGCACCGCCACCAGCCGGGACTCGGTGGCGTCGCCGACGCTCAGCGCGTCCGGCACCTCGGTGAGCCGGAAGTGCGAGGAGATGTTTTCGGGCGGCGTGGTCCCGTCGCCGTAGTTGACCCAAACGGCGCAGTCCAGGTCCTCCTGGCCGCACAGCACCGCGGTGGGGTACGCCTCCGCTGGCAGGCCGTCGTGGATGCTGATCCGGCCGGTGTCCGACTGCGTCCACAGGGCGCCGTCCGGGTCGACGTAGGCGATCGTGGAGCCGTCGTCGGTGGCGGCGATGCCGGTCGCGGTCTCGTGGGTCTCGACGACCTCGCCGGTCTCGTCCACCAGGTCCAGGAACGGTCGTCCCTCCTCGTCGTAGCGGACGCCGGCGAACAGGTCGCCCATGTCGGTCCCTCCCCGGTAGGTCGCGGGCAGGTCGAGGGTCGTGCCGTCCGCGCGGTGCAACGTCGTGCCCTCGATGTAGCCGAAGCCGGTGCCGGACGGGTCGATGACGGTCGGGTTCGGGGCCGGCTCCGGACCGCCGTCGTCGGTCAGGTTGCCTCCGGCGAAGACCACGATCGGGACGATCACGGCCGCGGCGGCCAGAGTGCCGCCCGCGACGGCGAGCCGTCGGGTTCGCCGGATCCGCCCGGCCTTGCCCTTCACCTGGTCGAGAGTCAGCGGCGCCTCGTTGAGGTCGCGGACGCGCTGGTCGAACTCGCGACTCATCTCGGTCTCCCAGGGGTCGGTGTGGTCGTTCATCGCTCCTCCTCCCTGTGGCTGGGGTGCAGCTCGGTGGGCACCCGCTCGCGGAGCGAGGCGAGTGCGCGGCTGCACTGGGACTTGACGGTTCCGACCGAGATGCCGAGCACGTCGGCGGTCTCGGTCTCGGACAGCTGCTCGTAGTAGCGCAGCACGACCACGGCGCGGGCCTTCGGCGGCAGGGTCTGGACGACGCCCCATAGCGCGGCGCCGAGCCCCTCGTCGTAGCTGTCGTGGTGCGGGTCGCCCTCGGGCAGCTGCTCCGCGGCGTACTCCCGCTTCTTCCAGCCCCGGCGCCACAACGAGTTGTTCTCGTTGACCATGATCCGCCGTACGTAGGCGTCGACGGAGCTGCGGTCGTTGACCTTGTGCCAGGCCAGGTAGAGCTTCGCGAGCGAGGTCTGCAGGATGTCCTCGGCCTGGTGTCGGTCACCCGTCAGCAGGTAGGCAGTGCGCAGCAGGCTGGGCTGGCGAGCAGTGAGGTACTCCGTGAACTCGGCGTCGCGATTCGCGCGTCGGCCCACACCGACCCCTGTCCTTGGTCCGGACCCAGCCAACAGCTGCATCGTCGTCATCCGTTCCCGCCGTGGTCTTGTCGTTCCTGCGCCTAAGACGCGAAGAGGACGGGAATGGTTGTAATCCTGGCCCGACAGACGGCCGGGAGTGGACCGGCGCGCGCGGCTAGGAGTCGAGGATGCGCTGCTTCTCGGTCTCGAACTCGGCGTCGGTGAGCGCGCCGCTGGCCTTCAGCGCGGCAAGCCGCTCGAGCGCGGCCACCCGGTCGTCGGCCTTCCCGGGCTGGTCGGGGCCGGCAGGCATCCCCTGCTGGGCGGCGGCCATCGCGCCCGCGATCAGACCCTGCAGGCCACCGCCGGGGGCGGCGGCACCGCCGGCGATCCTGCCGTCACCGTCGAGGTCCATGCCGGTCATCACCTCGTACTGCTTGAGCTCCTCGGGGGTCGCCGGCCGACCGTTGATCATCACCGTCGGGCCTGTGACCTGCCCCGTGGGCGGCTGACCCTCGGGCGGAACAGGGGGCGGCTGCTGGTTCATCGCCGCGGCGAGCTGCTGCGCCTGGGCGGCTCCCCGGACGTCCCAGGACTGGATCTCGTCCCACAGGATCTTGAACGTGGTCGGGTCCGACTGGGAGGCCTCGATCGGGAGGGTCTGTCCGGGGCTCGGCCACTTCTTGACCTTGATGAGGTACTCGTCGTCGATGGCGAACGACGCATGCCCGGGCACGCTGACCACGAGCTGCATCCGGCAGTTCGCCGAGCTCGCGTGGTCGGGTGCCTGCGTCATCGTCACGATCTGTGCCGACCCGCGCACCGGGTCCTTGATCCGCTTGAATCCGTCGAACCAGCCCATGACTGCCTCCGCGTCGTCTGGTGCTCAGGATTGTGCCGCAGCGCGTCGTCCTTCAGGAAGGATTCAGCGGAGTCGCGGGACAATCGACGGATGCGGGTGCTCGTGGTCGACGACGAGGTGCGGCTCGCCCGGTCGCTGCGCACCGGGCTGGAGGCGGAGGGTTTCGCCGTCGACGTCGCCCACGACGGGACCGACGGGTTGTGGCTGGCCCGCGAGAACACCTACGACGCGATCCTCCTCGACCTGATGCTGCCCGGGATCAACGGCTACAAGGTCTGCCAGACCTTGCGCGAGGAGCAGGACTGGACACCGATCCTGATGCTCACCGCCAAGGACGGGGAGTGGGACCAGGTCGAGGGGCTCGACACCGGGGCGGACGACTACCTGACCAAGCCGTTCTCGTTCCCGGTCCTGGTGGCCCGGCTCCGGGCCGTGGCTCGACGGGGTGCCCGTGAGCGACCCACCATCCTGGAGGCCGGCGACCTCCGGCTCGACCCGGCCGCTCGCCGGGTCTGGCGCGGTGACGAGGAACTGGCGTTGACAGCGAAGGAGCATTCCCTGCTGGCGTTCCTCCTGCGGCACCCGGGTGACGTGGTGTCCAAACAGCAGATCCTGGACGCGGTGTGGGACGTCGACTTCGACGGTGATCCGAACATCGTCGAGGTCTACGTCCGTCACCTGCGCAACAAGATCGACCGGCCCTTCGAACGCGAGGCGATCCAGACCATCCGGGGCGCCGGCTACCGACTGGCGAGCAACGGTGGGTAGGGGCTCGGTCCGGCTGCGGACGACGGTCGGAGCGGTTGTCGTGGTCGCCGTCGCGCTGGGGATCGGCGCGGTGGTTCTGGTAGGGCTCCAGCGCGACGCACTCCGCGACGGTGTCGAGTCCACCGCGGAGGAGCGGGCGTCGGCCGTCGCCGGCCGGATCGAGGCCGAGGGCCTCCCCGAGAGTCTGGGGGAGGACGACGACGAGGACGACGCGGACGTCGTCGTCCAGGTCACCGACGAGTCCGGAGCGGTGGTGCTGGGTGACCAGGACCTGCCCGACGAGGGCTACGTGACCGTCTCCGAGGACGCCGACAGCGACGGTGAGGAGTACCTCGTCCGGGTCGCGGCCTCGCTGGAGGATGTCGAGGAGTCCACGGCGGCCCTGGTGCCGTTGCTCCTTATCGGCGTCCCGCTGCTCCTGGTGGTCGTGGGTGGCACCACCTGGGCCGTGGTCACCCGAGCCCTGTCGCCGGTGGAGCGGATCCGGATCGAGGTCGAGACGATCGGCGACGAGCGGCTGGACCGGCGGGTGCCGGTGCCGGAGTCGCGCGATGAGATCCATCGCCTGGCCACGACCATGAACGGGATGCTGGCGCGGCTGGACGCGTCCCGGCGAAGGCAGCAGCGGTTTGTCTCGGACTCGTCGCACGAGCTGCGCTCGCCGCTGGCGAGTCTCCGCCAGACGGCGGAGGTCGAGCGTACGCATCCTGGTGCTCTGCCGGAGGGCGAGTTCGCGGACACGGTCTTCCAGGAGACGGTGCGGATGCAGCGGCTGGTGGATCAGATGCTGTTGCTCACCCGCACCGACGAGGGTCGGACGGGTGACCGGCGCGAGGTGGACGTGGACGACCTGGCGCGTACTGAGGCGGCTCGCGTGCGCAACGGGCTGACCGTCGACACCTCGCGGGTGGCTCACGGACGGGTGCTGGGAGACGGGCTCGCGCTCAGCCAGGTGGTGCGCAACCTGATGGACAACGCTGCCCGCCACGCCCATGAGCGGGTCGAGGTGGCCGTTTACCGGGACGGACCCCACGTGGTTCTCACCGTGGACGACGACGGCGCCGGCATCCCGGAGGACCAGCGGGAGCGGGTCTTCGAACGTTTCGTCCGCCTCGACGAGGCCCGCGCCCGCGATGCCGGTGGCAGCGGGCTCGGACTGGCGATTGTGAGGGAGATCGTCCTCGCCCACGACGGCGAGGCCAGCGCCACCGCTTCGGCTCTGGGAGGGGTGCGGTTCTCGATCTCGCTCCCGGCAGCTCCCTGACGCGACGTTCAGGTGCGTTCAGGTGAGGTTCAGGGACCTTGCGGCAGGGTCGGGCCAGAGGTACACCAGAGAGCGAGAGAAGGAACTCCGATGAACACCCAGAAGCTGCGCAGCAAGCGCGTCATCATCCCGACCGCCATCGCGGCCGCCGTGCTGAGCGTGGGCGGCGTCGCCTGGGGCAGCAGCACCGCCTCCGGGTCCGACGAGCTGAAGGGCGACGACCTCGAGCGGGCCAGCCAGGCCGCCTTGGACGCGGTCGGCAGCGGCAAGGTCACCGAGACCGAGGTCGACGACGAGGAGGGCGCCTACGAGGTCGAGGTGACCAAGCCGGACGGCTCGCAGGTCGACGTCCACCTGGACAAGAACTTCAAGGTGATCAGCCAGGACGCGGACGACGAGAACGAGAACGAGAACGGCGACGAGGCCGAGGACGGCGCAGAAGACGGTCCCGACGACGACTGAGTCCCTGCCGCCCCTTGGGAACGGTCCCCCTCGCCGTCGATTCGCAACTGGTTCAGGTCCGTGCTGCTTCCGCACCGGGTGCAGGTCAGGCAGTACATCGACCACGCGCCGTCCTCCTCTGGCCGGTCCCCGGTCCGCGATTGACAGGCGCTTCACCCCGGGCGAACACTGGGTAAACGAGGCACCTGCAGATCGCGAGGCTAGCCGTGAACATCCGGCGCAACGGGCCTCTCGGGTGGGTGGTCTGTGTGCTCGTGGCGATGAGCCTCGCGGTCGCGGGGGCGTCGGCCACCCCTGCGCAAGGGAAACCGAAGAAACGGCCGGACCTGATCGTGAAGTCCGGTGCCCTCTCCAGGCCCGGTCTCGGGGAGGGCGAGTTCGTCGTCGGCCACGGCGAGACCGCCGAGTTCGTGTGGACACAGCGCACCCAGAACAGAGGCAAAGCGGTCGCCCCGAAGTCGAAGACAGGGGTCCAGATCCTGGTCGACGCCAGGCACGTCATCTCCCCGCGAGGCGCTCGGGTGAACGTGCCGAAGTTGGCGCCCGGGAAGTCGCACGCGACGAGGGACCGGTTCGAGGTGTTCTGGGACGACACTTGGGACTACGGCACCTACCCGACCCGGATCTGCGCCGACGTCACCCGCAAGGTCAGGGAGTCGAAGGAAGGCAAGAACTGTCGGACCACCCACAACATCTATGTCATCCCGTTCGGGCTGACTGGCACCATCAGGGGCGAAGCCGTGCAGCCTCTCGTCTACCCCGGGGTGACCCTGAGCTGGGAGTTCCCGGCAGGCGTCTCGTTCGAGCTCGACCCGAACGCCAGCCACCGGTTCGCGGACGAGGGAATCATCGAGTACGCCTTCCACGACCCCTCGCCTGACGTGCCCGACCTGCAGTACACGATTTCGGGGACCAACTCGTTGGATGGCTGCGCGTGGCAGGGGGCCGGCGCCTACGAGCCGGCCACAGAGTTCCACACGGTCGAACTGATCTTCAGCCGCCCCTCTGGCAGGTTCCACGCGCAGATCCTCGTCGACCGGGGCCTCCCCCAGTTCACCTTCTCCGCGACCCTCACCTGCCCCGGCGGCAATGTCACCGACGTCCAGGTCACCCCTGCCCACTGGGGTCGCGCGTCGTACTGGTTCGACACCGGCGCATTCACCAGGTTCCGAGACCCGGGCCTGAGCCAGCTCAACGGCACCTACACCGACACGAACGCGACCTACCACTGGAACCTCTCGCCCTACGACCTACAGCCGTAGGTAGCCCGCCGCCAGACGCGAAACTGACGCAGCACGGCCACGGGCTCGCCCACTGCCATGCTGTTGCATGGGGCGCAGCGCATTTTTCGCAACGGAGGGAGCAGCAGTGCAGCAGGTGAAGGCAGTGGTCGCCAGGGCCAAGGGACAGCCGGTCGAGCTCACCACGATCAACGTGCCCGACCCGGGGCCGGGGGAGGCCCTGGTGAAGGTGCAGGCGTGCGGCGTCTGCCACACCGACCTGCACTACCGGGAGGGCGGCATCAACGACGAGTTCCCGTTCCTGCTCGGTCACGAGGCGGCCGGGGTTGTCGAGGCAGTCGGTCCGGAGGTCGCCGGGCTGGCGGAGGGCGATTTCGTCGTACTCAACTGGCGCGCGGTCTGCGGGGACTGCCGGGCCTGCAACCGCGGCGAGCCGTGGTACTGCTTCGCGACGTTCAACGCCACCCAGAAGATGACGCTCGAGGACGGCACCGAGCTCTCGCCCGCCCTGGGCATCGGGGCGTTCGCCGAGAAGACCCTGGTCGCTGCCGGGCAGTGCACGAAGGTCGATGCCGAGGCTCGGGCGGCCGCGGTCGGGCTCCTCGGCTGTGGCGTGATGGCCGGTCTCGGCGCCGCGATCAACACCGGTGCGGTGAGCCGCGGCAAGTCGGTCGCCGTGATCGGCTGCGGCGGGGTGGGGGTCGCGGCGATCGCCGGGTCCGCGCTCGCCGGGGCGAGCCCGATCATCGCGGTCGACATCGACGCCAAGAAGCTCGAGGCCGCGACCCGGATGGGCGCGACGCACACCGTCGACTCGTCGGCCGCCGACCCGGTCGCCGCGATCCAGGAGCTGACCGGTGGCTTCGGCGCCGACGTGGTGATCGACGCGGTAGGTCGGCCCGAGACCTGGGAGCAGGCGTTCTACGCTCGCGACCTGGCCGGCACGGTGGTGCTGGTCGGCGTACCGACCCCCGACATGCGGATCCCCGACATCCCGCTGCTCGACGTGTTCGGGCGGGGCGGTGCGCTGAAGTCGAGCTGGTACGGCGACTGCCTGCCCACCCGCGACTTCCCGATGCTGGTCGACCTCTACCGGCAGGGACGGCTCGACCTCGACGCGTTCGTCACCGAGGAGATCGGGCTCGGGGACGTGGAGGCGGCGTTCGACCGGATGCACGGCGGCGACGTCCTCCGTTCCGTGGTCATCCTCTGATGCCGGCCCGGGTCGACCACGGGGTGGTCAGCGGCACGTTCAGCCTCGACGGGGAGACGTTCGACGTCGACAACAACGTGTGGGTGGTCGGCGACGACGCCGAGTGCGTGGTGATCGACGCGCCGCACGACGTCGAGGCGATCCTGGCCGTGGTCGGGGAGCGCAGGGTGCGGGCGATCCTGTGCACCCACGCCCACGACGACCACGTGCGAGTCGCGCCGGCCCTCCGGGAGCGCGTGGTCGCGCCGATCCTGCTGCACCCGGCCGACCGGCCGCTCTGGGAGCTCACCCACACCGACTACCTGTGGGACGTCGACCTCGCCGACGGGCAGCAGGTCGAGGTGGCCGGCACCACGCTCGTCGCGCTGCACACCCCCGGTCACGCGCCGGGCGCCGTGTGCTTCCACGCGCCCGACCTCGGCTGCGTGTTCACCGGCGACACCCTCTTCCAGGGTGGCCCGGGCGCCACCGGCCGGTCGTTCAGCGACGCCGACCAGATCGTCGCGTCGATCCGGTCCGTGCTGTTCGCGCTGCCCGACGACACCGTGGTCCACACCGGTCACGGCGACGACACCACGATCGGCGCCGAACGGGAGGCGCTAGGCTCGGGCTGAGGTTTTCCGCAGGCCCGAGCGGGCATACCTGTCGGGTGACCTCACCCCGCGCGCGACGCCTCCGATTGCTTGTCCCGGGGGTCGTCGTCATCGCCCTGGTCGTCGTCGGTGGCGTGGCCTGGGCCCGGGCGGACACCCGGCCCCACGCCGAGGCCGGCCAGCTCTTCGACCCTGCCTTCCTGCAGGACGAGCTCGGCATCGGCGCCGACGTCGTGCTCCCGTGGGTGCGGGCAGAGGTCACCGTCGGGCAGCCGCGCGACGAGCTCCCCGACGCCCTCGGTGCCGAGCCCAACCTCCAGGCCCCCGACGGCGGCGGATTCGTCCAGGTGCAGGTCAACATCGACAACGACAACCTGATCCCGCTCTACGTCGACGCGCCGGGCGTGGTCGGCCGGGCCGACCTGGTGCTGACGGACGGGGACCACCGCTACCCGCTGACCCATGTCCCGGGTGGGTTCCACCTCGACGCCGCCGCACCCGACACGGGTGTGCTCCAGCGTTTTCTCGCTGTCGAGGGCTCCCCTGAGCACTGGTCGCTCGAGGTCGAGTACGACGGCGAGACCTGGGTGGTCGACCTCGATGACGGTTCCAGCGAGCCGGGTCCCCACGACGCGTTGGCGGAGATCCCCGCCGTCGACGAGCAGCAGCAGCCGGCACAGCGGTGCGGGGAGCCGCGCTGGTCCTCGGGATTCTCTCCCGCCGAGTCCTACAACGAGCCGAAGTGCCAGGTGATCCACCAGATGCGGGTGCCGTACGTCGACGGGCTGGGCTGGGCCGAGCCCGGCCGGGAGTTCCTCGTGGTCCAGGTGGAGTCATACGAGCCGGGGTTCGCGCGCAGTCGAGGCGGAGATGTCTATCTGGTCCGGGATCCCGCGATGAGCTACCGCCTCGACGGTCGTGTGCCGCTCG
>CAVSMX010000006.1:0-331930 GCA_963729095.1 uncultured Actinomycetota bacterium | reverse complement strand
ATCGCTCCTCGTGCCGGGACCCGGAACCCGTGGTCGGCGCCCGGGACGACGCTGAGGTCGAGGTGGCTCGGGAACTCCTCCGGCCGGCCCATCGTGTCCTGCTCCCCCTGGACGACCAGGAGCGGCACCCCCGCAGCGTCCAGCTCGTCGAGCCGCGACTTCTCGGGACGGCCCGGAGGATGCAGCGGGAAGGCCAGCGCGAGGCAGCCGCGAGCCCCGATCTCATTGGCGCAGCGCGCGGCCGAGCGGGCACCGGCGGACCGGCCGCCGACGATCAGCGGAGTGCGCAGCCGCAACCGGGCGACCGCGGCCAGCAGGGCCTCGTCCAGGGTGGCGGGACGGGTGGCGATCTTGCGACCGGCCCGACGCCAGGGCTGCTCGAATCGGATCACGGTCACGCCGTTGCGCGGCAGGTAGTGCGCCAGCGCCTCGAGGTCGCGGGCCTCGATCCCGTTGCCGGCTCCATGGCTCAGCAGCAGCGTCGCCACCGGCCGGTGGGCGCGGGCGGTGACCAGGCGCCCCTCTCCGTGGGGAGTGTCGACCAGCATCTCGCTGTTCATTCAAGGGCCTCTTCGAGGGGAAGCGGCTCGACCAGCTCGGGGCCGTTGTTGCGCACGTTGCCAACGGCGGTCGAGACGGGGAAGGCCTCCAGGTTGCCCTGCTGGGCCGGGACCAGCAGGTCGAGCAGCGAGTCCCGCGGTGTCTCTGGGTCGAGCCAGCCCGCCCACCGCTCGGGGTCGACGCTCAGGGGCATCCGGTCGTGGACGTGGCCGACCGCGTCCTCCGCCTCCGTCGTCAGGACGGTGCAGGTCCAGCGGAAGCGCTCCGGGTCGTCCTCGTCGCGGGTGGGGTCGCGCCAGATCTCGTAGAGTCCGGCCATCGCGAGCACCCCGCCGTCCTGGGGTCGGATGAAGAACGGCTGCTTGCGGGGCTTGCCGGCCTTGGTGAGCTGCGAGGTGGGGTACCACTCGAAGTAGCCGTCGGCCGGCAGCAGGCACCGACGTACGGCGAATGCGCGCTTGTACGCCGGCTTCTCGGCCACCGACTCCATCCGGGCGTTGATCATCCGGTTGCCGATCGACGGATCCTTGGCCCAAGAGGGGATCAGCCCCCAGCGGAGCACCCGGAGCTGCCGGGCCGGCGGCTCGGGGCTGTCCTTCGAGGGCGGCCGCTCGACGACGGCGTAGACCTCCTTGGTGGGCGCGACGTTGTAGTCGGGCTCCAGCGGCTTCTCGACGCGGTCGTCGACGACCTCGAACTCCTCGATGAGGTCCTCGGGGCGCCGACTGGAGGCGTAGCGGCCGCACATGCGGCCACCTTAGTGACTGTCTGCGTCGACCTCAGCGGGCGAGCTCGTCGAGCAGTGCGCCTGCGGCCTCGTCGGAGCCGGGCAGCCCCTCGATCCAGACCCGGGCCTGCTCGCGCTCGATCATCGTGCGTAGCAGCGTGACCCGCTGCGGCAGCTGCTCGTCGCGTTCGGCGATGACCACCACCCGGTGGAGGCCGATCCCGCCGATGGTCTCGCTGCCGGCGAAGACGGTGCGCGCGGTACGCCCGATGTGGGCAAGGGTCATCCGCTGCTCGAGTCCCTCGTCGCCGGGCCGGATCTCGACCACGACCAGCGCATGGGTGTCCAGCGGACGCTCGGGGCTGCGCTCACGGGCGCGGTAGAGATCGGAGAGCCGGCTGCGCACGTGCGGCTGGGTGGCGAGCCCGGTCAACGGGTCGTCGCACGAGAGCCGATGCAGATAGCCGAGGGTTGCCTCGCTCCACGTCGTGGAGAGGGCGACCAGCTCGGCGTACTCCGGGTCGCGGCCACGCACGATGGTCGAGGTGGCCCTCAGACCCTCGAGCGCCTCGTCGAGGGACGCCCCGTCGCCGGCCAGGACGCCGCCAAGGTGGCGGCAGGCCTCAGTGGCGTCCGCACCTGACGCTTGGGCCTCGCCGACCGCCTCGAACCGAGGTGGCAGGGCCGCTCGCTGCTCGCTGGTCAGCTCACCCAGAGCGTCGGACCCGGGGCCGCGACTCTTCATCGCGAAGCGGCCCATGACCCCTCCTGAGGTGATGTGAGGCAGTGGTGCGGTGCGCGACACGCCCGGTTCGGCGCGTCGTACCACCCTAAAACGCGGAATCAGGTGACCTATGACGCAAAACTGAATAGTTTTCCAAGCGTGCCGCGTCACGTCCGACGCATCGCGCCGTCCCACCCTATGTGAGGCTCCCGTTGACCATCGAGCAACAGCCGAGCGATGCCGAGCTCATCTCGGCCGTGCGCGGCGGCGACTCGACGGCGTACGGCGAGCTGTTCAGCCGCCACGTCGAGTCGGCCCGCCGGTTGGCGCGTCAGCTGGCCTCGGCCGGGGACGTCGAGGACCTGGTCTCCGAGGCCTTCGCCAAGGTCCTCACGATCGTCCAGCGCGGCGGCGGCCCGGACCTGGCGTTCCGCGCCTACCTGCTCACCGCGGTCCGCAGCCTGTACGTCGACACCGTGCGCGGCACTACCCGGCTGCGGCCGGTCGACGACTTCGCGCCGTTCGACGACGGCGTCCCGTTCCGCGACACGGCCGTGGAGGGCTTCGAGAACCAGGCGGCGGCACGCGCGTTCGCGACGCTGCCCGAGCGGTGGCAGCTGGTGCTGTGGCACACCGAGGTCGAGGGGCAGAAGCCCGCCGAGGTCGCAAAACTGCTCGGGATGTCCGCCAACTCCGTCTCCGCCCTCGCCTACCGCGCCCGCGAGGGCCTGCGCCAGGCGTTCCTGAACATGCACGCCCAGGACGCCGAGGACGACGCCTGCGCGTGGACCCAGGACAACCTGGGCGCCTACATCCGCAACGCCGCGAGCAAGCGTGACGAGGTCAAGGTCCGGGCGCACATCGACAAGTGCCGGCGCTGCATGGGTATCTACCTCGAGCTGTCGGAGGTCAACACCAACCTCTCCGGCATCATCGGCCCTCTGGTTCTGGGCAGTGCCGCCGCGGGCTACATCGCCGTCAACGCGGCCGCCCATGGTGGCCTGGTGGGGGTGCTCGGCCGGGCCGGCGACATCGTCGGCAACCACACGTCGAGCTTCGCCCTGGCCGGGGCCGCGGCCGTGATCGTGTTGATCACCGGCCTGGTGCTCGGTCTCCGCGGCCCGTCCCCGGAGGAGGCTCCCCCAGTCGCCGAAGCCCCTGTGGTCACTTCGTCGGTGCCCTCCACGGTCGCCGACGACGGCCCGACGCTCAGTCCGGACCGCTCGTCGGTCCCGTCGAGGAAAGTGTCCGACTCACCACCGAGCGATGATCCGTCCATCCCCACGAGCGCGCCGGTACAGCCCGGCGAGACGCCTCGCGGATCCAGCGACCTGTCCTCGGGCCCGGACAAGCCGGACGGGACGATCTCGGTGCCGCCGACGCCGACCGTCCCGGAACCGCCCGCGGTGGTCGACGCCGAGGTCTCGGCCGAAGAGACGGTGCTCAGGCCCAACCTTAAGCGGGTGCAGCTGGAGGTATCGGGGCTCGCCGAGCAGGGCGGCGTACTCGAGATCACGACCAGCAACACCGAGCAGGTGAACATCGTCGGTGACTGCCCGGAGCGCGTGTGCACGGTCCCCGCGGGAACGACGTTCCTCGACTTCGCCGTCAACGGGCTGCAGATCGACGAGTTCACGACGGTGTTCTTCAACGTCACCCCCGCGGGTGATGCGATTGATCCCAACACCGACAACAACACGGTCCAGGTGGAGCTCGACCCGGTCCCGTGAGTTAGGACCCCGACATCGGGTACCACTGGGGCATGTCCCTCAGCCGGCTGGTCGCCCGCCCGATGCTCGCCTCGATCTTCGTGGTCGGTGGTGTCAACGCGCTGCGCAACGCCCCGAAGCTGGCGGCCAAGGCGGCTCCGGTGACCGACAAGCTGGCGCCGCTGGCGCACAAGGCTGCACCCCAGGCGCCGCTGCCGGAGGACGTCACCAACTGGGTGCGGCTCAACGCCGTGGCCCAGATCGCCGGCGGTCTCACCCTGGCCACCGGTCGAGCGCCCCGGCTCTCGGCGGCGCTGCTGGCCGCGACCCTGGCGCCGACCACCGCCGCGGCGCACCGGTTCTGGGAGATCGACGACAAGGAGCAGCGCACCCAGCAGCAGATGCACTTCTTCAAGAACGTCTCCCTGTTCGGTGGCCTGGTGATCGCCGCCGGCGACACCGAGGGCCGGCCAGGGGTGGCATGGCGGGCCCGCCGCGCCGCCAAGGACGCCCGCCGCGAGGCGCGCCACCTCGCCGCCGCCGCGCGCCGGGAGGCCAGGCTGGCGAAGGCGCAACTCACCTAAACTTCCTGGCGTGACCGTCCCCGCCGACCCGTGGCCCGCACCACGTGCGACCCGTCCGGTCGAGGCGACCGTCTCTCTGCCCGGCAGCAAGTCCCAGACCAACCGTGCGCTGGTGCTGGCGGCGTTGGCCGACGGCCCATCGGTCGTACGGCGCGCGCTGCGCTCGCGCGACACCCTGCTGATGGCCGCCGCTCTCCAGCAACTCGGCTCGACGGTCGACACCAGCGGCGACGACTGGGCGATCACGCCGGGTCGCGCCGATATCGACACCGCCATCGACTGCGGCCTCGCCGGCACCGTGATGCGGTTCGTCCCGCCGGTCGCGGCGCTGTCCGTCGGCACGATCGGCTTCGACGGCGACGCCCACATGCGGGCCCGCCCGGTCGGCCCGGTGCTCGACGCGCTGCGGGCCCTCGGCGTCGAGATCGACGACGGCGGCCGCGGCGCGCTGCCGTTCGCCGTACACGCGACCGGGACCGTGCCCGGTGGCACCGTGGTCATCGACGCCTCGGCGTCGTCGCAGTTCGTCTCGGCTCTGCTGCTCACGGGAGCCCGGTTCGTCCACGGCGTCGACGTCCGGCACGACGGCAAACCGGTCCCGTCGCAGCCGCACATCGAGATGACGGTGGCGATGCTGCGCGAGCACGGCGTCTCGGTCGACGACGGCGACGCCAACCGCTGGGCCGTCGCGCCGGGACCGATCCGGGCACTGGACCGGCGTATCGAGCCCGACCTATCCAACGCCGCACCCTTCGTGGCGCTCGCCGCGGTGACCGGGGGCTCGATCACCGTCCGCGACTGGCCCCGCGAGACGACGCAGGCGGGTGACGCGCTGCGTCAGATCCTCACCGAGATGGGCTGTTCGGTCGCGTACGTCGAACACGACCTGCAGGTGACCGGTCCCGACCGCCTCCAGGGCGTCGACCTCGACTTGCACGACGTGGGCGAGCTGACCCCCGTGGTCGCGGCGCTGTGCGCGCTCGCGGACACGCCCTCCCACCTGCGCGGGATCGGCCACATCCGCGGGCACGAGACCGACCGGCTGGCCGCGCTGGCCAAGGAGCTCGGCGGGCTCGGCGCCGCGGTCACCGAGCGGCCCGACGGCCTGTCCCTGGAGCCCGCACCCCTCACCGGCGGGCTCTGGCACACCTACGCCGACCACCGGATGGCGCACGCCGGTGTGGTCGTGGGCGCAGCCGTCGACGGGGTCCTGGTCGAGAACGTCGCGACCACCGCCAAGACCTTCCCCGCCTTTACCGACGTCTGGTCGACGCTGCTGTGAGCCGGCCGACCGGGCGCTACTCCGACCAGGACTTCGAGCACTACGACCGACCGCGTCGACACACCCGCCCCCGCACCAAGGAGCGGCCGACGTACGACGACGCGGTCGACGGGGTCGTGGTCACCGTCGACCGGGGCCGGTTCACGCTGCTCGTCGACGAGACGACGGTGCTGGCCGTGAAGGCGCGCCCACTCGGGCGCAAGGGCGTCGTGGTCGGCGACCGGGTGCGCATCGTCGGTGACGTGTCCGGCGACGAAGGTGCCCTGGCCCGGATCGTGGAGGTCAGCGAGCGCACCACCACGCTGCGCCGGACCGCGGACGACGACGACCCGATCGAGCGGGTGCTGGTCTCCAACGCCGACCAGCTGGTCGTGGTGACGGCGCTTGCCGACCCTGAACCGCGGCCGCGGCTGATCGACCGCGCGCTGGTGGCGGCGTACGACGCCCGGATGCGGCCGCTGCTGTGCCTGACCAAGTCGGACCTCGCCGACCCGGAGACGCTGATGTCGACCTACCGCTCCCTGGGCGTGCCATGGGTGGTGACCCGCAAGGGCGGTGACCTGTCCGAGCTCCGGGAGCAGCTGGCCGGACGAGTCAGCGTGCTCGTCGGCCACAGCGGAGTGGGCAAGTCGACGCTGGTCAACGCGCTCGTTCCGGATGCCGACCGAGAGATCGGGCACGTCAACGTGGTCACCGGTCGCGGTCGGCACACCTCCACGTCGGCGATCATGCTGCGGGTTCCCGACCCCGGCCGCGCCACTTGGATCATCGACACGCCCGGCATCCGGTCCTTCGGCCTGGCGCACGTCGAGCCGCAGCACCTGATCGGAGCGTTCCCGGACCTCGACGAGCTGACCGGCGACTGTCCGCGGGGCTGCACCCACGGCGAGGACGAGCCCGAGTGCGGGCTCGACGATGCGGTCGCGGCGGGCACCGCCGACCCCGATCGGGTCGCGTCGTTCCGGCGGCTGCTCACCGCGCGGAGCGTTTCGGAATACTGAGCGGCCAGCACCCAGCGGCCCGGTCGGATCTCGACCCACCCGGTCAACCGACTTGCCGGTTCAACCCGTCTTCGCAGCTGACGTGTCGACGCAGACGATTCCCTTGTTGCCGTCCTGGTCGGCGATCACGGTGAGCGAAGGCGCGTCGCTGTCATCGACGACGGTCCCACCCGCGGCGACGGCGGCGGCGATCCGTTGCTCGGCCACCTCCGGCGCCACATAGACCTCGATATGGAACCGCTGACCCGGGGCCTCGGATTCGTCGGCGTCCCCGAACCACAGGTTTGGCACCCGTCCCGTGGCATCCCGGATCTCGTCGCTGGGGGTCCCGCGGCCCTGGGCATCGGCGCTCCCGGTCAGTAGGGCGGCCCAGACGGGGGCGATGGTCGCGGAGCGCGCCGTGTCGAGGCCGAGCTCGATGTCGCTTACCGAGGCCGGGTCGGCGTCGACCTTGTGGTCAACGGCCAGCTCGGTGATCCGTCGCGCGAGGTCGACGTCCTGCTGGGTCACCCATTCAATGACGAGTTCGGTGCCTTCGTCGTCGCGGTAGATGGCGTCGTCGCTGACCAGCTTGAAGTCGACGTAGCCCTTCCCGATGGACACGCTCGGGTGGTGGCCGAGCGTGTCGCCCGCCTCGCCCACCGCGGCGACGAAGCGTGCGCCGGTGCCGAAGTCGTCGATCACGTAGCGCGCATGCAGTCCCTGGGCCAGCTTGCGCCAGTCGGTCAGGTTCGCCTCGGCGATCTGTTCGCCCTTCAGCATGTCCATGGACGGGGACCCTATCCCTGAATCAGCCCGCAGCACCGGCGCAAAGAACAACCGCATCTGTCGCGATCAGGTGCGTCATTCCGCCGCGTTCGGGTACCGCCCCAGTGGCGTGCTCGCCGAGTCTTTCCTTCGGGTAGGACACGCTCATGCCCGTGGGTGCGAGCGCGGCGAGCACGCCGCTTTACCGAGGGCCTCACCTGCCAAAATGACCGCGCCCAGCGACAAGCGTCCGTCTACGTCTTGACGCCGTACCAGGCCACGTGCGCACCGGCGTCGCCGGTCAGCACGACGTAGACCCCGGTGGCGACCGCGCCCACCCCGGTCAGCCCCAGCAGCACCGTCCGCATCGGGCCGGTGCGGGTGTGCCACCACGCCGCCGCGAAGGCGACCACGGCGAACCCGGAGGCCACCCAGCGCAGGATCTGCGCGCGGTCCTCGTGCTTCTGGACAAGGTCGCCGAACTCGCCCGTGTAGGGCCCGTTGTTCTTCTCGACGTCCTCCCCGGAGAAGTAGGCGAGCCAGATGGAGCCGAGCGCGATCGCGACCACGACGACCAGCGGCCAGCGGAGCTGGTCGCGCCAGCGCGGAACCGTGGCGTACAGGACCCCGGCAAGGGCGGCCAGGGGCCCGAAGATGACCGCGGCATGGGTGACGAGGGCATGCAGCGGCAGTCCGTTGATCTCCATAACAGGTACACGATCCACCATGCCGATGCGTTCAATGAATATGGTGGCGGCGTGCCGACCGACTACACCGACGACCTGCGCCTCGCGCATGTCCTCGCCGACGACGCCGATTCGCTCACCACCGGACGGTTCAAGGCACTCGACCTGCACGTGATGAGCAAGCCCGACCTCACGCCCGTGACCGACGCCGACCAGGCGGTCGAGGACGGCATCCGGCGCACCCTCTCCCGGGTGCGGTCCCGGGACGCGGTCACCGGCGAGGAGCAGGGTTCGACCGGCCACAGCCAGCGCCGTTGGGTGGTCGACCCGATCGACGGCACCAAGAACTTCGTTCGCGGAGTTCCGGTGTGGGCCACGCTGATCGCGCTCGTCGTCGACGACGAGGTGGTGCTAGGAGTGGTCTCCGCGCCGCAGCTGCAGCGTCGATGGTGGGCTTCGGCGGGCAACGGCGCCTGGACCGGCCGATCACTGCTGAAGGCCACGCCGTGCCAGGTCTCCGACATCCGCCGGCTCGAGGACGCCTCGCTCTCCTACGCCTCGCTGCACGGGTGGGAGGAGCGCGGCCGGATCGAGGACTTCCTCTCGCTGATGCGGCGCTGCTGGCGCACTCGCGCGTACGGCGACTTCTGGTCCTACATGCTGCTGGCCGAGGGGGCCGTCGACCTGGTCGCCGAGCCGCAGCTCGAGGTCTACGACATGGCCGCCCTGGACGTGATCGTCCGCGAGGCCGGCGGGAGGTTCGGCTCGCTCGACGGCACCGACGGTCCGTTCGGGGGCAACGCGCTGGCCTCCAACGGCCACCTCCACGACGCCGCGCTGTCGTTCCTCGGGGCGCTGCCCGACGGCCACGACGCGGACTGGCCCGCCACCGGTGGCTCGGTCTCCGACCTGCGGGCGCACCGGGACGCCCAGTCCGACAACGGGTCCGACGACGAGGGCGTGGACTGAGTCTGGTGGAGGGCCGACCGCGTGAATACCATCGCAGTATGCGCATCGGCGAGATCATCAAGGCCAAGGCCAGCAAGGACATCGTCACGATCAGTCCCGACGCGGGCGTGAAGGAACTGATCGCCAAGCTCGCCGAGTACAACATCGGTGCGCTGATCGTCAGCTCCGACGGACAGTCGCTGGACGGGATCGTCAGCGAGCGCGACGTCGTACGCCGTTTGCACAGCGACGGCACCGTGATCAACAACGTGGTCTCCGCCATCATGACCGAGGTCGTCGAGACCTGCGCGCCCGACGACGACCTCGACGCGGTCATGCAGACGATGACCGAGCGCCGGTTCCGGCACATCCCCGTCGTCCAGGAGGGCACGCTGGTCGGCATCATCAGCATCGGCGACGTGGTCAAGCACAAGATCGGCCAGCTCGAGTTCGAGCGCGACCAGCTCGACGGCTACATCCACCGGTCCTCATCCTGACTAGGCTTCGCGCATGGACAAGCCTGAGATCGACTTCCCCGACTTCGAGCCGCCCGTCGACCTGGTCGTCACCGACCTCTCCGAGGGCGACGGCACCGTCGCTGCCAAGGGCAACACGGTCTCGGTGCACTACGTCGGCGTGGCCCACTCGACCGGCGAGGAGTTCGACGCGTCGTACAACCGGGGCGAGCCGCTGCAGTTCCGGCTCGGCATCGGCCAGGTCATCTCCGGCTGGGACCAGGGCGTGCAGGGCATGAAGGTCGGCGGTCGCCGTCAGCTCGTGATCCCGCCGCACCTCGGATACGGCGACCGCGGCGCCGGCGGTGTGATCAAGCCCGGCGAGACGCTGATCTTCGTGGTCGACCTGCTCGATGTGAGCTGACCACTCTCACCAAGGAAAGTCGTCGGGCGTCTCCGGGTCGACCACGCGGGCGGAGGCGCTGGCGACGGTCACCAGGTCGCCCCGCACCAGCTGACGGCCGCGCCGGGTCTCCACGTCGCCGTTGACCCGGACCACGCCGCCGGCCAGCAGCTGCTTGGCCTCCGACCCGGACTCGACCAGGTCGGCGAGCTTCAGGAACTGCCCGAGCTTGATGCTCTCGTCCTCGATGCGGACGTTCGTCGGGTCACTCATAGCCAAATCCTAGTGCCCGTCCAGCTGCTACCACCGAGGCGGGCACTAGTGAATGACGACCGAGACCGTGTGGATGAGGACCCCGACGAGACCGCCGACGATCGTGCCGTTGATCCGGATGAACTGGAGGTCCCGTCCGACGTGCAGCTCGATCCGCTCCGCGGCCTGCTTGCCGTCCCAGCGCTCGATCGTGTGCGTGATGATCGCGGTGACCTCGGCGCCGTAGCGGTCGACGGCGAAGACCGCGAGGTCTGCGGCCATCGCGTCCAGGCGGGCGCGGAGCGCCTCGTCGGCGGCCAGACGGTCGGCGAACGCCCGCGTCTCCTGCATCAGCCGCAGGCGTACGGCGCCCTGAGGGTCCGCGAGCGACGCGGTGAGCGCCCGGCGCAGCGCGTTCCACAGGGAGATCCCCGACGAGATCACGGCCGGGTGCTCCAGCAGCCGGTTCTTGAGCCGCTCCGCGCGGCCCTGGACATCCGGGTCCTCGAGCAGGTCACGCGCGAGTTGCCGGAGCATGGAGTCCAGCGCCTGCCGGGCCCGGTGGTGCGGGTCGTCGCGGATGTCGCCCACCCAGCGCACCATCTCCAGGTGGATCCGGGCGGTCACCCGCTCGTTGAGCCGATCAGGCGCCCACCACGGCGCTCGCTCGCCGAGCACCTCCTGCACCGTCTCGGGGTTCTCGCGGAGCCAGTCGTGCAGCTCGGCCAGGGTCAGGTCGACCAGGCCGTGGTGCAGGTCGTCGCGCAGCGCCTCGTCGAGCAGGCCGCCGAGGAGCGGTGCGATCGGCTCCTCGCGGAAGCGCGGCACCAGCGCGTCGTTGACCAGCGACGCGATGTGCTCGTCGCGCACCTTGCCCAGGGCGATCACCGCGAGCTCCGCGACCTCGTCGACGACCCGGCGCGCGTTCTCCTCGCTGGTCAGCCAGTTGGCCGCCCGGGCCGAGATCGTGGCGGCCGCGATCCGCTCGCGGATGATCTCCTCCTGGAGGAAGTTCTCGCCCACGAACTCCTCGAGCCCGCGGCCGAGGTCGTCCTTGCGCTTCGGGATCAGCGCCGTGTGCGGCACCGGCAGCCCGAGCGGGTGCTTGAACAGCGCGGTCACCGCGAACCAGTCCGCGATCGCACCCACCATGGAGGCCTCGGCGCCGGCGTTCACGAAGCCGAGGAAGCCGTCCTGGTCGAGCGTCGCGATGTACACGCCCGCGGCGAACAGCAGCAGCGACACCGCCAGGGTGCGCATCTGGCGCAGGCCGCGACGACGCTCGGCATCGGCGGCGGGGTCCACGGCGAGCAGCGACATCGCCGCCCATCCTTCCGCAACGGGACCCGTTGCCCGTGGAAGACTGCTCCTCATGTCTGATCCCGGCGTGTCCGACGGCGCACCGCGCACCGTGATCACCTTCGGCACCTTCGACGTCTTCCACGTTGGCCACCTGAAGGTGATCGAGCGGGCCGCCGCGCTCGGCGACCGGCTGGTCGTCGGGGTGTCCGCCGACGAGCTGAACATGCGGAAGAAGGGGCGCGAGCCGGTGTTCAGCCAGGCCGAGCGGCTGGCGATCGTGGCCGCGCTGCGCCACGTCGACGAGGTCTTCCTCGAGGAGAGCCTGGAGCTCAAGCGCGACTACATCCGTCAGTACGCCGCCGACGTGCTCGTCATGGGAGATGACTGGGAAGGGCGTTTCGATGAGCTCCGCGACGTCTGCGAGGTGGTGTACTTGCCACGCACGCCTGCGATCTCGACGACCGCACTGATCGAGAAGATCTCGGGCACCAGCTGACCCACCTGTTCGGCCCTTCCCCGTTCCGCCCGACACTGGAGCTGATGTCGATGCCCCGGCGCCTGCTGGGTTGCCTCGGCGCCGCGGCCTTCGCCGCGACCGCCGTCCTGTCGGCCACGCCGACCGCGACGGCCGACCCCGGACCGCGCCCGAACCCGGTGCTCGACCGCGCGGACGCGGTCCTCGACGGGCGGGCCGACCCGTCGTACCGGCTCGACGCGTCGATGGTGCTGCGCGACGTCTTCGTGGCCCGGCCGACGATGGACGACACCGAGAAGTGGCGGGCCACCCGGCTGCTGGCCCGGCCGACCGACCGCGCGCGAGACCCCTACGGCGACGGCTACCGGGCCCGCTCCACGCGTGTCTGCCGTGGCCCCATCTGCGTCCACTACGTTCGCAGCACCCGGGACGCACCGCCCGACGAGGCCTGGCCGCGCACCACGCTCCGGGTGATGAACCGGGTCTGGCGCATGGAGGTGCGCAGGATGGGCTACCGGCCGCCGCCGCGCGACGGGCGGCACGGTGGCGGCGGTCGCTTCGACGTCTACCTGAAGGACCTCGGGTCGCAGGGGCTCTACGGCTACTGCGCACCCGAGTACCGCGTGCCCGGGCTTCGCCGGGTGGCCTCGGGCTACTGCGTGCTCGACGACGACTTCGCGCGCGGGCAGTACGGCGCCAACCCGAAGGTCAGCCTGCGGGTGACCGCGGCGCACGAGTTCTTCCACGCCGTCCAGTTCGGCTACGACTTCCACGAGGACCCGTGGCTGCTGGAGTCGACGGCGACCTGGATGGAGGAGCGAGTGGCCGACGGGGCCGACGACAACCGTCGCTACCTGCCCTACGGCCAGCTCGCCCGTCCCGGCAGCTCGCTGGACATGTTCGACCCCAGCGGCTTCAACCAGTACGGCAACTGGACGTTCTGGGAGTACGTCGGCGATCGTTTCGGCGACGACGCCGTCCGCGCCGTGTGGCGCCAGTCCGGCGCCTACGACGGCGCGCCGGACCGCTACTCCGTGGCCGCCCTCCGCAAGGTCCTCTCCCGGCACGGCGGACTGGCCGCGGCGTTCGCGGCGTACGCCTCCGCAGCGACGGCTCCCGCGCACTTCTTCGACGAGGGCGCCTCCTGGCCGGGCACCACGACGCGGCCGGGGCGGCTCGGGGTACGCGACCGTCGCGGGCACACCAGCCTGCGGATCAACCACCTCGCCGCACGCACCGTCGACGTCCGGCCCGCCGCGAGCCTCCGGGGCCGGCGCTGGCGCCTGCAGATCACCGTGCACGCCCCGCCGGGGAAGACCGGTCCGGCGGCACACCTGCAGGTGTGGCGGCGCGACGGGTCGGTGACCGGCCGCCCGATCGCCCTCGACGCCGACGGCGTCGGCCGGGAGCGGGTGCGCTTCGACTCCCGCCGGGTACGCCGGGTGACGATCACCCTCGCCAACGCCTCCACCCGGTACCGGTGTGGGCGCGGCGGCCCGACCTTCGCGTGCGAGGGTCGACCCCGTGACCAGCGGCTCCATTTCGACGTCGCCGCCCGGGTGGTCCGGCACCAGCGCTAGGGACAGGCGACCGTGTTCTCGGTGAGGCAGATGTCCCAGCCCGGACCGCCGACGGCCTTGTCGAGGCCGCCCTTGCCGATCAGGAAGTCGTTGCCGCGGAGACCGCGCAGGGTGTCGGCGCCGCGGAAGCCGTCCATGTAGTCGTTGCCGGCGGACCCGATCAGTACGTCGTTCCGCACCGTGCCCAGCACGTTGTCGATGTTGCGGAACCGCAGCGAGCCGCCCCTCCAGGTGGTCCGCCCGGCGCCGACGTCGACCCGGACCCCGCGCCTGTGGGTGGAGAGGTTCAGCTGGTTGGCGTCGCCGTCGCCGTTCACGGTCGCTGTCGACCTCACCGAGATCAACCGAAAGGTGTCGGGCTCGGGGCCGCCGGAGGCGCGCACCGGGCCTGCGCCGAGCGCGATCTCGTCGCTGTCGGAACCGCCGAGCGCCACCGAGCGGCCGCTGGCCTGGATGTAGTCGGCTCCGGCGCCGCCGCGCGCGGTCCCGCCGTCGACGAAGAGGATGTCGTTGCCGCCCCTCCCGTAGATCTGGTCCCGGCCCCCGCCACCGCGCAGGTCGTCAGGGCCGGTGCTGCCCCGCATCACGTCGGCACGGCTCGTGCCCTCGAGGGTCTCGACGGTCGCGGCCACGTCGTGGCCGGCTCCGTCGATCTGGCGCCCGTCACGCACCTTGATGGACCCGTCCGCGAACACGTAGGTCAGATAGTCCTTCCCTGGGCCGCCGCTGATCTTGTCGTCGCCCGCGCCCTCGGCGACGTAGTCGTCGCCCTTGTCACCGCGCACCACGTCGTCGCCGGTGCCCGGCGTGATCGCGTCCTCGCCCGCGCCGCCCTGGATCCGGTCGTTGTCGGCCCCACCGGAGATCTCGTCGTCGCCGGCCCCGCCGTCCACGACGTCGCTTCCCGCGCCGACATCGATGTGGTCGTTGCCCCCGCCGCCACAGATCACGTCGTCGCCGCCCAGGTCGGTGAAGGTGTCGTCACCACCGCCCAGCGATACGACGTCGGGCAGCGGGGTGCCGCGCAGGGTGTCGTCGCCGCTCGTGCCTCGGATCAAGGCGGTCTTCCCGGCACAGCTGCTCGCCGCCGCCTCCGCGGGCGTCGCGACGAGGACGGGGGTGAGGATCACGGCGCCGATGAGGACGCCGTGTGGGATGCGCATGCCTGGCTCAACGAGACAGGACGCGTCGGGTCACCCCACGGTCGAATCGGGCCTTATGGCGCGCCGAATCGGGGGTTGTGGCGGAACGAGACCGGGGTTGTGGCGATCGGGGACTTCACCACAAGACCCGAGTCAAGCCACCACAACTCACGATTCACGCCACCACAACTCACGATTCGACGGGGCGGCGGCGGCCGAGGACGACCATCACCACCAGGACCCCGATGGACACGAGGAAGCCGACGCCGATCCACCAGTAGAGGCGCTCGACGAGGACGTCCCAGACCGACCGGATCAGCTCGTAGTCACTGCTCGACCCCAGCTCGGCGACCAGCACGTTGCGGGCGATCAGCAGACCCACGATGAGCAGGAGCAAGCCGCCGATCGAACCCGCCGCGAGCCAGACGGCCGCGCGACGGCGTTCGGTGGCCACCAGCAGGGTCAGCACGACCAGCACGAGCCACAGGGCCGGCAGCCAGAACCCCGCCGCGTCGAGGAGGTCGTAGACCTTCTGGGCGCGATCGAGATCGGACACCCGGACCAGTGGGACGCTCACCGCCACCGACGGTGCCGCCGCTGCGTCCACCAGCCCCTCCTGGTCGAGCGTCACGATCACGGTGTCGTAGACGGGGCCGAGGTCGACCAGCACCCGGCCGTCGTCGGTCACGCGCCGCTCACTGTCGTCCTCGAGGATCCGCACGGCCTCGCGGTGCGCGATCCGGTTCGCGGTCCGCCAGGCCGTCTCGAACTCCGGGCTCTCGACGGCCTGGCCCACCGCGGCCGCGACCTGTTCGCGGCTGCCGGCGTCGAGAGTCGTGCCGGTGGCGTCCTCCACGGTCGTGACCGTGGTCCCCTCCACGGCCTCCGTGACCGCCTGCTGGACGGTCGGATCGGAGGCGAGCGGGCCGACCGTGTTGACGTAGGCGTCCGAGTCGGTGACCACCGTCGACAGCCAGGCAGAGGCGAGCGCCACGGGCAGCAGCAGCGATGCGAGTACGGCGAAGAGTCGCCACAGCAGGCCCCGAAGTCCCATCACTGGCAGATCATCGCAGGGGGGATGGCAGGATCGGGGCATGGACCTGCGCCTGGACCACCTGCGCCGCGAGCGCACCGGCCTGGCCGAGGCGGTCTACGCCCCGGGCAAGTCGCCGGCACAGTGTGCGGAGGCGGTCGCCGGCCTGCTCGCCGGACCCGGTTCCGGGCCGGTGCTGCTCACCCGGGCCAACGCCGACCAGGCCGCGGCCGCTGTCGCAGCAGAGCCCCGGCGCGGTCACCGCGGAGGCGGGTGCCGACGAGTCCGGCCTCCCGCTGAGCACGCTCACCTGGGGGACGCTTCCCAGCCACCAGTCGGTCCGCACTGGTGCTCACCGCCGGCACCAGCGACCTGCCGGTTGCTCGTGAGGCTGCGGCCGTGCTCGCGGCGTACGGACACGACTCGGACGTGGTCGCCGACGTCGGCGTCGCCGGCCTGCATCGGGTCCTCGAGGAGCAGGACCGGATCGCGGCCGCCGACGTGGTGCTGGTGGTCGCCGGCATGGAGGGCGCGCTGGCCAGCGTCGTCACCGGCCTGACGCCCGCGCCGGTGATCGCGGTGCCGACCAGCACCGGCTACGGCTCCGGGTTCGCCGGCGTGACGGCGCTGCTCGGGATGATGGCCTCGTGCAGTCCCGGCGTCACCGTGGTCGGCATCGACAACGGCTTCGGCGCGGCCTGCGCGGCCGTCAGGATCCTGGCGGTCCGCGACGAGGGAGCGCGATGACCCTCGACCAGCAGCTGGCAGACCTCGACGAGCGGCTGCGCGACCTCGGCTCGGTGGTGGTGGCGTTCTCCGGTGGCGCCGACTCCGCGTTCCTGCTGGCGGCGGCGGTGCGCGCACTTGGCGCCGACGCGGTGGTCGCGGCCACCGCGGTGAGCCCGTCGCTTCCTGCCAGCGAGCTCGACGAGGCGGCCGAGTTCGCCCGCGGGCTCGGCGTGCGGCACCTGACACCGGCCACCGACGAGATGAGCCGGAGCGGGTACGCCGCCAACGGGCCGGACCGCTGCTTCCACTGCAAGGCCGAGCTGCTCGACGTACTCGTGCCCACCGCGGCGAGGCTCGGCATCGAGCACGTGGCGACCGGCACCAACGCCGACGACGCCCGCGACGGCTTCCGTCCTGGCATCCGGGCGGCCGCGCTGGCGGGCGCGGTCACGCCGCTGCGCGACGCCGGGCTCACCAAGGCCCAGGTGCGCGAGGCCTCGCGCGCCTGGGGGCTGGTGACCGCCGACAAGCCGGCCGCGGCCTGCCTGTCGAGCCGGGTCGCCTACGGCATCCAGATCAGCCCGGCTCGCCTGGGCCGGATCGAGAGTGCCGAGGCCGCACTGCGCGCCGCCCTGGTCGCCGCCGGGCTGCCGGTCCGCGACCTGCGGGTGCGCGACCTCGGCGACCGGGCCCGGGTCGAGGTCGACCGCGAGCTCGTCGAGGAGCTCGAACGACGGCCCGAGCTGCTCGGGGCGGTCACCGGGTTCGACACCGTCGAGGTCGACCCGCGCGGCTTCCGGTCCGGGTCGATGAACGAGGCGCTGAGCCGATGAACACCCCGCGATGACCGGACGGATCGGCTGGGTCGACGCCACCGGCGGGCTCAGCGGCGACATGCTGCTCGGCGCCTGCCTGGACGCGGGCGCGGACCTGGCGGTCGTCCGTGACGCCATCGACCGTCTCGACCTCCCCGAACAGGTGGAGATCACCAGCGAGCCGGCCGTGCGCGCAGGTATCGGCGCCACCCGGGCGATCGTCACCACCGCCGAGTCGCGGCACCGGCGTACTCTCCCCGACGTCCTGGCCCTGCTCGAGGGTCTGGACCCGGCGGTACGCACGCCCGCTGCCGAGGTCTTCCGGCACCTCGCCGACGCGGAGGGCCGGGTGCACCGGGTCCCGGCCGAGGCGGTGCATTTCCACGAGGTGGGCGCACTGGACAGCATCGCGGACGTCGTCGGCGTGGTCGCGGCCCTCGGCTCGCTCGACCTGGACCGGCTGGTGTGCAGCCCGATCGCACTCGGTGGCGGGCGCGCCCGCACCGAGCACGGGCCGATCCCGGTGCCCGGGCCGGCCGTCGTCGAGCTGCTGCGCGCCCACGACGCTCCCGGCTTCGGCGGGCCGATCGACATCGAGCTGGCGACGCCGACCGGCGTGGCGCTGATGGTGACCCTGGCCGACGGGTTCGGCCCACTGCCCGGGATCCGGCCGGAGCTGGTCGGTGCCGGCGCGGGCACCGCGGAGCCGGAGGGACACGCCAACCTGACCCGGCTGGTGGTCGGGAGCCCGGCGGCGACGGCGGCCGCGGCTGCCCCCGAGGTGGTGCTCGAGGCGAACGTCGACGACCTCGACCCGCGGCTGTGGCCGGGGGTGCTCTCCGCGCTGATGGAGGCCGGCGCGTCCGACGCCTGGCTGACCCCGATCCTGATGAAGAAGGGCCGGCCCGCGCACACCCTGTCGGTGCTGGCCCGGCCGGATCTGGTGGCGGAGCTGGAGCGGGTGGTGCTCGCCCACACCACCACGATCGGGCTGCGCCGCTATGCCGTCGACAAGGTGGCACTCCCCCGCGAGACCGCGGAGGTCGAGGTCTACGGCGAGACCGTGCGGGTCAAGCTCGCCCGGCTCGACGGCGAGGTGGTCACCGCAACCCCGGAGTACGACGACGTGGCGCGGGTCGCGGCGGCCAAGGGGCTGCCGGAACGCGTGGTCATGGACGCCGCGCGCCGTTCGTTGGTCGAGTAGCCCGTCGCGAGGGACGAGCGGCGGGCGTATCGAGACCCGGCAAGTGGTCTCGATACGCCCCGGCCTCGCAAGCTCGGCCGGGGCTACTCGACCACCGAGGTGAAACTCAGCGGGCCCGCCAGGCCCGCAGCCGACGGCCGGTCGGGGCCGGAGCGGTGAGGGTCGCTGTCTGCTCCCAGATCCGCCGCCAGGGCGCGATGTCCGGGCCGGAGGGGTCGGGGGTGGCGTCGCGAGCGGCGCGCTGCTGCGCCTCCCACCAGGTGGTCCGCTCCTCGTCGAGGAGCGCACCCACCCCCGAGCGGATCCGCGGAGCGAACGTTCGCGGCGACTCGTCCTCGCCCGGCCAGATCGGCTCCCCGAAGCGCAGCGTGAGCTGGCGGCGGCCGCGGCTCGGCCAGTTCTGCCCGCGCGGCATCGCGGCGAAGGTGCCGCGGTGCGCGATCGGCACGACCGGCACGCCGTACCGGGTGGCGAGGTAGGCGGCGCCGAGCTGGAACCGGCCCACCCAGCCGTCCTTGGAGCGGGTCCCCTCGGGGTAGATCACCAGGCTCCAGCCCTCGTCGAGCAGGTCGCCCGGGGTGGTCGCCATGGTGCCGCCGCGACGGTCGATCGGGAACGTGTTGAACACCATCGCCGAGCCGACCGCCCGCCACCAGGTGTCGAAGAAGTAGTCGGCGGCCGCCGCCACGGCCGTACGCCGTCGCCACTCGTCGGGCAGCGAGAGCAGGATCAGCGGGGTGTCGAGGTGCGAGGCGTGGTTGGACACGAAGATCACCGGGCCCTCGATCCGCGAGAGCACGTCGAGCCCCTCGACCCGGCGCCTCACCTGGGAGGACATCAGCGGGTCGAGGAAGCCCTTCTGGGCCACCTCGCGCGCCGCCCGCCCGCCGCGGGTGCGTGCCCACTCGGTGCGGAACACGGTGGTCCGCGCGGGCGGCACGAACTGCTCGGCGGACCGCGGGACCTGCGAGCGGCGGCCCCATCGCCAGCCGCGCGCCATGGTGCGGACGTCGTCGACCGTCCCCTTGGTGAATGCAGCGACGAAGCTCATTGGGCTACTTCACGTCCGCGATCAGGTGCGGCGGGTTGTGCAGGTGGGTGATCGACGGGTTGGTCCCGACCGTGCCGGACACCATCTCCAGCGCGTCGGCGAGCGTCGAGGCCGCGCGGAAGCCCAGTCGTGCCGCCGCCCGCCGGTTGCCGCCGACCCAGACGACGTCGTCGACATGGTCCATCGCGTGCGCCGCCCAGTACCACATGTAGAACGGGTGGACGCCGTGGTAGGCGTGCGAGGTGCGGTAGAGGTGGATGTACCACGGGTCGGTGGCGAACTGCTGCTCGTACTTCTCCTCGATCAGCACCGGGTCCGTCGACTCCGCGAGGATCTCCTCGTAGAAGTCGACGTACGACGGGTGGTGCAGCTGGTTGAAGCCCGCGTCCAGCGGGTGGTACAGGATCACCGCTCCGCCGCGGCGGACGACCGGCTGGCCGCGGTAGGAGTTGAAGTAGTAGCCCAGCCCCATGCAGGTAGCGAGGATCGGGTTCATCGTGCTGTTGACGTTGTAGGGGCCGAGGTAGGGCACACCCATCACCAGCACGTCGGACTGGCCCTGCACCTCGACCAGCTGCTGGCGGTGCACTGCCGCGATGGTTCGCTCGTGCACCCCTTCGGTGTCGCCGGCGTTGACCCCGGTGAGCCCGTACGGCGCGCGCAGGTCGTGGAACATCTTGTGCCGCAGCCGCTTCGGCGCCACCGAGAGGGCCCGGCGCATGCCCAGCATGGTGGCCTGGTCCTTGACCGACCACTCCCACTCGCGCTTCATCAGGAACTCGTACGGCGCCGGGAACACGTCGTTGTTGAGCGTGGTCTCGATCTGGAAGATGTTGAGGTGCTCCTTGAGGAGCCGGCCCATCCGCCAGGCCGAGTGGTGCAGGTGCGACTTCTTGTGGTCCATGAACGAGTGCGAACGCACCATCGTCTTGGCGTTGTGGTGGTGGCGCAGCGACTTGTACGACGCCAGCCCGATCGGCACCGACTTGTGGCCGCCGTCCATGGCGACCAGGTTGACGTTCACGTAGATCAGCAGGTCGGACTCGGCCGCGCGCCGGTTGATCTCGACGTCCTCGCCCTGGTCGGTGAGACCGATGTGCAGCAGGTTGTCGCGGTCCTCCGCGTCGTGGTTGTAGAGCAGCCCCTGCGGGCCGAACGAGCGCCACACCCGCTCCCCCACGATGTGCCGCAGCTCGGCCGGGGTCATCCGGCGGTGCAGGGCGTTCGCGGCGATCAGCTGTACGTCGTCGACGCCGGCCGCCGCTGCCATCGTCAGCACCTGCTCGATGATCCGCTGCCGGATGTCGGGCGCCCGCATCGGAGGAAGCGGCAGCGACAGGTCGTCGAACGCGATAGTGAGCCGCATGCCGGCCCGCAGCTGGGTGGGCAGCGGATCCTGGTCGACCGGGTGCAGCAGTGCCTCCCGGATCGCCCCGTCCACGTCGTCGATCGCGGGCAGCGACTCGGGCGGGTAGATCGCCCGGGTGCCGAGCGGGAAGTTCTCGAGTCGGAAGCCCTCCCCCTCGTGGACCACCAGCGGCGGGGTGCGGTCGTCCACCTCGAGGACGAAGCCGGGCCTGCTCATGTCTTCCTCACCTCTTGCTCCGGGGGTCGAATGCCACCTTGACCGTGCCGAGCCGGCCGGCCCCATGCGCGTGGTCGAGTGCTTCGCGCCAGCGATGCAGCGGATAGGCGGCGATGGTCTTCGCCAGCGAGCTGACCGCGTCTCCGGCGACCAGCTCGGTGGCGACGTCGAAGGCACCGCGGCCGTCCAGGGCGGGCTCGCGCTGCGCCGAGGAGTAGGTGCCGACCACGTCGAGCTCGCGGAACCACGCGGCCGACAGGTCCGCCGCTGCCGGCATCCCGGAGAGCACCACCCTGCCGCCGGCCCGGGTGGCGTTGACCGCGGTCTCCAGCGACTGCTTGCTGCCGACGGCGTCGACCGCCACGTCGACGCCGCCGAGGAGGTACGACGACCCCATCTCCGGCTTCACCAGGAACGCACCGGTCACCCGCCGCAGCCGGCGCAGCACCTCACCCGGCGCCACCACCTCGGTCGCGCCGAGGGCGAACGCGCGCTCCCGCTGGTGGGCGTGCTTGGCGACCACCGTGATCTCGCCCGCGCTGGTGAGGTTGCGGATCGCGAGCGTCGCCAGCAGGCCGACCGAGCCGGCGCCGCTCACGAGGACGCGGTCGTTCTGGCGGATGCCGGCCCGCAGCGCCGTGTGCACGGCACAGGCCATCGGCTCCAGCAGCACCGCCTGCTCGTCGGAGTAGCCCTCCGGCACGGCGTGCAGCTGGCTGCGGTGCGCCGTCAGCACCTCGCCCCAGCCGCCGCCGGTGTCGGCGCAGAACCCGGTCTGCAGTCCCGGCCGCAGGCCGCCGACGGTGATCCGGCCGCACCGGTTGGTGGCGCCGGACGCGCAGGCCTCGCACGGCTCGACGTCGCGGGCGGCGCAGGTCAGCACCGGGTCGACGACCACCCGGGTGCCGGCGGGCAGGTCGCCGCAGTCCTCGAGCAGGTCGGCGACCACCTCGTGCCCGGGCACGAACGGCAAGGACACCAACGAGGAGAAGTAGAGGCTGGTGCGGCCCGAGAGCGCGCCCAGGTCCGACCCGCAGACCCCGGAGAGCCTCGTGCGGAGGCGGGCCCAGCCCTCGCGTTCGACCCGCGGCTCGTCGATCGTGACCAACCGCAGCGGGGCGGCGTACCCGGACAGCAGCCCGGGCACCCGGCCACCGATCGCCCTGCCGGCGAGGTGGCGGGGCAGCGAGCGGTACATCTGCAGCGCGAGCATCAGGCGTTCACCCCCGCCGGGTTGAGCGACCGCCCGGTCGCGTCGGGGCTCGCCCAGTCGACGATCTCCCAGCGGTCCCGGCGCGCGTGGCGGTACAGCGTGACGTCCGGCCGCACCGCCACCGGCCGACCGACCGCGGCGAGCATCGGCAGGTCGGAGTGGCTGTCGGCGTAGGCGTAGGACTTCGTCAGGTCGATGTCGTTGCGGCGCGCCCACTCCTGGATCCACGCGGCGCGGGACTCACCGGTGAGTGGCGAGGTGTCCAGGTAGCCGGTGCAGATGCCGCGGTCGTCGACCCCGAGCTCCGCCGCCACGATCTCGTCGAACAGCGGCGCAAGCGGCCGGGTCAGCGGCCGGATCGCGCCGGTGATCAGCACGGTCGGGTGACCGGCAGCCCGGTGCTCGCGGACCCGGCGTACGGCGGCCGGCGCGAGACGGGCCAGGACATGGTCGGTGAGCACGTCGTCGACGATCTCGTCGAGGCCGGCCAGCCGGGCACCGGCGTACTCGCGGTAGATGGCCCGCAGGAACGCGCTCCGATCGGAGCGCTCGGCGCGGATCAGGCTCGGCAGCCGGGCGCCGATCCGGCCGACCTGGGCGGTGCGCTCGGCGGCGGACATCTCCTGCAGCCGCAGCCACAGGTAGGTCTCGATGACGTTGGACGAGAGCAGGGTGCCGTCCATGTCGAAGAACGCCGCCACCCCCTCGCCGGTCGGCTGCTTGAGCCCGGCGGATCCGCGCTTCCGGCTGCGGCGCAGCTCGTCGAGCTTGCGGATCGGCTCGGTGACCGCCGGGCAGTGCACGTCCTGGAGGTAGTGCCGCCAGTCGACGACCGCGGTGTCGAACGCGAACGTCTGCTTGTCGTCAGCCGACAGCGACTCGAAGAGTGCCAGCGTGCGGTCGTCGGAGAAGCGCAGCTCGGCCTGGGCGTACTCCTTGTAGAGGTCGAGGTAACGGCGCAGGAACTCCAGTCGCCGGCCCTGTTGGTCGAGCTTGCGAGCCAGGTCGCGGGCCCGGTCCGACCGCGGCGCATGGCCGATCACGTAGTTGGCGACCTTGTGGGCGCGCTCGCTGGTCGAGAGCAGCCGCTCGACCGACTGCGCGCCCGGGAACCGCCAGTCGGGCAGCCGGGCCGCGCCTCTGTCGCCACTCTCGAACGGGTGGGCATCGAAGTAGCCGCGCACGTCGTCGTAGAGGTTGCGGAAGGTGAGCGGGTTGCGCGCACCCGAGGAGACGTGGAAGTACTCCGGCTGCCCCGCCGCCGGCGGGTGGGCCAGCACCGCGATCAGCGCCGCGACGACGTGGTCGACCGGCACGATGTCGACGATGGTGTCGGCGGCCGCGGGGAACTCCGGCAGCTCGCCGCGCCCGTAGGCCAGGATCAGCGGCTCGGCCATCTTGAACCCCTCGATCCAGCCCGGGTTCGGGCGCTCGAGGGCGGACTCGATGATGCTCGGGCGGACGATCGACACCGGCGCGTGCTGGGCGTGCGCCTCGACGACCCGCTCGCCGAGGGCCTTGGTGAAGGTGTAGCAGTCGGTCCAGCCGAGGCTGCGGGCCCGCTCGGTGCCGAGCCGGATCAGCTCCTCCTTGACCCACTCCTTGCGGCGTTCCTCGACGGCCGAGGCCGCTGTGAGCAGCCCCGCTCGGCCGTGCGACCGCTCGGCCTCCTTGCGGAACCCGATGAGTCGCTCCGCGTCGCGCGAGCGCTCGTCGACGGTCCGTCCCTGCGCCAGCCCCCAGGTCAGCTCCGCCTCGAGGTCGACGTCGTGCTCGACCGGGGCCTCGGGGATGACGCCGCGGCGCCGGCCGGCGACGTACGCCGTCGAGACGTGCACGTAGTGGACGTGGTCACCGACCTCGCGAGTCCGCGCCAGCAGGCCGCGGGTACCGACCACGTTGGTGGTGAAGGCGTGGTCGACCGGCGGGTTGAAGGAGACGTCGCCCGCGCAGTGCAGGACGGAGTCGATGTCGCCCGGAAGCGCGGGTACGTCGGCCATGTCGCCCTCGAGGACGCTCACCCGGTCGCCGTCGCAGCCCTCGAAGATCGGCTTCTTCAGCAGCGCCTCGATCCGCTCCTCGCCGCTGGTCGACCCACGGGGGCGCACCAGGACCGTGATCCGGGTCTCCGGGGCGTCGCTGAGCAGGCGCTGCAGCAGCGCCTCGCCCACGAACCCGGTCACCCCGGTGAGCAGGACGTGCTTCCCGGCCAGGCGTGCGCGGATCCCAGTCGCCATGCACCACTCCTTCGACCGCGAAAACGGGTGACAGGGGTCACCGTGCAACCTAGCGCGTGCGGGTCGAACCCCATCGAAGCGGCTCCCGTTCGTCCAAGACATCCGGGGTGAACCCGGTGATGCTGGCGGCATGACCGACCGCAGCACACACGCAGCCTTCGACCAGCTACTGATCGAGTGGGACGAGGCCATCATCGCCAATGAAGCCGACCGGATCGCCGCGTTCGCTGACCCGGACTGGCTCTTCGTGGGCAAGGACGGGCCGATGCCCGGCATCGGCTTCCTGGAGGCCGTGCGGAGCGGTCAAGTCACCCACGACGCCATGCGCCACGAGCTGCACTCGGTCGTCGACCTCGGACAGGTGGCGGTCGTGGTCGCCCGGAACGTCAACTCCGGCGAGTACCAGGGCGAGCGTTTCGAGAACGACGAGTGGACGTCCGACGTGTTCGTGCGGCGGGGCGGCGAGTGGCGGTGCCTGCTCACCCACCTCACCGCGCGCGACAGCGATCAGTCCTGACGAGGGTCGACGGCCCGCTCCTCGGGCTCGCGGCCGGGCTCCCAGTCCGCGGCGACCGAGAGCCGCAGCGGCACGAAGCCGTCGCCCCCGTCGACGTCCACGACCTCACCGGTGACGCAGACATGATCACCGCCGTCGTCGAGGATCATCGACCTCCGCATCGTGAGCCGGTGCGGAAGGCCGTCGACGAGCGGCACCCCGCCGGGGCCCGGGCTCCACCCGATGTCGGCGAACTTGTCCACATCGATCTCGCTCTGGGTGCCGAAGTGGCGAGCCAGCTCGCGGTCGGACTCGCGGAGGAAATGCACGGCGAAGTACTCGGCCCGCAGTCCGACCCTGTAGGTGTGGTTCGCCTTGGAGAGCCAGACGGCGTACCGCTCCGGTTCGATGCTGGACTGGCAGTGGAAGCCGACGACGCATCCGGCCGGCTCGTCCTCCGCCGCGGTGGTCACGACCACCAGCGGGGAGTCGGCGGCCTCCATCAGGCTCGAAAGCGCGTCGCTCATCCCGCAATGCAAGCACGCTGGCTGTTACGGTCTAGTCCACACAACGAGCCGGCTTCGTGCCGGCTCGTGGCACGGCCAGCCCCCCAGCCAGGAGACCAGAGTGCGGAAGAGCAGGTACGTCGTCGCGGCCACCATCCTCAGCGTGGCCCTGTCGTCCCAGATCGTCGCCGGACCTGCCGGCGCAGCCTCCACCACCCAGCAGGACGTCAGCCGGGCCGCCGTACCGGAAGCGCAGCAGACGACCCCGGCCCAGAAGCGGCGCGGCTTCCGGCCGAGCCCGGGCGTGACGTTCAACCGGCCTGGCCAGCAGGCGGTCAACGACAAGGTGCTCCGGGCGATCCGGCACGCCCAGCGCGGCTCGAAGATCCGGGCGATGACCTGGAACTTCAACAGCTGGGTCTTCGTGAAAGCCCTTCGCTCGGCGCACAAGCGTGGGGTCAGCGTGCGGATCCTGATGGCCCGCAAGCTCGCCCAGGAGCAGGGACCTGGCGGTACCTACAACACGCTGAGGCGGGCCCTGAAGAGGCAGGACCGCCGGCCAGAGATGCGCAGCTGGTTCCACACCTGCTCCAACTCCTGCCGCGGCAAGGGTGGCGCCATGCACGCGAAGATGTACGTGTTCAGCAAGACCGGTGTCCAGCCACGTGTCGTCATGTCTTCCTCGGCCAACATGACCGGGGCGTCCGCCAGCTCGCAGTACAACGACATGTTCACCATCCTCGGCTCGAAGCGGGCCTACAAGACCTCCATCAAGGTCTTCAACGAGGCATCGAGGGACCGGCCCGCCGCGCCTCGTGTCTACAGAGCGGGAAACCTCCGGGGTTGGTTCCAGCCTCGCGCAGGGCTGAATGACCTCGTGTCGAAGATGCTCGACAGGGTCAAGTGCAAGGGCGCGCGCGGGGCCGGCATCAAGGGCCGCACCTCGCTGCGGATCGCGCAGGACGTGATCCTGGGCAACCGCGGGGTGCGGATCGCGAAGCAGATCAAGCAGCTCGACCGGGAAGGCTGCAACATCCGGCTCGTCTACAGCCAGCTCGGCGGCAAGGTGTGGCGCATCCTCAAGGGTGTCCCACGCAACCACCTGGTCCGCGACTCCGACGGCGACGGCGCCTACGACGTCTACCTGCACATGAAGGCGATGGCGATCAGCGGCCACTACGGCGGCCGCCGCGGCGCGCGGCTGGTCTACCAGGGCAGCGAGAACTGGTCCAGCCTGGCCTCGGTCTCCGACGAGCAGGGTCTGGTGATCGGCCGGGCCAAGGTCGAGCGGAGGTACGGCCGACAGATCGACCAGCTGTTCGGGATCCACCTGCGCAGTGCCCGCCCGCTGCCCTCCGCGAAGCGGGTCGACGACCCCTACATGTACATGGAGGGGTAGCCGGGGCTAGGCAGCCGCGGCAGCCTGGGCCCGGTGCGGTCCGGGTCACCCGCCGGCACGCGTCAGCCGGAGCAAGGCGTCGATGTCGAGGTGCTTCTCCGCCAGGTCGCCGAGCAGGTCCAGCCGGGCCTCGCGCGCCTCGGCGAAACGGACGTCCGACGGATGCCACTCGCGTTCCGCCGCGGCCCCGACCTCCGCGAGCAGTGCGTGCCGGAAGCCGTCGCCCTCCAGGCTGCCGTGCCACATGGTGCCGAACACCGCGCCCCGTCGGGCACCGCCGAGGAACTCCTCGCCGCCGTCGACCCGGACCCGCCCGTGGTGGATCTCGTAGCCCGCGGTCGTCGCGCCGAGCGCGGCACCGGTGGGCAGGCGGAGCACCTTGGCGGTCCCGAACGTCGTGGTGACATCGAGCAGTCCCAGCCCCGGCACCGAACGACCCGCCGGCCCCTCGACGCCGTCGGGGTCGTCGATCCGGGCCCCGAGCATCTGGAAGCCGCCGCAGATGCCGAGCACCGGCCCACCGTGGGACGCGTGGCGGACGATCGCGCGGTCCAGCCCCCGCTCGCGCAGCCAGCCCAGGTCGGCGATGGTGGCGCGGGTGCCCGGTACCACGACGAGGTCGGCGTCGGCCAGCGCCCGCGGCGTCGAGGCGAACACGACGTCCACGTCGGGCTCGAGGCCGAGGGCATCGACGTCGGTGAAGTTGCTGACCCGCGGCAGTCGCACGACGGCCACCCGCAGCGCGCCGGGTCGGTCGGCGGACCTGCGGCCGTCCAGGTCGAGGGCGTCCTCGGAGTCCAGCCACAGGTCGGGGTGCCACGGGAGGACGCCGTACGTGGGCAGGCGGGTGAGCTCTCGGAGCCGCTCGAGCCCGGGAGCGAGCAGGCTCTCGTCGCCGCGGAACTTGTTGACCACGAAGCCCGCCACCAGCGCCTGGTCGTCAGGATCGAGAAGGGCGAGGGTGCCGTAGAACGCCGCGAACACGCCGCCCCGGTCGATGTCACCCACCACGATCGTGGGGATGTCGGCATGCCGGGCCAGCCCCATGTTCACGAAGTCGCCCTCGCGCAGGTTGATCTCAGCGGGGCTCCCCGCGCCCTCGCAGACCACCACGTCGTAGCGCTCCGCGAGATCGTCGAAGGCGGCGTACGCCGCGTCGGCCAGGTGCCGGCGGTCGCCGACGAAGTCGGCCGAGGAGATCTCGCCGGCCGGCCGACCCATCACCACCACGTGGCTTCGCCGGTCACCTCCGGGCTTCAGCAGGACCGGGTTCATCGCCGGCTCGGGCTCCGCCCCCGCCGCGACCGCCTGGACCCACTGCGCGCGGCCGATCTCGGCGGCGCCGCCGTCCGGGGTGGAGCAGACCATGGAGTTGTTCGACATGTTCTGCGCCTTGAACGGCGCCACGCGCACGCCACGGCGGGCGAAGGCCCGGCACAGCGCGGTCGTCACCACGGTCTTGCCGGCGTCGGAGGTGGTCCCTGCGACGAGGAGGGCGGCCGGCATGCCCCCGAACCTAGTGGGCTGCCGTGTGCACGTTGAGCACGACCACGCCGACCACGATCAGTGACAGGGCGGACATGCTGACCCAGTCCAGACGCTCGCCCAGCCAGAGCGCGCCCACCATCGCGACCGCGGCCGTCCCCACGCCGGACCACACGGCGTACGTCGTCGAGACCGGCAGGGTCCGGACGACGACGGCGAGCAGCCAGATCGAGACGGCGTACCCGCCCAGGACCAGCACCGTCCAGAGCGGGTCACGGAAGCCGTGCGCGCGCGGCAACGCCGAGGTCGCGGCCACCTCCGTGAGGATCGCGACGAACAGCAATCCGAAGGCGGCGTACATGGCGAACTTCCTCTCGACGTTGATGTGTAGCGGTTGCTACACCACAATGTAGCAACTGCTACAGTTGAAACCAAGGCAATAACGGAGGGCAGATGGCACGCAACGCCGAGCGCCGCGCGGAGTGGACCGAGGCGGCCACGGACTACGTGCTGGAGCACGGGCTGATCGGGTTGAGCCTGCGGCCGCTCGCCGCCGACCTCGGCACCAGCGACCGGATGCTGCTCTACCACTTCGGCTCCAAGGACGAGCTGGTCGCGGCGGTGCTCCGGGAGTCGAACGAGCGGTCGACGGCGCACGTCCGGGCCATGGAGCCCTCTCGCGACCTGCGCCGCGCGGTCCACGACCTGTGGGAGGCGATGCTCGTCCCGCAGATCTACAGGTGCAGCCGGCTCTACGTCGAGGCGGCGGCCCTCGGCCTGCTCGGCCAGGAGCCGTACGCGAGCGTGGTGGGCGAGGCCAACGACGCCTGGACCGCGGCGATGGTGGACCACCTGGTCCGCTCCGGCGTACGCCGTCCACTCGCGCGGCGCGCGGTCACACTCATCGACGCGGCGTTCATGGGCTTCCAGCTCGACCTACCGTTCGACGTCGGCACCAGTGACCGCAGCCGTGCTGTCGCCGATCTCGCCGAGGCGGTCGCCGCGCTCGCCTAGGTGCCGTCCAGCTCGGCGCTCGTCGGCGCCGATGCCCCCGCACGACTCACGGTGATCCCGGCGGCACGCGTCGCACGGCGCAGGACCACCGCCCAGTCGTCATCGGGGACCGCGCGCAGCGCAGCGCGCCGGTCCGCGCCGAGCAGCCCCCTCAGCCGCAGGGTGTCGAGCAGTGTCGCGCAGAAGACGTCGCCCGCGCCGATCGTGTCGCGCACCGCCACGTCATCGCCGGGCACCTCCGCCGCCACACCCTTGGCCGTGTAGCAGCGTGCGCCCTGGCGGCCGAGCGTGACCACCACGACACCGGCGCCGGACTCGAGCAGCCCTGCCGCGGCATCGTCGAGGGAGAGATCGGGCAGCCATTCGGCGAGGTCCTCGTCGGAGGCCTTCACGACGTCGCTCGCCGCCACGAGAGCGCCGATCCTGGCCCGGGTCGCCGCGTCCAGCGGGACTGCGCTCGGCCGCGCGTTGATGTCGTAGCTGATCGTGGCAATCGGCGCGAGCCGCTCGACGAGTCGGGCGAGCAGGTCGGCGCCGGGCGGGTTCACGGCACCGATGGAGCCGACGTGCAGGTGAGTCGTGGCCACGGACAGGTCCGGCTCCGGCAGCACCCCGGAGATGTCGAACGTGTACGACGCGGCGCCGGTCGCGTCCAACGTCGCCACCGCGGAGGAGGTGCGCTCCACGACGTGCGGGTCCGCTGCGAGCTCGACGCCGGGCTCGCCGACGTACTCCCCCACGATCGAGCCGAGCCGGTCCGCGGCGTACGCGGTGAGCAGCCGGACCCGGGTCCCGAGGCGGGCCAGCGCCACCGCGACGTTGGCCGGGCTGCCACCGGGGTGCTCGGTCCTGGTGCCGTCGGCGGACGTCAGCACGTCGACGAGGGACTCACCGGCGACCAGGACGACCGGGTCGCTCATCGCGGCAGCACCACCGCGTGCACGGAGTGGTAGAGGTCGGGGCGGCCCGGCCACACGGAGTCGGCGGGCTGGAGCTCCGGCGTGAGCTGGTGCCGCCACGACCCGTTGGTCGGGTCGATCCAGTGCTCGACGGCGTGCGCCCACCAGGTGCGGTAGAGCTCGTCGTACGCCGGGTCGCCGGTCGCGTCGGACAAGGCCGCGGCGGCGCAGATCGCCTCGCACACCACCCAGTGCATCCGGTCGCGCACCACGGGGGTGCCGTCCCAGTCGGTGGTGTAGACGAAGCCGGGATGACCGTCGACCGACCACCCGTCGCGCACCGCCCTGTCGAACATGCTCGTCGCCGCGGGAAGCATCCAGCCCGGGGCCGCGGGGCCGAGCGCGCCGCGCAGCTGCAGCACCAGACGCGACCACTCCAGGCCGTGGCCGACGGTGGCCCCGAACGGTTCGAAGGGGTGGTCGGGCTGGTCCCGGTGGTGGTCCGGAAGCGGGTTCCAGGCGGCGTCGAAGTGCTCCGGGACCCGCCAGTCGTTGCCCCGCGCCCAGTCGTCGACCACTCGCTCCGTGATCACCCGGGCGCGGTCCAGGAACGAGCCGTCACCGGTGGCGGCCGCCGCCGCAAGGTCGGCCTCGACGACGTGCATGTTGGCGTTCACCCCGCGGTAGTCGCTCAGGGTGGTCCAGGCCCGGTCCCAGCGGTCGGCGTACAGGCCGATGTCGGTGCGGAACCGCGTCTCGAGCACCTCGACCGCGCTGTCCAGCAGTTCCGCGGCCCCGGGACGGCCTGCGGTCGTGGCCGTCGCGGCCGCGAGCTGGACGAACGCCGTGGCGTAGCACGACTTGGTGTCGTCGACGAGCCGGCCCGGCCCGACCGAGGCGAACCAGCCGCCGTGCTCCGGATCGTGCAACCGCCCGGTCAGCCCCGCGAGCGCGACGTCGGCCAGCTCCGCGCAACCGGCGATCCCCGCCAGCGCACCGAGCGAGTAGACGTGCGCCATCCGCGCGGTGATCCACGTGAACACCGGTCGGGACAGGTCGGGCTTTCCGTTCTCGTCGAGCCACGCCGCCCCACCGTCCGGATGCGGGAAGGCCCGCCCGAAGGCCAGCTGGCGCCGGAGCTGCTCGTCCAGCCAGACCTGGTGCTCGGGGTCGTCACGCACCGGGGCAGTGTCGCATCACCCGCCGGACGCGGGACTGGTGTCGACCTCGGCCGGCTCGGGGACGGCGCGGCGCAGGTTGCGCACCGACGGGCTGAGAAAGGTGGAGAGAGCGATCAGTGCATACGCGACGCCGGCGGCGATCATCACGGTGGAGACGTCGGCGACGCCGCCGAGGACGCCGAAGCCGAGCTGACCGAGCGGGATCGCGGCGTAGGACCCGAGCGCGTCGTAGGAGTACGCGCGGGAGAGCATCCGGTCCTCGATGTTCTCCTGCATCGCGAGGTTCCAGGCCAGGCCGAACAGCTCGAACCCAGCGCCGGCGACGAACGCGGCGGCCATCAACACCGTCACCTGGGCACCCAGTCCGAGGAGCACCAGTGGCAGCGTGAAGGTCAACGTCCCCAGCATCCCGATCATCAGCGGCCGCTCCAGCCGGAACCTGGCCATCACCACGGTCATGGCGAGCACCCCGATTCCCTCGGCCGAGAGCACCAGGCCCCAACCGTCGGCGCCGATGGTGTCCTTGGCCAGCACCGGCCCGAGCGTGAACCAGGCGCCGATGTGGATGAAGTTCAGCGCACCGAACGCGAGCACGATCACCCACAGCCAGGTGGTCCCGCGGAACAGCGACCAGCCCTCCCGCAGCTCGCCGATGAACCCGGAGCGCTCGGCCGGGTCGGGCACCGGCACTCGGACTCCGGTAAGGATCGCCGCCGAGACCAGCCAGGCCGACGCGTCGACCGCGAGCGCCCAGCCCGGTCCCGACCGTCACGACGAGCGCGGCGGCGATGGTCGGACCGAGCACGACGAGTGCTCCGCGGGCCATCGACATCAGCACGTTGGCCTGCTGCAGCTGCTCGCGCGGCACCAGCTGGGGCAGCACGGCGGCCATCGCGGGGAACGTCGCAGCGGCCAGGGTCCCGCTCACCGCGGCCAGCACCAGGAAGTGCCAGTGCTCGACGTTGCCGGTGATCACCAGCAGCGCGAGAGCTCCCTGCGCCAGTCCGGCTCCGGTGTTGCACACCCGCATCACCCGGGCCCGGCCGAAGCGGTCCGCGACCACACCCCCGACGAGCAGGAGCAGCACCATCGGGATGCTGTGGGCCGCTAGCACCTGGCCGAGCGCGACCGACGAGTCGTCCTCGTCGAGCACAGCGAACGCGAGCGCGACGCCGGCCATCGTGGTGCCGGACATGTTGACGACCCGGGCGGCGGCGTACCGCCGGAAGTTGCGCTCGCGGAGAGGAGCGAAGACGCCGATCCGGTTCATCGGGCCATCTCGAAGGCGGCGATGGACAGGTTCACCGGCCTCGAACCCTCGGCCCGCGGCGGCTGCGCGTTGTCATGGACCAGCACCGAGGCCTCAGTCAGTAGGTCCCGCGCCCGCTGCCACACCTCGGGGGTCACCCACAGCTCGGCGTCGGTGAGCAGCACCTTCCCGTCGCGCTGTTGGTAGCGGCGGAGCAGCTCACTGGCCATCGCGCGCACCTGCTGCTCGACGTCATCGAGGCTCGTCGACAGCGGCGCGCTCTTCCAGACGTGCCGGTAGCGCTTGGCCACGCCGCCCCGGATCCGCTCCTCGCCCTCGACCTCGAGCAACCCGGCGTCTGCGAGCAGCCGCAGGTGGTACGACGCGTTGGCGTGCGTGATCTCCAGCTCGCGGGCCACCTCGGCGGCGCTCATCGACGTCCCGGTGAGCAGCGAGAGCATCCGCAGTCGCAGGGGATGCGCGACCGATCGCAGGGAGCTCAGCTGTTCGTCACTCATCAACCCTCCAATGGTCATTGGGGAGTATGCCGGACGGTTGCGGCGACTGTCAAAGACTTCTTGGGGTGTAGGCACCCACGGCTGGCCTATGCTGCGAGACCCGCTCATCAGGACTCCCCATGGACCGCTCCTCGTGGACCGCACCGGCCGCGCTCGTGGTCGGCGGGGTGCTGTCCGCAGTGCTGTTCGTCCCGTTCACGCTCGCACACGGACCCACCTCGTACAACGTCGAAAACGAGGTGCTCGGCGCCGACATGCACGGCTGGGGCTTCGCGATGGGCACGGTGCCCTACCTGTTGATCGGCGCCGGCGTGTGGCGGCTTCGGCCACGGATCTCGGGCGATCGCCGGACGGCCTCGACGGCGCTTGCCGTCGCCTGCGCGGCGATGTTCCTCTTCGCCGCCATGAACCTCGCGTTCCGCGCGATAGGACCCCCGTTCGACCTCATGCTGCTCGCCCCGGCGATGGTGGTCGCCGCGCTGACCTCACCCGGGCGCGGGCCGGTCCGCGCCGTACTGGCCGCACTCGCCCTCACGTACTGCGTCGCGCTGGTGATCGCCCTGGTCCCTCAATCCACGTCGGACGACTACGCCGGCTACCGGGTTTTCGGTGCCGTGGCCTATGCCGGCGTCGGCCTCCTCTGGGCGGCGCTCGGCACCTGGTTGCTGAGGTCAGCCGAGGGCCTCGCGCTTGCCACGGAGTAGGCCCTGCTCCCGCTCGTTGCCGCACAGCCGCACGGCGAGGTCGAGCTCGGCGCGGGCCTCGTCGATCCGGCCGAGCCGGGTGAGCAGCTCGCCCCGGACGCTGGGCAGCAGGTGCGACTGCGCGAGCGCCCCGGACTCGACCAGGCCGTCGACGATGGGCAGCGCGGCCGCCGGGCCCTGGGCCATGGAGACCGCGACCGCACGGTTCAGGTCGACGACTGCCGAGGGGGCCAGCCGGCCGAGCGCCTCGTAGAGCAGCACGATCCGCTCCCAGTCGGTGTCGTCGACGGACGCCGCCACCGCATGACACTCGGCGATCGCGGCCTGGAGACCGTAGGCGCCGAGCCCGCGGCCGACGGCCACCGCACCGGCCAGCGCGGCACTCCCTCGCCGGATCGCCGCCCGGTCCCACCGCCGTCGGTCCTGCTGCTCGAGCAGCACCGGCTCGCCGTCCTGGTCGACCCGGGCCGGGAAGCGCGCCGCGGTGAGCTCGAGCAGGGCGAGCAGGCCCTGGGTCTCCGGCTCGTTGGGCACCAGGTGTGCCAGCACCCGGGCAAGGCGCACGGCTTCGCGGGCGAGGTCGGTCCGGATCCAGTCGGCGCCGGACGTCGCCGAGGACCCCTCGGTGAAGATCACGTAGATGACGTTGAGCACCGAGCCGAGCCGATCGTGGCGCTCCTCGGTAGGCGGCAGCTCGAAGGGCACCTGGGCGGCCGCGATCGTCTTCTTGGCGCGGGTGATCCGCGCCTGCACGGTCGCGGTCGGCACCAGGAAGGCGCGCGCGATCTCGTCGGAGGTCAGGCCACCGAGCACGCGCAGGGTGAGCGCCACCCGGGCCTCGCGAGACAGCACCGGGTGACAGGAGATGAACATCAGCGCGAGCACGTCGTCGTCGATCCGGTCCGGGTCCCACAGCACGTCGTCCCCCTGGGCCTCGTCGGCCTCGCGGGCCATCGCGGCGTAGCGCTCGTCCAGCGCCGAACGCCGCCGGAACGTGTCGATCGCACGCCGGCGGCCGACGGTGAGCAGCCATCCGGCGGGGTTGCGGGGAACGCCGTCCCGCGGCCAGGTGACCAGCGCCTCGGCCAGCGCCTCCTGGGCCAGGTCCTCGGCGAGCGCGAAGTCGCCGGTGTACCTGGCCAGCGCGCCGACGATCCGCGCCGACTCGATCCGCCAGACCGCCTCGACGGCCTGGCGGCCCGAGCCCGCCGTCACAGTGCCCACTGGTTCGCTCGCAGCGTTACCTCGCCGTCCCGCCGGACCAAACGCTGCGGATCGCCTGCTCGGTCTCGCGCTTCGCTCACAGTTGCCCGGTCGCCTCGCGCCACGCCCGCTCCTTGACGATCCACTCGTTGTCCTGGGGCAGCTCGTCGATGCTGGTGACCCGGCGGATCTCGGTCTTCATCCCGGGGCCGGTCATCGGCGCCCGCTTGGCCCAGGCGACGGCCTCCTCCTTGGAGGCCACGTCGAGGATGTAGAAGCCGCCGAACAGCTCCTTGCTCTCGCCGTACGGCCCGTCGGTGACCAGCGGCGGCTCGGCGGAGAAGTCGACGACCACGCCCTGCTCCGCGTCGTCCAGTCCCTCAGCGGCGACCAGGACGCCGGCGGAGATCATCTCCTGGTTGAACCGGCCCATCTCGGAGACGATCTCGTCGAAGTCGACGTCCTGGAACGAGGCGTAGGCCTCGTCGGTCGCGCGCATGATCAGCATGTACTTCACGGTGTACTCCTTGCTCGCCACGGGTCCCCCTTGGACCCTTTCACCCCTGGGTCGAACGGCGACGGACCGGATCGACACGGACGCCCAGCTTTTTCACGAACTCCAGGAACCGCTCGGCGGCCGGGCCCAGCGGGTGGTCCGTGCGCCAGGTCATCCCGATGGTCCTCCGGGCAGCAGCCGAGGTCAGCGAGATGCCGATCGTGCCGGACAGCCCCGCGAACTGCTCGGGCAGGATCGCCACGCCGAGACCCGCGGCGACCAGCCCCTCGATCGTGGCCAGGTCGGCGCTCTCGAACGAGATCCGCGGGGTCACGCCGGCCTCGGCGAGCAGCTCGGTGACCAGCGAGGTGAAGCCGTACCCGGCCGGCGTGGTGACCAGCTCCTCGTCGGCGATCTCGTGCAACCCCAGGCGCCTGCGGTCGCGCAGCCGGTGGTGGGGCGGTACGACGAGGGCGAGCCGCTCCCGCTGGACGTCGACCCACCCGAACTCACCCGGTGGCCGCCAAGCGGTGATCGCCAGCTCGGCGGCACCGGTCCGGAGGTCGTCGATGATGGCGTGCCCCGGTTCCTGGCTGAGCAGCACCCGTACGCGCGGGGCGCTCTCGTGGAACTCGCGGAGCAGCTCCGGCACCAATGAGGTGGCCATTGAGTCCAGGAAGGCCAGGCGTACGAGGCCGGCGTCGGGGTCGAGCCGGGCAGTGAGCTCGGCCCTCAGCTGCTCGTAGCGAGTGGTCAGCTCGCGTGCGGCCGCCACCACCAGCTCGCCGTTGGGGTTGAGGTGCACCCCGGTGGGGACCCGCTCGAACAACCGCGCCCCCAGCTCCTGCTCCACCCGCGCCAGGGCCCTGGACAGGGTCGGCTGGCTGACCCCGAGGATCGCCGCGGTGTCGGTCAGGTGCTCGTAGTCGGCGAGCGCGCTGACCCAGGTCAGGTCCCTCAGCAGCATGAACAGCATGATACGGAATCCGCATGGAATAGAGCCGATTCATTCATTGGACGTATCGGTGACTACGCAGCATTCTCGCTGTGTGGCACTTCTCGACGCCCGCACCAGACCCCTCAGTGGTCCCGGCCACCTGCCGGGCAGCGAGGGGTACCGCCGGGTCCTCGTGGCACTGTTCGCCGCGGGCATGGCGACGTTCGTGCTGTTGTACGACGTCCAGGCGCTGCTCCCGGAGTTCGTCGACGCCTTCGGCGTCTCTCCCACCCAGAGCACGCTGGTGATGTCCCTGCCGACCGCGGCGCTGGCAGTGTCGCTGCTGCTCTTCGGCCCGCTGTCGGAGGTCGTCGGCCGGACCCGGCTTATCCACGTGTCGCTCGCCTCCTCGGCAGCCATCGCGGTCGGCTGTGCCCTGGCGCCGACCTGGGAGTCGCTGCTCGCCCTGCGGCTCCTCGCCGGCGTGAGCCTGGCCGGGCTGCCCGCCGTGGCGACGGCGTACCTCCGCGAAGAGCTGCACCCGTCCACCCATGCCCGGGCGGCGGGCCTCTACATCGGCGGCACCGCGCTCGGCGGAATGACGGGACGGCTGGTGACCGCGCCGCTCGCCGAGGTCGCCGGCTGGCGCTGGGCCCTGGCCGCGGCAGCGGGTGTGGCGGTGGTGTGTGCCGTCGTCGTGGCGCGGACCCTGCCCGCGTCGCTGCAGTTCACGCCGGCGCAGGGCGGACGCCGGGCGTTCGCCACGATGGCCCGGGCCGCGCTCACCGACCGGGCGCTCCTGGCGCTCTACGCGCTCGGGAGCTGCGCAGTCGGGACGCTGGTGGCGGCGTTCAACGCCCTCGGGTTCCGCCTCACCTCGTCGCCGTTCGACCTCGGCGTCGGCACCGTCAGCCTGATCTTCCTCGTCTACGCGCTGGGCACGGTCAGCTCGACGGTGTCCGGCCGGCTTGCCGACGGGCTCGGGCGGCGGGCGATCCTGCCGGCCGGCTGCGCGATCGCCCTGGTCGGCGTCCTCCTCACCCTGCCGCCATGGCTCCCGAGCATCGTCGCCGGGTTCGCCGCCCTCTCCGTCGGGTTCTTCGTCATCCACGGCCTCGCGAGTGGCTGGGTCGCGGCCCGCGCGCACGCCGTCGGCGTCGGCACCGGTCAGGCGGCGGCGTTCTACCTGTTCTCCTACTACGTCGGGTCGTCGGTGTTCGGCACGCTGGGCGGTCATGCCTGGAGCGTCGCCGGCTGGGCGGGAGTGGTCGCCCTCACCGGCACGCTGTTGCTCGTCTGCTGCGGCCTTGCGCTGACGCTGCGACGCATCCCACCGATCCGCTGACCCACACTGACCGACTAACCGCTTCCGGCGCGGCGGGAAGTCCGGCTACCGTGCAGGACCAGGATCCCACGGAGGGGGGATTGCGATGCGCGTGCTCTTCGCCGACTCCGTCGTCGGGTCGACCATCACCGAGCTCGAGGCGCGTGGCCACACGTGCGTCGTCGAGCCGAAGCTCAAGGCGGCGGACCTGGCCGGCAGCGTCGGCGGGTACGACACGCTGGTGGTGCGCAGCACCAAGGTCAGCCGCGAGGTGTTCGAGTCTGCCGACCGTCTCGCGCTGGTGATCCGCGCGGGCGCGGGCACGAACACGATCGACACGGAGGCGGCCGCCGCACGAGGGGTCCTGGTCGCCAACCTGCCCGGTCGGAACGCAGCCGCGGTCGCGGAGCTCACGATGGGGCTGTTGCTCGCCGTCGACCGGCGGATCGTCGACGGCACCGTCGACCTGCGGGCCGGCCGCTGGGAGAAGAAGAAGTACGGCGAGGCGCGGGGGCTGCTCGGATCGACCATGGGCATCCTCGGGCTCGGGTCCATCGGGCTCGAGGTGGCCCACCGCGCCCGCGCGTTCGGGATCAACGTCCGAGCGCTGGCGAAGCCCGACCGCAGTGCCGACACCGAGGCGCGCGCTTCGGACCTGCGCATCGACATGGTCGAGTCGCTCCCTGAGCTGCTGTCGAGCTGCGACATCGTGTCCCTCCACCTGCCGTCGGGCAAGGACACGGCCGGCCTCGTCGACAAGGACTTCCTGGGCCGGATGAACCGCGGGTCCATCCTGCTCAACACCTCGCGCGGCGACCTCGTCGACGAGGACGCGCTGCTCGCGGCGCTTGATGAGAACGACCTCCGCGCGGGGCTGGACGTCTACGCCGACGAGCCCGGTTCCGGCCAGGCCGAGTGGACCTCGAGCCTCGCCCAGCACCCCCGGGTGGTCGCCACCCATCACATCGGAGCCTCAACCGAGCAGGCCCAGCGGGCGATAGCCGCGGGCGTCGTGGAGATCATCGACGCGTTCGTCCAGGGCGAGACGCTGAACTGCGTCAACCTCACACCAAGCAGGATCGGCTCGGTCACCATCACCGTGCGGCACCTGGACCGGATCGGCGTCCTGGCCCGGGTCCTGGACCGCCTGAGCCACGCCAGGCTCAACGTCGAGCACATGGAGAACCGGGTCTTCCGCGGTGGCGACTCGGCCCTCGCGACGATCGACGTCGGCGGGTCGGTGTCCGGCGACCTGCTGACCGAGCTCGGCGGCCTGCCCGACGTGCTCGGGGTCTCCGCGACCACCATCGACGGCACCGCATGACGGGTGTCGTCCGCCCGGTCGCGTCCCGCGTGGTCCGGCAGGAGTGGGCGGACCGCGCGGTGGCGCCGATGGTCGACGCCCTTGCGCGAGGCGCGAACGGCGCCGACGTACCACTGGAGGCCTACCAGGAGTCGGCGACGGCTCTCTACATCTACCGGATGCGTCACGGGGCCGAGGTCCATGACGGCGTGGTCGCGGACGTTCGCCTCGACGCATTTGCGAACGGCCGCGTGCGCGCGCATGAGTCCGTCGAGCCACATCGGGTCGACGCGCTCGTGCGCTACTACGCGGACCTGCCCTCCCGTTCGGAGCCCGTCGCCCTGCTGACCGCCTACTGTCCGACCGTGACGGGACTCGTCGAGGACACCTGCCGCGGCCGCCCTCTGGTTCGCTTCGACGGCCCGGACGGCATCGAGCACACCGTGTGGCGGGTCACCGGCGCCGACGAGACCGCCAGGCTCGCCGACGCGCTGGGTGACGATGTGCACTACATCGCCGACGGCCACCACCGGGTCGCCGCCCGGCTGTCGGCATGGGAGCAGGCGGGCCGGCCAACCGACGCCGGGGTGCTGTGCGTGCTGCATCCGCTGGGAGGTCTCCGGCTCGAAGCGTTCCATCGACGGGTGTCCGGTCCGGTCGACGCCGCAGCGCTGCTCGCCGCGGCCAAGGCCGAGTTCGACGTCAGTGCAGTGCCCACCGCGGAGGAGGCCGAGGGGATCGCGCTGTACGTCGACGGGCGCTGGTACGACCTGGCTCCCCACGGCGACCGGCTCGAAGGTGCGGCAGGGCTCGACGTCAGCGTCCTGCACACCCGCATTCTCGGCCCCGCCCTGCAGATCGCCGGCCCGGACCATCCCCGGCTCGAGGTGGTTCCCGCCCATGTCCCGCTCGAGCGCGCGCTGTCGCAGTGCGCGGACGACGGCGGCGCGCTGTTCTTCCTCCGGCCTCCGCCGCTTCGGACGGTCACCGAGATCGCCGACGTCGGAGGAGTGATGCCCCCCAAGACGACGTACTTCTCACCCAAGCCGTACGCCGGCATCTTCCTCACCTGACGAGACGGCTACCCGCCCGGCTGGGGCTCACCACAGATCTGCTCCATCTCGGCCAGGTACTCCTCGTACGGCGGCAGGTCCGCCTCCTCGCGCAGCTGATCGATCTGCTCCGGCTCCGCCAGCGGCGTGGCCGGCTTCGGCTTGCCGTTCGCCCCGCATCCGACCTGGGTGCCGTAGCGCTGCGGCTCCCCCGCCGTGACGGCGACCCGGTCGCTCAGGTAGGCGAGGTTGCCGGGTGACCCCTGCTCCTCGTCGACGGCGATCTCGAGGAGCGCCAGGGCACACTGCTGGAACTCCGGGTCCAGGTCGGAGTGCTGGGCGATCGTCCAGGCGGCGTCCTCGCCGTCCTCGCCCACGAGGTCGAAGCCGGGCCAGCCGTGCTCGCCGAGGATCTCCTTCAGCCGCTCGGTGCGAGCCGGGTCGCCCTCCTCGTCGGGTCCGCCGGTGCGCCCGGACTGGTCGCGCTCGAACATCGCCATCAGCTCGTCGTGCAGCGCGGCGTCGTACTCGTGCGGCCCGGGGTCGGTCGGCGTGGGGCAGCCGTCGGGGAGGTCGGCGTACGCCGACGGAGCCTCGGCGCGGTTCTGCTTCTCCGGCTCGTCACCGCCGCAGCCGGCTACCAGGAGCGCGAGGCCCACGGCAAGCGTCACGACCCCGTGTGGCATCCGGGAAGTGTAGGGCGGTGCGCAGTCAGCCTGGCTCGTTCAGCAGCCCCGCGATGGCGCGGATGCCCTCCCGGATCGCTCGGGTGCCGAGGTTGCCGAACCCGAGCACCAGGCGCGGTGGCCGGGCGTCGTCCGTGGAGTGGAAGCCTCCCATCCCGTAGACCCCGACACCCAGCGCGTGCGCCCGGGCGACGACCTCACCCTCGTCGGCGCCCTCCGGGAGGTGGGCGACCGCGTGGAAGCCCGCGGCGAGTCCGGTGACTCGGACGTGGGGCGCGTGCTCGGCCAGAGCCTCGACCAGGGCGTCGCGTCGCGAGGAGTACTCCGTGCGCATCCGTCGGAGGTGTCGGTCGAAGCGACCCGACTCGATCAGCGCGGCCAGGGCCAGCTGGTCGATCCCGGGCGTGCTCCGGTCGGCCACCCGCTTTGCCTCGGCGACGTCCTCGACCAGTGCGGGGGGCACGACCGCCCAGCCCAGGCGCAGCGCCGGGGCGAGGGACTTGCTGACGGTGCCGAGGGTGACGACCAGATCGGGCGCCAGGCCCTGCATCGAGCCCACCGGGTCGCGGTCGTAGCGGAACTCGGAGTCGTAGTCGTCCTCGACGATGAAGCCGTCGTGCTCGCGCGCCCACGCGATCAGCCGGTGTCGGCGCTCCGCCGCGAGGACCACACCGGTGGGCCACTGGTGGGCCGGCGTGAGGACCACCACCCGGGCTCCGCTGGCCGCCAGCGCGTCGACGTCGAGCCCGAGGTCGTCGACCGGGATGGGCATCGTCTCGCCGCCTGCCGCGGCGACGACCCCGGCGATGGTCTCGATCGAGCCGGGATCCTCACACGCCACCCGGGTGAGCCCGCGATCCGCGAGGGTTCGGAGGACGATCGTCAGCCCCTGCTGGAAGCCGGCGCACACCACGAGCTGGTCCGCTCGTGCGTCGACCGCCCTGACTCGGCGCAGGTAGGCCGCCAGCACCTCGCGAAGAGCCGGCTCGCCCCGGGGGTCGCCGTAGTGCAGCGATGCGTTCGGGGCGTCCCGGCACGCCTCGCGCACCGCCCAGGCCCAGTCCTGTCGCGGCACCATCCCGAGATCGGGGACCCCGGACTCGAAGTCGGCGATCATGCGCGGTCGGCGTGGCGGCTCCGCGCGGACGGGGGCGGGTCGCTGATCCACCGCGACTGCCGCCACGCGGGTCACCGACCCGCCGCGCGACACGAGATAGCCCTCGGCCTGGAGCTGGGCGTAGCACTCCTGGATCACCCCCCGCGACAGGCCCAGGTACGTCGCCAGCGCCCGCGACGAGGGCACCCGCTCCCCCGCAGTGAGTCGGCCGGTGCGGATGGCGTCGCGGAGCTGGCCCTCCACCTGTGCGCGCAGCGGCGTGGGGCTGCCCCGATCCAGCGTGAGGAGCAGTTCCGGACCGGAAGTGGACCTCTCTTCAGGCATGAAACCGGACCTTATCAATGATCCGATCCGGACCTAGCGTCGTGGACATGACCAGTCAGACGCCCATTCTCAGCCGGCCCCTGCTGCTCCGATGTGTCTCGATCGTGGCCTGCGCGGTGGGCTTCTACCTGCCTCTCGCGGTGATCCCGATGTTCGCGGCCGCCGAGGGCTCCGACACCGGTGCCGGCCTGGCCAACGGTGCGCTGCTGCTGGCCACCGTCGCCGCGGAGCTCGCCACCCCGCGACTGCTCTCCCGGATCGGCTACCGCTGGGCGCTGACCCTGGGCCTGCTGCTGCTCGGCGCACCCGCCCTCGTGCTGCTCGCGTCGCCGTCGTTCGCGATCATCCTGGCCGTCAACGCGACCCGTGGCGTCGGCTTCGCGATCACCGTGACCGCGGGCGGTGCGCTGACGGCGGCGTTGATCCCCGACGACCGCCGCGGCGAGGGACTGGCCATCGTCGGCCTGGTCGGCGGGATCCCCGCACTGCTCGCACTCCCGTTCGGTCCCTGGGCCGTGGGGCACTGGGGCTACGACGCGGTGTTCGTCCTGACCGCCGCCGTACCGCTGCTAGCGATCGCGACCGTCCCCGGGCTCCCCGGCCGCGACCCCGGGGCCGACGGCGAGCACGGGGTGGCCAGGAGCCTGCGCAACGGCCGGCTGATGCGGCCGGCGGTCATCTTCGCGGCGAGCGCCTCGGCGGCCGGCGTCCTCGTCACCTACCTGCCGCTCGCGGTCGCCGGGCTCGGGGGTTGGGTCGTCCCCGCCGCGCTGTTCCTGCAGCCGGCCGCCTCCACGCTGGGCCGGTGGTTCGCCGGCCGGATCGGCGACCGCCGCGGCCAGACCCGGCTGCTGGTTCCCGGCGTCGCGCTGTCCGTGATCGGGATGGCGGCAATGGCGGTCACGGCCTCCAGCGTGCTGGTGGTCGCCGGCGCCACCGCCTTCGGCGTCGGTTTCGGCGTGCTCCAGAACGCCACCCTCAGCCTGATGTACGCCCGGGTGCCGGCCGCCGGCTTCGGTGCGGTCAGCGCGCTGTGGAACGCGGCGTACGACGTGGGCATGGGCGCGGGCGCGATCGCGGTCGGTTTCCTGGTGACCGGGCTCGGCTTCGGCCCGGCGTTCCTGCTGACCGCCGCGAGCATGCTCCCCGCGCTGGTCCTGGCCCGACGCGAGTCGGAGCCCGAGGCGGATCAGCCGCAGGCCGTCCCCGCCGAGCTGTGCCCGGTCGCCGCCTGAGGCGCCAGGGCTGCGAGCGCATCGACCTCGTCGGACATCGCGGCGTTGAGCCGCATCAGCAGGCCGCCGATCTCGGCGCCGGTCCAGCGGTGTCCGGCGATCTCGTCGATGACGTCGAACATGGCGCCGCTCAGCGCGTCCCGCTTCGCCTGGTAGCCGGCCAGCGCCTCCCGCTCCTCGGCGCCGTCCCGCAGCACCGAGACGACCGCGCCGGCCAGGAGCTCGGCATCGCGGAGGGCGTCGGTCAGCCCGTGCGCGCTGAGCGGGTCCTTGAAGTAGCCGGCGTCACCGACCAGTGCCCAGCCCCGCCCCCAGCTGCGACGGAGGTAGCCGCGCACCCCGGTGAAGGTGCGCGTCGCGGGCGGTGGCGTGGACGCGAGTCGGTCGGCGAGATCCGCGTCGGTCTCCCCCAGGATCTCGAGCAGCGGCACCGGACCGCCGCGGCCGATCCGCCGAGCCGTCGCGCTCGCGAACACGCAGGTGAGGCCGTCGTTGGTCGGGATCACCCCGGACGCGGCGTCGGGTCGGAAGTTCCATTCGTAGCCGCCGACGTCGAGGCCGGGCCAGTACCCGTAGGTGGTCGCGCCGACGCCGGTGCCCGCGCGCTCGACCGGGGCACCGACCCGCGCCGCGACGGTTGAACGGAACCCGTCCGCCCCGATGACGATGCGGGCCCCGGCGCGGAACTCCTCGCCCTCCAGGGTGCGGCCGAAGACCCCGGTCGCCCGGCCACACCGGTCTCGGTCGACCTCGGCGACGGCGACGCCGAAGCGCACCTCGGCACCTGCCGCCTCGGCGGCGTCGACCAGGATCGGGTCCAGCACCGTGCGCCGCGGCGCGTACAGGGCGTCCACGCCGTACGACGCCTTGATGGGTACGACGACCACCTGTCCGTCGTAGCGGAACGTGGCCTGCCGTACCGGCGGCGTACCGGCCGCGATCACCTGCTCGAGGTGTCCCCACCGGTGCAGCTGCAGCACCCCGCCGCGCATCAGAGCGTGCGTGGACAGGGTGTCCGTGCCGTAACGGCACCGGTCGACGAGCAGGACGCTCAGCCCGGAGCGAGCGAGCAGACGCGCGGTGGCCGCACCCGCGGCGCGGGCGCCGACCACCACTGCGTCGTACGTCGTCACCCCGCGTCGACCTCGATCGCGACCGGCACGCCGTTGGTAAGAACGTCGTAGACCGCGGAGCGGCGCCGTGCCTGCTCGACGACGTCCTTCAGCTTGTCCGCGTCGTCGCCGCGGATGTTGAAGCTGACGCGGATCTCTTCGAACCCGTTCCGTACGTCGTCGGAGAGCCCGAGGATCCCCAGCAGGTCGATGTCGCCCTCCACCGTGGTCGTCACCTCGGTTAGCGTCACCGATCGCGCCGCGGCGATGTTCGCCAGCCCGGAGACCAGGCACGAGACGAGCGCGTGCAGCAGGTACTCGGTCGGTGTCGGACCGTTGTCCTCTCCGACGAGCACCGCGGGGTGGTCGGCGTCGAAGGTCCACGTGGCCTGGTGCAGCATCTCCTGCTTGGCGCCGTGGAAGCCGTAGATCGTGGACTGGTTGTGGGTGCCGCTCACCCAGGTGTTGGTGGCGCGGAACCGGAACTTCGCGATCTCCGGGTCGGCCTTCACCGCGTCGATGGTGGCGAACAGCGCCGCCGTGTCGACGCCGTTGCGGATGGTGTTGTCGGTGGTCGTGGTCATCTGGATCGCTCCTCCTGGAGTCGGGTGGTGCCGCGAAGCTAGGCTGCGACTCGCATAAGTGACAACGGAGAACTGTTACCTTTCATTAGTGGAGCTAATAACGCAGGTACGTCGGCTCCGGGTGCTCACCGAGGTCGCGGACCGGGGTTCGTTCTCCGCGGCGGCCGATGCCCTCGGGCTGACGCAGTCGGCGGTGAGCCAACACATCTCCGCGCTCGAGCGCGCGGTCGGCCAGACCGTCGTCGACCGCGCCAGCCGGCCGGCGCAGCTGACCGAAGCGGGCGTCATCCTGCTCCGGCACGCGCGGGCCGTCGTGGCGCGGCTGGACACCGCCGAGCAGGAGCTGGCTGCGGTGGCCGGTCGGCGTCTCGGTCGGCTGCGGCTCGGGGCGTTCCCCACGGCGCTGGCGACGTTCCTGCCGCCGGTGCTGGCCCGGTTCCAGAAGCAGTACCCCACCGTCCGGCTCACCGTCGTGGACGAGCACATGCCGCGCCTGCACGCGCGGCTCCACGACGGGGAGCTCGACCTGGCCATCACGTATGACCACGAGGCGCTCCCCGACCTGGCTCCGCCGGACCTGCAGCGCGTGCACCTGTTCGACGACCCGTTCCGAGCGGTGCTGCCGCGCGGGCACCACCTGGCGAAGAGCGGCGCCAGCCTCAGTCTGTCGGAGCTCTCGGACGAGACCTGGGTCGGTGGCAGCGCGTCGAGTGCTTGGTTCCGGATCGTCCGGCACTCCTGCCGCGAGGCGGGATTCGACCCCAGCGTCGCGCTCACCTCCGACGACTACCTCGGGCTGCAGGCCTTCGTCGCAGCCAACCTCGGGGTCGGGGTGGTTCCCGGCCTGGCCGCCACCCCGGCCGGACCACGCATCGAGGTGAGGGACATTCGAGCGCCGGCTCCCGTGCGCCGGATCTGGGTGGCCCGGGCCAACGACGCCTACCCGTCCCCCGCCGTCCAGACCATGGTCGACACCCTCGTGACGATGACCAGGAAGCGGGTCAGCCCAGACGCGGGGCGACCTCCGCGCCGAAGCGCTCCAGCTGGGCGACGGGGTCGCCGATCGGCCAGATGAAAACGGAGTCGACCCCGACCTCGGCGTACCGACCGAGCAGCGACGCGCAGTAGTCAGGGTCGCCGATCAGGACCTGGCCGGAGAGCTGGTCCGGGTCGCGCCGGAGCATGCCCGCCAAGGCCTCCAGCCGCGTCCGCGCTTCATCCTTGCTGTCTGTGAGGAAGGTCCAGGCCGTCGCCAGCGCTACCGGGAAGGGCTCCCCCGCGCGACCCGCCGCCTGCAACGCGACGTGCAGCACCTCCCGGCCGGCGGCCATCTGCTCCGGTGTCGTGTTGTACGCCGACGCCAGCCAGCCGTCTCCCAGGCGCGCGACCCGCCGCAGCCCGGCCGTGGAGCCCCAGCTGCCGACCCAGATCGGGACGGGGCTCGTGGGTGCCGGCTCGAGTGTGCCGGAGCCGGCCAGCTCGGAGCGGAGCCGGCGCAGCGCCGCGTCGAAGCGTGGCCACCGTTCGTCGAACGGGAGCCCGACGATGTCGTAGTCCGCGGCGGACGAACCAGGTCCGACCCCGAGCACGAACCGGCCACCGGAAAGGATCTGCAGCGCAGCCGCGGCCTTGGCCAGCGCCACCGGCCCGCGGACCACCGGCAGGGAGACGGTGGTCGCCAGGGTCAGGTCGCCGGAGCGCTCGAGAACACTGGACAGGGCCACGATCCCGTCGAGCCAGGGGCGCTGGAAGACGAAGTGGTCGTTCGAGCTGAGCGCGTAGAACCCGGAGTCCCGAGCCGCGTCGACGTACGCCGAGAGGGCCGGCGGCTCGAACGGGGCGCCGTCGAAGTCGATGAGCGGCAGGTGGGCGCCGAACCTCATCGGGTCGCGAACACCGTCTCCCAGTCGCGCGCCATGCTCACCGTCGTCCACCCGAGCCGGTCCGCCACCGCGGTGATGGGCTCACTCTCCTCGAAGGTGACAGCGGTGGAGGTGTAGGCGAACTCGCGGTCGGCGTCATCGTGGTCGATCAGCAGGGCCAGCCCCGGGTGCGGGCCCGCGCTCGCCCACTCGAGCATCTCCCGGTCGCCGCCGGAATTGCCGATGGCGACGATCGGCGCGCGGCCGAGCTGGGCCTGGATGTGCTCGACCTTGGCGTGGCCCTCGTTCGCATCGCCCATCAGCGAGGTGGTCCGACGCAGCTGCGGGTGGTCCTGGTCGTCACGGCCGAACTCGTAGCCGATCAGCGTCCCGACGACCAGCTCCGGCGGAACGTCGTACAGCATCGGGCCGACCCGGCGGACGAACTCCGTGCCACCGCCCGTCACGAGCCCGATGGTGAAGTGGTGGGCCCGCAGCTCGGCAAGGAGCTCCAGCATCGGTTGGTAGACGACCGAGCCGATCGGCGCGTCGAGGGTCGGGTGCCGATAGCTCTCGACGAACGCATCGACTTCCGCAGCGAACTCGGCAGGCGTCAGCCCGTCGAACAGCTTGGCCATGGCGAGCGCGATCCGCCCCAGGCCGAGCTCGCCCATCTTGGCCGCGTCGTTGTCCAGCACCGCTGCGAGCTCGGGTTGCTCCGCCAACGTCGGGTCGTCGGCCGCCCGTCGACGCACGCCGTCGACGAAGAAGTCGGCCTGCACGTACTGGGGCCGCTCGCACCACATCGTCCCGTCGTTGTCGACGAAGGCGAGGCGGTGCTCGGGCGGCACGTCACCGATGCCGTCCAGGTAGCTGGTGATGGCATCTCGGGTCGGCCCAGGGCGCCACGAGGGCAGTCGGTCGGTCATTTCTGCTCCTTCTTGGTGAGCGATGCGTCGATGACGACAAGGTCGTGCCGGAACAGACGCTCGACGAATGCCCGGGCGTCCGCGCCGAGGTCGTCGATGGCGCGGGCGCCGTCGATCCGGCGGAACATCTCCAGCTCGTCCTCGGTGACGAACATGACGAGATCGGTGGCGGTGTGAGCACGGTTGAGCAGTGCAGCGGCCACTCCCGGTGGCAGCCGCTCCTCGACCGCCATCGCGGTGGGTACCCGGATCGGCCGCCATCGCCGCGAGGCCGGGTCCGCGAAGTCGAGGCGTCCCGTCGTCTCGTCGGCGGCGGAGAACGCGATCACGGTGTGCCGGGCAAGGGTCCCGCGGAACAGCTCGAGGGCGGCGAACTGGTCCGGGAGCGGCAACGCGGCGATGCGAGCGGCGTGCGGCGTCTCGCTCATCGACCCACAGTCCGGCAGGTACGGCGCCTGCCGCGCCCAGCGGCCCAGCCTCAACCCGGCTTCGTCGAGGAGCCCGAGCAGCTCAGGCACGGCGTACGCACGATCGCGCGGGTTGAGCAGCGCGTCGGCCAGCGCGTCATCGTCCCGGAAGTCCGGCGACTCCCGCAGGAGCCGACTGATCGGGTGGCCGGTGGGGATCTCGCGCAGTGTCGCGACCAGGTCGGCGAGGTCGTGCGAGTCCGTGGTGATGCCGAGCCGTCGGCAGTAGTCCTGCATCAGGTAGATCCCGGCCCGCCCGTACGGCGCGTACACCATCAACGTGATCGCTCCACCGGGAGCGAGGACCTCGGCCAGGGCGCGCAGCCCGGCAACCGGGTCGGCGAGGTGGTGCAGCACCCCGGTGCAGACGATGTGGTCGAAGGTCTGGCCGAGGTCGCCAACGTCCTCGATCGCGAGCCTCCGGAGCATCAGGTTGTCGAGGCTGTGCCGGCGGGCGAGCTGCTCCGAGTGCTCGATGCTCGTCGCGCTGACGTCGATGCCAACGACCTCTGCCCTGCGCCGGAGCATCGCGTGCCGAGCCGCCTGGGTCGTTCCACATCCCGCGACGAGGATGCGATCGCGCTCGACGTACGGCCGGTCCGGCCAGATCAGATGGAACGCGGCCCGCTGGGCAAGCGGGTCGCGAGGCGCCACGGCGTCGAGGTCCCCCGCCGGCGGCGGATACGGGTGGCGATCGTAGAACTCCTCGATCACGTCCATCCGCAGGCCGGTCTCGTCTCGACGCCGTAGCGCCAACGTCATGCGCTCGGGACCCCGGCGTGCAGCTTCTCGAGCACCCTGTCGAGGCTGAACGACGCCGGTTCCTGACGGGGCGGGAACTCCTTGAACGTCTGCAGCGTCTGCGCGACGTACATCTGCGCCGGAATGAGCAGGTACCCGTGGCTGATCAGCCAGTCGTAGTAGGTGTTGGACGTGATGTCGGCTCGCTCGAACGGATCGGTCCGTAGGTTGAAGATCTTGGGCACCCGCAGCTCGACGTACGGCTCGGACCAGACCCGGAGCGTGCCCGGCGCGCGCTGCTCGAGGAAGACGATCTTCCAGTTGTCGAACCGCATGGCGGTCAGGTCGCCGTCGTCGGAGACGTAGAAGAAGGTCTTGCGCGGGCTCTCGCTGTCCTCACCGGTGATGTATCCGAGCTGGTTGTGCCCATCGAGCTGGATCTTGTACTTCGTGCCGTTCAGCTCACCACCGGCTGCGAGCTGTTCGACGATGTCGGTGTTGCCGGCGGCGGCGAGCAGGGTCACGAACCAGTCGTTGTGGCTGACGATGCCGTTGAGCACCGTCCCGGCCGGGATCTTGCCGGGCCAGCGCACCACGCAAGGGACCCGGTACGCGCCTTCCCAGTTGGAGTTCTTCTCGTTGCGGAACGGCGTCATTCCCCCGTCGGGCCACGAGTTCATGTGCGGCCCGTTGTCGGTGGAGTACATGACGATGGTGTTGTCGGCGATGCCCAGCTCGTCGACCGCGTCGAGCACCTGCCCGACGATCTCGTCGTGATAGAGCATCGTGTCGTGGTACGCCGACTGCCAGCGCCCTGACCGCCCGAGGTCCTGCTCGCGGGTGTGGGTGCGGAAGTGCATGTGGGTGGTGTTCACCCAGGCGAAGAACGGGGTGTCGGCCTCGTGCTGGCGGCGCATGAAGTCGATCGCCGCGTCCCGGAACTCCTCGTCGCAGGTCTCCATCCGCTTCTTCGTCAGCGGGCCGGTGTCCTCGATGCGCTGGGTCCCGTCCTCGTTCGCCCACGACTTGATGACGCCGCGCGGCCCGTACCGCTTGTGGAACTCCGGGAAGTCCGCCTCCGGCGGGTAGTCCCGCTCCTCGGGCTCCTCCTCGGCGTTGAGGTGGTAGAGGTTGCCGAAGAACTCGTCGAACCCGTGCATGGTGGGGAGGAACTCGTCGCGGTCGCCGAAGTGGTTCTTCCCGAACTGGCCGGTGGCGTACCCCTCGGCCTTCAGAGCGGTCGCGATTGTCGGGTCCTCGGCCCGCAGGCCGATGTCGGCGCCGGGGAAGCCCACCTTGGTGAGGCCGGTGCGGTAGGGGTTCTGGCCGGTGATGAACGCCGCTCGGCCCGCCGTACAGCTCTGCTCTCCGTAGTAGTCGGTGAACCGGACGCCCTCCTCGCCGATCCGGTCGATGTTCGGGGTTCGGTATCCCATCAGCCCGTCGCTGTAGCAGCTCAGGTTGGTGATCCCGATGTCGTCGCCCCAGATGATCAGGATGTTGGGCTTGTCGGCCACGTGCGTCTCCGTTCCCTCGTCGTCCCTGCCTGATCGAGTCTCGGACGCAACGCCTCGACGTGGCCTCACCCGGTGCGGATGAAGCGAGGCCCGAACCCGCGGCCCTACGTTCGAGGCCGTGAACCGCTGAGCGCGAGGAGGCTGAGATGACGGTGCCATCGACGAGTGGTACGCACCCGGGATTGAGCGTCGGACCGACCAGCGAGTTCAGCCTGTTCTTCAGGGTCAAGCCCGGCGAAGGCCCGGCCTTGCGGTCCGCTCTGTCAGATCTGCAGAGCACGCCCGGCTACCGGCCCGGGGACTACGGGATGGCTATCAAGACGATCCACGAGGCGCGGTTCGTGCTCTTCGACGACGACACCCGCCTCGCCTTCGTGACCAGCTTCGACGGCCCGTGGGACGTCTACATGGAGGACTTCTTCACGTCCGGACCGACCTTGGCGCTGTTCGACGTGATCTTCCGTCATACGGAGGGTTACGACGGTCTCCCCGACCTGGCGGCGGTGAGGGCGTTCGTCCTCGGTGCTGAGCAGACGGCGGCCGCCTACGCACGCAATTACGGCGGCACCGTCAAGGAGATTCGAAAGGCCCAGCGGGTCAACGCGGCCTTCCAGCAGATGCTTGACCATCCCCAGGCCGCGGAAGCCCTCCAGCACCCGGCCATGCAGCCACTGCTGGACGAGGCCTCCGACTAGGCCGCGACCAGCGACCGCGGGCGAGACACCGATGTCAGACCACATCTCCGGCCCTCGTGCGTTGGCCGATCCGATCGCGGACATCACCGACGTCTACGCGTTCCCGAGCCCCCAGCACGAGGGAACTCTCGTGCTGGTCATGAACACGCTCCCGTTCGCGCAGCCCGGGGACCAGTTCTCGGACGGCCTCATCTACCGGTTCAGGCTGCGTCCGCTCACCGCGGCCACCACCAACGGCACCGGGCTGCCGTTCGGCCCGAGCGAGGACGAGCTCGTCGTCGACTGCGTCTTCACGGAGCCGGCGGACGAACAGGAGGGCACCTGCACCCTCAGCACGGGCGGATCGGCCTCGTTCCACGTCGGCGACCCCGAGGGCGGCTCCGGACCAGGGATCAGGGCGTTCTCCGGCCAGCGCTGGGACCCGTTCATCATGGACGCCCCCGCGGCGCTCAAGACGATCGCGACCCGGAAGCTGTCGTTCACGGACCCCGGCGCCATCTACCTCGACGGCAAGAACGTGCTCAGCCTCGTCGTCGAGATCGATGCTTCACTCCTGGCGGGCGGATCGCTCGTCGGGGTGGTCGCGGAGACCCTCACCCGTGGGAGGTTCAACGTCCGGATCGAGAGGGTGGGCCGGCCGGAGGTGAAGAACATGATGCTGGCTCCGAAGGACTTCGACGTCGTCAACCGCGACCTGGAGATCCGTGATCTGTACAACATGGAGGACGCGTTCCACCTCGACACCACCTACTTGGGTGCCTATCGGGCACGACTGAACGCCAACCTCACCTTCTGGGACGGCCTCGACGGAACCGTGGACTGGCACCCGGACGAGAACGGCGACCACCCGCTCACCGACCTGGTCCTGGCCGACTTCCTCGTCGTCGACGTCACCAAGCCCTACGTCGAGCAGGGGTCGTTCCTCGAGATCGAGCTCGCCGCCCGGCGAGGAGAAGCACACACGACCTGCGGTGGCCGGACCCTGAACGACGACGTGATCGACGCGCTGTTCACGCAGCTGGTCAACGCGGGCAACGGGCCGACGATCCGGGACGGGGTCGACCACTCCAGCCGACCCTCCGGGCGCACCTTCCCCTACCTCGCCGAACCCAACCCGGACCCGCCTGCGCTCCCGGAGCATCACTAGTGACCGCGACGACGGAGCCCGCGCTCGAGCTCGACGACATCCAGGCCGGGGCGCTGTTCGAACGTCCCTCGCCGTATGTCGGCACCTACCTGCTCCTGCGGATCGACGACCGGGCCGACGGCCGCGAGCTCGTGCGGCGCCTGCACGGGCTCGTCAATCCTGCTCGGTCCGCGACCGGACCTGCCCCCGACACCTCCATCACGGTCGCGTTCAGCTACCACGGCCTCCAGGCACTCGGGGTGCCCCAGTCATCCCTGGAGAGCTTCGCGCCGGAGTTCCGGGAAGGGATGGCGGCCCGCGCAGGCCTGCTGGGCGACGTCGGAGAGAGCAGTCCCGAGCACTGGGAGAAGCCGCTGGGCACCTCCGAGGTGCACGTCGCCATCGCCGCGCTCTCGTCCGACCCAGCTGTGTTGCAGGCCGCGTCCGAGAAGGCCCGGAACGCCCAGCGTGAGCTCCCCGGGATCGAGCTGGTCTGGCGACAGGACTGCTACCAGCTCGAGACCGGCCGGACCTCGTTCGGGTTCAAGGACGGCATCGGCCAACCGACGGTCGAGGGGAGTGGCCGGCCGTCCTCCAACCCGAGGGAGGCGCCGATCAAGGCCGGCGAGATCATCCTCGGCTACCCCGACGAGAGCGGCGAGCTGCCGCCGATGCCGGCCCCCGACGTGCTGGGCCGCAACGGAACCTACGTCGTCTTCCGCAAGCTGCACACCAAGGTGGCTGCCTACCGTCAGTACCTCCGCGCCCGAGCCGCGGACCGGGCCGACGAAGCACTTCTCGGCGCCAAGATGGTCGGGCGCTGGCAGAGCGGAGCACCCCTCGCGATCTCCCCCGACCTCGACGACCCCGAGCTCGGCTCGGATGCCCGACGCAACAACGACTACGGGTACGGCGACGACCCGCGTGGCTTCAAGTGCCCTGTCGGTGCCCACGCGCGCCGCGCGAACCCGCGCGACGCGTTCGACCACGACGGGAGCGTGGACGTCCGCCTCCACCGGATGATCCGTCGAGGCACCAGCTACGGACCGATGCTGCCGGACGGCGTACTGGAGGACGACCACGCCGACCGGGGGATCATCTTCGTGTTCGCCGGCGCGCACCTGAAGCGCCAGTTCGAGTTCGTAAAGACGCAGTGGCTGAACGACGGCATCTTCATCGGCGCCCCGGCTGAGGCGGACCCTCTGGTGGGCGCGAACGACGGCTCCGGCTCCTTCACGATCCCGGAGCGTCCGATCCGCCGTCGCCTGCAGGAGCTGCCACCTTTCGTCGTGACGCGCGGTGGCGAGTACTGCTTCGCGCCCGGCTTGAAGGCGCTCCGCTGGCTGGCGGAGCTCGAGGCATGACCGACGTCGATGGACAGGAGCGTGAGGACGTGGCAGACAGCTCGCCCGGGACCGACCGGTGGAAGACGCTCGACTTCGGGCCGCCTCCGCCCGACGTAGAGGAGACCGAACCCCCGGTGCTCCTCGACTACGCGGCCGCCGGTCAGGTGGCCGTGGTGACCCTCAACCGACCACACGCGGACAATGCGATCACCACCGAGATGGGTGCGCTCCTCACCGAGGTCGTCGAGACGATCGCGGTCCGCCCCGCAGTGCGCGTCGTCATCCTCACCGGGGCCGGCGACCGAGCGTTCTCCGTCGGCAGCGACCTGCGCCAGCGCAAGAACATGACCAAGGAGGACTGGCTGCGCCAACGCCAGGACTTCGACCGCACCCTCTACACCGTTCGGCAGCTGCGCAAGCCGATCTTCACCGCCGTGAACGGGATCGCCTACGGCGGTGGCTGCGAGCTCGCGCAGAGCACCGACTTCATCATCGCGGCCGAGAACGCGACCTTCGGCCAACCGGAAGCCATGCTCGGCCTGGCAGCGGGCGGCGGCTCTCCCGCGCTTCTCCCGCGGCTGCTGCCACGCGGGAAGGCGCTCCAGATGCTGATGACCGGCGCGCCGATCACGGCTCAGGAGGCACACCGGCTCGGCATGGTCAACGAGCTGCACGCCACCGACGACCTGATGACCGCCGCGCATAGCCTCGCCGAGACGATCGCCGGGAACTCACCCACCGCCGTGCAGGCGGTCAAACGCGCGGTTCACCTGGGCGAGGGCCAGCCGATCGAGCAGGCGATCGCGATCATGATGGACGCCCATTGGCGCTCCGCGGTCCACCCCGACCGCGTCGAGGGCATCGGCGCGTTCAACGACGGCCGCGACCCCACCTTCAAGGACTCGGACTACTAACGCGCCGCGTTCCCCACCCACACCAGGAGGCCCCTCCCATGAGCATCACCGACGAGCTCGAAGCGGCACGCGCCGCGCTCCTGATGATCAACCCGGCGCCGTACAACGCCGAGGCACCGCCCGCCGCTCTCGAGGGGGAGATCACGCCCACCGAGCTCCACTACGTCCGCAGCAACTTCGCGGTGCCCGCCCACGACGGGACCCTGGAGATCGCTGGTGCGGTGGAGAACGCGGTCACGCTCGGCCTCGATGACCTGCGCGCGCTGCCGGCCCACGAGCGAGCAGTCACCCTCGAGTGCGCCGGCAACGGACGGCTGGAGATGAGACCGCTGCCGACCGGGGAGCCATGGGGTGACTACGCGGTGTCCACCGCTCGCTGGAAGGGCGCCCTGCTGAGCGAGGTCCTCGGGCTCGCGCGGCCCACGGCGGAGGGCGTCGACGTCCGGTTCACGGGCGCCGACCACGGCGAGTACCACCTACAACCGATCCTCCCCGAGACCAGCAAGAGCGACCTGACCTTCGAACGCGCGCTGCCGCTCGCCCTCGCAGCCGATCCAGCCGCCGAGATCATGCTCGCGTACGAGATGAACGGACAGCCGCTGGGCCCCGACCACGGAGCGCCGTTCCGGCTGATCGTGCCGCACTGGTACGCCGTGGCCTCGGTGAAGTGGCTGAGCCGGATCGACGTCCTCGCAGAGCCGTTCACGGGCGAGTTCCAGACGGGCCACTACATGTACCAGTGGCCGGACCGACCTCAGGAGCCGGTCAGCCTGATGCGCGTGCGTGCGAGGGTCACCGACCCCGCACCGGGGTCGACGATCGACGTCGGGCCCTGCACCGTCAGAGGCAAGGCGTGGTCGGGTCAGGGACCCGTCACCAAGGTGGAGGTCAGCCTCACCGGCGAGGGCGACTGGCAGCCGGCCGAGCTGGAACCGGCCCGAGGGCCTTACGAGTGGCAGGACTGGACGTTCGTCTGGGACGCGGCCGGCATCGGCAGGCACACCATCCGCGCCCGGGCGACGGACGCAGCCGGGAACGTCCAACCAGACGTGCCGCCGTGGAACCGGCTCGGATACGGGAACAACGCCGTCGAGGTCCGGTACGTCGACCGGCGCTGACCGGCCCGACACGCCAGCCATCTCGGGTGATCCCCGACGGGTGCCAGCTTCCACGATAATGAGGTCCCCATGCCGCGACTGGAGGCAGTCATGACCGACGAGTCGTCCCGAACGCCATCCGCCGAACCTTCGACGACCGCGCCGACCTACGCAGTTCCCGGCCACCTCGATCGGCTCGCCGACCACTGGGGGCTGGTTCTCGCCTACGGCCTGGTGACGCTCGGGCTCGGCGTCGTTCTCGCGGTCTGGCCCGACGAGACCCTGCTCGTCTGTGCGGTGCTGATCGCCATCCAGCTACTCGTCTCCGGTGTCTTCCGGATCGTGACGGCGATCGCGGCGAGTGGCCTGGACACGGCGCTCCGAGTACTCAGCGGGTTGACCGGCGCGTTGGCGCTCATCGTCGGACTGCTCGTCCTGCGCGATCCGCTGCAGACCGTGCTGGTGATCGGGCTGATCCTGGGTGCCTGGTGGGTCGCCGTCGGAGTCATCGACATCATCGGTGCGATGGTCTCGCCGAAGGCGGGCCGCGTTGGGTGGGACATCGCCGGCGGCGTCGTGAGCATCCTGGCGGGCGGGTTCCTCCTGGTGAACCCCGAGCTGTCCTTCGGCGTGCTGGTCTTCGTGATCTGCGTCTGGTTGATCGCGCTGGGAGTGATGGCGGTCGTCGCAGCGATCAAGCTGCGGTCGATGGCGCACCACCCGTCGACCCAGGCGGTGGCTCCGCCCGCACCCGCGGTCTGACGCGCCCGCGCCTCAGGCGTCGTACTCGTCGGGCGGCCGCAACGCTGGACCTCCGACCTGCAGGCCGAGCGGCTCGGCGCGGCCCCGCGGCTCCTCCCACTCCTCTTGCCGGCCGAGCGCGGTGAGGTCGAGGTACTCGTAGCCGTTGTGGAAGAGCTCGATCCCGCGGCCGAAGGTGGAGTAGGTGTGGAACACCTCGTCGCCCACGCGGAGGAACGCGCTGATGCCTGGATAGTCGCCCCGCTGGCTCGCCGACCACGGCATGCCGGCCTCGGCCAGCTCCGCCTCGCTGAGGTGGTAGACCTGCACCGGCGCGGCCCGCTCGTCCACGGTCGCGTGGAAGTCGTAGTTGAAGTCGCTGTGCGCCGATGAGTACCACGGGAACGTCCAGCCCATCCGTTTCCGGTATGCCTCGAGCTTCTCGTACGGCGCGCGGGTCACGGCGACCACGGTGGTGTTGCGAACGTGCAGCTGCCGGAGGTTCGCGATCCCGTCTGCCGCCGAGGAACAGCTCGGGCAGCCTGTGTCGTGAGGGTGCTCCACCCCCTCGTCATCGATGTCGAACACCCACATGAAGTGATGCATCACCAGCTGCCGGCGGCCTGCGAACAGGTCGAGCAGGCCCACCCGTCCGTTGGGGCCCTCGAACACGTAGGGCTTGTCCACCCGGACCATCGGCAGCCGGCGACGCTCGGCGTTGACCCGGTCCCGGCCCGGGTGAGCTCCTTCTCCCGCGCCAGGAGGTTCTTGCGGGCGGCGAACCAGGCCTCGCGCGACACCACGTCGGGCAGGTTCTCCTCGGTCATGACTCCTCCTCGGACAGTCGAGCACGGACGACAACCTCAGCCCAGGATGCCGCGGACGTCCAGCAGCGGCTGACAGTGGCCGGGAAGGCCCTCCGCCGCGAGCACGAGCGACGCCGGACACTGAACCGGCCGGAGAGTAGGTCCAACCCCAGGCCTTGACGTGTGACCCGGATCACACAATGGTGAGATCTTCCCCCATGAGCAGAGGTCGATCATGCGTTCCTTGCCTACCGCGCTTGCCCTCGCAGCCCTGACCGCCGGACTGCTCGCCGCCACTCCGCCCGCGAGCGCCGATCCCGACCCCGCCGGCCGTGGCGGCGACGGCCTCGAGGTCTACGTCGTGGAGGCCGCCCCCGGCTGACCTCGAGAAGCTCGAGGAGGTCGGGTCTGGACACCGAGCATGCCGTCCAGTCGGAGGGGGCCGAAGGCAGCATCCGCCTCGAGGCCGTCATCACCGACGCCCAGGCCGACGTGCTCCGCGCCGAGGGCCTCTCGGTCGAGGTCAAGAAGATCAACGGTCGGCCGGCGTCCGAGGCGGCACGCCTGCAGAACCTCGCCGGCCACGACGTCTACCGCTCCTACAGCGAGCCCGGCGGCATCGCCGACGAGCTGCGCGAGACCGCGGCGGCGTACCCCAAGATCACCAAGCTCGTCAGCATCGGCAAGACCATCCAGGGCAAGGACATCCTGGCGCTGAAGGTGACCAAGGACGCCAGGAAGGTCAAGGACGGCAGGCGTCCCTCGGTCCTGTACGGCGGCGCCCAGCACGCGCGCGAGTGGATCACGCCCGAGATGGTCCGCCGGCTCATGCACTACTACCTCGAGGGCTACACGAGCGACCCGCAGATCTACCGGTTGATCAGGACCACGGAGCTGTGGTTCGTGCCCGTCTCCAACCCGGACGGCTACGACTACACGTTCGGCCCCGACAACCGCCTCTGGCGCAAGAACCTCCGGGACAACGATGGCGACGGAGTCCTCACCGCCAACGACGGCGTCGACCCCAACCGCAACTTCGCGGTCAAGTGGGGCTGGGACAACGAGGGCTCCTCGATCGACCTGGCCAGCGAGACCTACCGCGGGACGGGCCCGAACTCCGAGCCCGAGTCCAAGGCCCTCGACCGGCTGTTCGACCGGGTCGGGTTCGAGTTCTACGTCAACTACCACTCCGCGGCCGAGCTGCTGCTCTACGGCATCGGCTGGCAGGTGAGCACGCCCTCGCCGGACGACGTGATCTCCGAGGCCATGGTCGGCAACGACGAGAACCCGGCAGTCCCTGGCTACGACCCGGACATCTCCGCCGAGCTCTACACCACCAACGGCGAACTCAACACGCACGCCGCAGTCGAGTACGGCACCTTGGGCTTCACCCCCGAGATGACCACCTGCCAGACGGCCTCGGCCTTGGACCCCGACGACGAGTGGGAGCCCGAGGAGTGCGTCAGCGGCTTCAACTTCCCCGATGACGAGGGGCTGATCCAAGCAGAGTTCGAGAAGAACATCCCGTTCGCACTGTCCGTGGCCCGATCTGCGGACGACCCGGACGACCCGGTCTCGGCGGTCGGTCTCACGGCCCCCGACATGGTGTCCGACCCGTTCGCGGTCTCGCACGGCACCACCCAGCCGGTCGCGGTCACGGCCAAGAAGGCGCTCAAGCACCTCCGCCTGAAGTACTCCGTGAACGGCGGACGGACCAAGTCGGAGAAGACGCGGCTGTGGAGGGGTGGCGAGCGCTACGGCGACACCCACCACGACTACTACGGCGAGTTCCGCGGCAAGATCACCCGGACTCACCCGGGTGACTCGGTCGAGGTCTGGTTCACCGGTTACAAGCGGGGCAAGGGCTGGGTCAGCAGCGAGCCGTTCACTTACACGGTCGCTGAAGACATCGGAGGCGACGTACTGATCCTGGCCTCCGAGGACGTCACGGGCGTCAGCCCGGCCCAGGGCGTGACCACTTCGAAGTACGCCGACGACTACGCCGCCTCGCTCTCTGCGGCTGGCTACAGCTCCGACGTCTACGACGTCGACGTCAACGGACGCACCGCGCCGCACCACCTCGGTGTGCTGTCCCACTACGACGCGATCGTTTGGGAGTCGGGCGACGACATCATCACCCGCGCGACCGGCCAGACGCCCGGGACTGCCGACAAGCTCTCGCTCGACCTCGAGCTGTCGGTGCGTGACTACCTCAACGAGGGTGGCAAGGCGCTGGTGACCGGCAAGTACAACCAGTACGCGCAGGGCACCAACGGCGCGTACTGGTATAACCCGTTCGCGCCGCCGCAGTGCACCACCCCGGAGGACTACCCCTGCATCCAGCTGCTCAATGATTTCCAGCAGTACTGGCTCGGCGCCTACAACTACGTCGACGGCGGCGGCACCAGCACCGAGGGAGAGTCCTTCCCCGTCAGCGGTGTTGCCGGTGAGTTCGACGGTTTCGAGGGCACGTTCAACGGTGGCGACTCGGCCAACAACCAGGACCACACCGGGTCGCTGGTGACGACGTCAAGCATCCTGCCCGAGGACGAGTTTCCGCAGTTCGCCAGCGCCGCGCCCATGCAGTGGGTCCGCCCGGGTGCGGCGCCGTACGACCCGTTCGCGGGTGACTGGTACATGTTCAGCCAGTGGGCCGACCAGGGCTGGAAGCGGATGTCCCGCACGGTCGACCTCACCGGGGCGACGTCCGGCGAGCTGACCTTCCAGATGTCCCACGACACCGAGCCCGACTGGGACTACGTCGTGGTCGAGGCACACCAGGTCGGCTCCGACAGCTGGACCACGCTCCCGGACGCCAACGGCCACACGTCGCAGGACACCGGCGCGACGTGCCCCGAGGGCTGGGCGGAGATCCACCCGTTCGTGACGCACTACCAGGGCGCGGACTGCTCCCCCACCGGCACCACTGGCGCGTGGCACGCGGCCACCGGCAACAGCTCCGGGTGGCAGGAGTGGAGCATCGACCTGACGCCGTACGCCGGCCAGCAGGTCGAGCTGTCGATCAGCTACATCACCGACTGGGGCACCCAGGGTCTCGGCGTCTTCGTCGACGACACCAAGGTCAGCCTCGACGGGGTGGTCACCGAGGAGACTTCATTCGAGGGCGACCTCGGCGGCTGGACCCCGGCACCGCCGCCGGCGGGCTCGCGGGAGACGAACAACTGGGCCCGCTCGCAGAAGGCGTTCGTGGAGGGCTCCGTCACCACGACGGACGACACCGTGTTCAGCGGCTTCGGTGCGGAGGGGCTGACGACGGCGGAGATGCGCAACGACTTCGTCGCCCGGGCGATGGCGCACCTCCTGGACTGACACCCGAGCGCGCACGCTCGCAGGTGCGACACCCACCTTCCCCGACACGATCGGCAACCGCGAGGAGTGAACATGCCGACAATCACGACCAACGACGGAACCGAGATCTACTACAAGGACTGGGGCACCGGTCAGCCGATCATGTTCCACCACGGGTGGCCGCTGAGCTCCGACGACTGGGACGCGCAGCTGATGTACTTCGTCCAGCGCGGCTACCGAGTGATCGCACACGACCGCCGTGGTCACGGTCGGTCCAGCCAGGTCGCAGACGGACACGACATGGACCACTACGCGGCCGATGCGGCCGCCGTTGTCGAGCATCTCGACCTGCACGACGCCGTACACGTCGGGCACTCCACTGGCGGCGGCGAGGTCGCCCGCTACGTCGCCCGACACGGGAGTGGTCGCGTCGCAAAGGCGGTGCTGATCGGCGCCGTCCCGCCGCTGATGCTGCAGACCGAGGCCAACCCGGGCGGACTCCCCCTCGAAGTGTTCGACGGCTTCCGCGAGGGCACCGGGTCCAACCGGTCGCAGTTCTTCCTCGACGTCGCCTCCGGACCGTTCTACGGCTTCAACCGACCTGGAGCAGAGGCCTCGCAAGGGGTCATCTGGAACTGGTGGCGCCAGGGCATGATGGGCAGCGCTAAGGCCCACTACGAGGGCATCAAGGCGTTCTCGGAGACCGACTTCACCCAGGACCTCCAGAACATCCTGGTGCCCACGCTCGTGATGCACGGCGACGACGACCAGGTCGTGCCGATCGCCGACTCGGCCGAGCTGTCCATCAAGCTGCTCAAGGACGGGACCCTCAAGGTCTACCCGGGCTTCCCTCACGGCATGTGCACCACGCACGCCGACGTCATCAACCCCGACCTGTTGGACTTCATCCAGGCCTGACCGGGGAACTCGTGAAAGGCAGGCACCCGTTGGTCCCCGAGCCCTTCCTCCCCGACCCGCTCGAGCTCCTCGCCGGAAACGGCGCGCCGGAGACGATCTCGGGGTGGCGGGCGGTCGCCGACGGTCTCCTGTCCGACGAGTGCTGTGCGTTCCACCGCATCGTGGGGATCTCGGCTCGCTACTCCTGGATCTACCAATACCTGCCCACGTGCTTCAAGTGGGCAGGGATGGCCGCGATCGCATCGCACCACGTCCGGCTGGTTCTCTTCCCGTTCCGGCTTGATACCGATAGCACGGGCTTCGTGGACATACCGCGCAGTCTCGGTCGACGGAAGCTGCTGCTGACGCAAGACGTGAACACGATCCGGGAGACGAACAACGCCATCTTCAACGACATCTTCTGGGTGCATCTGGCCTACGTCGCTGCCGCGGGCGGGATTGAGCATCTGCGTGCTCTCTTCCGCCCGGAGCCTGGCTATGCGGCTGTCCTCTCGGGTTTCGAGGCGATCGACCGAGGGCGCCGTGTTTTGGAGGACACGTCGGGCTCGCCGGGCGCTCGGCAAACGGCCGAAGACGACGTCTGGGAAGGCAATCTCCGCCTCCTGGAGCACGAGCAGCGCGCTCTGGTGCAGCCACACTTCGACCGCCTCTCGTGCACGTTCGCGAGACTTGTCTCGATCGGCTCGGCCACGAACTTCGAGGTACGTGGGGGGCGGCATGAGGTCGGCTACTTCACCTCGTTCTACCTCTACGCGCTCACCCGGGCGATGACACACGGGGTGCGTCCGCAGACCTGGCCGAGGATCACCCGGTACGACGACCGCTGGCCATGGCTGGTGACGTGCGTCGTTCCCCGCTTCCGGAGATTCGACTCCGACACCCAGCTGGTGGACATGACCTTGCGACGCATCCTCGCCGACGCGCGCTACTACGCGTCCATGCCGTGCGTCGTACCCGGTCCGCCCGAGACGATCATGCGCGCGACGGCCCTCATACCTCCTGCTGGCTCGCCGCGACCAGCACCCCGGCGGGGTCGTAGCCCTGGATCCGGATGACGTCGCCAGGGGCGGCGGGGACGGTGATCTGGGTGGTGCCGTCGGACGTGGCAGTCGTCGCGACCGGTCGGTCGCTGACGTAGACGTCGATGCTGGAAACCGATCCGGTGGTGACGGTCAGCTTGCGCTTCCCGGTGCCGGCCGCGGTCGAAGTGAACTGCAGCAGCCGCGGCTGTCGTTGGGCGAGCAGGGCACCGGCGGCGGCCATCAGGTCGACGTTCTCCTGCAGGAGGTCGCCCTTGGTGAGCTCGTGGAGCTCGTCGGGCACCACGCCGAGGTCTTCAACTGGCTGGCCCATCCATGATCCGACCCGCAGGCAGCGACGCAGCGCAACGCGCATCTGCACCCCCTTGGGCAGCTGCTTGAGCGCTCCACTGGTCCATTCGGTGCGCAGCTCCTCGTGGGTGACGACATTCGCGCCGCCGGCACCGGTGTTCGCCTCAACGCCGAGTACGGGCCCGATCTCATGGTCCTGGAAGCCGGCAGCGAAGATGTCGCAGGCGCTGTAGCACTGGGCGTCGGTCACCAGCACGACCGGACCCTGGTAGACCTGACCGACGCTGTTGACAATGTCGGCCGGGTAGAGCGGGAAGGCGCTGGAGTACGCCGAACCGGTGGTCACCGATTCCTCCAGCGAGGCCTTCCACTCCTGGTAGTCGCCGACGGTCGTTGCCAGCCCGGTGGTGCCGGGCGTGCTCACGAACTGGAACGGCTCCGGGGTGATCCGGCGTGGGCTGAGGAACTGGAGGAGGAACTCCGATGCGATCACGTAGCCACCCCCGTTGCCGCGGACGTCGAGCACCAGACCCTCGGGCGGGAGCACCGAGAGCAGCCGGGCGACCTCGTTGATGAAGCCGTCGATGTCCTGGTCCTGCATGTGGAAGGTGAAGATCCGCAGATGACCGAAGGTGCCGCTGGGGGTGTCGACGACGCGGGCCTTGAGCTCGTCGGGGCGGTTGGTCGGGACCGGCCCGGCCGCGAGCGGTGCGGTGGCCTTGGGTTTACGGGCACCGGCTCTCGCGGCGCTCGGGGCCGGCGCGTTCAGGGATGCCGGCGCGAAGAGTCGACGCTTCGCCCTCCGGGTCAGCTCGGTGCGGAGATCCATGCCGACCAGGTGGTTGGCCGCGACCTCGACGCCGGTGGGCAGCGACGGCAGGGTCCCCGGTGTCGTCACCTCGGCGGCGGACTCGAAGACGCGCCAGGGCACTCGGGTCTCGTGGGTCGATCCGTTGACCTTGTAGGTGACGTCGACCCAGTCCTCGTCGGGCGGCAGCGACATGTTGATCGAGCGGAGGGTCATGTTCTGAAGGCCCTGCGCGAACTGGGCCGCCTTGTTGCTGCCCGCCTCCCGAGCTGCGTTCGCCTCGACGGCGAGCTGGATCGGGGTGCCGTTCCAGTGCGTCACCTCGACGCCCGCCTTGAGCTGCGGATCGCCGGTGATGTGGTCGAACGTCTTGGTCACCAGGTACGCCGTACGCCCGGCGTCGGCGCAGCGCTCGAGGAAGATGCCGAGGAACGCGAAGCCGGCGTAGCGCGAGGGGAGGATGTAGTTGGTGTGCAGGTCGTGCAGGCCGAGGAAGATCCGCTGCAGCTGCACGTGGAACTCGGTCTCGGTGAGGTCGGCCAGTCGGTGCCGCAGGAGGCGGAGCGCCTGTAGCGGGTCGATGGCGTGCATCGCGCGCTTGAGCGGCAGGTGGCAGTAGACCTCTCCGATCAGGATCTCGGCCTGGTCCAGGACGAGGCGGCGCTGGGCGTCGGTGAGCGGCCCCTGCGCGATGTGGCTGCGGAACTGCGGCATGGTGCGGACGGTGCCCAGGTCGTGATCTGCGGTCAGGGCGACGGTGTCGGGATGGGGCATGGCTGACTCCTCCGGGGGCGGCTTCTCCCTTTGAGGACCCGCTGGATCCCTGCCAGATACATCGGCGGTCCAGCAAAACCCTGCCGGGTCACGGCCGTCCTTCCCTCGTCCGCCCACCGCCGCTCCGCTCAGGGAAGGCGCAGGGAAGGAACCCACCGGAGTCTCGTCGGCATGAACACCACCCAGGTCGGCGCATCCGCCCGGCGCAGTCGCACCGTGACCCGGCAGGACATCGCCCTGTTCACGGAGATCAGCGGCGACCGGAACCCGATCCACTACGACGAGGACCTCGCCGCGGCAAGCCGCTTCGGCGGCGTCGTCGTCCAGGGCGGGGTCACGTCGGGTCTGCTCAACGCGCTGGTTGCGGAGCAGCTTCCCGGCCCCGGGAGCGTCTTCCTCGAGGTCGCCTGGCGCTTCCTGGCGCCGGTGCGACCCGGGGACGTCATCACTGCCCAGGCCACGGTGACCGCCGTCCGTGACGACAAGCCGGTCACCACGCTCGCCACCCAGGTCGTCAACCAGGCCGGCGCGACGGTTCTCGACGGCACCGCCGTCGTCTGGCGCGACCCCCTCGTCGCCGCCGCCACGGATGCCCACCACTCACACGAGCCCGCCGGACCCTCCGGCGTCATCACAGGAAGGGAACAAGCATGACCACCACCACCGAGAACCCTCGTACCAACGGGGTCGACACGGCGACGCTGTTCGCAACCCTCGACGCCGTCAAGGAGCAGCCCGAGATCGCGAAGTTCCAGTTCCGCGCATCCAACGAATGGCTGGGCGGGACTCACAGCCGCTCCAGCTACTCCGGGTTCCACGGAGCGCTGCAGGAGATGGAACACAAGCACGTCACCACCGTCGACTCCGACCACCCGGAGGTCCTGACCGGGCAGGACGAGGCCCCGACCCCCGTCGAGTACCTGCTGCACGGCATCGCCGCCTGCCTGACGGCAGGCATCGCGAACATCGCTGCGGTGCGCGGCGTCCAGCTCAGCAAGGTCAGCTCGACCGTCGAGGGCGACATCGACCTGCTCGGCATCCTCGGGCTCTCCGGCGGAGACGTCCGCAACGGCTACGAGCAGATCAAGGTGACGCTCCACATCGAGGGCGACGCCGACGAGGCGACGCTGCGCGGCATCGTCGAGCAGTCCCGTCGCCGCTCGGCCGTGTACGACGTGCTCACCAACCCGACGCCCGTCGCGATCGAGGTTGTGACCGGCTGACCCGCCAGCCCACCCCTGCCCCGGGACCGGCCACGCACCCCGAGTGGCCGGTCCAGGGGAAAGCGAGAGGACCCTGCAATGACCACCGAGCACAGCGTGGAGACCGTCGTGGTCGGGGCCGGCCACGCCGGTCTCGCCGTCAGCCGGCTGCTGAGCAGCGCGGGACGCGACCACGTCGTCCTCGAGCGTGGCCGGGTCGGCGAACGCTGGCGCAGTGAGCGTTGGGACTCCCTGCACCTCCTGACGCCGAACTGGATGACCCGCCTGCCCGGCTGGTACTACGGCGGCCCGGACCCCGACGGGTTCCAGTCGGCCGGCACGTTCGCGCGCCACCTCGGCCGCTACGCCGCCTCCTTCGCGGCGCCGGTTCTCAGCGGAACGCAGGTGGAGTCTCTGAGCAGCGGTCCGGCCGGCAGCTACCTGCTGCGCACGAACCACGGCACCTGGCGCACCCGCTCCGTCGTCATCGCGACGGGACCGCACGCAACCCCGGTGATACCGCCAGGACTCGAGCGCGCCGCCCTCCCCATCGTCACCAGCGACCGCTACCGCAACCCCGGTCGGCTCGACCGCGGCGGTGTCCTCGTCGTGGGCGCCTCCTCCTCCGGCGTACAGATCGCCGACGAATTGGTCAGGTCGGGTCGCGAGGTGGTGCTCGCGGTCGGCCGGCACACCCGGATGCCACGCCGGTACCGCGGCATGGACGCGTTCTGGTGGCTGACCGCCACCGGTCGGCTCGACCGCACGATCGACGAAGTACCTGATCCCGTCGCCTCTCGCCACGAGCCGTCACTTCAGGTGATCGGTCGCACCGCGGCGAGCGACGACGCAGATGCCGACGTCGACCTGGCCGCCTTGCAACGTCGCGGCGTCCGGCTGAGCGGACGGCTCCTGGGCCTCGACGGCCTTCGTGCGACGTTCGGCGAGCGGCTGGCGGACGACATCGAGGAAGCGGACCGGCGCCTGCGCCGATTTCTCGACTCGGTTGACCAGTACGTCGATCACGCCGGGCTGGCCGGCGAGGTGTGGCCGATGCGCTGGCCCACGCCGGTGCCGACCGTCCCAGCTCCCCCTCTTCTGGATCTGCGCGCCGAAGGCATTGGGACGGTCATCCTCGCCACCGGCTACCGCCCGGACCACACGTGGGTGCACCTGCCCATCAAGGCCGAGGACGGCTCCATCCGCCAGTACCGCGGCGTGACCGACGCCCCTGGGGTCTACGTCGTCGGCCAACGCTTTCAGCACCGCCGCGACTCCGGCTTCGTCGACGGAGCCCGCCACGACGCGCACGCGATCGTGGCCCACCTGACCACGGGAACACTGCCCGCAACCGAACGGCGTGGGGCTCTCGTCCTCGAGGAGAACGCATGAACGAGTACGACGTCATCGTCGTCGGTGGCCGCGTCGCCGGTGCCGCGACCGCGATGCTGCTGTCCCGCGCTGGGGTGCGCGTCGCGCTCTTCGAGCGCTCACGACCGGGCTCCGACACGCTGTCGACCCATGCCCTCATGCGCGGAGGGGTCCTGCAGCTATCGCGATGGGGGGTCCTTCCCCACTTGCTCCGCGCCGGCACGCCCGCGATCCACAGCACCACCTTCCGCTACGGCGACGACCGCGCGACCCGAGTGTCGATCCGGCCGAGCCCCGGGGTGGACGCGCTCTACGCGCCGCGCAGGCACCTGCTCGACCGCGTGCTGGTCGAGTCCGCCGCCGAGTCGGGGGCCGACGTCCATCACGCCACTCCGGTCCTGGGCCTGCTCCGCGCCGACGACGGCCGCGTCGAGGGGGTCAGGATCAGGGGTCGCGATGCCGGTGAGATCCCGGTGCGGGCCGCCCTCACCGTCGGGGCCGACGGCATCGGTTCGCTCGTCGCACGTGAGGCGGACGCGCCCGTCGTACTGCAGGGACGTGCCGCGAGCGCGGTGCTCTACCGCTACGTGGCCGACCTGCCGACAGACGGCTACTCCTGGGGCTACGGGGACGCTGTCGGCGCCGGCCTGATCCCCACCAACGACGGCGAGACCTGCGTCTTCGTGTCGACCACTCCGAAGCGGATGAAGCAATTGCGCCGGGCCGGCGCGGAGTCGGCGTTCGACGGTCTTCTCGCGGCGAGCCCACCGGCCATCAGGGACGCCGTCCGAGCGGGTGCGACGCATGGTGAGCTGCACGGATGGCGCGGGATGCCGGGGTTCGTCCGGCGCCCCTACGGGCCGGGTTGGGCCCTCGTCGGGGACGCCGGCTACTTCAAGGACCCGATCACCACCCATGGCCTCACCGACGCGCTCCGGGACGCCGAGCTGCTGGCGGACGCAGTGACGAGGATCTCCGCCGGTACGCCGGCGAGCGTCGCGTTCGCGGAGTACGAGAGCACCCGGGACCGGTTGTCGAGTGCGCTGGCCGATGTGACGGAGGCCGTGTGCCGGTACGACTGGAGCGAGGACGAGATCCAGGTACTGCTCCGCAGGGTCAGCAGCGCCATGAGCGACGAGGTCGACCACCTGACCGCGCGCCTGCTACGCCGCCTTGACCCGGTTTCAACAGGGAACTCCGCGAAGACACCGGGAGCACGCGCGGGCGTATCGTGAGCTCGGAGGAGGGAAGCCGAAGTGGCCGTGCGTGTCAGGTTGCTCGGGGGATTCGACGTGGCCGTGGACGGCGTCCCGGTCACGCCGTCGGCCTGGTCCCGGCGGCACGCAGCATCGCTCGTGAAGCTCCTCGCCCTTGCTGACAACCGCAGGCTGCACCGCGAGCAGGTGCTCGACGCGCTGTGGCCGGGTCTGGGCATCGAGGCGGCGGCCCCCCGGTTCCACAAGGCCGCACACTTCGCACGACGTGCGCTGGGTGAGAACGTCGACGGCCTGGTCGTCAGGGGCGACCTCGTGCTGCTGGCTCCCGACACCGACGTCAACGTGGACGTGCACGAGTTCCTCCGCAAGGGCCGGCGGGCGCTGGCCGACGGCACGACCGAGGATGCGCGGGCCGCACTGGACCTCTGCCCGGGAGAGCTGCTGCCCGAGGATCTGTACGAGCCATGGACCCAGGACCCGAGGGACGCCGTACACGGCGTCCGCGTCGCCCTGCTCCGCCGGGCCGCCCTCTGGGAGGAGCTCCTCGTGCATGCCCCTGCGGACGAGGAGGCCCACCTCGCACTGGCCGGCGCCCACTCCGAGCGCGGCGACCGCCGAGCAGCCCTTCGCCAGCTCGAGCGACTCGATCAGGCGCTGCGCCGCGAGCTCGGCACCGCACCCAGCGCTGCCGCCGAGACGCTGCGCCGGCAGCTCGAGACCACCCCGCAAGCGGTGCCCACGCGCACTCCCGAGCAGGCGTGGCGCCTGTTCGGGCGGCGTGAGCTGGGTGACGAGATCCGGAGCCGGATCGACGACGTGGCCTCCGGCAGAGGTGGCGCCTTGGTTCTGGTCGGACCCGCTGGCGTCGGCAAGTCCGCACTTCTCGACCTGGCCCAGGCAGCCGCACGCCGCGCGGGCTTCCGCACGGGGCGCGGCACCGCCGCGGCTGTCGAGGGACCCTGGCCCTACGCCCCGGTGCTGGAAGCCCTGGGTGACCTCTGCCGCTCCCACCCAGCCCTGCTGGACGGGCTGGACGACGGATACCGCGCCGAGATCGAGCGAGCGCTGTCCGGGCGGCGCGAGCTGCACTGGACCGGCGAGTCCGGGCACCAGCGACTGTTCGTCGCCACCGCCGAGCTGGTCCGCCTCGCCGCCAGCGACCACGGGCTGCTGCTCGTCGTCGACGACGTGCACGAGGCCGACGAGGCCTCCCTGCGCCTCCTGCACTACCTCTGCCGGTGCACGACGACCGAGCCTGTCTTGGTGGCGCTGGCGCATCGTCCACTTGCCGACCACAGCAGGCGCGAGCTGCTGGACAGCCTGGTGGCCAGGAACGCCGGCCGCCGGATCGAGGTGCAGCCACTCACCGACGGGGCCGTACGTCGGTTGCTCGAGGCCGAGCGACCCGACCTGCCCGAGGAGCTGGCCGACACGATCGTGCACATCAGCTCGGGAATCCCGTTCACGGCGATCGAGCTCGCCCGCAGCCCGGTCGACGCCGGCACGCCCGAACTGCTGCCGGCGCTCCCCGAGGATGTGATGGCCACGTTCCGCCGGGTCGCACTGCTCGGCACGACCTTCACCACCGACGAGCTGCTGGCGCTGGCCGAGGGCGACGAGGATTCGGCGTACCTGCAGCTCCACGCTGCCGTGTCCGGGCTGCTGGTCGAACCCGAGGAGGCAGCAGGGCACCGGTTTCGCCACCCCCTGCTCCGGGAGGCCTTGGTGGAACAGCTGCAGCCCTCAGCACGGCTGTCGGAACGGCGGATCGTGGCGGAACGGCTCGCCGCCATGGGGGCGCCGCCGAGCCAGGTCGCCCACCAGTTCATCGCCGCGGGGCTCCCCTCCCGCGCCGTGCCGTACGTGCTCAGCGCGGTCGAGTCGGCAGGCGCACTAGGCGCGTACCGCGACGCACTCACCCTCGTCGAAGGAGTCAGGCAGCACGCCGGGAGCGAAGCGCTACCGCAGCTGCTCGCCCGGCGCGCAGACCTGCTGATGGCGACCGGGGACCCCCAGGCGGCCGAGGCCTACGCCGAGGCACTTCCACTCGCGACCGGCACCGACCAACGCCTGGTCCGGGCGCGCCTGGCGCGCGCGGCGACGGCAGCCGGCGACGTGGACACCGCACGGGCGGCGCTTGCCGGCCTCGAGCCGGAGGGTGACGCCGCCGACGGCCCGATTCTGGTGGCCCGCGGCACCATCGCGTACTTCTCCGGCGACATCGAGAGCGCGTGGGCCATCGCAAGCCAGGCGCGCGACATGATCACCCTGGTCGACGACAGCTGGCATCTGGCGGACCTCGTGGGGCTGCAGGGCCTGATCGCGCACCAGCGGGGCGAGTGGTTCGAACGGTTCCCCCGCGAGATGCGGCGAACGCAAGGGAAGCAACGCCTCGCGACGACCGTGTTCGACGCGCACCTGTGCGTTGCGGAGTACCTGCTCTACGGACCGGTCCCGTACGCCGACGTCATCGCCCAGGCCGAGGATCTGCGGCGCAAAGCCCTGGACGCCGGAGCGCTCCGGGGGGTGGCGTTCGCCGCCGCGCTCGTCGGCGAGGCGACGCTCCTCATGGGTGACCTCGACGCCGCCGAGCGCGAGCTGGCCGAGGCAGCGGAGCTCCATCGCGACGTCGACGCACCCTCCGGTGAGGCGCTGTGCCTGCAGCGGCTCGCGGAGGTGCGTCTCGCGCGGGGCGATCGCGACGGTGCTCAGGAGTTCCTGGACCGAGCGCTCCCGCTGGCCCGCTGGTCCCTGGTGAGCAGGCACCTCATGCAACGGCTCTACGGCACGATGATCAACTGCGCACCGGATCCGGTCGCCGCCCGTCGGGTCGTCGACCAGGCCGAGGCCGTCATCGCGGAGACAGACAGCTGCATGCTCTGCGACGTCATGTTCGCCGTGCCGGCCGCGATCGCCTGCGCCGATGTCGGCGACCTCGACCGGGCGCGGTCCTATCTCGCCACGGCCGACGCGTCTGCCGCCAGGTGGGCCGGTACCGCCTGGCAGGCTGCGGCACTCGAGGCTCGCGCCCACCTGGCCCGCGCCGAAGGGCAGGAGGCGGAGTACGTCAGCCTGCTCGCCCGTGCCGGCGGTCTCTTCGAACGCGCCGGACACACTCGGGACGCCGCCCGGATGGTTGCGGCTACCGCGGGTGGCTGAGGTGCTGTGATGATCGGACAAGCCGAAGTGGCCCTCACATTCACTGTGAGGGCCACTTCGGTTTTGTAGCGTCGCGCACCGGATGCCGTTGTCAGGCGGCGTCGAGCACCGGCTCCCCCGCCAGCTCGGCGACGTACTCCGTCTCCAGCTCATCGCGCCGGATGAGCGTCAGGGCTGCGACCACACCGAGGGCGGCGAAGACCGCGCCCACCAGGAACGCAGACGAGAACCCGTCGACCAGCGCCACTGGCACAGCCGCCCCGTTGAGGACGGAGTCCTCGGCCTGCGACGTGGCGATGGTGGAGAGCGCGGCGATGCCGAGCGCGCCGCCGATCTGCTGGGAGGTGTTGATCAGCCCCGAGGCCAGCCCGGCCTCGGATGCCTTCACCCCGGCAAGCGCCGCGATCGAGATCGGCACGAACGAGAAGCCGATACCGACCCCGATGATCAGGAAGCCGGGCATCAGGTCGCCGAGATAGCTGCCTCCGACCGACACCTGGGTGAAGTACAGCAAGCCCGCGGTCAGCATGGCCATCCCGACCACCAACACCGGCTTCACCCCGACGCGAGTCACCAGCTGGCCGGCGACCGCCGACCAGACGATCGCGGTACCGGCGACCGCGAGATAGGCGACCCCCGTCTTCATCGCGGAGTAGCCCAGGACCTGCTGCATGTACAGCGTCAGCATCAGGAACATCGAGAACAGGGCGGTGCCCAGGATGAATCCGGCCACGTTCGCCCCACTCACCGTCCGCGTCCGGAGGATCCCGAAGCGCATCAGCGGCTCGGCGTGCCGCAGCTCCCAGGCGACGAACCCGGCGAGGAGCGCCGCGGACACCCCGAACACGGCGAGGGTTCCCGACGCGAGCCAGCCGTCCTGGCCGGCCTGGGTGATCGCGTAGACCAGCGACGACAGTCCGCCCGTCACCAGGACGGCGCCCGGCAGGTCGAATCTCGTCACCCGCGCGTCGCGACTCTCCTGCAGCAGGAGCGGCGCCAGCGCGAATCCGGCGACACCGACCGGAATGTTGACGAAGAAGATCCACTCCCAGCTGAGCGCGTCGGTGAGGACCCCGCCGAGGAGTACGCCGGCCACGGCGCCGAACCCGCCGACGGCACCCCACGCACTCAGGGCGATGTTGCGCTCACGTCCTTCGCTGAAGGTGGTGGAGAGGATCGACAGCGCGGCCGGCGTGATGATCGCCGCACCGAGGCCTTGGAAGGCGCGGGCGCCGATCAGGGACGCCTCCGACCAGGCCAGCCCCGCCAGCAGCGAGGCCACGGTGAACACGACGATGCCGCCGAGGAACAGCCGGCGGCGGCCCAGCATGTCGGCGGCCCGTCCGCCGAGGAGCAGGAACCCGCCGAAGACCAGGGCGTAGGCGCTGATCACCCACTGGAGGTTCTCCTGTGAGAACCCGAGGTCGCTCTGGATGGAGGGCAGAGCGACGTTCACGATCGCGATGTCAAGGACCACCATGAACTGGACGACGCACAACAGCGCGAGCGCCAGCCACCGGCGGCGGTCGGATGACACCGACACAGTTGCTTGCTTTTCTGAAGTCATGCCGGGGACCGTAACAGGGATTACTTCTTTTTTGCAAGCAACTTCTACGAATTTACAATTGAGTGATAGTCTTTCGACATGGCAAAGCGCTACCAGCAGTACTGTCCGATGGCGCACGCGCTGGATCTGGTCGGAGATCGCTGGACTCTGCTCGTGGTGCGCGAGCTGATGCACGGGCCCCAGCGCTACACCGACCTCGTCGACCGTCTGCAAGGCATCGGGACCAACATCCTTGCCGCGCGCCTCCGGGACCTCGAGGCGCACGGCATCGTCGCTCGACGTACCCTCCCGCCGCCCGCGGCGTCGAAGGTCTACGAGCTGACCGACTACGGGCGCGAGCTGCGCCCGGCCCTACGTGAGCTTGCTCTGTGGGGCGCCCGCTCCCTCGGCCCGCCCACGGCCAAGGAAGAGCTCTTCGAAGGCTGGCTGGCCAACGCGATGGACATCGTCGTCGCCCCCCTCGCCCCGAGCGGTCGCTTCGAGTTCCACGCGGGTAGCGAGACCGCCTCGCTCATCGACAGAGAGGTTCTCAACGGCCCGATCGACGACCCCGATGTCGTGGTGACCGGCGACCCGGAGGGCATCTACTCCCTGTTCGTGGACAGGTGCTTCGACATGGTCACGGTCGACGGCGACCTGGCGCTACTGGAAGGCCTTCTCGAGGTGGCTCCCCCACGGATCGAGGCGCCGACCACGGCTTAGGCGCCGAGCCGGCCCGTCAACGGACCGCCGACCGCGGAACGTCACTCGCGACGGCTTCGATCCCGCCGAGTTCGGACCGACCGGAGAGACCGAGCTTGGTGAAGACGTGCGTCAGGTGGGTCTCGACGGTGCGTCGGGTGACGTACAGCTCCTGCGCGATCTCCCGGTTGCCGAGGCCCTGGGCAGCAAGGGTGGCCACCTGGCGCTCGGCGGGCGTGAGCGACTCGACGCCGGTGACGGCGCTGCGGCGCGGCCGCGCTCCGGTGGCAAGGAGCTCGCGGCGGGCGCGGTCCTCGAGCGCACGCATACCGCCCCGCTCGGACAGGTCGAGCGCCTGCCGCAGTGGTTCACGGGCGGCGGCCCGTTGGTTGGAACGCCGCAGCGCCGCGCCCAGGTCGACCAGCGCTCGAGTGTGCTCGAGCCGGGCGGGACTCGGGTCGAGGATCTCCACCGCCTGCTCCAGGAGCGGCACCGCTTCGGCGTTGCCGACCGTGCGCGCGAGGGCTCGGAGTCCAGCCCCGTGCGGCTCGGGTACGCCGGCGGCCGCGGCCAGCTCGAGCTGCTCCTGGGCCAGGTCGTGGGCCGCGCCGGACTCACCGAGTGCGAGCAGCGCCTCGACGTCGACCACTCGCCAGGCTGCCATCGCCGGGCTCCGGACCCGGAACCGACGCCAGCAGTCGGCTGCGGTGAGGAGGTCGCTGTGCGCCTCGACCGGTCGGTGCTGAGCAAGGCGAAGGCGCGCTCGGCTCTCGAGGAGCAACAAGGCGCCCATCGGGCCAGCAGGGAGCTCGCCGAGGCAGTCACCCGCGCCCAGTGCCGCTTCGGCGGCGTCGAGCTCGTCGAGCTCGACCAGCGCGTCCACGAGGGGGAACAGCGACCAGAACAGCGCCGGAGGCGGACTGTTCCCGAGCTTGAAGTCGAAGGACAGCTGCGCGTCTGCGCGGGCCTCCTGGATCCGGCCGGCCCGCACGTAGGCGATCGCCCGCATGAAGCTGCCGTGTGCGAGCGCGATCAGCCAACCGCGCGGGCGGGCGAACTCGACCAGCGCGTCGCAGTACGCACACGCGGTGCCGAGATCGCCTGCCTGGATGAGATTCATCTTCGCGACCGCGCTGAGCAACGAGTCGGTCTGTCCGGCCGCCGCCTCGGCGACGTCCGGCGTGAACAGCCCACGCACCTCCGAGAGCGGCCGCAGGTCGCTGAGCGCTTCCCAGGAGGCCAGCGTGCGCCACGGCGCGGTCTTCGCTTCGCCCGGCGTACGACGCTGCAGGAGATCGCGCGCCTCGTCGACCGTGTCGGCCTGCAGGATCATGCTGCACGCCATCTCGACCTCGATCTGGTCCCGGGCGGCCGGGTCGCCACCGTGCTCCCGAAGAGCGCGGCGGCACAGCTCGACAGCCTGCTCGAAGTGCCCTGCCAGTCCGAGGGCGCGGCTGCCGGACAGCGCGAAACGAAGTCGTTGGCCAGGGTCGGTGGCCAGCTCGACCGCGTCGTACAACAGCTCGTCGGCGCCCGGTCGGACCTGCGCCGCGAGCGCCAGGCCCAGCTCGCTTCGCACGCCGGCCTCCTGGTCCGGGCCGGCCGGCGGTTCGGCGAGCGCGCGGCGCAGGAACTCCACGGCACTCTCGGGTGCGCCGCGCAGGACGGCCCGCTCGGCCGCCGCGCGCAGCGCATCGACGGTTGCGGACTCGCCCGCGGGTTCGCTGCGCAGGAGGTGCAGTCCGACGGCTTCGGCGTCGGCCCGTTCGTCGGCCAGCACCGCAGCGGCCCGGCCGTGCAGCAGGGCTCGCTCGCCGACGGGCATGCCGCGGTAGATGGCGCTGGCGACGAGAGGGTGGGTGAGGGCATAACCGTTTCCGTCGACCGTGAGCAGCCCGATCGCCATCAGCCTGTCGGCCAAGAGCTGGGCGTCGACAGCACCGACGCCGGCGAGTGCGCCGACCTGTCGCAGCGGGGCTCCGCGGCCCATCACCGCGGACGCGCGGGCCAGCGGCACCGCCCCGCTCGGCAGCCGCGAGAGCTGGACCTCCACGCTGCGGGTCACCTGCTCGGGGCCGAACGCGGTCAGTCGTGCGGCCAGCTCCGCGGTGGGTTCAACGCCTTCGGCGACCATCTGGTCGACCAGGGCGCCGAGCAGGAACGGGTTGCCGGCGCTCACCGCATGACAGGACCGGGCGAACTCGGTGCCGGCGGTCGGCAGCCGGTCGGCCACGATCGCGCCCACCGCCTCCGGACCCAGCGGGCCAGGCCGTACCGGCGGTTCTGGGGCGGCGGCGACCAGCTCGGCGAACTCCTCTGGGTGGGCGGGCGGCTCGCCGGCTCGGACCGCGCACAACAGGCCCAGCGGGAGCTCGGCGAGCTGCCTGCTCAGCTGCACCAGCCACCGCAGCGATGCGGCGTCGGCCCAGTGCACGTCGTCGACGACCAACACGGTCGGCGAGCGCTCGGCGAGTCCGCAGGCCAGCCAGGTCAACCCGTACGCCGCGGCGTGCCGGGCGTCCCCAGCGGACGCCGACTGCTCCGGAACGGGGTCGTAGACCAGTCGGGCCAGCGTGGCCGCACCCTGAGCAACCTCGTCCCACTCCGGACCGTCGGCGATCGGGGCGAAGAGCTGCCGGGCGATGCCCCAGCCCGCTTGCTGCTCCAGCGGGCTCGCCCAGGCGCGCAGCACCCGCATCCCCGAGGCCTCAGCCGCATGAGCCGCCGCCCGCAGCAGGCTGGACTTGCCGATCCCGGCCGGCCCCTCCACCACGCACACGCGACCCGTCCCGTCGCACACCTCACCCAGCTGTCGCTCGATCGCGGCCAGCTCGCCATCTCGCTGCAGCAGGCCTCTGGGCATCCTTCGAGTCTGAGTCGCCGGGCAGCCACTGTCCACTCCGGCGCCGAATGTTCGGGGTACCCACCACGACGCCTCCGACCCCATCGACGGTCGCGCGGTGTCTGGACGCCGCGTTTGCTGTGCTGCGCGACAACGCGACGGGCCGAGCCAAGCGGACCATGCTGCTTCCTCTGCTCCGCCGATCAGGTGCGTATCAAGCCGCCCCCCAGTTTCTCCTTGAGGGGAGAGCTGTTTCAGCTTCCCCATCCAGGAGATCCCAATGTCCACTCCCGCTGCAGGGCTCCGTGCGGGGTCGATGGAGGCACCTGGCCCCGAGCCCGTGGCGGCGACTCCGGGCGGCCAACAGACCGACGCGGCGCCACGACGCGCCGCGACGCCATACCTGCGCCTCGACGTCGCGAGCGCCGTGGCGAGGTTCCGGCGACTTGCGGCTGCGCTGCCGGGGACCGACATCCACTACGCGGTGAAGGCGAACCCCGAACCGGCCCTGCTCGCGGCCCTGCACGTGGCGGGAAGCAAGTTCGACGTCGCCAGCCCGGCGGAGGTGGACGCAACGCTGTCGGTCGGAGCTTCTGCCGCGGACCTCGTTCACTCCAACCCCGTCACCCGGCGCTCGGACCTGATGCTCGCGGCGGCGCAGGGGGTCCGGCTATTCGTGGTCGACTCGTTGGAGGAGACCGCGAAGGTTGCCAGCGTGGCCCCCGGTGCCGCCGTGTTGTGCCGTTTGGTCACCTCCGGCGCGGGTTCGGACTGGCCCTTGTCATGCAAGTTCGGTTGCTCGACCGAACAGGCGGTCGAAGTCCTGCGGTACGCGGCGAGCGTCGGGCTGGACGCGGCGGGGGTCTCCTTCCACGTGGGATCACAGCAGCGCGATCCAGGCGCCTGGGCGGCGCCGATCGCGGCGAGTGCACGCGTGTTCGAGCTCCTCGGTGCCGAGGGGTGCCGGCCCCGGCTGCTGGACCTCGGCGGTGGTTTCCCGGCCAACCTGGACAGCGACTGTCTCGCCCCCGAGATCTACGGACGAGCGATCGAGGGGTTGCTGGAGCAGCACTTCGGCACTCGGCGTCCCACCACCATGGTCGAGCCGGGGCGCGGCATCGCCGCCGACGCCGGTGTCCTGTCGACCGAGGTGCTCGCAGTCGTGCACCGGAATGGGGCACGTTGGGTCTTCCTCGACGTGGGGGTCTTCACCGGCCTCATCGAGACCATCGGTGAGGCCATCCGATACCCGATCGAGACCGATCTGGATGGGGGGCCGACCGGTCCATGTGTGATCGCGGGACCCACGTGTGACAGCGCTGATGTCCTCTACCAGCGAACCAAGGTTGACCTCCCCCTGGAGCTCGCGGAAGGCGACGTGGTCCGGCTGCGCGGTACTGGCGCCTACACCAGCTGCTACTCCACTGTCGGATTCAACGGGTTCCCTCCGCTGCCGACGCACGTGGTCCCATGAGCTCCCGGACCGCGGTCGGTCGGCAACTCGCATCGTTTGCTGCCGCGTCGCTGGCTGTCTCCCTTCCGTGGCCGCTGTTGCTCGTGCTGGCATGGGACCGGTACGGCGACGGCTCACACGGTCCGCTCGTGGTGGGGCTCATCGCCGCGGCCAGGATGCTGCCCTATGTCCTGCTCTCGTGGGTGGTCGGCTCGCTGGGGGACCGGATACGTCGGGACCTACTGCTGGCCGCCACCCTGGTGCTTCGCTTGGCATTTCTGTGCCTTCTTGCGGTGGCCCTGCTCCACGGGGCACTGGTGCTGGCAGTCGTCGCGGCCGCGCTTGCCGTCGCCTGCGGGACTCCCGCCTATCCGGCGGTCGCGGCATCGATGCCTGGATTGGCAGGAACGGCCAAGCGCCGGGCCACCGAGGCGCTGGTGACCATCGAGGTTGCGGCCTGGGTCGTGGGTCCCGCGCTGGGTGGACTGCTGCTCATGCCTTCGACCCGGCCCTTCATCGCGTCGGTCGCGGTCGCGCTGATTCTGCTGGCCACCGTCTTGGCATGGCGGGTGCCGTTGCCCGGGCCGAGCACTGATCGACGTACTCGAGAGGCGGTGTCCGAGATGATCCGCGTCGTACTGCGAGCTCCAAAGGTGCTTGCTGCTCTCGCCATGGGCGGCATGCTCAACATCGTCGGATCGGCGACCGCGGTGGCGCTGCTCCCGTTGTCCCACGAGGTCTGGCGCCAAGGCGACGCCGGGTTCGGCGTCGCGACAGCATGGTTCGGGTTCGGGGCCCTAGCGGCGCCACTGCTCTGGTGGGTGCACGGTCCCGCGCGATCGCGACAACGGTGGGGGTTGGCCGTGCTCGGTGTCGCGGTGGCGGGCGCCGCGCTGTCGCCGCTCCCGGTGCTGGCACTGCCGGTGCTGGGGCTCGCCGGCGCCGTCGCCGTGCTGGCCGAGTCCGCCGTCACCGAGAACATCCAGGACGGAGTCGCTGACGAGCACCGCGCGGGTGCCCTGGGCATGGGAGACGCGGTCATGGTTGCTTGTGCCATGGTCGGGTCGCTCGCGGCGCCGCTGCTCGCCTCAGCCCTCGGCGCGCGGAGCGCGCTGGTCCTTCTCGGCTCGACCTGCCTGGTCGTTGTCCTGCCAACAGTCCGACGGCTTCGGAGCGTTCCGGTACGGGAGCAGCGCCTGGCGGCCTCGAGCGTACGGTCGGTCGCCCCGTGAGCAGGAAACCCGGCTGCCCCTCGTCGAATCCGCGCCCGTGCGACTGAGGTAAGTCGACGTCCACGCCGCGCAGCCACTGTCCACACCGGCGCCGAATGTTCGGGGTACCCACCACGATGCCTCCGACCTCCTCCGGCGATGAGCATGGCGTTGAGACAACTCATCGGAGGAACGCCATGACCACGACCCAGGACCCCCAGACCACATCGACTTCGTACTCGCTCGGTAGCAGTGAACGCGAACACGAGCGACTCCGCGTTCAGGCACGGATCTGGGAGGCCGCCACCCAGCGCGTCCTGGACCAAACTGGGCTGTCGACGGGCGCGCGGTGTCTGGACGCCGGTTGCGGACCCGGGGAGACCATGCGCCAGCTCGCCCAGCGCGTCGGACCCGAGGGCCGGGTCGTCGGCATCGACATCGACGCCGACCTGGGTCGGCTCACCGTGAAGCACCTGCACACGATCGGGCACCGGCAGTGCGAGTTCCTCCCCGCCGATCTCACCGCGGACACGCCGATCGCGGGAGCACCGTACGACCTCGTCTACGCACGGCTGCTCCTCTTCCATCTCCCTGACCGGGTAGCCGTCCTCCGTCGGCTGTGGGACGCGGTCGCACCCGGCGGGCACCTGGTGGTGCACGACTACGACCTCTCAGCGGTCGGCGCCGTGCCTCCCCTGGCCAGCGTCGACACCATCGGTACTCACATCCTGGACGCGTTCGACGCCGCTGGGTGCGAGACCCGGGCCGGGTCCCTGCTGCCGACGCTCTTTCACCGGGCCGGGATCGGCACCCCTGACGGCACCGACGTCGCCGGCCGGCTCGGCACCCTCTCCGACGGCGGAGCCTTGCTCGAGGAGACCTTCCGAAGCCTGCTGCCGGTCGCGCTCGGACACCACCTCCTCACCGAGGCCGAGGCGGACGCCGCGCTCGCTGGACTGCGCGACGACAAGGCGGCCGAGCCGGGGCGGACCATGCTGCTGCCTCTGCTCATCGGCGCCTGGAAGCGCAAGGAGAGGGCATGACCGCGCCATAGACATGACGAGATCAGGTGCTCCGCCGATCGGGTGTGTATCAGGCCTGCCACTCGGTGCTCCTTGAGGGGAGAGCTGTCTCAACTTCCGCAACATGAGCTCAGGGTGCTGAGGAGTGCCGGAGGGAGAACGTGCGATGAGCCACTACGGGTACGTGAGCGAGCAGCTGCTGCCGGGGTGGTTGTCGCTGCCCCGGCTGCGACGGCCGCGGAGCGCGCCGAACGACGCCCAGCCCCAACGGCTCGACGTACAACGGGTCCGCAGCCACTTCGACTTTCCGGGCACCGGCCGCGTGGTCACCAACAACGCGGCCACGTCGCAGACGCCGCGCGAGCTCATCGAGCTCTTCGGCCGGCTGTCCCCGTGGTACGAGGCCGTCCATCGTGGCCAGTCGGCCGCGTCGCGACTGATGTCGGCCGAGTTCGAGGAGTCGTTCGACACCATCGCCACCTGGCTCAACGCGCCGAGCCGCCGCTGCATCGCCACCTACCGGAACACCACCGAGGCGATCAACGCCGTCATGTACTCGCTGCTGACGGAGTTCCGCGACGGCGACAACGTGGTCACCACCCTGATGGAGCACAACTCCAACTTCGCGCCGTGGCACGCCTTGACCCAGGAAGTACTGCCCCGCCTGGGCCGCAGTGTCGAGTGCCGGCTCGCACGATTCGACCACGACACCGGCGAGCTCGACCTCGCCCATCTCGCCGAGATCGTCGACCACCGCACGAAGCTCGTGTGCGTGACAGGTGCGTCGAACTTCCTCGGCACCAAGCCCCCGCTTGGCCGGGTCCGACAGGTCGCCGATGACAGCGGCTACCGACGGCCGGACGGGACTACCGGCTCGCTCCTGCTCGTAGACGCAGCCCAGCTCGCACCGACGACCGTCATCGACGTGGCCGCGCTGGACGTCGACTACCTGGCCTTCTCCTTCCACAAGGTGCTCGCGCCGTTCGGGGTGGGAGTGCTCTACGGGCGCGAGACCCTCCTCGAACGGTCCTTGCCGTTCTTGTACGGCGGCGACATGATCGCGGAGGGCAAGGTCTCGACGGAGCGCGTGGAGTACAACGAGCTCCCCTGGAAGTACGCCGCCGGCACCCCGAACGTGCTGGGCGTGATCGCCTCGGCCCAGGCGCTCCGGCTGCTCGTCGACCTGGCTCTGGACCCCGCAACACCGTGGTTCGGCAACCCCGGGCCACTCCCCCGGGCGGACGTGGAGTCGGCCATGAGCCTGGTTCAGCAGCACGTGCGCGGCCTGACCGAGCACGCGCTGGATCGGGCGCAGAAGGTCCCGGGACTACAGGTCTACGGACCCCGACCCGGCGTGCCGAGATCGCCGTTGATGGCGTTCAACGTCCGCGGACTCGACCCCCGAGCGGTCGCAGATGCCTTGGACGGCCGCGGGATAGAGGCTCGCGCCGGCTGCCACTGCGCGACGCTGGCGCACCACGAGCTGGGGCTGACCCCACAGGGGAGCTGCCGGCTCAGCTTCGCGGCGTACACGAGCCTCGACGATGTCGACCGGGCCCTCGATGCGTTGGACCGGGTGGTGCGCTGATTCCGGTAGGGAGCAGCGCCTCGCCCCGAAGCCTGAAATACAGCGAGGTCCTCAGACACCTGTCAACGGTGTCGCGGGACATCGCACTGCGTAATAGGGGACAGCGCAGACCTGCGATCGTTCCGTTCAGTCGCTGGGCTCACTCCAGACGGCCGATTCACGGATACACGGGGTGACCGAGCGAAGGCGTGCGTGGTGCGCAGCCGCGGCGCTCGTGGGTCACTGACCGGTCGCCGCGTCGTCATCGTCCAGGTCGCGAGACCGGAGCCGGACGCGAGCGCCTGACCCGAGCCGCTTCAGCCTGGCGAGGGGAAGCGGAGGCTGGCCTAGCGGGTTGGCGGCCGCGACCTCGTCCATGGCGTCCAGGGTGTTGCGCAGGTTGATGATCAGCGCGCCGTACACGGGCCACTGCGGCGACGAGGGACCGACGGCACCGACATCGTCGACCAGGGAGCTCAGGCCATCGTGTGCCGAGCGGATGGACTCGGGATCGGCGGCGGCGATCGCGCGGCCAGCGTCGCCGACCAGTTGCGGCCAGCGCTCACGGAAGTCCGCGTCCCACAGGTCGCGGCTGGCCGCGGGATAGCCGAGGGTGCGCGCCATGCTCCGGGTCTCGGCCACCGCCTGTTCCATGCGTCGCAGAAGAGCGTTCCACTGGCGTGGATCGAGCAGGTCCCGCGCCGAGCGACGGGGATTCAGCCGTCCGCTCTCCTGAGCCTGACGCACCAGCGCCCACGCATGGTCGAGGTCGCCGTCCAACGAACGGGTGCGGTCGACCCATCGGGCGACGTCGTCGTCGGAGCATCCGACGACCAGCCGCTTCCCCAGTTCGTCAAGCAGTCCGCCGATGTCGTCGTCGATGCGGTTCATCGCCGCGATCGCCGTACGTCGGCGCAGCGGCGGCCAGACCACAGCGTTGATGAGCAACCCGACGATGATGCCGATGGCAGTGTCGGCCAACCGGTCGAACAACATCGAGTCGTCGCTCGAGAACCCCGTCGTCAGCACCACCATCGCTGTCGCCGCGACAGTGATCGCCTCCTCGCCGAACCAGGGCAGGGCACCGATCGCTAGTCCCAGGATGAGCACCACGGCGACCGAGACGGTGTCCAGCCCCAGCGCGCTACCGACGCCCCACGCCAACACCACGCCGGCGACCGCAGCCGCCACCTGACGCAAGCCGCGCGAGAACGTCCGATAGACGGTTGCGTGGACCACCAGCAGGGCGGCCCACGGCGCGAGGAAGGACTGCGACAGCGAGAACACCTCGGTGGCAAGCACCCAGGCGAGCACTGCGGCCAGCGCGGTCTTGAACAGCTGGGTGGCGGCGTTCCAGAACACAGGGTCGCGGAGCCGACCACGCACGCCATCGGACGAGGAGAATGCCATCCCGCGACGTTATCCGCGACCGACCGAATAGGCCCTGCGCCCCTTCACGACCGGGTTGATTTGCAGGTTCGGAAGGCGGCTCACTGGTCGAGCCGACGATCGTCTTCGCCCCATGCCAGCCATGTAGATGGTTGCGCACGCGCAAGAGGCCCTCACAGTCAGACTGTGAGGGCCTCATGGCTTTGTAGCGGGGGCAGGATTTGAAGCTGCGACCTCTGGGTTATGAGACGTCTAACCGCGCCGTTCCGGTTTGGCCGAGCTCCGCTCGATCGCGACCAGCACTCGACGCAGCAGGTTAGCCAGTTGCTCCTGCTCTCGTTTGGAGAGGACGGCCAGGACCCCGCGCTCCCGACGTTCTTCGGCTGCTAGGTGCTTCTCGACAACGGCGTGGCCGGCGTCAGTCAGCGTGACTGTGACTCGGCGACGGTCGAGCTCGATATGGCGGCGGCTCACCCAACCCAGGTCCTCCAGCTGCTGGATCCGCGTGGACATGGCGCCGCGCGTGAGCCCCAGGGCGTCGGCCAGGCCAGAAGGGCTGGCCTCGTACTGCGGTCCCTGCTTGCGCAATATCAGTAAGGTCTTGTACTGCCACATCGTCATGTCGTCTGCCGCGACGTTCTCCGCCCGGGTCCCCGAGACGTGCTGCACGATCCGCGCCATCCGCGCCAAGATCTGCTCTTTCAACGGGTCGAGGTCAGCCAGTTCGCGGCTCCACGTGCCCACATGTTCATCCACTGAGTCGCGCACCGAACTAGTTTAGCCGACAAATAGTTTGCTAGTGGATAGTTTGGCATCTCACTACCGTCTGGGGCATGCTGACACCTGCCGACACCACCACTCCTGTGCCGACGACTGCGCTCGTCGCCGCGACTCGCGCGCTGGTGCGTGCTTGCCTGTATGACGATGCTGAGGCGCTGCTGGCTCTGCCGGCTGACCCTATCCAGCCGGCGGTCGCACTCGCACGCGCGGAGCTGGCTGTTTCGCGGGCCTACGTTGCGGGACGTTCGGCGCAGAGCGACCCGCTCCATCAGGCACGAGCCGTGGTGAACGCGTCTGGCGATGAGGTGACCCGATGGGACTTAGCGCTGCAGGAGATGCGGCGCGATTTCTTCGCCCAGCTCTCCGAGCCCGGTACCCGGATCGCGGACTCTTCCGGCCGGAACCCGGCTCGTGTCGCGGCGCTGTGCCGCGCGGCCGAGACGCTGCGCGAGACGGCGCCGGATGCGGGGCGTCGTGGCTGGGCCCATTTCTATCTAGGGGTCATCCACGACAACGTGCTCGCCGACCGAGTAGCGGCCCCGGCCCATTTCCGACGTGCGCTCGAGGGCGCGGAGGTGGGAGACGACGACTACCTCGCTTTCGAGGCGCTGCGTCACCTCGGCGACCACGCGAACGACAACGGCGACAGCGCGCTGGCGCGAGACCTGTGGGAGCGCTCGACAGCCCATGCCGCCCGATCAGGGGGCGTAGCCGCGACCCTCGCTCAGCACCTGCTCCTGGCTCAGCTGGCCCGCGAGCGCGGCGAGGAAGCCGCAGCGACGTTGATGGCGACCGAGGTCAGGCGCTGGGCAGAAGCCATCGGCGCTCACCGCCTACACGAACAGGCGTGCTCGTTCCTCGAGGGCACTGACCCGACCTCGGGATCCGTGCGGACTCCCGACGCGACCAGGAACCCCAACCAGCTCAAGAACGAGGACTCGAAACCATGAAACTGACGGCCACTGCCCCTCCGATTGCCGACCGGGCCGCGTTCCAGACCGAGCTTGACCGGCTTCGCGTCCGAGAAAAGGCCCACACCCGCGAGGGCGATGCGATGGCCGCAGCCCGACGCCGCCTCCCGATGGTCGAGGTCGATTCGCAGACTCCGCTGATCGGAGCGGACGGGACGGTGCCGTTGATCGGCATCTTCGACGGTCGGTCCCCAGTTGATTGCTTACTTCCATATGTGGCACCCCGGCAGGCCGGCCTCGGAGCAGTGCGAGGGCTGCACTTTCAACGCCTCCCACATCAACGAACTGAACTCCTTGCATTCACGCGACGTGCTGCTCAGGCCAGCCCTCCTAGCTGTTCAGCGACACATTCAACTCGGGCACCTGTGGCGTGCTGGCGGGTCTCACCTTGAAATCCCTGCACCGGATGGCGGTTCAGGTGTCGCCGGAGCCGAAAGCCTCCTGGCGCTGACCGAGCGGCGCGGCACCGTCTCCAATCGGGGGTCCCCGGATTGAAGATCGCCGGTGCACTCGACCCCGGCGGAGCCGTCGGCGACCGGGGTCTACTCGGAGGTTGCCGGGGGCTGAGAGCGAGTGCGGCGAGTGCCGCCGTTACGCGTGAGGGGGACACCCCGGGGACTTTAGGGATCGGGATGGGCAGAAGCCGGGCGCGTCGTGGGCACAACTCGATCACTTCGCATTTGTCGTCCAGCGACTGGAAGAAGTGTTGTAAGGGTGAGGGCATGGTGGTGGCTATGGACCGGGCGGCGATGCTCGAACATCTCGGGTTGACCAACACCGAGGCCCGGGTCTACCTGCACGTGCTCGAGCAGTCGTCGCTGTCGGCCGCTGAGGTCGCCGAGTTCGCCGGGATCTCGCGCAGCAACGCCTACGTGGTCCTCCGCTCGCTCGCCGAGAAGGGCCTGGTCGACGCTGGCGCCGGCTACAACAGCCGCTATCAGCCGGCACCGCCCGAGCGCGCGCTCGACCAGCTCCTGGAGCGGGACAGGGCCGTGCTCGCGGAGCGTGAACGGCGGGTCCGCCGCATCCTCCCCGAGCTTTCCGAGGTCTTCGACCAGCGCGGGCCGGTCGACGGCGAGCTGGTGGAGATCCTGCGGACGCCGGCCGTGGTCTCCGAGCGGTTCGACCGGCTCCAGACCGAGGCCCGGGAGAGGATCGACATCGTCGTCCGCGGACCCATCGAGATCGGTGGCCCGAACCAGGCCGAGATCGACGCGTTGCGGCGGGGGGTGCGTGCCCGAGCGATCTACGAGCAGGCCGCGTTGGACCACCCGGCCATGGACGAGCACCTCGGCACCTGGGTGGGCCAGGGCGAGCAGGCTCGTGTGTTCCGCGGCCAGCTTCCGATGAAGTTCGCCGTCTTCGACGGCCAGACGGTGCTCATGCCCCTGGTGGCACCAGGAGTGTCCGGGGTGGTCGTGATCATCGTCCGCAACGCCGAGCTCGGGGCGGCGCTGGGCTATCTCTTCGACACCATCTGGGGGCAGGCGACCCCCCTCGATGCGTTCGTCCATGCGACGAGCGGCGAGACGCGATGACAGCCGGACCGGCGGTTCGCGCGTCGCCGGTGGTCGTCTGCATCACCGAGACCCCGGAGGACCGCACCCGGTTGGCGGCGATGTTCGACGGCGTCGGGGTGCTGGTGATGGCCAGCGACGCGGCCAGCGCGAGCAGCTTTCTCGGCACCCTGGGCGAGCGGCCGGGTCCCGACCCGATCCAGCTCGGCCATCTGACGGTCGACCTCGCCCAGCTCAGGGCCACCTGGGCCGACCGGCCGTTGAGTCTCACGGTCCACGAGATCAAGGTGCTCGGCGCGCTGACTCGCCATCCCGGCCGGGTGTGGACCTACCGCCAGCTCCACGACGAGGTGTGGGAGCGGACCTACTTCACCGGGCCCACCGCGGTGCAGTCGGTCGTGAAGCGGCTGCGTCGCAAGCTGCGCGGCATCGGTGCCTCGCTGCAGGTGGAGGCGGTGCGAGGGCTCGGGTTCCGGATCACGCCCGAACAGGGCAGCAGAACGGCGTAGCCCAGCCCACCCATCGCCAGGCAGGACCGGTGCTCTGCCTCGCAAGTAGTGAACGACAGGAAGAGGCCGTGATCGCAAACCGCGACCCAGCGCACCTCGCAGGCGTGCGGCCTCAACCAGCACCCAGCAACCAAAGGCTCTCGCCCGTCATCGCACTCTCGCGATTCTGAGCCACTATGCAGACCCCACAACCAACAGCGGCAGTGGTGGCACGACGGTCGCAACCGATGCCAGGGCGTGTCAGCGCTCCAGAGTGGCTCTCACTCCGCTGGCAACGGCGACGACCAGAAGGACGAGGGTCATGTCACTGAAGTCGCTTCGACCCGCCCGCACTTCCTCAGCACTGCGCCAGTGAGCTCCTCGGTCGAGGCTGTCCCACCGAGGTCTCGGGTCTGGACGCCTGCGTGGCCGCCTCGAAGCCCGCGACCAGGGCGGCGGCAGCGGCGTTCTCGCCGAGGTGGTCCAGCATCGTCGAGGCGGGCATACATCTGCCCGACCGGGTTCGCGATGCTCATGCCGGCGATGTCGTGGCCGACCCGTGGACCGGTTCGAACATCGAGGGATGCCAACGAGTAGATCAGGCCGGAGCATGGGGCTTACATGTGCCTCGGCTAAGGCCAGACTCGCCGGCCAGCTCGTGGGCAGTGGCCCCGGCGTGCTACTTGCGAGCGTCTAGGTCCCCCTGCAGATCACTGCTCGATGGTCTCGCAGGTCTTGCCGACGTACTCGGTCAGTGCTTCGACGTCTGCCTTCTGTTGAGCCGAGAACCGGTCGGAGTCCTCCTCCGCGACGTCGTCCTCGTCAACGTCGGAGAGGGCGTCCACGAGGGTCTCGAAGCCGTGCCGCGCATCCTCGGAGATGCCCTCGGGCGTACCTACCTCGTTGAGGTTGTCGGCGTAGTCGTGCACCGCGTCAACCGCACTCGCGGCATCGTTCTGTGGATCGATGTCGTCGGGGGAGTCATTGAAGGCGTTGCAGAAGTCCTCGACCGATGCGTCCGTCGGAGCATCCCCGCCGCAGGCAGCAAGCGAGAACGCGAGTAGGGCCGTCACACCGAGAGCCGCGGCGGGGCGCGTGATCCGGTTCATGTCTGTTTCCCTTCAGGTGATCTCGTCGCAGGGTCTTGGACCAAGTGTTGTCCATCGGGGTGACTTTGTCATCCATGTGGATGGAAGGAGTGGATGTTTGTCGGCGGGGTTCCTCGCCGGCTACGCCCCGCGCCTGGCCCTCCCGGGTTCTCGTGCTGATCGCGATGGGCAGCGGCTCGGCCCATGTCGCGCGTCGAGTACGTGGCAGTGGCCAAGCGCATGGTGTTGGCCCGTTGGTCGCCGAGGAGGCTTGGTACAGCCGATGCCCTCGTTTCCGCCGATCAGCTCTCGGGGTGTGGACTGCACCGGCCCCGCGAAGTTCACCCTGGCTGCTGGTGTGGGGGCGAGGAGTGAGTCTATTCGCGTTCGGACAGGTCGGTGCTTGCTCGGGCGAGGATCGGTTGCGCGGTCCGGTCCGCGAGGAACAGTGCGAGTGCCCCGAGCGCCAGGAGTCCACCGAAGATGCCGGCGGTGTAGGGATTGAGGAGGCTGGCCGACCCGAGGCTTGAGCCGCTTGCAAGGCCGGCGATTGCGGCGATCGCCCCGAGTACGAGGGTCGGCAGGACCATCTCGCGCCGCTGCGCGGCGAGGAGGACCTCGCGCGGGGTACCGGCCAGGGTGAGGGCGAGGAGGGTCTCGCGTTGGTCGAAGATGCGCGCGATCACGCCGACGACCATCGAAGTGAGGGCGACCAGCGCGGCGATGGGCAGGACGAGGAGGCCCATGACGACACCGTCCCGCAGCAGCCACACGGTGGGGAGATCGTCAGAGAGCCTGAGCTCCGGCCCCCACAGGCCACCCTCGGACAGAAGCGTCCGCGCGCGATCCATCTCCGCATCAGCACCGTGCGTCAGAACCGTGAGGGTCCCCCACGCTTCCTGGTCGAGCCAGACCGGCGGAGCAGAGCGTTCGAGGTCCGCCTCGACGTCGTGAGCGCGCAACACGCCCTCGGCGTCTCTGGCCGTGGCTTCGAGGGCCCCAGCGGGTACGACGGCGTCGAGCCGATCGGCCCGGGATGCGTGGACGCCGACATTACCGAGCCCGACGGGGAGGCTGACCGCGACGAACCCGGCGATGAAAGACGCCAATGTCAGGCCGCCGACCGTGCGCCACGCGCCCCGTGGGTTCTCCGAGAGCCGGCGGCCGGCAAGAAAGGTGGCCGGCCGCCGGGCACTAGTGGCCAGCAGCGTGCCGAGGCCGCCGACGATCCACGGCCCGGTGGCGAGGAGTCCCCAGCCGAGGATCAAGACCGCCGTGAAGGCGATGGTGACGAACGGGTTGCTGCTGCGGATCCAGAAGAGTGCCACTGCCGCGGCGATGAAGAGGACGCTCCACCACCGCACGTGAGCGGTCTCGCCGTGCGTGCGCCGATAGGTGCCCAGCGGGTCGCGGACGGCGGGCACGAGCCCGGCCAGGGCGCCAAGGGCCAGCACAGCGACCACCCCTGCCGCGGTGGCCAAGGTGAGCAGCGCGCTCGGCTGGACGTCCGCGGGGAACCACTCCCCGCCCTTAATCGGCACCCGAGAGGCCACCGGCAGGATGAGTTGGTGGAGTAGCACACCGCTGGCGGCGCCGACGCCGGCGAATGTCGCCAGTTCCGCGATGGTCATTCGGACCACCTGGGAGGTGGTGGCGCCGAGCAGACGGAGGGTGGCGATCCGTCGCTGACGGCGCCCCGCCATCAGCCGGGAGGCCAGGGCGCCGAGACCGACGAGCGGAAGTGCGGTCAGGACGACGACCAGCAGGGCGATGTCGCGGTAGGTGGTCTGGTAGACGTCAGGTGTGGCCGACCAGCCGTCGATGTCGGTCGGCGTCAACGACGCGGCCGCGTTCCACTGATGCTTCGGCCGCTCCTCGGTCATCGCCGGATCTGTCGGGCTGCGGCCGATCACCGCGACGAGCTCGTCGGGGCTCTCCAACACGTCGGGGCTGAGGGTGGCGGTGATCGGGCCGGGAAACCGGTCGGCGAGCTGGTCGTCCGGGAGCTCTGCCATCAGTGTGGCGAGTTCCGGTGATGCCCACACGTCACCCGGTTTCGGAAACCTACCCATCCCGGGTACGTCGGGTAGGCCCGAGGTCAACGCGGCGAGTTCGATGACCGTGATCGGGCGTTCCCCGACGTACTCGATGCCGCCCGCCTGGATCGCCGTGGCCCCACCACTCGCCTCCTCCGGCGTCCGCCATGCCGTCCGATCCGCCCGGTGATCGAGCCCCTGCTGCAACCCGAGCAACAGCAACAGGACGACCGTGATGACACAGCCCGCAACAAGCGGGAGGGCGACCTCGAGCCGAGCGGCCCGCCCACCCCCACGCAGCAACCGCAGCCACAACCCGCGCATCAGGCCGAGGTCTCCGGTCCGGGCAAGGTGCGACCATCAACGACCCGCACCAACCGGTCACAGCGACTGGCCACCCGCTCGTCGTGGGTGACGACCACGAGCGCGGACCGGCGATCCCGCACCGTCGACACCAGCAGCGACATGACATCGTCGCCGGTCTCGGTGTCGAGCGCGCCCGTCGGTTCGTCGGCGAACACCACCGCGGGCTCGCTGATCAGGGCACGAGCGATGCCGACCCGTTGCGCCTGGCCGCCCGACAGCTCGCCCGGACGCCGCCGCTCCAGACTCGCCAGACCCAGCACCGGAAACAACGCCCGGGCCCGTGCCTCCGCTTCCCGTCGGCCGACGCCCGACAAGAAGAGCGGCAACGCCACGTTCTCCTCCGCAGACAGCTCCGGCAGCAGACCCGGAAACTGGAACACGAAGCCGAAGTCCGAGCGTCGCAACTCGGCGCGACGGGCGTCGGAGAGCTCGCTGATCCGGACTCCGTCGAAGACCACGTCCCCGCGATCCGGCGCTACCACGCCGGAAAGGCAGTAGAGCAGTGTCGACTTGCCCGACCCGCTCGGCCCCATCACCGCAACCGATTGGCCAGGATCAACCTCCAACGAGGCCTCGTGCAGGACCGTGCTGCTCCCATAACTCTTGGTGAGCCCGGTTCCAGACAGGACGTGCGTCATGGGCGCGGCACTGCGCGCTTGTAGGATCACCATCGGCTCCAAGAAGATCGGCTCACCCGGTCGAGTGACAGTATCATCCGTTTGGATGAAATGAATTCCGCTTCAGGTTGCGTCAGCGTCCGGTTGGTGTGATCCGGCCAGTCGTCCCACGATTTGGCGCAGTGTTTCCGCGTACCGCCGGTCGAACACCGGGTCAGACAGGTCCAGGCCGACGGAGCGTCGTACGACCTGGGGGATCGTGACCGGAGCGAGCGCGGCACCCATCAGCGCGATCAAGACCATGGCCGGGTCCAAGTCGTCTGCTAACTCCCCTTGCTCCTGACGCCGGCGCATGTCGACCACAGCTGGGTCACTCTCCGGCGAGGACGCGGCACCGGCCGAATCGTCCGCTCCGGTGAGACCCTCCCACAGGAGCAATCGGCTGTGCCGGGGATCGGCGAGCACTGCATGCAGGTGCGAGGCGATGAGCTCATCCAAAGGCACATCTGGCGGGGCGACCGCCGCCTCGGTCGCCAGCCACTGCTCCTCGAGCGCGCGGTAGAGACCCTGCTTGCCACCGAAGTAGTAGGTGATCAGCTGCTTGTTCAGACCAGCTCGCTCGGCGATGTCGCTGACACGGGCGCCCGCGAAGCCCTTGGCGGAGAACTCATCCAGCGCCGCTGCCAACAGCTTGGCGCGGGAACGATCCGCATCACGGCGCCGCTCGTCCGGGCCGGGGCTTCGGTGCGGCTTGCGCCGATCAGCGGCACCTGGCTTCGATGCAGCCATCGCGGTTCGCCTCCCTCATCCATCCGGATGACAGTGTCACCAGCGGTCCACGCTACTCGCACGATGGCGAACCGTCGTGCGGCGGCAGAGCCACCGCGTGGAGCAGCCGGAGAGCCTTCTCCACCCGCAACCGACCAGCCGCCCGCCGTCCCAGACGACCTGACCGTGAGGCCGAGCCTAGGCCCGTTGAGGAGTTGGTGGTGTCCTCGCTGACCCCGGAACTGCTCGCGGTCGCCGAGGACCTGGACGACGCGGAGCTGGCGCTGGACTGCGAGGTCCGCCTTCGAGGGCCAGTTCCCGGCGAGCACCCCGACCCAGGTCGCTGGCACGAACATCACCACCGATGTCGCCTGGACCCGCAGCGGTTCGCCGTACCTCCTCACCGGTGGGGTCACCGTCAGGGCCGGCGGAACACTGACCATGGAGCCCGGAGCCGTCGTGAATCTCACGGTGCGGCCATCAGCGTCAACTGCGGGCGGCTAGTCGCCGGACGGCACCGCAAACCTCCCGATCGTGTTCACCTCCGCCAAGAACGACTCGATCCTCGGAGACACCGACGGTGACCACGGTCCCACGGCGACTACGGCACAGTGGCGATCATCGGCAACTCGCTTCCTAGGGTGCGCCTCACGCGCGCACGAGCCGCATCGGCGGCGGACGCGGGACGACCGGGCCAACCCGCCCACTCTTCGTAGGCCTCGACGCTTCGTCAGCCGCAATGCGCAGCAGCCACAGGTCGCGATCCTCCAGAGTGACGGGACGCCACAACGGACATCGACGCGCACGGCGGCATGGTCACCCGTCGACCGCGAACAACCATTCTGGAGGCGGCACAACGCCACCCGGTGGCCTCGGTCGAATTCCGACGCTCCTGATCCAGGCCGACCCGTCCGGGTAGCCGATTCACTTCTCGACAATCGAGTAGCCGACATCCTTGACCGCGGCGCGTATATCGGCCGGGCGTGCGGATCCAACGACCTCGAGCATGCCCGTGGCGACATCTACGTCGACGTCCTGCACACCCTTGACGGCCTCGACCGCGCCGGTCACCTTGTTGACGCAGCCGTTGCACGTCATCCCTGCGACGGCGTATGTGACGGTGGTGTTCATGTAGACCCTTCCTTGTCATTTGTGTCTGCCTGACCCTTCCTGCCTGAAGGGTCAGGTGTTTGGCGAAACCGGGTACGGGTATCGAGGGCAGTCGCTGATGCACGTCACTTGACAGCGAGCTGCATCTCGATTTCGACGGGGATGCCCATCGGGAGCGAGGACATGCCGACGGCGGCGCGCACGGATCGTCCCCGTTCCCCGAAGACCTGCGCCAGCAGATCCGAGGCGCCGTTGAGGACTGTCACGTGATCGGTGAAGCCGGCGTCGGCGTTGACCATGCCGAACATCCGCACCACCTGGGCGACCCGATCGAGGCTCCCTAGGACGGCTTCGACCGTGGCTAGGCAGTTGAGCGCCGTGAGCCGCGCCGCTTCGACCGCCTTCTCGAGACTGACCTGCGAGGGCACCGCGCCGCGGCAAGGTGGGCGACCATCCAGCAGTGGCCCATGTCCGGCGAGGTGGAGCTGGTCACCAATGAGGAGTGCGTTGCGATAGTTTCCGGCCGGCCGGGGCGCGGGCGGCAGCTGGATACCGAGGCTCTCCAGGCGGTCCGAGATCCGCGCGGCGCTCATGCGATAGCTCCGAGCTTCCCGGCCCCGACGATGTCGGCGAGGACGGGCATGTCGATGTTGCCGCCCGAGACGACGCACGCGACGGGAGCGCCGTCCAGCTTGCCGGCCAGGGCTGCGGCGACGCCCAGGGCACCAGCCCCTTCAGCGATCACGTGGCACTCCTCCGCGAGGAACCTCACGGCGCTCCGGACCTCGTCGAGGCTGACGGTGACCGTCCTGCTCACGGCCTCCCGCAACAGTGGCCACATCTCGTCGCGGACGCGAGGCGATCCGGCGCCGTCGACGAACGTACGTGCGGCGTCGATCGTCACCGGCTCCCCCGCGGCGAGCGCCGCGGTGAGTGGGGCGGTTCGGTCGACCTCGACGATCACCAGTTCGGCCGGATGGTCCTGCGCCGCGATCCCGGCTGCGATCCCGCACGCGAGACCCCCACCACCGAGGCCGACCGCCACCGTGCCCACTTCCGGCATGTGCTCGACCAGCTCGACGGAGATCGTCGAGTTGCCGGCCATGACCTGTACGTCGGCGAAGGGATGCACGAACGTGCCGTCGCCGAACTGCGCGCCGTGGGTGTCGAGGATGTGCCACCAGTCGTCGTACGAGACCGTCTCGACGGTCGCGCCCATCGCACGCATCGCCTCGAGCTTGTTGGCGGCCGCGCCTTCCGGCACCGACGCAACGACCTGACGGCCAAGCTCCCGGCCCGCCCAGGCGGCCGAGCGACCCATGTTGCCCGCGCTGGCCGTGCGGACCTTGGACCGGTCGGAGGAGTCTGTCAGGGCGTTCCACGCCCCTCGGATCTTGAAGCTCCCGGACGGCTGCAGGCACTCGAGCTTGAGGGCGAAGCCCCTGTCCGGCACGCGTAGCAGCGGGGTGGGTGCGAGCCTCTCACGTACGACGCGGGTAGCGGCTTCCACGTCGGCAGGACCTGGTGCTGTGACGACGCTCATGAGGCCGGCTCCCTCTCCATGCGGTCGGCGAGCCAACGGAATGCGAGTGGATAGCGGTACTCGACGTTCGGATGCGCGTCGGGGTAGGTCTCGAAGTAGAGGCGGTCCTCGGGGAGCCCGGCAGCGAGCAGGACGTCCCGGAACGCTGTTGCGCCGAGATCCAGGAAGTGCTCGTCGCGCGTTCCGGCATCGATCCAGACGGCGTGCAGCACCTCGACGACCCCGGCGGCTTCTGGTCGCGCCGCCATCCGGACCGGATCGAGGTCCAGCCACCGCTGCCAGACGTCCTCGCGGAGGCGCCCGGTGAGCGGATCGAACGGCAGCGTCGGTATGCCGTCCGGTTCCGCACTGAAGCTGGCGGTGACGCCCAGCGCCACACCGACGGCGTAGTCATCGGGCCGCGTGCGGGAGACCCGTTGCCGGAAGTCCGCCCAGTAGGCGTGGATGTCCCCGTCGAACTCCCGGAGGGCCCGGACGACCTGAGGGAAACCCGGGATGAAGCACATCTCGAACAGCGCGTCTCCCGAGTGAGTCGCCAGGCAGCCGAAGACGTCAGGGCGGCGCAGCGGGAGGACCATGGCGCCGTAGCCGCCGCTCGATTTGCCGGTGATGGCGCGGCCACGAGGACTCGCGACCGTCGGATAGTGCTCGTCGACGAACGAGACGAGCTCGTCACAGATGTATGTCTCGTACCGACCCGTGCCCGGCGAGTCGACGAACTGGCACCCGCCGTACCGGCTCCAGGCCTCGACGTACACCACGATGAAGTCGGGCACTTCCGGATCTGCGATCAGGAGCTCCACCTCCTCGATCGTGGTCAACCGGTACGGCGACCGGTTCTGCCACATCGTGATGTGCCCGTTGTACGCCGGGAGCACGTAGGCAACCGGGTAGCGAGCACCCGGCCGTAGATCGCGCGGTGCCTGGACCCACAGCGGCCGCTCGTGGGCGTCCCCGAGCGGGTTGTCGCGCAGTGCTTCGCTCACCACGGTGTGCTCGACCAGCTGCGACGCTTCCAGGGTCATCGGCCAAGGTGAAACGGAGAGATCCGGGTGCGTCATCTGGTGTCGCCACCTCCAAGAAAGCTGAGACCCGAGCACCCATCAACCTAGGGGAGAGCCGCGGTTTCGCTCGTCGGACCAGCGTAGGTCCCTCGGGAGGCGACTTTCGACACGAGTAGGTCGATCGTCCACGGCGCCGACCTCATGATGAGGCACCAACGGTACGTCCGCTCATCTCGGTGGGGCCTACTTCCTCCCCGCCAGAACCGAGGAACCATGGCCCACTCTCGTTCGAGGACTCTGCGGCGGCGCTGCCTGGCCCTGGCAACCGTCCTCGCTCTGGCGCTTCCCACTGCCTGCAGCTTCGACTCGACAGGGAACGACGACGACGCAGGCTCGCCGACCTCGATGACCCTCGCGACGCCGTTCCCGATCACGGACCTCTCCCCGAGCGCCTCGGGGTTCTGGGCGCCGGAGTTCGGGTACGGCGAGCTCCTCATGCGCGCGCACGCCGACGGCTCGATCGAACCGTGGCTGCTCGAGTCCCTCGAGCAGCAGTCACCCAGGTCCTGGCTGCTGACGCTGAAGAAGGGGATCACCTTCCAGAACGGGAACCCACTGGACGCCGAGATGCTGACCGCGCTCCTGAACGACGCCATGTCCACCAACGAGGACCTGCAGGCCGCCGTACCCGGCGGCGAGGCCACGACCGTCTCGGAGCTCGAGGTGGAGCTCACCACCGATCGCCCGGCCGGGTCTGTCCCGTCCGCCTTCGCCCACGAGCTCTTGGTGCCGATCTACGACATGGACGCCGCCAAGGCGGCCGGCGACGACGTGAAGGCACAGGTGGAAGCGCAGTTCTGGACCGGCCCCTACGTCGTGACCGAGATCAACAGCGAAGAGCTCGTGATGGAGCCCAACGAGGACTACTGGGGTGGTCCGCCACCCCTCGAAGGCGTCACCGTCCGGTTCATCCCGGATGCCCAGGCACGAGTGCTCGCGGTCCAGAGCGGTGAGGCCGATCTGGCGCTCTATCCGGAGGCAGCGACCGCCCGAGCACTCGAGGGCCGCGCCGACGCCACGTTCGTCACCTCCGAGCTCACCCACTCCACGGTGCGAATGCCGTTGAACATGCGGGATGCCGTCCTCAGCGACGTCGACGTACGTCGCGCGCTGACCCTCGGGATCGACTATGCCGCGTTGGCCGAGCAGGTGCTGCCCGAGGTCTACGAAGAAGCGACCGGGATGTACCCGGCGCACCTTCCCTTCGCGAAGCAGACGCAGAAGACTGACGAGGATGAGGCTGCGAGGCTACTCGACGAGGCCGGCTGGGAGCTCGGCTCCGGGGAGTACAGGGAGCGCGACGGTCAACGACTCACGCTGAAGTTCATCGTCAACGAGCAGGTCGCTGACCTGATGGCCCTCGCAGTCGCACTTCAGGACCAGCTTCGCAACCTCGGTGTCGAGGTGAAGATCCAGGAGGTGGCGGACATCGTCGAGCTGACCGGGCGGAGCGACGACTGGAGCGTGGGCTTCCTGTTGTCGAACGTGTTCGGTGGCGACTACGTGGGAGACGTGCAGCGTTACCTCGGCCCCGGCGGTCGCTACAACGTCGGACACGTCGACGACCCCGACCTCAACGAGCTGATCGAGCAGGCGTTCGCCGAGACCGACCCGGACGCCCAGCACGAGCTTCTCGGCAGCATCCAGGATGTCGTGGCCGACCAGGCCTACGCCATCCACCCGGTGGAGCGGCGCACCGCTGTCGTTGCGGCTCCGGCATGGGAGGACTACTTCATCTCCATGAACAACCGGTGGGTCGAGGCCGACACGGGAGGACCTGGCTCGTGATCCGAGCCTTCCTCTTCAGGCTCGCCGAGGCGGTGATCTCGCTGGTTATCGCCAGCGTGCTCATCTGGTCGTTGCTTCTCTTGGCCGAAGGGGACCCGGCTCGGCGGGTGTTGATCGCACGAGGTGTCTCGGACCCGTCGCCGGCCATGGTGGAGGAGTTCCGCGCCGAGCACCATCTCGATGCGAGCGCGCCGGAGAGGTACCTCCACTGGCTCGGCGACGTGCTCCAAGGCGACCTCGGAACGTCCTGGCGTACCGGGCAACCAGTGACCGACGAGTTCGTCTCGCGGCTCCCGGCCACCATCGTGCTGGCGAGCACGGCCCTACTGATCGCGCTCTCGATCTCGATGGCACTGGCCCTGGTGCCGGTGATCTGGCGGCGGCGCTCCCTCGACCAGGTCGCACGGCTCATCGCCGCGGCGTTCATCGTGGTTCCTAACTTCCTGATCGCACTGGTGTTCCTGGAGATCCTCGTGCGCCAGCTCGGCATGGGGCAGGTCGTGACCGACGGGTCCTTCGCAACGGTCGGCCTCCCGGCAGTCGCGCTGGCCCTCGGCACCGCTGGCTACTGGTCACGCATCCTCCGCACCAGCCTGCTCGAGTCCACGTCCGCGTCGTACCTGGACGTGAGCACGGCCCGAGGTGCCGGCCCGGCGCGGCGCACGCTCGTGCACGTCCTGCCGAACGCACTGCCGGCGTTCCTCACCGTCGTCGGTGTCGGTACGGCGAGCATGCTGGCAGGTGCCCCGGTGATCGAGTCGATCTTCACCTGGCCCGGAGTCGGTCGATGGACGATCGAGTCGATCCACGCCCGGGACGTGCCGGTCGTGCAGGCCTACACCCTGTTCTCGGTCGCCCTGTACATCTCGGTCAGCCTGGTCGTCGATCTACTCATCATGGCGATCGACCCGCGACGCGCGTCCGCCCGGCGGAGTGCCCGTCGTCGAGGGGTCGTTCCCTCGGTCGCCGGCGGCGTGGAGGCCCGGGCGTGACGACGACTCCCGAGCGCCACCGCATCCAGCCGGAGAGCCGTTCGGTCCTCGTCAGGCTTCTGCGACACGGCGGCGGCCGGATCGGCGTGGGCTTGCTTGTGGTCGTGACCGTCGCGTTGGTCGTGGGGCCGTTTCTGGTGGGCGACCCGAACGACGCCGACTACACGAACGAGTTGGCTCGGCCGTCGTGGGAGCACCCCCTCGGCACCGACCTGGCGGGCCGCGACATGCTCGCGCGCACCTTGGTAGGTGGGCGGTACTCACTGGGGATCGCCGCGTTGGTGTCGGCGGCGACCCTGGCCGTCGGTCTCCTGCTCGGCCTCATCGCGGGGCTGGCCGGAGGCTGGATCGACAAGTTCCTCAGCCGGGTCTTCGACGTGCTGCTCGGTCTCCCCTGGCTGGTCGTCGCGCTCGCCATCGTGGGGGCGCTCGGTCCCGGTCTGATGAACATGGTGGTGGCCCTGACGGTCATCGGCTGGGCGTTCTTCGCCCGGCTCGCGCGCAACGAGACGATCGGTGCCCGCGACCGACCGGATGTCGTGGCGGCAAGAATGGCGGGGGTTCCCGTCCGCCGGATCGCGTGGACGCACGTCGTACCCAACGTCATCCTGATTCTCCTGGTGGCCGTCACTGCGGCCTTCACCGAGGTGGTGCTCGCACTGGCCGGGCTGAGCTTCCTTGGACTTGGCGCGCAACCGCCGACGGCGGAGTGGGGCCGGATGTTGGCCGAGACGCGAGGCAGCCTGACCATCGCACCCTGGCTGGTTATCGGCCCGGGTGTCGGCCTGTGTCTCGGCATCGCCGGCATGCTCTTGGTCAGCGATGCCCTGCGCGACGTTGCCGATCCGTCGAGACACAAGGGACGCTGACATGAAACTCCAACGCAGGGCCTCCCCCACCAATCGGAGAGCTGAAGGTCCGGAGCACGGGGCGGACGCGGTGCTCTCGATCCGTGGGCTCCGGATCACCTACAGCAACGGTGGCATGGCGCTGCGCGGAGTCGATCTTGAGGTGCGCTCCGGCGAGTGCGTCGCACTCGTGGGCGAGTCCGGCTCGGGCAAGACCACCCTGGCTCGCGCCGTCGTCGGGCTTCTGCCACGGAGTGCCCGGGCACAAGGCTCGGTGCGCCTCGGCGAACGCGAGATGCTGGGGCTCTCCGACCGGGAATGGCGCAAGCTCCGAGGACGCACGGTCGGGTTCGTGTCCCAGGACCCGTTCGCGGCGTGCGACCCCTTGCGCTCCGTCGGACACCACGTCGAGGAGAGCTGGCGGGTGCACGGCGACCGCCAGCCTCCGGCGAACCATCTCGACCGGTTGGCCGAGCTCGGTATTCCACACCCGAAGGAGATGCTCCGAGACCGACCGCACCAGTGGTCGGGCGGAATGCTCCAGCGGGCGACCACCGTCGCCGCGTCGATGTACGACCCCCCACTGCTGGTCGCCGACGAGCCGACGAGCGCGCTGGATGCGGAGCTCGCCGACGGCGTACTGACCTCGCTGCGGCGGGCCGGCCGCTCTGTGCTGCTGGTCAGCCACGACCTGGACCTCGCTGCCAGACACTCCGACCGGATCGCGGTGATGTACGCCGGACGGATCGTCGAGGAACGAGCCAGCTCCGAGCAGGGGCTTCCCCGCCACCCCTACAGCCGGGCGCTGCTCGAAGCGACCCCGAGCGGTGGCGGTGCGCTTCCCCGGGAGCTGCACGGCACCGCCCCCGGACCGCTGGAGGTCCTCCAGGGGTGCGCGTTCGCGGGCCGTTGCACCCACGCGGGCGATCTCTGCACCCACTCCAGCCCGATGCTGGTCGACAGCGTTGCCTGCCACATGGAGCACAGCCGATGAGCGCGCCGGTGGTGCGCACGATCGGCGCGACCCGGGTCTACCGCGAGGACCAGAACGGCGTGCGCGGCGTGTGCGACTTCGACCTCTCCGTTGCCCAGGGCGAGATCGTCGGCCTGTCCGGCAGGTCGGGCTCCGGCAAGTCCACCGCCCTGCGCCTGGTCGCGGCGATCGAACGTCCCGACTCGGGTCGGGTGGAGTTCGGCGGCGAGGACGCATGGGCGGGAGCGCGGGGGGCCTCCCCGTGGCTGCCCAGGACCGGCTACGTGATGCCGGTCTTCCAGGACCCCACGTCCAGCCTTGACCCCCGGTGGGCGATCCACCGCTCGGTGACCGAGCCCATGACCGTGCAGCGTCGGCTGACCCGCGCGGAGCGCGTCAGCGTTGCCCGACACCTGCTCGACAGCGTCGGCCTCGACCACGTAGACGTGCACGCCCTGCCGTCCCAGCTGTCCGGGGGGCAGTGCCAACGGGTGGCTATCGTGCGCGCCCTCGCGGGCGGGCCTGCTCTCCTGGTCGCGGACGAACCCACCGCGAGCCTCGACGTCACGTCCGCCGCCGGGATCATGCACCTGCTGCGGCGTACCGCCGACGCCGGTACGGCGATCGTGATCGTGAGCCACGACCAGCGCGTCCTGGAAGCCCTGGCCGATCGCATCCTGCGGCTGGAGAACGGCCAGGTCGTCCAGGCGGAACAGCCGGACGCCGACTGCTCACTTCCGTCGACGACCGCAGGGTGACGACCGGAGCGACACCCGATCCATGTCCATCCCGATCACCAGTGAGGTGCCCCATGCCCGATTCCCGTTCTACCGCGCTGCACCAGCGTTCACTCATCGACCCCGACACGACGTTCCCCCTGCATCCGCCACTTCTCGGGGGCGACCCGATCAACAGCACCGAGGAGGTCCAGTACCCCCTCGAGATCGGCTACGACTACGACAGCATCTCCGCCGACGACTTCATGCAGCCAGCGTTGCCGGGGTTGCACCGGTGGCAGCGGCTGCTGCCGCCGCTGGCTCCGGAGGTGGACCTCGCCGTCGGCGGGACGCCACTGCTACGGATGGACCCGCTCGCCGAGTTCACCGGCTCCACGAACGAGATCTGGGTCAAGGACGAGAGCCGCAACCCGACGTGGAGCCACAAGGACCGCCTCAACGCCGTCGCGGTGAGCGCCGCTGTCGCGGTTGGCGCCCCGGGCGTGGTGGTCGCGTCGAGCGGCAACCATGGCGCGTCGGCCGCTGCGCACGCTGCGCGAGCCGGCCTCCCCTGCATCGTTGTGACCAGCCACGGCCTGCCGCCCGGGATGGCCTCGCTGATGAGCGCGTACGGCGCACTGGTCATCGAGACGGACACGGATCGACGCTGGCCACTGCTTCGCGAGATCGTCCACCGCTACGGCTTCCACAGCGTCAGCTCGACCACACCGGTCCCCACCGGGCACCCGTTCGGCCCGGAGGGCTACAAGACGATCTCGTACGAGGTCTTCCAGCAGCTGGGCCGGCAGGCACCCGATGCCGTCTTCGTGCCGACGGGGTACGGCGAGCTCCTCTTCGGGGTGGCCAAGGGCTTCAAGGAGCTGGCGGCCGTCGGCCTGTGCGAGGTCCCGAAGCTCTATGCCTGCGAGCCCGGCGCCCTGGCCCCGCTTGCGTCGGCCATGGAGTCCGGTGCCGAGTGGGCGCGCGTCCCGTCCGCACCCACGGATGCCTGGTCCATCGCGTGCACCGTCACCGGGCTGCGTGCGGTGAGCCCTGTCCGGTCGTCTGCCGGCGCTGCCCTGCGGATCGACGAGGAGAGCATGTACGCCGCGGCCGAGGCGATGGCGCGCTGCGGCCTGTGGCCCGAGCTGTCCGCGGCTGCGGGCGTCGCCGGACTGCGGGACGTCGTACGAAGTGGAGCCGAGGTGCCCGAGCGGTCGGTGTGCATCATGACCTCGAGCGGGATGAAGATCCCCTCGCCGTACGCCACGGCCCCCGTCACGTTCGCTGAGGACTGGGGCGTCGTCGACGCCTACCTCGACGGAGTGGCCGCGCCGGTCGGGTGAGCTGAACCTCAGCCGAGCACGCCGGCGCCGGGACCCACGGCGCGGCGCCGGGAGTAGGTGCCGAGGTCGACCTCCAGGCCGGTGTGCGCCATCGTCAGCCGGAGCGGGTCCCGATCGTGGTCGTGTCCGCTCTCGCAGGCTCGGATCAGCTCCGCCAGGAGCTCTCCGACCACCGGGGCGTTCTTGAACTGGTTGCCGCTGGTTCCGATCGCTACGTAGAACCCGTCGACGCACGTGCGGTCGTAGATCGGGCTCCAGTCGTCGCTGACGTCGTAGATGCCGGTGATGCCCACCGGCTGGACCGGCACCGTCAGGCCGGGCAGCCGGCGGGCGGCCCGGTACAGCTGCGCCTCGTAGACCTCGCGGGTGACTCGCATCTCGAAAGTGTCGGGGTCCTCGAGCCACTGCAGCGGGTCGCACTCCGGCTCGGTGCTGCCGACGAGCAGCCGTCCGCTCGGGGTGCCCCTGAAGTAGGTGCCCAGGTCGGGATCCGCGACCAGCGGCACGGGTCCAGCGTGGGCGTAGTCCGGTGGGGCCGGCACCTCGTGCACCTCCTGGCGCAGGGGGCGGGTGTGCACGGCGAAGTCGTCGAGCGCTCCCGCCATCGCGTTCACGATGCTCGAGTGCGGACCCGCCGCGTTCACCACCACCGCGGCCCGCACCTGGGTTCCGTCGTCCAGCTCGACCCCCGCCACGCGTCCGTCGCCCTTGAGGACGGCGACCACGTCGCTCTTGAAGCGGAACCTCGCGCCATGGCGGCGGGCGGCGTCCATCAGGTTCTGCGCGGCCAGTCGGGGGTCGTCGACGAAGCCCGCGTCCGGCACCCAGATCCCCGACAGCTCCTCCCCGTCGGGCTCCGCCCAGAAACCCGGGCTGTCCACCGGCTTGGGGGGATAGTGGCGCCTCGGGTCCAGCCACGGCCACTCGCGCCTGATCCGGTCGGCGCTCCACCGCTCGTACGGGATACCGATCGCGTCGAAGTGGCGCAGCACCAGCTCGGCGTCCTGCACCGGCGCGGGGAGGACCAACCCGCCCGTGCGGACGAACCCAGCCAGGGGCTCACCCTGAGGCGCCCCCAGGTACTCGGCCCACGACTGCCAGCGATGCAGACCCTCCCACGCGGCGGCGACCGCAGTGAGCTGGGAGTAGTTGAACCGGACCGCCGCGGAGGATGCACCCGTCGACCCGGAGCCGGCGCCGAGGTTGCGCTCGAGAACGAGCACGTCGTAGCCCAGCCGGCTCAGCTCATAGCCGATCGCACACCCCATCACGCCTGCGCCGATCACCACCGCGTCGGCATCCGAGCGATCCATGCGTCCTCCCGACTCGCCGAGGTCTCTCCCGAGCGAAACTAGGCGGTCCGCCACCCGGCGGTCACCGACCGGTGTCGCAGATCGAGGGTCACCCGCGCGACAACCGTCGGGTCGTGCGGCAGCATGAACCCCGTGCACGAGGAACTGCAGGCTCTGGTGGATGCGCTGGCGGCGAGACTGGGCCGCGGCGTCGCGATCGACGACCCGGAACTCCACCTCATCGTGTACACCCCGCACAGCGGAGTGGTCGACCAGGTCCGGCTGGACTCGATCCTGCACCAGCAGCCACCGAAGGCCGTGGTCCGGCACGTTCGCGACCTGCACCTGGAGCGCGCTGAGCAGGAAGTGGTCCGGCTGGCGGCCGTGCCCGAACTCGCCATGATGGCCCGTGCGTGCGCTCCCCTCAAGGCGGGCGGCGAACACCTGGGCCAGCTCACCGTCATCGACGACGACCAGAGCCTGAGCAGCGACGAGATGGACCTGATCGCCGCCACGGCGAGGTCCGCCGCCTTGGTGATGCACCGCGAAAAGCTCCTCGGTGACCTCGCGGCCATTCAGCGCCGGGCCCTGCTGCGCGACCTGATCGAGGACGAAGAGGGCGTCCGGAACGCAGCGGCAGAAGCCTTGGATTCGACGGAGCCAGACCTCCAACCGCCGTTCCGGGCCTCGGTAGTGGAGCTTCCTCCCCGCGCGCTGGATGTGGAGGACCGCGAGGAGCGCACCAGCCTGATCGACGACCTGGTCCGGCGAGCGACCCGCTCCGCCCCTGGCACCACACACCTGTCTCGGACCGACCATGTGCTGGTACTGCACCCGAAAGCCTCGGACAGGTTCGACCGGACACTGGAGGTCCTCGCCCAAGTGCGCACCGAGCTGGTGCGTGGCCTGGCCGCGGAGCAAGGCCTGCATGCCGGCGTCGGGGACCGGGTGGGGGCGCTCCCGCGCTTCCAGCACAGCTACCTGCAGGCTCGCCGAGCACTGCACGTGGCCGCCGCCGTGCCCGGATTCGGTCCTCATGTCGAGTGGAGCGGCCTGGGCGTCTACCGCGCCCTCGCGGAGCTGGCCGCCGCCGGCCTCGCCAGCGGCGTCGTGCCCGAGCCGATGACGGACCTCATGGACACTCCCGCCGGCATCGAGCTGCTCCGCACGGTGGAGGTCTGGCTCGACCAGGCGACCGACGTACGCAAGACGGTAGAACTGCTGCACGTGCACCGGACGAGCGTGTACTACCGCCTGGGCCGGTTCACCGAGCTCACCGGCCTGGACCTGCACAACGGCGGCGAACGTCTCGCGGTGCATCTCGGTCTCAAGCTGGCGCGGCTGGAGGGTCGGTACCTCGCTCCGATCCCACGAAGCGACCTGCAGGCGCCCCCGCACGATCGAGCAGATCCCTCCCCCAGACCGGCCTGAGCCGGGTCCAGGCAACGGACGACCCCTGGTGCAAGCCTCGAAGACATGAGTAATATCTGCGTATGCATGCAGATACGCAATCGCGTAGATACGTTCCGGCCGACGACCAGATCGACCTCGCGGTCGAGGTGTTCCGGATGCTGTCCGACCCCACGCGAGTTCGTCTGCTGTGGGCCCTCCTCGACCAGGAACTGTCGGTCAACGAGCTGGCGCAGGTGGTCGGGAAGCCGGCGGCCGGGGTGTCCCAACACCTTGCCAAGCTGCGCATGGCGCGCCTGGTACGAACCAAGCGCCAGGCGAATCAGGTGTTCTACCGGATTGAGAACTCCCATGTGCGCCAGCTCGTCGAGGACGCGATCTACCACGCCGAGCACACCGGCGGCGGGATCCCCGAACACCATCGCGCTGACGGCGCGCCCCGACGAACTCGGAGCGGAGCCTGAGGAAACCATGACATCGACAAGCCGGCCGGGCCACGGCCACGGCCATGGACACGGGCATGGACACGGGCACGGGCACGTGTCGGGCCTGCGGACCTTTCTGCGGGAACTGTTCGTCCCGCACTCCCACGACAGCTCCGACAAGGTCGACTCGGCACTCGAAGCGAGCCGAGAGGGCATGCGCTGCCTGAAGATCAGCTTCGTTGGATTGATGCTCACCGCTTTGATTCAGACCGCAATCGTCTTCTACACCAACTCGGTGGCGCTGCTCGGCGACACCCTGCACAACTACGCCGACGCACTCACCGCCGTGCCCCTCGCTATCGCGTTCATCGTCGGCCGGCGTGCGGCGACCCGCAGCTACACCTACGGCTACGGCCGCGCCGAGGACCTGGCGGGCATCCTCGTCGTGGTTCTGATTGCAGGCTCGGCGTTCTTCGCCGGCTACGAGGCGATCCAGCGGCTGATGAACCCCGTCGACGTGCGCCACCTCGGCGTCCTCGCCGTCGCCGGAGTAGTCGGGTTCCTTGGCAACGAGATCGTCGCGCAGTACCGCATCCGGACGGGCCGGCGGATCGGCTCAGCCGCCCTTGTCGCCGACGGGCTGCACGCCCGCACCGACGGCTTCACCAGTCTCGCTGTCGTGTTCAGCGCGGGCGGCGCTTGGGCCGGCATCCCGGTCGCCGACCCCCTCATCGGCTTGCTCATCACAGTCGCCATCCTGTTCGTGCTCCGCGACGCCGCCCGCGAGGTCTACCGGCGCTTGATGGACGCCGTCGACCCCGGCCTGGTCGACAAAGCCGAGAAGGTCATCGATGGGGTCCCAGGCGTCGAAGAGGTCCGCGAGGTGCGGCTGCGGTGGCAGGGGCACAACCTGCTTGCCGAGGCACGCGTGACCGTCGACTCGTCGATGAACCTCATCGATGCACACCTACTCAGCCACACGGTCGAACACGCACTCGTCCACGGCATACGACGACTCACCGCCGCGACCATCCACGCCGAGCCACTCGCCCATGACTCCGCCGCGGCCCACGACCTGGTGGCGCACCACCGCTGACCACGGTGGGCTCACCGCCGAAGCTCTGCGGGACGCGTGACTCGGCCATGTCCGATACGAGTCCTCGTCGCTGCCTTCGATGCCGCCCGTCGCCGCAACGAGCTTGGGCCCGGCCGCAATGAGTTCTGGCCGCAGAGCTCATTGCGCGGGTGTCGATGAGGTCATGGAGCTCCCTCCAGGACTTGTAAGGCCCGCAGCCTCCCCCGTAACCGCCGAGCCGTGCTGGACGCGCCACGTTCACCGGTTCGAGTAGACATCGTCGGCCGTTGCCTCGGCGAGGGGCACCGGGCGCTGGCTCGCCGGTTGAGGAGGGATCAGCCCGCTGATGGCGCCGGGGCATTCACGCCCTCCTCGATGGCCGTGGTGATTGCGCCGAGCGTCCGGCTTTCATGGCACTGCCATGGATGCAGATCCCACCACGCGAGACGGGGGCTGGGCTATTTCGCGTTCGCATCTCGGCAACGCCTGCGTCGGTGGTTTGGGGACTCGAACTGATCACGCTCGTATAGTCCCATTCAGCCAGCAACCTCCTGAGTCCTGCAGCGTGCCGAACGGGCACGTCCGGTCCCGATCTCTCCGCACGAGTCCCAAGAGATGGAGGCGCGACATAACGATCAAGAGTGCTCACGTTGTAGACCAGTCCGGCGCCAACCTTGCCCTTGACGTCCTCGTGCTCGGGCAGCACCTGGGCCAGCTTCTGGAAGTCGCACTGCGGGGTACCGGCGTCTCCCCTGCGCAGTACGCGGTTTATAGCCAAATGGCCCGCGGGACTACCTCGCCGAAGGTATTGATCGAGGTCTTGGGGCTGCGTCCCGCAACATTGAGCGGCTACCTGGTAGCCATGGAGCGGCGTGGGGATCTGGTGCGTACACGCACACCGACCGATCGGCGCAGCCACCAGTTGGGCCTGAGCGAGCGGGGCATGGCCACACACGTTGCGTGCCGGCATGAGTTTCGCCGAGCAGTGCGGGTCATGAACGCGCAGCTCGGTGGGGCAGAGGAGGTCGCGTCACTGCGGCTGGCCCTGGGGAGGCTCGACGTTGCAATACGTCGAGCGCAGGCGCGCATCGATCCCGAGCCTAGGGACGGGGACGCACAGGCCTAGCAACAGGTCGTGACCCGGCGGCAGGTGGCGATCACGTCCTCACCATCGTCGGCATCGGCATGGACCGCCCCGGCGCCGAGCTGCCCGAGGATGAGTTGCCGTGCGTCGTTGCCTCGCAGGACATCAACCGAAGTTCACGCACACCCGTCGTGGAGGTGAGCCCAAAGGACCGATTGCGGCTCGTGACGACCACCATGGTGCCTCCGGCCCCAGGAAGCAGCGGCCTGATATGGCCGGCGTCTCTGGCATCGTCGAGGACGAGCAGCAGGCGCAGGCCATCGACACAAGAACGCAGCATCGCGGCTCGCTCGTCCAGGAGATCGGGCACGTCCGAACGTTGACCTTCCAGCGCTCGCAATAGCCACCCGAGCGCGTCCTCTGGTCGCATCGGTCGTCGTGTGTCGTAGCCGCGAAGGTTGATCCAGATCTGCCCATCAGGGAACTCGTCAGCCACTCTCCGGGCCCAGTGCGCGACAAGCGCCGTCTTCCCGATCCCCGGAGGACCAGTCACTAACGCAAGAGCGGGTGCCGATGCCCGTGGCGATGGGACAAGAGCGTGGAGGAGTCCGACCTCGCGCTCGCGGCCCACGAAACCCGTCGGAGCACTCGGCAACTGCCGTGGCACCCGCCGGGCCCCCAACCCCACAGCCTCGACCTGACCACGGAGCAGCCGGGGATGGAGGGCCCTGAGGTCCGGGCTCGGTTCGGTGCCGAACTCGCTCGCGATCCGGCGCCTCACCACTTCGTACTCCGCCAGCGCCTCGGACCGCCTTCCAGCCCTGTGCAGGGCGTGAATGTAGTGGAGCCAGAACGTCTCCCGGGTCGGGTAGCGGAGCGTGAGTTCGCGCAGCTCACCGATCACCTCTGTGGCGCGGTCCCCCACGACCAGCAGCTCGATGCGGCGTTCGATGGCCTGCAGCCTCCGTTCGTCCAGCCTCATTCTCTCGGCGGCGAGAGCGTCTGCAGATACGTCGGCCAATGCGTCGCCGCGCCACGTGGCGAGAGCTCGCTCGATCGCGCGGAGCTCCTGGTCCGGCTGGCGTGATCGCCGCGCCAGGTCGGCATCGCGCAACGCTGTTGCGAAGGCGCCCAGATCAATGTCCTCGTCGGGAACGTCGAGCAAGTAGCCATCGGCACGCGTCTGTAGCAGAGACTTACCGCCGTGCCGTGCTAAAAGGGTTCTGAGCCTCGTCATCGCCAATTGCGTGGCGCGCCGGGGGTTGGCAGGCTGTTCGAAGCCCCACAGTGCCCACGCGAGCTCCGTCGTCGGCACCGTCGTGCCGGCCCGAAGGAGCAGCGTCGCCAGTAGCGTTCGGGAATTCGGCGACCTCAGTTCGTGCTGACTCGAGCCATCGATCAGCGCTACCGGTCCCAGTACACCGAATCTCACAAGTACAGGGTCAGGTCACGCCGTGACATCTTGGTGACACGCCGCTGTCGTCGGCAGTCGTCCACGAGGGAGAGGCGCGTGGCCTCGTCGCGTGGCCGCGCCTCAAGAGTTCTCGTTTGCATCCGCCTTCGCCTGAGTTCATGCTTTACTTCGTGTTCGAACTATCCGCTCACACGTGTTTCCTTTGTCCGGAGTTCACCTGTGATGGCCGTGCGGAGCTGCGGCGTCGTCACTCGTAGGGCCGTGCAGAAGTGACAGAACTTGCTCGCATGACGACTGCGACCGTCCACGCCCGAGCTACTTACTACGACCCGACATCGAGAGCCGCATGAGCGTCACTGGTGGCGGCACCTACGGGGTGCTCGGCCCGGTACTGGTCGAGTCGCAGGGTCACGCCGTTCGCATCGCTTCACCCAAGGGCCGGGTGCTGCTGGCCGCGCTCATCCTTGCTGACGGAGCGCCGGTCCCCGCCGACCGCTTGTTGGACGTCGTCTACGACGATCGGTTGCCCGCGAAGCCACTGAACGCTCTTCATCAGCTAGTGGCCCGGCTTCGGAATGTGTTGGGCATCGAGGGCCTTGGGGAGCACATCGTCACCTCAGGAGGCGGCTACCGGCTGGCAGTGCCATCCCGGGAGACAGATGTCGGCCGTTTGGCACGTGCTCGACGCCAAGCCAACACTGCCGCGAAGCGCGGGGACCTCGAATCGGAGATGGCCGCGCTCGAGGAAGCTCTGGGCTTGTGGCGGGGCGAGCCGCTCGCCGATGTCGACTCCGAGTTACTGCGCCAGGAGCACCTCCCGTTCCTGGCCGAAGTGCAAGTCCAGCTGGGGGAACGCAGGATCGGTGTCGCGCTCGCACTCCATCGCGAGGCGGACGTCATCGAAGACCTGGTGAAGGTGACCGGTGAGCAGCCCCTGCGAGAGACACCATGGGCCCAGCTGATGATGGCCCTGGAGGCCGTCGGTAGACGAGCAGATGCCATCGATGCGTTCCATCGTGCCCGCACCCATCTGAGGGCGGAGCTGGGGGTCGAGCCCGGTGAGCTGTTGCAACGCACCCATCTTCGGGTCCTCGAAAACGAGCGCGTTCATATGCTTGAGGCGGCTCCTTTGGTCCCGCGCCAGTTGCCAGCGGAACCGCTGGGTTTCGCTGGCCGGCAGGCCGAGATCACGACCGTGATGGCGGCTTTCGAGAACGCGTCGGGAGACAGGCCTGTGCTGATCTCGTTCACCGGGATGGCTGGCGTAGGCAAGACGTCGCTGGCCATCCACACGGCCCGGCGGCTGGCCCCGGCCTTCCCGGACGGACAGCTGTGGGTCAACCTGCGAGGTGCCAGCCGTGCGAACAGCGAAACCCCGCAGAATGCGTTGCCCTCGCTCATTCGAGCACTCGGCCATCCCGGAGTGGCCGTGCCCCAGCTTCCGGACGAGCAGGCCAGCCTGTTCCGGTCGATGCTCGACGGGCGACGCGTCCTCATCGTCTTCGACGATGCGCGCAATGCCGAACAGGTGCGCCCCCTCCTGCCGGCCACGCCTGGCTCCGCGGCGATCATCACCAGTCGTTGGTGTCTGGACGGCCTGCTTGTCACTGACGGTGTGCTCCACGTGCCAGTACGGCCACTCAACGACTCGGATGCCCGAGAGATGCTGCGCCGCCGGATTGGCCGCGCAAGGGTAGACAGCGAGAGTGAGGCCGCGACCCGGTTGCTGCACCGCACCGGCCGTCTGCCCTTGGCACTCGCGGTAGTCGCCGCGCGGGCAGCCGCGCAGCCTGATGCGCCGCTCGGCGTGGTGGACGGTCAGCTTTCCGTCGCAGGTTCCCGCCTTGACGCGTTCTCCGGCACCGACGAACGGTCCAACCTGCGCGTCGTGTTCTCGTGGTCCTATGCGTCCGTATCCGAGGCGGCTTCACGGGTCTTCCGGCTACTCGGTCTCCACCCGACGCCGGACCTCACTTGGGAAGCCGCCATCAGCCTCACCGGCCACGACCCGCACCAGCTCCGACCCCTCATGGAGGAGCTGCAAGACGCCAACCTGTTGAACACCTGGGCAACCGGCCGTTTCGTCCTTCACGACTTGTTGCACGCCTTCGCCGCCGAGCTCGCGGCCGAGCAACTCGACGCCCGCGAGCAGGCCGGTGCCGTGCGCCGAACCTTGGACCACTATTCGCACACCGCCCACGCTGCTGCGGAGCTCGTCGATCCTTTGCGGGACCGAGCGCCCCTCAACCCTGCTGCCGACGGTGTCGTCGTCTGCAAGTTCGACGGTGAGGTAGCAGCGATGGCGTGGCTTGCACGAGACAGGAAGGCCCTCCTCGCCTGCCCCGAGGTCGCTCTGGCCCGCGGACTCGCAACTCATGCCTGGGAGAACGCCTGGGGAGTCGCCGACCTGTTGGTGCACAGTGCAGCGTGGGACGACCTCGAGACTCTCCTTGAGATCGTCCTGATCGCGGCCGAGCGCGATGCCGCCGATCACGCAGCCGCGAGAGCCCATCAGCTGCTGGGGCGAGCACACGGGCACCTCGACCATCCCCACCGCGCAGCGGAGCACCTGAAGAAGGCTCTGACTGCCGGGAGGGCCGCGGGTGACACCGTCGTGCAGGCTCGAGCCTTGGCCGGCCTGGCCACACTCGCTGAAGACCGCGGCGACTGGCCGGCCTCCCTCCTGCACGACCGTCTGGCCCTTGCCATAGCCCAGCGAGACGGACACCGCGGCTTTGAAGCGGAAGCGTTGAACCACGTCGGATGGGACCTTGCCCAACTGGGCCGACATGGGGAGGCGGTCGATTTCTGCGGGCGCGCGCTGACCATCGCGCAAGAGCTCGGTCACCGTCGTGTCGAAGCAGCCGCCTTGGACAGCCTCGGCTTTCTCGAACGCCGGCAGGGACGCCACGCAGCCGCCTTGAAAAGGTACAAGGACGCGTTGCGGATTCGGCGCGACCTCGATCACAAGGTTGGCGTCGGGCGGACTCAGATCGCGATCGGGGACACCCTTGCTGATCAGGGCTCGATCCATGATGCCGCCGCTCACTGGCAAGCCGGCATCGACATCCTGGACCGCTACAGCCCCGTACGCGCCAAAATCGAGCGGCGTCGCCTTGGACCGTGGTTCTCGATGCTTGACGGGTCGTGCGCGGGTGGTCCACCCAGCCGATTGCACGCTCCGGAGTCGAGCTGGCACAATGCCGGCACTCGAACTGCCATGTCGGGGCGGCGGGGCGCTGAGGTGGACAGTCCGGGTGTCGCCTGAGCGTCAGCGCTCCAAGGCCCGGGCGCTTTGAGTCGGATCCTCTGAGATTCGCCTTTCCTTCAGCAGCGAAGTCGTCACTTGATTTTGATGAGCCAGGGCAGGAACCTGCCCGGCAGCCGGAATGTACTCGTCAGGACGCTCGAGGCAGAGCTCAGCAGAGTGCCGAACCGGCCCTGGGCAATCGCTGGGAGGGTCTTCGTGAAGCCCAATCCGGCAACGCCTTGCAGGCCGTGCACACCCGAGCCCCCAATCGACTCTAGGCCCCACAACCACAGTTTGGCTGGAGTAACCTCCTCTCCCATCAACCTGGCTACGCTGTAGTGCGCGCCGACCCCGGCCACTGCCCCGAGACCGATCCCGACGCCGAGTCCGCAGAGCACCACAGTGCCGCAGAGCGCAGCAGTAGTGGCGGTGACTCCGACGCCGACGAGGAAGCTCGTCGCCACGTGCGCGACCTCCTCCGAATGCTCTGAAACCCACCCCTTCACCCCTGTGGGTTGTTCGTCGTACCCCTTCAGTTGCTTGACCGCCAGGGCAACCTGGGTGTCCGAGCACCGTGACGTCCCGTGGAACTGACCGGTCTCCGGCGCGCAAGCCCCAGCGAGGGTGAACACCCCCTCGTTCCAGTCCCAGTACCAGTCTGGGTCGTAGGCGTTCGGGTCTGGCTTGGCGCCAAAGTCGTGCTGCCTCGCTCGGTCGACGGCTGCCTTCTTGTTCGATGCTGCCGCGCATGACTGCGCAGCTCCGGCAGGGCACCGGCCGCCGAAGTCTTGAGTGTTGGCGTGCGAGGTCGGTGGCTTTTTCGCGGGCGCTGCAGGGCTTCCCACGACTCGCGAGTCGGTTGAGCGTCCGTCGTCGCTCTCCCACGTCCGCAGACCGTCGGGGTCCGTGAACGTCACGGGGCTGTTGTTCGAGTACGCATAGGGGTTCATCTGTTGTGGGTCAGATGGATCGATAATGGGGTCGACTGAAACGAAGCGACCTAGGTCGACGTCGTACTCTCGGGCCCCCAGGCGGGTCAGGTTGGTTGACGGATCCGAGGTGCCGTTGACAAATCCCAAGGGGCCGCCGTGCCAGGTCGTTGAGCCGGCACGAGGGTTTCCGAAGAGATCCATGCGACGCACCTCCACTGATGCGGGATCGGTGGCCCTCATCGCGACCTGCGCGGTGCCGTTGCGATCGGCGGCAAGATACGTCAGTCCGTCGGCCTTGGTGCGGGTCCCCACACCCTCGTAGTAGCGGCGACCGGTCTCCGCCCCTGTTGTGGTGTTGAGGACGATCTCTCCCTCCCCTACGTAGAGAGTCGTCTTGCCGGGGTCTCGACGAATGAGCTGAGCACCTGTTGCGTCGTACACGTAGCTCGTTGTCGAGGCGCCGCTGGCGATGGATGACAGCTGACCCGCGTCGTCCCAGGTCAATGTCTGCGTCACGCCTGCCGGACCCGGCCGAGTCGTCGTGTTGCCGCTCTCGTCGTAGGTGTAGGTCGCGGTCGCGCCGCCGGTAGTGGCGGACGTCAGGGAGTGCGGCTGGTCCGCCGACGCACCCGGCTGCGGATACCGGTACGTCGTTGGCTCGTCCGCTGCCCCTCCGAGGCCCTTCTCGACCTTTCGTGTGCGGTTGCCCGTCTTGTCGTAGTCGAAGGTCTGCCAGTAAGGCGCGGGTCCGCCCACCACGGCAGACGAGGGTGTCTCTGCACATCCGCTGACCTGAGTCCACACCTGGGTCACGCGTCGCAGATAGTCGTAGTCGTAGCACTGGGTGTCAGCCACGCTTCCGGCCGCGTGATCCACGACCTTGGTGACGTTACCGGCGGGGTCGTGCTCGTAAGTCATCGCATGTGCGGTGGTGCTCCCGTCCACGATCCGGGTCAGCGCTTGACCGGTGAGCCGGCGGGTCGCTTCGTCGTATGACATCCAGCGCGTCACCTGCTTCGACGGTTGGCCAGCCGCAGGCTTCGGGCCAAGGACCACGCTCGAGGTCTCGCCGAGCTCGGTGTAGGCGGTTGCGTCGATGTAGGTTGCGGCGCCCTTGAGCTGATTGGTCTGGCCCAGCGGCGTGTAGGTGACGCTGAGCGGTTCCTGGCCGAGGTCTCCGAGCGCTGGCAGCGTCTTGCTCGAGAGGCTGCCGTCGGGCTTGTACGAGTAGGTGGTGCGATACGTACCTGCAAGTTCTTCTTCGCCGCTGACCTCGGGGATGGTGACGGAGGTCGCGAGCGGGCGACCCGCCGCATCGAGCGACTCCGTCACGGTCTTGTAGGGGTGCCCGTTGTCCCAGCGGGTGGCAGAGGTCAGCATGCCTTTGCCGCCGGGAATCCCGTCGTAGGCGTTCTCCGTCAGTAGGTCGCCTGAGGCCGCACCGAGGTGGGTCTCGATGACTCGACCCAGCTTGTCGTACACGTTCGCGACGGTCTTGCCGCGTCCGTCAGTCGTGGTCAGCAGTTGACCAGCATCGTCGTAGGTCATCCGGCTTGTCCCCGCATCGGGGTCGTGCGCCGTGACCGCCTGTCCGAGCAGGTCGTACTCGTACCGCCAAACGTTGTTCGCCGCGTCTGTCACCGACTCGAGGTCACCCCGCTTGGTGTAGGTGTAGCGGGTGGTGACGTCTGGTTCCCCGTTCGTGCCGCGCTGTACGAGGGAGCTGGTTCGTCCGCGTACGTCGAACGCGGTCTTGGTCACCGTGCCACCGCGAGGCGGCGCGACGGTCACCGAATCACCTCCGTACTCCGTCGTGGAGCGCCACATCTCGGCGTTCTTGCCCAGTTGGAGGGTGTCGGTTGCCCGACCGGCGCCATCGAAGACGGTCACCGTAGAACCAGGGACCGACCCGGCGTCGGGGCGGAAGAACGTCGTCCCGGGGGCCGCGCTGTTGTAGTACGGCTGGTCGACGCGAACGGCCAGGCCGCGCGAGTCGTAGGTCGTGTTGGTCAGAATCCGCCCGCCCGCGACGGGGCTCGGAGTCTGGGTCTGCCTGCTGCGCAGCAGGCCGTCGAACAGCTCGTACGCCGTGACGGTCGTGCCGTTCGGGGTGAGCTTGGCGGTGCTCACCCAGTTCGCGCCGCCGGACTTGCGGACCCCGTATCCGAAGCGGACGTTGGGTGCGCCGTCGGCTGTCGTTCGACCGGGCAGATAGACCGAGAGCAGCCTGCCTAGTGCGTCGTAGCCCTGCGTGGTGATGCGATCGTTCGCATCCACGGTCTTGGTCGGCACTCCCCAGGCAGGGTCGATGCTGTTGGTCACGGCGTGGCCGAGTGGATTGGTCGACGTCGTCGTAGTCGTCAGTCCCCTGGTCTCGGTGTAGCTCGACTTGGTGGTCCGCGACAGCGCATCGGTACTGGTCAGGGGTCGTCCATACGCGTCGAAGGTCGCCGTCGCCACGACGTACTTAGGGGTCGAACCCGTATATGAGGCAACGGTCTCAACGCGGGTCGGCAGCCCTCGGGAGGGCGCGGCGCCGAGATCGTGTCCGTCATAGAAGGTGCGGCTCTCACCCACGATGTTCGACACGGCAGGAGCGCCGTCATGGCAGGCCACGCCCTCTGTCACCACGTGCCGGCTGAGATTGACCAGATGGGCCGCGGTGTTCTGGGCGTAGGTCGTGGTGGTGCACTCTTCGTCACCGCTGACAGACAGGTCTCCGGCGTCGTTCATCACGATGAGATTGCCGTAGCCGTCATACGTTCTGTCGACGCGCGCGGTCCGAAATCCGCCAGCGGCGAGGCTGGTCCGGGTGACGTCGCGGACGTTCTCCACCTGGAAGGCTTTCAAGGTCGTGTCGAGCACGGCTTGGGTAGCGGTGTTGCGCGCCTCCGGGGTGCTGATGGTGCCGGAGACCTGCTGCGAAGTGTCACCCAGGTAGGTGATCGTCTCGCGTTGGAACCCCGCGTACTCCTTGTTGTCGGGTGTCTTCGCCCCCGTCGAGTCCTCGATCCCTCGACTCTTGCTTCCTCCGGACCGATTGAGGCGGTCGCCGTTCATGCCACGGAAGAACTGCACCTGTGTCTTCATCCGCGGAACGCCGGGATCTTGGTCTCCGTCGCCGACACGCACCGTGACCTTCTCGTAGCCACGCCAGTCCGACCAGCTGCGCTTGCTCTGTTCGACGAGCGGGTTGTCGTTCCATGCCCAGGCGGCGTCGCCGACGTACTCGTACTTGGTCACCTTCGAGGCGGCGCTCGTGAGCATGTCAGCCTCGCTCACCTGAGAAACCACATACTTGTGGAACCAGTCGTCGCTGGGCTCGGATACGGGCGGCATGGCCCAGCGGACCGGGAAGCAACGCAGCTTGTTGGTCTCTGGTACCGGTTTGGCATTAGGGGAACAGTTCGGGACCTCGTACGAAATACCGACACGGCTACCGGACGCGGTGTCGATTGCGATGAGCCGTGGCTTGTTCATCTTGGGCAGCCCGTCCAGTTCACTGTTGACCCGGTTGGCGTACATCGCCCCGGTGAACGTGACCTCGGGCATCTCGACGGGTGTCGTCTTGGCCAGACCTGTGTGCTGGATGCTGTTGAGCCACAGACCGGCGTCAGTCCCGTCTCCTGGACTGGGCCATGTGTGTGTCAAGCGCCACTGGTCCACGGATCGGTAGCTGCCGTCACTCGTCAGGATCTGGGTGGTGATCTTGCCGAGTCGCTTGGTCGACCAGAACGACGGGGAGTACTGCGAAGCCTTGCAGGGTGCCTCGGTGCACTCGAGGTCCCAAGGAACGTCCGGCCACGAAGTGGCGTTGTGGAGGGCACAGTCCTTTCCGGTCACGCAACGGTCAGAAGGGTCGAAAACCACCTTCGCCGGCACGTCTACGAAATCGTTGCCCGTCCGTGTGCCGTAGTGGATCTCAGCCAGGACTCCGTTTCTGGTGTAGGGAGTGGTTGTCTTGCCCAAGTTCTGGCCGTACTTGTTCGTCTCCTGCGTGTAGAAGTAGCTCATCGAGTTGCCGTGGACGTCCACGACATAGTCGAGGTTCCATCGATACGCTTGCGCGCAGGCTGACGCGTCGAAGGTCGCCTCGTGACAGGGCTCGCCGGCGTCGTTTCCGTAGACCGGCACAGTCCAGGCAGAGTTCGTGGTGGGCCTGTCTTGGGCCCATCCGGGGAGACGGTTGAGACCGAAGTAGTACTTCGTGCCGTCGGTCGTGGTCAGGACCCAATACTCGCCGTCGCGGTCACCGTTCGTCGCGCCGGTCACGTGGGCCACTCGGGTGCCATCGTCGCTCTCGGGTCGCCACACGCCGTCGCTGACCTTCACGAGCGGGCCCTGTGAAGGCCCTGCGAGGGCGGTAGCGTTCTCGGTCTCCCAGCACAGGTCCCCCGTCTTGGTCTGGCCGTTGTTGCCTCCGAGGTCGTCGGCGCAGCCCTTGTAGGAGCGCTCGATGTAGCCGGGCCAGAAGTCCCAGCCCTCCCCAACCCACGACGGCTGGTTGTTCTGTGCCACTACCCGGCCGTCGACGCTCTGCGAGGAGTACGAAAGTCCGAGATCCGGTGCGAGCCCGCCGGGTACGGGCGGCACCCGCAACGGCTGACGCCATGCGAAGTTCCCACTGTTGAGGTCGGCTTGCCAACTGCCGCTCGGCGCCAGTGAAGTCGCCTTATAGTCACCGGTAGGTCCCGAGGTTGCGGCGGTGAGCGCCACTGAGCTTCTTCCCTCCCCGGTGAGGTCGATGTCGGCGGTTAGGGTCTGGCCTCGGGTGTCGTTGCGTACGCCGGACACCGCCGTCCCGTCCTGGTCGACGGCTACCAGCGTGACGCGCGAGGCCCAGTCGCCGCCGAAGACGCCCCGGTACGCGGAGTAGTCGACGGTGAGGCGGATCCGCCCGAGGTCCCCGGACCCAGTGCTTTCGAGTCTCAGCAGCACCCCGCTGACACCGCTCTCGGCCGCCTCGGCACGGCGCCGGACGTCCACCCGGACCACCCCCGCGGGCTCACCGGGGAGCGTCGCCACCCGCACTGGCAGGGACCCCGCGACCGCGGCATCCTCTTCCGCACCGCGACGGCTCCAGGCAGGCAGAGTCAGCGTGGCAGCGCCGGGCTTCGGCCACGCCGTGGCCGTAGCGAGCTCCGACGTGGGCGTCCCTGCGTTCGGGTGTCCTGACGGCCGGACCTCCGTGCCGGGCACCGACTGCATGGGCGCGGGCTCCTTGAAAGCCGGGCGTAGGGAACCTGGGTCAACGGCCGTCGCCGGCTCGTTCGCCTCGATGCCCTGGACCAGCGCTGCAACAAGTGCGCACACGACGAGCCGGGTGGTGAAGGAGTGTCGCTTCATGAATTTCGTCGCCTGTTCTTCTTCAGACCTGGGTCAGCAGGTAGCCGAGCACTCGGTCGAGGCTTGCGTCGGGTCCGCACTCGGGCTCGGTCGGCACGTTGGGATCAACGAGCACCGAGTCGTCGAACCGCTCGCCGTTCTGGCTGCGGCAGCGGAACAGCTGCTTGCTGGGAGTGCCTTCAGGTGGCGCAGTCCAGATGTAGCCGGCTTGCTGGACGACAACCCCGCCTTCGCAGCCCATGTCCACAGAACTGAAGACGTTGCCAGTGGCCCTGTCCTCACAGGTGGTGAGAGGAATGGTCGCGTTGCCCTGATCGGTCATCGAGAGAATGCCCAGGCTCCACTCCGGCCGGTACCGGCCCGGAATCCGGATCGATGAGCTGAGGTGGTCGTACGGTGAGCCGCTGTTGACGTACCGGATCAACTGCCAGTAAGGGAGGGTGTAGCCGAGCAGGAACTCGGTGGTCTGCCCTTCGCAGGCCGGGTCATGGGCGGCGAAGTGGTGGCTTCCCGGGACGAAGCAGCGGTAGACAGGTAGCGCGGGCTGGCCTGGACGATTGACGTACAGGCCGCCGACGACCCCGAGCCGTTTACGACCCTCACAGTCAGCGGCGGCGCTGAGGAAGTAGTCGCTGGCGCCGTTGCGGCATGAGTAGATCGTCCTGGTGCCCTCGGTGCCTGCGGGTGCCGGGAAACCGAGCGGGAACTCCACGTGTGCAGCAAGGTGCACCGGCCCGGTGGTCACGATGTGGCCGTCGGGAGTGTTGAACCGCGTGAGCTGACCGGCGTACTCGGGGGCGAACGCGGGTGCGGGGCTCTCGAGCGTCGACTGAATCTGGTCCCGGGTGCGCGCACCGGTCCACACGCGCAACTCATCCAGGGCACCGTGGAAGGGCGTCGACGTGGAGCCGATTCGAAGCTCGCCAGCCACGGGACTCACCCCGGTGGTGCCGACATCTCCCTCGGGAGCCCCGTCGACATAGAGGTGGTACTTCCCCAACGCCTGGTCGTAGACGACAGTCAGCATCGTCCAGACGTTCGCCTTCGGTTCTGTCGAGGAGGTCAGGGCAGCCTGGGCATTCGTTGCGGTCAACTGCCAGCGCCTCGAGCTGCCGACGTAGCGCAGCTGAAAACTGCTGCCGTTCGCGCCCTTGTTCTCGAGAACGTTCTGGTCGGAGGGTCCCGGACTTTCCCAGCAGGGGTCGTCGGGGTCCTGACAGATCGAGTCGAGCCGGACCCAGGTGCTCACGGTGAAGCTGGAGTCGGGCCTCAGCCAACCAGCGCTCGCATCTACGATGCCGGTGCCGGCGTCGAGATGGACAGCCTCGCCCATGTCCTCGGCCTCATCGTCGTGCCGGCTGGGAACCCACGAAGTGGCTCCGGACAGGGTCAGACTGCGGTAGTGCCCCGAGACGTCTCCACCGACATTGCCGGCACCCTCGTCGAAGGGGAGGCGAAGTTCGAGCGTCGCGGCTTCGACGACTGCCAAGTCGTGGACGTCGGGGGCGTACAAGAGTCGGTCGTAGACGCGGACCTCATCGATCGCCCCTCGGAACTTGTCGATGTAGGCGCCGGCCGACTGGTTGCGACCCAGTTGCATGGGTCCGGTCGCGTTCCACGGCGCCGGCACAGAGGCGACGCCCTGCTCGACCCCGTCCACGAAGAGCCTGATCGTCTTGGTGTCGGCGTTGAACACCCCAGCCAGGTGGGTCCAGCGGCCGGCTACGGCCGGACCCGAGTACACCCTGGCCGCCGTGGTCGCTGTCGGGCTGCTTCGCATGCCGAATGCCCAGGCCTTCTGCGTGCCGCTGTAGTGAAGCTGGAAGTTCGAGTTCGCGGTGCCGTTCTGGCTCAGCACCACACCGGTGCGGTCGTCGGCAGCGGCAAGTTTGACCCAGGCCGAGACCGTGAACGACTCGTCGGTGCGAACAGGCGCCACGGCGCCCAGCGCGAGCCCGTCAGCCCCACTGAACTGCAGGGCGTCACCGAGCTTGCCGGTCGTCCAGGGGGTTACAGAGGGTTTCACGGTGGCATCTCGACGGTTGACCGTGGCGTCCGGAGCGGTGCTCTCGTTGACTCCGTCGAGATGCCAGATGCCAACTGGTCCCGCGCCCGCACCGACCTTGAAGACATACACCTGGGGCTGGTCGGACATGTTGCCCGCGCCGTCCACTGCCCATACCTGCATCCTGTTGGTTCCTTCGGCAGGTGGGGTGACGCGGGCACTAGGCGCTATCCCGGCCGCGGCCGAGACTGAGCCACGTTCGATCAGGCCGGGGCCCTCGATGCTGTACTGAAATTGGATAACATCGGTGCTGCCCTCGAACCGGAACTTTCCTGCCGTTCCGGCGCCCCCGCTGTGGCTGCACTGGTCGTCGGTGCCGCCGTCCGGAAACTCGCACCTGGGATACAGGCCATCGGCCGAACTGACCGTGGGGGTGCCTGGCTTGGTGCGGTCGACGGTGACCTCGCACCAAGGACTGACCGGCCCGTCCTCAGTGAAGTCGTTGCCTACCGCGCGCCACATGTACGTGTGACCGTCGACGGCGTGTGCGGCGGGGACGTCGACAGCGAAGGGGGAACCCGATGGAGCTGTCACCGCGAACCCTTGCCACAGGCGGGTGCTCGCGTTGAGCTCGCGCCACTCATACCACACCCGGAGACTGCCTCCGTCGGGGTCGGACACGCGGGTGCTCAGCCGCACCCCACGCGGCTGGCCGCCGGTCTGCACCGGGTTGATCACCGGGCGCCCTGCTCCGGACGCACATGCCTTCCCCTCGTTGCTCAGGCTCGTCGGCGCATTCGGCCGGGTGTTGTAGGTGATGGTCAGCGTCGGGCTCTTGGCGAACTTCTTCCAGGCCAGCTTGTCTGCCTCGTAGTTCCCATTGCTGGGTGCTCGCAACACGATCGTGGTGTCCGCGTCGGCCCGGCGCACGCCGGCGCTGTCTGCCGGAAACGCGTTGATCGCGTTCCAGCCCACCCAGGCGCCCGGACAGCTTGCGTTGTACCCGTGGGCCACCGTGCGGATACCCAAGCTGGCCAGCTCCGTCGGCTTGGAGTTCCAGGTCGTGCTGGTGGAGGTCAGGCGGTTGGTGGCCTTCGCCTCCACGGGTCGCGCCTGACATGAGGGCGCGTGGGTCTCCAACGCGTTGAGCTCTGCGGCAAGAATCCTCTTGCCGACCAAGGTCCCGGTTGACCACTGGAAGTAGGACCGGTGTACGTCGGCCCCGTTGCAGCCCGCCCAGCCGGTGCAGGTGCCGACCTTGGCCACCCCGTCGATGCCACCTTGCCAGTACGCCTGCGTTGGGTACCCGGAGGCCACGAGCGCCAGCCCCCAGAGCCCAGGGGTCAGGTCGGGATCAATCGAGACGGGATAGACCGTTGTCGGGTCGCTCAACATGGCACCGTCGGGCCGGAGGACCAGCTTGCCGCCCGCCACCCGAACCCCGACGCCAGCGAGGTTCGTGGGCTTGGACGAGTCCCACATCGTCGCCGGCGGGGACACGAACAAGAGCGACCCGTCGGGCTTGCGAGCCTCCAAGGCTCCCGACTGGTCGCTGGTCACCTCGACGCCAGCAGTCCGCAGCGGGAGGATCAGACTCCTGAGCGCAGGTTGCCGGGCCGCCTCCCGTGACTTCACGACGAACCGCTGCGCATATCCCACTGCAGAGGCGATCAGCTCCAGGTCCACACCGGGAAGCACCTCGGAGTACGTCGCCTTGTTCCCGGTGAGCTGGGGCTCTGGCAATTCGCCCGGCCAGTGGATCTCGATGGAGGCGCCGCGTCGCGCATAGCGCACCAGCGGCAGTGTCGAACCACCGCCCGAGAACGCCATTGCGACAGCCGCGGCGCGTGGACCCACGGTGCCGTCTGGACGACGTATCAGGGCCGAGTCGGGCTCCACCCAGGCACCTCCCGGGGATCGAACGCGTGTCGGGAGCACGGTGAACTCAGAGGTGGTGGTGCCATCCGGGTTCGCATAGACCGTCTCGGTTTCGGTTGCCGCCCGGGTCACCACCTGAGGTGTGCCCGTCTTCTTCGCCTTCGCGCTTGCCCAGGCCGCGGTGCCCCGTTCTCGCGAAGGCCGCGTGTGACCTGCAGGTGCGGATTCCGTCAGGCTGGGATCCGAAGGCATCGCCGCCGCGACCCGGGAAGTCGTCTGCGGCTGGATGAACGCCAGTACCGTGGTCACAATTATCAGGCCAGCCAAGACAGAGACGCGCGATCGCATGCTGCTTCCTCACTCAGGTTCCGATTGCCGAGCGGGGTCCTCCCGAGTGAGGTGCACCGGCACCGCAGATTGTGGTCGGCGACGGCTTCAATTCGGCTTCAGGTCTCGGACAGCCACCAGGAGTGCGAGCGGTACAGCGCTACGACTGCAGTGACGAGGCCCGCACCTCCGACAGTTGGATGCAACGGGGGCGCCACAGGTCTTAGATTGCCGTCTCCCGGCGCCGCGCCGTCGGCTCACCAGCGATCAGATCTCGGGAGTTGGCGACCGATGCGTTCACCAGGAGGGAACCAACGCGGGACTGGGTGTCGCGTTGCGTGCCTGCGCGCTGATGGCCGGTAGTGGCGCGCTGCACGCGGCGTACCTCGTGCTGCAGCGCGGGTACGCGAGCGGTAGTAGCCGTCCCCGTTCCCGAGCTTCCGCGTAAGTGCCTTGGCACGGGGAGGATCTCTGGAAGAGAAGCCAATGGTTCCCTCCATGGCTTGCTGCGTACCTCTCCTCCATGTTCGTGGCTGGCGGCAGGACAAGCGTCGGCACCGATCGGGTTCAGGCCAGTCAAGGTTCGATTGGAGACGGGTTTCGTCAGACCGGATCATGTGGCCGTTGGGCAGAAGTGGGTAGGGATAGCGCGCTCGCGGGCGCCGCCCTCACCAACGGATGCCGGGCAGACGACACTGGCTATGCAGCATCCGGCTTTGACGAGGCAGTCACTCCGCCAGCGCACCGCCACCGGCTGGGCCCATGTGAGCTTTGAGCGGGGTGGCGCGCACGATCGCGGCCGCCAAGAGAGCAGACCCTGATTCAGACATTCGCCGCCGCCACCCTCGGGACTACCCGTCGTGGCCCTACGGTCTCCGCGATTCGGGATGGGCAGCGAGCGCTACGGCATTGGCGGCCGCCCCGTACCGTGCGACGACCATCCCGTAGCCGCTGACAACAGCGGTCCGTGCATGTCGCACCTGACGATTGCCGGCACGGCCGAGTAGCTGAGTGGCGGCTTCGACCACGCCGTGAAGACCCGCAGCCGCGCCAGCCTGCCCGGCCGACAGCATTCCGCCGGAAGTGTTGAGGGGCCAGCCTTCAGCGAAGAGCCTGCTCTCGATGAATCCAGCCATCTCGCCGTGCTGGACGAAGCCGAGATCCGCAAGCTGCACCAGAGCCATGGCGGGGTAGTCATCGTAGACAGAGGCGACGTCGACCTCGTCTGGACCGAAACCAGCCTGCTGCCAAAACTGCTCGGCCGCATCGGCGAGACCGGTGCGGAGGCCATCGCGTTGTTGCTGATCCGAATTGAACGACGCCACGATCGTGCGAACCATCACCCCGGGTCCCTCTGCCGACAACACGACGGCGTCGGCGCCACTGACGACCGGCACGCAGTCGTACCGGCGAAGGGGCGGCGCAACCATCGGAGCTGCCAAATAGTCCTCGATCGAAAGGGGCGTTCGGTATGCGGCGTCCTCGTTCCGCATCGCCCAGCGCCGCTGCGCGACCGCAAGCATTCCGTAGTGACGGTCCTCGAGTCCCTCCGCCTGCATCTGGCGCTGCGTGAGGAACGCGAACTGCGTGTTCGGTCCCAGGCACGGTAGGGCGGCAAGGAACTCCTGGGTGTACCGGTTGTAGCCATCGACGAGCTGTCTGAAATCGCCGTCCCCAAAACGGTCTCCGGAAACGAGCAATATGTGCTCTGCATCACCGGCCTGCAGCGCTCGGACCGCGTGTTGGAGCATGTTGATGCCGCTCGCGCCGCCGTTGGAGTCGTCCATGAGCCAACGCAACTTGAGCCCCATGCGCCAAGCCATGTCGATTGCGTGGTCAGGTCGCAACGTGAACGAGGCAACACCGAGCCCGTCAATGTCGGACCATTGCAGGCCGGCGCCGGCAAGCGCCTTTTCCGCGGCGTCGGCCAGCAGCAGCTCCGTCGTTAAGTCCGCCGCCGGATGACGGACGTATGAAGTGCGGGCAGCCCCAACGATGACGGCGCGCTGAGTCTCGTTTCGCATCGACTCAACTCGTGCCTCGCCAGCGCACATCAATGCCAGCGGCTTCGCGGTCGAACGTTTCGGTAGTCACGCCGCGCTCGCGCAACACGACCTTTCGTATCTTGCCATTGTCCGTGAGCGGCAAGGACGACACGACATCGATGAACCGCGGGATCGCGAAGTACGCCAGCCGCGGGATGCAGTGCTCGACCAGCTCGACGGGCTCCACGGTCGAACCGGCCGCCGGGATGACGGCGGCCATGACCTCGTCCTCGCCGAGTTCTGAAGGGACGGGGAAGACAGCGGCCTCGCGGACGGCGGGATGGGTCATGAGGGCTTCTTCGACCTCGAAAGAGGAAATGTTCTCGCCGCGTCGGCGGATCGCGTCCTTGGCACGATCCACGAAGCGGAACCAACCATCCTCGTCGCGAAGTACCCGGTCGCCGGTGTGGAACCAAAGATTGCGCCACGCTTCCAGCGTCTTGTCAGGCATGCCGAAGTAGCCGGTGGCTGTGCTGAACGGCTCGCGGGGACGAACCAGCAGTTCACCAGGCGTCCCCGTCGGGACCGGAGCGTCATGTTCGTCAGCGACGACCACGTCGAATTCTGGAAGCAACCGCCCCATCCAACCTGGGCGTTGTTCTTGCGGCGGGGAACCGATCACGAAGTTCAGCTCGGTCGAACCGTAGCCCTCGACAATCAGCGGCCCGAAACGACGCTCGAACTCTTCCTGGAACTGGCTTGGAACCGCCGGAGCCAGGGCGATGCGCACTCGATGGCTCGTGTCGTGGTCGCGAGGTGGCTGGTTGCAGAGCATGCCCACCATGGCGCCGAGCAGGTAGGTGACGGTCGCACCCGATTCGCTGGCCTGCTGCCAGAAACGTGTTGCAGAGAATCGAGACGCCACCGTGTATGAGGCACCTGCCAGCAGTGCTTGCATAAATGCGTTCAGCGCGTTGGTATGGAACAGGGGCAAACAGGTAAACAGATGGTCGTCCTGACTAATCTGCAGTTGTTCCCCAGCCAGGATTCCCCACCAGAAGAACTGGCCGTGCGGACAGCAAACCCCCTTCGAGACACCCGTCGTGCCCGACGTGTAGAGGATGCCCAGCGTGTCATCTGGACCGAGCTGGGCGGGCTCCGCTGGTGCCGCCGCTGGAAAGGCCGGCTCGACCACGTAGCTGCGCTCATGGGAGGGCGCTGCGGGCTCACCGTGGACCCAGACGCGCTCAAGCGAATCCGGAACAGACAGCTCGTCGATAACCGACAGGAGCTCGGCATCGACGAGCAACAGCTTCGCCCCTGAATTCTCGAGCATGTGTCGCAGCTGGGCTCCCCTAGCCGCGGTGTTGATCGGTACCAGGATCGCTCCGGACCATCCGCAACCCAAGAACGCGTCGAGCATCTCGATTCGGTTCGCGCACATGACTGCGACTCGGTCACCACGCTCAACGCCTGCGGCGCGCAACGAGCCGGCGCTGAGCATCGCGGCGTCGCGCGTCGCTGTGTAACTCCGGCGGACGTCACCGACCACGAGCAGCAGTTTGTCCCCGTGTGCCGCGGCTTGCCTTTCCAAGAGGCGAGGCAGGGTCCGGTCCGAAACGGGCAGATTCCGCAGAAGGGTCGCGGACGCCCTGTTCGACGTGGATCCGTCAGGCGTATGCGGGGTCACAAGAGCACGTTCGCCAAATTATGATCAAATGTCAATTACGGATGCGCAAGTGGTGCCCTCAATCGTGGCAAGCCGCACCCTCGCCGCCGTCTCGACATCGCCGAGGCAGCGTGCCAACAGGATTGGCCCTTGATCGGCGCGAACCTCGGCCAGCGTGATCGGACCCTCCTCCGAGTCAATGCGCGTGGTCACCTGCGTGACGCGTCCGGTCGACAAGGTCACCGACCCCCAGGCGCGCCCACCGCAGGCAGGGCACACCAGCGGCCGCGGAAACCACGTGCGGGCACATGAAGCGCACACGTGGCCCTGCGGGGACACGATGCCTGGAGCACCCTGCGGGCCTCCACCGTCCTCCGATCGGTTGCTTCGCCCAGGCTCCGCACCGTCGGCCGCTGCCTGGTGATCATTCATCATAGGTCCATTGTGCGTCATCGCCGCGCGCTCCTCGTCGCGGAGACAGCATTGGCAGCGCCGGACTCGGCCCACCCGATCTGGCTCCGCGAGTTCACCAGGGGCTGCTGGCGTCCGCCACCTGGGTGACCTTTGAGGTAACCTTTGACTTCGATGTTTGATCAATTCGAGAGCCAGCCGTGACCCGCAAGCCGCTAGCGCCGCTCTCCCACCCCACTGCGGCGGATGCGGCTACGTCGGCGCTGTTCAAGGCCATCGTGGACGGCAGCCTCGAGCCGGGTTCGCATCTACGTCTGAACGAGCTAGCTCAGCAGTTTGGCCTCAGCATGATGCCTATCCGTGAAGCGCTGCGCCGACTCGAACACCTCGGACTCGTCCAACTCGAGCCAAATCGCGGTGCATTTGTGCGGGAACTGACCCGAGAAGACATGACGGCCACCTACGAGACTCGGTTCCTGCTCGAAGGAGAGGCCGCCTATCAAGCGGCCAAACGGTTCAATCCCGTCAGCGAACAAGTCGCCAAAGACGCACTGGCGGCGCGCGCGTTCCACCTCGAACGAGGCGACACTGAGAACGCCCGGGACGCCCACGAGCAGTTCCACTTCACCATCTACGAGGCCGCGTCAAATCCGTGGCTAATTCGTTCGATCATGCCGCTTTGGCGCAACGCGGAGCGCTACCGACTGGAGTCCATGCGCCGCCCGGAGCTGGCGGCCCAGCGGGCACGGGAGCACGAGAGCATCCTGGCCGCCGTGGTCGCCGGAGACGCTCAGGCGGCAAGAGACAGGACCGTCGAGCATCTCCGCTCATCGATGCAGTTGGCGCTGAACATGTTTGCCCCCGAGGCCGCGGACGCCACAAAGCCTTAGTCACCTCCGGGTTGCTAGGAGCCCGTCGTCTTGACCACCAGCCTCGCAGCACGCGCGCGCTCGACCTGGCACTGTCTCCGACGCGGACCTCACGGCGGCCTGTTGACGGTCCAGGTGCCCGCGCCCGGCGCAACGATCGTGTCCGGCGATGGCTGAGCGAGTGTCGCTCTTCACCCCCGATGCCGGTAGTCCCGAACCCAGCAAGCTCGGGTAGCCGACTCACTCATGCCCAAAGCCGTCGACCGTACGGCGTGTTGGATGGCGCTCCGAGACGTCCCGGACGATGGCGGTGTTATAGCCAGGACTAATGTCGTCGAGTTGTTCGGTCAGGGGCCCGGGAACTACTGGCCCCCTCATCTGTGTAGGCGGAGGGATCAGGAATGTTTCGCGGATAGCACAGGATCAAGAGTCCGGGGAACAACCACGAGCTCGGCTCCTTGACCGACTGTTCGCGCGGTGAAGTCGCGGACTCGGTCCAGCCCGGCAGGCGGACCTACGTAGGACGATGTCGTTGCGCGGAAGCGACGCGTGGCTGAGGGCGACCTTCCTAGAACATTGTGGCGGGTACCATCTACGCCGCCGACGGAGTCCTAGGTTGGCCGTCGAACACCACTCGGGCCCATCTGGCAGCCGGATCGGTCCCTCAAGGTGATCAACGCAGCTGATCAGCCAACGCTGTCGTGGTCATCGTGTTCCGCAGCTCTCCGAGGACGTCGGCACGGGTCACCACCACATCTCCGGCCGACAAGAACACAGCCGGCTCGCGGGCATTGCCGATACCGCTGGGAGTGCCGGTCAGGACGACGTCGCCGGCACGCAGAGTCATGCCGCGGCTCAGCTCGGCGAGGAGCCGCGGGATCGGGAACGCCATATCTTTGATCGTGGCGCTTTGCAGCAGCTTGCCGTTGACTTCGCACTCGATCCGGATCGAGCCGGGATCCTCGACCTCATCGATCGTCGTGATCCACGGACCAAGGGGCATCGTGTGATCGATACTCTTGCCCTTCAGCCACTGCCCGCCGTGGGCGCGCTGCAGGTCGCGCAGGGAGATGTCGTTAGCCAGGGTGAAGCCGAAGACATGGTCCCAGGCGTCGTCTTCTGAGATCGAGCGCCCAGGCCTGCCAACGACAATGGCGACCTCAGCCTCATAGTCCCACTTGTCAGACAGGCCACCGTCGTAGGCCACCGGGTCGTAGGGCCCGACGACCGTATCAGGCCCCTTGGTAAAGAACGTGGGGTGCGCAGGCATGTCGTCGGGGTCCTGGCCCTCACGCCTGCCCATGGACTCATGGAAGTGGTCGAGGTAGTTCCACCCTGCGCACAGGATGTCCCGGTTGAACCGCTGCACGGGTGACCCCAGGTCGGCTTCGGACAGTGGTACCTCACGGGCCTGGACGGCGGCTGCCGACACCTCGTCCGGTGTCACGGTGCCCCGGATCACGTCGTCGACTGTGCCCTGGTCAGGGTCGAGAACTCGGATGGTACGCAGGTCCGGAGTGATCAGGCCCACCCCCCAACCTTGGCCGCACCGTACGGCTGCGAGTCTCATGCCACGCCGCCGATCGCGGCGATCGCGTTGATCTCGATCAAGTAGTCCTTGTTCACGAACTTCGACACCTCGACCATCGTCGAGGCAGGTGCATGCTCTGTGAAATATTGCTTGCGCACGGCGTGGATGGCCGCGAAGTCCTCCATGTTGCGGACGTACACGTCGACTCGCGCGATGTCGGCCAAGGTCCCCCCGGCGGCCTCTACGGCCGTCTTGAGGTTCTGGCAGACCTGGTGCGTCTGCGCCGAGACGTCCCCGATGCCGGTCACATCGCCCTCGGCATTTCGCGCGGTCATGCCCGAGATGAAGACCAGATGACCAATCGCGGGCACGGAGATCGCCGAAGCGTGGGCGAAATGCCCGTTCGGCTCGGCGAGCTCGGAGGAGACGATAGTTTCGACACTCATAGGGATTCCTTCGTTCGATCAGTGGTGCTCAGCGGGCGTCATCGGGAGACGAGTACCACTCGGGCTGCGTGGGGTAATGCGGGCCGTCATAAACCTCGAGCAGGACCGAGTCCTCCTCGGCGACGGTGGGGCCGTGGAGACTTCCTTTCGGGTTCCAGTAGAACGAGCCCTCGGTAAGCGTGATCCGGGTTGGGACGTACACGTAGCGGCCGGCGAGGCAGAACATGAACTGGTTGGACGCATGTGAGTGACGCGACGGGATCCCGCTTCCCTTGACGAATCGCACGAGAGAGATTGAGGCACCGGTGTCCTCGTTGCGCCACAGCGCCTTGTGCGTCAGCCCAGCTAGGGACTTCTCCACCCAATCCAGATCCTGGGTCTGTACGAGGATCTCTCGGAAGCGGTGTGCCGGCTCCCCGGCGCTATCTGTCCCGAGCCGCTCACGCGATCGGTCTGCCGCCTCGCCGCCGTAGCGTGCCGGTTCGGAGAGGTTCTCCGACCACTCTTCGGCGGCCACTTCCTCAGGGCGCGGCGGAGGTGGAACGAGCAGCGCGTTGGCATAGGCGTCGGTCATCGGAGGGATCCTTCGTTGATCGGGTCAGGATCGTTGAGGTAGGTCAACTCGACGACGGACCAGGTCTGCCGTTCGCCGGCGTGGTTTATCAGCGTGAGGGGACCGCCGGCGTGGAAGCCGACCCCGCCCGTGGGATCGGCGGCTACCGGCTGCACATCCAACGTGGCGACGACATGACCCACCAGGGCGAGGTTGAGCTCACGATGCTCTCCGGGATCGAGTGCGACGGTCCACACGCGGACGTGGGGGTGCTGGATGACCGGTTCGCGACCATCCGGGAGCGCAGGACCCGCTGACTCTCCCTCGATGCTGCGCGCGCCCGGGCCGATGTCCAGTGGCTCGACACGGTGCTCGCCCAGGTGCTTCAACTCGACGAGTCGGTTGCGGTAGAAGCGATCGCCGATGTTGGTCAGCCGGTGGACAGGCGAGATTGGCCGGTAGACCGCCCCGCCCCGGTACTCGGAAATGAATCGCGGCGGGCTGCCGTCGAGCCAGTCCATACGACCGTCTGAGCCCTCGACACTCAGGACGACGTAGGGGTTGTGGTGCAGGTGCCAAGGGTGGACGGCGGCCGGGTCGAGCGAGACGTCCCAGACACGAACGATGTCGTTGTCGAGAAGTTCGACCAAACCGATGTCGACGAGCACAACCTTTTCTCCGCTGGGGGAATGGACGATGTCGCCCTTCACGACGCAGCCTCCTCAGGTGATTGATGGCTTGGCAGTTGGGACCTTCCCGTCAGGTCCAAGTAGTGGTCGACAACGCGATCAGCCGCGTCCTCGGCCCATGGTTCGAGCAGAGCGACGTGCGCGTCGGGTCGCAGCAGCAGGACCGTGTCGCCCACAACAGCGAGCCGCTCGCGGACCTTGTCCCCGGGATCAAAGTAGGCACGATCGCGCAGCCCGGAGTCGTGCGGAGCGTCCCACCGGCTGACGACCAACTGCCGCAGCCCCGGCGGTCCATCGGCAGGGATCGCAGGCCGGCGCCGCGTGTCGGTTAGGTGGAGCGCAACGAAAGAGTCACGGCAGAGTTCGTGCAGGCTGGTGGGGCCATGGGGACCGAAGACGCGCAGGTCGGGCATCCGTTCCCCCAGTCGAACCGGAGTCGGATGGGCACCATTGCGGGCCATCGACCAGTCACCAGAGTCGTCGACGTCGAGCCGCACGCCGAGCAGGGTCCGCGTCATGGCATCCCCCCAACCTCCCGTGCCCATCAAGTCGGCGGACTCAAGTCGGCGGCCCATGGCCTCACGGGCAGCCTCTGCCATCTCCCCGGATCCGTGTATCGCGACGGGAATTTGCTCCGCCTCGTAGCCGGCCAGCAGCCTGGCGTCGGCCCATCCACGGCGTACCCAGGCAATGCGCCACGCCATGTTCGAGGCGTCCAGGGCACCGGTGTTGAGTCCTAGTGCCCACATCGGGGTGATCAGGTGCGCGGCATCGCCCATTAGGAAGACCCGTCCCTGAGACCAGGTCTGAGCCACCCGGTGGTGCACGGTATAGATGTTCGACGCCACCACCTTCAATTCGTCGACGTCGCCGATGAACCGGTGCGCCTTGGCACGCAAGTCGGCCCGGGAAGGCTCGGGGTCGCCGGGTGCGAGCGGGAAGAGGAACCGCCAGCAATGCGGCTGACGTACCAGGATCATCCATTCCTGCGGGTCACCGAAATACGCCAGGTATGGGTAGTCGCGCGGATGGGCGACGTCCAGGTCGCACATCAGGTCGACCAGCATGTAGCGCTGCTCGAGGGTGTGCCCGGTGACCTCGATCCCCATTTGACCCCGCACCGTGGAACGGCCCCCATCGCAGGCGAGCAGGTGACTCGCTTGAACCGTCGCCGCACCCTCAGGGGTCGTTAGCTGCAACTCGACGTGGTCTTCGTGCTGCACGAACCGCTCGAGCCGGTGCTGAAGCTGTAGCGTGCCGGGAGCTCGCTGCGCGAGCTGATCGGCCAGAGCCGGTTCCAGGTCTCGTTGTGGGATGTTGATGACGAACGGGAAGCGAGTCTCGTCCGCCAGCACGCTGGTGAGCACACTGCCCTTCGACTGCCCGGTCGCACGGTCGAGCTCCCCGATCTCGTCGACGCGCAGGCTTGCCTCTAGCACCGGGCCGACGGCGTCGAACCGTTCGAGGATCTCCAGGGAGCGGGTCAGCACCGTGCCGGCTTTGGTGTCAGCCGACAAGGTCGGTTCGGCCTCAAACACGACGGCCGGAATTCCATAGTGAGCCAACCCAAGGGCCGTGATGAGGCCAATCGGCCCTCCGCCGACGATGGCGACAGGCAACTGGTCTGGGTTCATGATGCCTGCCTAGTGAGAGCCCGTTCGCGGTCCGGAACCGAGTCCGCAGTCACAGACATCACTGCGGCGACGGCAGAGAGCAGAACCGGCAGGGGTGCCACTCCGCAGGGATAATGAGCCATACCTGCCACGGCAAGGTCGTGCGTCGTAGCCTCGATGATCCTTGTCACGTGAGCTCCCCGGGAAGTTTGGTGCCCACTAGAGCAGCGGTGCGCATAAGGGCCTGCCGGACGCTGTCGGCGAGCACGACGCCGTCCTCGCGGGCGCGGCGGGCGCTCTCGTACTCGCGCTGTCCGGGCAGCAACACCCGTTCGACACCCGGGGCCAGCCGGGAGCTGCGAACTTGATCGGTGAGTTGCTTGACTCGGGCGACGAAGTCGGTCCGGGAGCCAAAAATTGCGGGGTCGATGGCCAGGCACAGGTGAGCGCAGTCGTTGGGCACCAACTCATCGGCGTACAGGCCCTTGACACTGGCACCGAAGCCGCCGCCGCTGAGGACGCCCGTGAGGACGTCGACCGCGAGCGCGAGTCCGTACCCCTTCGGTCCGCCGGTGGGCAGCAGGAGACCAGCGATGGCCGCCGAGGGTTCAGTCGTCGGGACGCCGTCGGAATCGGTGGCCCACGTCGACGGGATCTTCCGGTTCTCTGACTCAGCGAGACGGATCTTACCCAACGCAGCCTCCGATAGGGCCATGTCGACTAGGACCGGTTCGGTTCCAGGGATCCCGATTGCGACGGGGTTGTTTCCTACCACAGCAGTTGCTCCGCCGGGGGCAGGCATGAGCGGGCGGGTGTTCGCCGCCGCGACACCGACGCAGCCGGCTTCGACAGCCTGGTGGGCGTAGCGAAAGGCCCCCCCGAAGTGAAAGGCGTGCCGGGTGGTGACCAGCCCGATCCCGAAAGCTCCAGCCTTCTCCACGGCCAGTTCCATGGCCTGGTCTGCGGTCAGTACCCCGAGGGCATGACGACCATCCAGGACTGCGATCGCGCCAACGTCAACAATGACCTCGGCACGGGCATGGGTGGTCACCGAGCCCGCGATGAGGCGGTCGACGTACATCGGCACCAGCATCAGACCGTGTGAACCGATTCCCCGGGCGTCGCCCTCGACGAGCGACTCGGCGACGGTGCGTGCGGCCGTGGCCTCGACTCCGACTGCGTTGAAGATGCCGGTCGCGGCCTCAACGAGGGTTGACACGGAATAGGCGGTCATCGGTCGCGCCGGGGCAGGAGGGTGGCGGCGTTCTGCGCGATTTGGTCGCGCAGGTTTCGGTCGAGGTGGGCAATCGTGGTCCGCGGATCGTCGACCCCCATAGGGAAGGGATAGTCGCTGCCCAAGACAAGTCGGTCGACGCCAAGCACCTCAACGGCGAGATCGACGACAGCCGGGCTGTGTGCGAGGGTGTCTGCCCATAGGGACCGCACAGAGCGTCGGGGATCGGCGGTCCCCTCGCGTATTCCGGGACGCTCGGTGGCGACGCCTCGCGCCCACCGGCCCACGAGCACCGGGACGACGCCGGCGCAGTGCACCAGCACCACCCGTAGCCCTGGGTAGCGTTCCAGCACTCCTCCGAGCAGCAGCTGCCCGACGGCCACCGCCGTCTCGACCGGATTGCCGAGAAGGTTGGTCATGTAGTGGTCCTGCAGCCGCTGGTCTGGGGACTCCCCCGGGTGGAGGAGGATTGGCCGGCCCGATTCCTCCAGGACACGCCACAGCGGCGCGAACGTGGAGTCGCCAAGCGGCAGCGAGCCGCCACCAGCCGAGGCGGTCCACCCGACAATGGGGTCGTCATCGAGTTCGCGGGCCAGGGCGTGGGCGACCGCCGGCTGATCCAGCGGAAGATAGGTCAGCAGTCTGAGCGAGGCCTGGCCAGCGATCCGCGCCAGCATGCCGTCGTGGAGCAGCCTGGCCCACGACTCCGTCTGTGCGGCATTCAGGCCCGATCGATAAGTCGGGGGCGGCGGCGACACCCAGGCCCCGTCCAGACCGTTGCGATCGACGAAGGCGGCAAGCTCAGAGCCGTCGTACAGCGCAGGTAAGCCAAGACGGTGGCCGTCGATCGACAGCCGGCCGTCGTCCTCGACCCTGATCCCTTCAACTCCGGGGAGCAGCTCGAGATCAGGTAGGAGGTGGGTGTGGACATCGATGACGGGCCGGGTCACGCTGCACCGTCCGTGAGGGCCTTCGCGGCCGACTCGAGGAGGTCCCCGATCGCGTGAATGGCCAGGTCACGGGCGACGCGCTGGCCAACGCTCGCAGCCGCACCGCACACGGCGACATCGGCGGTCCACGAAACAGCCGTCCTTGACGGGTCCTCGTGTGCAGGTGCGAGCGATAACGCGAGGTCAACATCGACGGCCTGCGACCCGCGTTGGCCGTTCACAGCCAGCTCCATACGCTCGTCGCTTTCGAAAACCTTGCGGACAGTGGTCGCCAGGGGGATGGGACCGAGGCTGGTGCGAGGTGTGAAGACCATCGCCAGGGAGTCCTGGTCGCGGCGCGTCACGTCACGCAGGGTGGGCACCGTCTCGAGATCGGCGGGCGAGTCGAATAGATCGCGCAGCTGTATGCCGGAGGCCGCGGTCGTGAATGCTCCCGAGAGTCTCATCAGGCCACCCTCACCTGGTCGCGTCCGGCACCGCGCAGCGCGTTGTACACGGACTCCGGAGAGGTGTGACTGCGTAGCACCGCGCCGGTCGTTCCAATGGCGTCTTGGACAGCCGAACAGATGGCGTGCAGCGGGGCACCACCGCCTTCACCCATGCCCTTCGCGCCGGTCGGTGTGAACGGGGAAGGGTTCACGAGGTTGCCGTATTGCAGCTCGGGCATGTCATAGGCAGTGGCTGCGTGATAGTCGTAGAGATTGGCTCCCAGGTTCTGGCCGTGCTCATCGAACGTAAATCTCTCGAACAGGGCGGCCGAGATGCCATGGACCGTGGCGCCGTACACTTGGCCCTGGATGACCATCGGGTTGATCGGGGTGCCACAGTCATCGACCGCGGCGTAGCGCAGCACCTTGGTCTCGCCGGTCTCCTCGTCAATCTCGACCACACAAGCGTGAACCTGGGTGGCGTAAGTGAGCGTCAGATTGCCGTACTTCAGTTCGGCGTCGGGGACGTCGAACGGGGCGCGGTAGACCGCTCGTCCAACCAGGGTCACCTCATCAGCAATCTCAGGCGGAAGAGTCGCCGGAGCGAAGAACACGGTGCCGGCGACGGCTGCGAACGGCAACATACGCTCCGGTTCGTGCACCACCGAGACACAGCCGTCGGCCAGGACGAGTTCGTCGACCTTGGCGCCCAGCATGGTCGCGGCGACCAACTTGATCTCTGCGATCAGCTTCTTGGTGGCGTTGATGATCGCCCCGATCCCGGTGACTGCGAACTGGGAGGCGTAGGAGCCGGAGAACCCGGTCTGGGCACTGAGGTCAGAGTCGCTGCCGCGATGCACGAACACCTCGTGGTAGCCGAGCCCGAGCATGTCAGCAACGACCTGAGAGGCGGTCGTCTCGTGGGCCTGACCATAGGCCACCGAGCCGGTGGTCACCCAGACCTTCCCGTCCGATCCCATCCGGACCAGCCCACCTTCGGTGTTGCCGCCGAACCCAAGGGCAGGATTCATCAGGCGTGACTGCCCGAAGTTGTTGGTTCCGGAGTCCAGGGTCGACCCGATCCCGATGCCGATGCGCTTACCGGTTCCGGCGACCTGCTCCTTGAGATCCTTGGCGCCCTCGTAGTCGATGAGTTCCAGGGCCTTGCGCAGGCTGCCCGGCAGGTCACCGGAGTCATAGATACAACCGTTCACCGTCGTGTAGGGGTACTGGTCCGGCTGCACGTAGTTGCGGATGCGGAACTCGACCGGGTCGAGGTCAAGCTGATGTACCGCAAGGTCGACCATCCGCTCGAGAACCCACATGTGCTGCATGCGGGAGTAGCCCCGCACCGAATGGGTTGGGCCTTTGTTGGAGTAGAAGGAGGTGAAGTCGACGTCGAGGTGATCGAAGTCGTAGCAACCGTTGGCGACCTGTGCCCAGAGGACCGAACCGAGCGGTTCGTAGCGCGAGTAGGCGCCGATATCGTCGTAGCACTTGTAGGAAAGGCCAATAATCTTGCCTTCGCCACTGATGGCGAGCCGGACGTCGCGGAAAGTGCGCTCGTTGCTGTGCCCACCGGCCAAGTGGTGCTCGGTGCGGGTCTCCGCCCACCGCACCGGTCGCTTCAACCGTCGCGCCATGAGCGCAGCGGCGGTCGCAGGGCCGTACATGACGGTCTTTACGCCGAAGGAGCCCCCCATGTCCTTGCTGCGCACCCTGATCCGAGACGTCGGGTACCTCAGTGCCTCACAGAGCGCCAGGATTGTGAGGCCTGGCATCGCAATTCCGCCCTCGAAGTCGAAAGTGTCCATGCCGGCGTCGTAGGACACGGTCACAACGTTGTTCTCCAGCGGCGTCGGCGAGAAGCGGTGGAACACCAGCTCGTCAGCCTCGACGACATCAGCGACTTGGGATGCAGCGGCCTCGAAGCCGCCGAAGTTCCAGGTGTGGTGCACCAAGACGTTGCTGCCGACCGCCTCATGAAGCAGTGGAGCTCCCTCTCCCAGGGCCTGGTCAGGATTGAGGGCAACTCCGAGCGGCTCGTAGTCGACGCGGACTGCTACCGCCGCATCGCGCGCCGCCTCACGGCTGTCGCCCACGACCGCCACGACCGGGTCTCCCACGAATCGCACCTTTCCCCCAGAGGCAAGACAACGGTCAACCTCAGCATCCGCGGGGGGTGGCTGAGTCTCGCCGAACGGGTCGGTTAGCTCCTCGACCTCCTGGGGCAGCAAGACGCCCAGAAAGCCGGGAACTTCCGCACACGTCGAGACGTCAATCGACACGATCCGGGCATGGGCATACGGAGAGCGCACGAACTGCAAGTGTGCAAGCCGTTCGATGGGCGTGTCGTCGCCGAACTCGCCCTCGGCGCGCAGCAGTCGATCGTCCTCCTTGCGACTGAGCGACCTGCCGGCCCAACCGGTGGTGGCATGCTCTGAGCCGAGTGCGGCAGTCATCGTTCTCCCACCCCCTCGCCAGGGGCGATGCCCTTGCCGTGCGGCAATGGAACGTCCTGGCCAGCCGTCGCCCGGATCGCGTTGACGATGCCCTGATAGCCAGTGCACCGGCAGATGTTCCCCTGGAGGGCGCGCCGGGTCGAGACGACATCCACTTCTTCCCCGGACTCCAAGAAGTCCGTGGCAGTCATCAACATGCCTGAGGTGCAGTAGCCGCACTGCAGGGCGTGGTGCTCCTTGAAGTTGCGCTGAAGCTGGTTCAGCTCGCCGTCAGCGCCGGCCAGCGAAGCGGCAGTCGCTACCTGCGTGCCGTCGGCCTGGACCGCGAGCACCATGCACGACTTAACCAACCTCCCGTCCCACGTGATGCTGCATGCCCCGCAATTGCCGGTATCGCACCCGATCTTTGGGCCACGCTTGTCTAGGTCATCGCGCAGCCAGTGCACCAGAAGTCGACGCGGAGTCACCGTCCCCCGCTCGGGCCTGCCGTCGACCGTCACTGTGATGGCGTGCAGGTCAGAGCCGCGTCGCCCTTCGGTCATGCCGCTGCCTCCTGCTTGATGATGTCCTCGGTCCATCGCTTCAGCTGCACGCGCGCCAAGTGCCGACGGAAGACCGCAGAGCCGTGCGCATCTCCGACGAACTCCAAGGCGGCGTCGTCGAACGCGGCGAGCGCGGACTCGACCAAGTCCGATTTCCCGTCCGAGGGCCCGTGAGGGTTGACGGTGTTTCGGCCCTCAAGCACCGCCTCCACCTCGGTCAACCGGACAGGCGAGCCCGGAACCGCGGCGAGAAGCAGCCGCACATCGCTCAGCCCTGACTTGGTCAGCCTCGCAGCACCGACAACGCGGGCGATCGCCCAGGAGTCGGCACCCACCTGCTGGTGGCGGTAGGACACACGAACCTGCGACGGTGTCACCGGGACGGAAATCGAGGTCAGCACTCCCCCGGCCGCGGCTGTGGACATCGTGCCCGTGAAGAACTCGCCGGCGCCGTAGGTTGCCGCACCGTCCGTCGACAGGACCTCAAACTTTGCGTCCAGGGCCGCCAACAGCGGAGGCAGGTTGCTTGTGGGGTCGTTAAGGCATACGTTCCCGCCGATCGTTCCGCGGTTGCGAACCTGCCGGTCCACTAGCGCTGCGCAAGCGTTCGCCAGCGAGGCAACCTGCAACCTCACTATCTCCGAAGCAGACAGTTCTGCGTAGGTGACCGCCGCCCCGATCGTGAGCGACGAGCCGTCCGCCCTGACCCGACGCAGTTCCTCGAGCCTGTGGATGTCGATCACCGCCGTCGGTGCGACCAGATCAAGCTTGAGTGCATTCACCAACGACTGTCCTCCGGCGAGCAAGACAGAACCCGGAGTCTCGCCGAGCAGTGTCGCCGCCTCGGCCGCGCTCGTCGCGCGGTGATAGCGGAACGGGGGTGGAATCATGGTTCGCTCCTCGCGAAGGGCTGGTAAGGGCCCCGTTTCTCAACCCAAACCTGTATTTGATCAAATGTCAACACCCTATGACGCGGGCAAGGACCCGACCCCCTCTCGATGCCAAAACGCTTCCCTGCCGAGTTCAACGCCGACCCGGCGGGATTCTGGACAGCGGAGGCGGACGCGACGCGGTGACGGCCGATCAAGGCCATGCGGCCGCCGCCGGCTTGGAAGCGGCTCAGCTCGGCCCGGACTTCCGCCTCTACCGGACTGTCCACCTGGCCGGTGTCGGCCACGATGGCACCAGCGTCGAGCATGACATTGGTAAGCGCCTACGCCTTCCGCAATTCGCGTCCGATGCATGGCGGACGGTCCTATTCCACCCTGCATGATTCTGGGGGACCGCATGACCCTCTCAGGGGTTTTCACTCGTGCCCCGACTTCCCGGCCACGGCTCCGACGAGACGACCGCCGTGTGTGCGCTCCATGAGTCGAGGGTTCGGAGCGCGGCTCCAGAAGTGATGGACTGCCGAGCAATAGTTAGGTTCCGGCGGATCTGCCCTTTGACTACCTCGGAATTGGTTGACAATCCTTCGTAGACAGCCAGCCCGAACGCTGCGTTGAGGGCTACGATTTCGGAGACCGACGACGGGTTGCCCGACAACACGTGCCTGAACACCTCCGCGTTGTGCTGTGCCGATCCCCCTCGCAGCGCCTCGATTGGTACCGCTGCAAGACCGACGTCTTCAGGCTCGAAGGTCACCCTCCCGATTTTCGCGCCGGCTGTGACAATCCACACATTCGTCGGGCCGCTGAGGCTCACTTCGTCCATTCCGCAGTCGCCCCGCACCACGAGAGCATCGCGGCCGCCGAGCTTCAGGGCTTGGGCGAGCAGCGATGCGGTCGCATCGGTCGTCGCTCCGACCAACATCGCTTGGGGCAGTGCCGGGTTGGTGAGGGGACCCAAAATGTTGAAGACGCTGGGGATGGCCAGTTGCTTGCGCACTGTGGCGGCATGCCGGAGCGCGGGGTGGTGCTGCGTCGCGAAGCAGAAGGTGATCCCGACCGCGTCCAAAACCGCGGGGCCTGCTCCGGGAGGTATATCGAGGGCCACGCCGAGCGCTTCGAGCACGTCAGCGGATCCACTTCGCCCTGAGGCGGCCCGGTTGCCGTGCTTGACGACCCATGCACCTGCGGCCGCCGCCACCACCGAGGCCATGGTCGAGATGTTCACCGTTGCAAGCCCGTCGCCCCCAGTGCCGACAATGTCGAGTACTCGCTCTCGGGCGGTGTCGAACGGCACCGCACGGCGCAACAGTGCTTGCGCGAAGTGATGCACCTCCGTCGCAGTCTCGCCTCTTGTGCGCAGGCCGACGAGCAACCCAGCGATCTGCACATCGCTAGAGCGGTTCGAAGCGATCTCAGCGATCACGTATTCAATGGCGGCCGCGTCCAGTTCTCGATGGGCGGTAAGGTCCCCGAGAATCTGCGGCCAGCTCATGCCTTGTGGCCCGGGTTGTCGACTGGGCAGTTATCCGAAGCATCAGCAGGTTCGCTGGCTTGCGCGTATGTTGAGCCCTCTTGAATCAACACTGCCGTGAGGGCGTTGGTGTTTTCTTGTCCGCCTGTCAGAAACACTGCCCCCGAGACTCGCCTGAGAATGTCCGGTGCGGCGCCCACGATTTGCGGTTTCGCGCAGTCGATTGCCGGCGGGATCATCCGAGGCTCCCGATGAACGCGTCTCGCAACCGTTTCAGGAGCGCCAGCTGGTCGACGGACTGGTGCGCAGAACGGATGACTTCGACCTCGATCCAACCCTCGTAGCCGGCAGCCGTCACAAGCTTGTGCATGCCGCGCAGATCAATGCTTCCCTCACCCATCACAGCCCGTCCGGCGGTGAAGTTCGGTGGGGGGCTCTCCCAGTCAGAGACATGGAACCCGAGAATCCGACCCCGTCCCTGTGACAACGACTCTGCAAGTAGGGGATCCCAGAAGACGTGGTAGGCGTCGACGATTACCCCCACTTCACTGGGATCAAATCGTTCGGCTAGGGCCAGCGCCTCAGCCAGCGTGACCACAACCGATCGTTCCTCGACCATCATCGGGTGCAGCGGCTCGATCGCCAGACGCACATTCAGCTGACTCGCCTCCGAGACGAGATCCTCGATGCCGTTGAGAACCTGCCTGCGTGCCTCGGGCAGCGGCAGGCCGTGAGGCGCACCGCAGACCAAGACCAAGGAATCGGCGTTCAGCAGGTTGGCAAGCTCAACGGCCTGTCGGTTGCGCCGTCGAGATTCGTCACGCTGCTCAGTGGTCTGATGGGTGAAGAATCCGCCTCGGCACACACTCGACACGGCAAGTCCTGCGTCGCGCACCAATCGCGCCGCCACTTCTGGCGACAGGTCGCCGAGTCGGTCGACCCAGGGAGCAATTGCTGGGACGCCTTCCTGAACGCATGCCTCAACAACCTCCTGCAAACTCAGCCCCGGCAGCGAGATCTGGTTGAGGCTCATTCTCGAGGCGACGGCGGCCGCATCAACCAAGGTCGGCACCCAGCACTCGTTCTGCGCGGATCCGGGCTGCGTACGGGTCGTCTAGGACACCGGCGGATACGGCGAGCTCGAACACTCGGGCCAGGTGATTGCTATCCCGGCAAGTTTCCCGGCCTCCAAGCATCCGGAACTCCTCCTGCAGGCCGTTTACGTAGGCCAGGAAGACGACACCGCACTTGTATTCGGAGGTCGGGCTCTCGAAGAGAACGCGGGCCAGTGGGATTGTCGGCTCGAGAAGCTTGTCGTAGCGCTCGAGATCGCCATCGTCGAGCGCCTCGAGGGCGGCGGCCGCGACGCTCGCGATGGGGTCGAACACTCCGAGCAGGGCATCACTGTGTCCGTGCTCATCGCCCTTGATCAGCTCATCGAAGTGGAAGTCGTCGCCTGTATAGAGCCTTACCCCAAGCGGGAGCCGGCGACGGAGCGCAATCTCTAGGTCCTTGTCGAGCAGGGAGACCTTGATTCCGTCGATCTTTGCCCGATTGCTCTCAATCATGCTCGCGACTACGTCCATGGCCGAGGTGGCGTCGTTGTGTCCCCAGTAGCCGGCGAGCTGTGAGTCGAAGACTGTGCCGAGCCAGTGAAGGATGACGGGTTCCTGGGTGGCGGCGAAAATTTCGTTGTACACCTGTCGGTAGTCATCAGCGCTCGACGCAGACTTGGCAAGTGCGCGGCTAGCCATGATGATCACGCCCGAACCCTGCGCAGTGATGAATTCGATCTGTTCCTGGAAAGCGCGGCTGATCGCCTCGAGCGGGTGGACCTCGTCAGCACTCAGCTGATCCGTGTTTGCGCCCGAGGCAATCTTTGCTCCGCGCTTGGCGGCAGCAGTGGAGGACTTCGCGATCAGTTCGCGAGCGAGCTCCCAATCCAGTTCGGCCCCGCGTTGCGCGGTGTCCATCGCCTCGGCCACGTGGAAGCCCAAGTTCCACAGTCGCTCGCGAACCGCGAGGGTCCGCTGCCAGTCGATACCAGTCCCGCTCAGGTCCGAAACGACGTGAGCCGCTGCGTAGGCACGCCGTGACCTAGCCGGGCGTCGAAGAGCTTCGCGTTTACCGCGAGTCTCCCCACCGCTGCCAACGGCCGTGTTGCCGTCGTGTTTCGAGGTGTGCTTCGGCTCCATCACAATGCCAGGTCTGCGATCGTGTGCCATTGGCGTGATGCCCATGACTCGTGGGCGACTTCTGCGAGCTGAATACCCCGCGCTCCAGCGAGAAAGTCCCACGGGAATGGCTCGTCGAGGACGACGTGACGCAGGAACAGCTCCCACTGGGCGCGGAAGGCGTTGTCGGAGGAAGCGACGTCCGGCACTGGGGTCCAGCCATCTCGGTGAGCGATGGGGTCGGGAAGGTCTGGGTTCCAAGTCGAGCGCGGGGTTGTCCCGGCGAACTGGGCCGAGCAGTTCAGCAGACCAGCGACGGCGCTGCCTCGCGTCCCGTCGACCTGCAGTTCGAACAGCTCATCTCGATTCACGCGCACGCACCACGACGAGTTGAGCTGCACGAGTACTCCGCTGTCGGTCTCGAACGAGGCGTAGGCCGCATCTTCCGCATCGGCGTCGTAGCTGGTACCAGTCTCGTCAATCCGATGCTTCAGGTGAACAGCTCCGCGAGCGCTGACTGCCACAGGGCGGCCCACCGTGTGCTCCAGTACGTACTGCCAGTGCGGGAACATGTCGGAAATGATTCCGCCGCCCTCGTTCGCCTTGTAGTTCCACGATGGGCGCTGCGGCGACGGGTCAGGACCAGAGAACACCCAATATCCGAACTCCCCCCGAGCCGACAAGATGTCGCCAAGCGCGCCGCTCTCGATGAGCCGCCGTAGTTTCACCATCCCGGGCAGAAACAGCTTGTCTTGGACTATGCCTTGCTTGACCCCCGCCTCGTCGGCCAGCCGCACGATCTCCATCGCCTCGCCCAGCGTCGGTGCCAGAGGCTTCTCGCAGTACACGTGGACCCCTGCGGCGATGGCCTTGTGAACCGCGTTCGGGCGTGCGGATGTCAACTGCGCGTCGAAATAGACCTCGGCCCCTTGGTCGCGCAGCGCATCATCAAGGTCGGTCGTCACCTCAGCCAGGCCGTACTCGTCAGCCAGCGCCTTCAACTTGTTGAGACTACGGCCGACCAGGACGGGCTCTGGCATGATGGACAGTTCCGAGCCGACTCGAATGCCACCGGCGTCACGAATGGCCAAGATCGAACGGATCAGGTGCTGGTTCTTGCCCATTCGGCCGGTGACACCGTTCATCAAGATTCGAATGTGGCGCAGCCCCTCCACACCGGTTGTGTTGTCAGCTCTGGCCCGGGCGGGAGCGCCGGCCGGTATAGAGCCCGGGCGGGTGGTGTTGGTCATGTTGTTCCTCTCCTTCTCAGCACTTGGGCGAGCGGATCGCCGGTGACGGTTCGCCGAGGCGGCCCGGTTCACCACGTGCGGTTCGGCCAAGGTGGGTGGAATGTCTGGCGGGCGTCGTCGCCGGGCAACGTCCGCGGCTACGCCACCCGTCCCGTCACACGCATCCCGTTGAGATTTCCTGTATAGAAGGGGTCGCCCTCGGTAACCTCTCCGCGCTTGACCGTTCGACCAGTGGCGGCCGACTTGTACATCGACGCGAGAAACTCGACAGTGGGGCGAACCTCGTCGAGCGAGGCGGGCGGCTGTTCGCCTGCCTGGAGGGCATCGACCATGGTGGCAAACTGGGCTGCGTGACTGCTGCCGACATCAGGGACGTTCGTCCAGGGTGCCCCGGCAGGCCGGTCGGGTCGTGGCGTGAAGGCCCAGTTCTCAGTTGTGTACCGGTACTCGGCGTTAACCTCGACGGTCCCCTCCTCGAAATCCAGACGGATCGTGGTGTTCTGTCGGGGCGAGACGGTGGAAGCTCCGAGGCTCATGATTGCGCCATTGCCGAAGCGAACGTTGGCCATCGCGACATCTTCTACCTCGATGTCGTGTCCGACCGTAGCGGTGAAGGCCGAGACCTCCTGCCAATCAGCAGCCAGCGAAAGGACGAGGTCGATCGCGTGAGTTCCATTGGTGGTCGTTGCTCCGCCGAGTTCGGACTCCCAGCGTCCGCGCCAGGCGACGTCGTAGTACGCCTGGTCTCTGAAGAACATGGTGTGACATAACCCGGTCCGTAGGTCGCCGAGCGCTCCGGCGGTGATGGCTTTCTGCATAGCTCGGGCGGCGGACCCGAATCGCCACTGGCAGACGGTGACCAGGTGACCGGCGCTCTGAGCTTCCGCTGCTGCCAAGAGTTCGATGTCCGCTAGGGAGTCCGTGAGGGGCTTTTCACAGAACACACTGGCTCCGCTGCTCAGCGCGAGGATCGACTGTTCGGTGTGAAGCACCGGGGGGGTACACAGATGAACGACGTCCGGCGAAAGGTCCTCGATCGCTGACTCCAGGTCCGCATATCCCGCGACGTTGAACTCTTCGCAGAAGGCCGCGCGACGCCCCGCGTCCGGCTCGACAGCGCCGACAACGGTCGCAGCGTCACCCTGCGCGCGCACGGCCTCGACGTGAAAGGGAGCGATGACACCGGTGCCCACGATCAGGGACTTGAGGTGATCCATTGAACTAGCCAAGCCTTTCTAATGGTTGGTGCGCTGAGAGCGCTTGATGGTCGTGCAGCCTGCTAGGCCTCGCGGCCGGTGGCGCCGTTTGGAAGGGCCGTCACGAATTCGGTGAGGGCATCGGCGACGCCCACCGGGTCGTCGTCGTGAACCCAGTGGCTGCAGCCGGGGAACTCGATGAGCCGAGCGCGTGGCTGGACGTCAACCATCTCAGTTGCTGCGTCTCGGGACAGCAAGAAGCTCGCCCCTCCGCGCACGAGCAGGGTCGGTACTTCGAGGCTCTTCCATGCTTCGGAGTAGTCGCCCACGAGCTCCTCTTGAGATGCCATGACGTCCTGCAAATCGAAGCCGAGGCCCCAGCCCTGATGGTCGCGGACCGCCCCGAGCATGAAGTAGCTCGGGTCTTCGATGCCGATGTCACGCAGCGCCGCGGCCAGGCCGAGGAAGGTCGGAGTTCGCACGGGCAGGGCGGACACGTCGAGGATGGCTGGTGAGACCTTCATCGGCTGGTCTTCGACGACCAGGGCGGAGACCAGATCGGGTCGTCGTCCCGCGAGCAGGACAGCGTGTGTACCGCCCATTGAGTGCCCAAGCAGCGTCACCGGCCTTGAAAGATGATGCTCGAGAAATGCTTCCAGTCGCTCCAGGTACGACTCGACGGCGGGGCCTTTCCCCGGACCCGCTCCCCCGTGGCCACGCTGGTCGGGCGCTATGAGCCGAATCCGGCCGTCCAGCGCCCGAGCCAGCGCGCTGAATGACACGGACGTACCAAAGTGGCCGTGGATGCCAACTACTCGTGGCCCGGAACCGCCATAGTCGTGAAATGGCAACGGCGTCGGTTGGAGGATCATCGATAGTCTCCCGTTCGTGGCGGCGATGTCATGACGGCTGTTTGACGACCCGGTATCGAGTCGAGCAATCGCCGGGTGTACTCATGCTTTGGCTCACGCCAGACCTGTTCGGTCGGGCCCTCCTCTACGATCAGCCCCTCGTGTAGGACCAAGCAGCGGTCGGCGACCTGACGCACGATCCCGAGATCGTGAGAGATCACGAGCATTGCCACGTCCTGGTCCTGCCTCATCTGCAGCAGAAGGTTCGCCATCTGTGCCTGCGCAGACGCGTCGAGGGCCGCGAAGGGCTCATCGAGGACCAGCAGCCGTGGATTGACGGTGAGCGCACATGCGATCGCGGCGCGCTGCCTTTGTCCACCTGATAGCGCGTCGGGACGGCGGGCGGCCAGGACCGCATCCAGGCCGACCTGTTCGAGGACGGCCACGACCTCCGGGCTCCGCAGTCTTCGCGTGCCGTCACGCCCATCTGCCACCTGGCTTTCGACCGTCCGTCGTGGATTGAGACATGCCGAGGCGCTCTGGAAGACCATCTGCAAAGTCAATAACTCGCGCTCCCGACGCCGCCGGCCCAGCGCGTGTATTTGGTGACCCTGGTAGTGCACCTGTCCTTGGTCGACTGCTTGTAGACCAACCAGTGCTCTAGCCAGGCTTGACTTGCCGCAGCCGCTCTCGCCAACCAGGGCTACGATCTCGCCCGGGGAAACCCTCAGGTCCACGCCTCGCAGCACTTCGTTCCGGTTCGCACCCCTGCCGTATGAAAGTCGCAGCTGCTCGGCCTTCAGAAGCGTCATTTGACCACGCGCCTGACCTCGAACGGATCCACGGTGCAGGTGTATGTGTGCAGCCCTTCGCAATTCGCACTGGTCGCACGCAGGAGTGGGGCATCGGTCCCACACGCGGCGCTCGCAAAGCGGCACCGCGGGTGGAAGGCACAACCCGCCGGGCGCGTCGCCGCGGATGGCGCCATTCCGACGATAGGCCTCATGGGGCGGATGTCGTCGAGCCTCTGATCGGGCAGCGCATCAAGCAGCGCCCGTGTGTACGGGTGGCGCGAACGGTCCATCACGTCTCGGGTGCAGCCCGACTCGACGACGCTCCCCGAGTAGAACACGCTGACTCGGTCGCAGAGCTCGGAGAGAACGCCCAAGTCATGCGTGATCACGATGATGGCGGTGCCACGCTCGTCACACAGCCTGCGAAGCAACGCGAGGACACCGGCCTGCACCGTGACGTCCAGAGCGGTGGTCGGTTCGTCCGCGACCACGAGTGTCGGGTTACATGCCAGAGCGGCCGCTATTGCGATGCGTTGGCGCATTCCCCCACTGAACTGATGAGGGAAGCGCCCCATGGCCTGCTCCGGGTCGCGGAGCCGCACGTCACCCAGCAGCTGTATGGCCTGACGCTTCGCCTCGGTGCGTCGCAGCCCCAGGTGCTTGCGCATGTGGTCGGTCATCTGGCGACCGATTCGCAGCATGGGATGCAGCGAGGTTGTTGGGTCCTGGAAGACCGTGCCGATGTTTCGGCCTCGGACCTTCCGTAGTTCGGACTGGGACAGTCCGACCAGCTCGCGACCGTCCAAGACGGCGGAGCCGGTCGCTTCGACGCCGTTCGGAAGCAATCCCAGCACCGCTCGCATCGCCATGGTCTTTCCGGACCCGCTCTCACCGGCGATGCCGAGGATTTCGCCGGGGCGGACGTCGAAGTCGACACCGCGAAGGATCTCGACCCGAGATGCTCTGGTGCCGACGCTGACGCGCAGGTCTTTCACGGTGAGCGCAGATGTGCTCATGCGTCCGCCCTCGCACTGTCTGCCGTCTGTCCGCCCAGGTGGGCGCGCAGTCGGTCCCCGAGGATGTTGAATGCCAGCACGACCGTCACGATGGCCAACCCCGGGAAAACCGCGATCCACCATTCGCCCAGGCTTTGAGTGCCCTCGCCGATCATCGATCCCCAATCTGCGGTCGGCACCTGGACTCCGAGTCCCAGAAAGGAGATGGCCGCCAACAGCAGAACCTTCTCGCCGATGTCGACGGTGGCCAGGACCAGAATGGGTGCATAAAGATTCGGAGTGATTTCGCGACGCAGGGTCGTACGGCCCGAGGCGCCGCGGAGCCGCGCGACCGCGACAAATTCGGCGTTGCGAAGGGCGAGCACGTGGCCTCTAACGACGCGGGCGTATGGCGGCCAGGCGAGAACGGCGATCGCGAGAGTCGCGTTCTGCAGTCCGGGCCCCAGCGCGGCCGTGATCGCGAGTGCAAGCACCACCCCCGGAAAAGCGAAGACCAAGTCGGTTAGTCGCATCACAATCTCATCGAGCCAGCCGCCGAAGTAGCCAGACAGAGCCCCGATGAGTGCGCCGACCATGCTGGATACGATCACCAGCCCCAGAGCAATCGGCACCGAGAGCCTGGCGCCAGCGACGACACGGCTGAACACGTCACGTCCCAGGCCGTCGGTTCCGAACCAATAGTCAGCTGACGGTGGGGCGAACAAGTCTGCTGTCACCGCGTTCGGTGATCGGTCAAGGAGTACCGGCCCGAAAGCCCCCACAGCAAGCCAGGCAATCACAATCCCGAGGCCCGTCAGGAGCACTGGATCCCGGAAAAGAGTGCTGCGCCTTCGCGATGGCGCCGCGGCAGCCGCGTTCTCGAGAGCAGAGGACGTCATCTCGCCACCCGCATGCGTGGGTCAATCACTCCGTACAGCAGATCAACACCGAGGTTGATGAGGACATAGGCGACCGTGATGACAATGCAGACGCCCATTACGGCGGGGAAATCGAGTCGGATCGCGCTCTGGTAGGCATAGCTGCCCATGCCGGGCCACGAGAAGACCTGCTCAACCAACAGTGTGCCTACGAACGCGTTGGCGAGGGCGAGCCCGACAACGGTCAGAATCTGCGGGGCAGCTGCTCGGAGGACGTAGCGCAAGACCACCGTCGGCTCACCGAGACCCTTCGCGCGCGCGTTTCGCACGTAGTCCTCGCCGAGGACATCGAGAATCGAACTGCGCACAAACCGGGTGAGCAGGGCGACCATCGGCAATGCGAGCACCGCAGCCGGCAGGATGAGGTGTTGAAGGGCGTCCACCGCCAGCCCGAAGTTCCCGCTTAGGATCGCGTCGACGGTGTACAGGTGGGTCCGGCCCACGGGAGCAGTGTTCTCCAATGAGAGGCGTCCACCGCCCGGAACCCAGCCCAATTGAAAGAAGAAGACCTGCAGCGCAACCAGCCCGATCCAAAACGATGGAGCTGACATGCCGAGCAGCGTCCCTCCTAGGACGGCCTTGTCTGTGATGTTGCCGCGGCGCAGGGCCGCAATGGTGCCGAGGGGAAGACTCAGCAGCAAGGCGATGGCCATAGCGGCAAGGGCCAATTCCACCGTCGCGGGAACTCTTGCGATGAGGTCTGCGGACACCGCGTGACCGGTCTGGATCGACTCACCTAAGTCACCGTGAAGAAGCCGCCACAAGTACGTGAGGTACTGGATGTAGACCGGCTGATTCAGCCCGTACTTCTCGCGATAGGTGGCGACGATGTCGGGGTCCTGCGCGGCCTCGGTTCCGAGATTCGCGACCACGGGGTCTGTCGGCACGGCTCGTGAAACTGCAAAGACGGTCAACGTCACGCCGACCAGCAAGAAGAAGGTCGACAGAGCGCGACGAGCGATGAATCGCAGGACGGGCGATGGGCGTCCCGGACCCAGCCGGATCGCTCGTGTGGTGGCAGGGCCTGCGGTCCTGCTGGGCATGGAGGTCACGAAGCCGCCTGGATCTGGGTCAGGTCGACGCCGTAGTTGGGACTCACCGCGACGTTGTTCAGATCCCGCGTGCTCACCACAGTGGCGGCGGGCGCAACCAGCGGGATGTAGGGGCCGGAGGTGTTCAGCATGCGCTGAAAGTCCTGGACCAGGGTGTCGCGCTCGGCCTGGTCGAGAGTTGACCTAGCCTGACCAGCCAGCGTTGTGAACTCCGCGTTGTCGGACGATGGCGCCCAACCCCACTGCACGGCCTGAATCTCTCCCGGAGCCATGTCGAGGTAGGCCGCACTGTCGTAGAAGGTCGAGCCGCGACCCGAGAGGCCGAACGCCACCTTGCCCTCGCCGTACTTGGGGAACAGAGTCGCGCCGGGCTCTCCAACCAGGCTGACTTCGAATCCGACCCCCTCGAGGTCCTGTTGAATCTTGGCTGCTAGGGCCTCGTACGAGAGTCCGTTCAGCGTGACGTCGGAGGGGTAGTGGAACTCCAGCCCTCGCATGTCGGAAGGGAGCTCTTCGACAATCTGAGCGGATCGGTCCCTGTCTTGCTCGAGGGCGTCGTCGGGATCCAGATGCCCGGGCATCCAACTTGGCACCACGCCAGCCATCTGCTCTCCGCCGGAGCCGGCAATCTTCACGAGGCCCTCGTAGTCGAGGGCGTATCGGATGGCTTGCTGGACCTTGGGGTTGGCCGTCACTTCAGAGATGGAGGGATCCATATTGGTTGCAACGAAGAAGGTAAAACGCGAACTCTGGGACGCAACGTCGAGGTTGTTGTTGGATTTCAGCTTGTCGGCCTCGCGGCTTGAGATGTCCAGCGCGATCTCGTTCGTGCCGCGGGCGACGTTGGTCACTTGGCTGGCCGCCTGGACGTTGCGGATGACGACCTGCTCAAAGGCTTCCGCCTCGTCAACCCAGGCCCTCTGGTTCTTGGCAAGCCGAATCTCGGACGCCGAGTCGTAGGAAGTGAGCACGTAGGGGCCGCTTCCGACGCCTGCGCTGTCCTTCGAGGCCAACCAATCTGCAGCCGAGTCCGTCTCGGCGGCGTCCTCCGCGTCCGTGGCGCCATGTTCGCGGGCGAGGTCTGCATTGATGATCGCGAACGGTGGGGTCGCTACAAGGGCTGGTACCGCAGCGTTCGGCTGCTCGGATTCGACAACGACTGTGCCCTGGCCCGATGTCACGACCGACAGCCCCACCATGAGGAACGACGCGCTACTGCCGATGTGCTTGAGCCGATTGAGCGAGAACACCACGTCGTCTGCGGTGACCTGCGATCCGTCAGCGAAGGTCGCGTCTGGGTTGAGCTTGAAGGTGAAAGTCTTCGCGTCTCTTGAGCTCTCGTAGGACTTGGCCAGCAGTGGCTCAACCTCGTTGCCGTCGCCACGGACCGTCAAGAGGCCCTGGTAGACCCCGTGACCGGCAAGGAATGCCGTGGGCGTAAAGCCTCGAGCGGGGTCGATCGAGTCGATAACGAACGAGGCATCGACGACCAAAATCCCATCACCGCCATTCTTCGCGGAGGTGCCACCTCCGCAGGCAGTCAGGGACGCAGCAATCAACACCGCGACCACCGTGATCGCGTACCTCACCTGTCGCGGCCCGGAGGGCCTGCGTCCAACGAGCGATGATTGCTCCACACCGGACCTCTTGGAGTTCATGCGGTTCCTCACTCTCAGTGGCAATCGTTTTCCGTTTATAACGTGGATCACACGGAGGTGTCAACGATGTCCAGGCGACGTGTTCCGCGCCCGAGCGCCCGATACAGGGGGAGGAACCTTGCATGCCCAGGCCCGCCGCAATTCCGGCACCCGCGGGGTTATAGGGGATGATGTTTGCCATCAGGCCCACCGGCCTGGGTGGCCGGCCAGTAGATCGAGGAAGTCGAGATGGCCTCTCTTCAGGAGATCAGTCAGCACGCCAACGTGTCGCTCGCTACGGCTTCTCGCGTGCTCAACGGGTCCTCGCACCCCGTGTCAGCTAAGACGCGGGCCAAGGTACTCAGGGCGGCCGAAGCTCTCGGGTACACCCCCAGTGTCCTGGCACAACTCGTTCGCAAAGGGCAGAGGAGCCGGATTGTCGGCATCATTGTCGGGGATGTCAGCGACCCTTACTTCGCCGCCATAACGCGCGGAGTTGAGGAAGCCGTTGCCCCGCAGGGTTACCTGACGATGATCTCGAGCGGTCGACGGACCACCGCTGCTGAGCTTGATCACATGCGTAGCTTGCGCGACCACCAGGCCGCCGGAGTCATCTTTGCCTCGAGCGGCTATGAGGACGATCCGCTGACTGGCGAGGCGCAACAGCTAGTCGACGCGCTGATGGCTTCCGGCTCGACCGTTCTTGCCCTGGCACCCCGCGACATCACGTGCTCGGGCCGAATGACCTTCGACAACCGCGGCGCCGCTTTTGACGCGACCCAGTACCTCATCGGTTTGGGGCATAAGGAGATCGCCTTCGTGGATGGTCCTGGAGGTCTGCATACATCGACTCAACGACGAGAGGGTTTTGAGGCTGCGATGCGTGCTGCAAGCCTGAACGCCAACAAGCGACTCATCGGTGGATTCGAGTACGAGGCAGGCTACCGCGCCGCGCAGCACATTGCGCTTTCCCCAGAGCGTCCGGCAGCGATCCTGGCGGTCAACGACGATGTTGCGATCGGCCTCGTCGTCGGCTTCCGTGAAGCAGGGGTCAGGGTGCCCGCCGACATATCGGTGTGCGGAATCGATGACACACGGCCGGCCTCATACATCGGTCTGACAACCGTCGCGGCACCTCTGTTCGAGATGGGACTTACCGCTGGTCTGGCGATTCTCAACGGCCAGGCAAGCGGCACCACAACTCTTCCGCACCACCTGGTCGAGCGTGCAACGACGGCACCGAGCAGAGCCGGGACGACGAGCTGAACCGACAGCTCAGTCACAATCCGAACGTCGAGTCGGCCTCGTCAACTACGGCACGCCGCACGGGGGTTGCGGAACCCCGATCACTTCCTGCAGAACCGCCCCAACCCGAATCAGTCGATCCTCGGACCGCGAAGGCCCGATGAGCGAGACGCTCGTAGGAAGGCACGTGCGGGAACCCATCCCGCTGGGAAAGGTGACCACGGGCGTTCCCAGGTAGCTCCACAAGGCGGTCAGGTTCCGCGGCGACGATGTCTCGGTTAGCGGATTCCCCTCGATCTTCCGTGCGCCCGCGGTGCTCAAGACCGTCGGTTCCATTAAAGCGTCCACTCCGTTGGTGGTCATCCACTGCTCCCAACGACGGGTCGCACAGCGCCGTGCTTCCAGCGCTTCTCGATACTGCATCTCGCTGATCCCTGCGCCGCGTTCAAGGAGCGAACGAAATGAGTCCGTATACACCTCGCGACTGCGAGGCCACAGGCCGAGATTGCGTTGGGCCGCAAGACTCTCGAACTCGACGATGGCCCAGAAGCCGGGTGCCTCAAGGAGGTCGAGTGGCGGACTGGCGACGAGACGTGCTCCAAGGCGCAGGGCTTCCGCAGCAACAACGTTCAGATTCTCGATGACCTCGTCTTCGCCGCGGCCGCCGCGACCCCGGGCCGCCCGCGGCGAAAGCGCGAGCGTCACCCCGGCCAGGTACGGTTCGCCGCCCGATAGCTCGGGTGGTCGACGGACTCTGCGCCCTCGGAGTACGTCGAGCAGCATCCGGCAGTCGCCCAGATTTCGCGCCATAGGGCCAACCACGTCAAGGCTCGCCGACAGCGGGAGCACGCCGTCGGTTGGCACGACCCCCGTTGACGGCTTCACCGACGAGATCCCGCAGTCGGCTGCCGGTCCGCGAAGAGATCCGCCGGTGTCGGTCCCGATAGCCCATGGCACGAGCCCTGCCGCGACGGCCGCCGCAGACCCGGAGCTGGAGCCTCCCGGGCTGCGCCGAAGGTCCCACGGGTTCCCGACGACCTCGACGTCACGGCCGAAGCCGAACTCCCAGGTGTGCGTGTGACCGACCGGAATCAGGCCTGCCCGTTCCAGGCGCATGGCCACTTCAGCGCCTGGTTGCCGTGGCTGGGCGAGCCAGGCGCGGCTGCCTCCCAAAGCCTCGCGCCCAGTTAGCGGCACTAGGTCCTTGACCGCTATGGGTACGCCGATGATGGACCACTCACCTCTGCCGTGGGTTGCGCGCGTAGCGTCGGCCGCTCCGGCCAGGTCTGCGGCCCACTGCGCGTAGACGCGAGCGAAGGAGTTCAGAGCTCCAAGCCCACCCTCCGGTGAGTGCGGACGATCGACCGTGACGATCCGCGTCAGGACGTCTGCAAGCACCTCTCGAGCAAGCAGAGTGCCTCGACTCAGATGATCACCGAGTCCGAGAGCGGACAACGACGCCAGTTCCCGGTCAGATCTGACCATCGTGGACTCCTGCTCCTCCCTCGCTGGCTCGCGTGCTAATTTATCGGAAATCGTTTGCCACTGGAAGGATCTGTTATGCGAATCGCCATCGCCACCGATGAAATCGGTGCCGACCTGGAGACCGCGCTCGAGCTGGCCCGGGAATGGGGCGTCGACGGCATCGAGATTCGCGGCTACGGCGAGCATCGCTACCCTCGCGTCAGTCCGACGCTACGCGACCTGGCCCCCCGCCTCGTCCGCGAGTCCGGGCTACATGTGACTGCCATCTCCTCGGGCCTCTTCAAGATCCCGTTCCCCACCAACGACCGTCCGATTGCCTTCTACCAGTGGTTCGACAGTCGGCGGCTCGCCGAACACTCAGGGGCGCTCGATCTGCTTGCCGACCACATCGAGCGCCTCCTCCCCCAGAGCATCGAAGCGGCACTCGAGCTCGATTGCCCAGTCATCAAGTGTTTCAGCTTCATGCCGGCCGACGCCCTCCTGCACGAGGTGCTCAACCTCCCGCACCCCATGCCGCCGGCGATTGTGGAGGTCATGCGCGGTGCGGCCAAGACGGCTGCGGAGGCAGGCGTGACGCTGTGTGTAGAGAACGAGATGAGCTGCTGGACCGGAACTGCGGAGGCGACTAGAGACCTGGTCGATGCCGTAGGCGAACCCAACTTCAAGGTTGCCTGGGACCCGGCTAATGCCTATATCGCCGGTGATAGCGGATCAGTCCTCGACGCGTTCGCAACCGTGGCCTCGATGGTCGAACTCGTGGACTTCAAGGACGTTCACGTCGACCCAACAACAGGAAGACGTAGTTTCCAGGTGGACGGTGACATCGACTGGGACGCCCAGATCGGCGCTCTACGCGACATCGGCTACGACGGCTTCATCACAGTCGAGACGCACATGCGACCGAAGTTGGCCAGCTCCCGCGGCCTCATCGAGCGCTTGCGTCGCCTGCTTGATAGCTGACACCGTAGGATCGGTAGTTTCAAATGGTTTATCTCACCCTGGTGAAGCCGGCACTCTTCAGGATGGATCCCGAGCGCGCCCATCACCTGACGATCGATGCCCTGGCTCGTCTAGGACGGATCCCGGGCAGCTGCGATTTGGCGCACCGACGCTACAGCCACCAGGACGGCCGACTCGCCACGCGGTTCGCCGGCATGTGGTTAGAGAACCCGGTCGGGATGGCTGCAGGCTTCGACAAGAACGCAAGAGCTGTTCCCATGCTCACATCCCTGGGGCTTGGGCACGTCGAAGTTGGTTCCATCTCGGCATCCGCATCAGATGGCAACCCAAGACCGCGCCTCTTCCGTCTGCCCCAAGACGAAGCCGTCCTCGTGTCTTATGGCGTGCCCAACGACGGTGCCGAGACAGTACGGGACCGGTTGACGGGTCGCGAGCGTCGAGCACCTGTAGGCGTCAACCTCGTCAAGACCAACGACGGGACGCACCCGACGCCCACGTCGGTCACCGCAGACTTTATCTACTCCTTCCAGACGCTGGCGCCACTGGCTGACTTCGTCACCCTGAATCTCAGCTGCCCGAACACGGCTGCAGAAACTGACTACTTCGACAACATTGATCGGATCGGGGATTTGCTCACGGTCTTGAGCGAACACGACTCGGCCGTACCCATCGTTTTGAAGATCAAGCCGATGGACCGGGCCCGTCTGGCAGACTTGGTGTCGGTAGCCAAGGCGACGGCTCAGGTCAAGGGCATCGCCATCAACCTGCCCCCGGCAACTCCCTGTGACTACAGCCTGGTTGGACGCTACGGCCAGGTGGCCCAACGGCGCGGCGCAGTGAGCGGTCCGCCGGTTCGCGACCTGATCGATCAGGTTCTTCGTGATCTGGCCGAGATCTTGGGCCCCGAATCCGGGATCGACCTGGTCGCAGCCGGCGGGATCACCAACGGCCACGACGCCTACCGCAAACTCCGTCTCGGAGCGACCGTGGTGCAGCTTTACACAGCTTTGATCTATCGCGGACCGCAGGTCATCCGCCAGATTCTTGCCGGCATTGCGTCAAGTCTCGAGGCCGACAACCTCGAGCACGTCAGTGCCGCGGTCGGCGCGGATGTGTGGTCTGTTTGACTGCCAATCTGAGGGTGCTGCTGGCTTGTGTGACAAGTTCAAGGGATCCCTCGCTGCGCACTCCGTCCACGGAGCCCTCCCTGAATCGTAGCGTCGGCGCCGATGGCTGACGGAGTGAAGGGAACACTGCAAACTGCTCTGGCAGCCGGCTCTACCATCAGACCGCTGACCGTCCCGGCCCGCCGGGAGAGCCAGCGGAACCAGTTGCACGCGCAAGTACGGCGAGGCGGTTATCGAACTGGCCGATGCGGTCGGACCGGCCAACGCTTCGGACCCTCGGCCGCGCGACGCCTCGACATTCGGCCTCGGCGTTCTAATTCGGTAGGCCGTTCTGGACGCGCACCAGCGGGAGCGTCACTGGCCGGCTGCCGGTGCATCCTCCGCGGTCCGAGCAACGGCGCCCTCGTAGCCCACGTCGGGGTCGACCCACTTCTCCTTCTGACGGGCCAGTGGTGCCGGTCCTCGGTCGTCGCTTTGAGGTACGCGGCGTTCGGCAGACTCCTCAGCGCATGCTGAGGCCCCCGTTGACGTCCCAACACGCACCGCAGACCGAGGCAGCGTCGCGTCGAGCAAGCATCGATACCACCTCCGCAACGAACTCGATAGACCCCAAGCGGCGGACAGGAATCGACTCGACGAAGCTCTGCATGCGCTCGGGCGGAATGACTTCCCGCACCAACGGATGATCGAGCGGCCCGGGCGCCACTGCGTTGACAGTCACACCAGCCCCGGCGAGTTCCTTGGCGAAGACCTTCGTGAGGGTGAGGATTCCGCCCTTGGACGTCGCGTAGTGACCTCCGGTGCCACTGCCACCGCTCTGACCGGCCATCGAAGCAATGTTCACGATGCGCCCATACTCTGAATTGGCCATATGCTCACCGAAGACCTGGCAACCATAAAATGTTCCGATCAGGTTGATCCCAATCACGTCACGGAGATCCTCGACCGTGATGTCCAGCAGCGGTCTTGCCTGCGTCAAGGCAGCGTTGTTGACCAAGACATCAATACGCCCCCACCGTGAGACAACAGCCTCCCTAGCCGTGATGTGCGCATCCTTGTTGCGGACGTCGAGGCGGATAGGCATAACCGAGTCCCCGCTGGGATCCAGCTCTCTGGCGACATCCGTCGCCCGAGACTCATCACGATCCGTGACAGCCACTCGATAGCCTGCGGCGTGTAGTCGGCGAGCTACCACCTGGCCGACGCCGGCACCGGCACCGGTGACCACTGCCGTCTCGAAGTCCATCGTTGCCCCGGACGCCATCAGCTCTCGTCCGGAGCGTCGGCCCGCTTTGTCAGCGGGCGCCCGATGCGCGCCTCGATCTTCGCGTACCTCCACAAACGATGCTCACCCACGGGAACTGTCCGGAACAGGTTGCAGACATCATCGGCTCTTTCGCGCCAGTCGAGATCGGCGAGGATGTAGCAGGTCCAGGGCCACCCAGTGGACGGTCCCACCATGGCGCCGTCGTCGTCGATGTCTCCGATGACGCTCACACCTTTCATCGCGCGCATCTCCTCCATCATCGTGAGAAACGCGGTCCACACGACACCGCCATCAGCAGCAGGCATGTCGAAGAAGTTTTGATTGATGCCAATGCAGAACAGCGCCCGCACTGGAGATTGATCGCTCATCCAGGTTTCTCCCTTGGTTGGGTCGGCAGCTCTCAGCGAAAGCCGGGAACTGTGGGCGCCAAGCCCATCAGGACTGCACCAGCGGCGTCGTACATGGCGTGACCGAGAAACGCATGCTGAGGAACCACTAGTGAGTCGCGGAGCAGGCGTTGCATTGGGTGCGTCGTGTGAATGGTGGCGGTTCCGGAGAGCTCGAACACCGTCCGCACGACCGTTGCCGAGGTGTGCGCGGCGTAGGTGGCAGCCAGACGCAACAGGGCGTTCTGTTCGTCAGAGACCTCGTCGCCTGCCAGAACCGACTGCCATACCTCGTCGCAGCTCTCATAGAAGAACGAGCGCGCGGCACGAAGGGCGGCCTCGACCTTCGCTACGTCCATCCGGTAGTAGGCACGATCCGCCAGTCGAGGCGCGCCGGTGATTCCGGTACCTCCGCTGCCCACTTCATGCGCGTAGTCAAGTGCGGCCCGTGCCACACCGAGGTTAACGACCGCCAGTACCTGGGCGGCGTAGGCGAGCGTCGGATACCGATACAAGGGCTCGTCGATAGTGGGCGGAGCACCACGTACGAATGTCCACTCGCGCGGAACGTCGACGTTCTCAGCCAGGATGTCGTAGCTGCCGGTGCCTCGCATGCCGATGACGTCCCAGTTCCGCTCGATCTTGACCTGATCGGGTCGAAGCAACGCCGCGCGCGGCTTGCCGCCGGAGTCACTATCGCCAGGAATCCCGACGCCGAGAACGTCAGCTCCCATACATCCGCTGGCAAACTTCCATCGCCCGTTCACCAGGTAGCCGCGCTCGGTCGGTGTGGCCGGCTGAACCGGGAAGAGTCCGCCGGCGAACACAAGGTCCGGCCCTGACTCGTAGAGCCGCGCCTGCACCTCGAGCGGCAGCGCCGCCAGATACACGGAGCCCGACCCGAAGCTGGCCACCCAGCCAACCGAGCCGTCGACGGTCGAGATGCGTTCGATCAGCTCCATAAACTGGGTAGGCGGTAACGCATCCCCCCCAAACTGCCGAGGGGTAGCCGCCCTATAGATGCCGACGCGTTTCATGCGATGGACGAACTCTCGAGGAACAAACGTCTGGGCGCTGAATTCGTCGCGTCTCTCCGCTACCTCTGCCAGAAACACGTCCAGATCCGCATGGTTATCGGTCACGTCCAGCTCGCCCGCAATCGTCACGTCGCACGTCCTCGCACTCGATTTTCCTAAGACCGAAGCCCAGCCTAGAATGACGTCATCTCATGACCTATGCGCAATCGATGCAATAGGCGTGATGAATTCTTCGTCCGTCGTACGCAATTTCTTTCTAGTGCGGAAAGGTACATCATGCATGTAGGCGTCTGGATGACCGAGGCAGGTCGCTCGTTGCTGGACTCACTGGAGCAATGTGTCGTCATCCATGACGGTGAGACGTTCGCGATTCGGTGGGCGAATGTCGCGGCTTGCACGGTCTTGGAGTTCAGTGTCGCTGAGCTCCAAACACTGAAGGCGCCGGACATGAGCAGCCCCCAAGCGCCGTACCACCGCGCTGCCGGACGCGCCTGGCTCTCGTCGGCCGTGCGACATGGAAAGTCCCGTACTACCTGGCGCTACCGCTCCAAGTCGGGCCGCGAGTTCACCACCGATGCGCTCGCGACCAGGCTCGGCGTAGGCCACGACACGGTCGTCATGGTTCAGTTCCGCGACGTCGAGCGCCAAAGACACCTGGAGCGGACGCTTCGGGAAACGGAAGAGTCCCTGCATGTCTTGTCACGTCACACCTCCACTGGGCTGCTTGTTCTGGCTGCCGACGGATCAGTCGAGTTCGCCAGTGACGGCGCCATGGCGTTGCTGAGGCGCATCGAGCCAAGGGAAAGCGCGGTCAACATAGACGACCTGTGTGCACTCGACGGCATTTGCACGTGGAACGACCTGCTGAACTCCCAGGATTCCCGTCGGTCGGTGCGCGCTCAGGTTCTGAATGACGGTACTCACGATAGGGATCGTTGGGTGGCTGGCACCCTGGAGAAGGTCGCCACTGAGGACGGCGAACTCCGCCTCCTCACGCTGCATGACATCTCCACCTTGGTCGAGGCCGACACCCACGTGGCCCGGCGGTTGGACGCCGAGAACCAACTCGCGCGCCTGACCGCGATGGGTGACATGGGGATGGTCATCGCCCACGAACTGAGCCAGCCACTGGCAGCGGCGTCAAACTTCCTGGCCGGCGCGGTCTCTCGTCTGGACCCCGACGATGAGGCCGCTTCGCCTCTGCACTTCGGATTGACCAGCGCGGACCGACAGATCGCTCAAGCACGAGCAGTGATCAACGCCGTGCGCACCTACGTGGGGACACTTGAGACGCGTGAACGTGCTTACGACCTGGTAGAGATCCTCCGCGAGCGCCTGTACTTCATCGAGCTGCGCGCCCGTGAGAGCAAGGTTCGACTCGTGGTTGACCTTCCAGCTATCCCTATTCGGGTCAGATGCGAGCGAGTACTTGTCGGGCAAGTGATGCTCAACCTGGCTTTCAACGCGATTGACGAAGTGCGGCAAAGCCCGACAAGTAGCCGGCTGGTGACAGTGGCCGTTGGAGCGGCGCCACCTAGCGGGCAGTTCGTGGTCCGTGACAACGGACGCGGACTTCGCTCGCCCGCAGAGAGTGTCTTTGACCAAGGCTTCACTTCGAAGTCGCAGGGCGTCGGTCTCGGCCTCACGTTGAGTTGGCGCATCATCACCCGCCAGGGTGGTTCGATCTACGCCAAGAATCTGGAGCCAGTCGGCGCAGAACTCGGTTTCCATTTGCCCCTCGAGTGACCGCCCACTTTCTTGCTAACATTGCTTTACTCAAGCTTCGGTTTACTTAGCGCACGGTGGTATGTACTGGCGATATCGCCGCACTTGATTCATCGCTATCGTCGTCAAACCTGATATTGACGACGTGCGGCTGGTTTCAAGGAGTCGAGGATGCCTGAAGTTGACGAGCCATTTCGACTTCGATTCCGGGAAACGCTTGCTCACGTTTCATCTGCGGTCAGCATCGTTGCGACCACGGGCCCCGACGGCCCGGTCGGGCTCACCGTCAGCGCGCTGTGCTCGGTCACCGACTCGCCACCAACGGTGCTCTTCTGCATCAACCAGGCGTCTTATACACACCGCCTCTTCAAAGATGGCGCGCCGGTCAGCATCAATGTCCTCGCGGCCGAGCACGAGGCACTGGCAATGACGTTCGCCGGCGCGGGAGGTACCGCGATGGCCGATCGTTTCGCTACGGCCGAGTGGGTGAGAAGTCAAAAGGGCTTGCCCCGTCTCGTCTCTGCTGTGGCGACGATGTCGGGCAGCATCTCAGGTCACACCATCCGAGGCTCGCATTCGGTGATCTATGCCGAACTCGAAGACGTCGGTCCGCGCCATGGGATCGATGGACTGGTCTACTTCCAACGCAAGTTCCACAGAATCGCCAGCGGCCCGGTCGACCAGTCACCGAGCAAGGCAACTAGGGAGTGACGTCGAGTTTCTCCATCTCGCCTGCCAGCCCGGCGAAGCTGTCCACCCCCACCTTGGAGCGAATCCTGCTGCGGTGCACGTCGACCGTCCGAGCGCTCACGCCCAGGGCAGTCGCTATGCGCTGGCTCGACTCACCTACCAACACGCGCTGCAGAACGTCCCGCTCCCTTGGCGTAAGCCCCTCAAGGCGGGCCTCCATGGACCGGCGCCGTGTCTCACGATCATAGGCCTCTACTGCGAAGATCAAATTGCGCTGAACAACCTCGACCATCGCTTGCGGGTCATAGGGCTTCTCTAGGAAGTCGACAGCACCTGCATGTAGCGCTCTGACAGACGTGCGAACGTCGCCGTGAGCTGTGCAGAAGATAATTGGCATCGGGATGCGCCGCTCGACTAGTTCGGCCTGGACCTCGAATCCGCTCATCCGAGGCATGCGCAGGTCCATGATGACGCAGGCAGGTTCGTCCGTGGCAACTGTCTCGAGAAACTCGATCGCGTCGACGAAGCACACAGCGCGAATGCCCACCGTCTCGAGCAGCCACGCCAACGAGGCGCCCAGATCCGCGTCGTCGTCGACAATGTAGACATTTGCCGCTCCGTCAAGGCTCGCCATCTGAATCCCTCACGCGCCACTCAGCAGAGCCGGCAAGCGGACCAATCTGCCAGCCACAGTTGATCTGCCAGATCCGCCGTAGCCGACTGCGTGTCAGCCCTCTTGGCGACCACCGGAGCCACCGGAGTCGACTGGGGCGGACTCGATCGATGCCGCAAAACTGTCTCAACCGCCGTTTCCCCACCGGTTCCAGTCCCATCTGCAACTAGTGACGCCGGAGTGCTCGAGGTGCAGGCGGTCATACCGCTGCCTCGATTGCGTCCGACTCGGCGCCCGCGCTTGCGACGGTGTCTACGCTGAATGACTCGGCGCGTTCTGCGGTGTCTCGCTGGCCTATGAGGACTGTTGAGCGACGGGGGCTAAGGTCGACGACCAGTCGGGCGATGTCAGGTCGGCTGTAGTGGCCGACCCCGTCGTGAAAGTGCTTGGCCAAGAGGCACTCGTCAGGATCCACTTCGACAAGCAGCGCACCTTCAGTATCTGGATCCATCGTGGCCACCGGTCCGCGCAATGGCGACACGACCTCCGTCCCCCCACCGTTCGGCTTGAGCACACCCGGCGCGCCGCCAGCCGCCTCGAGTTCATCTATGTGCTCCTGCCTGAGCAGGCTGGACACACTCACCGTCCACGTCCCACCCTCGATGGCGGTGGTTCGTCCGACTCCGAGACAAGCCTCTCGACCGAACGGCCAAGGCATCTCGGCGCTGAAGATCGGCCACTGGAGCACATGAAGAACCTCGCCCTGGGCGTAGAGTGCCGATCGAATGTGCGGCATCAAGTTCTCCCAGCAGCACAATCCGCCCATGGGGCCCAGCGGGGAGGGAACAACCTTCAAGCCCGAGCCATCACCCTCACCCCACACCGACCGCTCCATCAGTGTGGGCTTGACCTTGCGATGCACTCCGAGCAGACCGTTAGGACCGACGTAGATCTGGGCGTTGTAGAGCGTGCCGCCTTCTCGCTCATTGGCTCCGACGACCAAAGTCGTACCAGTGTCCTGAGCCAGTTTCTCCAACCGCGCCATCTCCGCCGATGCCTGTTGAATCGCATTCTCGTAGAGCCGCGGCAGGAACTGCGCCTGAAACGGCAGACCGCCGACGAGCATGAACACCGGGAAGCCCCCCAGGAAGGCCTCGCCGAAGACGACGATCTCGGCACCCTCTTTGGCCGCTTTCCTGGTGTGATCCTCGACGATATCGAGTCCGCCCGCTAGATCCAGCGGGGCGGGCGCAGCCTGCACGGCGGCCACAACTGTCTTCCTGCGTGGCGATACTCCCTCAGCAACAGACATTTGAACCCCTCTTTGGAAAACGATTGCCATTATCGTAGAAGGATCCGACGCAGCTCGTCAATGCACATGAGGGCGGCCTTCTCATCCGTCCCGAGCCCGCTCGACACCGATCAACCCGGGGCCTCGGGCTGTCCTGCCGGCTGCGGGTGCGAACGGTCTTTCGTGGCCGCGGCGTACGAGGGCGGCGGCAACCAGCCGCCCCGATCAAGGTCCAGCGCGGCAAGCTCGTCCGCGTCGTCGAGGCGACACCATGGTGGTCCACCTGGCGAAGGGACCGAAGGTCGAGGTCCGACTACTCGGCATCGACACCCCGGAGGGTGTTCGGCGTCGAGGAATGCTGGGGCCAGCAGGCATCCAGGTCCGCCAAGAGCGTGCTCCCAAGGGCACCTGGGGCTGATGCGCTCCGACCGGACCCAGCAGCTGCAAGACCGGTACCACCGGCTGCTGCGCTACATATGGAAGTGCTCCGAGGACGTCGGCGCGGTCCAGCCGCGCTAGGGCAATGCCAAGGTGTACGTCGTCGGCAAGCGCTTCACGAAAGTTCCACGCGTACAAGCGGGTTCGTGGCCGGCGCCAAAGGACACTGATCGCGGCATGTGGGGACACTGCTGACGCGAGGGAACCTAGCGAGCCGCAGGGCCAGGACAGGCGCCGTCCTGGTCCTTCGGCCCTTCTCTCAGCGCCCAAGCTGTGGTGTTCACACCGATGCCTCGCGTCCTGCCGACTGTTGCCGGCCTGTACCTGACTAGCCGCCGGTGGCCTTTGCCGGGCCGGTTCGGGATCCCGGTCAGCCTGCGGCACAAGCAGGTCGTCGGCGATCGGGGGATGTCAGCAGCCCGGACGCGGTCAGACCGGGTGTCCTGGCGCGCCTCACTCGGCTGTCGCTTCCTGGATGCGGGTGTTCTGGAAAGCCGCGATCCGCCACCTTTCGTCGGTCTTGGTGGCGATCCAGGTCTGGATCGAGTAGGCGCCGGTCGGCACGACCTCCCCTTCGGTGTGGAAGATTGCCACCTCCGGTGTGAGGAAGCGGAAGTCCGTGATCTCCGCCTCGACGTGGGTGCCACTCAGCACGGTGTCGAATGCGGGCTGCATGAAGTCGACAATCCCTTTACGGCCGACCGCGTGTACGCCGCGGAAGTCGATGAGGTCCGCGTCGGAAGTGTGGAAGGACGCGTACTCCGTGGCGTCACCCCGCGCCCAAGCTGCGTTGATCTGGTCAAGCAGGCCGCGCACGGCAGCCTCGTCCTTGGCAGTTCCGCTGGCCTGGGAAGTGCTCTGGGCTGATTCCGAGCCGCAACTTGACAGGACGGGGGCGGCCGCTAGAGCGGCTACGAGTGCCGACGTCACGAGCAAGCGGCGGCGCGGGTCGAGGCTTCTCATGGGAACGAGACCTTTCGCTGGGAACTGGTGTCGCCCAGTCAACAAGTACATGCTGTCAGCAACAAGTGCTCCAAGCAAAGATCAGGGGCGCATCAGGGACCCCCCTGACGCCGACGACGAGTCCCATGCGCCCGGCCCGTGGAACGCAGGGCCGCCGTTTCGGCCTCGGCGCCCTCGCGACCGGCACGGAGAAACCCCAGAAGGAACCGCAACTCGCCCTCTGAGTAGCCCTCTACCTCCCGCCGCCAACGCACATCCATCGGCTGGAAGTACCGCGCGACATCGGCGACTCGCTCCGGCACCAGCTCCAGCACGATCCGCCGCCTGTCCTCCGGGTCGGCCTCGCGGCGTAAGTAGCCACGGCTCTCAAGCCGGTCTGCCATACGCGTCGCAGCTCCGCTAGTAGTGCCCATCAGCTCGGCCAGACGGTTGACGCCGACCGGACCTGCCTCGAGAAGCGCGGACAGCGCGTGGACGTCGGTCACCGGCATGCCGAGCTGATGCGCAACCGCGATCTGGAACCGCACAGCAGCAGAGATGTAATACGGCATCTCCTCCGCCAACGCGGCGATCAACTCCCCCCGACCGCGCACCGGCTCACCTCCACACCGCCAACGAACTGCTCGAACCCTATCGAGCGCTGGCCGCCAGAACCGGGAGTCGGTGAATCCGGAAGGTCGTCAGGCCGTCGAAGACGGTGGTCGGTCATGGTCCCATGTACCCGGTTCCGTCGATGCGGGAGCACGTGGGACAGAGGGATCACCACCGTCCACCACCTTTGCGCTGCAGAGCGCCGTGGAGCACGGGCCCCGCGCACACCCCGATGCCATACTGAAAAGGATTCATCGCATCAAGCAACGGGCTCCGCGATCGGGCCGCTCGCACCATCCCCGGTCGGCAGATCCAACAGCCGTACAAAAGGCATGCTGGCGAGCGCGATGGAGATGGTCGCCATGATGAACGCACACACCAGAAGTGCATTCGGCGCAGATACGCTGTGTAGAAGCCAGCCAAACCCCAACGAGGATAGCCCGCCCATGAGCGATCCTTGCGCAGCGCCCAGGCTACCGACTCGCCCAAGCAGCTCCTGTGGCGTGCGGCTGTAGAAGGCGGTGTAGGGAACCGCGAAGAGTACACTCAGCATGAGGCCGGCCAGGAAACTGATGCTAACGGCGGGAATGGAGCCGGCTGGGACGAAGTAGAGGCTCAGCATGGCCACGGCATAGAGGGCTGTGGCACTGACCAACCACGTCCGTTGCGGCATCTTGGGCGCGAGCGCAGCGAATATTGCGCCCCCGACTACCCCGCCGACCGCGCCTGCGCCTAAGAAGAGGCCCAGGGAGCGCGAGCCTTGATGGCTGAAGATGAACCAGGCAGGGACCACCAGGGACGAGATGGGCACGATCACAGCACCCATCAGCGGCCCCACGAGTTGCATCTTTCCTAGGAAGGGTTCTCGCCTCAAGAACCACAGCGCTTCTCGCGCATCGCGGTACACCTGACGTATTGACATTGCAGTCTCGTGAACCAAGGGCGGACTCTGCAAGCGCGAGGCCAGCAGAATGCTGCCTGCGAAGAGTGCGGTCGCAACGAGCAACGTGGCCGCTTCCCCCACGGCAGCGATCAGCAAGCCGGCAGTGATAGGCCCGAGGAACGTGGCCAGTCCTTGGAGAGTCTGGGACACCCCCATGGCACGCGTGATGGGTATGCCTTCTTGCTCGGCTGCCGCTGGCACCGTGCTGACTTTCGCGATATTCCCAGGCCCATCGAAGAACACCCCCAGCACCTGCGTCACCGCGACGAACCACACAGAGAATTGGTCGAGCCACAACGCCGACGCGAGAGCGAGTGCGGTGACCAGACTGAGACTGTCAGCCAGCATCGACACCCGCCGACCGCCGATCCTGTCCGTGATGAGCCCGCCGACGAGATTGCCCGTCAGTGCGGCGATGCCCATCGCGAAGGCGATTGTGCCTGCGCTGGCCGCACTGCCGGTACGGGTGAGAATCAACCACGGAACTGTGAGGGCGATGACCTGATTGGCGTAGGTCGAAACAGACTGCGCCGAGAGTACGGTCAGCAACAGCTTGGCGTTGAATAGGCTGCTCTCGTTCGTGTTTGCTGCGATTGTCGACGCACTTGTCTTTGCGCTACTCACCGATCACTCCGCCGCGTATTCGGGACGTCCGGCGGGCCGGTAGACGTGGCTGGTGATGCCCTTGGGGAAGGCCTGCGAGGCAACCAGGTCCAGGGCGAGGTCCGGTCCAGCCTCGGGGAAGAGACGAGTGCCCTGTCCCACGATGACGGGGACGACCAGTAGGTTGATCTCGTCAACGAGCTCGTTCGCGAGGAGCCAACGAACCAGCGTCCCGCTGCCGTGCACCTGAAGTTCACCGTCCGAATTCGCCTTCAGCTCACCGATGGCTGACGCGAGGTCGTCGTGAAGGACAGTGGTACTGGCCCAGGTCGGGTCGGTGAGCGTGTGCGACGCGACGAACTTGGGCTTTGTGTTCAACGCACCGACGATGGGGTTCTCAAGGTCACTTCGGGCCCCCCAGTAGCTGGCGAAGAGATCGTAGGTTCGACGCCCGAAGAGGAAGGCGTCGGCGCGTTTGTACGTCTGGTCTACGAGCTTCATTGCTTCTTCGTCAAACGGTGCTCGGGCCCATCCGCCGCGTTCGAAGCCCCCGTCGCGGTTTTCCTCACTGGACCCGTTGCCTTGGACTACTCCGTCCACGGTGACTTGGGTGTGGGTCGTCAACCTCATGTCGTCGTCCTTGTCGTTGTGTTGAGTGCTGGCAACTACTGTCGATCGCTAAGGCACAGTGCGCCGATGTGCGGTGTAGCAGCGGAATTCGACGCCCATGCGCACGGTCTGGTCGTTTCGAGTACGGGGAGCAAAGAAGGCTCTCAGCGCAGTCTCCACAGCCGGGCGGCCGGAATGCCGGACCGCGGCCGCGACTGGGCCGGCCGGCAGGTGCGCCGCAACCGCCTCGTCATCGTTCTGATAATCGACATCGAAGCTGACGTCGGCGACGGTCACGGTTTCGAACCCGCCTGCTAATAGCGCTCGCCGCGCGGATTCGCGGTCCGCTAGGTCGAAGCTGTCGTTGCTCGGAAGATCTTCGGCTCGGGCAAGGGAGCGGATGAGTGATGCACTCTCTAGTTGGTCGGGACCGACACCGACCGTGACTACGGCTCGTCCGCTTTCGGCGGTGACGCGTGCCAGTTCGGCGAGCGCGTGACGCGGGTCGGCAGCGTAGAGCACGGAGTTGAAGGCGGTGACGAGATCGAATACGCCGTCGTCGAATGGCGTGTGTTCAAGGTCGTCAATGATGAAGCCGGCTACCGGTCGCGTGTGGCGCGCGTACTCGATCAGACCTGCTGCTGCATCCAGCCCGATGACATCCGCGCCGGCCCGGGTGGCCATCTCCGCGAACAAGCCAGCCCCACAGCCGACGTCCAGGAGGCGGAGGTTGGCGAGCGGCTCAAGCTGCTGCAGGACGTGCTCATACAGCGGTCGCATTAGTCCCTCGGCCGCGTCCGCCCAACCTCGCGGATTGCTGCTCCACAGCTGGTCCTGCGCCTCCCTCGTGGAGCGATACACACTGCTCATTCCCGAAACGTAAAGCCGGGCCGACGCCGCACGCTTGAACAAAACGGGCATCGTTTCCCCAAGCAGGCCGCTGTCCGGCACACTGGACCTTGTGACGCGCGGAACCTTTGAAGCGCCCGCCGGGAACCGCCAGACCGTCATCGAGCGGCCACCCGTCGCGGCGTTGCGCGGGATCGCGTCCTCGGTGTGGGTTCAGCAGGTCGGCGACGACGCCCGGCCGTACTCTCACCGGCGTATTCCCAACGGGTCTGTCGAGTTGATCTGCCGCGTCGGGTCGGCGCCCCAGTTGATCGGACCCCTCACGAAGCCCCGTCTTGAGGTCCTTAGTCCCGGCGCGTTGCTGGTCGGAGTGCGCCTTCTACCTGGCGCATTTCCGGCGGTAGGAAGACATGCAGCATCCGAGCTCCTCGATCTCACAGTGGACGCCGAAGAGATCTGGGGCCGGTCGGTGACAGTTCTGGGAGAGACGATCGACTCGGCGGCCTCGCTCCAGGCAGCCCTGAATGCCGTGGAACAGTACGTGGCGGCGCAGGTACACCGGGGCAAGTCCCCCGATCCCGTCGTCGCCGAGGCGGTGAGCAGCCTGATGCCGTGGCGAACAGCCGACGTGGCGTCAGTAACCGCGTCCCTGTTCATCTCCGAGACACAAATGCGCCGACGGATCCGAGGGGCCGTCGGGCTGCCCCCGAAAACCTTGCATCGGATGCTGCGCTTCCAAGGCTTCTTGGCGCTCGTGCAGTTCGGTTTCGCTCATGGTCACGCGCCGACGGACACGAGTCTCGCAAGACTTGCTGTCCGTGCTGGGTACGCAGACCAGTCCCACCTCTCGCGTGAGTGCATTCGCCTGACTGGCGTCTCGCCACGGGTCTTCGTCACGGAGACCCACACTGCCTGCGCGGGCGGCCACGACCACTCGACGTCATTCGCGCTACTGCGATCGGGTCCGCAACCCACCGCCTACTGACCCCCGGCGATTGCCGACCCGACGCGGACGAGGAGACGTTCGTCTGCAACAACGAGAAGAACGACTCCATGGCGGCCTGGTCGCCTGCCGCGCCGACGCGCCCCGTGGAGCCGACCATGTGGTGGCGGTTGAGCTGACCGACCAGTTTCCTGGACCGCGACTGCGACCCGCGGTCGGTGTGCAGCACACAGCCGGCCACATCGGCATCGTCGGCGGCGACGTGTGTCGGCGTTGTCGAACGCAGCGACTCCGACCCGGGACTTCATCCGTGAGTCGTCGAGTAGCCGACGATCCGCTTGGAGTAGACGTCCTTGATCGCGCAGAGATAGAGCTTGCCTTCCTCCGTGTGGTGCTCGGTGATATCGCTGACCACAGCTTGTTCCGAGCGGTGGCTGTGAAGTTGCACTCGACCAGGTCGCCGTGGACCGGTGGCCCGGGCAACTTGTGGTTGCGGCCGCGCGTCTTGCCGAACGCGGACCACCAGGCGAGATCGGAGCAGATCCTCCACGCGGTCCGCTCGGCCATCGGCTCACTGGCCACGCGGCCCTCATCGAGTAGGACCCGGTGGCCGAACGGGCAAGGAGGGCATCAACGCCACCGGACGGCGGTTGATCGCCGGTTACCTGTCGGCGGCCAAGGCACTGGCTGCCTTCGGCAACACCGTGCCGACGTCCTACCTGGGCTTCACCGGCGGTGACGAGTCCCAGAGGGCATCTGTTGGGGCGAAGCCGACCGCACCGGACTCATTCGAGCGTCCCTCGCCTGGGGTGGTGCCGTGCTGCCCGGCATGGTCGCCCACGCCAACCCCGACAGTTCCGAGCCGATCCCCGAGCCGGCCGTCCACCCCCAGAAGGTCGAGCTTCGGCTCGCCGACGGTTCGGCCGACGTCCACCTACTCCAGGCTGGCATGGCCGTCGCGGCCCGACGCGGACTGAGCGACCCGAAAGTCTGGAGCTGGCCGCGCGCCTCGGCGCCGCCGACCACCACGACTTCGAGCAAACAGGTCACCGAACTTGCCGGCGAGCACGACCGCGATGGTGTCGGTGATCAGGTAGGAGGTGACGACCCAGGAGACGTGGCCTCCCCCGCCCAGGTCGCCGACGATCGTCGGCAGCGCCGTGGACACGATCGTCTGGTCGAGTGCGGCCAGCAGCATGCCGAGCATGACCGTGCCGAAGACCAGGTTGATCTGGCGCCGGGTCAGGGCGGGTGGGTGGGGAGCCTGCACCGCCGCGGACTGAGCCATGCGCCCTCCCCTCACGCCAGGCTTCCGAATGGCCAGCGCTCTGGTTCAGCGTCCCGCAGGTCGTTTCGTCCCGCCAGTGCTCGCCGCCCGCGAGTACGGGTCACGGGACGACCGATGACCCCTCGGGCAGCGGCCGCCGGCCGGTGAGCGCGAGCACCACGTCGGCGCCAAGCCCCTGTTCGAGGGCGCTGTCCGCGGCGATGAGCAGGGTCTCGGCAAGAGCGTCGCGCGGCGGCTCGAAGGTCGTCCCGAGTGCCGCGGCGATGTCCAGCGAATGCACGGTCAGCTCGAAGATCCTGGTCGGCAGGTAGTCGCTGACCCGCATCCCGCCGCCCGCCGTCTCTACGACCGGGTCGTCGTCACCGAGCCGGTCGATGGCCTCCTCGGCGGCGGCGCGGGAGTCGCGGAGCGCTTCCAGCGGGTGGTCGCCGAGCGCCACCCCGGCGGCGACACCGCGCTCGTGGATCGCTCCGGAGGTGTCGGCGGCCGCGATCCGGGACACCAGCGTGAAGTACTCCCCGGCTGACCGGGCCGCGATGCGCTCTGCGCGGGTGGCCAGGTAGGTCGTCACGGTGACGAACGAGCGGCCCGTGTGACCGACGAGCGCACGCAGGTCCCACTCGCCCAGCCCGGGTCCGGCGTACCGGTCCAGGGAGACCGGGGCGACCAGGTCGAGGAACGCGTCTGCGGCCGAAGCGTACGTCGCGCGCGCTGCGGACAGTGCGTCGAAGGGACCGCTCGCCATGGCTTCATCGTGGACAGGGAGGCGCACCGGCGCCACGCGCTGGCCCTCGACGGGACGCAGGCCGGCCATCAGTCCTCCTGGACACCCAGACTCCCTGGGGAGTGATCGTGCTATGTCGCCTGCGACCCAGAGCGAGTCCACCGATCCGTGCAGCTACATCAGTCGGAACGTGTGGCCGTCTGGACCCGGTCGAGAGGCCCTCACTGGGGATGTACGGGAGGTTTGGCCGGAAACGGAAGGATCGAGTCAGGAGTGAGCCGAACTCCGTCCGCGCCCCAGAGCGAGAAAGCCCCGAGCGCGTGCTCCAGGAGGTCGCAATTGATCGTGACGACCGCTCGGGTCCTGGAGAGGTGCCAAGCGCCGACAAGGCGCTGAAGTCACCATGGCAGGGGATCAGCGAGCACCGCGAGCTGGGCGTCGATGACAATTCTCGCAGCATCTCGGACAGGCGTAGGAACAGACCGCGGTTCCCTTGGTTCTCCGCCACCGAGAGATCGGGATGCGGTTCTGCGGAGCCGAGAGAGCCACGCCTCAAACCCGGTCCCGCTGTATCGACTGCGTCGCCCTGCCGAACATCATGGACGGCGAGAAGTGCTCCGAAGGCCGATTACCTACCCAACTCCTACATTCATGAACCAGATACCGGCCAGAGTGTTGGTGGTTCGAAGCGGACTCCCACTTTGTTCAGAACACAGGAAGGGAGCGTCGACGACGACACCTCTCCCTGGGACCTGAACTCATGGCCCTCAATATGTCGTTGTGAAATCAGGAAGACTCGCGAAAACTTGGGTAAAAGAGTGGTGTGCCCCGAACACCACCCCCGCGAGTCAGATGCCATCGACCGAGGTTCGGGACGATCCAGTCCCTGAGTTCGGGCCCAATGAAAGCCACGTTGGTGGGCGCCGCCAGCAACGTCCCTTGCGGGTCTGCCGCGAGCACCTGGAACCCCCTGGCTCGGGACCACCTGTAGATAACATCGGGTCGGTAGCAAGCAATAATTAGAGATCCATCCGTTTCGATGGCCACGCCATCGGGTACTTCTTGACCCATCTCGACAAGCACTCGACGGTCACCAGCGCTCCCGTCTGGCTCGATTCCAATCTCTACAATGGCGGCAGGATTGGACTCGGCAATAATCAATTTGTCCTCGAAGGGATGTAAAGCAAGCCCGTTGGGGAAGTTGCGACTCTGGGTGCTCCACACCGAGAACACACCGTCCGGAGTGCGCCGCCACACGCTCCCGTCCTGCGCCTCCCATCCGCTGCCGGAATCGGTGACGTAGTAGGTGCCATCGGCGCCGAAAGCGCCCCAGTTCGGCATGTGGAAACGCTCGTGTTTTGCAAACTCGGCACAATCTCCGGTTTCGGGGTCAATGCACCAGACGGTCCGAGCAATCTGATCGCAGGCGTACACTCTCCCTTCGGCGTCGCAGGCAAGCCCTAAGAGGAATCCCCCTGTGGACGTGATCTCGATAGGGTTGCCGTCGTCACCGACTCGGTACAATTGTCCGGACTCTCCGCCAACGTAGATTTCGCCCGTCGGGCTCACGGCAATGCCTTCGGGGTGGTCATACCCTGCGCCGACGATCGTCAGGCTTGAGCGATGCTGAAGAGGCTTACGACTCATGATTCCCTCAAAAACTCTTGACGGCGGTGAAGCCGCCGTCGACGACGATATTGGCGGCGGTCACGTAGGACGATGCCGCCGAAGCCAGCCATAGAACTGCGTCGGCGACCTCCTCTGGCGTGCCGATTCTCTGGAGCGCATTTGCGCCGCGAACCCGATCGACGAAGTCGGCATGGCCCTCCTGGTCCATGTCCGCCAGGTCGCGCTGCAGCATCGGCGTATCGATGGTGCCTGGCGAGATTGCGTTGACCCTGATGTTCTCGGTCCCAACCTCAAGAGCAAGTGTTCGGACGGCCGAAATAATGCCAGCCTTGGCCGCGGCGTATACCACGCAGCCAGGTAAGCTGTGACTGGCTTGCACTGAGGATGTGGCAATGATGGACCCGCCATTCCTGGCACGCATATATGGAATAGCCTCACGCATACACAGAAGTGTGCCTTTCAAATTCACGTTGAGAAGGCGCTCGAGATTGTCCTCACTCATTGTTTCCAACGATTCGTACTGCTCGACCCCCGCGTTGGCGAAGACGATGTCGATGCCTCCCCATGCATCCTTGGCGCGTCGGAAGAGGCCCTCGACTTCGTGCAGTTCACTGACGTCCGCGACGTGCGCCAGAATGTCGCCGTCAGCGCCCAGTCGCTCGACCGCGCGCTCGACCGCGGCCTTGTCCACATCATTCAGGACGACCCTAGCTCCGGCGACGGCGAGCGCCTTCGCTGAGGCGTATCCCAGGCCCGAAGCCGCGCCGGTCACGATGGCCACATAGCCACGGAGGTCCGTACTCATTTCTATTCCTCACATTCATATGGGTCGATAACAGAAACCACAACAGCTCGATCCGTTAACTCCGGATCACTAGGGTGGAGTGTGTCCGTGGAGGAACCGCTGCGTGCGTCCACGGCCATAAAGAAGGTCATGGCGACATTGAGCAGCTTTGTTACTGCGACGCCTTCCTGACATTCAACCGCTAACGTTCCAGTTTGCTGGGAGAGAAGAGGCTGGCCGGTGGCCACGGCCGCACAACATCGGTCACCGAATCGGCTGCCCATAGGTTGGCCTGATTGCGGGCAGAGCGCTCAGCAGCAAGGGCGCGCAGCGTACGCCCACGTTGGCAACCGCCGAGGAGACGATGACCACTGCCGCATGCTCCGACTCACGCAGATGGGGCGGCGATCGCGCGCTCAAGAGCGGCGACGTGGTGACGTCGAAAGTCACAGCATCGCGGCACCGCACGCCGCGAACGCGGCCATTGCGTGCCAACCGGATTGACTCGACGATCACTGCAACTGCCTCCCGAGCCCGCCTGTTGGAGGACTGCCGTCCCCGGCCGATGCGGCACGGACCGCCCCAGCGCGATCTTGACGCTACCCACCGTGAAGGCCCAGTATAAGCATATGCTCATTGAGTGAGCACATGCTCAACGGCTCGGGGAGTGGCTCCCCGCCAATCGTCCAGGAGGAGATGTGCCAATCGATCGATACAGAACGACACGACGACGGCAGGTGCTGCGCGCGTTAGCTGCGGGTGCCGGTGTGGCGGCTCTTGCGCCAGGCGCGCGATCCTGGGCGACACCGGGCGCGGCTCGCCCACGCCCTGCAGTTCGCGCCGGGTACAACCGGCTGGCGTTCTATGACAACTTCAGCTCCACCAAGAGCATTGACATACGTGGGACCAATCGGCCTGGCTATAAATGGTATACAACCGAGTGGTTCGATGCTCCTGACATATCTCCGGATAATATCGCAGTCTCGAATTCAGTTCTCACGCTTGGAGGAGGGACAAGCGAGATTGTTTGGGGGCTTCATTCCGCGATCGCGTCACCTGAACCTCCCTATTACACCGGCACGGTGTTCAGCGGCGGTGCTTACTTCGAGGCGCGAATAGCATTTGACCCTGCACAGGGAGCAAATGCTACGGCCTGGCCGGCGTGGTGGTCAATCGCCATTGAGCACATCTACTCCGAGGAAAATCCAACGGACGGTCAGTGGCCTGGCCAGGAGCCCGGCTACGTCCACTTTGCTGAACTGGATTTCATGGAGGCTTATCACGCACCGAATGAATCGTACGTCGGGAAGACGTCCTTTCTTAGCGCCATCCACGACTGGTCCGGCCATAAACCGTCGCCTTCGGGACCGCCGGAACACAACATATTCAACGCTAATTGCTTCGTTGATGTGGGCCCAGTCGACTGGAACGAATTTCACACGTATGGAACCCTTTGGGTTCCACAACGGAGACACTCTCCCGGGTACGTCCAACGTTTCTTCGACGGCAGACCCGTACAGATCAATTACTGGAGAGGGCCGGTCACGGACCCTCCCTTGCCCGGCCAAGGAGACCCAAACACACTTACCGTAGTTGACGCAGACACGCCAGGCGAAGCCACCGAAACCTTCGCAATTATGGACCTCCAGCGGCATGCGCTCTCCATTAGCACTGACAAGAACTGGCCAATGCGCGTAGATTGGGTCAAGGTATGGCAATGATGGTATTTCGGGCCGCCGAGGAACTGCTTTTCAATGTTCCACTGCTCGGCGGGTGATGCGAAGGAGCCCGCCGGTGTGAGGAGTGCTTTCCGGGTTGGGTATTGAGGTGTGGCAGCTGGCCTGGCCGCGGCCACTGATAGCTCAGCGACTGATGGGAGTTCCGCGGCTCCCCGGGGCTCTCGACGTCTGTCGTAACGTCGTGCTCTTGAGGAACATCACGGGCAGGCAGGCGGCTCGAGGGCTTTCGCCGGCGCTGGCCACATCGTTCGAGTCCGATGGCGCGGTCGATCTGGTGCCTTTCGGCGATCCCTGGCCATGTTGATGAATATTGGAGTGACGTCGGTGATGGTGCCCGGCTTCGCGACTCGCTGCTCGCGTTGGACGACGCCGATAGTCGAAACTCGTCGCACTGGAGGCGACTGCCGGTGTCCGACGTTTGCGTTCGATGGCCGACAGTTCGGCTCGTCGCCCAGCGCCGGGCGGTCGAACTCGTCCAGCAATGCGCTCACCGCTGAACGTTTCCCGTTTCCGCTTCACCCGCGCTGGCCACGTGTGCCGAGCTCTCCCTCAATTCTTAGGCGGAACACCGAGTAGACCTTTGCAATCCTCCTATGTTAGGTGTATACGTTGGGTATGGTGATTTCACGGATCTACTCCGCTCGGGGACTACACGGTGCTGCTGTGCATGAGTTCGGAAGGCGGATCTTCAGCGGTGAGTTCGGCCCGGGAAAGACCTTGCCGAAGGAGCAAGACCTCGCCGAGTTGCTTGGCGTAAGCCGGACCGTGGCGCGAGAGGTTGTGAAGGTGCTCATCGCAAAGGGAGTCGTCGAGTCCCGACCCAAGACCGGCATGCGAGTGCTCCCCCGTGACCATTGGAATCTACTCGACGTGGACTTGCTGGCCTGGCAGTTCGACCAGGAGCCCTCGTCAGAAGTTTTGCGCAAGGTTCACGAGGTGCGATGTATCGTCGAGCCGGCCTCCGCGCGCCTATCAGCGATCCGTGCCACGCCCGAGCAGATAGAGGATCTTCGGGACGCTTTTCGTGACATGACTGCAAATTTGGAAGACGTTGATCGGTTCACCGAGGCCGACATTCGCTTTCACAGTGTCCTTTTCGAGGCCGTCGGGAACGAATTCGTGGAACAGTTGGCCACCTCGATCGGAGCAGCCCTGAAGGTCAACTGGCGATGGTTCACTCGCCGGCACCTCGCAGCACAAGGCGGTCTCGCTGATGTGTTACCTCCACACAGTGCGGTCTTGGAAGCGGTAGCCAGCCGCGATCCTGACGCAGCTGAGTTGGCTGTGACCCAACTGCTAGGGGCAGTGGAAGTTGACTCATTGTGAAAGGGAGAACGGTCGTGGCAAGCCGATATTGCCGTGCATTAGTGCGGACGATTATCGATCTTCCAGGCGACGGTTCGTACATGCTCTTCATCCCCCGCAGGATCCGCGCGGGCTCCGCCCCAGTGATAGCCCGGCCCCGGGCCAGAGGCAGGGTGGCCCATGTAGACGCGAAAGGCGACCCAGGGACCTCCTCATGCCATGTTTCCAGTCTCGTCAAAGAACCGCCACATCAGCTTTATTCATAAGTAGCACCCGCGCCTAAACAGGAGTTGCCCAATGACCCCGGCCGAGTCCGTCCCCGTAACGCAGTTCGCGAATCCCTCCGGCGCTCCAATCGACCAGGACTCGCCGTCGAGCGTTCATATCGTCGACGTCACGGCCCTTGTAGTTAATGCCGCCTTGCGGAATTGGGTATTCGTGAAAGTTACCACGAGCGAGCCTGATTTGGTGGGCTGGGGCGAAGCCACGCTGGAATGGAAAACTAACGCCATAGTCGGGGCCTTGGCGGATCTGCGGCCGCTCCTCTTGGGCCTCGACGTGATGCGTACCGAGCACGCTTGGCAAACGCTGTTCCGTGGCCAGTTCTTCAAGGACGATATCGTAACGATGAGTGCCATCAGCGGCATCGACCAAGCGCTGCTGGACATCAAGGGAAAGCTCTTGGGCGTCCCGGTCTACCAACTGTTGGGCGGGCAGGTCCGAGATAGGGTTCGGCTGTATGACCATATCGCCGGGGGAAATACCGCTGCCGACTATGAACGGCTGGACCCACATGAAGTTGCCGACTATGCCCAGCGAAGCATTGAAGACGGCTTCAGCGCACTGAAGCTGTTGGTTGTACCGACAGGCGGGATGCTCGCCGAAGTGTCCGGTGTCCGGCGGGCCCGCGCCGTCATGCAGGCGCTGCGCGAGGCGATCGGCTGGGATGTTGACATCATGATCGACCTGCATGGGCGCACCACCGCAGCTGCTGCGGTGCGCTACGGTCGAGCTGTCGCGGAGTACGACCCCTGGTTTCTGGAAGAGCCCTGCCAGCCCGACGATCTAGGCGGTCTCAGAGATGTCGGCCAACAACTGGGCATTCCGATCGCCACTGGCGAACGGCTGACCAGCCGACACCAGTTCCGCGCCCTGCTAGACCACAGAGCCTGCGCCGTGATCCAGCCAGACGTCTGCCACTGCGGCGGTCTTACCGAGATCAAACGCCTGGCGGCGATGGCGGAGGCGGCCCACGTCGCGATCGCACCTCACAACCCGCTCGGGCCAATCGCCACGGCCGCCAACATCCACATGGCCTACTCCACACCCAACTTCCTCATCCAAGAGATCGTTCGCGCCGACGTACCCTGGCGAGGTGATGTCGTCGACATGGGGATCGAGTTTGCCGACGGCCATGCGTCGCTGCCGACTCGGCCCGGTCTAGGCGTGCTCGTCGACGAAACTGCGGCAGCTGCCCACCCCTACTTCGCTGAGCCGCAGATCACCGCTCGCGGAACCGATGGAGCGGTGGTGGACTGGTGACCCCCGGGACCGAGAGAACTGCGATCGGCACCGGCGATCGCATGGCTGTCACCGACAGGTTCCTTCGGGTGCGCATCGGAAGGCCCGATCCCCTAGTTACGAGAGACGTCAACGAGGGGTTTTAGATTGGCAGGCTGAGTCGCTACACAGTCGTAATCACCGGTGGTGGTTCCGGTATCGGAGCCGATTGGGTAAGGTCATTCCGCACCGACGGGGCGCGCGTAGGCATCCTTGACATGAACCCCGGGCTCCCCGGCAGAACCCGCAAGTTGACGCGGTGCTGCCGACGTAGTTGATCAGGCTCCCGCGACTCTGCCATGTCGGCGCTCGAGATCGAGGCCACCGCCGATGGCAAGACGCGATTCGCCGGCGCGGAGGTGCTCGCGCCTTCAGGTGTCTGGCTCACCAGAGACCGAGCTTGACCCGCCTGCCTGCCCACAACGATTCCAGACCCGGCTGCCTGGCGATCCGACTTCGCGCGCGCTCGGGTCTGAGGTGTCGTGCGGGACGTTGCCTGGCCTGTGACTGCTGGGCGGGCCACGGGCGAGTCATTGGTCGGCGTTGGCCGCTCAACGTGGCGCGAGCGCCCGCTGGCGCTGCTGGCCGAGTCCCTGGATTCCAACCTCCATGAGGTCACCGGGCTGCAGCCAGATCGGCGGGTCGAAGCCCATCCCCACACCAGGGGGTGTACCTGTGTTGATCAGGTCCCCGGGTTCCAGCACCATGAATTGGCTCAGGTAGTGAACGATGACATGGGGCTCAAAGATCATGGTCCCAGTGTTTCCGGTCTGCCGCCTGACACCGTTCACGTCCAGCCACATGCCAAGGTTCATGACGTCGTCGATCTCATCGGGTGTCACGAGCCACGGACCAGCAGGGTTGAAGGTCTCTGCCGACTTGCCCTTAGTCCACTGCCCGCCCCGCTCCAGCTGGAACGCCCGCTCGCTCACGTCGTTGACGACGAGATACCCCGCAATCGACTCCCGCGCCTGATCGAGCGATTCCAGGTAACTCGTGCGGCGCCCGATCACTAGGCCCAGCTCGACCTCCCAGTCCGGCTTGGTGGCGCCACGCGGGATGCGGACATCGTCGTTGGGTCCGACCAGCGTATTCGGGGACTTCGTGAACAAGATGGGCTCGCTAGGGGTCGCTTGGCCCGTCTCCGCCGCGTGATCGCTGTAGTTGAGACCGACACAGAGGATCTGGTGCGGACGCGCGATCGGAGCTCCAATCCGCTCACCCGAAAGGCTCGATACCGCGCCCGCAGCCGCGCGCTGGGCGACAACGAGGGAGAGCTCCTCGAACCGTCCGCCGCCGAAGAACGCCTCGTTGAAGTCATCGACGACGTCCGAAACGTCAATATAGGTACCACCCTCGCCGACGCGGACGACCGGCTTTTCGGCCCCCGGCGGGCCGACACGCATGAGGTACATGGCTTCCCTTTCAGATTGTCGACCCTGGATCTGGTCTCACGGTCGCGCTTGACCGAACTCCCCGAGCTTTCCTCGAACGGTGTCAACCACGCCCAGGAGCACCTTGAGCGGTGTGCGGTAGGCCACGGCACTGATGCTGAGCGCTCCTGAAGGGCCCGCGCCGGGAGCCGCATAAACTGGCAGCGCGATGCAGTTCACGCCCACCTCGTTCTCCTGATCGTCGACCGCGAACCCGCGAGCACGGGCTTGCTCCAAGGCACTGTGGAGTCCTTCCGCCGTGCAGAGCGTCCGCGACGTGCGGCGCTCCAACTCCATGCCACCGAGCCAAGCCCGCACGTCTCCGAGGTCGCGGAGCCGGTGCGCCAACAACAGTTTCCCTACCCCCGTGGCATGCGCTGGATTGCGGCCACCGACCGTGGAGGTGAGCCGAACCGCTCCCGTCGGTGGATCGATCTTTTCGCGGTACACCACCTCTCGGCCTTCAAGCACGGCATAGTGCACGGTCTCCCCGAAGCGTGAAGCCAGCTCCTGGAGGATCGGCCGCATCCGCACGTGCTCGGGTCTGGCCTCATGATGAGCGAACGCAAGCCGCAGGAACTCCTCGCCCAAGACGTACCTACCCCAATCGTCCTGGGTGGCGAACCCTGCACGACGCAACGCACGCAACGCTCGATGCACTGTGGGCTTGGGGCTGCCGATCTCTTGAGTGAGCTCCTCAAGTCCAACGCCCTCCGCATGCGCAGCGAGCACACGAAGCACGGCCAGCACGCGATCCGACCCGACGAGTCGGTCCCCGCCCTCGGCCCGCAAGGACGCGCTCGACCCCCGCGTCGGGGGTCGTGGCGCGCGTGTACGGCTCGTCATATTCCGAATGTTAGACTATCGTTCCGATAATCAGAATGGGAGTGCGGCGCGACAGCCAGAGCCGAGGTCGTCGCGGACTGGACCGGCGCGACGACGACATGCTCATGCCCGACGCAGCGTTGCTCAGCACTCTGGCTCGGGTGGCACGAACCGAGTCTCCGGACGGGTCGCTGACCGACAATCGTTCGCACACGACGCCTCGTACTACCTGCTCGCGAGCAGGTAGTAGCACCAGCGGGGCTGCCGAGGTCGGTGAGCTCTTTCGGGTCAGTGCCGCGAGCGGTGTTCCCCTGACCTTCCGATCGGGTGGCACGACCGGTCGGGCCAGGGCGCCACCGATGGGATCCTGTCGGGACTCGGCGCAACTGCCCACAAATTGAAATGCTCGACGATGGCGCCCGCGTGCGCCTCCAGCCGGGCGACGGTACGCTCCGTGAACGCGCGACTGACCCGGCACGGGCGAAAGTTGGGCCAGATCCGACCAGCGAGTCAGCGTGCACAATCGGAGGCACCTGGTATCAGGAACGCGGGTATCAGGTCGAACGAGACGCTGCGCAAGTGCGTGCGTCGCGCCGAGGTCAAAGCTGGCAGCCGGCCGGAGAAGACCACCGCGGGGATCGCTGCACCTTCCGGGAGATCCAGGGCGCTTCAGACCAATAGTCATTGCGCTCTACAGCCTCTACCAGCAACAAGAGCCGCACGGTAGGTCGACTCGAGCACATTAACCACTCGCATCACCGTGCATTTTCCAGCACGAGCGGGATTGGGTGAAGGGTCAAGCCATCGGCCTTCCCCCGTTGGTGCAGACGCACTTCAGAAGTTTCGCCGCAGCGCTATTGGTGCCGCCGCTGCCTGGCGGCCTCGTACAACACGACGGTTGCGGCGGCACCGGCGTTCAGGGAACTCGCAGCGCCTTCGATAGGGATCCGCACCGTGATGTCGCATGCCTTGTGCCAGGCCTTTGCCATACCCGTGGTCTCGTTGCCGATCACAATCACCGTCGGACCGGTGAAATCGTGTGCCGCGACATCGATCGAGCCGGACTCGTCGGTACCGACGATCTGGGCTTGGCGGGCGCGAGCCCATCGGACAACTTCGCTCGGAGCCGCTACTCGAACCGTCGGGACGGCGAACACTGATCCGGTGCCGGCGCGGACCGTTTTGGGGTCGTAGACGTCGGCGGCGTGGCCGGTCACTACGACGCCGTGTGCGCCGAACGCGTCCGCGGAGCGGATCAACATGCCGAGATTCCCCGGACTGGCCGGCCGGTCGAACACCACCACCACAAGATCAGCGGCGTCCCGTACGCGGTCCAGCTCGTCGGTTTGGATGCGCGCGACCGCGATCAGCTCGGGGGTCTCGCCCGACTTCTCTGACAACTCGCGCAACAGCTCGGGAGCCATCGTCACACGAGTGGCGTCCACCGAAGTGAGCAGCCGGCTCGCCCACGCTGAGCGCGTTCCGGTCGTTGGCTGGATCAGTGCGCTAATAGACCAACCGTGCTCCACCGCCTGCGTAATGGGCCGGACACCCTGCACGAGGAACTCCCCGAGGCGGCTGCGGGCGGACCGCTGATGAAGGAGTGCCTGCCATTGCTGGAATCGCGCGTTTCGGGACGTGATCGTGAGCTGACGCACCAAAGAACGGTACCCGTTCTGTGAGGAGCTCGTCACTGCTCCCAGCGGCGGCCGGCAAGCCGCGCGATCGTTACAGCCATCGCAGCCGCACCAGCAACGCTGCGGTGCCATAACCCGACTCGTCCGGGAACCGGCGGGCATCCTGGGTGTGCGTCGCAAGCACGGAGCCGCTCAGCGCGCTCCCGATGGCGGAGCCGACGCTGCGGACAATGTGGTTGACGCTCATGGCCCTTGCGGTCTCGCTCGGATGAGTGACTGCCAGGATCAGACGGGGCATTGCGGCTGCGAAAGTACCGACCCCAAGGCCGAGCAGACCGTGTTCACGAATACCACCCATATGTACGAGCGGTAGAGCGCGAACGCTACCAAGGCGGGAAGAACGATCGCTGCGCCGCACCCCAACATCAGGGTCGCGGAGAGCTTGAACCGCTGTCATGTGACGCTCCGGCCGCCGACGACTTGAGAATCGCCAAGGCCACCAGAACCAAGCTGGTCACGAGCATCGACGTACCGAACCCGTGGCCCGCCGCTCGACACTGCCTGGATCTCGTCCACGGCGGGGCGTCAGCATTGCGGTTGTCACGGCGTCAAAGCGGCCAAGGCCGTCCAGTGGATGCCCACGCGAGGGCGTCGATCGACCTCGATCAGCCGCTGGAGTCCGGGACCGGCTCGACAGGTGGTCGGATCAGCCGGGTCGGCGCCAGCCATCGGCGACGCCATGCCGGCTAACACGGCCTGGTCCGGTATCTCTGAAAGGGTGTCTACGCCGAACTCCATTGTGTCCGATAGCGACGGGACGCTGCCAAGCACGCGGTCGTAGAGCTCGGCCCGGTGGACCGGCCGCGCGGCCCCCTCGCAGCTCGGGCAGCGCAGGTCGGCCGCGTGGAGGGCGATGGTGACGCCAGCCTCTTCCGCTACCGGGACGACCTCGGTCAGGAAGAGCGGTAGCGGTCCCAGAGCTGGTCCGAGGTGATTGGCTCGCGATAGCCCCCGTCGCGTACGCCGCGGTCGTACAGCTGTTGGTCGTGCTGGAGTTCCAGACCATCCCCTTCCGGATGGGTGAGCAGGTGCCGACGTCCTCACACTCGGCGCTTCTGAAGGTGCGACCCATGGTGGGGACACCTACCGCTCCGCCGTCGCGCCTAGCCTGGTTGACACGCTCCAGTTGCTCGTCAATTCGCGGACCCTCGAGTGGGACGTCGTATCGGTGCACAGGCTGCAAGCTCTCGATCGGAAATTGCTCCCGGCGGTGCGCGCCGGCCGGCTCTCCGCGCGACATCTTCCACCTCCGCGTCTGTCCCTTTGCGGTCGTCTGCTCCTTGAGCAGGTCGACAGCCCGCTGGGCGATCGCGAGTTTCGGTCTCCACCTCGGTGATCACCTTCTTCGTCCCATCTGGACCTGCTGATTTCAGGCATCAGATCCAAAGTCGACACGCTGTAGGAGCCGGTAGACACCATCCTTGCCTGGATCGCCGATGCACCTGAATTGCATGAGTTCACTAACTGCTTGCAGCCATCGACTCCCGGCTGACTTCCTGAGGGCTCTTGACATTGACGCCACGAGCAAACACAATCCGACCGTATGCTCAAGGACTGAGCATATGACCAGACTCGGTCACCTGTGCGCGCTTGTCGATGAGAGGTCCATCAGTCGCGGTGCAACTTTGTGGTGACTACCGATTCACGATCTCCTTCCGTGTGCTGATGGAGGGCAGATGAGGCCGGGCGGGAGCCATATGCCCACAATGGAAGGGTCAGGGATGGCGGCGGTGACGTTGGAATTGGATGGCACTTGGTCGGTCCTGCCCTTGCCGATTGAGGCTGAGGGGCATTCGGGCTACGAGGCGTTCCTGGCGAGTAGTGAGAAACCCATGGCGGCCGAGGTCCCGGGTGAAGTTCACCTTGATCTAATCCGGACCGGCCAGTTGGATGAGCCAAATATCGGTAACAACGCCCGTAGGGCGCGCTGGCCAGAAGAGCACTCATGGTGGTTCCGCACCACGTTCGTAGTACCTGCCGGGTTCCGCGAAAACGACCGTCAGCAGCTGATTCTTGATGGGATCGATCTCTGCGGCCAGGTGTTCCTGAACGGCGAGCTGGCAGGCAGGTCGAAGAATGCGTTCGCGCCATTGGCCCTCGACGTGCGCAAGTTCCTTCATGATGGAGAAAACGAACTGGTCGTACGTGTCACAAGTGGGATGGAGTTGCTGTCTCCTCTTGAGGTAACGGATCATGTACGTGAGCTTCGGACCAAGATCACACCCGATCCGATTCACTACAATCGTGAATATGTCCACCGGCCACACCGCTTTCTCCGCAAGGCTGCCTACTCGACTTATGGCTGGGACTGGTGTGACCCCCTACCCAACATCGGCATCTGGAAGGGAGTGCGGCTCGAGGGGGTTTCTGACGTTGCAATTCAGAACGTGCGGCTCGACACGGTGCTTTCTGACAGAGAAGTTGCCCTCGAGGGTGAGGTGACAGTCGACAACCTGCACACGTGGGCCGAACGGCCAATGATGCTCGAGATTCGGGTTGACCCGCCTTCGGGTGAGCCGGTCATCTATCGGCAGGAGCTTGTGGCTCCAGCTGGGCTATCCCGGATACCGTGTCGAATCGCGATTCCGCACGCCGAGCTGTGGTGGCCAAACGGTATGGGACCCCAACCGCTCTACATGCTCACTGCATACGTGACTACCGATTCGGGGGAGACGGACCGGATCGGACAGCGGATCGGACTGCGCACCGTTGAGCTTGACCGCAGCCCGACGCCGAACGGATCCCGGTTCTGCGTCCGCGTCAACGGCCAGGACGTGTTTTGTCGCGGCGGTGACCTTGCCCCGCTGGACCTTATCCCGGCACGGGTGACGGCAGAGCGGTACCGCGCACTGGTGGCCCAGGCCAAGGACGCCAACTTCACGATGATGCGAGTCAACGGTGTCGGCATATATGAGAGCGACGACTTCTATGATGCCGCGGATGAGGCGGGAATACTCATCTGGCAAGATTTCACCTTCAGCATCGCAGTCTACCCCGACCATGACGCGTCATTCTTGGCAAATGTCCGCGAGGAAGCGGAGAGCGCGGTGCGACGGCTCGGTTCGCATCCCTCACTCGCGATCTGGTGTGGCAGCAATGAGGTATCGCTGTTCGGGTCCAGGGATACCGATTGGTTGGGAATCGGGCCAGACGAGTCTCATGGCCAGAGCATCTTCACCCGACTCCTCCCCGAGGTGTGCCATGATCTCGACCCTCGCCGCCCATATTGGCCAGCAAGTCCCTACGGCGGAGAATTTCCATCGGATGCCACATCCGGTGATCAGCACGGCTGGGAGTCGAACGACCTAGATGACCTGCGTGGCCCCTTCTACAGTGAATACTACTGCGCACACGCCGCACCGCACATAAACTCCATTCGCGAATACATAGGTAGCGAAGGGCCAGTACGGGGCAGTGAGGAATGGCGGATCCACACAAACACACTTGTGGGCATGGCAGATGGAGCGTGGGCGCCGGAAACCGCGATCACAGCGGAATATGGCGAGCGAGACGATATTTCGCTTGAGGAATACATCCGCTACAGCCAACTCGCGCAAGCCCAAGCACATGGGGGCGCCATGGAGGCCTTACGGTTTCGCAAGCACGATCCCGTGAGGGATTGCCAGGGTGCCCTTATGTGGTCGTTCAACGATACCTGGGGCGAGGTCGGCTGGTCGGTGCTCGATGCCTACGATCGGCGGAAAGCGGCATACTACTGGGTGAAACGCGCCGCCGCGGCGGTGAAAGTTCTCGTCCGCCCTCGCTCTGGTCGGCTTGTGACGCGCATTGTCAATGACACAATCACCACGCGCGACGCTGTCGTTAAATGCGGATGGATGCGTCTGGACGGATCGGCGGACGAGACTGCGGAACATCGCGTCAGTGTCCCAGCGAACGGTGTCGTTACAGTCGCTGAGGCGACGCTTCCTACGGCAGGTGAACGCGACCCGGCCGAGTGGCTCTATGCCGCCGTGCTCCGGGGGGAAGGGGTTCCTGACGACCAAGCAGTATGGCTGCTGGCACGCCACTCTGAGCTTGCCCTCGCCAAACCAAAAATCAATTCTGCACGCGTCGGCGATATACTGGAGATCAGTAGCCCGGTGTACTGCCACGCGGTTCACGTGGAGGACGGCGGTCGCAGACTGCTCGCTGACAACTATGTGGAGCTGCTCCCAGGTGTCCTTCAACGTATCGCAGTGGAGGCTCCGCTTGCTGACAGTTTCGAACTTATGGCAGTCCCGCCGCTTGCGCTAGCGAACAGGCAGATCATTCCTGCCCATTAACGGAAAGCAGTCCGTTCATGGGCAGTGAACCGCTGGTCCGGGCATCGCATCAGCTGGATCGGCGGGTGGCGGGAGCCCGGCCGGGTGCTGTGTTCTCAGCCAGACTGAGCACCTCACGGGCGGCCATCACAGGGAGCACAAGAATATCTACCATGCCGGAATGCAACGCGCCAAGAATCGCCGGTGCCTTGGAGGCTTCGGAGGCAGCGGCAATGACGGTTGGGATGTGATGGATATCGTCGCGAGTAAGCCCGATGATTCTATCTTCGATCCATTCCGCGATCGGAACTCCCCCAGAGTTGACGAAACTACCTAAGATGTCGCCGACGGCGCCATCTTCGCGGAGTCGCCCCATCTCTTCGACGGAAATACATCCCAAGCGTACGACTAGGGATGTAGGGACGACGTCGCCGATACCTACGATTGCCACGTCGGCTCGGCGGGCGCGGTCAAGGGCGCGGTTGATGTCGGCGTGTCGGATAAACCTATTGCGAGTCTCTTTGTCTTCTGCGTACGCGGGCGCATAGATACCTTCGAATGTGCCTCCCAACGCGTCGGCGAGACGGGTTGCGATGTCGTTGGAGTTCAGCCCGTCACCGACCTTGGCGGAGCCACCTATGCCGCTCATCACAGTGCAACGGCGATGCCCCAACCCAGATGCTTGTTCACCAACTGCCTTAACATTGCGGCCCATCCCAATGGTGACGACGCCTCGCTCTTCGACGGCGCGGTCAAGTACATCGGCGGCCGCCCGACCCACGTGATTTCGTTGCTCGGCCTCATCGGGAAGATCACTGACCACGACCACCTGCAATCCAAATCTGGAACTCAGCTCACTCTCGAGCGGCATTGCGAGTGAAGGATGCACGTTAACGGTGATCTCAACAATTCCGACGTCTTTCGCCCGTTTGAGCAGCCGCCCAACCTTTGGCCGGGACAGTCCTAGCTTCGCCGCGATCTCGTCTTGCGTTCGGCCTTCCAGGTAGTACAGCGATGCCACACGAGTCAACTGCTCGATTGATCGGGTTAGCGGCTCGGACGACGGCTCAGTCACTTCGATCCCCTTCCCGGACTATCCACCTTGGCATCGTAGCTAGTACCGCGTCCTTGAACCCTCTCATTGTGGCAGCGCGCCGGACAGGGTCTGCTGATCGAGGGCCTGGTGATCGCCGGCGCGGACTCTCAGTTCCTGTCTCCCCCGAGCCTCGTGATGGCCGAGCGTTTTCGGGTCCGAGAATCACCAACGACGAGGGTAACCGGCTGCTGCGGACCGGACGGCGCAGCTCGGGTCGGATGTGACGTGGCGCGCGCGGATGGTGCTGCAGTCCGCCAGGGCATGGATGTGTCGCGTTGGTGCGGACCATCTGGGCACGAGCTTTCGGCGCGACCGTGGACTGGGCAGTGGTCGACAGCGCCGCGGCTCGGTGTGCGCCAGGTGGTCACGGTCGGAGATATCTCCCTTCCGGACTCCCGTTGCGCCGGCACAACCCGGTCGGGGCGAGACGGTGCGGATCGGATGATCGCGGCGGTTGCGGATCGTGGTACTGGCGCGACGACTGTCGTCCGCCGATTGCGCAGAGAACTCGCCCTTTCAGCGGCCCAATGATAACGATTGGATATAACGATGAATGAGCGAATGTTCATGGCTTGAGCATTGGACTATTGTGGATCCGATGAGCGAGCAGTCCCCCGCCACTCTCGTCCCCGATCCGGCCGTGATTTCCGGAATCGGTCGACCTGTGCTCCAAGTCGCCGGTCCGTGGGAATACCACGACCGCCCACCTTCCGAGTTCTGGACTGACAGGTCGCCCTGGCGGCCTATCGCGGTGCCTGGCGAACCAGCTATGCAAGGTTTCGATGTGCGGCACGATCGGGAATCTGCGTACCGCACTACGATCACGCCGCCCGAAGACTGGACCGGGTTGCGGGTACTGCTGCGCTTCGAGGGCGTGTACGACTACGCGAGAGTCTGGATCAACGACCGATTCGTGCGAGATCACATTGGGGGCTTCACCCGCTGGGACGCCGATGTCACCGATCTCGTCACACCCGGACAGCCTGCCCAGCTCACCGTCGGGGTGACCGACCGCTGGGAGTCGGTGTCGGTCGCAAACCGCTACGCCATGCATGCGATCGGTGGCATCCTGCGACCGGTCAGCCTTCTCGCCGTTCCGCCGACGCATGTCAGCAGCATGCATACGCATACCACGCTGGCTGACGGCTCAGCGACGCTTGAGGTCTCTTTTCAGCTTACCGGCCCCGCCCGCGATAGCGCCCACGTCACCGCCCAATTACTCGACCCCGACGGCGCTCCCGTCGCGACCGCCGTCGCCACAGGTGGAGCCCATCGCGCGGCCCAGATCAACATTGCCCAACCACGGCTTTGGACCGCGGAGACGCCACATCTGTACCAACTACGCGTCATTGTCACCGACGCTGATCGAACGACGACCATCAGTCAGCGGCTCGGGATGCGTACCGTCGAGCGATCCGGCAACCGCCTCCTGGTCAACGGCAAGCCGGTCACCCTACGCGGCGTCAACCACCACGACAGCCATCCCACGCTCGGCCGCACGAGCGATGGAACGCTCGACCGTTCCGACTTGATGTCGTTCAAGAAGGCCAACATCAACTTCGTCCGCACCTCACACTATCCCCCGCACCCGGCGCTGCTCGACGCGGCGGACGAGCTCGGCATCTACGTCGAAGCGGAGAATGCCGTTTGCTGGGCCGATCAATTCGGTTGGCCGGCCACTCAGGACGATCCTGACCGGCGCGCGGAATACTTAACGCAGTTCGCCGAGATGATCGAACGCGACCGCAACCACCCTAGTGTGATCCTTTGGTCACTGGGCAATGAAAGCACCTGGGGTGCGAACTTTCAGGCCGAGTACGACTACGTCAAACGACAAGATCCAAGTCGGCCGGTGATAATGAGCTTTCCGGGCGGCCCCGAGGATCTCGTTAGCTCGCACTACCCGCCGTACGGCCCATTGGCGGTCTCCAACGGTCGGCCGGTACTGCACGACGAGGCCTTGACTTGTCTGTTTTATCAGATAAGCGATTTTCGCCGCGATCCGGCTATTCGCCTCGATTGGAGCGATACCTTACGCGCGCTCGTCGAAACGATTGAGGGGACGCCAGGCCATGTCGGCATCGTGATCTGGGCGGGAATCGATGAAATGTTCCTACTACCCCATGGCGCGACCGGATACGGACCCTGGGGCATCCTTGACATCTGGCGTCGCCAGAAACCTGAGTGGTGGGCGGTCAAGAAGGCCTTCTCACCGGTTCGCGTCCAAGCCGTGCGAATTGCGCCAGCCGCAAGTGACACAGTCCGTCTTCAGATCACGAACCGATACGACTTCCTACCGCTCTCGGCACTGTCCCTCCGCTGGCGCCTCGGAGAAGCAACCGGCAACGCACGGCTTCCCGCGGTGCAACCAGGCGATACCGCCATGCTTGACCTGCCGGTGCGCGGCACCGGTGACGTGCTCTGTGTCGATTTCATGACGATCGACGACGCGTTGATAGACCGATACGAGTTCCCGATTGTCGGAGCCGCACCTACGCCTGCGGTGACGCTGGCTGACCGCGCACCGCTGTCGTGCACCGTCCGCGACAACACCATTCGTATCCGCGGCAATGCGTTCACCGTGGAGGTCGACCGCCGAACTGGCGCGCTGTGTGCAGCGAACTCGCAGGATCGTCTAATCATGGGCGGTCCCAGGCTGCACCTTGTGGGCGCCCGCCTCGATGCCTGGGCGTGCGACGCCGTCACCTATCAGCCGAACCACAACGTGACTACGTTCAACATCGATGGTCGGCACGGCAGTCTTAGGATCTCCTACCAGATCGATGTCGCCGGAGACGGCACCATTACCACGGACTACGGTCTGTCTGGTACCGCACCGGATGCGCCGCGCGGTGTCGCCGAGCTCGGTATTCGTTTCGACCTTGACGCCGACCTCGAGCGGGCCACGTGGCGTACTGACCCGACATGGCTGGCAGCTCCCTCGGATCATCTTGCCCGCGCGGACGGAACAGCGCACAAGGCCAACGCGCCGGTTCCGGCCTACCGGGCGACTCCCACTTGGCTTTGGCAACAGGACCGGTGGGATCCGCTCAGTGACGGCCCAGCCGACCAGCACGCCTGGAGCCTCGACTTCCGCGCCCGCCGCGCACTCCTCCGCAAACTCGAGCTATATGGACGGACCGGCCACACCCTCACCGTCACCTCCGACGGTAGCCAGTCCAGCCGCTTGTTCCCAATCACCGAGCGCGTCCTACCCGGCGACGAACGCGTTACCCTACTTGGCACATGGCGCGCTGGGCGGGAGACAGGCTGGCTCGAGCCGCGCTCGGAGCATGGATTCGAACTGGTTACCGAGGATGAAAACGCCAGCGTGACCATCCGCTTCCACGGCAGTGGCATCGAATGGATAGGTTCCCGCGGTCCCCGATCCGCAATCGTTGACGTCCACCTGAACAACGAACTCGTTGCCGCCGGTCTCGACCTCTACTCGTCGTTCCAGGTTGCCGAACGCGTGCTGTTCGCAGCCCGCAACCTCACGCCGACCGATCATGTCTTGCGAATCACCGCCGTCGGCCGCACGAATCGGGCTGCCACCGGCCACACGCTGACCCTCGATCACCTCACCATCTACCCCAACCCGCCGTACCCCACAGCCTTGGCGGTTATTGACCGAACTATGTACCCCGCCACGGTCTTCGACTGGGCGGACCCAAGCACCCGCAATAATGCCGTTGACGTCATTGGCCACCGCGGCAAAATCACGCTTCACCTCGCGGCCGTCTGACGGGGCCGAGTTCCGCACAGGAGTCAACACCTCGCGTCGCCGCGGTACGACGCTGTAGTCCATTGCAGTGGCCCGCCAAGCACTTGGGCCGGTACGTCCCGGAGCGGCTGCAAACCGGTAACCACAGTCGGTAACCAGGCCATTCCGTCGCGCCATTGCGAGTCGGTGCCCGGCCGCACAGCTCCAACGGCCGGACCGCCCGACAACATTCTGGCTGCGCACTACTCCGCGTGCCCAGTCACTTCGATCAGCCCATCGTGGTCGGTGAAGTCGAGCTCGTCAGGCGCGGGTTCCATCCACGCCCATGGCTTTGCGACTAGAGCGTTGAATCCGTTGCCCAGGCCGCTTCCAGTTCGTCACGCCAGCGGTGACTGAGCGGGAAAGTGCGCCGGTAGAACTGAGTGGCCAGAGTCATGGCAGGCCGACCCCCGGCACATCGACGCGGCAGAACAGAAGCCGCGCCTCGGCGACGGCAGGTGGGCCGCCCTGTCCGTACGGACGGGCAGCACACATGAAGAGTGTCCGACGGTCTGACCCGCCAAGTAACACTGCGAACACAGCTTGGTCGCCGGTCGCGACCTTTTCCACGATTTCACCTCCGGGGGCAACGCGCAGGGCGCCCGATCCGCAGGCATCGCCCATCCACAGCGCGCCTTCGGCGTCGAGTGCGATGCCGTCTGGAAGCGGCACGCCGGCCGCGCAAGCCTCGTGGGTCGTGCCAAAGGGGCGTTCGGCGAAGTCGGCCCACACGCGACGGTTCGTCAGCGTGCCATTCTCGGCGCGGTCGAAGGCGGTGACGCGGGCGGCGAACGTCTCACTCACCAGTAGGGTTCGCCCGTCGTTACCGACAACCATGCCGTTGGGGAACACGAGGTCACGCGCCACCACCTGCGGTCGGCCGCCGGGAGCGACATAGACAAGCGGCGTCGAGCGGATGCGGGGATCGGACTCTTCGTCCCAGCCGAAGTTGCCGATGTAGGCGCCGCCGTGGTCGTCGACAACCATGTCGTTGCAGTGCCAGGCAGCGACGCTCGTGAGGTCGGCGACCTCATCCAGCGACCGACCGTCGAATCGGAGCAGCCGCCGATCGACCATGGATGACACCAGCATGGAGCCGTCCGGCCGCCAGCCGAGGCCGGACGGCCGGCCGGGCACTGTGCAGATCACATCCTCACCACTGCCGTTCCCATCGAACGCGAGAACTCGATGCGTGAAGAAGTCGGAAACGTACAGCCGGCCATCGTGCCACCGCGGCGATTCCAAGAACGAATAGCCTTCTGCCAGCACCGTTAGCTTTCGGATCGGTAGCGCGCTCATCGGTCAGGTTCCCGTTGAAGGTGCGGGCGATGGTGACGGACGCGAGGTGGTGACTCTGCGCCCCGCCCACGACGGGTCCGCTTCGGCCTGGCGTGCATCGCTGATGTCCACCGCAAGTGGCTTGACGGTTCCGCCGGCGCCCGTGTCTACGGCGACCATGCAATCGAATCTCGGCCTCATCTCTCGCGCTCCTCCTTTCGATGATCAGCGAGGCCTGCCACCCATAGCTTGGGGCAGACCCGGTGATCACCGGGTGATGTCGTTGAATATCTCGTCGGTGTGCTGTCCAGCACGGGGACGCTCGTAGCGTGCGGATGCTGGCGTCTTGGAGAATGTGAACGGTGACCCAACGGTGCGGAAGGTCGACTCGTTGTCGCCCAGCGGCACTTTCCAGACCAGCCCCGCGTGCTCGACCTGTGGTTCGCGCTCTAGGGCCGCGTGATCCTGCACCGGTGCGCACCGCACGTCGTTTGCGTCCAAGAGTTCGAGCCAGTGCGCTGTGGTGTCAGTAACCAATTGACCAGCAAGCTTGCGATGAGCTCGTCGAGCAGGGCCTCTTCGACGTTGAGAATCGAGTCGAAGAGCTCCTGCCGGTCGACCGTGCTCACCATGTCGAGGCGTCGAATGCCCAGAGGGTCGATGATGCTGAGCAGAGCGTGGAACTCTTCCGCCGTCGGCGCTCGGTGGTGATGACGTCGTCAGTCGGGCGGGCGTAGCCATCGCGACCAGAGCAAGATCGAGCATGATCTCCAACGGCCCACCGCCCCACGCGATGTAGTGCAGCTCCTTCGCTTTCGACGCCGCCAAGGCGCGGATCGCGGCCACCGGAGCCCGGGTGAACTGGAAACCGCTCATGCCTATCCGAACGCCCGGCTCGATGCCGTCGACCAGGGCATCGACATCGTTCACCCGCGCGGTCATCCGATTGTCACCTTCTCTCGGTGACGCTCCGCCAGCTCCGCCAGCTCGCGGTAGATGCGTTCTGGGCTCGTTGCCTCCCGGAGCATTGCGACCAGCCGACTACCGGCGTCGCGCTGGAACGGCAGCCACCACGGATCACGGGGACGCATGTAGGCGTGCTCGAGGCTCTGTCGGGTGGCTTGGAAGAAGCTCGAGCACCCGGCGGCGTCCCAGGCAAGCCTGTTCGCCGGCTGGCCTCCAGCGGGCAGTACGATGTCCCGCTGCGCCTCGCCGCTCACGTACCAGGAGGCGAACTCGGCAGCCTCCTGGTAGTGCGGGCTGGACGGTGCGATCGCGAGACCGGCGCCACCCAGGATTGCTCCTCGAGGTCGTCCGTCAACGCCTGGTATGTCGGTAAAGGCCAACGGGGGCTGCGCGAGGTTCGCATAGCCGAAGGTCAACGGAACGTACGCCGGAGAGCGGGTGTCGCCGCCCATCAAGGCGAGAAGTCGAGGTGGGTTGAGGTCGTAGCACTGTGGGTCGACCCGGTTGGCCAGCTCGACCAGCATCTCTACCGCCTCGTGGCGCAGCCAGGTCGGCTCGTCGTGGGCAGCGTGGGCTGCATTCGCCGATAGTGAGATCAGCGTGCAGATCGCGTCGCTCGAGTGAAGCGGCAGCGCAACGGCTTGCGGAATCGCGGCCAAATCGAGGACGTCATCCCAAGTGCGCGGAACATCACGGTCAAGATCTCGGAAACGGTTCTCGTCGACGGCGGCCACCTGCGACGCGACATCCACGCCAAGCGCCCACTGCCGACCATCCCACGCGTATGAACGATGACTATCCCCCATCGACTCAGCGGCGATGCGCTCGAGAACTTCTGCGTCCACGACCTTGTCGAAGGGCACCAGAGCATTCCTCGTGGCCACAGCTCCAGTCATCGGATAGTCGATGAAGATCAAGTCATAGCCGCCGTTCAGCTCCCACACCGGCTGATCGTTGAACAGTGCCAACGACCGAACACCTAGCCGAACCTCAACCTCAGGATGGACAGCGCGGTAAGCGCCCACCGCCGCCAGCATCGGGCCGATGCAACGGGGATGCTCCCAGCACAGCACACGCAGGGTCACAGTCATCCGGTTCCCTCACCGCAATGGATATTTGGAATCGCAATAGCGTCACGCATCATGCGTGGCGCGAAGAATGTAATCATGTCGCACATAGCATCTTGAAATTTCGTACTCCGTTGATTGTCCACTTTCCATCCTCTAGCGCGTGGAGCGGCTCCACTGTCCGCCAACGAATGGTTTGTGGCATGCCCGCTCAAGATGACTATTGGCCCACGTCGTGCCAAGTCCGAGTTGCGCGCTTCGGATAGCCTTGGAGGGTCCGGACCCATCGCCCCACGCGCGCAGTACGTCGAATCGACATCCATTCGTTGGAAGCTTCCCAGTTGCCACGTGTCTAGCCCTTCCGTTTACGAGCTGTTGCAGCTTGGCTCAGTTTGCTCCTGTGCCGGTAGAGAATGACGAAATGCTCGACGACGCTCTTGCTCCTTCGGATTAGCTACGAGGTTGGCAGCCCACAATCGTTGTGTGTAGGGGTGTGTTGGCCTGTCCGTCACCTGTAGCGCTGGACCTGTTTCCATGATCTCACCGTCGCGCATGACAGCCACCCGGTGGCTGACATGACGAATAACGGAGAGATCGTGAGAGATGAAGACGTAGGCGATGCCGGCCTGTTGCTGGAGTTCGATGAACAGGTCGAGCACTCGCAATTGGGTAGACAGGTCGAGCGCCGACACGGGTTCGTCGCAGATGATGAGCTTTGGGTTCAGGGCAAGGGCGCGGGCAATCGCGATGCGTTGCCGTTGACCGCCGCTGAACTCGCGGGAGTGCCGGGCCAATGCGTCAGAGGGCATGGCCACTCGGTCGAGCAGCTCACGTACCTTCTTCGAGGCCTCAGGTTTCCGTATTCCTTGTGCGAGGAGCGGCTCCGTAAGAATGTCGAGAACCTTCATGGATGGGTTGAGCGACGTGTACGGGTCCTGGAACACGACTTGGATGTCTTTAGCGCGCCGACGGCTCCCACGGGCCTGCACATAGGTGATGTCCTCGCCGGCGAAGGTCAATGAGCCACCCGATATGGGGACCAGGCCGAGAATTGCCCGGCCAAGCGTCGTTTTGCCAGAGCCTGACTCACCGACCAGGCCAAGGGTCTCCCCGGGCGCAACTGATATCGAGACTCCCCGGAGTACCTCTTTGGCCTTGCGCCGACGGCCATAGCGCACGCGTAGCTGATCGGCATGCAGTAGCTCAGGCATCGGCTGCCTCACGCTGACCGGCCACCCCTGCGCGAGATGTGGCGTTGTCCAGCACCGAGTCCAGCAAGACTCTGGTGTACTCGTGTTGCGGATCCTGGAACACCTGACCCACAGGGCCTTCTTCAACGACCTCGCCGGTTCGCATCACCACTACGCGATTGCACAGGTCCGCCACAACGCCGAAGTTGTGGGTCACAAGCAAGACACCCATGTTGTTCTCCTCCTGCAGATCACGTAACAGGTCAAGCACCTCGGCCTGAATCGTCACGTCGAGTGCCGTGGTCGGCTCATCGGCGATCAGCAGCCGCGGCTTGCAGGCCACTGCACCAGCGATGAGTACGCGTTGGGCCATGCCCCCGGAGATCTGATGCGGATACAATTTGAAGGTGCCGCGCGGATCGGCGATCTCCACTCGATCGAGCAACGAGAGCGCGAGTTGCTTGGCGTCCTTCGACGACATCTGGGTCTGAGCGCGGATGCCGTAGACCAACTGCGATCCGATCGTGAACGTGGGGTCAAGGTTGGCCATTGGCTCCTGCGGAACATAAGCCATCGTCGTCCCGCGAAGCCGGGAAATCTGCTTCGCAGGCCTTCCGAGCAACTCAACACCATCCAGCCGAATAGATCCCCGTGCCACGATCGCCTCCTCTGGGAGTAGGCCCAGCGCAGCGAAAACCGTTTGAGTCTTCCCGGAGCCCGACTCGCCAACCACTCCAACGACTTCGCCTTCGTTCACCTGAAGCGAGATTCCATTGACAACAGTCGTCAACTTCGGCTTCGAATAGGCAACCTGAAGATCCTCGATTGTCAGCAGCGGAGCTCTATTGGCTGAGGCAGTCGTAGTGTCCGGATCTGATCCGAACGACCAAGCCGCTCGGGAATCCACATCGAGGGTCCGGGTGACCGCCGCGGTACCGAGTAGCTCTTCGATCTCCCGTCGCCGGCTGCGGGATCCTGGCTTGATGTAGGTTCCCTCGACGGCGTCGCGAATGCCGATGGACACCAAGGTGAATGCAGCGGTCATCAGGCCAAGCGCTGTAGCGGGCCAGATCAGTTGCTCGGGGGCGATATAGATGTTGCTGAACGCATCGGTGAGCATCGAGCCCCAACTGGGATTACTTGGGTCGCCCAACCCAAGGAACTCCAGGCCAGCCTGGACGCCGATCCCCATCCCGGCAAGGCCAGCTGCCATCAGAATCACGGGAGCGCGGATGGCGATCAGCACATGCCGTCCGACGATGCGCGCGTTGGACAATCCACTAACGCGGGCCGCGTCCACGTACAGCTCGTTCCGGACGCTGCGGGTCAAGCTTCGAACCATCCAGAACATAGAGGGCGAGACTAGGACACCGAACACGCCCATACTGACCACCGTAGACGTGCCCAGCAGCGTGTACAGCGAGATCAGGACGATCACCCAAGGCACTGCCATGAGCACCGAGAAGACCCAAACGGACACGGTGTCGAAGATCTTCCCGAAGAACCCGGCGACTAAGCCCGCGCTGATGCCGATAAAGCTGGCCACAATTGCCAGCACCGCCGCCGCTTCCATCGCCCCCCGAGTCGACACAATGAGCCGACTAAGAATGTCCCTCCCGTATCTGTCGCCACCCAAGATGTACTCGGTAGTGAACGGCGGAGCATTTGTTAGCCTCAACTCGACGTGCTGCGGTGGATTCGGCACGATCCATGGCTGTATGATCGCCACAATCCCAAACAAGGCAAGAACTACTAGCGAGCCCGCCATCAGCGGATTGCGCAGCAAGGTGCGGAACACGCCAGTGCGCACCACCAGTTCATCACTGAGTTGAGCCCCGGCGCTCTCGATGGTCATGACACACGTGCCTTCGGGTTGAGGAAGCCGAGAACAACATCAACCACAAGATTGATAACCACGACCACGACGACGAGAAACGCCACAGCGCCGAGCACTACCGGCACATCACCGGCCTGCCCTGCGCCTAGCGCCATCATGCCGATGCCCGGTAAAGCGAAAACACGCTCGATGATGATCGCCCCGCCAAGTAAGCCAATCATCATCAAGCCCAGCATTTGCACCGATGGAGCGGCCGCGTTCCGCAGTACATGTCGGTACATAATCGCCCGCTCCGAGATACCGCGCGAGCGCAGCGTCCGGACGAAGTCCCGCCTCTGAATATCGATGATCGAGCTGCGAATCCAGATAGCGAGGCCGAACGTGGCACCAAGCGCAATCGCGAATGATGGTAGGAAGATTGACGACAACCAACCGGTGAACGAGGTCGAGATCGGAACGAATCCGGTCGCTGGAAACAAACCAAACGTCAGACTGAAAACAATGACGAGCACTAAAGCGAGCCAGTAGCTTGGAACAGCGACTACCGCGACCGAAACCAGCTGCACAACACGATCTAGAGCGCCCCCCCTGGTCGCTGCGAGTACACCAAGGAGTACGGCGAAGACAACCGTGATCGTCGTCGTTACCGCAATCAGGCTCAATGTTACTGGAACCCTCGTCGACATGATTGCGGTAACGTCCTGAGTCGACAAGAATGACTTGCCGAGGTCACCATGAAGCAGGTTTGTTACCCAGTCCAAATACTGCACAACTAGTGGACGATCCAATCCCAACTGCGTCATTTTCGCCTGTACCTCTGAATCGGTCGCGTTGGGCCCTAAGATCTGTCTAGCAACCCCCGCGCCTCCACGTAGTCCGAGCAGGAAAAAGCAGCCCGCAGTCACTGAGAAGAACACGAGGATTCCAATTGCTGCTCGGCGGAGCAGATAGACTAGCATTCTGACAGCCTCCCTAATGACCTTGCTAGCTCTTTGGAGTGTATTGCCAGAGCTTCGGATTGGTGTAGGCCCCGTCGATCTGGACCTGAACCTCCGGCACGGTAGCAATAGGAGACGCCGGGCGCGAGAATGGCACGTACCATGCCTTCTCGAGGAGGAATTCTCCGATCTCCTGGGCGACCGCCTCCTGTTCTGCGGGACGACTTAGTTTGAAACGTTCACTAAGCGCCTCCAACTCCGGGTCGTTGTACCCGCTCCAGTTATCATCGAACGCGGACACCCAGTTTGTGGGAGGCATATTGAGCATCAGAAGTGGGTATTTCCCACTCTTCCACGCGGTATCAGTATAGGGGGGTACTTCTCCGCTAAACGTCTCATAGGTAACCCGAATGCCAATGTCAGCCAGCGAGCTCTGCACGATCGGCTCTAGCGCTACAGTATTAACAGCTCCATATATGTCGTGGCCGTGGAAGCTCGGAATAGTCACTTCGAATCCATCCGCATATCCTGCCTCGGCCATCAATTCCCTGGCGGCCTGGATATCATACGGATATCGGTCGTCACCACCTTCGACGTATTCAAGTTGCCCGGGCTGGAATGGCTGGCTGCTCACCGAGCCCATACCCAAGTTCGTGGCCTTAAGGATAGCCTCCCGGTCAATGGCCATGTTCATCGCCTGACGAACCCGGATATCTCCCAGAGCGGGGATCATATCGCCATTGTGGTCGCTCACAAACAGCGTTCCGATATTGCCTGGTCCTTCGAACACGGAGTAGCCGGTCGAGCGGGCCTCCTGGGCAAGCGGAAGGTCAACCTGTGCCGCGTCAAGCTGCCCGCTCTTAATCGCATTCATCGCCGCGACTGGGTCATCGTACTCGTGGATCGTTACCTCGTCGTACGGGTACGCCTCCGGGTTCCAGTAATCGGGGTTGCGCTCAAACGTGAGCGAAACATCCGGCTCGTTCTCGGCGATTATGTACGGGCCCGTGCCCACCGGTCCATCTGCGAAAGCGTCCGGGTCGCCAACGGTTGCCGGGCTCGCCACCGGGGTCAAGCCGAACTGCCAGAGCCAACGGTAGCTGATCGGCGTCGTGGTGGTGATATCTAGTGTGTATTTCCCGGTAGCACTAACCTCGGCGCCGAATTGATCGACAACTCGAGGTTTCCACGAATATCCGTCACTAGCGAATAACGCGTCGAAGTATTTCTCTACACCCGGCGCGTCCATGTGGATTCCGTCGATGAATTCGATGTCCCGGCGCAGCTTGACGCTCATTTTCAAGCCGTCCCTACTGATCTCGAAGGACTCCGCCAACCAAGGCTGGGGCTCCTCACCCTCCGCGGAAACCATGATAAGCGGGTCATAGACGGCCTGCGCCACGGGCAGGAAGACATTTGCTCCATTAAATGGGTCCCAATTCACGGAGACATCATCCGCAATAGTGATCGACTGGCCCCCCGAGTCGGAATCAGGTGGGGAGCATGCGACCAGCGTTGCTGCAACTGCCGCTCCAGTAAGCACCATAAACGAACTAGCTCTCATTATTCAGCTCCTCAATTATCGCCTGCGGAAGGCGGACAAATCTATTCGCAGGTCTTTGCTGCTATATCGGTACGACGTTCCTGGACGCCTGCATGACCTTCAAGGCTCACCTGCGTCCGGTCGCCCGGCCCTGCTCCAATGGACTTGGTGGCCGCTGATCATTGGTGAATGAGGCCGAGTCGTTCGCGTTCGGTTACTTGCGACTCAGCACGTCAATGGTTTCCACGGTCGTGGCGAGCAGGTCACACATGGCCTGGGCGGCTGCGTCACCGTGACCGGCACGGACGGCTTCCGTAACGGCGCGGTGCATTGGAAGGACTCGGGCAACCTCCTCTGGGACATGCGCGGTGACCTCGATGCTGTGCTTGAGCCTTGTCTCGAGAAGCGTTGCGAGTTGAGCGACGAGCTCATTGCCGCAGGCGCGCAGGAGCGTTATGTGGAAGTCGACGTCCGCGTTGACGAACGCCTCCTCGGTGTCGGGCAGGCCAGCAGCGTTAGCCTCCATGCGCCGGCACGCATCATCGATCGCCGTGACCTCGTCTGGCGTCGCCACTGCCGCCGCCAGCTCTGCCACGGCAGGCTCGATGATGAGCCGGAGCTGCAGCAGGTCCTTGATGAAGCGGTCGTCGGCGATGCGCCCTCGCCACTCAAGGAGTTGCGGGTCTAGGAGGTTCCATTCCGACCGGTCCCGGACCACAGTGCCGATCCGCGGACGGGCAACAACCAGGCCTTTGGCAGCTAGAGCCTGAAAGACCTCTCGCAACCCTCCCCGGCTCACACCGATGCGAGTCGCCAGTTCCTCGGTGGAGAGCTTGGCCCCCTCCGGGAACTCGCCGGAGACGATGCGGGTGCCGAGCCATTCAACGACATATCCATGCAGCGTGCGGTGGCGCGAGGTTGGTCCGTCGTGGAGGTGGTCCTCGGCCATGACTGAATCATCCTATTATTGAATGATTCTGTCAATAGCTGTACATTGCGGCTTCACCGCCACCGCCTGGGGAGCCTTGTATGAAGATCACAGACCTGCGTACCCACGTCCTCGGCACGCCGTGGCGAAACCTCACGATCGTCGAGGTGTTAACCGATGAGGGGATCACCGGCCTTGGTGAGGTGCGGATGCCTAACCACACCGACGCCCTACTCGGCTATCTCCACCACGCGCTGCCGGCGCTGATTGTCGGCACTGACCCCTTCGATGTCGAGAGTCTCGTAGACCGACTCACCCGGCGCTCCTATGAACGGCCGGGCGAGATCTCGATGTCGGCACTGGCCACGGTTGAGCTCGCCTGTTGGGACATCCAGGGCAAGGCGCTAGGTCTTCCGGTCTACAAGCTACTTGGTGGCGCGGTGCGCGATCGGATCAAGGCCTACGCGAATGGTTGGTATCAGGTGGAGCGCACGCCTGAGGAGTTCTTCGCGGCCGCGCGCAGGGTGACCGATCGTGGGTATCGAGCGCTGAAGTTCGACCCGTTCGGCAATGGCGCCTTCGAACTGGATCGTGTCCAGGAGGCTCGGTCTCTTGACCTTGTCGCTGCCGTACGAGACGCCGTAGGTGACGACGTGGAACTGCTCATTGAGATGCACGGCAGGTTCAACCCGGCGACCGCCATCCGGCTCGCGCATGGTTTGGCCCCATATGGTCCGTCCTGGCTGGAAGAGCCGGTGCCACCGCACAACGTAAAGGCCCTCGCTCAGGTCAAGGAGCACACTGACCTACCGATCGCGGTGGGCGAGCGGATACACACTCGATACGAGTTCCGCGAGATCTTCGAACTGCAGGCGGCGGACGTCATCCAAGTCGACATCACACAGTCAGGTGGTCTTCTCGAGGCGAAGAAGCTGGCGGGCACCGCGGAGACACATTACATGCTCATGGCGCCGCACAACGTCGGTGGCCCGATCTCCACGGCTGCCAACCTCCATCTGGCCGCCGCTACCATGAACTTCAAGATCCAAGAGAATTTCAACGACTTCGCTGACACGTTCGTCCATGATTGCGAGCCGGGGCTACCGGACGTTTCTGATGGCTATTTCACGCTGCCGACTGGATCCGGCCTCGGGATCAGTCTGGATTACGAAGCTCTGGCAGAGCACCCCCGACGCAGTGTTCACTTCGATCTGTTCGCCGAGGACTGGCAGCGTCGCCAGGCGGAGCTGGACCGATGAATATCGCCCGCCATTTGGCACACCTCCTGCGTGATGCCAATGCCGATCTGGCAGAAGCGCCGAACTGGCACCCGGATCGACAACTGCTGACTTGGGTTGATCACATGAGGAGCCGTGGTAGGCCGCACGTGCATGACACAGCCGATAGATCACCGACGGAGACGGGGACGCATGACTAGTGTCAATGGGCTGGCCGCAGTGGTGACGGGCGCAGCCAAAGGAATAGGTGAAGCGACGGCACGAGCTTTGGCCGCTGGCGGCGCCAGGGTGGCCGTGCTAGATATCGATCCGGCCGGTGACGCAACAGCGACAGGTATCCAATCAGACGGCGGTGAGGCGCTCTTCGTGCAGTGCGATGTGATGGACGAAGTAGAGATCAACGCGGCGGCCGCGGCAGTCGCTTCGGCGTTCGGTCACGTGGATGCCGTCGTGAACAATGCTGGCGTAGACAGCCACTTCGATCCGGGAACGATGACTGCGGCCGAATGGGATGGGTTCTTCGCCGTCGATCTCAAGGCGGCCTGGCTTGTTACCAGAGCCTTCCTTGCATATTTGGAGACGTCGTCGTCAGCCACAGTCGTCAATGTCTCGTCAGTCCACGCCCGCCTCGCTTTCGCCGGCCATTTTCCATACGCCGCGGCAAAAGCAGGACTAGAAGGCCTCACGCGCAGTCTCGCGCTGGAACTTGGGCCGCGTGGAATCCGAGTCAACGCCGTTGCACCCGGCTGGACTCGGACGAGACCGGTCCAAGAGTGGCTCGACGCGCAAGAGAACCCGGCCGAGGCGGAGGCGCAGGTAGCGGCAGTGCAGCCCTTGGGCCGCATCGCTGAGCCAGAGGATATCGCCGCTGTCATCGCCTTCCTTGCCAGCCGCGACGCCCGTGCAGTGACCGGCGCAGTATTCGCCGTCGACTGCGGTCTGTCAGCCCGGGCCGCGACATGAGCCATCGCGCCTATACGCGCCGCCAAGTCGCCGCCGAACTTGTGGAGCTGCCATACACGACGTGGAACATCGGGGACTCGATCGCTTTCGAGGCGAGGGTCAGATCCTTGGATGTCTCGGCGAATGAGCGATGGGCGGCCTTCGCCCGCGGCGATGGCCGAGCGTGGGCGAGGCGAACCCGTCCGCACTGCCGCCTTGACTGCACGGCGCCGGGACAAGTTTTCGGTAAGGAAGCTCTTCGTGACGTCTTCGGGCGGTCATGGCGGGCACGGAACCGTTCATTATGCGCATGTCTGGGTTCTGGGTGGCTTGAGGCCAGAGCTCGGTCGTTCCCGGCGCTGATGCAGCATCGGGAGGGAAAATGAGCGACACGATTGACGCGTATGAGCTGATCCGAGGTGTTTCTCCGGTCCTTGCCACTCCCTTCGGGCCTGAGGGAGCGGTTGATTCGCACTCCTTCCGGCACTCACTCGACACGCTGGTCGGGGCGGGCGTCACATCGGTGATGTTTCCGGGCATCGCGTCTGAGTTCCACGCGCTGGACGACGCTGAGAAGGGGGAGCTGCTACGTGAGACGGTGGCGGTTGCCGTTGGTGCCAGGCTGGCAGTAGTCGGCTCAGTTTCGGACAACTCGACGGTTGTCGCATGCCGCAGAGCTAGGGAGCTCGTCGAACTCGGCGTGCATGCGATCAATGTCTTCCCGCCCCGGTTTCTACCCATGCCCGCGTCTGTGATCCTTGACCACATTCATCATGTGCTCGCGACAGTGCCGGAAGTGCCGGTCATTCTCCAGTACGTCCCGGATGGAGGGAGTACCCAACTGACGCCGGATGATATACGCGTGCTGGCCAGCGACCACTCGAACTTTCGAGTGGTGAAGGCCGAACTGCGTAACCCGGCGGACTACATAGCCGATCTGCTGGTGGGCACCCCAGCGGTCCGCAGCCTGGTTGGCAACGGCGGAATAGAGCTGCTGCCGGCGTTGGAAGCAGGAGCCATTGGGGTTCAGCCTGGCGGCGGGTTCGTGGAGATCTACATCACGATCTGGGACCTGTGGGCATCGGGTCGGCGGGCTGCGGCCGAGGATCTGTTCCGGCGGCTGCTGCCGTATCTCAACGCCTGGATCTCGGCTGGTGTGCTGACCGAAGTCGGGAAGATCATCGCCTATCGCCGCGGAGAAATTGCGACGCCCATTTGTCGCAGGCCGCTGGTGCCTATCGGCTCCTATGCGTCCAGTCTGATCGACCGTTTTCTGGCCGAATTCGCCGAAGAGCTGGTTCGCGGGTGTGACCCCCGGTGATGAGGAGTGCGGTGGTCCGGGCCTGTGGCTCCGGAGACTGGAGAATCCGGCGAAGCGCCCGGCCGTCGCGGGCGGGTCAAATGCGTAAGCACCAACGACAGTTCGCCGCTCGCACACCGGCGTGCGGCCCCCTTCAGGACGAATGGATAGAAACGTGAATGAGCCGAGCACGAAGGCGTTCGCCAGCCTGGCCCTCGGTGGCCAGAGAGTCGTAGTTGTAGGAGCAGCATCGGGAATCGGACAGTCGGCAGCACGGCTCCTCAGCGCCCGTGGCGCCACGGTGATTTGTGCCGACCAGAATGGCTCAGGAGCCGCGCGGACGGCGGCGGAACTGCCGCTGGCGCAGTCGATCGAGTTGGACGTCACCGACGAGGTTCAAGTCCTCGATCGGTTAGGCACACTCCTGAACGGCGATCAGATACTTCACGCCCTCGTCAACTGTGCGGGCGTGACAGGTGTCACCGGCCGACAGAGTCACGAGATTGCACTGAACGACTTTGACTATGTGTGCGACGTGAATCTGCGCGGCGCATTTGTGCTTTCGCAAGCCGTTATTCCACACATGACGTATCACGGGTACGGCAGGATCCTCCACGTCGCGTCGATCGCGGGAAAGGAGGGTAATGCTGGCATGGTCTCATATTCGGCGTCAAAGGCCGGACTGATCGGCATGATCAAGGCGATGGGCAAGGAGTACGCCAAGGATGGGATTACCGTCAACGCGATCGCACCGGCAGTCATCAGGACACAGCTGGTAGATGGCCTTCCGGAGAACCAGGTCGAGTACATGCTCTCGCGCATACCGATGCGCCGCACAGGGACGCTTGAGGAGGTTGCCGAGGCCATCGCATGGGCAGTCTCACCAGCGGCCAGTTACACCACGGGGTTCGTTTACGACCTCAGTGGGGGACGCGCCGTCTATTAAGGGCGCAGCCCTACGCATCACGGGCCTAGTAAGGGCGGAACGGGGATACCGCGACCGGATGGCCGAGCCGAGATGAGACGAAGATTCAGCGTTGCAACGTGGTCTGGCCGCACGGCGCTCGGCATGTGCCACCCATGATGCCCACACCACGGGGGGAGCCGACGCAGCATTGCCCGGCCGCGCTCATTGAGATGATCCGGCTACGCCGCAAGCTGAAGAGACGAGCCGACGGCGTGCTGGCCTACGCCGAACCCGCCGGAGCCAGCCACCGGTCCCCACGGAAGCGACTACAGCCGCCTCCAGCACCTTCAGACCACCCGGTGCTGGATCGACTCCCCGGAGCGCAGGCGTTCAACATTTCGCGCTATGCAGTTAGCGATCGAATCATGAACCCCCGCCACGGCCCCGCCCACATGTGGGGTGCCAGAGACATTGAGCTGGAAGATCGGGTCTGTCGAGTCGACGGGCTCATCCCAAAACACATCTAGCCCCGCCCCGGCAAGTTGGCCTGACTCGAGGGCTTCATATAGGGCGTTGCGGTCAACGACGGCTGCGCGGCTGACATTGATGAGGTAGCCGCCGACGGCCAATTTTGCGAGCTCAGCTCGACCGATGAGACCGCTTGTTTCTGCAGATAGCGGCAGCGTCACATAGAGAACGTCACGTCCGCTAAGGGCACTAGTGAGATCGCCAACCTGGAAGTACCCATCGATGTGATCGAGCTCGCTTCTGTTAGCCGACTCGCACCAGACTCGACGCCCTACGGCTGTGACTCCAGCGACGAATGGTCGAATTCGTTCCGCGATGGCCCGGCCGATCGCACCATATCCTAGGATGACAACGTGAGCGCTTCGAAGTCCCCGGCCTGACGGGCCGCCTACCTTGCCGCATCTTAGGGCCACTTCGGCATCGCGCAACCTGCGAAAAAGGGCCAGCGTATGCAGTATCGCAATCTCGGCGACTGCGGCAGCGCTGCCACTCGCCGCACCGGGCACATTGGCAACAGGGATACCGAGATCTCGAGCGGCCGCTAGGTCGATAGAGTCCAAACCAGTCCCGAACTGATGAACTAGCCGAGGTCGGACAGCGGCGAGTAGCGTCCTATCCACCGCCAGTCCTAGCGGAATGACCACATCAATGGGAGGACTTCCACTGGGCAAGTCTGTCGGGTTGCAGACAATTACGTTATCGAATTTTAGGCTTCGTCGCAGCGCATCTCGCGCACGCGCAAACCCCTGCCCCACTAGTGCGATATTTAGACGCGCGGCCGAAACATTCATTTGATGGCACCTGTCGCAGGGTCCACTCTGCCAATAGCGCTGCATGAAGAACGAAGAGGAGACCCAGCGAGCCCCGTTACCACGAGCGCTCCGTCACGTCCCGTGAGCAATCGCTTAATGCCGGACACATTATATCATAGTATGATGCTATCATACCCTCCAGCGCACGTGCGCGACGAACTCGCGCGGTCGGCCTCGGACCAGCATCCAGCTCTGGCCCCGGATCCCCGCGAGCCAGCCCGGCGCCCAGGTCCTTCGATGGCCAGGCCGGGTCGGCGACGAGCACGGCACAGGTGATCGCCTGGACGACCAACGGAGTCATCACCAGCGACCGCGAGATTCCCAACCCGACTTGGAGGGGCACCCCCCACGTAGGGGAATCGGGTGGTTCTCGAGTCGATGGCCGCGGCTGGGCCCGACGCTCATCCCGCAGCCGCCCACTCGACGGGCTGCCACCAGTGAACCGGAAAGTCACGATCACCACGAGGCAAGGGCACGCCGGGCACTAGGCCGCTTGGCCAGTCCAGTCGTCCCCTGACCGAGGAATACCCGCTGTTGATGCCTGTCACCGGCGAACCTCCAAGCGCTCGAACGTCTCGAGGAGGCGTGCCCGGGCACCCCACCAAACCCAGGAACGGATGCCCGACGTCGTCGAAGAGCCGAGCCGCTTCCCCGTAGGAGGTCAAATCGTCAGGGCCGGCGCCCGCGCGTTGGATCGGAAGATCGGCGTACTGGTGAGGCTCCTGGGCGGACGCTCTCGCGGTACGTAGCGAATCTGCAATCCACCAACACGTCAGAAAGCGCGACAGAGTGGTTTGCCGGCCACCTGATCACCGCCGATCACGAGCAACGTCGCGCTCGCGGCGTCGAAACCGACCGGAGCGCGGTCCAAGCTGCTGCCGATGCGAACCCTCATGCCCTTACAAGCGCCCTGGCCCAGCCTGGACCGGACACCACCACGGGCGAAAGGCGTTGACGCGGATGGATCGCCTCGCCTTGGCGAACATGAGGCAACCTTTCCCTGAAGGCCTACAGGCGCCTGGGGCGGAATCCGCGCAACCGTGACGTCGAGCGTGCGACTCGCTCCAGCTGGAGGATCCGGCGGGCTCTGGTCACGATAGGCGCGTCGACCATCTCGTCTCCCAGCCTGTTTGCACCCCCATCGGTGCTCGACACAACCGCCTTCGCCCACGCGACCGACGCGGGGTCTGGGCGGAACCCGGCCCGGACTCCGTCGACTTGCGATGGGTGGATGACCGCCTTGGCGACGAATCCCATTTCCGCCGCCTGCCGGGCCTCCGTGCGCAAGATCCCGTCGCGCCCAAGCAAGGTGAGCGGGGTGTCGATCACGGGAAGGGCCGCAGCGGCTCCGACTGTGAGCACGCTCGCGCGCAACTGGTGGACGTGGGCCAGCAGCGCTCCCTCGTCGTCTCTTGCGCGCGTCCCGCCGAGGCTGGCGACCAGATCCTCGCTGCCGAACATCAGCGCTGAGCAGAAACCCGATGCGGCAATCTCCTTGACCGCAACCATGCCGGCCGCACTCTCACACAACGCGACCAGAGTGATGTCGCCAGCGAGCTCACGGACGCGATGAACCTCGTCTGGATCTTCCACCATTGGCACGATGACGTGGCGCACAGCCGAGCGGTGCACCGCTTCGAGGTCAGCGTCTAGCATGCCGGCAGGTGCCCCGTTGATCCGCACGACGAGACGTCCCTGCGGGACGCAGTCGAGGGCCCTCTGCAGATACCGACGCGCGCCGGCCTTGTCTCCCGCCGGGACAGCATCCTCGAGGTCGATCACGACCACGTCTGCCGACGCTGCCGCCTTGGCCCATCGGTCTGGACGGTTCCCGGGGACGAAGAGCCAGGCCGGACCCTGGTCGAACGGCCCGGTCACTTCGCGATGGGATGCCGGGCGACCAGCTGCTTGGTAATAATGTTCCGCTGAATCTCATTGGTTCCTTCGCCCACGATCATCAGCGGGGCGTCGCGGAAGTAGCGCTCGATGTCGAACTCGGTCGAATAGCCGTAGCCGCCGTGGATCCGCATGGCGTCGAGTGCGATCTCCATGCCAGCCTCTGACGCAAAGAGCTTGGCCATGCCCGCCTCCAGGTCACATCGTTCCCCCGCGTCGAACCGGTCGGCGGCGTCCAGCGTCAGCAGCCGCGCTGCGGAAAGCTTGGTGGCCATGTTCGCGAGGTAGTTACCGATGGACTGGTGGCGCCAGATCGGCTTGCCGAACGCGTCGCGTTGCTGGCTGTACTTCAGCGAGTCCTCGAAAGCAGCTCGCCCGACGCCCAAAGCTCGCGCAGCGACCTGGATGCGGCCGATTTCGAGGCCGCGCATCATCTGAATGAACCCCTGTCCTTCTTCTTGGCCCAGAAGCTGTTCAGTCGGAATCAGCGCGTTGTCGAAGACGAGCTCGCATGACTCAACGCCTCGATAGCCAAGCTTCGACAGGTCGCGTGCGACCTGTACTCCAGGCCCCTTCTCGACGAGCAGCAGGCTGATCTGGCGGTGGTCCGGTCCGTCGGCTGCGGTGCCGGTGCGGCACATGACCACGATCAGGCCAGCCTTGCGTGCATTCGTGATCCATGTCTTGGACCCCTCGAGAACGTAACCGTCAGGGGTGCGCCGGGCTCGCGTGCGTAGCGCCTGTAGGTCGGACCCACCGCCTGGCTCGGTCAGCGCCATCGCTGCGCGCAACTCGCCGGTTGCCATGAGCGGCAAATACTTGCTCTTCTGCTCTGGCGTCCCGAAGGTCGAGATGAGCTTCGCGACGACGGAGTGGCTTCCCATGGCGCCGGCGAGGCTCATCCACCCCCGCGATAGTTCCTCTGTGACCATCGCATAGCAGCGCATCGACACAGCCACCTCGCCGTACGGTTCAGGGATCGCCAGGCCGAAGACGCCCAACTGAGCCATTGAGGCGATCAAGTCCTCCGGGTAGGTGTTGGACGCCTCGAGGTCATGTGCGGTCGGTTTGACTTCTTTGTCCACGAACTGTCGAACAGCGGCGACAATGGCCTCTTCGTTCGGATCGAGTGTTCGCATCATGACGGGGGCACCACACTTTCATCGACGTCGTGAAGGACGAGGCTTGCGACGACCCGATCGCCAGAGCCGCGCAACTCCGCACCGATGATGTTCTTCCCGTCGGAAACAACCACAGCGACGGTGTCGCCGACGAAGAGCGGATGACGAAGGCGGGCGACACCACTGAGGGAGGGCTGCCGTGATTGGGCCTTGGCTTGCGCCCTGGCTGTGAGTTCCAGGGCGATGACCTGCATCGGGCCGTGAACGACCAGGCCTGGGTAGCCCTCTTCGCCGCGTGCGTAGTCGGCGTCGTAGTGGATTCGGTGGGTGTTAGCGGTGATTGCGCTGAACCGGAACAGAGTGACTTCGTCAGCCGACCAGAGGATCCCTTGGCTGGCGTGCCGAAACCCGCTGCCGCGCTCCACCGGGAGCCCGACGCTTACGGGTGCCGTGGCTCGTCGGGCTAGCCTGTACGCGTGCCGTTGGATCTCGACCAGGCAGCAGACGCCGTCCTGGGTATAGGTGCGTTCGACGGCGGCGAAAAGCAGCGCCCCAGAGGTGCTCTCCTTGACGTCGACAGCGTGGAGACGCGTCGTTCGACGGGTCAACGTGTCGGCTCGCATCGGGCTGTGCACCGTCATCTCGGTTCCGGCGTGGATGCGGCCCTGGTGAAGAATCGGCGGGATGAAGCCGTGTCCACTCCGCGGGTGGCCGTCTGGGCCCATGGTCTCAATGGCAACAACTTCGCGAAAAAAGGCCCCCAGCGCCCAAGGCGAGACCTCACCAGCGGGGCGTTGGAATGGACTTCCCACGAAGCAGGCGTCCAATTGGTCGAGGACCTCTGAGGCCAGGATGTCCTCGCTGATCTCGTCGTCGGGCTTCCATCCAGCCAGGACGGTGCGGAGGTCTGCCAGCATGCTCATGGCTGTTGGATCGATTTCGAGCTGGGTGAACTCATCGAGGGCGTGACGGCCAAGCTCACGACCGATTCCGGACTTCTTGTAGCCTCCGAACGGAGCGCGTGCGTTGAATGCACCACCGTTAATGTCGACCGACCCGGTCCGCATCTTCCGTGCGAATGCGAGTGCCTGTTTGTCAGTCGCTCCCCACACCGCGCCGGCGAGCCCATACTGGCTGTCGTTGGCGACTTCGAGGGCATGGTCCTCGTCACGAACCGGAATCATGGAGAGGACCGGTCCGAAGACTTCTTCCTGCGCCAGCTCGCTGGCGGGGTCGACATCGGCGAACAGTGTCGCCGAGACGAAGTAGCCCGTCTCGGCGTCGGCCGGGACGTCGGGCCCGCCAGTGATGAGGCGGGCTCCGTCCGCCTGTCCGCGCGTGATGAACCCTCGCACCCGCTCACGCTGCGCGGCTGAGACCAGCGGGCCGAGCCGGGTCGTTGAGACGCTGGGGTCACCGGGGGTGAACGCCTCGACATGCTCGCGGGCGAGCTCCACGGCTTCGTGGTAGACCGATTCCGGAACGAGCAGACGCGTCAATGCGGTGCACGTCTGGCCGCCGTTGAGGAAGGCGTTGGACACTCCGCTCTTCACCGCGCGGCCGAGATCGGCGCCATCGAGAATCACGTTGGCGGACTTGCCACCGAGTTCGAGGGCGACGCGCTTTATGCCGGCGGCAGCCGTCGTGGCAACCGCCGCGCCTCCGCCTACGGAGCCGGTGAACGACACCATGTCGACGTCGGGATGAGCGACCAATGCTTGTCCGGTCTCGGGTCCGGTGCCGCTGATCAGGTTGATGACCCCTGCGGGGAACCCGACCGCATCGATTGCGTCGAAAAGCTCCCAGACCACCCGCGGCGCGACTTCGCTCGGCTTGAGCACCACGGTCGCACCGACCAGCAAGGCCGGGGCGATCTTGCAGATGACCTGGTGAAGTGGGTAGTTCCAGGGCGTGATGGCGGCAACGACCCCGACCGGTTCCCGCTCGACGAGCGAGTTGCCGACGGACTCCGAGCCCAGGGCGATATCCGCCATGTCGACGTAGGTCCCGAGGACCTGGATCGGCAGACCGACCTGAACACGCTCTGCAATCTTCAGTGGGGTGCCGACATCGGTGACAATCGCTTCGACCAGCGAGGCTTGCCTCGACTCGAGTTCGCTCTGGAGGTTCGCAAGGAGCCTGGCACGGCGTGGCACGCCGGCTTCCACCCATGCGCTTGCCGCGCCCCGGGCGGCCGTGACTGCATGATTGACCACTTCCGGGGTCACGACCGGCACTTGCGTGGTGCGAACCTCGGTGAAAGGGTTGAACACATCGATCCATTCGATGCTTTCGGGCGCGCGCCAGTGCCCGTCGACGTAGATCTCGTGAGTACTACGCAGTTTCATGATCGTCTCCTTTGAGGATGTCGGCCGCCAGCACCACGATGCTCGTCGAGGTGACACCGAAGCGCTCCTCGAGGGTTGCGGCGTCGGCCGCGAGCGTTTTGCCCGCAGGCGAGGCAATAGCCGCGTTCAGGTTGTCGCGCGAGGCGAAGGTCAGTTCGGCCAGCCGGTAGTAGTCGTGCGCGGAGACCCGTGAGCTGCTGACTCGCAGCAGGCCTGGGAGCTTGCTGGCCATTGGCATGTGCTCGTTGACGTAGTGGGTGTCGAAGGTGTCTTGGTCTTCGGGTCGCGACCACAGCACCACAAGACGGGCCTGCGTGCTGGCGCCTGGTGGCGGCTGATCTGCCCGGGCGCTCATCGACCGGTGAATTTCGGGGCGCGCTTGTTGATGAAGGCCTCCACGGCTTCCTGGTGGTCCTCGCTCATGAAGGTCACGAGCTCGTACCCGGTCGATGCGTCGAACGCGACGTTCAACGCGTCCTTAACAAGCTTGTTAACGGCGAGCTTGGTGTAGCGGATCGCCATGGGGGCGCCGAGAGCAAGCCTGCGTGCGAACGACTCCGCGGCCTTCAGCAGTTCGTCGTCGGGTACGACGTGGTTGATGAGACCGATCCGTTCAGCCTCGGCGGCGGCCAGCGGGTCGCCGGTCATCAGGTATTCCTTGGCGCGTGCCGGACCGACCGCGAGTGGCCAGGCTACGGCCCCGCCGTCGCCGGCGACGAGGCCGACCTTGACGTGCGGGTCGGCGATCCGTGCCGACTCGGCCATAAAGATGACGTCGGTGAACAGGGCGATGTTGGCGGCCAGTCCCATGGCGTAGCCGTGGATGGCGGTCACGATCGGGAGCTCAACGTCGAGCAGGTCCCAGATCATCTGCCGGGCATCGCGGTGCAGCTCGAAGGCGCCGGCAGCCGACTGATGCTCAGCGAACCAGTTAAAGTCGCCGCCCGCGGAGAAGGCGCGTCCGCGACCGGTGAGTAGAACGGCGCGCGCCTGCTTCTCCTGCTTGAGCACCCTGAACAGGTGCGCAAAGTCCTTGTGGAGTGCCTCGTCTACGGCGTTGATGTCGCTGTCTTTGCGGTCAATGACCACATGGAGTAGATCTCCGTCACGGGTTAGCTCAAGAGAGGCAAACTCGGGGTGGGTCATCGTGGGCTCCTAGTCGCGGGCGTCGTACAGGGACTGATCGACTCAAACTGAATCGGCGTACAGTGAACTCCGTCGCTTGCTGGGACTTTGGCGACTACCCTGTGCTCATGAGTCCGGAACGAAAGCCTCGGCCGAGCGCGAGAGCCGACATCCTGCGGGTGTTCGCCAGCCTGGTCGCCGAGAAGGGCTACAACGAAGCCTCGATCGCGAACGTCGCCGATCCGCTCGGTCTCAGTAAGGGCACGGTCGCCTTCCACTTTGGGTCCAAGGAGGCGATGTTGCGCTCTCTCATTGACTCCTACATGCACCGGCGGCTGGAGGAGGCATTCCACATCCTGTCGCGCCTGTCCACCCCACCCGACCAGCTGTGCGGCATGGTCTATGCCCTGTTGGCGGTCAACAGGGATGATCGTGACTCCGCGCACACTTTTAGGCGCGAGTTCATCCGGTTCAAGAACGCCGGAGGCGACACTGGCCTGCGCGAACTGCGCGGCAGCTACTTCGCCATCGTCCACGGAATCCTTCGCCGAGGCATCGAGACCGGCGACTTCCGATCGCAAGACTCCCGCATCGTCACCATGCAGATCTTCGGGATGTGCAACTACGCCTGGACGTGGCTGAACCTGGATGGAGAACGCAGCATCGAAGAGATCGCCGCGATTTTCTGCGACACGATCATCGGCGGATTGCGCACAGCCGACGCAGGACACCTGGAGTCGCTCGAGCTGGAGGAGACAATGACCCGGGCCGTGGCCGCGGTGCTGTCTGCACCTAACAGAACGCTCTAGACGCACCCCCGCACCTCCTCCCTAGCTGCTGACCTATTCAAGGAACCAGACTTTCTGGCCGGTCTTCCGTTCAGTCTCAACTGACCGTACACTGAACGCACGTACGGCGACAAGAGCCGGGCACACGCCGGGCGGCGGCACCTTGTTCGCACAGCGCCAGGAGAGGAAAGTCGATGAAGAGGACTGCCGTGATCACCGGGATGGGCTCGGGTCTGGGCCAGGCCACGGGCGACCGACTGCGCAAAGACGGCTGGACGGTGATCGGACTAGACGTGACCCCGGCCAAAGAATGCATCGTCGCCGACATCTCTGACGAGGCCAGTGTCGCGGCAGCGGCAGCGAGTCTCAGTGGCGACAAGATCGATGCTCTGGTGTGCGCCGCAGGGGTCTGGTCGGACCGCGACGACCGCTACGCGACCGTGGACCTCGACGTATGGCGCCGTACCTGGGAGGTGAACGTCACCGGGACGATGCTCACCGTCCGGCACTTCGCTCCGCTGCTGAACGAAGGCTCGGGCATTGTGACATTCGCCAGCATCGCCGCCCTGACCGGGATGCCCAGACGAGACGCATACACCGCCTCGAAGGGGGCCATCGTTTCCCTCACACGGGCGTGGGCGACCGACCTGGTCCGCATGGGGCTGCGCGTCAATTGTGTGGCACCGGGGGTCGCCGCAACTGCGATGACCGGCACCCAGCCCTCTGCGGCCGGGCTCGACCTGCCCCTGGGAAGGATGGCCAGCCCCGCCGAGATTGCCGAGGTCGTCGTCTCCACCCTGGCCCCGCACGCCACTTACCTCAACGGCGCCATCATCCCTGTCGACGGTGGCATCACTGCCTCGAGCCGTCTGGCCGTGATCACACCTCGATGACCATCGGAGGGTCACCATCGGCAGATTAGCTATCAGTCCATGCCGGTGCCCGCTTCTCCAAGAACGCGTTGCGGCCTTCCGCGGCGTCCGGGCCGGCCAGCAGCTCGACGATCAGCTCGTTGTTCGCCACGGTCAGTTCGGCATCGGACAATCCAGCTCGCGCCATCCGGGCGAGCTGCCGTGTCGCGCGTACCGCATGAGGGGCGGCAGCGGCGACGAGTAGCGCTAGATTCGTCGCAGCGGTCAGCACCTCAGACGGCTTAGCTAACTCGGTCACCAGACCTAGCCGCAACGCCTCGGCTGCGGTGACTGGCAGTCCCGTGAGGAGAAGCTTCATCCCTTGCGCTAACGGGAGGTCACGTCCGACGGCGATGACACCGCCGGCCGCAGCCATGATGCCGACGCGGACTTCGGGGAGCCCGACGTGGGCTTTTTCAGACAGCACGGCCATGTCGCAGGCGAGCAGAATTTCCAGCCCTCCGGCGAGGGCATGGCCCTGCGCGGCAGCTATGACCGGCTTTGTGCGCTCACGCTCGACGAATCCGGCGAACCCACCGCGCGGGAACTTGTTCATGCCCAATGGGTCACCTTCCTGTGCTGCGCGCAGGTCGGCTCCCGAGCAGAACACTTCACCGGCCCCGGTGAGTACACCTACACGGAGTCTGGAGTCAGATTCGAGCCGGTCGATGGCCTCGGCCATTCCCTCGCACACCGACATGTCGACTGCGTTGCGGACCTCGGGGCGGTTGAGAGTGATGGTGAGGACCGGACCGTCGGCCTCGTGGAGAACAGAGCTGGACAAGAGCGCCTCCTTAGGTGCGGAGCAAATGTGCCGTCGCGCGTGACCGGTGGGCACGCGCGACGAGAGGTGGGCCGTGGGGGTCAGACTTTGTCGGTCCCGCCAATGAGGATGAAGGCGATGGCCGAAGGTGCCGTGGTGTCCGCCTGCGGACCAATGCCCACGGGGCCGTACTGGGGCGATGCCGCGCGCGACAAATTGAGGATTCCCTGCGCCTGGGCAACGTTGCCTGCTTGCGCTCCGAAGTCGAAATTGCACTAGTCACAATGATATCGGCGCCGTCGTTGAGCAGGTTGGTTGCGGGATTCTTGCCACCCTCCTTGGTCGCGATCGTGTCGCTGGCATTCATAACCCGGACTCAGCGATCGCGGGACCGATTACGATCTCGTCTCCCGAGCCGCCGCTGTCGCTGCTTTTATCCTTGGCTACACCGCATGCTGACAGTGTCGTCGCTCCCAGGACAGCCCCGGCGACTCCCCCAATGAGGCTGCGCTTCACTAGCGTGCTCCTTCGGTTTGGTTCCGAGACTTGTGGCGGCGTACGCCATTGGGTGACGGCTACTCAGAGACGCCGAGGGCCGTAAGGGCGGTGTTGCGCATGACTGAGCGATTGATTTTCCCGGTCGGCGTGACCGTCCAGGCCCGCTCGTTGACGAAGACGATCAATTTGGGGATCTTGTAGGGCGCGAGGTTGCCCCGGCACGCGTCCTTGATGCTGTCCTCGGTCAGACTCGGGTCGGCGGCGACCACGACCGCCGTGACGGCCTCACCCCACTTGGGGTGGGGTGTGGCGCAAACGGCGACACGACGGATCCCTGGAACCGAGCTCGCCAGGAACGCCTCGACCTCGTTGATGGATACGTTCTCCCCGCCGGACTTGATCATCTCCTTGAAGCGCCCCTGGTAGTAGAGGTAGCCCTTCTCGTCCAGGTAGCCGCGGTCGCCGCTGTGAAAGAAGCCCTCGGCGTCCATGCACTTGGAGGTCTCGTCGGGGAGCTTGTAGTAGCCGGAAAACAGCGAGGGACCTCGAACGCAGATCTCCCCGGGTTCGTTGGGCCCCAGTTCCATGCCGGTCTCGGGGTCGGTGACGCGGATCTCACCGCAGGTTGCCCGCCCATTCGACTTGAGCATGCGTTGGGTATCGGAGATGTCGCGGCGCGGGAAGTAGCTCTGCTGACCCATGAATTCCGTTGAGCCGTACACGCAGCCGTGATGTTCAAAGCCCATCTCCACGATGAAGCGCGCCGCTCCTGCATTCGAGGCGGCGAGGGTGTGCTTGACGCTCGACACGTCGTACTTCTCGCTGCCCGGGACTTCACGCATCATCGCGAAGTGCGTGTCGAACCCCCAAAAGTGGGAGGCCTTGAGGTCTTGTAGTAGTGATAGCGCCTGCTCAGGGTCAAACCAGCGCATCATCACATCGCAGGCGCCTCGCATCAACGGGATGCCTAAGGTCAGGATGCCAGCGACGTGGTAGGTCGGCGCACAGTTGACGAAGACCGAGTTCGCATCGATTTCCATGCCGTCGGCATAGGTAGCCCAGCCACACAACAACGCCCGGTGCGACAAGATGGCCGCCTTGGGAAAGGATGTGCTGCCCGAAGTGAGCAGCATCAGCGCCGGATCCTCCGGGTCGATGATGGCCTCGTCGCAGGCGGGCGAGGACTCCTGCGCCTCGTCCAGGTCATAGGCATAAGAGGGCACGGACCCAACAAAGCCTTCCGAGTTAAGACCTATTACAGAGCGAAGCGACGGAACGCTCTGGCTTGCGACCTTGCCCGGCTCGACGCCGACCACTTCAGGAACAGCAACTTCGAGCAGCTTCCACAGGTCTTGCCCGCGGTACCGCGACTCGGCGATGAGGATCGCCGAGTCGGTGAGCCTCATCCCCTGCGCGGCCTCGCGAGGTGTCCACGTCAGGTTCAGCGGCACGACGATTGCGCCCAGAGACAACGCTCCGAAGAAGACATCAGCCCATCGAGGGCTGAGCCCCATCAGGGTTGCGACGTGATCACCCTTCCTTACTCCGAGCGCGGCAAGCCCCGCTCGAGCGCGTGCGATCCGTTCGCCGACCTGCAGGTACGACGCGGCACGGTCCCCCGCGAGAAGCGCGGTCCGTTCGGGCCAGGACGCGACGCTGTGGGCGACCATGGTGCAGGTCGTCTGGCCTTGCCACTCCTGATACATCTGGCCGCACCTCCCGTGCTTGCGAGGCCGTCACGCTGAACGTGCGTACGGGATAAGGTGGCCCATGCTCCCCGCCCTGTCAAGGCCCTTTCGCGTGCGAACCTTCTTTGCTATCGCCTCCAACGATAAAGCACGCTCGTCCCTTCGGCTGGTGCGACGGCGGCCAGGAGCAACGCACGACTGGCCGCATGTACGGTCAGCGGAAGAGGGTCAAAGGCTACCCATCGATGACGTGGTCGAGCTGGCGTGGGAGGGACTCATTGGGTCCCGCACGTGGATGTCGTGCGCGGAACCGACGACATCTTCACACCGGTCGCTGGGTGGTGGCTGCGCGGTGAGGTAACGCATCTTGAGCTCCTCGGTCCCGCCGAGCAGCACAGGCATCGAGCCGAGCTTGTTGACGGCCGGGATGAGGGAGGCCGTGACGCACTCGCGGGCCACCTCCTCGATGATCGACACGGTGGCCAGCGCGGCCATCCGTTCGGCAGCCATTGAGGACGGCCTCGACCGATCGGCGTTGATCGAGCACGAGAAGCCTGTGCGAACGTGAGCGTCGCTGCGTCCTACGCGGGGGAACGGGAGTTGCGGGAAGATCGTTGGTCGCTGCAGACGTCAGCGCCGCTACAGGCCGTCGGTAAGGCTGCAGACAAGACGCTCGACACGGTCGCCTTGGGTCGACCTGCAGAAACGCATCCTGAGGTATGTACAGTATGTCGCAAGACATACTGTACATGACTCAACGAGAGGATGATCGATGCTCCACCATCCGCTGCTCGGGCGTCTGGCGGTTCCAGCCGTCCTGACGCTCGCCGCTTTCACTCCGACTGTGGCCACCTCGTCTGCGGTGGGCGCCCCAACTCCGGCCCCGGAGCAGCACCCGCGGCCACAGCCCAACGTCGTGTTCGTGCTCGCCGACGACCTGGGCTGGTCGGACATTTCTACCGGCCGTACGAACTTCGGCCACCCGAGCGACTTCAACGAGACGCCGGCGATCGCGCGGCTGGCGGAGCAGGGGGTGTCGTTCGACAATGCCTACGGCTGCCTCAACTGCAGCCCCTCGCGGGCGGCACTGATGAGCGGGGTGTACGCGCCACGCGAGCAGAACAACATCTACGCCGTCGGCAGCCTCAACGGCAGCGGCAAAGACACGCTGCTCGTGGGGCCGGAGCAGGGCGACCCGACAGGCCAGGAGGTGTTGCCGGCGGATACGCAGACGGTCGCGGAGTCGCTCGGTCGCGCGGGCTACGACACTGGGTACATCGGCAAGTTCCACGTCGCCCGCAATGCCGAGGAGATCACCACGGTTCACGGTTTTGACGAGAACTGGGGTGGCAGCAACCGCGGCACCCCAGGTGTGTACCACGCCAGCGACGGCCAGTTCCACACGAACATCTCGCCGTCGCTGGACAAGTACGCGCAGCCCTACACCCAGGAGTACGTCGAGGAGAACATCGCGCCGTACTCCCACGGGGTCAGCGAGGCCCAGCTGGACGCGCTCGTGGGATCGGACAAGCACGTGACCGACGCGGTCGGTGACGCGACGCTGGACTTCATCGACCGGCACCGCGGCAGGCCGTTCTTCGCGTGGATGGGGCAATACGCCCCACACCTCCCGGTCAACGACGCCCAAGCCCGGGACGACCTGCTCGCGAAGTACCAGGCCAAGGCCCCCGGGGCCACACCCGCGAAGCCGTCCTATGCCGCGCTCACCGAAGGCCTCGACCAGTCCGTCGCCCGGCTCCTCGACTACCTCGAGAACACCCCGGATCCACGCAATCCTGGTCATCCGTTGGCCGACAACACCCTGGTGCTGTTCAGCTCCGACAACGGCGGAACTACGCAAGCGGGGGCGTACAACGGCCCGCTGAAGGGCGAGAAGAGTGACCTGGACGAGGGCGGTGTGCGGGTGCCGTTCATCGCCTGGAGCGCGAACCCGGACCTCGTGGCCGGCCACCGGGTGGTGTCCTCGCCGATCAACGGCACCGACCTCTACCCGACGCTCGCCGACTATGGCGCCGCGCCCCTGCCGAAGAGAGTGCCGTTCGACGGCACCAGCCTGCGCCGGGTTCTCGCCAACGGCGCCGCGCTGCACCGGCCGCGTTTCCAACATTTCCCCGGCTACCACACCCAAGACCAGAATGATCTACGGCCTGAGCGGCCAAGGACGTCGGTCCGCGACCGGCACTGGAAGCTGCTGTACAACTACGAGACCCAGGATTGGGAGCTATACGACCTCCAGGCCGACATCGGCGAGCAGCAGAACTTGGCCGACTCTCGACCCGACGTGGTCGAGCGTCTGGGACAGGAGATGATCCGCTGGCTGGATCGAACCAGGGCGCCGCTCGCGACGCTGCGCCCAGGTAAGGATCCGATCATCATCACCGTGGATGGCACCACGTACTCCGATGGCGGTCGGCACACGTACGACGGCGAAACACTCACCATCGTGCCAGGTCAGGAGGTCCCCCTCGTCCTGCAGAAGCAGTGAGCCTGAGGGTGCCGGCGTCGAGCACGGCGCCGGCCGTCAGGCCATGGTGCCCCATCAGGCCAGAGAGGGAATGCAGGAGGATGCGATGAGGGATGGTCCAGGGTCGGCGGCGTCGAGTTGCTGCGCTCTCGGCGCGTCGGGGGGGGGGAGTTCCTGGGCACGGCAACCACGCGAACGAACTTCGGAGCATTGGGCGACGCCCTCCGTTGGAACTGGTGGCCGTGTCTACGGCGCGGCTGCGCAACACCCGCGGCCAGGTGCGCATCGGAGGCGGGACCTTCGGGATGGGAGACGCCTTTGACGAGGGCTACCCCGCGGACGGAGAGGGACCGGTGCACCAGGTCCGGCTGTTCCCGTACCTCATGGCCGCCACCACCGTGACCAATGCGGCTTACGCGACCTTCGTGAAGGCAACTGGTTACGTGACCGAGGCCGAGCGACTCGGAATCTCGCGGTGTTCCACCTGTTGGTCCGTGCCGAACGCAGCGACGTGGTCGGCGCCGCGACCCGGACGCCGTGGTGGCTCGCGGTGCGTGGCGCGGACTGGCGGCATCCCTACGGGCCGGGGTCATCGATCGCGGATCTCCAGAATCATCCGGTGGTGCAGGTGACGTGGCACGACGCTTTGGCCTACTGCGCTTGGGCCGGCAAGCGGCTCCCCAGCGAGGCGGAGTGGGAGTACGCCGCGCCCGGGGCTTGGAGCACCGCCGCCTTCCTTGGGGGGACGAGCTGCGGCCTCGTGGGGTGTGGCGATGCAACATCTGGCAGGGCGATCTCCCCGACCAGAACACAGCGGAGGATGGGTACGTCGGCACGTTCGGGCAACACCCCCGACTCAATGTCCTCGAACTTGGCTTCCGCTGCGCCACGACCAGCCGCCCGCCTCGACTGCGTTCTAAACCGACGGTCGCGTCAACAAGAGACCCTCACGCTCTGAGAGGGCCAAACCGGGAAACGGCGCGCCGACGCGCCTCGAGGCCAAGGCGGAGGCAGAACCTGCGGACTCGCCGATCACGAGAGAGGCAATTGAGACGGGCGTAAGACTGCCGACCAGAGCGGCCGGCATCCGGTCCTGAAGGTTCCGTGGTCGGACCGCATGTCACGAAGCCTCCAAGCGGCTCACCAAGCTGATCGCGTTCAATGCCTTGATATGCAGCGACGCCATCACGCCCGACATCGTCAGGGAGCGTTGGTCGAGCGCCCGAGCAGCACCGCATCTCCCTGGCTCAGAAGGTCACGGCCCAAGTCGGCCTCCAGCAGCCGGGCAACGTGATGGCCGGCCACGAGCAGTGGCACAGCGAATCCGCCGCTCGCACTTAATTCGTCTCCTCTGGCTCCAGGCGAAGCCGAGCCGGCGCGATCGAATCGCCCGCGAGGCGTCTGAGTTCGTGGCACACGGATGCGCCACAACAGGACCTAAGCAGCCTCGCGTGCCGGCAGCAGTCGACAGCGTTTGACAGTTCAGCGCCGACTCGAAGCCGGCTTTCAAGCGACTTGTGGATGCGTGTCAGCCACGGAGTAACAGCTGGACCGCACGCTGATCGGCCGCTATTCAAACCCTCGTCGACCTATGCCGGCTGGTCGCCGGTGAGAACGTCGTCCAAGTGAGGTAGGACGTGGTGCTCCCATGCGCCGTCATGCCGACTGACCGCCTCGTCGTCGTAGAAGCCTGCGTGAGTGAGTACTAAGTCGGTGCCTGTCTCCCCATGGGGTGACAATTCGAGCGTCACCATGGTTTCAGCGCCTTCGGTGCCAGCTCGACCGGTCATCCACGTCATCTCGACCAAAGTGTCGCGCTCAAGACGTAGGAAGCGGCCGTAGTGCGGGTGGATTGTGCCCTCGTGCAGCGTGTTGAAGACATATGGTTCGCCCACTACGGCCCGCATCAAGATCTGGCCCGGTGCCGCGAACCATTTGTCGAATTCCTCGGTCCACGCGAGGTATATGGATGAAGGCGAGGCCTTCATGTGCCGCGTAACTACCAGAGCATGCGGGCGCTGCTCTAGATCCGGTGCTGCCAAGGGTGGGGTCATGTGTCCCGCCCTTTGGTATGTCGTCATGACTTTCATATTACCGTTGGGGCATATGAAAGTCCAGCGCCGCCTGCGCTCGAGCGCCTAGGGTGCCTCGACTGCGGATCATCGCGGTTGAACCAGCCATATTGGCCGGCTCGACCTCGTTGTATCTCTGCCGATCGGATGCCAGCTGGCCCCGCCCTTGTCAGCGGGCTCGTCGATGAGGATGCGGCGCACGAATTTCTGTCGACAGCCCGACTCCGCAGGGCCGAGGTTGGCGCATGAGTGAAGCGCGGCTGGCGTCCAGCGGCCTGCCGTGTCCGCGGCAGCTGGGTACATTCACCTCTCACGCGCAAATCGTGGTGTGAACTAGGTTTTAGTCCGTGCCGCTGCTCTGTCCAGCTGACGCATTGCCGCAGCGCCCCCGTCGAGTTCTAGTCGGCGGCACCAGCGGGTCAGGCAAGTCCACGATCGCTCGTGAGCTGTCTGCCCGGCTAGGTCTGCCGTACACGGAGATCTATTCGTTGCACCACGGCCCTGCTTGGACCGCGCGGCCCAGCTTTCTCGCGGACGTCCGGTCACTCAGCGCCGAAGAGTCATGGATAACCGAGTACCAGTACACGACTGCCCGGCCGATCTTGCTGGCCCGTTGCGACTTGGTGGTCTATCTACTCCTGCCCCGATTCCTGGTCATGCTCCGTGTGATCCGACGCACGATCGGGAGATTGGTACGCCGCCAGGTCCTTTGGAACGGCAATGTCGAGCCACAACTGCGGACCATCTTCACCGACCGCGATCACATCATCCGATGGGGATGGCGAACCCGCAGCCTCGGCCCGGGACGCGTGGACGATATCACGGAGCGTTCCCCAGACCTGCGCGTGGTCGTCCTGCGGAGTCCGGCCGAGGTCACACACTGGATGGCTCGCCTCGAGGGCAGCAATTCTCGGTAGCGAGAAAGGGGCGTCGGCGTCCACGGACGCTGTTGGGCGGATGTTTCCGGATCTCTGCAGCCCTGTTCCATTGACCCAGGACCAGTGCCTGGCGAGGCTCGGTCAGGCGCCCGGGTTGTTGGCCTTTCGGAACTGGCGGCACGCAGGCTTGCGGCGACCGTCGAGCCACACCTTGCAGTGCTGGCACCCGACCCGCGTGACAGCGCATTTCGGATCTGACGGTCAATCGGCGACGGAGGACACGACCAGAGCATCTAAGTCGGCCCCGTCAACTCTCGGGACGAGCCAGCTAAGTCAACGTCCCGCCACGCGTCCTGAAAGGTCTCGGGAGTCGGGGAACCGAGCGCTGGTGCTCCATATTGCTGTCTACCGTTCCATCTTCGGCGTCCCGAGTCGCAGTCGCTACCGCGAACACATCAACTCCCGCGAAGAGCCCGTGTAGCTGCAGGTCACGACTGGCGCGCCAACGCCAATCGGTGGTGGCTGGCGCCGGGACTATCCGTGCTGAACCGGCCAGTCGCCAATAGTCTCGTGCTCGTCGACGACCTCGATCGTCGCAGAGAGCTTGTGGGGATCAACCCCGAAGAACACACTTTCGCAATACCACACCACCCGAGAGTCGTGAACCAATGGGCATCGCGAGGCGGGCAATGCTGTTACGAGCTGGGCAGTCCCCTCTGGAGCCGCGTCGACAGGGCACCCGGCGGGGCTGCAAACCGATAGAGAGCCACACCGATAAAGTTGGTGGGCAGCCGCAAACAGAGCATCCTGCCGGGCACCTAGACCGAGTCTGGCCGGACACGGGTCCTAGCGGAGTCGTCTAACAGCCGCTTGGGAGGGCATCGCACTAGCGGCCCGGTGATCGGCGGACCTCTCCGACGACAACCGTGTCCTCATGGACCTCGACGTCTGCTTGAAGGATCGCGACTGCTTCAGGTTGGCCGGCCGGCGCCCATCGTCGATAGCAACGCCACGTCGTCTCCTCGATCTGCTTGCACTCTGAGTCGGGTGGGACGCTGCTTACTCCGGTGTTTCCGACCAGGTCAGTCGTGGCTCGCTGAAACTCATTGAAGGCTTCACTGTGGTCCGGATGGAACACTCCTTCCTGCGACGGGCCGAGTTGATCGAGCACCACCGACGCGATCCCTCCTGCAGTGACAAGCCCATCAACGCGAAGACAACCCTCATTCGAACTTCTCCCCGATCGGCATCCGATCACGCTCACCCGGCCCGGCTGGCGGGATTGTGAGAAGCGACCGGCCTTTTCGGGACGCGAGAGCCCGACTCGTCGCCCCATCACTTCAGCGATCACGATCCAAGCTCCGCCAACGGTCAGTCGCGCAGTTGCCGAACGGCAACTCGCAGATTCGCGACGCACCCGCGCCGACGCTCAGCCGAGAGGCCGAAGGTTCCCAGTAGTGCGTCTTCCGCCGTCTGTGTCGCGCCGGCGCAAATTGCGTCTCTATGCGCAACAACGATGCACAGCCCATTGGCTCCATCCTTCGACGTCCCCGCTCCCGGCTCCACGGGACGGCTCGATTCGACCGGATCATCGCGCAACCGAGAGACCGTCGACGAAAGCTTCGAGATCGCTGGTTCGGACCCTCCTGCATCCGTCCACCTTCACTGCCGGCAGGGTGCCGGATGCGATGAGTTCGTAGACCTTGGCCCGGCTCACCCCCAATCGAGCGGCGACCTCCGGAATCTTGATCAGCAGTGCGTCCATGTCTTCCTCCTGGTTACGGCGACCTCGCGGTCCCTCAGGGATAAACAACTCGGCGTAGACGATTGCGGACAGGCATGGCGGATGCGTCGAGATGACCTGCTGCCGTTTCGCCTTTGCACCCCGCTGGACGCCACTATCGAAACAGGTCCGAGGATGTCGGAATTGGAGCTCGCAGGCGGCGGCAGACGCGCCTGGACGGGGACCGTTCTCGCGGCAGCGTTTGCGGTCGTGGTGCGGTCATCAACGGAAGAGGCCCTTTCAACCTTCTGGTTGAAAGGGCCTCTGACCTGCTACTTCACTGGTAGCGGGGGCAGGATTTGAACCTGCGACCTCTGGGTTATGAGCCCAGCGAGCTACCGAACTGCTCCACCCCGCGTCGGTGAACCCAACGTTAGTGCATCGCAGCAAACGGGTTCAAATCGGGGATCGCTGCCTCAGTTCCCGGCGCTCGGGCCCTGACCCTGGCCCTGCTCGTAGAGATCGATCGCCTCCTGGGTGAGGTCGCGTCCCTCCTCGAGTTTCTCGAGGTAGAGCGGGGTGTTGCCGTTGGCCAGGGCCTGCTCCGCCTGGTCGAACGCGGCCTGGGCGCGGTCGAAGGCGCGCTCGATGCGTTCGTTGAGCGTGAGTCCCTTGTCGGAGTTGTCGGGCGGCTGGTTCGGGTCGCCCGGTGGCTGGTTCGGTTCCTCGGGCGGTTCGACCGGCTCCTCGCCCGTGTCGGTCTGGGTAAGTGCGTTGGAGAGCGCCTCGGTCAGGTTGGTGCCGATGCCCACCTTGTCGTCGTAGGAGACCAGCACGTACTGCAGGATCGGGAAGCCCGAGGTGCCGGCCCTGACGGCGTACACCGGCTGCACGGATATCAGTCCGTCCTCGACCGGCATGGTGAGCAGGTTGCCGAAGATCGGTGGCGTGGCAGCGTCGACGTTTAGGCGGGTCAGTGCCGCGCCGACCTGCTCGTCCTGGCGCATCTCGTTGGCGATCTGGCCGGGTCCGGACGCGTTGGCCTCGGTGACCTCGAGGACCTGCATCCTGCCGAACTCGTCAGACGTCGCGTCGGAGTTCACCGAGACGAACGACGCCAGGTTGCCCTTGTCGCGGGGCACGAAGACCGACGTCATCGCCCAGGTGCTGGGCGTCGTGGGGTCGCTGTCCTCGTCGGTGAACAGGCGGTACGGCGGCTGGAACCGGCTGCTCTCGTTGGGATCCTCCGGCACCTCCCACCGGTCGTTGCCCTGGTAGAAGTCGCCGGCCTCGGTGACGTGATACTTCGCCAGCTGGTAGCGCTGCACCTTGAACAGGTCCTCCGGGTAGCGCAGGTGCGGCATCAGCTCCTCGGGGATCTCCGACTTCGGCAGCACGGTGTCGGGGAACGCCGAGCTCCAGGCCTTGAGGATCGGGTCGGACTCGTCCCAGGCGTAGAGCGTCACGGTGCCGTCGTATGCGTCGACCGTGGCCTTGACCGCGCTGCGCATGTAGTTGATCTCGTCGGTGGGCAGGGTCTGCAGGCCCTGGTCCTCCTGCAGCGCGTCGTCGATCATCGCGTCGAACGACTCCCGCTGAGAGCCCGGGTAGCGGTCGGTCGTGGTGTAGCCGTCGATGATCCACTGGACCTTGCCGTCGACCACGGCCGGGTAGGCGTCGGAGTCGATGGTCAGCCAGGGGGCAACCTTCTCGACCCGCTCGACCGGCTCGCGGTCGTAGAGCACCTTGCTGCTGCCGTTGACCCGGCCGGACAGCAAGAAGTTCGGCTCGCCGAACTTCACGGCGTACATGAACTGCCGGAAGGTGCCGCCGATCGGCACCCCGCCGTCGCCGTCGTAGGTGGTCGTGGTGGTGTCGCTCTCCTCGCCCTCGGAGCCGCCGTCGGACGGGAGGCTGAGCTCGACGTTCGAGGCGTCGTCGCCGGACTTGCCGACGACGGAGTAGTCCGGGCTCTTCTCGCCGAAGTAGATGCGCCGCTCGTAGTCACCCAGCTCGCTCTGCCCGGACTCGATCCCCTCGGCCCACACGATCCCGTTCCCCTCCTCCGAGGACGGGGTCCGGTTCGCGTAGGCGGCGATCACGCCGTCACCGTGGGTGTAGACCGTGTGCAGGTTGGACCAGTTCTGGTCGGCGTCGGCAACCTCATTGGTGTCGAGCTCGCGGACCCCGAGCACCAGCGGGGTCTCCTGATCGCCGAGCTCGTAGCGGTCGACATCGAGCACGTTCGCGACGGAGTAGTAGGCGCGCCCCTGCTGGAGCTCCTCGAACGTCTGCCGGACCAGCTTCGGGTCGATCACGGGCACCTTGCTGGTCTGGGCCGTGAGCGCGTCGGTGCCCAGGTCACCTGTGGGAGTTGCTTGGTACGACGAGTACTCGACGTCGTCGAGGTCGTACGCCGCCCGGGTCGCGTTGATGTTGTCCTGGATGTACGGCGCCTCCTTGTCCGCCTCCGACGGGTTCACCTGGAACTGCTGCACGATCGCCGGCCAGATCATCCCGAGCAGCACGGACGAGACCGCGAGCAGCGCCAGCCCGACCACCGGCAGCTGCCAGGTGCGCCGCCAGATGTTGAGGAAGAACAACACCGCACAGATCAGCGCGATGCCGAGCAGGATGTTCTTCGCCGGGAGCACCGCATTGTCGGCGGTGTAGTTCATGCCGGTGAACAGCCCGTGGGACTCGTTGACCAGGTCGAACCGGTCCAGGTAGTAGTCGACGCCCTTGGCGAGGACGAAGACGCCCAGCAGGACCGAGATCTGCACCTGGGCCGCCCCCGACAACCGGTCGCGGCTGACCTGGAGCCGGATGCCGCCGTACAGGTAGTGCACGACGGCGGTCGCGATCAGCGCGATCACGGTGGTCGCCATCACGAAGTCGACCAGGTAGTGCTGCCAGGGCAGGTGGAAGACGTAGTAGCCGATGTCCTTGTCGAACTGCGCGTCCTTGGTGCCGAACGACTGGGCGTTGCGCCAGAGCAGATAGGTGCGCCACTGCCCCATCCCGGAGGCGCCGGCGAAGAGTCCGATCACCACCGAGACCCCGAGCAGCAGCCAGGTGCGGATCGGCGTGACCGCGTCGCGGTAGCGGTCCAGGCCGGTCTGCTCGGGCGAGGCCGGCCGGAACAACGGTCGGAACCGGTAGGCGAGGAAGATGTTGACACCGACCACGGCGCCCATCACCACGCCGAACATCAGGAACAGGCCGATCTTGGTCCAGATGAGCGTGCTGAAGACTTGGCCGTAGCCGACGGAGTCGTACCAGAGCCGGTCGGTGTAGACCGAGGCGAACGTGGTGATCCCGAAGAACACCAGGATCAGCACCAGGCCGGTGATGATCAGGGCCCGAGAGCGCCCTCGTGGCGCCGCGCGCTCCTCCCGGCGCGGCTCCTCTTCGTCGAACAGCTCGCTCACGGCTTCTCCTGCTCCCGCTCTTCATCATCGCTCAGGGTGGCGCCCAGCAGGGCCAGCAGCCCGGGCACCAGGTCGATGCCGCCTACGACGGACTGGTCGTCGTCGTGGGCACGCAGTCTCAATGCACAGTACGTCGCACCGTGGCGAGTCGCGCCCGCGACGATGCGCACTTCCTGCCGTTCGGGGTGCTCGAGCGCGAACTGTTGCGCGCGCTCCGGGTCCTCCGGGATCGCCTGGTCGGCCGCCGGCGGCAGCACCAGCCGCTCCACGACGGCGGCACAGCCCGCAACGTCGTCGGGCCAGGCGACGGACTCGAGCACCTGCTCCAGGGGCAGGTTCGGATCGATCTGGTCCTGCTCGACCGCGGTCAGTGAGCCGCGCTCGGAGGAGGCGTCCAGGCCCATCGCGGCCGCGAGCGCCGGCTCCCGGCGTACGAGCTGGGCGGTGTCGACCAGGGCGTAGAGGCGGGCCGGCTGGTCCCAGCCGCCGTCGGAGAGGTGGGACTCGATCTCCAGGACGGCGGCAGCCAGTGCCGGGTCGCTGTCGAGGTCGCGGATGGGGTCCATGACTAGTCCACCACGTCCTCGCAGCTGGGCAGGTCGGCGTCCCTGTCGTCGGCCCAGTCCTCGATCGCCAGCCGGGCGCTGTGCATGGTCTCGGCGAGCACCAGCTGCATGTCGCCGTTGTCGGCCCCCAGCGCCTCCTCGCAGTTGGCCTCGGGCACCATGAACAGCTCGGCGCCCGAGTCGCGCGCCGCGACGACCTTCTGCTGGATGCCGCCGATCGGACCCACCCTGCCGTCAGGGGCGAGCTCTCCTGTGCCGGCCACGATCTCGTCGTCGGTGAGCGAGCCGGGCGTCAGCGTGTCGTAGATGGCCAGGGAGAACATCAGCCCTGCACTCGGCCCCCCGATGTCCGGCGAGATGTTCACCGACACGTCGAACGGGAGCCGGAACCCGACACCGAGGACGATGCCGATCTGTGAGCCGTCCGGGCCGCGCTCGGGGGTCACGGTGACCTCCGTGCGCTCGTGGTCACGCAGCACCACGATCTCCAGCGGCTCCCCCGGGGTGCTCCCCTGGATCGCCGCCACCACCTCCTCGGCGGTCTTCACCGGCTTGCCGCCGATCTCGAGGAAAAGGTCACGCACCAGCAGCTTGCCGTCCGCCGGCTCGCCCGCGTTGACGTGCGCGACCCCTGGCAGCGGAGTGACATCGAAGCCCAGCTCTCGCTGCGCGACGGCGATCGCGGAGTCCTGCGAGGTGACCATCTGGACCTCGCCCTCGATCTGGTTCTGCTCGTCGGTCTTCACGTCGCCGTGCACGTCGTCGTAGGGGTAGACGGCGTCGTCGGGGTCCGCCCAGGCGCTCATCAGGTCGAAGAGCGTCTTCTTGGTCTCCGGGGCCGTCACGAGCACGGTGGTCATCCGCAGCTCACCGCCGTCGCGGTAGGTCTTGTGGCCGTTCACCTGGATGATCTCGGCGTCGTTCTTGTCCTTCGCGAGCACGTCGACGGTGTAGCCGGGCGCGTAGACCACGAACGGCAGCGGCATCAGCGCCGCAGCGAGGATCAACCCGAGCACCAGCGGCACGGCCGCCACCGCGGCGATCAGGCGCTGGTTCATGGCGCCAACCCTCTCATCCGACACCAACTCGCCGGACGGAACCTCAGCCCGCGCGACGCTCCTGCTCGGGCTCGTCCGGCTCCGGCGCGGGCGGGTTCATCCGGGAGGGTCGTACGGCGACCCCGCTGCTGCGGTCGCGCTGCGGCACCCGGGGTGCGTAGCCGCTGGTGGGCCGGCGGGCGCGACGCTCGTCGGAGAGTGCCTCGCCCAGCCGGCGTACGGCCGCCTCGCGGTCGACCTCACGGCGGCCCTGCCGACCGAGCCAGGTCACCCACACCATCGCCACCAGGGTGACGACGACTGGCGGTACCAGCCACAGCAGGATCTCCACCCTCACGAGGGTAGGAACCGGACGGGGATTCACGTGCGAGGCGCGCCTACGGCGACCCCACCCACTCCTCGCTGCCGTCGGTGAAGCGCTGGTGCTTCCAGATCGGGACCTCGGACTTCAGGGTGTCGATCAGGTCCCGGGAGGCGTCGAACGCCTGCCCCCGGTGCGCCGCGGCCGCCGCGACCACGACCGCGACGTCACCGATCGCGAGGCTCCCGACGCGGTGCACCGCCGCGACGCCGTGGACCGGGTGCGCCTCGGCGACCCGCTCGCAGATCGCGCTCATCGTGTCCAGCGCCGTCGGGTGGGCGGAGTAGTCGAGACCGACGACGTCCTTGTTGCTGTCGTGGTCGCGGACCCGGCCGACGAAGAGGGTGACGCCACCACTCCCGTCTCCCTCCACGCTCGCCAGTACGGCGGCGATGTCGAGCGGGGTTTCCTGGATCTCCACGAGGCGGACCAGCGGGTGTGTCACGGCTCGACACTAGCCCGCTCCCGGGTTGTCGCCTCGGCGTACCGTGGGCCGCATGACCAACGATCCCGGGGACGGCCCGGACGAGGGGCAGAACCCGTTCAAGGGCACGCCCTTCGAGCAGTTCTTCGCCGGTGGCCTGCCCGCCGGGATGCCTGACCTGAACCAGCTGATGGGGCAGTTCCAGTCACTCATGCAGCCCTACGACGGGCCGCTCAACTGGAGCGCCGCCGACGACCTGGCCCGCAAGACCGTCGCCGCCAACCCCGACCCGAGCCCCAGCCAGCGCCAGAAGGACGCCGTGGCCGACGCCGTACGCCTGGCCGACCACTGGCTCGACGAGGCCACCGGCTTCCCGTCCGGAGTGACCTCCACCGCGGCGTGGAGCAGGGCCGAGTGGATCGTCGGGACCCTCGACGTCTGGAAGGTGCTCGTGGAGCCGGTGGCCGAGCGGTCGGTGTCCGGCCTCAGCGGCGCGCTGCCCACGGAGATGCAGGCCTCCGCCGGACCACTGCTCGGTATCATCGGCAAGGCCGTTGGGGCGATGCTCGCCACCCAGGTCGGCTCCGGGCTGGGCGCGCTCGCCGGTGAGGTGCTCAGCGTCTCGGACATCGGCATCCCGCTGGCCGAGCCAGGCAAGGCGGCGCTGCTCCCGGCCAACGTGACGACGTTCGCCGAGGGGCTCGACGTCACCGAGGACGACGTGCTGCTCTACCTGGCGCTGCGCGAGGCCGCCCACCAGCGGCTGTTCGCCCACGTGCCGTGGCTGCGCGACCACCTGATCGGCGCGGTCACCGACTTCGCCAGCGGCATCGAGATCAACGCCGAGGGCATCCAGCAGCGCATGGAGGAGCAGCTCCGCGGCGTCGACCCGAGCAACCCCGAGGCGATGCAGCAGCTGCTCGAGGGCGGACTCTTCGACCTCCCCGAGTCACCCGCGCAGAAGGCCGCGCTCGAGCGGCTCGAGATCGCGCTGGCCCTGGTCGAGGGCTGGGTCGACGAGGTGGTCGGCCAGGCCACCGCGGAGCGGATGCCGGCCGCGGCCAAGCTGCAGGAGGCCGTACGCCGGCGGCGCGCCGCGGGTGGGCCGGCCGAGCAGACCTTCGCGGCGCTGGTCGGGCTGGAGCTGCGGCCCCGCCGGCTCCGGGACGCCTCGACCCTGTGGGGGTCGCTGCGCACCCGGCAGGGCATCGAAGCGCGCGACGGCGTGTGGATGCACCCCGACCTGCTGCCCACCTCCGCCGACCTCGACGACCCGCTCGGCTTCCGCGAGGACGCCCCCGCCCCGAAGGAGCTCAGCGAGGACGACTTCGACGCCGAGCTGCGCAAGCTGCTCGACGAGGAGTGACCCTCCACGCCGACGCGGTCCGCGTTCTGGAGGCCTGGCAGCCACCGACCCCCGGCCAGGGTCTGCTCCGCGACCGCTACCTCACCCACCTCGCGGCACACCCCGACGGCGTCTCCCGCGAGTGCCGGCCGGACCACCTCACCGCGAGCACCCTGGTGCTCAGCCACGACCGGCGCCGGGTGCTGCTGACGCTGCACGCCAAGGCCCGGCGATGGTTCCAGTTCGGCGGCCACTGCGAGCCCGGCGACGCCACCCTCTCCGGCGCCGCGCACCGCGAGGCCACCGAGGAGTCGGGCGTGGCCGACCTGCGGCTGGACCCGACCCCGGTGCAGCTGAGCGAGCACGCCGTACCCTTCTGCGGGCCGAGCGGCGACGTCCACCACCTCGACGTCCGGTTCGTCTCCGTGGTCGATCCCGGCGTCGAGCACGCGGTCAGCGAGGAGTCGCTCGACGTGCGCTGGTGGCCGGTCGACGCCCTCCCGGACCGAGAGGCCGCCCTCGAAGAGCTGGTGCGGCTCTCGCTCGCCCGGCGCTAGTCAGTCGACGCCGTCGGGCGGCGGCTCGATGTGCGCGGCGGCCGACCAGCCCAGCAGGTAGCCCTGGGCCTTCTCGGCCTGCGGGTAGCGATCGACCCACGCCCAGAACTTCGCGTCGTGGCCGGACTCGAGCAGGTGGGCGAGCTCGTGCACGAGCACGTAGTCGACCACCCAGGTCGGCATCCCGTTGAGCCGCTCGGAGAGCCGGATCGTGCGGTCACCCGGCGTGCACGAGCCCCAGCGGGAGTTCTGGTTCGTGACCCAGCGCACCGATGCGGGCGTGGCCAGTCCGCCGAGCCATTTGTCGTTCAGACGCTGCGCGCGCTCGAGGAGGTCGTCATCGGACAACTTGGCCTTCTGCTCCGCCTTCTCGATCCGGGCCACCATGGTCTCGACCCACTCGGCCTCTTCCTTGCGGGTCAGGGACGCGGGGATCAGTACGACGATCCGCTCGCCGTCGCGGTAGGCGGACACGGTCCGGCGCCGCCGTTTCGAGCGGCGTACCTCCACCTGAGCCTGGCTCATGAGGGCAACTTACTTCTTCGCCCAGGCCAGCAGGCGGTCCTTCGCCCAGGTGTTGACGATCCTTTCCGGGTCGATGCCGGCGTCCTGGGCGCGCTCACAGCCGAGCACCTGGAAGTCGAGCTGCCCCGGGGCGTGGGCGTCGCTGTCGATCGAGAACAGGCAGCCGACGTCGCGGGCCAGCTCCAGCAGCGCCGTCGGCGGGTCGCGGCGCTCGGGCCGGGAGTTGATCTCGACCGCGACGTCGTGCTCGGCGCACGCCTCGAAGACGGCACGGGCGTCGAACTGCGACTGGCCGCGGGTGCCGCGCCCGCCGGTGACCAGCCGACCGGTGCAGTGACCGAGCACGTTGGTGTGCCGGTTGAGGATCGCGCCGATCATCCGCCGGGTCATCGCGTCCTTCTCCATCTTGAGCTTGGAGTGGACGCTCGCGACCCGGACCTCGAGCCGGTCCAGCAGCTCCTCGGTCTGGTCCAGCGCGCCGTCGTCCAAGATGTCGACCTCGATCCCTTTGAGCAGGGTGAAGCCGCCCATCCCCTGCAGGTGTTCGTTGACGGCGTCGACGACATCGAGCTGGCGGACGAGTCGCTCGGGGCTGAGCCCGCGGGCGACGGTCAGCCGGGGCGAGTGGTCGGTGAGCACGAGGTAGTCGTGACCGAGCTCCATCGCGGTCATCGCCATCTCCTCGATCGGCGACCCGCCGTCGGACCAGTCGGAGTGGCTGTGCAGGTCGCCCTTGATCCGGCTGCGCACCTCCGCACCACCGTCGGTCAGCGGCCCGGGGTGTTCCGCCTCGAGCCGGGCCAGGCGCTCGGGCACCTCTCCGCGGACCGCGGAGGCGATCACCTTGGCCGAGCTGGCGCCGATCCCGGGCAGCTTGGTGAGGGAGCCGTCCTCGACTGCCCGGGCGACCTCCTCGGGCGGCATCGGCAGGATCGTGGCGGCGGCGCCGCGGAACGCCTTGACCTTGTAGGTGTCCTCCCGCGCGCGCTCCAGCAGGAACGCGATCCGGCGCAGCGCCGCGACCGGCCCCGCGTCGTACCCCTCCGTGGCCGTCACTCGGACCCCATCTGTCGCACTTTTTTCCTCTCCACACCCCGTGGACACCATTCTCGCTGGTCACGGCCGCGTACGGCGCTGCCCCGGGCGTGTCCTCCACAGCCGGATCCCGGTCCAGACCGGGGATTTCCACCGGGATCGCCCATCGTCCACAGGCCCCTCCACAGGTCTGTCCACAGGGGAGGTCCCGGATGGATTGACCGCGGCCCCGCCCGCTGCCAAGGTTCTCGACCAGACGAGGCCCCCGGCCCGCCGACCGACACTCGCAAGGGGAAGGCAAGTGTCGTGAGGTGGGCCGGGGGTCTCTTCACTTGGTCAGCGTCCATGGAAGACCGGGGTTCGCTTCTCGCGGCTGGCCCGGATCCCTTCCTGGAGGTCCTCGGTGGCCAGCGTGATCGGCTGGGCCATCGCCTCCCACTGCACGCAGGTCTCGAGGTCGCGGTGCCCGCCGTCGGCCAGCGCCAACTTGGTCAGCCGGCTGGCGATCGGGGCGTTGGCGGCGATCTCGGCCGCCGCGCTAAGCGCCTCGTCGCGGAACGCCTCGGGCTCGATCACCCGGGACACCAGGCCCATCCGCAGCGCCTCGTCCGCCTCCACGACCCGGCCGGTGAGCAGCAGGTCGCGGGCGTGCGCCGCACCGACGACGTTCGGCAGCAGGTAGGTACCGGCCATCCCCGCGTGCATGCCGAGCCGCACGAACGGCGCCCCGAGCTTGGCGCCGGTGGCGGCGTACCGGATGTCGCACGCGAGCGCGAGACACAGCCCCGCACCGATCGCGGGCCCGTTGACCGCGGCGATCGTCGGCACCTCCAGCTTCCGGACGGACAGCCAGGCCCGGTAGAACGCGATCATCCGGGTGCGCAGGTCGTCGACGGTCGCATCCGGCTCGCTCGCGATCCAGCCGGTGTTGCCGCCCGAGCAGAAGGCCGAGCCCTCGCCGGTGACGACCACCGCGCGCACCGACCGGTCGGCGGCCAGCTCGTCGATCGCGGCGACCCACGAGGCGGTCATCTCGTCGGACATCGCGTTCCGCAGGTCGGGGTTGTCGAGGACCAACAGGGCGACCCCGTCGGACGGGCGCTCGAGGCGCAGGTGGGTGAGCTCAGCCATGCGCGCAGGGTACTGAGGGGCCCTCCGGAGCGCCGTGAGCGGTTTCACGCTTAATTCAGGCTCACGGAGCGCCTGCCACGCCTGCGCCCAGGCGTGTCGTAGGGTCGAATTGGTTCTGAGGCACCTGTCGCAGGACTTCCGGCGGGCTTCCCCGTAAACCCCGTCGCGACGACCGAATGAGTGACGAGAGCAAGGAGGCCGTCATGGCGGAGACCTGGAGCGGCGAGTTCTACTGCGTGAAGTGCAAGGAAAAGCGCGAGGCAGAGGGCGAGGTCAGGGTCAACGACAAGGGCACCCGCATGGCCAAGGGTGTGTGCCCCGTCTGCGGCACGAACCTCAACCGCATTCTCGGCAAGGCGTAAGTACGCCCCCACAAGTCAACAGCCAGACTTCTAGGACGGCGGCACGCCCCACGGGGCTTGCCGCCGTCACCCTTCTGTGGATGAGTCGCACGCGCGGCGCGGCCGCTGTGTGAGGCTCCCCGCATGGGTGAGCCACTCCCCCGGAGGCTGCGCTGGCGGCCGGGCGTGCACGTCGTACGCCGCGACGGCGACCACCTCCAGGTGGGCGTCGACCCGCCGAGGCGGGTGATCCTCCCGGACCGCCCCGCCGTCCGCGCGCTGCTCGGCGGCCTCTCCACCACCGCGGACGACCCGCACGCCCGGGCGGCGTTGCGCTCGCTGCGGGCGGCCGGCCTGGTGCTCGACGGTGGTGAGCCGGGGTCGGACAGCCCGATCGTCCCGGCGGCACGCCGGGCGGCTGAGGCGCAGTTCGGCGAGGACGCCGCTCGCCGACTCGCGGCCCGCGCCGGGGCCCGCATCGGCCTGCGCGCTCCCGCCGGCACCGTTGCGACGGTGCGCGGCCTGCTGCGTGGGGCAGGGGTGGGCCTGGCCGCTCCTGGAGACCTCCCGTCGGCCTGGCTCGTCGTCACCGCCGACGAGCCACTTCGCGGCGAGATCGACCCACTGGTCCGCGAGGGCGCACCACACCTGTTGGTGGTCTGCGGCGCCGCCGCCCGGGTCGGACCGTTCGTGGTTCCCGGCGGGACCGCCTGCTTGCGGTGCGTCGACGCACACCTGGCGGAGCCCGACCCGCGGCGACCGCTCGTGGTCGAGCAGGTGGCCCGGGCTACGGCGGAGGCCGACGGTGTGCCCGTCGATCCGACGCTCGAGGTGCTGGCGCTGGCCTGGGCGGTACGCGACCTCGCGCGGTACGCCGAGGGCGACCGCCCCGTCACCTGGTCGGCCACGGTCGACATCGATCACGCGGGGCCCGCCGTACACCGGATGTGGGAGCGGCACCCGCACTGCGGGTGCGCGTGGGACGTTGTGTGGTGAAGTGGCTCACCAGAACTCGCTGTCGAGCTTCCCCTCCATGCTGCGCAGATGCTCGCGCGAGCAGACGTCGCAGTAGGTGCGCTGCCGGCCGTTCTCCACGGACGTGCTCCAGGTCAGAGTTCGCGCGACGTCGCTCTCCTGGCGACCACAGAAGTCGCAGACGCGCGGCTGGTCGTCGGGCACGTGTTCACCCTACGTCCGAAAAAGTAAGGAGGCCGGGTACGACGTTGTGTCGTACCCGGCCTCTGATTTCACCCGCGATCAGGGTGTTCCGGAGGTGACTCCCCGGAGTCCTACAGAGCGCGAGCGAGGGCAAGGCGTGCCCGCTGCGCGGCCCGCTCGGCCTTACGGCTCAAGCGACGGGCACGGACGAGGTTGTCGCCCGCACGCAACTGCTGCGCCTCTCCCAGGCGCGCGGACGTATGCGCCCGCGCCAGTTCTTCATTCATGAGGTTCATGAGATTGGTTCCGTTCGTGTGAAAGGTCATTTTCGGGTGGTTGGTGCTTTCGTTGTCGGACTTCGGGCCGCTGGTTACGCGGCGACCTCGTTCTTGCGGGGCCGGCCACGCGGGCGCTTGCGGGGGATCACCACTCCTTGCAGGAACAGCTCACCGCCCCAGACGCCCCAGGGCTCGCGCCGATCGAGCGCACCGGCCAGGCACATCGCCTGGACGGGACAGTCCGTGCAGAGGGCCTTGGCACACTCCACGTCGGAAGGGGACTCGGCGAACCACAGCTCCGGGTTGTTGACCCGGCAGGGCAGCCGCTCGTTGTCCACCTTCTCGGCCTGGTCGTGTAGTCCGCCGAGCGTCTGCTCGGTCTCCTCCACGGCAGTCCCATCAGTGCGGTCGAGAACGCTGATGGTCATGTGTCACCTCCTTGTTGTTTGACCTGATCGCGTTGGTTGATTCAGCGGGATCTGCGGTCCGGGTTTCTGTCTTGAGAAACACGAAGGCCGCGGATCCCTTGGTGGGTTCCGCGGCCTGGAGGTGCCGATTCTGTCGATGTGTCAACAGACGGGCGGACTCCAGGCGTTGGTCCCCGGGATGTAGGCCGGAACAGAACCCACGTGTCCCTTGGTCGCAGCAGCCATGCGGTCTCGCGTGATGACGAGGGTGCGGCCACAGACGGGCATGCCAAAGGTGGACGTGAGCTGCGTCCAGTTCGGGTTCTTGATGTTGACCATTTGTCGCCACCTCCTCGGGTGTCATCGGGCGCCGGCCTTGCCAAGACCGTGGTGCGCGGTTGCTGGTTCGGAAAAGTTACCGGAGCCCCTGTGTAAGGAGCAAACCATTTGTTGACTTTTTTCAAGATTTCTTCGGCGACCCCCTGGATTGGCAGTTAATCGACGAGTGTCAGCAGTTCTTCGCCGTACTTCTGGAGCTTGTCGGGGCCTACGCCGGAGATCCTCAACAGCGCATCGGCGGAGCGCGGCCGGTGCTCGGCGATCTGCTCGAGGGTGCTGTTGCTGAACACCATGAACGCCGCCACCTCGTCGGTGCGGGCACGCTCCTTGCGCCACTCCCGGAGCCGCTCGAAGAGCGCCTCGTCGTAGGGAACCGGACAGTCGGCACAGCGCCGACGGAGCTTCTCGGCCTTGCTCTCGAGCGGTCGCCCGCACTCCACGCAGGTCCGCGCGCCCCTGCTGCGTCGCGTGGCGGCGCCGGCCCGCGCGGTGTTGGGGAGCAGCGGGTCGAGGAAGCGTGACGGCTTTCGCCGCGCCGCCTGGCCGGGGTTGCGCGCCATCGCCCACGACAGCCGGAGGTCGGTCCGGGCGCGGGTCATGCCGACGTACAGCAGGCGGCGCTCCTCCTCCACCGCCTCCGGCGTGTCGGCGTAGGTGATCGGCAGAGTGCCGTCCTGAAGCCCGCACAGGAACACGGAGTCCCACTCCAGCCCCTTGGCGGCGTGGAACGTCGCCAGGGTGACGCCGTCGGCGACCGGGGCGTGCTGCTCGGCGGCCCGCCGGTCCAGGTCGTCGACGAACCCACCGAGATCGACCGATCCGGCCCGCGCGAAGTCCTCGGCCTGCGACATCAACGCCTGCCAGGACTCCCAGCGATCGCGGGTCCGGCCACGTGCCTCGGGCGGCTCGTCCGACCAGCCCATGGCGGCCAGGATCGCGCGGACCACCTCGACCAGGTCTCCAGCACCTTCGTCCGAGCGGGCCGCGCCGCGGAATCGGGTGACCGCCTCGCGGACCTCGGGGCGGTCGAAGAAGCGGGCCGCGCCCCGCACGACGTAGGGGATCGTGCGGTCGGTGAGTGCGTCCTCGAACGCCTCGGACTGGGCGTTGATCCGGAACAGCACCGCGATCTCGCCGAGCCGGCCGCCGGCCCGGCGGAGCTCTTCGATCCCGGTCGCGACGGCGGCCGCCTCGGCCACCTCGTCGGGATGCCCGGTGTAGCGAACCTCCGGGCCGGCCTGCCGCTGGGCGCGGAGCTCGACCCCCTGACTGTCGGACCCCGCGAGGAGGGTGTTGGCGGCCGTGACCACCTGTGGGGTGGAGCGGTAGTTGCGGACCAGCTCGATGGACGTCGTGTGGGGGTACTTGGCGGGAAAGCGCGTGAGGTAGCCGGCGTCGGCGCCGGCGAACGAGTAGATCGTCTGCGCCGGGTCGCCGACCACGCACAGCTCGTCGCGACCCCCGAGCCACAGGTCGAGCAACGCCGACTGGATTGGCGAGACGTCCTGGAACTCGTCGACGACGAACCATTTGTACTGCCGGCGGACCTGGGCCGCCACCCGCTCGTCCTCGGCGAGCAGGCCCGCAGTGAGCAGCAGGACGTCCTCCATGTCCATCCGGCCCTGGCCCCGCTTGACCTCTTCGTAGCTGGCGAACAGCCGGCCCACGGCCTCCGGCTCGAGGCCGGTCACCGAGCGTCCACGGGCGAATGCCAGGTCGGCGTAGTCGTCGGGTTGGACGTTGCTGACCTTGGCCCACTCGACCTCGGAGGCGAGGTCGCGCAGCAGCGCCTGGTCGGCGTTGACCCGCTGCCGGCGCGCGGCGGTGACCAGGAGACCGATCTTCGACTCGGTCAGGGTCGGGAGCTCGGTGCCATAGACGTGCGGCCAGAAGTAGCGGAGCTGGCGCAGCGCCGCCGAGTGGAAGGTGCGCGCCTGCACTGCTTGGGCGCCGAACCGGCGCAGCCGGGCACGCATCTCCCCCGCCGCCCGGGTGGTGAAGGTCACAGCGAGCACCTCGGTCGGAGAGTAGACCCCCGTGGCGACGCCGTAGGCGATCCGGTGGGTGATCGCCCGCGTCTTGCCGGTGCCGGCACCGGCCAGAACCCGCACCGGCCCGCGCAGCGCCTCGGCGACCTGGCGCTGCTCAGGATCGAGCGCGTCGAGCAGCTCGTCCGGAGGCGTCATCGGGAACAACTCCTGCTCGAGAGTGGTTGATCAGGCAACGACCACGACCCTAGACGTAGGAGGGGACATCCCAACGATGAGCGGCGCTTTCACCATGTACACCACCCCATGGTGCGGCTATTGCTACCGATTGAAGAGCCAGCTCGACCGAGAAGGGATTGTCTACGACGTCGTCGACATCGAGCAGACCCCGGGCGCGGCCGAGATCGTGGAGTCCGCCAACAACGGCAACCAGACGGTGCCGACCCTGGTGTATGCCGACGGCACGGCGCAGACCAACCCCTCGCTGGCCCAGGTCCAGCAGAAGCTCGCGGCGCTCGCCGCGTAACTGCTGCTCGCTTGCTCACCAATGCCCCGGCAGCGGTCCGCCGTACCAGTGCTCCACGAGTGACCGGCTGATCGAGACACCGCCGGGCAGCACCAGCGAACCGGCCTCGGCCTGCTCCTTCATCTCCGCTCGGGTGAACCACTGCGCGTCGTCGATCTCGTCGTCGTCGAACACCAACTCGGTGGTCTCGGCCCGGCCCATGAACCCCAGCATCAGGCTGGACGGCAGCGGCCAGGGCTGGTTGCCGAAGTACTCCACATCACCGACGATCACGCCGGTCTCCTCGGCGACCTCGCGGCGTACGGCGTCCTCGAGCGTCTCCCCCGGCTCACAGAACCCGGCGAGTGTCGAGAAGCGGCCTTCCGGCCAGATCTCCTTGCGGCCGAGCAGGCAGCGCTCCTCGGCGGATCCGGGTTCTCCGTGCGCGACCACCATGATCACGGCCGGGTCGGACCGCGGGAACTGCGAGCGCCCGCAGTCGACACAGGTCAGCTCGTGCCCGGCCGCCCGCGCCTCCAGCTTGCCGCCGCAGCGCGGGCAGAACCGGGTGACCCACAGCCACTCGGCCAGCCCTAGCGCGTGGAAGATCAGGGGCGCGAGCCGCACCGAGTCGCCGCTGAGGAACGGCAGCAGGCCGCGCATCGGGAACCACTGCTCCGGCTCCGCCTTCGCCGCGTCGGGGGGTACGACTACGGCGAACCAGGTCCGGCCGTCCCGTTCACCGAGCAGCAGCCGCACGCCCTCCGGCGCCTCGGTCGGCGCCACCCAGTCGATGGCGCCGTCCCGCGGCCGGACCCGGGTTCCCGAGACGACCAGCACCCGGGTGCCCGGGTCGTCCCACCGCTCGGTGAGCCAGGCATCGTCGGTGCGCTTGAGCCCGTTGCGGTCGTGCGGATCGGCGGCCAGCTCCAGGTGCGGGTAGGTCACGCCCCGACTCTAGAACTGCCTCCTGTGTGCACATTCCGGCACCCTTCCGGTACCAACGTCGGTGCATGGCCGGCCGCTCAGGACGGCTCGGCCTCAGCGGCACTCACCGAAGCCGCGGTGCGGTTGGGTGCCGCTGCCGCGAGTACGTGATCCCTTTCATAGGCTGACGCCCATGAGCACCCACATCGGCGCGGCTCCGGGCGAGATCGCCCCCCTCGTCCTGTTCCCCGGCGACCCGCGGCGCGCGACGTGGATCGCGGAGACCTTCCTCGAGGGCGCGAAGTGCTACTCAGAGGTGCGCGGCATGTTCGGCTACACCGGCACCTGGAACGGGCGGCCGGTCTCGGTGCAGGGGTCGGGGATGGGCCAGCCGTCGCTGGCCATCTACGTCAACGAGCTGTTCCGCGAGTACGACGTGCAGACGATCATCCGCGTGGGCTCGTGCGGCGCGCTGACCGAGCGGCTCGCGGTCCGGGACCTGGTGATCGCGTCGGGCGCGTGCACCGACTCCTCGATGAACCGGATCGCGTTCGAGGGCCTGGACTACGCGCCGGTCGCCGACTTCGGGCTGCTGCGGGACGCGGCGGCCGCGGCCGAGCGACACGGCGGCGCCCACGTCGGGCTGATGTTCAGCAGCGACTCATTCTACCCGGCGCGGCCGGAGCTGACGACCCGGATGGTGGAGCACGGCGTGCTCGCCGTGGAGATGGAGGCCAGCGCGCTGTACACGTTGGCGGCTCGCTACGGTCGGCGCGCTCTGACGATCTGCACCGTCTCGGACCAGGTCGTCACTGGCGAGGCGACCACTGCCGAGGAGCGCGAGCAGACCTTCGGCACGATGGTCGAGATCGCGCTCGAGGCCGGCCTCGGCACTCGCTAGCCCGGCGCCCGCTCGCGGACGTACTTCGCGAAGCCCGGCAGCGTGAACCGCACCAGCCCGTGGCCGACCGGCTCGATCACGCCCTTCTCGATCAACCGCTCCCGGGGCACGCTGATCGCGTGGGTGTCCTGGCCGAGGTTCTCGGCGATCTGGGCCCGGCTGACGTTCTCGGTGCCGACCTCGGCCATCGCCCGCACGAACGCCTTCTCGGCCGGTGTCGCCGACCCCCAGCGGGCGCGGTACATCGCGTCCAGCTGGTCGGCGGCCGCGGGAATGCCGGCCCTCACGTGCTCGGCCTCCACCCGCTCTCCGGCAGCCGGCTGCGCGGCCGTCCACGCCGAGCTGCCGAGCAGCTGCAGCAGGTAGGGGTGGCCACGGCACTCGTCGGCCACCAGCGTCAGCGCCTCGGGCGTCCAGGTGACCTCGAGAGCCTCGGCGGGAGCGGTGAGCACGGCCCGGGCGTCGACCTCGCTGAGCAGGTCGAGCGGCACGAACGCGCTGCGCTCACCGAATGTGGCGGCCCGGGTGATCGCCTCCGGCGTGACCGGAAGGCCGGCGGTGACAACTGCCAAGGGATTCTCCTCGCGCTCGCCGTCGAGGTTCTGCAGCGCGTTGAGCAGGATCGACATGTCGTCGGCGGAGGCCGCGTGCAGCTCGTCGATGAACACGAGGAGGCCCGCGCCGCCGCGCCCACGCACCAGATCCGCGGCGTCGTGCAGGAGGTCCTCGAGCGCGCCGATGGGCGCGGCGGAGGGGCTCGCGCGCGGGGCGTCGTCGGCGCTGGTGCGGATGTCGCCGGTGACCTTCAGCCCGGGTACGCCGAGCTCCACGGAGACCCGCTCCAACCGTGACCGCCAGCGCCGGCCCTCGTCGGTGTCGAGGCTCAGCTCCGCGCGATGCAGGGCCCGCTCGACCCCGCGCACCAGCTCGGGAAGGAACGGACGGTCCCGCGAGCACGCGACCCAGACCGACACGAAGCCGAGCTCGGCCGCCTGCCGCTGCCCGGTGCGCAGCAGCGAGGTCTTGCCCAGGCCGCGCGGGGCGTGGAACACCAGCAGCGGGCCGCCGAGCTCGCCGAACGTCGCCACCCGGCTCACCTGGTCGCGGATCCGGCTCAGCTCGGCGACCCGGCCGGCGAAGATCCGGGGCACCTGGCCCGGCGTGTAGGGGTTGGTCAACGGCTGCGTCATGCACCGGCTCCCGAAGATAGACCTTGATACTTCATCGAAAGTATCAAGAACTATCCCTTGTCACCAGCACCTCGAGCCCGGCGCGCCCGGGCAGGTCCTCCGGCTCCACCAGGTCCCCGGTGCGGACGTAGTAGAACCCCGCCCGCACCTTCTCGAGGGGTACGTCGTGCAGCTCGGCCCAGGCGACGCGGTAGATCGCCAGCTGCAGCGGGTCGGCGGTCTGGGCCCGGTTGGTCTTCCAGTCGACGAGCAGGAACCCGCCGTCGTCGTCGTAGACCGCGTCGATCCGGCCGCGCACCACCTGGCCGTCGAGCACCAGTGCGAACGGCGGCTCGACGGCCACCGGCACCCGGTCGGCGAACGCGCCCTCCTCGAACTGCTTGATCAGCTCCCGCAGGTCGGAGTCGTCGTCGATCCCGGAGTCGCCCCGGCCGGGCAGCTCGTCGGGATCGATCAACACCTGCTGCCCGAACCTGGCCTCGACCCAGGCATGGAAGCGGGTGCCGAAGCGAGCAGCGGCCGACGGCCGACGCGGCATCGGCCGGGCCAGGTCGCGGGCGAACTCCTCTGGCTGGTCGCGCAGCCGCGCCAGTGCGGTGGCCGACAGGCTCGACGGAAGGGGGACGGCGATGTCGGGCGACCGGTCGCGTACGGCCTCGTCGAGCAGCCGCTTGATCTCGTCGTCCCACTGCTGGATCCGGTCGAGCAGCAGCATGTCCTCGATCGCGTCGGGATCGTCGACCCGCGCCGCGCGCACCCGTGCCGCCGCGTCCTGGCGACGCTCCACCTCGGCGGTGCGGTGGGAGATCGGCCAGGGCAGGTCGGGCGAGCGGTCGGCGTAGGGGCTGATCTCGCCCTTGGCGACGCACTCGCGCCAGGCCTCGGGCTCGCCGCCCCACACGGCAATCGCCTCACGCGTCCGCACGAGGTAGGGCGACGGGCCGAGGCCTCCCTTGAGATGTGGGGCCCAGCACCACGCCGAGACCGCGAGCAGGTGGCGGGCGCGGGTCCAGGCCACATAGCCCAGCCGCAGCTCCTCCAGCGCCTCGTGGTCCTTGGCTGCCTTGGCGAACGCGTTGATGTCGGCGGGCGCGTGACCGGTGAGGGCGGGCAGGTCGCGGGCATCGCCCCGCAACGCGTTGGGCATCATGAACGGCACCGTGAGCCAGCTCGACCGGGACTGGTTGGTGGGGAACTTGCGCTCGGTCACACCGACCAGGAAGACCGCGTCCCACTCGAGTCCCTTGGCGCGGTGGACGGTGAGCAGCTTGACCGAGTCGGCCTCGGACGGGGTCGCGACATCGAGGCCCTGGCCGAACTCGTCCTCGGCCTCGAGCCAGGCCAGCAGCGCTGCCAGCGTGACCTGACCGTCGACGGCCTGGAACTCGGCGACCGCCTGGACGAAGAGGTCGAGGTTCTCCCGGCGGGCCGCCGCTGCGGGGCTGACCGAGGAGGCCAGCTCGACGTCGATGCCCGTCGTGTCGACGATCCGGCGGACCAGGTCGAGGAGCGGCTCTCCGATCGCCGAGCGCAGCCGACGCAGCTCGTCGGCCAGGAGCCCGAACCGGTCGCGTGCCTCCGGTGAGTAGGCGAGGTCGCCCGGGTCCTCCAGCGCGTCGCAGAGAGACGGGATCTCCGTCGGGTCGGCCCCCTCGACCGCCGCCTCGAGCTGTTCGTGGACGCTGGCGAACTCCTGTCCCCCACCCTTGCCCCCGGCGAGCCCGCGAGCGCGTCGGCCCAGCAGGGCCAGGTCCCGCGGCCCGATCGCCCACCGTGGTCCGGCCAGCAGGGTGAGCAGAGCGGCGTTGGCGGTGACGTCCTGGATCAGATTGAGGGTGGCCACCACCTCCGACACCTCGGGCAGCCGAAGGAGGCCTTTGAGGCCGACGATCTCGACCGGGACCTCGCGGTCGCTCAGCGCGTCGAAGACGGCGGCGGCGTGCGAGTTGTCGCGCGTGAGCACGGCGATCTCGCGCCAGCAGGGCTCATCGGTGTGTGCCTCGAGATCGGCGTGGGTGGCGATGACCTCCTCGGCGAGCCACGCGAGCTCGTCGTCGTAGGTCTCGTGGACGACGGCGCGGACCTCACCGGGCGCAGCACCGGGCTTCGGCTCCAGCGGCAGCAGCTCCGGCCGGAGCGCGTAGAGGTCGGCCGCCAGATGGTTGGCGGTGGCGAGGATCCGCTCGTCGGAGCGCCGGTTGACCGTGAGGGGGTACGTCGTGCCGGCACCGGAGGCGGGTGGGAAGTCCCTGCCGAACTCCAGGATGTTGGAGACCGACGCGCCTCGCCAGCCGTAGATCGCCTGGTTGGGGTCGCCTACCGCGGTCACCGGATGACCGAGCCCGGACTCGGCGTCGGGGCCGGAGAACAGCCGGCTCAGCATGAGCGCCTGGGCGACCGAGGTGTCTTGGTACTCGTCGAGCAGCACGACCCTGAACTTGCCGCGCTCGATGGCCCCCACCTCCGGGGACTGCTCGGCGAGCCGGGCCGCCAGGGAGATCTGGTCGGAGAAGTCCATCAGCCCGAGGTGCCGCTTCAGCCCGCGGTAGGCCTCGACCAGGTCGAGCAGCTCGCCGCGGCGGTCGATGGCCGAGATCGCCTTCTCGTTCTTGTCGCGGTAGGTCTTCCGGTGCTCGTCGGCCATCCCGGCCTCGAACCTCGGACGCTCTGCGGCGTCGTAGCTGCGCAGCTGATCTGGGCGTGACCAGGTGCTCGCTCAGCTGGCCGTCGAGGGCGAGCAGGTTCTGCACGACCGTGGGTGGATGGTCGGTGAGCTGCTCGACCGGCTGCGCGTGCCGTTGCACGGCGCGCGCAGCGAGCTGGTAGCGACTGGCATCGGCGATCAAGCGGGTGTCGGGCTCGTGGCCGATCCGCAGGCCGTGCTCGGTCAGCAGCGCGGCGGCGTAGGCGTGGTAGGTCACGACCGTCGGCTCCTCGACCTCCTCCTCGACCTCTTCCTCGTCGTCCGTGCGAGGCCCCGGCTCGGGCAGCAGGCCGGCGTCGCGCAGGCTGTCGCGAATCCGCTTCTGGAGCTCGGCGGTCGCCTTGGTGGTGAAGGTGAGACCAAGGACCTCGCCTGGTGAGACCCGTCCGGTCGCGACCAGCCACACCACCCGGGCCGCCATGACCGCCGTCTTGCCGGAGCCGGCTCCGGCGATCACGACGGCGGGCTCGAGAGGGGCCGTGATCGCCGCGAACTGCTGATCGCTGAACGTCCAGTCGACCCCGAGCAGGTCGCGCAGCTGTGCGGGTGTGTCGATGGCGCGGCCGGTCATCCGAGCACCGTCCCGGCGGTCTTGTCGGGGCAGATGGCCTGGAACGTGCACCGCCGGCAGTGCGGGCCGGGGCGTACGACGAACTCCTCGGACCGCAGCGCCGCAGCTGCCTGCATCAGCTGCTCCTCGACTGGTCGGGGACCGTCGCCGGACGGGCGCGACTGGTGCTGCACCTTGGGCAGGGCGTCACCACCTCTGAGCTGCACGAGCTCGGCCCCGCCCGAGGCCGCCGAGCTGCCGACGTGCTCGTCGGCTGCCCCGTGGTCGACCGCGAGCTGGTAGAGGCCGAGCTGGGAGTGCTTCTCGACGTCCTTGTCAGCTGGGGCGTACTTGCTGGTCTTGAGGTCGACGACCACCACGCGTCCGTCCTCATCGAGCTCGAGCCGGTCGGCGTATCCGTAGAGGCGGACGACCTGACCGTCGGGAAGCGCGACCTCGGCGGTCATCCGCGGCTCGACGGCTACGACCGTGCGTGCGCCCGGCCGGCCGTGCCACGCGACGAACCGGGCCAGTGCCGCGAACACCGCCTCGCGCTCGCGAGACCGGGACCAGGGGGTGCGGAACTCCATGCGCCCCCAGACCTCGTCGACCAGTGGCATCAGATCGGTCTCGACGTCGACCGCTGCGCCGAGCTCGCCCCGGGCGATCCGCTCCGCGATCGCGTGCACCACCTTGCCGAAGCCCTGGCTGGTGGAGCTGACCACCTCCCCGCCGGCCTCGCGGCTGAGGAACCACTGGGCCGGGCAGATGAGCAGCCCTTCGAGCGCGCTGGCGGACAGCGTGAGGGGCTCGGCAGCAGGCCGCACCGGCTGGTCCGACCTGGTGGGCTCGCGCAGACCCCACCAGGTGGCCGGGTCGGCGCTCGCGGCCACCGGACGTCCGTGGACGTCGGTCTCGGCCAGCATCCGCAGCCGCCTGGCGGCCGCGGCGCGAATCGGCTCGGGCTGCTCGGGGTCGGCGAGGGTGCGTCGGAGCTCGGCCACGAGGCCGGCCATCGAGAGCGGGCGTCGCGGCCGGCCGACGCGGTGCTCGGGCTCGCGGCCGAGCTCGTGGACGAAGCGGGACGGCTGCTCGCCGTCGTCGTCGGGCGACGCGACGGCGGTCACCACCAGCCGCTGGCGGGCCCGCGTGCACGCGACGTAGAACAGCCGGCGCTCCTCAGCGAGCATCGCGGCCCGCGTGAGGGCCGGCTGGAGTCCCTCGCGCCCGATCCGGTCGGCCTGGAGCAGAGTGTCGCGTCGGCGCAGGTCGGGCCAGGCTCCTTCCTGCACATGGGCGACCACGACCAGGCGCCACTCGAGACCCTTGGCACGGTGGGCAGTGACCAGCCGGACCGCCTCTCCGCGCACGCCTCGGTCGGCCAGGGTGTCGGCCGGGATCTCCTGGGCGCGGAGGGTGGTGAGGAACTCGCGAACACTGGTGTGGCCCCGCTGCTCCTCGGCGCGAGCGGCCTGCTCGAACAACGCGCAGATGGCGTCGAGGTCGCGGTGAGCCAGCCGGGCGCCGTGTCCGCCGGCCTGAGTGGCCGCGCGCAGCCGGGGGCCCCAGTCGGAGCCGTCCCACAAGGTCCACAGCACCTCTTCGACGGTCGCGCCATCGGCGAGATCGGCGCGGGCCTGGGCGATCAGGCGGGCCAGTCGCGACGCGCGCCGGGCGGGCTCGCCGTCCATGCCCGTGAGGGCATCGGGGTCGACGACGGCGCTGCGGACCAGGTCGCGGGCGGGCGTCGAGGGGTCGCCGCCGCGCATCGCCCGGGTCAGGGACCGGATGTCGGTCGCGTCGAGACCGCCGAGCTGCGACGTGAGCAGCGCCTCGGCCCGATCGGCGCCGACGTACTCCTCGTCGGTCGCGTCGGCGATCTCCGCATCGACGACCACGGCGAGCGCGCCGAGCAGCGGCAGCACGGCGGGCTCGCGCACCAGGGGCGTCTCGTCGCTGGCCACCTCGACCGGGACTCCGGCTGCGGTCAGTGAGCGCCGGAGCCCCGGGATCGAGCCGCGTCCGGACCGGACCAGCACTGCCATGTCGGACCAGCCGATGCCGCCCTCGAGGTGCGCCCGCCGGAGCAGATCGGCGACGTTCTCGGTCTCCGCTCGGGCGGTGTCGTAGGTGACCACCTCGACCGAGCCGGGGCCGAACTCGTTGTCGGCAGGCTCGGGGTTGCGGAACGCGGAGTACTGCTCCATCGGGATAGCGCCGGTGATCCCGATCGACGCCGCGATCGCGCGCGATGCGCGCAGCAGTCGGGATCCGAACCTGCGGGTGGTGCCGAGCGCGATGACCGGCGCGGGCGACCCGTCGGCGCGCGGGAACTCCGCCGGGAAGTCGAGGATGCCGCGGACGTCGGACCCGCGAAAACCGTAGATCGACTGGTCCGGGTCGCCCACCACCGTCAGGTCGCGGCCGTCACCGGCGATCGCCTGCAGCAGCGCGACCTGGCTGGGGTCGGTGTCTTGGTACTCGTCGACGAAGACGTGGCTGAACCGGCCCCGCAGGTCGTCGCGGTGCACCTGCGCCTCGATCACCGCACGGGCGATCAGGTCGGGATAGTCGATGGCGCTCAGGTCGCCGAGCACGTCGAGGTACTGGCCCAGGAACTGGCCCGCGGCCACGAACTCCGGGATCCCTTCCTCGCGGCCGAGCGCTACCAGCCGGTCCGGGTCGAGCCCTCGCTCGCGCGCCCGGGAGAGCACGGTGTGGACCTCGCGCGCGAACCCGCGGGTGCCTACGGCTGCGCGTAGCTCCTCGGGCCAGCGGACCGACTCGGGGTTGTCGGTCAGCAGCTCCTGCAGGACGACGTCCTGCTCGGGAGCGGACAGCAACCGCAGTGGCGCGGCGTAGAGCTCGGTGGGCGCGTAGCGGCGCACCAGGCCGTAGGCGAAGGAGTGGAACGTCGAGGCCAGGCCGGTGGCCATGGTCCGACCCAGCCGAGCGGTCACCCGGTCGCGGAGCTGCTCGGCGGCCTTGCGGGAGAACGTCAACGCGAGCACCTGATCGGGGCGGGCACCGCGGTTCTCGATCCGGTCGACGATCGCCTCGACCAGCGTCGTCGTCTTGCCGGTGCCCGGACCGGCCAACACCAGCAACGGGCCGCCGGTGTGGTCGACCACACGGCGCTGGTGGTCGTCGAGGTCGGGCGCATCGGTGACGACGTGCGGGCGCACCAGCCGGTACGTCGGCGGGCGGTACGTCGTCTGCGAGGTCACGAGCCCCACCTAACCATCGGGCGGCGACACATCGGCGCGCATCTGCGCTGTGTGTCTAGGGTGAGGGCGAGGAGGCAACCATGACCACGCAACAAGAGTCCGTCGTCCTGCTGTCCCGGGCCCTCGACCAGGCCGGTGACGTGCTTGCCGGCGTCAAGCCCGACCAGCTGTCCGGGCCGACGCCCTGCGGGGACTGGACGGTCGAGCAGCTGATCGCCCACATCCTGGCGGCACCGGGCAACTTCGCCACGATGATGACGGGCGGTGAGCCCGATTGGTCCGCGGCACCACCTCCGCTGCCGGAGGACTGGACCGGCGCCTTCCGCTCCTCGGCCGACGACCTGATCCACCTCTGGCACCAGAAGGACGATGTCGCCGGCGCGGACTGGCAGACCCCCGAGTTCGCCGTACACACCTGGGACCTCGCGCAGGCGACCGGGCAGTCGGCAGACCTGGACCAGGAGGTCGGCGAGCGCAGCCTGGAGGTCATGTCGCAAGGCCTGACGCCGGAGAACCGCGGCGACGTCTTCGCCCCCGAGGTCAGCGTGCCGGACGACGCGCCCATCTACGACCGGTTGGCGGCGTGGGCGGGTCGCGACCCGAGCTAGACCCCGCCGACCGGCCGGACGAAGCGGTGGCTCGGTACGGAGATGCTGCCGCCGTCCACCTGCACCTGGTGCTCGAACGCGCCCTCGTCCGCCCAGCCCTGGCGCTCGTAGAACCGGCGCGCACGGGCGTTGCCGGGCACCACGGCTAGCCACGCACGCGGATGCCCCCCGGCGGCGACCAACCGCTCCGCCTCGGCGAGCAGCAGCCCGGCGACCCCGCTGCCGCGGTGGCGCTGGTCCACGAACACCTGGTCGACCAGGTCCTCGACCACCATCACGAACCCGGCCACCTCGTCGTCGACCACGGCTACGGCGGTGTCCGCGACCCGCTCGGCGTGCCCGGGTCCGGAACGACTCGGACGTCCGCACCTGCACCAGCTCATCCGGCACGTTGCCGACGTGGGCGTCGCGCCAGCCGGCCTCCCAGATCCGAGCCACAGCCTCGGCGTCTTCTGTCGTAGCGGGCCGGATCACTGGCTCGGTCACCCGACGGTCCCGGTGGTGCGGCGGACCTTCTCCTGGTGAAGCGCGCGCATCTCTTCCTCGAGCTCCGGCGCCGGTCCGTCGACGGGTACGTCGGGCGCGACGGCCGACACCGGCAGCGGCACGACCGGCGACCCCGCCGCGCCCCATCCGGCGCGCCACTCGGTGAGCTGCGCCGACGAGACGGCGTACACGATCCGGCCCAGGCCCATCCAGGCGTGCGCGGCCGAGCACATCGGGCAGTGCTCCCCCGACGTGTAGACGGTCGCGGACGCGCGCTCCTCGGCGGTGAGGTTGGTCGCCGACCAGCGGGCGATCTCGAACTCAGGGTGCCGGGTCTCGTCGCCGTCCTTCACCCGGTTGCGGTCCTCGAACCGCACGTTGCCGGAGGCGTCGACCAGCAGCGAGCCGAACGGCTCGTCGCCGTCCTCCAGACCCTCGCGGGCGAGCTCGACGCAGCGACGCAGGTGAGTGAGATCCGTCTCCGAGAGGCTCATGGCAGCGAGTCTGGCATCCCGTCCCGGGACATCCTGATCGATTTTCGGCCATCACGCGTCGAGGCTCTGCCGCGTTGACCTACGTGCTGGACTGCACCTGACGCGGTGGGATCAGCACCACGGCGACCAGCGCTGACCCGACGGCGACGACCGCTGCGACGACGAACGCCCGGGTGAAGCCCCCGGTGGCGGCTCCCGTGAGGCTCGCGGCGGCCACGCTCGAGAACACCGGAGCGCCGATCGAGGCACCGAACTCGTGGAACGTGCTCACGATGCCGGAGGCCAGGCCCGACTCCTCGGGCGCCACCTGGCCGAGCGCGGTGGCCGAGGCCACGACGAACAGCGTCCCGATCCCGGCGGCGGCGATGGTCAGTCCGACCACCATGGCGACCGTGCCATCCCAGAGCGTCGGTACGACGAAACCTGCGGCCGCCACGGCGTTGCCGACCACGACGATCCGCCGACCACCGGTGGCGCCGATCAGCCGGCCCGCGGTGGTCGCTCCGGCCATCGTCGCCAGGGCGACCGGCAGGAACAGCAGGCCCGTGACCAGCGCGCTGTGACCCTCGTGGTGCTGCAGGAAGAACGAGCCCAGGAAGAAGATCCCGACCATCAGCGCGGTGGCGACCAGGATCACGAACGTGCCGGAGGTGACCGGGCGCCGGAAGAGCAGGCCCAGGTCCATCAGTGGTGCCGACGTCGTCCGCTGCCACAGGCCGAACAACAGGTAGAGGACGGCGGCGGCTCCGAGGAACCCGAGGGTCCGGGCGCTGCCCCATCCCTCGTCGCCCGCACCGATCAGGGCGTAGATGGCGCAGCCGGTGGCCGCGGTCACCAGCACCGCGCCCAACACGTCCGGCCGGGTGCGCTGGCCCGCGGCGGGCAGCGGCGGCAGCACTCGGGTCAGCACCACCAGGATCACCACGCCGACCGGCACGTTGACGAAGAACACCCACGGCCAGCCGGGGCCCGCGGTGAGCACCCCGCCGGCGAGCACCCCGACGGCGGCGCCGGTGCCGCCCAGGGCCGACCAGATGCCGAGCGCACGGTTGCGCTCCTCGCCCTCGAACAGGCGCACCACGGACGAGAGCGCGGCCGGGCTGAGCATGGCCGCACCCAGACCCTGCGCGACCCGTCCTACGAGCAGCGTGGTCGGGTCCTCGGCCAGTCCCGAGACCAGGGACGCGAGGGTGAAGACGGTCAGCCCCGCCAGCACCAGTCGTCGCGGTCCGAACACGTCGGCGGCTCGGCCCCCCGCGAGCATCAGCCCGCCGAACGCGAGCGTGTAGGCGCTCATCACCCAGGTCAGCTGCTCCCGGTCGAGGCCCAGGTCCGCGCCGATGTGCGGCAGCGAGATGGCGACGACCGTGATGTCGACGATCAGCATGAACTGCGCAGCGCCCAGCAGCCCCAGTGCCTGCCATCGGCGCGGGTGCGGGGTGGCGACCCGGTGCGGATCGGGCTCGGTGACGGACATGTCGGCTCCTCATAACTTGAACAACGGTGTTCAAGTTAGTCACACTGCTACCATAAGTCAAACACGAGTGTTCGAGATAACATCGAGCGAGAGGACCCGACCCGATGGGCCGAACCGCCGTCCGCCGCGCCGACGCGCAACGCAACGTCGACGCGATCATCCGGGCCGCCACTGAGTGCCTCGGCCGGAACCCGGACGCGACCCTCGCGCAGATCGCCGAGGCCGCCGGCGTCGGCCGGGTCACGCTCTACGGACACTTCTCCTCCCGCGCCGAGCTCCTCGACGCGGTCATGCAGCACGCCCTCCTGAAGGGGAACGCCCTACTCGAGCCGGTGGACCTGTCGGGTGACCCCCGGAAGGCGCTGACGCGACTCATCGAGGCCAGCTGGGAGGTGGTCGACCAGTCGCGGTCGATCCTGATGGCGGCACAGAAGGAGCTGACGCCCGTCCGGATCCAGGAGCTGCACCGCGAGCCGGCCGCTCGGGTCGCGCGGCTGGTCGAGCGCGGGCAGGCGGAGGGCGTCTTCCGCTCCGACGTCCCGGTCTCGTGGCTGGTGGCCACGCTGCACAACCTCATGCACGGCGCCGCCGACGAGATCCACGCCGGCCGGCTGACCGCCGACGACGCCGGCGGCTACATCGCCGCCACCGCACTCGCCGCTTTCACGCCGCCGGGCAGGAAGGTGCCCAAGACCTAGTCGTCGGGAGCCCGGTCGTTGTAGACGCCGGCCTCATCCTGTCCGGTCAGCTCCTGGATCGCAGCCATGATCCGGTCGGTGAGCTCGCGACGGGCCCGGCCCAGTGGGACCCCGTCGTACTCCCCCGCCACCGCGATCGGCTCCCCGAACTCCACCGTCACCTTCGCCAGCCGCGGGAGCCGCGACCCCACGGGCTGCAGGCGCTCGGTACCGGTCAGGCCCACCGGCACGACGGGTACGCCGGCGGTAAGCGCGAGATGGGCGACGCCGGTGCGGCCGCGGTAGAGACGTCCGTCGCGGGACCGGGTGCCCTCGGGATAGATCCCGAACGCGTCACCGCGGCCGAGCACCTCCAGGGCCGTGTCCAGGCTGGCGAGGGCGGCCTTGCTGTCGTCGCGGTCTATCGGGAGCATCCCCAGGCCCTCGAACCACGCGCGCGACACCGCGCCCTTCACGCCGGTGCCGGTGAAGTAGTCGGACTTCGCCAGGAAGACCACCTTGCGCGGCACCACGACCGGGATCACCACCGAGTCGGCGAAGCTCCGGTGGTTGCTGGCCAGGAGCACGCCACCCGATGACGGCACCCGATCCAGTCCGCGGACGGTCGGCCGCCAGATCACCTTCGCGATCGGAGGCACCACGGTGTGCAGGACGGTGTACATCAACATGAGGTCGCCCAGCCGTGGATGCCTCGTGAACCGCGGAGACGCATGCGGCTGATCGTAGGGGACGGCCGTGTCTCGATACGCCGGTCGCGACCTCGTTCCTCGGTCGCGCGGCTACTCGACCTCCCGCCCTGGATCGCGGACCTCGCAAGCTCGGTCCGTGGGGGGCGAAAAAGGCGAAGGGCCCTCGTTGGTATGAGCAACAAGGGCCCTTCTTGCGATCGGTACTGGTGACGCTCCCGATCGATCCGGCCTTCCATCCGATCCCGCTGGCTTCGTCACCCAGCCACCGCCCTGGATTGCTCCAGAGTGTGGATCTTCTTTCCGGCTGATCCCGCTCTCCCGGAGGAGAACGTGAGAGAAGTTCTATGCCCTGCGCCGGGGGCGCGCAAGGGCTTTCGCCCTATTTTTCGGGGAAATCTCGCCCCTTGGCGCGTCCTCCACAGCGACGGCTAGTTCGTCCACAGCCAGCACCCCAGGTATCCCCAGATTGTGGCTGTCCCTGTGGATGGAACGGTCAGGTCGCGGACCAGGCGGCGACGACTCCGTGACCGTCCCGCCACTCGGCGACCAGGCGCTGCTCGCCGTCCAGCTGGGTGCCGATCGTCCGGGCAATGCTCAGTCGACCGCCCTCGACGTCGAGCACCGTTGCGTCGTCCGACGTCGTCGACGGATGCCCCGGTTCGACGCGAACCCGGACTGACGTCTCGCGCCGCTCGACCACGGCACCCTCCTGCCAGAGCTCCATTTCCGCCTGGACCTGCTCGCCGCGCAGGGCCCGGCCGAAGCAGGCCAGGGCCACCGGGTCGGCGGCCGCGTCATAGACCCACCGGTCCCCTAGCTCCGAGTGCTGCATCGTACCGACGAGGTTGTCGTCAGCACCGGCCAACGGCGCGCTCCGATAGGTCAGCGCCGCGTGCAGCAGGAGCTCTCCGCGCCGGACCAGGATCGACTCGACGCCGACCTCACCCTCCGGGTCGTCGAACCGAAAGCTGCCCACCTTCTCGACCGGGCCGGAGCCGGCCCAGGGCCGACTCGGGAACCAGGCTGCGAGGAGCTCGAGCTTGCTGGGGGTCACCGTCGAGTTGGGATGGATGATCGCCACGGCCCGACCCTAGCCAACGGGACAACAGGTGGCGCCGAAAGGCACCGGGTCTCGATTCGCCGGTCGCGACCTCGTTCCTCGGTCGCGCGGCTACTCGACCTCGGCCCTGGATCGCGGTCTTCGCAAGCTCAGCCCGCGGGGCTGTGTCTCGACCCGCCGGTCGCGACCTCGTTCCTCGGTCGCGCGGCTTGCTCGACCTCCCCTCGCGACGGAGTCTGCTCGTTCCTCGCAGGCTCCTGCTCGGTGAAAAAGGTGAAGGGCCCTCGTGAGTATGAGTCACAAGGGCCCCTCGGTTGACCGGTCCGGTGATGCTCCGATCGACACTCTTCAACTCCGGTCCCGGCCTCCGCATCACCCGGCTGCCGCGAAGGATTGCTCCTCCGTATGGACCCTCGTCTCCGAGTTGTCCCGCTCCCGCGAACGGGAACGTGAGAGAAGTTCTATGCCCTCCGATCACCGACGCGCAAGGGTTTCCCGAAACATTCTTCGGGTTCTACAAGTCGCTCGCGTGTCGTCCACAGAGGAAGCCCTCGCCGTCCACAGGAAGCCCACCGAAGTGCACAGGAATCACCCCAGCCTGTGGACAGAAATCCTCAGCCGCGTGCGGCCTCGAAGGCCGCCGCGATCCCCAGCAATCGCCGGTCGGCGCCGTGCGGCGCGACGATCTGCACACCCACCGGCAGCCCGTCGGGTGTGGTGCCGGCCGGGACCGAGATCGCCGGACAGCCGGTCACGGTGATGAAGTACGCCGAGCGCATCCAGTCGAGGTAGGAGCCCTGCGGCTTGCCGTTGATCTCGTGCGGGAACTCCTGGTCGGCCGGGAACGGCGGCACCTGGGAGACCGGCAGCACCAGCACGTCGTAGTCGGCGAAGAAGGTGCGCATCCGCTGGGCGAGCTCGGTACGGCGCTCGTAGGCCTCGGCGACATCGACTCCGGTCAGCGACTCACCGGCCCGGATGTTGTCGGCGAGCGACTGCTTGAACGCCTCGGGGTGCTCGCGCAGGAGCGCGCCGAACCGCGCCTGGAAGTTCCAGGCGCGCAGGGTCCGGAACGTCTCGTCGGCGTGCTCGAGCTCGGGCCACGCCCCGAACGTCCGGGCACCGTTGCGGGCCATCAGGCGTCCCGCCTCCTCGATCACCCCGGCCACGTCGCGGTCGACCTCGAAGGACCCGCCGAGGTCCAGGGACCACGCGACGCGTAGCCCGCGCAGGGTGCCGGCCAGGGGCGGCGCGAACGCCGTCCCCGGGTCGCCCAGGGCGAGCGGCGAGCGCCGATCGGGACCGGCGAGCACGGACAGCAGCAGCGCCAGGTCGCCGACGTTGCGGGCCAACGGACCGCCGACGGAGGTGGTCTCCCACAGGTTGGGCTGCGGCCACTCGGGCACCCGCCCGAGCGACGGACGGAGACCGACGACACCGCAGAACGAGGCGGGGTTGCGCAGGGAGCCGCCCATGTCACTGCCGTCGGCGAGTGGCACCATTCCGGCGGCCAGCGCCGCTGCCGCCCCGCCGCTGGAGCCGCCCGCGGACCGCGACGGGTCGACCGGGTTGCGGGTGGTACCGAAGACGGTGTTGAACGTGTGCGACCCGGCCGCGAACTCCGGCACGTTGGTCTTCCCGATGAGTACGACGCCGGCCCGTCGGACCCGCTCGACGATCAGGTCGTCGGTGTCGGGGACGTGCTCGGCGAACAGCGGAGAGCCATAGGTGGTCCGCCAGCCGGCTACCGCGTGGGTGTCCTTCACCGCGAACGGCAGCCCGTGCAACGGCCCGAGGACCCCTCCACGGGCGAGGTGGTCGTCAGCGGACAAGGCGCCCTTCATGGCGCGCTCGACGTCGAGGGAGACGATCGCGTTTAGCTCGGGGTTGCGCTCCTCGATCCGCGTCAGGTGCAGCTCGAGCAGCTCGCGTGCGGAGACCTGCCGGGCGCGGATGGCGGTGGCCATCTCGCGGGCCGTCGACGCAGGCGTCAGGTCGGTCATGACGACATCATCGGCGACTGGCCCAGCGCCCGGCCACCACGCCGAGCAGGACCAGGCCGGCGCCGACGGCGATCCCCTTGAGGAAGTCGTTGCTCACCCCGGTGGTGGCCGGCACCGCCGGGCGCTCGTACACACCGGGCGCGGCCTCAGTGGCAGCAGCTGCCGCCTCGACGGGCGCGGGTCCACCGAGAGCGCCCGCGACGTTGTCGAAGAACTCCTTGGCCATCCGCTTCGACACGCTGCTGAGCATCCGCTGGCCGACGCCGCCCACCATGCCGCCGACGACCGCGTCGGCCTCGTAGGAGATCCGGGTCCCGCCGTCGGCGTCGTCGAAGGCCACCTGCACGGTGGCGTCGATAGTGCCCGGCGCCCCCGCGCCCTGGAGCCGCATCACCAGCGACTGGTGCTCGACCAGGTCGGACAGCGCGCAGGTGCCGTCGTACGTGCCCTTGATCGCGGCCACGCCGGCGGTGACGGTCATGGCGTAGGTGTTCTCACCCTTCGTCTCGAGGCGCTCGCAGCCGGGGATGGTGCGCACCAGCACCGCGGGATCGAGCAGCGCATCCCACACCTGGGCGACGGGGAACGGGATCGAGTTGGTGCCGCTGATCTTCATCGGTGCGCCTCTCGGAGGTGGAACAGCTCGGACGGCGAGATCGGCATCGCGGTGATCGGGATGTCCTCGGCGTCCTCGATGGCGGCCGCGAACACTGCGGCCGACGGGATCACCCCGGCCTCGCCCGCACCCTTGATGCCGAGCGGGTTCAGCGGGGAGGGCGTCTCGATGTGGTCGATGTCAATGCCGTCGGGGATCTCGGTGACGTAGGGCATCAGGAAGTCCATGAACGACGCGTTCTGCAGCTGCCCGGACTCGTCGTAGGCCATCCGTTCGTAGAGGGCTCCGCCGACCCCCTGGGCGACACCACCGTGGATCTGGCCCTCGACGATCATCGGGTTGATCAGGTTGCCGCAGTCGTGCACCACGGCGTACTTGAGGATCGTGATCTCGGCGGTCTCCGGGTCGGTCTCGACGATCACGGCGTGCATGCCGGAGGCGAACGTCGCCCGCTCGGGCGAGTAGAAGTCGCGGCCCTCCAGCCCGGGCTCGTCGTCCTCGGCCACCGGCGGCTTGCCCGGGTCGCCGACCGAGAACTGGGTGGCGGCCTGCGAGGCCTCGTCGAAGGCGTACCGCAGCGGGTTGGACAGTACGGCGACGGTGCCGAGGTCGATCGACGAGCCCGGCGAACCCTTCACCGCGACCACGCCGTCGACGATCTCGAGGTCGGACTCGTCGGCCTCCAGCGCCTCGGCGGCGATCCGCAGCACCTTCTCCTTGGCCCGCTTGGCGGCCAGGTGGATCGCCGAGCCGCTCATCACCGCGGCCCGCGAGGCGAATGTGCCCACGGCGTACGGCATCCGGCGGGTGTCGCCGGTGACCACCTCGACGTCCTCGAAGCGAACGCCGAGCTCGTCGGCCACCAGCTGCGCGAAGACCGTCTGGTGGCCCTGCCCCTGGCTGGTCAGGCCGGTGGCCACCTTGACCTTGCCCGACGTCTCGATGTGCACGTGGGCGCCCTCGTAGGGTCCGACGCCGGTGCCCTCGACGTAGCAGGCGAGCCCGATGCCGACCCGGCGGCCCTCGGCCGCCATCTCCGCCCGGAACGCCGGGAACTCGTCCCAGCCGACCAGCTCCTTGAGCTTGGCGAGCGAGGCGGGGTAGTCGCCGGAGTCGTACTCGAGCTCGCGCCCGTCCTGGAAGATCAGCCCCTGGTCGTAGGGGAACTCGTCGGGCTGGATGAAGTTGAGCGCACGCACGTCGGCGCGGTCCTTGCCGAGCCGGGCCGCGATCGCGTCCATGGTCCGCTCCATCACGTAGCAGCCTTGCGGCCGCCCGGCGCCGCGGTAGGGCGTGACCATCACGGTGTTGGTGTAGAGGGAGTCGCAGCGCACCCGGTAGACGCCCGGCTTGTAGGGACCGAGCAGCTGGGTGGAGGTGATGATCGGCACGATCAGGCCGTACGGCGTGTAGGCGCCGTGGTCGTGCCAGAACCTCACGTCCAGCCCGAGCAGCCGGCCGTCGTCGTCGAAGCCGACCTCGACATGGTGGACCTGGCCGCGCTCGTGGGCCGAGGAGATGAAGTGCTCGCGGCGGTCCTCGGTGAACTTCACCGTGCGGCCCAGGGTGCGGGCCGCCAGCGGCACCAGGACCTCCTCCGGCCACGGATGGTTGATCTTCACGCCGAACCCGCCGCCGACGTCGGGCGTGATCACGTCGACCTGGCCGAGATCGAGGCCGAGCTTCACCGCGACCGCCGCCCGGACACCGGTGGAGGTCTGGGTCGAGGTCCACACCTGCAGCCGGTTGATGTCGGCGTCCCACCGGGCGACCGTGCCGCGGCCCTCCATCGGGGTGCAGGCGCTGCGCTCGATGGTCAGGTCGAGACTCATCCGGTGCGGCGCGGCCGCGATCGCGGCCTCGACGTCGCCGGTGTTCTGCTCCATACGCGCGCCCACGTTGCCGGGGACGTCGTCGTGCACCAGGTGGTCGGCCGCCCTGGCGGCCTCGATGCCCACCACGGGCGGCAGGAGCTCGTAGGCGACCTTGATCCGGCCGACCGCGTCCTCGGCGATGTAGCGGTCGTCGGCGACCACGAACGCGATCGCCTCACCCATGTAGTTGACCTCGTCGCGCGCCAGTGCGTACTGGGTACGGCCGTGGGTGAGGTCGGGGTGCGGGATCAGCAGCGGCAGCGGCTCAGCCATCGGGGCCGAGAGGTCGCCGAGGTCGTCGTAGGTCCAGACGGCGTGGACGCCGTCGAGCTCGAGAACGTCGTCGACCTCGATGTCGACGATCCGGGCGTGCGCGTGCGGAGAGCGGAGCACCGCGGCGTGCAGCGTGGTGGGGTCGACCGCGACGTCGTCGACGTAGCGGCCCTGGCCGCGGAGCAGCCGCTGGTCCTCGACCCGCTGCACCTTGGTGCCCATCAGCTTGGTGGTCATGGAACTGCTTTCGGTGGTCGAGTAGTCCGCGAGGAACGAGCGGGCGTATCGAGACCCAGCACTGCCGCTCGTTCGACGGCCTTCACGATGTTCTGGTAGCCGGTGCAGCGGCAGAGGTTGCCGGCGATCATGTCCCGCGCCTCGTCATGCGTGGGGGTCGGGTTGTCGCGAAGACCGGCGGTGATCGTGGTCAGGAAGCCGGGCGTGCAGAAGCCGCACTGAAGACCGTGGCACTCCGCGAACGCCTGCTGCACCGGGCCCAACGAGCCGTCGGCGTTGGTGAGCCCCTCGACGGTGGTGATCTCGCAGTCGACCGCCGAGACCGCGAACATCAGGCACGATCGCATCGGCCGCCCGTCGACCAGGATCGTGCAGGCGCCACACACGCCGTGCTCGCAGCCGACGTGGGTGCCGGTCAGGCCGAGGTCGTGGCGGAGCCCGTCGGAGAGCAGCCGGCGCGCGGGCACGGAGACCTCGTGGGTCACGCCGTTGACCACCAGGCGTACGTCGTGCAGCTCCTCGGTCATGCGGCCGCCTCGAGGACTCGGCGGGTGAGCACCCGCACCAGCTGGGACCGGTAGGCCGCGGTGGCGTGGATGTCGTCGGCCGGCTCCAGCTGCTCGAGGGCGACGTCGCCCGCCTCCGCCGGGGGTATCCCGCTCAGGTCGACCACCGTGGGCAGGTCGCTGACCGAGACGTAGCCGACCCGGACGCTGTCGCCGTCGACCAGCGCGGCTGCGCCGACAAGGGCGTAGTCGCCGTGCCGCCGGGCGATCTCGTCGAACGCCACCCGCGCGCCCGGAGCGAGGGCCGGGAAGAACGCTGAGGTCGCGATCTCGTCGTGGGCGAGCGAGGTCTCCAGCGGGCCGACGTACAGCTCGTCGGCGGGGATGGTGCGGCTGCCGGACGGCCCGGTCACGTCGACCGACCCACCGAGCAGGGTCAGCACCACCGGCATCTCCGCCGCGGCGTCGGCGTGCACGAGCGAGCCGACGGTGGTGCCCCGGTTGCGGATCGTCGCGTGCGCCACGTTCGCCAGCGCCAGGGACACCAGCGGCTGGACCCGGCGTACCTTCTCGTCGGCGAGTACGTCGGCGTGCCGGGCCAGCGCGCCGATCCGGACGCCCTCGTCGGTGACGTCGATGCCGTCGAGGTCGGGGATGCCGTTGATGTCGACGAGCATCGACGGCCCCGCCAGCCGCATCGACAGCAGCGGCACCAAGGACTGGCCTCCCGCGAGCACCTTGGCGCCCGGGTCGGCCGCGAGCGCGGCGACCGCGTCGCTCAGGGATTCCGGGCGCCGGTAGGCGAAGGGTGCGGGTTTCACGCATCACCTCCGGCCGTCGGGCCTTCACCGTAGTGAGGCCCAGGACACCCGTTCGATGGCGACACCTGCCGAAGGCACGCCGTACCGGCTGGCATCACTTGGTGATCTCCAGGATCCGGAGCGCCACTGCCACGTCGAGGCGCAGGTGCGGGTCGGAGGCGACCGGGCCGAGCATCTTCTCGAGCTTGGAGACCCGGTAGCGCATCGTGTTGTAGTGGAAGAACTGGGCGCGGGCCGCTTCGGCCACGTTGAAGTTCGTGTCGAGCAGCACCTGGAGGGTCTCGCGCAGGTCCGCGGCCTCCGGGGTGGGGTCGGCCAGGCTGCCGAGCGCGTCACGGGTGAAGGCGCGCAGCTCGTCGGTGTCGGGGACCAGCGCGATCAGCCGGTGCAGGCCGAGCTGGTCGAAGAACGTGGTGGTCCCGCCGCCGCCCATCCGGCGGCCGACCTCGGCGGCGCGACGTGCCTGCGCGTAGGCCTCGGGCAGGTCGTCGAGGGTGCGCGCCAGTCGGCTCACCCCCACCGAGAACGACCGGCGGCCGCCCCCCTTGTCGCCGGACACGGCCCTGACCGCCCGGGCGACGACGTCCTGGCCGGGGACCGAGTCCTCACCCTCCGCGACGGGGAGCAGGGTGACGACCTCGGAGGAGAAGTCGACCGTCGGGATCCCCTCGCCCAGCCCGGCACAGACCTGGCGCCAGGCCGCCGCGAAGCGCTCCTGCCAGTGCCGTCGGGTCTCGCGGCTGGGAGTGGGCTCGTCCGGCGCGGGCGGGTCGATCTCGGCGGCCACCACGACCAGCGGCAGGCGCAGGTCCCAGCCGAAGGTCTCGGCGTGCTCGGCGACGTAGTCCTCGCCGACCGCGCGGCGCAGCAGGATGTCGCGCAGGAAGTCGCCTTGGTACTTGTTCTCGACCGCCGTGATCGCCTCGTGCTGGGTGATCAGCAGCGCGGCCACCGCGGCGGCCCGCTCGAGGGCCTGCACGTCGTCGGAGGTGATCGGCCCGTCGACCCGGACGCAGACCAGGCGCGCCAGGTCGGTGCCGCCCGCCGCTACCCGCAGCCCGAGCACCTCCCCCTTGCCTGCCGGCGCGGCCTCGCCGACCACCCGCTCGACCCGGATCCGGCCGGTGGGCTCGACCAGGTCGTGGGCCTCCAGCAGCGACCGCTGCCCGTCGGAGAGCGCGGCGGCGCGCTGCCGGCCGTCGGTGGACGTGACCAGCACGCCGACGTCGAGCGCGCGCGACACCTCGTCGGCGATCCCGACCAGGTCGCCGCCCTCCAGCACGATCTGGGTCAGCCCGATGTGCAGGGCGTCGATCCGCGCCAGCCCACCGATGGCCGCTTCACTTATCAAGATCTGTAGCCCTCCCGCGGGATCGTTGGCACAACCTCACATCGGCGAAGCGTACGTCGTCCGGATAGCGTCGACGAGGTGATTCCTGTCAGTGCGCCGCGACGGGTCCGGGACCGGCTGCTCCGGGCACCCGACGGCCCGGTGCCGGTGCTGCACCGCGGGCCCCATTCCCTCTACCTCGATCTGGACGGCTCGTGTCTCGGCGTCGTCACCGCGCGCGCGGTGCAGGTGCCGTGCGCGCTGCATACCCGCCTGCCGGAGCTGCCCGCCGACGGCGAGCCCCGGGTCGAGGACGGCGTCCTCCATCTCGGCGACGTGCCGCTGCGGATCGGTCGGGTCACGGACCCCCGCGTCCCGACGCTCGTCCGCTCCCGCCTCGGCGCGCTCCGGGCCGAGGTCGGGGAGCTGGTCGGCGCCGGGGACGGGCTCACGCCGTACGGCGACGACGTGCTGTGCGGCTGGCTGGCCGTGCACCGGGCCTCCGGTCACGCCACGGACTCCGTCGACGAGGCGGTCCGCGACCGGCTGCACCGCACCACCAGCCTGTCGGCGGCATTGCTCGAGTGCGCGATGCACGGCGAGGTGGTCCCCGAGTTCGCCACCTATGTCGGCGCCCTCGGCACGCCTCGCGAGGAACCGGCGACCGCCGCCCTGCGCGCCATCGGGCACACCTCGGGAGCCGGTCTCCTGCAGGGCGCGGAATGGGCGCTGGCCGCGCATGACGACCCACGTCGAGCTCCGGCCGGGTGCGTTCGCCGACTCGGTGACGCTGCTGCAGGTCAGCCGTACGGTCCAGGGCCTGCCGGGTGTCGCAGCCGCCCAGGTCGCGATGGCCACCGAGCTGAACCTCGAGGTGCTGGCCGGGATGGGCTTCGACATCCCGTCCGAGGCCACTCCGAACGACCTCGTCGTCGCGCTGCGGCTCGACGACCCCGACGGGCTGGAGACGGCCCTCGCCGGTGTCGCCCAGGCGCTCGCCGAAGCGACCCGGCGACCCACCGGTGCGGCGGAGGTGGAGCCACCACGGACGACCGGAGCCGCGCTCCGCGACGCGCCCGACGCGGTGGTGCTGGTCTCCGTCGCCGGACCCCACGTGCTGCCCGAGGCGATGGACGCGGTCGACGCCGGCCGCGACGTGATGATCTTCAGCGACAACGTGCCGGTGGCCGAGGAGGTCGCCCTCAAGCGAGCGGCCGCCGACCGCCAGATCCTGGTCATGGGCGCCGACTGCGGGACCGCCGTCATCGACGGCGTCGGCCTCGGCTTCGCCAACGTGGTGAGCCCCGGACCGGTCGGCATGGTCGCCGCGTCCGGCACCGGCTGCCAACAGCTGCTCGCCCTGCTCGACCACGCCGGTGTCGGCGTCTCCTCGGCGCTCGGCGTCGGCGGCCGCGACCTGTCCGCCGAGGTCGGCGGGCTCGCCACCCGCGAGGCCCTGCGCCGCCTCGACGAGGACCCGGCGGTCGAGCTGATCGTGCTGGTCTCCAAGCCGCCGGCACCCGAGGTGGCCACCGACATCACGGCGTACGCCGAGGCGCTGGCCACGCCCGTCGAGCTGGCGCTCCTCGGACCCGGGCAGCCCGACCTCACCGCCGCCGCCGAACGGGTTCTGACGCGACTCGGCCGCGACGTGCCCGAGTGGCCGGTGGTTTCGAGGCTCGTCGCTGGCGCTCCTCGCAAATCAACCACCGTGAGTGGGCTGTTCGTGGGCGGGACGCTGTGCCAGGAGGCCGCGCTGATCGCCGGGGCGGATGCCGGGACGTTCATCGACTTCGGCGACGACCAGTACACCCAGGGCCGGGCGCACCCGATGATCGACCCGACGCTCCGGCTCGAGGAGCTGGCCCGGGCGGCGGCCGACCCCGAGGTCGGTGTGGTGCTGCTCGACGTGGTGCTCGGTCACGGCGCCGAGGCCGACCCGGCGGCGCTGCTTGCCCCGGCGCTCGAGTCCGTGCCGCAGCCGGTCGTGGTGACCGTCGTCGGCACCGCTGCCGACCCCCAGGACCGGGACCGGCAGGTGCGGGCGCTCGCCGCGGCCGGGGCCGAGGTCCACCTGTCCAACGCGCTGGCCACCCGGCGCGCCGTCGAGCTCCTCGGGAGTCGCTGATGCACGTCGTGAACACCGGCGCCGGCCTGCTGGCGGACGCCGTCGAGGCCCAGGCAGTCGACGTCACCCGCGTCGACTGGCGACCGCCGATGGCCGGCACCGAGGCTGACCTCGCCACCGTTGCGGCCGATCCGCGGCGCCGGGAGGCGAACGCGCGAGCGCTCGCCGCGATGCTCGACGTGACCGCACACCTGGTCGACGTGCTGCCCGCGTCGGAGGCGCTCGGCCTGGAGGCGGGAGAGTTCCTGCACGCCGGCCCGCCGATCGAGTGGGAGCGGGCCTCGGGGCCGCTGCGCGGTGCTCTGCTGGGAGGCGCCGCGCTCGAGGGCCTGGTCGACGACCCGGAGGACGCGGTCGCGCTGTTCGAGTCCGGTACGTCGGTCCGCCTCGAGCCCTGCCACCACCGCGGCGCGGTCGGGCCGATGGCCGGCGTGGTGACCCCGAGCATGTGGGTGTGGGTGCTGGAGGACCGGGCCACCGGACGGCGTACCCACTGCACGCTCAACGAGGGGCTCGGCAAGGTGCTGCGCTACGGCGCCTACGGGCCCGAGGTGCTCACCCGGCTGCGTTGGATGAACGACGTGCTCGGCCCGCTGCTGCAGACGGCGGTCCGGGCCGGCGATCCGGTCGATGTCACCGGGATCCTGGCCCAGATGCTGCAGATGGGCGACGAGGCGCACAACCGCAACCGCGCCGGCACCCTGATGCTGCTCCGCGACCTCGGCCCGGCGATGGTCACGAGTGGCGCGGAGGTCTCCGACGTGGCCGAGGCGGTGCGGTTCATCGGCGGCAACGACCACTTCTTCCTCAACCTGGCGATGCCGGCATGCAAGCTCGCCCTGGACGCGGCCCGCGGGATCGACGGTTCGACGATGGTGGTGGCGATGGCCCGCAACGGCACCGACTTCGGCATCCAGGTGGCAGGCACCGGCGACGAGTGGTTCACCGGCCCGGCACAGCTCGCCGACGGCCTCTACCTCGGCGACTACGGGCCCGACGACGCGAACCCCGACATCGGCGACTCCGCGATCACCGAGACGTCCGGCATCGGCGGGTTCGCGATGGCGACCGCGCCCGCGATCGTCCGCTTCGTCGGTGGCTCGGTGCCCGACGCGCTGGCCACCACCCGCCGGATGCACGAGATCACCCTCGGCGAGAACCCGCGCTGGGCGGTGCCGGTGCTGGAGTTCCAGGGCACCCCGACCGGCATCGACGTGACCAAGGTGTGCCGCACCGGGATCCTCCCGCAGATCAACACCGGGATGGCCGGCAAGGTCGCCGGCGTGGGTCAGGTCGGCGCCGGCCTGGTCACCCCACCGGCCGAGATCTTCCCGAAGGCACTCACGAGATTGGCGGAGAAGGTATGAGCGGCCCCCTGTCCGACCTGGTCGTGCTCGACCTCACCCGAGCGCTGGCCGGCCCGCACGCCGCGATGATGCTCGGCGACATGGGCGCCCGGGTGATCAAGGTGGAGTCCCCCGGCGGGGACGACACCCGGTCCTGGGGCCCGCCGTTCGTCGGCGAGCCGGACGCGCGCGAGTCGACGTACTTCATGTCGGCCAACCGCAACAAGGAGTCGATCGTCCTCGACCTCAAGGCCGACGACGACAAGGACGTGCTGGCCCGGCTGGTGGCGCGCGCCGACGTACTGATGGAGAACTTCCGTACCGGCGTCCTCGACCGGCTCGGCTTCCCCGTCGCCCGGCTGCACGAGCTCAACCCGCGCCTGGTGATCCTCTCGATCACCGGCTTCGGGCACGACGGTCCCGAGGCGAGCCGCGCGGGCTACGACCAGATCGCGCAGGGCGAGGGCGGGCTGATGTCGATCACCGGCACCGAGCTGCCGACCAAGGTCGGCGTGCCGATCGCGGACCTGATCGCGGGCATGAACGGGGCGTACGGCGTCCTCGCCGCGCTCCACGAGCGGGAGCGCACCGGCCGCGGCCGGGTGGTCCGCACCTCGCTGCTGGCCGGCATGGTCGGGGTGCATGCCTTCCAGGGCACCCGGTGGACCGTGGCCGGCGAGGTCCCCGGCCTGGCCGGCGACCACCATCCCTCGATCGCGCCGTACGGCATGTTCGCCACGTCCACCGCGCCGATCCAGATCGCGTGCGGGTCCGAGGGGCTCTGGCAGAAGCTCTGCAAGGCATTCGATCTCGACGCGGCTGACCCGCACTTCGCCACGAACGCCGACCGGGTCGGCCATCGCGACGAGCTGATCGAGGTGATCGAGGGGCTGTTCACCGACCGCACCGCCGAGGACGTCCTGGCCGCCCTCGCCGAGGCCGGCGTCCCCTCGGGCAAGGTGCGCACCCTCGACGACGTCTACGGCTGGGAGCAGACCCGGTCGCAGGGCCTCGTCGTCTCCGTCGACCACGAGACGCTGGGGACCCTCGAGCTGCCCGGCTCCCCCATCCGCTTCGACGACGACGCACACTCCGGCGGCCGGCCCACCCACCTGGCGCCCCCCACGCTCGACCAGCACGGCGACGCGATCCGGGAGTGGCTCGACTCCGACTCCTGAGCCGCGATCTGCACAGAACCTTCACGGGTCATCCCCGCCTTCTGACAAGCACCGCTCCTACGCTGCTGACATGAGCAGTCGGCGGATCCTGGTGGTGGAGGACGAGCCGCTCATCAACCAGGCCGTCTCCGAACGCCTGGCCTCCGAGGGGTACGACGTGGTGCGGGCGTTCGACGGCCCATCGGCCGTGGACGCGTTTGCCGAGCACGCGCCCGACCTGGTGCTGCTCGACGTGATGCTCCCCGGGTTCGACGGGCACGAGGTGTGCCGCCGCATCCAGGCCGAGCGGCCGGTGCCCGTGCTCATGCTGACCGCCCGCGACGACGAGGCCGACGTGCTGGTCGGGCTCGGGGTCGGCGCCGACGACTACCTGACGAAGCCGTTCCGGATGCGGGAGCTCGTGGCCCGGGTCGCGGCCCTGCTGCGACGCGTCGACCGCGCCGGCGAGCTGGCGGGTCGCCGTCCGATCGAGCTCGGCGGTCTCCGGATCGACCCCGCCGCTCGTCGGGTCTGGCGGGACGAGCAGGAGGTCAGGCTGACCCCGACGGAGTTCGACCTGCTGGCCTGCCTGGCCGCCGAGCCGGGAACGGTGGTGACCCGGGAGCGGCTGCTGGCCGAGGTGTGGGGCTGGCCGGGCGCCTCGGGCACCCGCACCGTGGACAGCCACGTGAAGGGGCTGCGCGCCAAGATCGGCGCCGACCGGATCCGCACCGTGCACCGCGTCGGCTACTCCCTCGAGCAGGGCGAGGCGGGATGACCGGCCAGCCCCTGGCACAGGTCCGCTCGCTCAAGGTCAAGCTCGGCCTGCTCGTCGCCGCCAGCGTCGTGGTCGCCTCGATCGTGGCCTCGGTGGGCCGCGCCGGCGGCGTGCCCGCATGGCTCAGCATCCCGGTCACGATCCTGATCGCACTGGCCGTCACCCAGCTGCTGGCCGTCGGCATGACGGCACCGCTGCGGGAGATGACGGCGGCGTCCCGCCGGATGGCGCGCGGTGACTACTCCGTCCGGGTCAACGAGACCTCCAGGGACGAGGTCGGCGAGCTCGCCCGCGCGTTCAACCGGACCGCCCACGACCTGGCGACGGTCGACCGCCAGCGCCGCGAGCTCGTGGCCAACGTGAGCCACGAGCTGCGCACGCCGCTGACCGCGCTCCAGGCCGTGCTGGAGAACCTCGTCGACGGCAGCGAGCCCGCCGACCCACGCGCGCTCCAGCCGGCCCTGGCCCAGGCCGAGCGGCTCGGGGACCTGGTCACCGACCTGCTCGACCTGGCCCGCGTCGACGCCGGCAAGGCACCGTTGACCCCCGAGCCGGTCACCGTCGCACGCCTCCTCACCGAGGCCGTCGAGGAGGCGAGGGTCACCGGCCGCCCGGTGGAGTACGACGTCCGCGTCGACCCACCCGACCTGGTCGTGCGGGCCGACCCCGCCCGACTGCACCAGCTGGTCGCCAACCTCCTCGACAACGCGTCGCGGCACAGCCCCACCGGAGGGCTGGTGCGGGTGACCGTGAGCCGGGTCGAGGACCACCACCGCATCGAGGTCACCGACCAGGGCCCGGGCGTGGCACCGGTCGACCGCGAGCGCGCGTTCGAGCCGTTCGGCACCCTCAGCGCGACCGAGGGCGGTGGCGGCACCGGGCTGGGCCTCGCGATCGCGCGGTGGGTGACCGACCTGCACGGCGGAAGCATCGGGTTCGTCGATCCCGCCGCCGGCGGCACCGGAGCCCGGGTCCGGGTCGACCTCCCGGCCGCGCCGCCCGTCCGTCCCACCCCGACCGAGGAGAAGCCCATGCCCGCACCTGCCCCGGCTCCGCCGTCCCCGACCGCCGTAGCGCCGTCCTCGCTGGTCGACGACCTGCTCGGGTCGTTCTGGCCGGACCGCGCCGTTCCTGGGCGGGTGTCCGTGCTCCTGGGCGCGCTCGGGGTCGGGCTACTCGCGGCGATCGTGCTGCCCTACCGGGACGCCGGCATCGGAACCTTCCTCGTCCTGCTGGCCGGCGGTGCGGTGATCATGGCGGCCAGCGCGCGCGGCGCCGACCGGTTCACCCAGGCCTGCGCCGTGATCTGCGTGCTGCTCGCGGCCGTCACGATGCTGCGCGACGCCGACTGGATCATCGCGCTGAGCATCGTCACCGGGGCGGTCGTCACGGTGTGCGGGGTGACCGGCGCCCGCACGATGCCGGGCTTCGTGCTCTCCGGGATCTCCGGGCCGCTCGCCGGCCTGCGAGGGCTGCCCTGGCTCGGCCGCACCCTGGGCGCGTTGACCGGCGGCGGCAACGCGGCGGCCCTGCTGCGCACCGCGGTCTGGTCGGCGGCCGGGCTGCTGGTCTTCGGGCTGCTCTTCGCCTCCGCCGACGCGCTGTTCGCGGAGTGGGCGGACGCGCTGGTCCCCGACCTCGAGCTGGAGTCGTTCGTGCTCCGGGTGTTCATCGGGGTGGCGGTGGGCGGCGTGGTGCTGGCGGCGGCGTACCTGGCGCTCAATCCGCCGCGGGTCGACCAACCGAAGGAGGAGGCCCGCCCGGTCAACCGGCCGTTCGAGTGGCTGGCACCGGTGCTCGTCGTCGACGTCGTGTTCGCGGCCTTCCTGGTCGCCCAGGCGACGGTGATCTTCGGTGGCCACGACTACCTGGAGCGCACCACCGGGCTCACCTACGCCGAGTACGTGCACGAGGGCTTCGGGCAGCTGACCGTCGCCACGGCGCTGACGTTGCTGGTGATCTGGGCGGCGGCCCGCAAGGCGCCCCGCGAGACGCCGGCCGACCGGCTCCGGCTCCGGGCGGCGCTCGGCCTGCTGTGCGTGCAGACGCTGGTGGTGGTCGCGTCGGCGCTCTACCGGATGCACGTCTACCAGGAGGCCTACGGCTTCACCGAGCTGCGCCTGGTGGTCGACGTCTTCGAGGGCTGGCTCGGCCTCCTCGTGCTCGCGGTCGTGGCCGCAGGCGTCACCCTGAAGGCGGCCTGGCTCCCCCGCTTCGCGCTGCTGAGCGGCGCCGGTCTGGTGCTGGCGATGGCCGCGATCAACCCGGACGCGTGGATCGCCCAGCGCAACGTCGACCGGTACGCCGAGACCGGCGACCTGGACTGGGCCTACCTGCGGGGTCTCTCCGACGACGCGGTGCCGGTGCTCACCACGCTGCCGGACGACGTACGGGGCTGCGTGCTGGACGGCCGGACGCAGGCCGACGACGACTGGCTCGAGTGGAACCTCGGCCGCTGGCGCGCGGCCGACGACCTACCCGAGACCACTCAGGTGCCCGAGGGCTACTACGCGTGCCCGGCGCTCGACTGAGGAGGCGGTGAGCCGGGACCGGGTCCCGGCTCACCGCCCGTCCGCCCCCCGGGGCGTCAGCTCACGTCGACGATCGCGGCCACCGGCCCGCCGCCGTCCGGGCCCTGGTGGGCGGCCGAGACGGAGACGAAGACCGCGGGGTCGCCGGTGACCGCGGCGGTCACCCCGCCCACGCAGGCCTTGATCTGCCGGTGCCAGTGCACGTCGGAGTCGTCGAGCATCGCGTTGCGGCGGCCGCGGACCTGGCCGTCCTGCGAGACCTCGCACTTGAGGAACACGTTGACGAGCTTGCCGTCCAGGTCGGACGTACGCGGGCGCTCGGGCAGGTCCAGGCCGGCCGAGCGGATCGCGTCCCAGATCCCGTCCTGGTCGAGCGCGTCCTTCATCACCGCGTGCCCGATCTTGTAGCGCCCGCCGACCCCCGGCGCGTTGCCGACCACGACCACCTGCGCCTGGTCGAGCTCGACGCCCGAGGAGCACGACGCCACCGCGGAGTAGAGCTCGCGGTTGTGCATCACGTCGGCGTCGGTCGGCATCTCGATCTCGCCCAGCGCGACGGCGATGCCGAGCGCCGTACACCCGTTGGACAGGTCCATGGACTCATGGGTGTGCTCGGTCCACACCGTCTTGCCGCGCGACTTGGCGTCCTGGATGGTGTGGATGGTCAGCAACGGGGTCTTGGTCTGCACGTAGTGCACGTCGGCCGGGTCGGTGATCCCGGCCCGCTCCATCGCCACCTTCACCGCGTCGGCGACCTTGCTGACCATCGCGGTCCGGCCGATGTCCTCCGGCAGCAGCACCTCGCTCATCGCGAAGCCCACGGTGAGCCTCGGGTCGTCCACCGGCTCGGCGTCCACGGTGGCGAAGATCGTGGCGTGCGGGCTGATCACCCCGTCAGTGCCGCCGGACCAGACGATCGGGATCTCCTTGACCTGGTCGGCCGGAGCACCCTTCTCGATCAGCACCTCGCGGAATGCTCGGTCGGCGATGATCCGGGTGTAGTCGTTGACGCCCCCGTTGCCCTCGGTCTTGCCGATGATCGCGATCACCCGGTCGGCCGCCATCACCCCCTCGTCGATGAGCTTCGCGAGCTCGGAGGCGTCGGCCACGGAGTGGATCGGGACCTTGCGGACTTCGATGGCGGAGGGCATGACGTTCCTTTCCTAGGGTCTTTCGGGTCAGTCGGGTACGACGACGGTCCCGGACTGACCGGTCACCGCGTCGCGGATCTGCTCGAGGTTCGTGATGACCGTGTGCCCACCGGCGCGCTCGACGAAGCGGCAGGCCGCCTCGACCTTGGGGCCCATGGAGCCGCTGGCGAAGTGTCCCTCGGCGGCGTAGCGCCGCATCTCGGAGGTGGTGACCCGGCCGATCTCCTCGGCCTCGGGCGTGCCGTACCGGAGCACGGCGTTGGACACATCGGTGGCGATCACCAGGACGTCGGCGTCAACGGTCGCGGCGAGCAGTGCCGCGCCGAGGTCCTTGTCGATGACCGCCTCGACGCCGCGCAGGCCGTCGGCATCGCGGACCGTTGGGATGCCGCCGCCGCCGTTGGCGACCACGACGTACCCGTCATCCACCAGTGTGCGGACGGCGAGTGCGTCCAGGATCTCGAGGGGCTCGGGCGAGCCGACGACGCGACGCCAGCCCTTGGCACCGCGGTCCTCCCAGGTCTCGCCGTGCTCGATCAGCCGACGCGCCTCGTCCTCGGGGAGGTAGCGACCGATCGGCTTGCTCGGGTGGCTCAGGCCGGGGTCGTCGACGTCGACCAGGGCCCGGGTCACCAGCGAGGCGGTCCGGCGCTCCACGCCGCGACGGGCGAGCTCGTTCTCGAGGGCGTTCATCAGGGTGAAGCCGAGGGTGGCCTGGGTCTGGGCTCCGCACCAGTCCAGGGGGACGGGCGGCACGACGGCGGCGGCGAGCTCGTTCTTCACCAGGAGGTTGCCCACCTGAGGCCCGTTCCCGTGGGTGAGCACCACGTCGGCGCCTCCCTCGATCAGGTCCGCCACGGACCGCATCGCGACCACGGCCGCTGCCTGTTGGTCCTCAACCCGGGCCCGGCCGTCGGCGGCGGTCATCGCGTTGCCCCCGAGTGCGATCAGGACGCGCATCTCGCAGCTCCTTCCTCGGCCAGCAGGGCGCGCAGCGGCAGCTCGCCGACCGGCAGCCCATGGGCGTCGTAGTAGGCGAACATCGCACCGAGCCATCCGTCAGGCCGTTCGTCGACGCGGGAGGCCTCGACGCCGGCCTCCGCGGCCAGCTCGGCCACCGACGCCACCCGCGAGGCCAGCTCGTAGGTCGCACCGACGTGCCCGGACTCGGTCAGAACCAGCGCGGCCACCGCGGCGACGTCGTCCAGGTCGGCGAAGCCGAACACGGCGTCGATGTCGTAGGGCACCTCGACCGGGCCGCTCAGGTCGAGGTTCTGCAGGTAGGCGCCCGGCTGCAGGATCGTCCAGGCCAGCCCGGACCGCCGGACCAGGTCCTCCGACACGGCCTTGCCGAGGTGGTGCGGCATCTCCGGCGCGTACGGCGACGCCACGGAGTGGTAGACCACCCGCTCGACACCGGCGGCCGTCACCGCCGCGAGGGCCTCCCGGACGTAGCCGGGCTCGTCGGGATGGAAGTTCGGCGCGATGAGGTACGCCGCGTCACAGCCCGCCAGCGCTCCGGCCAGGTCGGCCCAGTCGGCCCGGCCCAGCGGCACGGGCTCCGCGCCACGACCCCGCAACGCCGTCCCGACGGCGACGCCGGTCTTGCCGTGGCCGCCCACGACGGCCACCCGGGTGACGGTCATCCGGCCACCACGTCCACGTCGGCGTGCTCGGGTCCGCCCGACAGCCGGGCGTAGCCCGGACCGCGGTCGAAGAACGCGGCGGCGGCACTCGTCCGTGACGCCCGCTCGGTCGCGGTGGCCGCCGGGTCGTGCCCGAGATCGTCGAGGTCGTCGCCGCTCAGCACCACGCCGTACGTCGCCAGCGCGGCCTCGCGGGACACCTTGCGCCACACGACGTCGCGGACGACCAGCTCCGGGTCGCGCTCGAGGGGGTCGCCCCAGCCTCCGCCCCCGGTCGTGCGGATCCGGATCAGCTCGCCCGCCTTGATCGGCTCGGCGTCGGCCAGCGCGTCCACCTCGCGCTCGCCTGGGCCGCCCGGGTCGATGGTGACCTGGAACGGCGTGCCGGCCAAGCCGCCCTTGACGCCCCAGCAGGCCAGGATCGAGCGGTCGGCGATGGACATGAAGTGCGCGTCCTTGAGCATCCGGATGTGCTTCTCGTAGCCGAGGCCGCCGCGGTACTTCCCGGCGCCGCCGCTGTCGACGGCCAGCGACAGCGACTCCACCCGGAACGGGAAACGCGCCTCGGTGAACTCGGTCGGCAGGTTCCGCGAGTCCGGCACCACGTGGATCGTGTCCTCGCCGTCCGCGTAGTAGCGGCCGCCGGAGCCGCCACCGAGCACCTCGCGCATCAGGTAGGGCCGGCCGTCGAGGTCATCGCCGTACACACCGGTGTAGCGGATCGTCTCCTGGTCGGCCGGCATCCGGCCGTCGACGGCCTTGGCCAGCACGCCCGCGAGCACCCCGAGCAGGCGCAGGATCACGAACGTGCGGGCATTGGTCGGCGCGGGGAAGACCGGCGTGAGCAGCGTGCCCGGCGCCGGGAAACGCATCTCGATGAGCGGCACCACACCCTCGTTGACATCGAGCTCGGCCATCCGCTCGGGGCTGTCGGCGAGGTTGCGCAGGATCGGCGCCAGCCACTTCTTCAGGAAGACGCCGTCGCTGTAGTCGCCGCAGTGGTTGATCGGTCCCTTGGCCTGCGGGGAGGTTCCGTCGAAGTCGAGGATCAGCCGCTCGCCGTCGGGATCGTCGGGCTCGGTGCGGGTCAGCGTGATCCGCTGGGCGTGCAGCTGGGGCTCGTCGACGCCGTCGTGCTCGGCGTAGTCCTCCCACACCCAGGTGCCGACCGGGATCTTGCCCAGGATCTCCCGGCGGTACGTCGTGGTGGTGCGGTCGATGATCGCGTCGAAACAGGACTCGACGGCCTCGACGCCGTACCGGTCGAAAAGCTCGCCGAGCCGGCGGGCTCCCATCAGGCACGCGGAGCACTCGGCGTCGAGGTCGGCCGCCAGGCTCTCGGGCATCCGGGAGTTGCGGGTCATGATCGTGAGCGCGGCCTTGTTGGGCACTCCGGCGTCCCAGAGCCGGATGGGCGGGACCATCAGGCCCTCCTCGAAGACGCTGGTGGCGTCGGAGGGCATCGAGCCGGGCACCGCGCCGCCGATGTCGTCGTGGTGGCCGAAGGCCTGGACGAACGCGACCACGCCGCCACCGGAGAACACCGGCACCGTGACGCACAGGTCGGGCAGGTGCCCGATGCCGCCCTCGGACCGGTAGACGTCGTTGTGGAAGAACACGTCGCCTTCACGCATCTCCTCGATCGGGAAGTCGCGGGCGATCGGGTGCACGAGCGCGGAGTAGGAGCGGCCGGTCAGCTTGCGCAGCAGCCGGTCGTGGATGCCGGCCCGGAAGTCGTGGGCGTCGCGGATCATCGGGCTGCGGCTGGTGCGCGCGATCGCGGTCTCGACCTCCATCTCGACGCTGGCCAGCGACCCCTGCACGATCTCGACCAGCACAGGGTCGGCGCCGGCACCCGCGTCGTCGGTGAGGCTGCCGAACGGGAACTGGGTCGGGGCCCGCCTGCTGGTCACTGCTCCGCCCTCCGGGTCACGATGATGTTGCGGTAGTCGTCGATGCGGGCGGTGAACCCCGGGTGCAGGGGCACAGTCGAGCCGAACTCCTCGATGATCGCCGGGCCGTCCACGACCGCGCCGACCGGAAGGTCGGGACGCCACAGCACCGGGGTGTCGACGTACCCCTCCGCCGCGTCGAAGCAGACCGGCCTTGCGACGCTGGTTGAGGTGCGAGCGGAGCGAGCCTCGAAACCATCGTCGATCGGGTGCTTCTTGATCTCCGGCCGCTGGATCGGCCCGATGCCGGACACCCGCAGGTTGACCCACTCGACCTGCTGGCTGGCGTCGGCGGCGAAGTCGTAGCCGTAGAGGCCCTTGTGCTCGGCGTGGAAGAGGCCCGCGACCTCGTCGAGCACCGCCGCGTCGATCGGCCCGTCCGGCACCGGCACGCGCACCTCGAAGGCCTGCCCGAAGTACCGCAGGTCGGCGGTCCGCGCGTAGCGGTGGTCGGCGGCGGCGAACCCCTCCTTCGCGAGCGCGTCGGCAGCCCCGGCGGTGAGGGCGTCCAGGATCTCCGCCACGGAGGCGGGGTCGAGCGCGTCCGCGAGGGCCACGTGGGTCTGCACGTAGTCGTTCTTGACGTCGACCGTGAGCAGCCCGAACGCCGAGACGTTGCCGGGATCGGGCGGCACCAGGACGGTGCCGATTCCGAGGATGTCCATCAGCCGGCAGAGCAGCAGAGAACCCGAGCCGCCGAACGTCGTCAGCGTGAAGTCCCGGACGTCCAGGCCGCGCTTGACGGTCACCTGGCGCAGCGCATTGGCCTGGTTCCAGGCGGAGATCTCGAGGACGCCGGTGGCGCAGGCCTCGCGGCTCAGGCCGAGCTTGGCGGCGAGCTGGTCGACCCCGTCCACGGCTGCCTGCACGTCGAGCGGGATCTCGCCGCCGAGCAGGTGCGGCGGGATCCGACCGAGCACGACGTGCGCGTCGGTGATGGTGACCTCGGTGCCGCCCTTGGCGTAGCAGAGCGGACCGGGATCGGCGCCGGCCGACTGCGGTCCCACCTTGAGCGTGCCCTCGGGCGAGAGCCACGCGATCGACCCGCCGCCGGCGCCCACGGTGACCACGTCGATCATCGGGATCTTCGATGGGAACACGCCGACCGAGCCCTCGGTGGTGAGCGTGGGCTCGCCCTCGATGACCACGCTGACGTCGGTCGACGTGCCGCCGCCGTCGGAGGTCAGGACCCGGTCGTGGCCGGCGACCTTGGCGATCAGCGCTGCGCCCAGCGCACCCGCGGCCGGCCCGGACAGCACCGTGGTGATCGGCTGGTGCACGACCTCGTCGGCCGACAGCACGCCGCCGTTGGACTTCATCACGTAGAAGGGGATGGAGCGGTCGCCGTACGCCCGGAGCCGCTCGGTGATTTTCGTGACGTACGCCGACAGCCGCGGCTTCACGGCGGCGTCGACGAGGGTGGTCATCGCGCGTTCGTACTCGCGGTACTCGCGCAACACCTCACTGCTCACCGACACCACGGCGTCGGGGTGCTCCTCGGCGAGGATCTCGCGCAGCCGCTCCTCGTGGGCCGAGTTGGCGTAGGCGTGCAGGAGGCAGACGCCGAGGGTCGTGATGCCCCGGTCGCGGAACCAACGGGCGACCTCGCGGGCGCCGCCCTCGTCGAGCGGCTGCACCTCCGCGCCGGTGAAGTCGAGTCGGCCGGCGACGCCACGCACCAGGTCGCGCGGCACGATCCGGTCCGGCTTCACCCAGAAGTAGGAGTTGCCGTAGCCGTCGGGCACGGACTGCCGGGCGATCTCGAGCATCGCCTCGTAGCCGGTGTTGGTGATGAACCCGAGCCGGTCGACCTTGCCCTCGAGCAGCTGGTTGGTGGCCACCGTGGTGCCGTGGCTGACCGCTGAGATCCGGTCTCCGGTGGCGCCGACCAGGCCGAGCACCTTCTCGATGCCGGAGAGGAAGCCGTCCGCCGGGTTCCCGGGCGTGGACGGGGTCTTCGTCGTCACCAGCCGGCCGGTGGCCTCGTCGAGGGCGACGACGTCGGTGAACGTGCCGCCGGTGTCGATGCCGATCCGGATGCCCTGGCTGATCGACTGGGTCATGCGTTGGCTCCCTGGTCGAGGTGGAACGTGGTCGTCGAGGTCGAGCTCGCCACCACCCTGCCCGATGCGACCACGTGCTGCGGGGCCGCGTGCTCGGCCAGCACCTCGCGCAGGGTCGGCCGGTGGTGGACGACCAGGTCGGCGTTGCCGCCCACCTCGAGCCGGTGCCCGCTGACGCCGAGCACGGAGGCGGCGGTCGTCGTCACCGCGTCGTAGACGAGCTCGATGCCGGCCGTGTCGACCGCCTCGAGAGCGTGGGCGGCCAGGAAGGCGACCTCCAGCATGTGGTGTCGCCCGAACGGGTAGTAGGCGTCCTCGATGTCGTCCTGTCCGAGCGCGACCGGCACCCCCATTGCCGTGAGCTCGCGGACCGGGAGGTGCAGCGGGCCGGTGTGCGGGTCGCTGACGAACCCGAGCCCGGCCCGGCGGGCGAGCCCGGCGAGACGCTCCAACGACGGGCGCGCGTAGAGCCCGACGGCGCGGGCGTGGTTGGCGACGGCACGACCGACCAGGCCGTGCTCGAGCATCGCCTCGGCGAGCATCTCGGTGGTGCGGAGGCTCGCGTCGCCGGCGTCGTCGACGAGCATCGCCACCCTGCGTCCGTGGGCCGCGGCCAGCTCGCACATCCGGCGCACGTGCTCGCGGGCCTCGGCGTCGCTGTGCTCGATCCACGGGATCCCGCCGACCACGTCGGCGCCCAGGCCGACGGCTTCGCGGACCAGGTCCTCGGCACCCGGGTCGCGCAGCAGCCCGTCCTGCGGGAACGCCACCACCTGCAGATCGACGACCCCGCGGAACTCCTCACGGAGCGCCAGGAGCGGGACCACGCCCTCGAGCCGCGCCTTGGTGTCCACGTCCGCGAAGGCCAGCACGTGGCGCACGCCGTACCGCACCGCCTCGAGCACCGCCCGGCGCGCGTTCGGCTCGATCCACTTCCGGTCGTAGCCGTCCTTGACCGCGGAGGCGAGCTCGATGGAGTGCAGGGCCGAGCCCATCTCGCCCGAGGTGTACGCCGTCAGCGCCGCATCGCCGACTCGGTCCAGCGTGTAGACCTTGTCCAGGTGCATGTGCCCGTTGACGAAGCTCTCGGTCACCAGAGCACCGCCGGCGTCCAGCTCCTCGCGGCCGCTCAGGGTGTCCCGGCCCACCGCCGCGACCAGGCCGTCGTCGATGCCCACCTGCCAACGCCCGTCCCGGCCGCGGAGCGTCGCGTCGGCGACGACGAGCTCGTGGGTGGGCACCTGTCGATTCAAGCGCGGGCCGCCCGGCCCGGCCACGGCACATTCTGCCGACGGGCTGCGAGTTCGTCGGCAATCTCTGCCAGGCGCTTCGTCGGCTCCGACAAGCCCGGAGGCCGGCACCGATGCTGCCGGTGCCGGCCTCCGCGTTCGCGTTGTCCGTGGTGTTCAGAGCGCCTTGGTGACCTCGCCCGATCCGGCACCCCTGTGCACACCCACCATGTGGTAGTAGACGATCACCAGGATCGTGCCCAGCGCGATGCCGCTGAGCGTGAAGTCGTCGGTGATCTCGAGCGTGACTCCGCCGATGCCGGCGATCAGGCCGGCGGCCAGGCCGACCAGGTTGCGCGGCTCACCGAAGTCGACGTCGTTCTCCACCCAGATCTTGGCGCCGATCAGGCCGATCATGCCGTAGAGCACGACCGTGATCCCGCCCAGGACGCCTCCCGGCGTCGCGGCGACGATCGCACCGAACTTCGGGCACAGCCCCAGCAGGATGGCCACGATCGCTGCCACGTAGTAGGCGGCCGTCGAGTAGACCCGGGTGGCGCCCATGACACCGATGTTCTCGGCGTACGTCGTCGTCGGCGAGCCGCCGAACGCGCTCGAGAAGGCCGTGGCGAGGCCGTCCGCGCCGATCGCCCGGCCCATGTAGGGGTCGAGGTCGTCTCCGGTCATCTCGGCCACGGCCTTGACGTGACCGGTGTTCTCCGCGATCAGTGCGATCACGCCGGGGAGCACGAGCAGGATGAACGTCAGCGAGAAGCTCGGGCCGTGGACGACGTCCACGCCGTCGCTGAGAGTGCCGCTGGGAAAGCCGATCCAGTCCGCGTCCTGGACCGACTGCCAGTTCCAGATCCGGTCGTGGTCCGTCGCATCTACCTGGCCGGCGAGCACCGAGTTGATCGTGCCGAAGAGGGCGTCGCACAACCAGGACAGGACGTATCCGAAGATCAGCGCCAAGAACACCGCGATCCGCGACCAGAAGCCGGGGAACATCACGGCGGCGACCACCATGAAGGTGGCGGTTGCCAGCGCGACCCACTGGTCCTCGGGCCAGTAGATGGTCGCGACCACGGGCGCGAGATTGAAGCCGATCAGCATCACGACGGCGCCGGTGACGGCGGGCGGCAGGATCTTGTGGATCAAGCCCGAGCCGGCGAAGTGGATCAGGACGCCCACCACAGCCAGCACGATGCCGGCCACCATGATCGCGCCGGTGACGTCGGACGAGTCGCCGCCCTCGCCGCGGATGGCCGCAACGCCGGCCACGAAGGAGGCGCTGGTGCCGAGGTAGCTCGGCACCCGGTTGTTGACGATCAGCAGGAACATGATCGTGCAGATACCGGAGAACATGATCGCCAGGTTCGGGTCGAGGCCCATCACCAGCGGGAAGACGAAGGTCGCGCCGAACATGGCGACGACATGCTGTGCGCCCAGACCGGCGGTCTTGCCCCAGCTCAACCGCTGCATTGGCGCGACTGCTACTCCGGGAGGCGGATCGACCTTCTCCCATGTGAACATCGACATGACAGGACCCTTTCGCTGTGTGAGAGGCCCGAGGTCTGCTCAAACTAGTGAGACCCATGACACACCCACGACGGCGAGATCTGCCGAAGGAACGCCGCAGTCGATGGCACGAGTTGTCGGGGCCGAACCAGATCTACAAGAACTCTTGTACAACAGTGCTTGTTGATCTAGCCTGGTGGCCATGCCCCGCTCAGACATCCGCCGGCTCACCGAGGCCAAGGCCCTGGCCGCGCTGGCCCACCCGTTCCGGGCCCGGATCATGGACGCGCTCAAGGTCGACGGCCCGTCGACGGCGTCCGGGCTGGCCGAGCGCACCGGCCAGGCGGTCGGCAGCGCCAGCCACCACCTGAAGGTCCTGGCGGAGGCGGAGCTCGTGGTCGAGGCCCCCGAGCTGGCCAAGGACCGCCGCGAGCGCTGGTGGCGGCTGGCCGCCCCCGGCACCCGGTGGTCGCGGCAGGAGTTCGCCGACGACACCGCGGCCGTCGCCGCGGCGCACGCCGCCGAGGCGCTGGCGCTGCAGCGGCAGATCGAGCGCACCCGCGCGTGGATGTCCAACGCCGAGTCCGACCCGGTGTGGGACGACGCCGCGTTCGCGACCCAGCACTGGCTCCGGCTGTCCCCTGACGAGCTGCTCCAGGTCGCCGAGGACGTGATCGAGGTCCTGATGAAGTGGAGCGACCGCCCACCGCCCGACGACGGCGTGGACCGCGAGCCGGTCTTCTTCTTCGCCCGCGGCTTCCCGGCCCAGCCATGAGCACCCCCATGACCGAGATCGCCACCAGGACCACCGACCTCGAGCCTCTCTCCCGCAACCGCGGCTTCCAGCTGCTCTGGTTCGGGGAGGGCGTCAGCGTCCTGGGCAACGCGACCAGCATCGTCCTGCTCCCACTGCTGGCCGTGCTGGCGTTCGACGCCGGCCCGGGCTTCATGGGCGCCCTCGCCACCGCCGCCTGGCTGCCCTGGCTGCTGATCGGGCTGCCCGCCGGCGCCTGGGTCGACGGCCTCCCGGCGCGAAACGTGATGATCGCCGCCGACCTGGTCTCCGCCGCGGCCTTCGCCAGCGTGCCGCTGGCCTGGTGGCTCGACGTACTCACCCTCGGCCAGCTCATCCTCGTGGCGCTGGTCGGAGGCGTGGCCACGGTGTTCTTCCGTACGGCGTACTCCGTGTTCCTGCCCCAGGTCGTCGCGCGCGAGCACCTGGAGCCGGCCAACGGGCGCCTTTTCGGCACCGAGTCGGCGATGCAGATCGCCGGGCCCGGTGTCGGAGGACTGCTGGCGCAGTGGTTCTCCGCGGCGTTCGGCATCCTCCTCGACGCGGTCAGCTTCCTCGTCTCCGCCGCGTGCCTGTGGCGGATCCGACCGCGCACCGAGGCCCCGGTGATCGCGGCGCCCACCGCGACGCTGCGGACCCGGATCGGCGAGGGCGTCGCGTTCGTGCGCCGAGATCGCTACCTCCTCTGGTTCACGGCGATCGGCGGACTGGCCAATCTCGGCCACACCGGCATGGGCGCGCTGCTCGTGCTGTTCCTGGTGCGCGACCTCGATCTCGACCCGTCCGGGGTCGGGTTGGTGATGGCCGTCGGCAGCAGCGGAGGCCTGGTCGGCGCGGTCTTCGCGACCCGGCTCTCGCGGCGCATCGGGTCGGGATATGCCTCCACGCTGCTCCTGCTCGGTGCCGGGGTGCCGTGCCTCCTGGTCCCGATCGCGACCCCGGGGTCCGGCGTCGCCCTGGTCGCGCTGGGACTGTTCCTCGTCGGGATGTTCGTGGTCGCCGGCAACGTCGTCCGCGGCGCCTGGCGGCAGCGCTACGTGCCAGCGCGGTTGATGGGGCGGGTGATCACCACGACGCAGCTCGTCAACTTCGGGACCATGCCCGTCGCCGGTGTCCTGGCCGGCTGGCTCGGCACGCACCTCGGGGTGCGGGAGACGATCGCGGTGATGGCAGTGGTCATCCTGGTCGCGTCGCTGCTCGTGCTGGCCAGTCCACTCCGTGGTCTGCGCCACCTCCCCGAGCCAGAGTTTCCCGACGACTGTTAGAAAAGGGTCATGGCTACCACTGCACTCGGCGGCAACGCCGTCCACACCGTCGGCGAACTTCCCGGTATCGGCGACGCGGCCCCCCAGTTCTCGCTGGTCGGCCTGGACTTCGGCGAGGTGACCCTTCCCGAGGGCACCCGCACGATCCTCAACATCTTCCCGAGCGTCGACACCGGCGTGTGCTCGGCGAGCGTGCGCAAGTTCAACGAGCTGGCCGCGGGCTTCGACGACACCACCGTCATCTGCGTCTCCAACGACGTACCGATGGCGCAGTCGCGATTCTGCGGCGCGGAGGGCATCGAGAACGTCACGGTCGCCTCGGCGTTCCGTTCCAGCTTCGGCGACGACTACGGCATCCGCTTGATCGACGGCAAGTGGGAGAACCTGCTGGCCCGCGCCGTCGTGATCGTGAACGCCGACGGCAAGGTCTCCTACACCCAGCTGGTGCCGGAGATCGCCACCGAGCCCGACTACGACGACGTGGTCGCCGCCCTCGGCTGACCAGTCCCGGTTGAGTAGCAGTACTCAGCCGCCCTGAGTCGGTCCGCGCTGTCGAAGCGCGGCGCCGACTGGCGCAATCGGAGCATGACCCGATACGCCGACCCGCACACGTGCCCGGACTGCCGTGGTCCGCTCCCGCTGACCGCCGCCAGCTGCCCGGCCTGCGCCCTGCCGCTGCATGGCGCCACCGCCGCCGAGCTGTTCCAGGTCCTGCGCCGCGCCGACGACCTGCTCGCTCGGCTACGAGCGGCGCCGGTGCCGGTACCTCAGCCGTTCCCGGCACCGGCACCGGCACCTGCGCCCTCGGCCCGGACCGGTGTCCGCACCACCTCGGTCCCGGGCATCCTGCTCGGGCTGGGGGCGCTCTGCCTGCTCGTCGCGGCGGTGATCTTCCTGGCCGTCGCCTGGTCCTGGCTGGGCGTAGGCGGCCGTACCGGCGTTCTGCTCGGCCTCACCGCCGTGGGTGCGGCCGGCGCGCTGGTGGCGGCCCGTCGCGGGCTCCGCGTAGCGGGCGAGGCGCTCAGCGTCGTGGCGCTCGGCCTGGTGGCCCTCGACGTGGTCGGCGCCGACCACGCCGGTTGGTGGGGTGCACCGACCGTTGCCGAGCTCACCTGGCTCGTCGGCGGAGTGGTCGCCGTCGCCGCCCTGCTCCTGGCCGGCGCGCCGTACCGACTCGTGTCGCCGCAGCTCGTCGCCGCACTCGCCGCGTTGGTGACGTACGCCGGCGCGCTGGGCGCGACCGGACCCGACCCGGTCGTCGACGTGGTGGCCGTGCTGGTGCTGGCCGGAGCCGCGTGGGCGGGCCTGCGCACCGGCCGCGAGGTCCTCGGGTACGCCGTGGGCGCGGCCGCCGTGCTCCCTTGGATGCACCTCGCTTCGGACGCGCTCGCTCGCGCGCTCGAGGACCCCACGCTGGCAGAGGTCTGGGCCGGGCCCGGCCTCGCTCTCGTGGCGGCCTCCCTGCTGGTGCTGCTCCCGGTGGCCGGTCTTCGCGAGCCGACCGCGGCGGCGGCGCTGGGCGGCGTGGCCGCCACCCTGCTCACGATCACCGTCGCCGTGCCGGCCGCCGACGAGGGCGGCACGGCAGCCACCGGGGCCGCGCTCGCCGCGACCCTGGGTTGGACGGCGGCCGCGTGGTTGGTCCGCGCCCACGATCCCTGGCGGCTGGTGCCACTCATCCCGGCGCTCACCTCGGCCGTGCCGGTGGTCGGAGTAGTGCTGACGCTCTCGGTGCAGGCGATCACCGCCGTCGGGTCGAGCGGTCCGGTGTTCGCGCGGGACGCTGACGTGCGGATCGGGTCGGTCGATCCGCTGGCCTCTCCCTGGCTGCTGCTGGCCGGTGTCGCCGCGCTCGTTGCGCTCGCCTGGGTGAGCGCCCGTCCCCCGGCCGCCTGGTGGCCGGCCGCCGTCACGACCATCGGCCTCGGGGCGGTGGGCACGCTCGCGCTGCTGCCGGTGCCGCTCGCCGTACCGCTGGTCGCGCTCGTGGGTGTCGCCGGTCTGTTGCTCGCCAGCGGGGCTCGGCCGGCGGCGATCGCGGTGCTGCTCCTGGTCACGCTCGGTGCTCTACCCAGCGCCCTGCTCACCGGACTCGCGGCGCTGACCGTGGCCGGGGTCGGCGCCTGGTGCCTGCGGCCGGGCGAGACCGCGACGTCCCGCCTGCTCGGCGGCGCCGTCACCCCGCCGGCGGCCGCGCTCGCGGTGTGGGCGTTTTCCGACGTGGCGGGGCTGGACGAGGCACTGCGCGGCTACCCGGTGCTGCTCACCGTCGGCCTGCTCGCGCTCGCGCTCCCCAGGCCCGTGGTCGAGGCGACCGGATGGATCGCGGCGCTGATCACCGTCCCCGCGTCGATCCAGGCGGCCGCCGACCCGGTCACGGCAACGGCCGTACACCTGACCGTGGCCGGTGCGCTGGTCGTCGCCAGCTCGCTGGTCAACCCGCAACGCCGAGCGCTCGGCTGGGTCGGTGGGCTGTTGCTGGCCGCGGCCACCTGGGTCCGGCTCGCCGACCTCGGCGTCGACGCGCCGGAGGCCTACACGCTGCCGTCGGCCCTGGCGCTGCTCGTGGTCGGCCTCGACCGGCTGCGGCGCCACCGGGAGACGGCGACGTCGAGCGCCCTCACCCCTGGACTGCTGCTCGCGACCGTGCCGTCGCTGCTCTGGTGCCTCGAGGATCCGGTGACCTGGCGCGCCGCGTGGCTGGGCGTCGCGTGCGTCGGCCTCGTACTCGCCGGCACGCTGGCCCGCTGGCACGCACCGCTGGTGGTGGGCGGGACCGTGGGCGGCGTGCTGGTGGTGCGTGAGCTGGCGCCGTACGCCGCGGAGACCCCGCAGTGGATCCTGATCGGGGCGGCCGGCGCGCTGCTCACGCTGGTGGGTATCACCTGGGAGCACCGGCTGGCCGAGGTCCGCCAGGCGGCGGCCTACCTCGACCGGTTGCGCTAGCCCGTGGCCGCGTCGTCCTCCGGTGACCAGAAGGCGCGGACGATGTCGACCGAACCGGACGGCCGCAGCGGGGTGCCCTCCTCGAGGTAGCACTGGCGGGCCTCGACCTCGTGGCTGGGCGGCAGCGAGCCGTCGGCCCGAACCACCCGCCACCACGGCACCGGGCCGCCGTGCCGGGACATCACGGAGCCGACCTGCCGCGGACCACCGCCGACAGCGTCGGCGATCGCGCCGTACGTCGTGACCCGGCCGCGCGGCACCCGCTCGACGTACTCCAGCACCCGCTCGACGTACTGCTCCTGCTCAGCCGCCACCGACGCGCTCCTGGGGCGGCGAGAACGCCACCGTCGCGAGGACCGCCGCGACGACGACGGCCACCATCGCCGCGATCCACACCCCCGGAGGCTCCGGCTGGTCACGCACCAGCACCGCGAGCATCCAGACGACCGGGGCGGCCACGAAGACCGCCGCGCCACGGGTCACCCAGAGCCGCACGGTCGGGGTGTCGACGGTCATCTCGGGCGGGCCGTAGGCCGTGACGACCGCGGCGATGTGCGCGACCAGAAGTCCTAGGGCCGCGACCAGCGCCTCCGGCGGGAGCCCGCTGATGTCGGCCACCCCCCACCAGGCGAGCACGACGGCGAGGCACATCGTCCCGAGCACCGACTCCGGCATGAACGCCCAGCCGACCGCGAGCACGACGACCAGTGCCGTGACCCAGCCGGGCGGCGGGACGTCGGCGACCGCTGCGGCGATCAGTCCCACCACCGGGCCCAGCAGCATCAGCATCCGCGCCACCAGCTGCGAGAGCGGCCACCCGAGCATGTTCATCGGAACCGCACCTGCGGCAGTTGTGCTCGGCGAGCCAGCCGGCGCAGCACCTCGTCGAGGGTCCCCGGCCCGCGCCAGGCCACGACCGGACAGCCGAGACCGGACAGACCGGCGAGCACCTGCTCACGCTCCACCTTGCGCATCCGCCACGCCAGGTCGGCGAGGTCGGGATCAGTGTCGTCGGGGAGCGCGGGCTCGGCGTCGGGGGGCAGGGTGTCGATCACCAGGGTCGGGAGACCCCGGCGCGCGGTGGAGGCGGCGACGGTGGCGATCGCCTCGGTCAGCATCGGAGTCAGCAGCACCACCGTGGTGCCCTCGGTGGCCCGGAGCGGCACCCGCGCGTGGCTGGCCAGCGCCCGATGCCCCTCACCGCCGGACTGGATGGCCGACAGCGCCAGCAGCAGCCGACGCAGATGGACCCACCCCGACCCGAAGCGCAGCTCCCGGCCGCTGCCGCCGACCACTCTCAGCGCGATCCGGTCGCCACGACGTACGGCGTTCTCGGCGAGCGCGGCAGCCGCGCGGACGGTCAGGTCGAGACTGCTGGCGGCCCCGTCGACCCCGCCGGACCGGCCGTGGTCGGCGACCGCGTCGATCACCAGCAGGATCCCCGCGTCCTCCTCCGCCCGGGTCGTGGTCGCGTGCAGCCGGCGGGTGCGGCTGGAGATCCGCCAGTTGATCCGGCGCAGTCGGTCGCCCGGCTGGAACTCCCGGATGCCCGCGAACTCCGTGCCCGACCCCGACCGCGCCGAACGGTGCGCGCCGACCAGACCCTTCGGCTGCGGCGTCTCCGCCCGCGAGGTGTACGCCGTCGGGCCGGGCAGCACCTGCATCTGCAGCCCGGGCAGGGTCACCGGGCCCCAGCGGTAGCCGGCCCACGGGGTGGTGAACGCCACGCGTTCCTGCCCGAGCACCCGGCGCCCCCAGCGGCGCGGACTGATCTCCAGGTCGGGCAGGCCGGCGGTCAGCAGGCGAGAGACGCGGCCCTCGGCCGGATGGGTGGCGACGTAGGTCGCCTCGGCGACCGCCCGGGTGATCTGCTCGGCGTCGTCGGCATCGATGACCTGCAGTCGCGAGGTGGTGCCCTGGCCCTCGTGGAGCGAGACGTGGTCGAGGTCGGAGCTCACGGTGGGGATGCTCGTCGGGCGCGCCGCCAGGCTCATCGCCGCGTAAACGATCAGTGGGGCCACCAGCACCAGGCCGACCGGCTCGCCGACCAGCACCGCGCCGCCGATGCCGAGACCCGCCACCACCAGGGCCCGGCTCAGCGCGGCGGTCGGACGCCACGGGGTCATCGGACCGCTCACTTCGTGCGCTCGAGGGTGGCCGGGGTGGGCACCTGGGTGAGCACGTCGTCGACGACCGAGCGCCCGCTGGCGTGCGTCATCCAGAGCTCAGGCCGGATGGTGATGCGGTGCGCCAGCACGGGTCGGGCGACGACCTTGACGTCCTCCGGAATGACGTAGTCGCGGCCGCGGATCAGCGCGAATGCCCGGGCCGCCAGCACCAGACCGAGCGAGCCGCGCGGCGACGAACCGGTCAGCACCTCGCGATGGTCGCGGGTGGCGGCGGCGAGGGCCACGCAGTAGCGGCCCACCGACTCGTCGAGCCGCACGGACTCGACCGCCTCCTGCATCGCCAGGACTCCCTCGGCGTCGGTCAGCGGGTCGAGGGTGATCTCCTCGCGCCGTCGCTCGACGCGGCGGGTGAGCACGTCGTACTCCTCGTCGGCGGACGGGTACCCGAAGCTCACCCGCATCAGGAACCGGTCGAGCTGGGCCTCGGGGAGCGGGTAGGTCCCTTCGTACTCGATCGGGTTCGCGGTCGCGAACACGCAGAACGGCTCGGGCAGCGGGAACGTCTCGCCCTCGACGGTGATCTGCCGCTCCTGCATCGCCTCGAGCAGCGCCGACTGGGTCTTGGGGGGCGTCCGGTTGATCTCGTCGGCCAGCAGCAGGCTGGTGAAGAGCGGCCCGGGACGGAAGTCGAACTCACCGCGCTGCTGGTTGTAGAGGAACGAACCGGTGAGGTCTGACGGCAGCAGGTCAGGGGTGAACTGCGCGCGTCCGAACTCCAGCCCGAGCGCCTGGCCGAACGACCGGGCCGCCAGCGTCTTGCCCAGGCCCGGAAAGTCCTCGAGGAGCACGTGCCCCTTGGCCAACACCGCCGCGAGCACCAGCGTGAGCGCCTCCCGCTTGCCCACGACCGCCAGCTCCACCTCGTCCAGCACCCGGCCGGCGAGCTCGCCGGCCTCGGCCACCGTCAACCGCTCGCCCATGTGGGAGTTCACAGCTCCTCGATCCTGCGTACGCACTTCTCGATCTCCTCGCGGCGCATCTTGCGCGGCGGGTCGTTGACGACGGCCGTCAGCTCCGGCCCCATCAGCTCGTAGGCCCGGGCGGTCTCGGGATGCTCGCCGTGCCGAACCAGGAGCACCTGCTCGGACAGGTCGGCGAGCCGGTCACGGAGCGCCGAGTCGGCCTTGCTCATCGCCAGGTGGTGCTCGAGGATCCGCAGGTTGGCCGCGGTCCGCGGGTCGCGGCGGTGGAAGTCGGCGACGTGGGCCTCCTCCAGCCGCCACCCGGGAGCCGGCGGTGGCGCGGCGTCCAGCAGCAGGCCGACCAGGACCACGACGGCCGCGGTGATCAGCACCACCCGCACCGGGTCGGGCTCCATCTCGAGCCAGCCCCCGATCCACAGGACGGCCACGACCGACGCGAGCAGCACGACGAGCCGCAACCACCAGCGCCCGCCGGTCACGACGGCCCTCCGGCATACCGAGCACCCAGGCCGCGATGGATCCGCTCCAGCGCGTCGACGGCGGACGTGCGGGCGGCCTCGCTCAGGTCGTGGTCGGAGAACCGGGCCTCTCGGTAGAGCACCGACAGCTCCGCGACCGCGTGCTCGTCGGCGGAGACCAGATCGAGGACCCGGAGCGTGAACTCCGCCGAGGTCTCCCACGGCTCCCGGCCGATCCCGACCGCCTCGACCTGCACCTCGAAACGGTGCCAGCAGGCCACGATCCCGTTGCGCGGGCTGCCCTCGCGCAGCAGCTCCAGCTGCCGGTCGGCGTCGCGGACCATCTCCTCGGCCGCCTGCTCCGGGGTGGCAGGGAGAACCTCGAACTCAACCCGGCGTCGCTTCCGACGTCGTCGCTCCTCGGTGGCCTCGGACCGGAACCAGCGCAGGAGCAGCACGACGAGGTAGCCGACCACCACCAGTAGTGCCAACTCGACGCCGAAGATCGCGGTGGTGCCCCAGCCCTTCTCCTCGTCCTCCCCGTCCTCCTCGCCGGGATCGGACTGGGCGACATCAGGGTCGCCCGACCCCTCGCTGGACGTCTCGCGGGGCGCAGGATCGCTGCCGAACACGCGGTCCGGCCCGATGGCGGCCGCCCAGGTGGCCAGCACGACCACGAGCGCGGTGGCCGCCAGCACCGCCGGCACCGCGCTGGGACGCTCGCTCTCCGGCGACCTCCCGCTCATGGATGGAAAGTTACTAGCGGGGACCCCCCGACGCGATCACGCGCAGATCACGCTTGTCGACGCTCAGGGAGTGAACGGCTCGGTGCCGGGGACCAGCTCGAGCCCGGAGATACCGCCGTGCTGCTGGGCGTAGGCAAGCTCGTGGTCGAGGTCGCCGACGCCGTTCGAGCCGGCGAGCGGCGCGATCGCCAGGGTGGACAGCGTGCCCAGAGCGTTGCCCTCGGCATCGAGGAACGCGCTCCCCGAGTCGCCGGGGACGCCCGGTGACACGGTGTAGACGGGGTGCGTCCAGCCCTCGGCCGACGTTCCGAGGCTGGCGCCCTGCTTGGGTGAGAGCTGGGTGACCCCTGCGCGGAGGCTGGAGTTGCCGTAGGAGTAGACGCGGTCGCCCGCAGCGGTGCCCTCGGTGTTGATGCCGACGGGTCCGCCCCAGGACGGCACGGACGGGTTCACCTTGGCGACGTCGTCCGTGTCGACCTGCACCAGCGCGAGGTCGTTGTAGTCACACGTGTTGGCATCGCTCTCCCCGCGCTGCTGCATGGTCAGCCAGGACGAGTACGCGAGAGTCCCCTCGCCCACCGTGGTCCCCGCTCCCACCAAGGAGCCGCCCTGCACGAACTGCACGCGCGTCCCCAGCGGCAAGGACCCCGCGTCGCAGCCATTGGTGTCGGTGGCCTCGCCGGTGCCCGCGCAGTGGGCGGCGTACCCGACGTAGGTCGTGCCTGCGCCGTCAGTGAAGACGAAGTTGGCCGTGCACTGGGCTCCCTCGGTGTACATCTGGACCCCCGGATGGATGCTCGCGGAGGCGGCCGGAGCCCACGTGGGCGCTGCTGCCGCCCCCGTCGCCGGGGTGGCGAGGATCGCGGTGGCACCCAGGAGCGTGGCCACGACGATGACCGGGAATGAGGATCGCGCCATGAGCTTCATACATGCTCAACGGCACATGGTCACAAAGAGTTACGCGAGAGTAGTCAGTACGCCGGCTGGCTCGGGTCGATCTGGTTGACCCAGGCGGAGACGCCGCCGCCGACGTGCACCGCGTCGGCGTACCCAGCGCCCTTGACGATCGCGAGGGTCTCGGCCGAGCGGACACCGGTCTTGCAGTACATGACGACCTGCTTGTCCGACGGCAGCTTCTCCAGCGCGCTGCCGTTGAGGAAGTCGCCCTTGGGGATCAGGACCGAGCCGGGGATCCGGTTGATGTCGTACTCCACCGACTCGCGCACGTCGACCAGGAAGAAGTCGCGGCTGCCCTCGTCGCGCTCCTTGATCATGTGCTCGAGCTGGGTGACCGAGATGGTTGACCCGGCGGCCGCGTCGGCGGCCTCCTCCGACACCGCACCGCAGAACGCCTCGTAGTCGATCAGCTCGGTGACGGTTGGGTTGTCACCGCACAGCGCGCAGTTGGGGTCCTTGCGGACCTTGAGCTTGCGGTACTCCATCTCCAGGGCGTCGTAGATCATCAGCTTGCCGACCAGCGGCTCGCCCACACCGGTGAGCAGCTTGATCGCCTCGTTGACCTGGATCGAGCCGATGCTGGCGCAGAGCACGCCGAGCACGCCGCCCTCGGCACAGCTCGGGACCATGCCCGGCGGCGGCGGCTCGGGGTACAGGCAGCGGTAGCAGGGAGCGTCGTCGGCCAGCGTCGGTGCGAACACCGAGGCCTGCCCGTCGAAGCGGTAGATCGAGCCCCAGACGTAGGGGATCTTCAGGAAGTACGCCGCGTCGTTGACCATGTAACGGGTCGCGAAGTTGTCGGTGCCGTCGACGATCAGGTCGTAGCCCTCGAAGACCTGCAGCACGTTGTCGTTGTCGAGGCGCTCCTCGTGGAGGATCACCTCGACGTACGGGTTGGTCTCCTGGATCGACTCCTTGGCCGACCGGGCCTTGGACTTACCGATGTCGGACTGACCGTGGATGACCTGGCGCTGGAGGTTGGACTCATCCACCTCGTCGAACTCGGCGATCCCGATCGTCCCCACGCCCGCAGCGGACAGGTAGAGCAGCGCCGGGCTGCCGAGGCCGCCGGCGCCGATGACCAGCACCCGGGCGTTCTTCAGCCGCTTCTGACCGGTCATGCCTACGTCCGGGATGATCAGGTGACGGCTGTAGCGGCGGACCTCGTCGATGGTGAGCTCATCAGCGGGCTCGACCAGCGCGGGAAAACTCACGGGGGACACTCCTCATCGGTTCGGTGCGGTTCCACGTCAACGCCGCGCCGCCCTTCCATGTTCCCTCCGGGGGTCCGGCCGCCACACCACGTCCCGTCATCCGGACCGCGTCTACGCGCAGGTAGGCTCGCCCGGGTGACCCACCAGCACCGTGTTGACGAGGTCCGCCCCCGCGGCGGCCGGCTGCCGCGCCGCGAGCGCCGCGCGCAGCTGCTGTCGTCCGCCCTCGAGGTGTTCGTCGCACAGGGCTATCACGCGGCCGCCATGGACGACATCGCCGAACGCGCCGGGGTGTCCAAGCCGGTGCTCTACCAGCACTTCCCCGGCAAGCTGGACCTCTACCTGGCCCTGCTCGAGACCTCCTGTGACGGCATCATCGCCAACTGCGGCGCCGCCCTCGAGTCGACCCACGACAACAAGCAGCGGGTCGCCGCGGCCATCGACGCGTTCTACGAGTACGTCGCGGGCGACACCGGGGCGTTCCGGCTGGTCTTCGAGTCCGACCTGACCAACGAGCCCGCCGTACGCGGGCAGATCGAGCGGGTCACCAACGAGTGCGCGAACCTGATCGCCGCGGTGATCCATGACGACACCGGGCTGCCGGGCCCCGCCTCCCGCCTGCTCGCGGTCTCCCTGGTGGGAATGGCCCAGGTGAGCGCAAGGTTCTGGCTCTCGGAGGCCGGCGGCCTCGACCGGGCGCAGGCGACGGCGCTGGTCTCTGGACTCGCCTGGCGCGGGATCCGCGGGTACCCGCTCACCGACGACCACTGAAGGGGTGTCTGATATCATGTCCTGCTACGCGACGGACAGCATTTCCCAGACACCCCTGAACCTGAAGCACCACACAAAGGAGTCCCGACCGTGGAGGTCAAGATCGGCGTGCAGCACGCCCCCCGAGAGCTCATCCTCGAGACCGACCAGGACGAGGAGTCGCTCCAGAAGCAGATCGCCGAGGCGGTGGCCGACAGCGGCGTCCTCACCCTCACCGACTCCAAGGGCCGGCACACGTTGGTGCCCGCCGACAAGATCGCCTACGTCGAGATCGGCGGCGGGGTCGCGGGGCACGTGGGGTTCCGGAGCTAGCGTCACCGGATACGTAGGTCCCGCGGCTAGCATTGGGTGAGAGAGCCGCCATCGGACGGCTCGCCGGACGAAAGCAGGTCCCGGCATGATCTGGACAATCATCGTCACCCTGGTCGGCGGGCTGATCATCGGCCTGCTGGGCAAGTTGGTCGCCCCGGGCGACCGCGACCACATCCCGCTCTGGCTGACCGTCCTGTGCGGCATCGGCGGCATGATCCTCGGCAGCCTCGTCTACTACGCGCTGTTCGGCGTCAATGACAACGTGAAGGGCAACTCCGACTACGGCTGGGACAACACCACCAAGGGCATCGACTGGTGGCGGCACGTCTGGCAGATCGCCGTGGCCGCGGTGCTCGTGATGATGGCCTCGGGAGTCACCGGGCGGCGGCGCACCAGCGTCTGACGTCAGGTCACCGGGTCTCGGCACGCTCGACCATCATCAGTCGACCCGGACCTCGTTCCTCGGTCGGGTCGACTAAGAATCAAGCCCCAGGTCGCTCATCCGCTCGGCGTGCCGATCGGTGAGCCGGGTGAACATCCGGCCGATCGCGGCGAGGTCGAGGCCGGGTCGGTCCACGCCGCCGGCGAGCAGCGCGGACAGGGAGTCGCGCTCGGCGGCGACCCGCTGGGCCTGGGTGAGCGCCTCTCCCATCAGCCGGCGCCCCCAGAGCGCCAGGCGGCCGCCCAGCGGCGGGTCGACGGCGATCGTCCCGCGCACCCGCTCGACGACGAACGCCGAGTGGCCGCCGGCATCCTCGACCGACGAGACCACCAGGTCGCGGGTGTCGGGGTCCAGGTAGGCGGCGATCTCGCGGAAGAAGTCGTTGGCCAGCCCGTCGCCGACGTACGCCTTGATCAGGCCCTCCAGCCAGTCGGCCGGCGCGGTGTGCAGGTGGAACTGGTCGATCGGCAGGCGGAACGGCGCCATCGCCACGAACGGGTCGGAGCCCAGCTCGCTGATCCGCGCGTGCAGAGGGGCGACCTTCCCGAACTCGGCGCTGGCCATGCTCGCCAGCGCGACCTTGTCCTGCAGCGTGGGCGCGAGCTTGGCGTCCTCCGCCAGCCGCTCGAAGGCCGAGATCTCGCCGTACGCGATCGCACCGAGGAGGTCGATGACGGCCTCGCGGTACGTCGGGTCGTCGAAGGCGACGGGCATCGAGCTCGCCGCAGATTCAGACATGGCTCGACCCTACCGATAGACTGGGCGGGTAGTTCGCCGCCATCCGGCGGCCCGTATGTGCGCGGCTGAGTGTGAATTAGCCGCACCGTTCGAAGAATCTCGATCCGGCTGTCCGGCTGATCTCACACGAAAGCGACAAGACTCTGACTACCTTCCGAGAGCTCGGGGTGCTCCCCGAGATTTGTGACGCGCTCGAGCGCGCCGGCATCACCACCCCGTTCGCCATCCAGGAGATGACCCTGTCGGTCGCCCTGCTGGGCACCGACCTGATCGGTCAGGCCCGCACCGGCACCGGCAAGACGCTGGCCTTCGGCATCCCCGTGCTGCAGCGCAGCATCTCCCCCAAGGACCCCGACTACTCCGAGATCCCGCAGGGCAAGCCGCAGGCGCTGATCGTCGCGCCGACCCGCGAGCTCGCGCTGCAGGTGTCCGGTGACCTCGCCCTCGCGAGCAAGGACCGCGGACTGCGAGTGCTCACCGTCTACGGCGGCGTCGGCTACGACACCCAGCTCGACACCCTCGAGGCCGGCGTCGACATCGTCGTCGGCACCCCGGGCCGGCTGATCGACCTGTGCAACCGCCGCGCCCTCGACATCTCCCACGTCCACGCGCTGGTGCTCGACGAGGCCGACGAAATGCTCGACCTGGGCTTCCTGCCCGACGTCGAGCGGATCCTCAAGATGACCCCCGAGACCCGCCAGACGATGCTGTTCTCGGCGACCATGCCGGCCGCGATCGTGGCCCTGGCCCGCACCCACATGCGGCACCCGATGAACATCCGCGCCGAGTCGTCGTACGAGAACGCGACGGTGCCGGCCACCGCGCAGTTCATCTACCAGGCGCACGACCTCGACAAGCCGGAGATCATCGGCCGGGTGCTGCAGGCCGAGGACGCCGGCAAGATGCTCGTGTTCACCCGCACCAAGCGCTCCGCGCAGCGGGTGGCCGACGACCTGGCCGAGCGCGGCTTCCGGGCCAGCGCACTGCACGGCGACATGGCCCAGGTGGCGCGCGAGAAGGCGCTCACCAAGTTCCGCGAGGACAAGCTCGACGTGCTGGTGGCCACGGACGTCGCGGCCCGCGGCATCGACGTCGCGCTGGTCACCCACGTCGTCAACTACACCTGCCCCGAGGACGACAAGGCCTACATCCACCGGATCGGCCGCACCGGCCGGGCCGGCGCATCCGGCATCGCGATCACGTTCGTCGACTGGGCCGACATCCACCGCTGGAAGATGATCAACAAGACGCTCGACCTGCCCTTCGACGAGCCGCAGGAGACCTACTCCACGTCCGAGCACCTCTACCACGACCAGGGCATCCCGCCCGGCACGAAGGGCCGCATCGTCGACCCCGCGCCAGTGGAGCCGCGCGAGCGCTCGGAGCGCCGTCCCCGCGACGGCGAGCGTCAGCGCACCCGCGACCGCAACCGCACCCGGACCCGCGGCGGCGAGAAGGTCGGCGACGGTTCACCGAAGGCTGCGAGCGGCGACCAGGCCCCGAAGGCCACGGCCTCCGGCCAGGCCGCCGGCGAGCGCTCGGGCAACCGCAACCGCCGCCGGCGTCGTCGTTCCGGCTCCACGAGCGTGACGCCGCAGGCCTGATCCCGGCGGCATGACCTCGGCGGACCCCGACCTCGAGCAGGTCGTCGCGCGCGAGCTACGTCTGCTCGATCCTGACGTCCGCGCCGACGTCGACGCCGTTGCGGAGCTGCTGCACCCGGACTTCGTGGAGTACGGCGGGTCCGGCAGGGTCTGGGACCGCGACTCGATCGTCGCGGCTCTCGCCGAGGATCCGGGCGTCTCGGGCACAGCGGACGATCTTCGCGCTACCCGGCTGGCCGACGACGTGGTCCTGCTGACCTACCGGGTCGACGGTGAGCGGCGCTCGCTGCGCAGCTCGGTGTGGGTCCGGGACGGCGCCGGATGGCGGGTCCGGTTCCACCAGGGGACGCTCGTCAGGCCGTGACGACGACCGTCGTCCCGATCGGCGCGAAGCGCCACAGCGCGATCGCGTCCGGTCGCCGCTGGCGGACGCAGCCGTGCGACTGCGGGGTGCCGAGCTCGGCGACGCTCTGCACCAGCGCGCCCTCGTCGATCGGGATGTCGTGGAAGCCGATCGCGGCGCCCTCGTCGCCGGTGGTGAACCGGACGAAGTACATCATCGTCCCGGAGTCGTCGACGCCGACCGCGGCCTCCGAGCGGGAGTAGACGCGGAACGTGCCCGGGTCGAGGTTGTCGTAGACGCTCCCGGAGACCAGGTAGGTACGCACCACCTGGGAGGCCGCGTCGACGAGCCACACCCGCTGCCGGCTCTCGCTGAACACGATCCGGCGTCCTTGGCCGGACTCGGCCGGCAGTGCGGCGTCCTCGACGTCGACTGCGGCGTCGGGCAGGCTCGGTTCGGCAGCGACCTCGCCGCGCGGCGTCGTGGTGAGGTCCAGGTCGGCGCCGCTCTCGTCGGCCGGCGATGACGCCCGATCCATGGACGACGACGGTTCGGCGTCTTCGGTCATCGACGGCAGCAGCCCCGCTCCGCCGACCACGGCGACGACCGTGACGGCAAGCGAGGACGTGAGCGTGACGATCCGGCCGTAGCGGGGCCGCACCTCCGCGCGGTGAGGGTTCCGCGCCCGAGAGGGCTGTCGGTGAGCCGGCCCCGCCCGGTGCTTGCTCACCCCTGCCCGGTGTTTGCTCACCGGCGCCCCCGTGCGGCCCGCGCCGCGAGGTTCTCGGCCACTTCGCGGTAGGCCCGCGCGCCCTTGCTGCTGCGGCTGGTGGCGAGGATGGAGCGGCCGGCCGCCGGCGCCTCCGCAAACCTGATCGTCTTGGGGATCGGCGGCTCGATCACGTCGAGCTCATATGTCTCGGAGATCGTCTCGAGGACCGTGCGTGCGTGGTTGGTGCGGCCGTCGTACAGGGTGGGCAGCACGCCCCAGACCTCGAGGTCTCGGTTGGTGAACCGGCGTACGTCGTGGACGGTGTCGAGCAGCTGCCCGACGCCCCGGTGCGACAGGGTCTCGCACTGCAGCGGGATGAGGACGGCATCCGCCGCGGTCAGCGCCGCGACCGTGAGTACACCCAAGGAGGGCGGGCAGTCGAGCAGCACCCAGTCGTACTCGACGCCGGAGTTGCGGAGGTCCTCCAGCACGCTTCGCAGGATGTGCTCGCGGCCGGTGCGGGTGAGCAGGTCGGCCTCGGCGCGGGCGAGCTCGATCGTCGCCGGCAGCAGGTCGATGCCTTCGTCGGTCCTGATGATCACCTCGTGGACCGCCAGACCCTTGGTGAGCACGTGGTGGAGGGACAGCTCGAGGTCCTCCGGGTCGATGCCGAGTGAGAACGTCAGGCACGACTGCGGGTCCAGGTCGACCACGAGCACCGTGTGCCCCAGCTCACCCAGGGCGGCGGCCACCGAGGCGACGGTCGTGGTCTTGGCGACCCCGCCTTTCTGGTTGGCGATCGCGAGCGTCGTGGTCATCGGGGACCATCATGCCGGACGCACCGGACTCGTTTGCGGACCCACCTGTTTGGATGGCGGCATGTCCACCGCCATGGTCACCGGACCCACTGCCGGCATCGGTCACAGCTTCGCCTCCCAGCTCGCAGCCCGCGGCCACGACCTGGTGCTGGTGGCCCGCAACGTCGAGCGGCTGGAGGAGGTCGCGACCGAGCTCCGCACGTCGTACGACGTCGAGGTTGAGGTGCTGCCGGCCGACCTCGGCGACCGTGAGCAGCTCGGGGCTGTCGAGGCGAGACTTGCCGACCCGGACCGGCCGATCGACCTCCTGGTCAACAACGCGGGCTTCGGGCTCAAGGAGCGGTTCCTGGTCAACGCGGTCGAGGCCGAACAGGCGATGCTCGACGTGCTGGTCACGGCCGTGCTCCGGCTGACCCATGCGGCGCTGGGCCCGATGACCGAACGCGGGCACGGCGGCATCATCAACGTGTCGAGCGTCGCGGCGTTCCTGCCGCGGGGCACGTACGCCGCGGCCAAGTCGTGGGTCAACAGCTTCAGCGAGTGGGCGGCGAACGAGTACCGCGGGCAGGGTGTCACCGTGACGGCGCTCTGCCCGGGGTTCACCAAGACCGAGTTCCACGAGCGGATCAACGTCAAGCGCGGGTCGGGGTACATGTGGCTCGACGCCGACTTCCTGGTGCGCAAGGCACTCGAGGACTTCGACAAGGGGAAGGTGTTCTCGATCCCCGGCGCGCAGTACAAGACAATCGTCGGCGTCAGCCGCCTGGTGCCCAATCGAGTCCTTCAGCGGTTCCAGTCGATGGGGCGGCGCTAGTCCTTCACCACGGCGGGCTGTGCCCGCCGAACGGCATCTCGACCAGCTGCGGCCCGACGGTCGAGACATCGCGGAGGATCCAGTCGTCGCGGAGCAGCAGGATCGCCGACGCGGGGCGCAGCACCAGCCACAGCCACCGGCCCGCGGCCTCGCCGGCCACGACCGAGCGGTCCCACTCCCCCATGACTGCGCTGACCGAGATCGGCCACAGCGGCACGACCTGGCTTTCGATCCGCACCTTCACCGCTGGTGGTCCGGCGCCGATCTCGGTCCCCGGGTCGTCGTACGGCGTACCGGCGACGCGGCGTCCCAAGCCGGTGCCGGCCTCCTCGCTGACGACGAGCACGTCGACCGGGCCGTCGAGCTGGCTGGTTCCCGAGACGCAGGTCATCGTGGCCCGGGCCCGGCCGTTGCCACCCACGGCCGCGAAGTCGCTCACCGCCCAGCCCGGGCTCATCGGCCACGGCAGGTAGGTCGGGAACCCGTCGGCCTTGCTCAGGTGCTCGGCGAACGCGTCGTACGACGACTCCTCGGGGCGCCACAGCGGGTCGGTCTCGCCGTGCTCGACGCAGACCCATCCGGCGTCGGTGCTGGACACCGGCGCGGCGCAGCGCGGGCAGCCGACCGAGAGCATGCGCCAACGGTGATGGGGTCGGTCCGGGACGTCAAGAGTTCCAGCGCAGCAGCACCGGGTTCTCGCGCTCGTGGCCCAGCGCCGACACCGTCGCCGTGTCCAGCCGGAAGTGGCGTCCGTCGGCCGCCGGCAGGTCGAGCCACCGGGCCGCGAGGACCCGCAGCGCGTGGCCGTGGCCGAACACCAGCACCCGGCCGTCGGCCGAGCGGAGCCGTTCGACCACCCGGTCCAGGCGCGCAGCCACCTGTCCCGCGGTCTCGCCGCCCGGGCTCGGGTGGGTCCACACGCTCCAGTCGGGCACCCGCTCGCGGATCTGCTCGGTGGTGACACCCTCGTAGTCGCCGTACGCCCACTCCGTCAGGTCATCGTCGACCTCCGCGTCGGGGAAACCGGCGAGCTCCGCGGTACGCCGGGCCCGCAGCCGCGGGCTGGTCAGCACCAGTGCGAACTCCACGTCGGCGAGGCGAGCGGCCAGCGCCCGCGCCGCCTGCTCGCCGTCGGGCAGCAGCGGGAGGTCGGTCACCGACGTGTGCCGCCCGTCGCGGCTCCACTCCGTCGGCCCGTGCCGAACCAGCCAGACCTCGCGCGTTGCCATGGTGCGAGTCTCGCAGCCGTGCCAGGATCCCCCGCGTGAGACCCAGCCGGAGCCGGGCGGCGACAGCCGCGGCGTTCTTCGCCCAGGGGCTGGTGTTCATCAGCCTGACCACCCGGCTGCCCGACTTCCAGGACCGCTGGGACCTCTCCGAGCTGGCGCTGTCGCTCGTGCTGCTGATGCTGGTGCTGCTGGCCGGCGCGGGGTCGGTGGCGGCGGAACGGCTGGCCCGGCAGCGGCACAGCGGGCTACTGCTGCGGGGTGGCCTGCTGCTGGTCGCGATCACCCTCCCGGTGATCGCGCTCGCGCCCACCCGGCCGGTGTTCGTGCTCGGGCTGGCCGGGTACGGCGTCGCGCTCGGCGTCATCGACGCGTCGTCCAACATGCAGGCGGTGGCGCTCGAGCACCGCTACGGCCGAACCATCCTTCCGTCCTTCCACGGCGCCTGGACCGCCGGCGGCATCACCGGCGCGGCGATCACCCTCGCCACCTCCGGCCTCCCGCTCGGCACCGTGGCGGCGTTGCTGGTCGTGCCGCTGGTTGTCGGGTTTGCGCCGTTCCTGGCTCGTGACGACGGCCCGGTCGACCCGTCCATCCCCGACGTCGCGTGGCGCCCGATCCTTCTTGTCGGCCTGGGAATGGTCGTCTTCTACCTCGTCGACACGGCGTGCACGACGTGGGGCGCGGTCTATCTCGACGACGTCTTCGACACGCCCGAGGGCCTGGTGGCGCTCGCGACGTTCCCCTACCTGGTCGCGAGCCTCGCGCTCCGCGTGTCCGGGGACGGGCTGGTCGGACGGTACGGCGCGGTCCGGGTGCTCCGCGTCGGCGCCGTGGTCGCGTTCGCGGGCCTGTTCCTGGTCGTCTTCGCGCCCACCTGGCCGGTGGCCGTGGTCGGATTCACGGTCACCGGAGCGGGGGTGGCCGTGATCGCGCCGCTGAGCTTCTCGGCCGCCGCCCGGATCGCCGGCGGCTCCCAGGCACGCGTGGACGCCGTGATCGCCCGGTTCAACCAGTTCAACTACGTCGGGGCGCTGTTCGGCGCGGTACTCACGGGTGTTGTCGGCCACGACTCGCTGCGCTACGGGTTCGCCGTACCTCTCGTGCTGGTGCTGTGCATGCTCCCGCTCGCCCGCGCGTTCGCGGCGACCCCGGTCGCCGCCCCCTAGGCTGCGGCCATGGCTGATTCGCGCGTCGCCGTCTACATCGACTTCGACAACGTGGTGATCTCCCGCTACGACCAGGTGCACCAGGAGACCCGCGACGCGTGGCGGTCCGACAACGCCCGCGACCACGTCCCCGGCGGCGACGACCCGATCGCCGTCAAGATGGCCGAGGCCACCGTCGACATCGGCGCGGTGCTCGACTACGCCTCCTCCTACGGCGCGGTCGCGCTCGCCCGTGCCTACGCCGACTGGTCGGTGCCTGCCAACGCGGCGTACCGACGCCAGCTCGTCGACCGCGCCGTCGACCTCACCCAGCTGTTCCCGGTGAGCGGCACCAAGAACGGCGCCGACATCCGGCTCGCTGTCGACGCGATGGAGGACCTCGGCAAGTACGCCGACATCAGCCACGTCGTCATCGTCGGCGGCGACTCCGACTACGTGCCGCTCGCCCAGCGGCTCAAGCAGCTCGGCCGTTTCGTCGTCGGCATCGGCGTCACCGGCTCCACCAGCCGGGCCCTGATCGCCGCCTGCGACGAGTTCAGCCAGTACGACGCCCTCCCCGGCATCAGCCCGATCAAGCCGAAGGCCGCGGCCAAGAAGGCGGCCGCCAAGACGGCCAAGAAGTCCGCGAAGAAGGCCACCACGAAGAAGGCGGCCGCGAGGCGCACCGAGGCCGACCCCGTGCAGGAGGCCGGCGAGCTGTTGGTCCGCGCGATCCGGATCGCCCAGGACAAGGCCGACGACGACGAGTGGCTGAACGGCGGCGGCGTGAAGAGCCAGATGCAGCGGATGGACCCGTCATTCAAGGAGAAGGCGCTCGGGTTCCGGAACTTCACCGACTTCGTCGAGTCCCAGTCGGACCTCGTGGAGACCCGCAGCGACTCAGCGGACGGGCACCTGAGGCTGAGGCTGCGCTGACGCAGTCCGTCACCGCGTGAATTCAATCCGATCGAGGTCGGTGGTGCCGGTGCCGTCGCGGTAGTAGGTGTGGCCGGTGGGTGATCGCCATAGGTAGTGGCCGGGTCTGAGGAACCGGTAGGTCCAGTTGTCGTGGGTCTTGGCGCGGTGGTGTCGGCGGCACAGGGGTGCGATGTTGTCGCTTGCGGTGGGGCCGCCGCGCTCGTAGGGGATGCAGTGGTCGTTGTCGCAGCTGGTGGCGGGTCGGGTGCACCAGGGGTGCACGCAGGTGCTGTCGCGTTGTTCGGCCTGGTCGGCGAGCCGGTCGGGGACCTCGTAGGCATCGACGCGGATGTGGTCGTTCAGGTCCTTGATCGGGCGGATGATGATCTGGGTGTCGGGGTGGGTGCACCACCCGCGGACCTGGTGCACCGAGATCGGCGCCTTTGTGGTGTCGCAGCGGCCGGTGGCTTGGTCGCGGAGGTGCACGTGGATGGTCACCTGGCGGGGTTTGACCAGCGGCCCGGGCTGGTGGCCGGTGTTGAGGGCGTCGCCGAGGTAGTGCCGGGCGATCACCCCCAGGGCCATCGAGCGGCGCACGTCGAGTGGCTCGGTCGACCCGTTGGCTGCGAGCTCGGCGGCGGCCTGGGCGAGTGCGGTCTCCAGGTCCAGGGCGTCGGCCAGGTCGGTGGTCGCGGTGACCTCGGCGGTGCCGGTGCGGTCCGTGTCGCGGGTGTGCACATCGACCCGGCGGGACTCTGCCGCCGCTTGACGGCGGGCCTCTGCTTCGTCGGGGTCGAACTGGTCGAGGGCTTCCTGGCACAGCTTCTCGGTCTGCACCACCCCGACCCGGTGCGCCACCGCCGCCAGCCGCCGGTCCACGTGCACCGCCCCGGCCTCGGGCAGGTGCAGCGTGTGCTGGGCGATCCGCCCGGCCCGCCACCACTGAAGGTCACCCGCCGCCACGCGGCGCCAGATCAGCGGCAGCCGGTAGTGCACCTCCAGCACCTGGCCGACGTACCGCCGGCACGCGTCCACGGTCATCCCGAGCGCGGTGGCGAGCTCGATGACCGCGAACTCCGACACGCACGGCGCACCCGGGCCGGCCAGGGCCAGGCCGGTGTCCCGCCCGTGCTCCACGTGCGTGGCCGCCTCATCCTCCGGGACCTCGTGGGCGGCGCACCAGTCGAGCACGTGCCGCAGCATCCGTACTTCCGCCGCGTCCCGGGCGACCTTCTCGGCGCGCACAGCGTCGAGGAGAGCGACCTGCGGGTCACCCTCGAACTCGAAGACGGTTGCTGCTGCCATGACCGGTATTCAACCCGCCACCACCGACATTCACCGACGCCTCGAACGGGCCTGTGGATGCCCTCCACAATGCGGTCGGCTGTGGATGGTTCGTGGCCTTTTCGCGCGTGGTTGAGCCGGATTCTCCCCTACCGGGTCTCGACGACGCTCGCTGGCGCTCGCTGCTCGACCAGCAGAACGGGTCTCGACGACGCTCGCTGGCGCTCGCTGCTCGACCAGCCGAAAGGGACATCGCCGTGCACTGGCTCAAGCGCGGGGCCGATCATCCCGAGCCGATGACGGCCACTCGCGCGCTTGCCTTCGAGCGCGCTCTAATCCCTAGCGTCATGGCCATGAACACGACCATCGACACCACGACGTGGATCATCACCGGTGCGACCTCTGGACTGGGGCTAGCCCTGGCCGATGCCGCACTCCAGGCCGGCGAACGCGTGGTGGGCACCGCCCGACGCGTGGACCGATTCGACTCCCTCAAGTCCAAGTACGGCGATCGGCTCCTCGCACTTGAGCACGATGTGCGCGACACCTCGTCCGCCGCCAAGGTCGTTCAGAACGGCATCGACGCCTTCGGTCGAATCGACGTACTCGTCAACAACGCCGGCACGGGGCAGGTAGGCGCCGCCGAGGAAGTCACCGACCGCGAACTGCGTGACATGCTCGAGCAGCACCTGCTGGGGCCGGCCGCCTACGTGCGAGCGGTGCTGCCGCACATGCGTCGCCAGCACTCGGGCGCGATCGTGCAGATGAGCAGCCAGGGTGGACGGATGTCGTTCCCCGCGGTCGGCAGCTACTCTGCCGGGAAGTTCGCACTCGAAGGTTGGTCCGAGGCCCTGGCCGGCGAGGTCAGGCCGTTTGGTATCCGCGTTCTGATCGTCGAGCCCAGCCGGTTTCGCACGCAGTTCAACGATTCCGACGTCCTGAACACCGCTACGCAGCACTCCGGTTACGACGATGTCATCGGAGCAGTGCGGGCGAACATGGCCGCGGCCGACGGGATCCAGGAAGGTGACCCAAACCGCGCCGCAACGGTAATCCGCGACATGCTGGAGACCGCGGGCGCGCCATTGCGGCTGCCGCTGGGCGCTGAGGCGGTCCGCAACCTGACCCGCGTCTATCAGCGAGACCTCGACGACGTCCAGAAATGGGCCGCAGTCAGTGAGTCGGCGGACTTCCCCGGACTGCCGCCAGCCGTCCGCGCCTTCTGAGGGACCTACGATCTCATCATGGCTATTGAGGCACTGGTCGCGCGAGTCCTCGCGGCCGAGGATGACGTCTCTGCGTCCGTGATCGATGCGGTGCATCAGTTGCTGGACGACACATCGATCGACGCCTCGGCGACACCCAAGAGTGTCGCCGAGGCGGCAGCACTCGTCGGCCTCTCGACGCACACGCTTCGGTACTACGAGGATCAACGTCTGGTCCGCCCCGCTCGCAACGCGTCTGGCTACCGGCAGTACACCGAGGCAGACCTTCGGCGGCTGGTCTTCCTGACCCGGATGCGCCTGTCGGGAATGACCATCCAGGACCTGAAACGCTACGTCGCGCTTGTGGAAGCGGGCCCAAGCACCGTCCCCGAGCGCCGTCAGATCATGCTGGAGCAGCGGGCCCGAATCCGCCGCCAGCTTCGTGAACTCGCGCTCGCGTTGGAAACCACCGAGTACAAGATCCGCACCTACGACGGTCACCCGGAAGGCTGACGCAGCCTGGTCTTTTCGCGCGTGGTTGAGCCGGATTCTCGGCTCGCGGGTCTCGACGACGCTCGCTGGCGCTCGCTGCTCGACCAGCGTCAGGAGGGGCCGGGCCAGTTCTTGTCGGGCTGCGGGACGGGGCGGCCGGGCTGCTCACCGCCGCGGCTCTCGAGGTAGTTGTTCTTCGGCACCATCACCTTGCGGCGGAAGATGCAGACCACCTTGCCGTCCTGGTTGTAGCCGATGGTCTCCACGTGGACGACGCCGCGGTCGTCCTTGGACGTGGACTCCCGCTTGTCCAGGACGGTGGTCTCGCCGTAGAGGGTGTCGCCGTGGAAGGTCGGGGCGACGTGGCGCAGTGACTCGATCTCCAGGTTGGCGATCGCCTTGCCGCTGATGTCGGGCACGGACATACCGAGCAGGATCGAGTAGACGTAGTTGCCGACCACGACGTTCTTGCCGAACTGGGTCGTCTTTTCCGCATAGTTCGTGTCCAGGTGCAGCGGGTGGTGGTTCATGGTGAGCAGGCAGAACAGGTGGTCGTCGTACTCGGTGACGGTCTTGCCCGGCCAGTGCTTGTATGTGGCCCCGACCTCGAACTCCTCGTAGCTCCGGCCGAACTGCATGCGAACACTCCTCACGCTGGGACACCCCTGGGACCGGCCTATCCTGCCAGGGTGCCGGCGACCCGATGGACCGTGACCATGGACTGTGCCGATCCCCTCGCCCTGGCCGGCTTCTGGGCCGTCGCTCTGGCGTACGTCGAGAAGCCGCCGCCGGAGGGCTGGGACACCTGGGAGGACTGGCTCCGGCACTTCGACGTGCCCGAGGAGGAGTGGGGCGACGGCGCGGCGCTCACCGATCCGGACGGGGTGCTGCCGGCCATCTCGTTCCTCAAGGTCCCGGAGGGCAAGACCGCCAAGAACCGCCTGCACCTCGACCTGCAGGTCTCCGGCGGACGCCACCTGCCCGCTGCCGAGCGGACGGAGCGGATCGAGGCGACTGTGACGCGCCTGATCGAGGCGGGCGCGCATCGGCACGCCAGCTACGAGCAGCCCGACGGGTCGCTCGACCACGTGGCGATGGCCGACCCCGAGGGGAACGAGTTCTGCGTGGTGTGAGGCTCAGCTGCCTCCGCCGCCGGCCTTGCGCCGGTGCATCTTGGGGGCTCCCCCCACCACCTCGGACCCATGGGCCTTCTCGCGGACCGGGCTGTCCTCCGGGACGCCCTTCTCCTTCGAGTTCTTGCGTTCGAGGGCCTCCCGCATCTTCGCCTTCAGGTCATCGTTGGCCTCGGCCATTGCATCCTCCTGGGTCGCGGTCGGTGCCTCCACACTGACATCCGGGACCAAGTCCGTCGAGCCGATAATCACCACATGCAACCGCTGACAGGTCGCCCCCGTCGAATGTTCATGAGGACCCGAACGCCGCGGCTGCTGGCCGCATCACTGCTCACCGCCCTCGCCCTCACCGGCTGCGGAGATGGCGACGACACTGCGACCGACTCGGGCGACACCAAGGAGGCCAGCGGGTCGCCGTCCGGCTCCCCCACGGTCGGGACCTACCCCGAGTTCGAGCCCACCGACTACGAGTACACGCTGCTGGTCAGCTGCTACTGCCCCGACGCGGGCGTGCCGATCCGGGTCACCGTGTCGGAGGGCAAGGCCGAGGGTGTGTACGCGCAGAAGGGTTCCGGCTTCGCCAAGGGTGATCCGGTGCCGGATTTCCGGGCCAAGAGCATCAACGACGTCATCGGCGCGCTCAACGACGCGGCCGAGGCGGAGTCGGTCACCGTCGAGTGGCCCGAGGGCCAGGACTACCCCAGCGAGGTCTACATCGACGAGAGCTCCCGGATCGCCGACGAGGAGATCGGGTACACCATCTCTGACGTCGCCATCCGGTGAACGACGCCACGAAACGGCCGCTCGCCCCTTGACGACATAGAATCGGCACGGATCGAGCGACGACTTCCAGGGGTGAAAACTGTGGTGCAGCACAAGGCGGCCGCGCCACGCGACCCCACCATCCCCTTGGTGCTGGGCCTGGTGATCGTGATCGCGGTCGTGCTGCTGATCAAGGGCGGCGTGCCCGGGCGCGGGGACGACGCGGCGCCGGCCGCCACGACCGCCTCACCGAGCGCCACCCCGTCCGCCACCCCTTCGCCGAGCGGTAAGGTGCCGGCCGCCCAGGCGGGCGAGCGGGCCCAGAAGGTCGTGAAGGCACCGATCATCGAGAAGCTCTACTGCGTGAAGCTGCCCGGTGACACCGAGATCACCGCGGTCTCCTACAACGTCAAGTCGCTCGCCCGGACCAGCGCGGGCGCCGTCGCCGGCGTGCTGAACGCGTCGGGCGCCGACGTCGTACTGCTCCAGGAGATGAAGAACGCCCACGTCGGCAACCAGCCGGCGGCGATCGCGGGCATCCTCGGCATGCACTACGCCTTCGCCCAGAACGTCACGTACGGGAGCAGCGGCGGTTACGGCACCGCCGTCCTGTCCCGGTTCCCGATCGTGAGCGCGGAGAACACTCACCTCCCCCGGCCGGGCAACACCCAGCAGCGCGGTCTCGCCCACGTGGTGATCGACGTCGACGGCAAGGAGGTGAGCATCTACAACAGCCACCTGCAGAACCTCTCGGAGTCGGCGCGGATGATGCAGATCCACCGGATCGCCCAGATCGTGGCGCTCGACGACCGGCCTCAGATCTTCGGCGGCGACATGAACGCCAGCTACAACTCGCCGGTGATGGGCGTCGCCCGGACCGTCTTCACCGACACCTGGGCCACCGTCGGTGTGGGCAGCGGACTCACCCACCCCTCGACCCACCTGCGCGGCCGGATCGACTACCTGATGCACGCGAACGACGGCATCACCCCGCTCTCCTCGGACGTTCTGTCGGCGCGGCTCTCCGACCACATGGCGGTCCGGGCGCACTACGTGATCGAGGGCCTGGGCGGCGAGAAGTGCACGACGCTGCCGCCCGGCAGCACCCACAAGCCCAAGTCTGCCGACCAGCGCTAGTCGCGTCGACGCACCTGCTCGGCCACCAGGCCGGCGATCGCCTCGAGCGCCGCTTCGTGCACATCGGTCAGCGGTACGTCGTCAGGCTCGACCCCGGGGACGTCGACGGGATCCAGGTCGGCCCAGTCCCCCACCAGCCGGATGCCGGCCTCGCGCAAGGCCGCGACCGTGCGCTCGGTCTGCTCGCGCACCCATGTAGGGGTGAGCAGGCCCAGCGCGGGCTCCGCGTCGCGGCGGGCGGCCAGGATCGACTTGGCGAGGGTCCGCTTGCGCACTCCCTGACCGGCGGGGAACGCCAGGTCACGCTCGTCGAGCAGCTGGTTGACCCGGCGCAGCACCAGCAGCGAGGCCAGGCCCAACGACTCGTTCGCCGTGGTCACGTCACGGCTGGTGTCGAGGTCGACGCCCGACGCCTCCGCGAACCGCTCGGCGAGGACCGCCGGGGCGGCGCCCGGTGGGGGCACGGTGGCCAGCATGACGTTGTCCGCGCCGACGACACCGGTCCAGTCGGCCACCATCCGGACCAGGTCCTGCTGCCGCCAGAACGTGCCGCCGGGCGTTCGACGGTCGGCGGCGCCGGCCCCGACCCGCGGGCGCTTGGCCTCGGCGTCCGCGACGTACTCGGCCCAGGTCCAGGTGCGACCGTTCTGAATGGTCTCCTGCCACATCGAGACCAGGGTGCGATTGAGGTCACGGGCGGTCACCACCACCCGCACCTCAGACGGTCCCAGCGCCTCGAGGACCGTCTCGATCGTGCTGGGATGGGACGGGCCGAGGTACTCCATCGAGATGACCGCCGTGCCCGACGCCGCCCGCACGTCCTCGACGAAAGCAGTCCAGCGAGGCCGTGGCCCGCCTTGGCGCGGCGCCAGCGCCTGGCGTACGGCGCGCGCCTGGTCGGCCCACACCGCCCCCGGCACCAGCACGCCGACCTCGGCCAGCCGCGGCTTGTCGGCGAAGAGCAGCGCCTGCAGATAGCTGGTGCCGGACTTCATCGTCCCGACGTGCAGCACCACCCGCTCGGCCATGCCGGCGACCCTATAAGGCCGCGACGGTGGTTGAGGTGTGAGGAGCACCAGCGACGCTGGTCGAGCAGCGAGCGCCAGCAACGCTGGTCGAGCAGCGAGCGCGAGCGAGCGTCGTCGAGACCCCGTTACCGATGTCGCTCGCGTAGCCGTTGACTCGACACGCCCGTCGCGACCTCGTCCCTCGGTCGCGGGGCTTGCTCGACCTTCGTGACTACGGGAGCCCGCTCGTTCCTCGCGGCCTCCCGGTCACTTCAGCTTGTACTCCTCCAGGACCCGGCGGCCGATGATCATCCTCTGGATGTCGGCGGTGCCCTCGCCGATCAGCAGCATCGGGGCCTCGCGGTAGAGGCGCTCGATCTCGTACTCCTTGGAGAAGCCGTAGCCCCCGTGGATCCGGAAGGAGTCCTCGACGACCTGGGAGCAGTACTCCGACGCGAGGTACTTCGCCATCCCCGCCTCGAGGTCGTTGCGCTCGCCCTTGTCCTTGACCCGGGCGGCGCGGACCACCATCTGGTGGGCGGCCTCGACCTTGGTGGCCATCTCGGCGAGCCGGAACTGCACGGCCTGGTGCTCGGCGATCTTCTTGCCGAACGTCTCGCGCTGCTGGGCGTAGGCGACGCCGAGCTCGAAGGCCCGATTCGCCACCCCGACACCACGCGCGGCGACGTTGACGCGGCCCACCTCGACGCCGTCCATCATCTGGTAGAAGCCCTTGCCGGGCTCGCCCCCGAGGACCTGGTCGGGAGAGATCCGGTGGCCCTCGAACACCATCTCGGTGGTGTCGACGCCCTTGTAGCCCATCTTGTCGATCTTGCCGGGGATGGTGATGCCCTGGGCGGTCTCGCCGAAGCCGACCTCCTTCTCAACGAGGAAGGTGGTCATGTTGCGATAAACCGAGTCGTCGCCCTCGTCTGTCTTCACCAGTACGGCGACCAGGTTGGCCGAGCCGCCGTTGGTCAGCCACATCTTCTGGCCATCGATGACATAGCCCTCGGAGCCGTCGTCGGCCCTTGTAGCTTTGGTCTTGATCGCCGCGACGTCGGAGCCGCAGCCGGGCTCGGACATCGAGAACGCGCCCCGGACCTCACCGGTGGCCATTTTCGGCAGGTACTTCTTCTTCTGCTCCTCGGTGCCGTGCTGGATCAGCATGTAGGCCACGATGAAGTGGGTGTTGATGATGCCCGACACGCTCATCCAGCCGCGGGCGATCTCCTCGACCGCCAGCGCGTAGGTCAGCAGCGACTCACCCAGTCCGTCGTACTCCTCGGGGATCATCAGCCCGAAGAGGCCGAGCTCCTTGAGCCCCTCGACGATCTCGGTGGGGTACTCGTCCTTGTGCTCGAGCTCGGTTGCGACCGGGAGGATCTTCTCCTCGACGAAGGTGCGGACCGCCTTGAGGATCTCCTGCTGGTCCTCGTTGAGCCCGTCGGTCTCACAGAGTCGAGACATCACACGACCTTTCGGTACTGGTGGGGAGGCGCAGGCATCCTACGCACGCCTTCGGGCCCTGCGGGCCAGGCGACGGATCCGTGAACCCTCCGCCACGTGAGACGTGCCACGCCCGCCGGGGCCGCCACGCGGGGTCCGATCCCGGACGTCCTCCATCAGGCGTGCGACCAAACTCACAGCGACCTCGGCCACCTCGGCGTCGGTGACCGATGACGGGTGCCGTCGCGGCGGCAGCTCGTCGGGTACGAGCAGCTCGTCGACCTCGCCGACCACGTCGTACGACGCCGCCCGGATCCGCTGCACCGCCCGCGCGCCGCGCTCCCGGGCGTCCGCGACCTGGTCATCGCCCGGCCAGTACCGCTCGCCGCCGAGGGTGACGAGGCGCTCGTCGGCGAGGAAGGTGCGGATCCAGCGGCCGCGGTCGTAGGCACCGCGGAAGGCGCTGAGGTGGGGGTTGAGCCGGCGCAGCGTCTCGGCCTCGACCACGCCCATGGTCTGGTTGGTGAACGCCGCCTCGTGCGGGACCACGTCGGGGTCGAGCCCGAGCACTCCGGCGAACCGCCGCCACAGCTCTTCGCGGGGCAGTCCGGAACCCGGCGCCACCACCAGGTGCAGCCGCTCCTCGGGCACCGTCGGCGCCCAGCGGTCGAGCACCAGGCCGAGGTCGAGGGACCGCCAGTTCCAGACCTCGCGTGGGTCCTCGGACACCGTGCGGCCATAGTCCTCCAGCGGCGTGGTGCCGAGGTTCTTCAACGACTCCTGCCAGCTGGATGTGAACAGCCCCAGCGGCTCTCGCGCGGTGACCACGACGTGCACCTCGGCAGGGGCCAGGTCCGCGACCATCCGCTCCGCCTGCTCCGCCGATGCCGCGCAGAAGAACTCGTGGCTCACCAGTGCGTCGGCGTCGTGCGCGGCGATCTCACGGCGTACGACGTCCCACGCCTCGCTCGCTCCCGGTCCGCGGCGCCGCGCGTTCGGGTCGTCGCGGACGATCATCGAGCTGAGCAGGTGGTCGCGCTTCTCCCGCCCCGGCACCAGCAGCCCGTGACCGAGCAGCACGCCGCGGTGCGGCCAGAGCACCGACTGCAGGTAGGACGTACCGGTCTTGGGCAGCCCGATGTGGACGAAGACGCGACGGCTCACGGAGGCCCGCCTAGGTGCCGAGCTCGTCGCGGTAACGCTCCAGCAGCTCGACGGCCTGGTCGGGGTCCTGGCGGGCCAGCGGGAGCAGCAGCTCCTGGACCACGTCGGTCAGCTCGGCGAGCCGGAGGTTGAGCTGCTGGAGCTCGTCGACCTCGGCCTCGAGCCGTGCCACCCGCTCCCCCAGGCCCCGCGGGTCGGCGAGTCGGCGCAGCCCACGCTGCATGCGGCCGTCGCTCCTGTCCTGGGTCTCGCTCATGTCAGCATCACCCGGCCCATTCCATCACCATCCGGCAGGAGTACGGCGGGCCCCCGTCCTCGGTGCGGCACGGCCGCTCGTGCGCGTCGAGCTCGACCGTCTCGGCCGCGACCACGCGCGCCCCGGCCGCGGCCGCCTCGGACTCGACCAGCTCCGGGTCGAGGTTCCACACCAGGGGGTCGACGTAGCGGCGCGGGCGACCGTCGGGAGCGACCAGGAACTCGGCGTACATCCGTCCGCCGTCGCCGAGCGTCATCCCGGCCAGCCGCCAGAGGTTCTCGCGGCCGCGCTCGGTGGTCGCGTTGAGCAGCTGCCGGACCAACAGCGCGCGAGGCCCGTCGACCCGCGCGAGCCGGGCACCCCAGGCGAGCGTGTGCCGCAGCTCCTGGAGGTTCAGCTCGGCGAGCTCCACGCTCCAGCCCTCCTCCTCGGCGCGGTCGCGCAGGTGGGCGAAGCCGTTGGGAGAGAAGTCCAGCCCGAACACCCGGTGCCCGCGCCGCGCAAGCCACACGGCGTCCTGGCCGCGGCCGCAGCCCACATCGATGACCGCCGCCCCGGCCGGCTCACCCCGGTGCAGCATCCGCGCCAGCTCGTGCGGCTTGCGGATGGGGCCGCGGTGCCGCGACGTCGAGTAGCGGCGGTCCCAGCCGTTGCGGTAGGTGCGGGTCCCCCGGAACCACACGTCGAGCCGGTGCCGGATCCGCTCGTCGGTCTCGAACTTGAACGTCGGGTCCGGCACCCGCCACGACGGGCCGTACATCGCCGCCAGCAGGCGCTCGGGCTCGGCCGGCGCGGGCAGTCGCCGGCCCTCGAGCTGCACGGTCCCCAGCGGGCGCAGCCAGGTCTCGTCGAACGGCGCGAAGATCTCCCCAAGGAGGACGAGATGGTCGTCGTAGAGGAACCCCGCGAACACGTCCAGCCCCCGCGGAACGCCTTCGTTGTCCCGCACGGTCACCTTGAACGCGCCGCCGCTGTAGCGGGAGATCTCCATCCCGTCGCGGTGCAGCAGGCGCTGGATCCGGAAGGACTCGCGGATCACGTCCGCCGGGTGGGTGTGCCGGCTCAGGTAGGCGACGTCTGCGTCGTTGTCGTGCCCGATCAGCGCGCCGTCGCGCACCGCGCCGAGGAGGGTGCCGTACGCCGGGAACGCGTCCAACCCCAGCGCCGTGAGCTTGGCCAGCACCAGCTCGATCGCGTCGACCAGCGGGCGCAGCTGGTCGGGATCACTGGCGTCGAACGTGGTCACCAGTCGCCCACCGGGGTCGATCACCAGTGGCAGGCCCTGCGGGTCGGCGACGCTGACCCGGCCCTCGCCGTCGCCGAACCGGAGCTCCGCCTCGGCCAGCACGGCGCCGGACGTGTCCCGAACGGTCACCAGGGCGGCGCCGTCGAGGAACCCGCGGAGGTCGCGCGGCCACAGCGCCCGCCAGGCTCCGTCGATCCGCTCGGCGACCTTGGTGCCACGGAACGACCAGATCCGGCGCCCATCGAACAGCACGTCGAGGATCTCGTCGTCGGGACGTCCAACCACGATCCCGCGCTCGTCGACCGAAACGCTCACAGTGTCCGTCCGTTCGCTCGCAGTTCGAGCGCAGACCCACCTTGGGTGCACGAATCCCGTCCCAAGCGCTCTCTCGCTTCGCTCACAGCAGCCCCACGAACCGGTCCGGCACCTGCACCATCGGACGGTTGCGCATCGCGATCACCTGCCCATCGCCGGTGGCCCGCCACATGGCACCTCGGTGCTGGACGATCTTCTTCAGGCCGAGCCCCTTCACCTCGAACGGCGCGATCTGGTCGCGGTCGAGGTCGGTGGTGATCTCGTCGAGCAGCGCGACCATCTCGTCGCCCGAACGCCCCCAGCTGGTCTTCTTCGCCCGGCCCTCGGTGGTGTTGAGGTGATGGCGGTGGGCCGCCACCTCGGCGAGGTGGTCGCGGTCGGCGAACTTCATGTGGAACATGAACAGCTCGCGGTCGACCTCGAAGGGGCACTCGATGCCGTGCGAAGCGTGCGCCCACGCGGCGGGCTGCCACTTCAGGCTGGGCTTGCACATCAGCGGAAGGAACTTCGCGAGCCGGCGCTGGCCGAGGATCGGCTCGCCGTCCCGAAGCGCATCCTCACGCTGCACGTCGTGGACGACGTTCAGGCCAAGCACCCCGACCGCCTCGCGCCCCGGTCGGGCGGCGACGAAGTGCCGCAACGACTCGTGGGTGCGCGGCTCGGGGACCACGAACTCGTCGGCGTCGCAGAACATCACCGCGTCGTACGCCTCGAGGAGGCCGGCCGAGATCCCGGCAAGCAGGCCCATCCGGGCCGGCTCGAACCCCTGTTTGCGCAGGTAGGGGATCCGCAGCACCGGGCAGGCCAGGTCGTCGGTGGAGCCGTCGGCGCTGTTGTCGTCGATCACCACGAGGTGCTCCGCGCCGACCTGCCCCGCGTAGTAGTCGACCCACCGCCGGATCATCGACCCTTCGTCGCGAGCCATCGTGATCACGGCCAGTGAGGGCAGCTCTCCCTCGGCTCGCGACGGCGGGGTGAACTCCTGGTCCGGCTCCGCCTCCGGACGCCGTCGGGAGAGCCTCACGGCGCCTCGCCCATGGTCTTGCGGTTCCTGCGACGCGTCAGCCGGTCCGAGCGCCACCAGGCGCGCACCAGGTGCTCGAGGCCGTCGACGGCGGCCGCCAGCTGGTCCTCGACGCTGACCTCGTCGGCGTGCACCCCGGGCACCGGTCGCGGCCGCAGCTCGTCGAGATCGCCGACCACCCGATGCCCGTCGGACGCCAGGCGCTTGACCTGCTGCTCACCTCGCTTGCGCACCCACGCCTCGTCGAGACCGAGCCGGGGCTCGTCGCCCTGCCGGCTGACCAGCCCGCGCTTGGCCAGGAAGTGCTTGACGTACATGTCGTAGTGGCGCGGCTGGGTGCCGTCCTCACGCTGCAGCTGCCGGTTGAGCTGCAGCAGCACCTGGGCGGTGGCCAGGCCGATCGACGGGTTGGCGCGGACGTCGAGGTCGACGTCGTCGGCTGCCACGCCGAGGAGCCCGGCCAACCGCTCCCAGAGCAAGCCCGGCGGAGCGCCCTTCTGCGGCACGGTGACCAGGGTGAACCGGCCGCCCAGACCCTCCGACCACCGGCGGGCCATCGCCGGGATCGCCTGGTGCCGCCAGAAGTTGCGCCCGGCCGGTGAGCCGCGGTCCTCGCTGCGCACCGCGTCGAGGTAGTCCGCCCAGCCGATGACCGAGCCGTTCTGCATCGACTCCAGCCACATCGCCGGGATGTTGCGGGCCAGGTCGCGGGCGGTGAGGACCGCCTCCACGTCGGTGTCGGGGAAGGAGCCCTTGATCTGGGCGATCTTCTGCGCGTTGCGGGGGCCGAGGAACTCCATGGAGATCACCGCCGTGCCCGGCCACGCGTTGACCTCGTCGACGACGCTCTGCCACGGGCCGGCGGGATCGACCGGCTCCTGCTCCGGGCCACCGTGGCCGATCAGGTCCTGCACCGCCTTGACCTGGGCCTTCCAGCGCGGGCCGGGGAAGAGCACACCCTGCTCGGCGAGCCGGTCCTTGTTGTCGCCCAGCACGTTCTGGATGAAGCTGGTCCCCGACTTCATCGAGCCTATGTGCAGCACCAGGCGCTCGGCCACCGACACTCCTCAATCTCAACCTGCCCGCGGCCCGCGGTGACGACCCGCGACCGCAGCCGGAACGCCCGGTCAGGGAACCTGGACGTTCACCACCGGAACCCGGTGGTCGGTGGAGAGCCTAACCAGGGGCGGCTTGGAGTAGGAGAACCCGCTCCACTTCACGAACTTGGGGCCGAAGATCCAGTCCACCCTCATACGGCGGCGGGGGTCGATGCACTCCCCCTTGCTGTTGAGCCGGCCACCATAGGGCGACCCGAGCCCGGTACGCCGCAGCACCTTGCACAGGATGGTGCGTTTCTCGTTGAAGTCGCCGACGTAGAACACGGGGAGCCCGCTCTGCTCCAGCTCGGCGATCTTCTTCAGCTGCACCGCGGTCGCCTGGTTGCGCTTCTTCTGGTAGTCCCAGGGCGCGTTGTGGATGTCCATCACCCAGAACTGGCGGCCGGTCGCCTTGTCCCGGAGCCGGACGATCGGCCGCGGCAGCACGCGGGCGATGAACTGGGTGCGGATGCTCATCTTGCGGGTGGCCTCGAACCTGCGGGTGTCCCACACGAGCGTGGACTCGACATTGAGGTCGCCCCTCTCCGGGCCGGGGTAGGAGGCGTACCTCCCCTTCGCGGCGGTGAGGATGCCGGCGAGCTGTCCCGCGGTGGACTCCTGCAGCCCCGCCACGTGAATGCCCCCCGTGATCAGCGCCTGCGCGGTCCATTCCGAACGCATTCGGCTGGGGCCGAAGCGGTCGTCGTGGGCGTACGGCCGCGAGTGGCCGTTGCCGAGCACGTTGAACGAGGCCAGGCGGAAGGAGTACGGGCTGCGCCGTGGGGCGGGGTCCGGGGTGGTGCTGCGCGGCACCTTGGTGTCGGTCGGCGTGCCGTTGCCGAGCTGACCGCGCTCGTTGTTGCCCCAGCAGACCGACGCGTCGCCGCTGGCCGCACACACGTGCAGCCAGCCACCCGAGACCGAGGAGAAGGTCCCGCCCCGCCGAGCCGGCCTCAGGGTGGCGCTGCCGGAGCCGCCGGTCTGTCCGTAGCGGTTGTCGCCCCAGCACCACAGGACGCCCTTGGCGTCCACGAGGCACGAGGTGCCCTCGGCGACGCCGATGGACACGGCGGTGTGGCCGCCCGCGACGACTTTCGGGCGGGTGCTGCCGACGAGGTTGCCGGTGCCGAGCTGCCCGTGCGTGTTGCGTCCCCAGCAGCGCACCGCGCCGCCGGAGGAGCGGCCGCAGGTGTGCGTCCAGGACACCTCGACCTGCCTCCAGGTGGTGGACTTCCCGACCCGGGTGGGACGCGACCTGTCGGCGTACGAACCGATGCCGAGCTGGCCGAACAGGTTGCGGCCCCAGCACCAGAGCGATCCGTTGGTCTTGGTGGCGCAGGTCGTCCAGCCGCCCGCGGAGACGGTGTTCCACTTCCCGGGCACCTGCTGCCGCTTCAGAGACTGCTTGGTGGTGCCCTTGCCGAGCTGACCGGCGGAGTTGTCGCCCCAGCACCACAGTGTCTTGTTGGTCCGGATCGCGCAGGTGTGGAAGAAGCCCATCGAGACCGAGCGCCACGTGCTCGCGCCGGGCACCCGGATCGGGGTGGCCCGCACCTTGCGGGTCTGGTCGCCGATCTGGCCCCGGTGGTTCAGGCCCCAGCAGTAGAGCGCCCTGGTCGTCCGGATCGCACAGGTGGACGCGCCCCCGCCGGTGACCTTCGCCCAGTCGGTCAGGGTGCCCACCTGGAGCGGCGACGGGACGTCGGCCCCGGTCTTGGCGTTGCCGATCTGACCGTAGTTGTTGCGTCCCCAGCACCAGAGGGTGCCGTTGCCCCGGATGCCGCAGCTGTGCTCGCCACCGGCGGCCACCTCCGGCATCCCCGCGAGCCGCGCCCGGTCGGCGGGGCGCTGCTCGGCGTCGGCGGAGGGCCCGGACGCCTGGCTGGTCGACGAGAACGCCGGTCCGGCCAGTGCCACGATCAGGCAGCAGGCGATGGCCCAGAAGCGCGCGCCACGAGTCACGGTCGACCTCCGTTGCTCGGGGAAGACGGAAGACCGCGGCGAGCGTACCTTTTACTTTCGGGTCCACTCTGGCATTGCGGCGGCGCGTCCCGAATTGCCTCGGAACCGCCCCGCTGCTCAGCCCTCCATGTTGCGGTAGGGGTCGATGACCTTGCCGCGTTCGACCTGTTCTTCCACTTCCGGATCGAGCGGGACGCTGCGCAGGTGGATTCTGAACAGCCTGTTGATCTGCCGCCCGTACTGTCGCTCCACGCCGTCGCGCCTGATCACCAGGCCGTTCTCGTCGGCCATCAGCCCGAGGCCGGACCAGTTCGCCGACCCGTTGAACACGATCCGGGTGCCGCGGTCCCTGCCGTAGTTGCCGCTGATCGACATCGCCTTCATGTGCAGGTAGATGTCGTAGGCACCGTCACCGTCGCGGTCGGCGACCAGGTGGTTCTTGGGAACGCCGGCGAGGATGGCGCGCGACGCCCCCACCAACTGGCTGTAGACGAGCCGGATGTCGCAGCCGCGGCGGTGGAGCTCCTTGATCCTGCGGGCGATCTTGGCGCCGCGAGAGCCGTTGAAGACGTCCTGGGCGATCCGGATCGACGTGCGACCGTGAATGCCGGCGCCCTTGGCGCCGCGGCACTTGACCTTGTTGAGCATCTTGTAGGGCAGGTCGGGGTGGCCGCTGTTGGGGTTGAACCAGCCGGTGATCGAGCCGTCGGTGTAGGAGTGCCACGGCGCCGGCCGATCCTTCGCCGCCTCGTTGAACACCTTGATCGACACCTTGTAGGGCTTCTTGCGGTCGACGATCGTGTACATGTCGTTGTACTGGTTCGATGCTGCCGAACCGGTCATGTTGGCCGACGACGACATCACGACCTGAGTGGACCGACCCACCTTTGAGAACAGGTAGAGCTTGCTGTGCATGGCGCCACGGGTGCCGCGGCAGGAGTGGGAGCAGGTGCGGAACCAGCTCTTGAACTCCGCGCGGCGGCCCTTGTTGCCGCTGGCGAGGGCCCGGCGCATCACCGCGAACGGCCCATTGCGACTCTGCTCGTTGGCCAGCGTGCGGGCCATGATGATCCGGACACTCGCGCCGCGCTTGTGCGCCCCGCGCAGCGCGTTCACGAACACCCAGCTGTTGAAGTTCCAGGTCATCACGCGGATCTTGCCGTGCTTGTTGGTGTGCCGGATGGCGCGCAGGACCTTGGAGTTGATGCTCTGCGAGCGCGGCACGTTGAACGTGACACCCTTCTGAACCCGGAACCGGGACGGCGCCTTGGCCTCACGCTCGCCGCGGTCCTTGTCGACCGCCACCTGGGCGACCGACGCCGTGCCCGATGGAGCGGCGTCGGCCGTGGTCCAGGCTCCGAGGCCCGCGACCATGACTGCCATGCTGACCACCGCGATTGTCACCCGTTTGGTCGTCACTTTATTTCTCCCTGTGTCGCTTGTGCGGCCACCGGGGTCCGGGGCGGCTCGCCATTTGTCGGTGTCAGTTGTCGTGTCGGTCAGGCCTGGCAGGCGCTCAGCGCCTGCTTGTACTGCTCACTGTCGATCAGGCTCGGCACTTCGTTGATTTGTTTGCCGGTGACCGCGTAGAAGCGATCGGCGAACTCGACGATGGCGGATCCGTAGGAGCACTGGTGCTTCGCGGCCTGGATCGCCTCCCCGCCCTGCTCGCACCCGCGGTAGCTGCGGGGCAGGGTGGCGCCGGCGACCCATACGTCGGCACACATGGGGAGGTCCGGCGCCGTTGGCTCCGAGCTGCCGTCCGTGGCGGACGGAGCCTGGCTCGAGGGGCTCTCGCCCACCGGGTCCTCAGCCGCATCCCCGTCGTCGTCACCGCACCCGGCAGCCAGCAGCAGGACCGCTGCAGCCACCGCCGAACGTGTGAGAACGGACGTCGTGGACACGCGCAGATGATAAGTCATCGGCACCCTCGATATGGCTTTCTCGGCATTTCCCGGCCCGGCCCGGCACCGCCGCCCCACGCGGCCCTGGCGCTAGCGTTGCCCCCGTGAGCAACGCTCCGTCGCGCGTCTATGCGGCCCGCCTCGTCGGGCTGCCCATCTTCGACCCCCAGGGCGACCAGGTGGGCAAGGTGCGGGACCTCGTGGTGACGATGCGGTCGGAGGCCAGCCAGCCTCGCGTGCTGGGCATGGTCGCGGAGGTTTTCGGACGCCGACGGATCTTCGTGCCGATGACCCGGGTCACCAACATCGACAGCGGGCAGGTCTACACGACCGGACTGCTGAACATGCGCCGGTTCGAGCAGCGCTCCACCGAGACGCTCGTGATCGGCCAGATGCTGGACCGCACGGTCACCATCCGTAGCAGCGGCGTGACGGGCACGGTCTACGACGTCGCCATGGAGCAGGGGCGCACCCGGGACTGGGTGCTGAGCCGGGTCGCAGTCCAGGAGCCGGCCAAGGGCCTGAGGCGGCGCGGACAGACGCACGTCGCCGAGTGGCGCGACGTCGACGGTCTGACCACTCCCGAGGCGACCCAGGGCGCCACCCACCTGGTGGCGGCGCTGAACGAGATGCGGCCCGCCGACGCGGCCAGCATGCTGCACGACCTGCCCCTTGACCGGCGGATCGCGGTGGCGGCGGCCCTCGACGACGAGCGGCTGGCGGACGTGCTCGAGGAGATGCCGGAGGAGGACCAGGTCGAGATCCTGGAGAACCTCGGCGCCGAGCGGGCCGCGGACGTCCTCGAGGAGATGTCCGCCGACGACGCTGCCGACCTGATCGCGGACCTGCCGCCCGAGACCGCTGAGATCCTGCTGGCCCTGATGGAGCCCGACGAGGCCGAAGACGTCCGCCGCCTGATGTCGTACGTCGAGAACACGGCCGGCGCGATGATGACGCCCGAGCCGGTGATCCTGGGCCCGGACGCAACCGTCGCCGACGCGCTCGCCCAGGTGCGCAACCCCGATCTGACCCCGGCGCTGGCGGCGCTCGTCTACGTCTGCCGACAGCCCCTCGAGACACCCACCGGCAAGCTGCTGGGCATCGCGCACATCCAGCGTCTGCTCCGCGAGCCGCCGTCGACGCTGGTCGCGGGTGCCTTGGACGACTCGCTGGAGAGCCTGCGCCCCGAAGCCACCATCGACCAGGTCGCGGCCCACCTGGCGACGTACAACCTGGTGGCGGCGCCGGTGGCGGACGAGAACGGACACCTGCTCGGAGCGGTGACCGTCGACGACCTGCTCGACCACATGCTGCCCGAGAACTGGCGCGACGAGGCGCTGCGGGCCGACGCCGGGAGCGGGCGTGGCTGAGTCTCGCGGCCCGCGCAGCCGCCTCGACACCCCGCGCTCCAGCCGACGTCAGCTGGTGCGCCGCCCGACGTACGACCCCGACCTGGTCGGCTCGTTCGCGGAGAGCTTCGCCCGATTCATGGGGACCGCGACATTCCTCGCTTACATGACGCTGTTCGTTGCAGTGTGGGTCGGCTGGAACGCCCTCGCACCACAGGACCTGCGCTGGGACGACTACCCGTTCATCTTCCTGACGCTGATGCTGAGTCTTCAGGCGTCGTACGCCGCACCCCTGATCCTGCTCGCGCAGAACCGCCAGGAGGACCGCGACCGCGTGATCGCCGAGCAGGACCGGCAGGCGAACACCCGCGCACACGCCGACATGGAGTTCCTCGCGCGTGAGGTGGCCTCGCTGCGGATGGCCGTGGGCGAGGTGGCGACGCGCGACTTCCTGCGCGCGGAGCTGCGCAGCCTGCGGACCGAAAGAGACGAACGTGCGCAGCCTCACGCCCGTGAGATGGGCGCCGAGGAAGGGTCCTCAACCCCCGCCACCTAGACTCGAGGATCATGAGCACGCCAACCCTCGAGCAGGTCAACGCCGCGCTGGCGACCGTCAACGACCCCGAGATCAAGCGGCCGATCACCGACCTCGGAATGGTCGACTCGGTCGATATCGACGAGGCGGGCTTCGTGCGGGTCACCGTGCTGCTCACCGTCGCGGGCTGCCCGCTCAAGGACACCATCAACCGCGAGGTCACGGCGGCGGTCCAGGCGGTCGACGGCGTCACCGGCGTCGACCTCCAGCTCGGCGTGATGACACCGGAGCAACGGGCCGGCCTGAAGGAGACCCTCAGCGGCGGTCACGCCCAGCACGAGATCACGTTCGCCCAGCCCGGGTCGCTGACCAAGGTGTTCGCGATCGCCAGCGGCAAGGGCGGCGTCGGCAAGTCGTCGGTGACCGTCAACCTGGCGCTGGCGATGGCCAAGCAGGGCATGAAGGTCGGCATCGTCGACGCCGACATCTACGGCCACTCGGTGCCGGCGATGCTCGGCGTGGCCGACTCCCGGCCCACCCAGGTCGACGACCTGATCATGCCGGTGCCCACCGCGAGCGGACTCTCGGTGATCTCGATCGGCATGCTCAAGCCGCGCCGCGACCAGGTCGTCGCCTGGCGCGGCCCGATGCTCGACCGGGCTCTCGTGCAGATGCTCGCCGACGTCTACTGGGGCGATCTCGACGTGCTCCTGCTCGACCTGCCGCCCGGCACCGGCGACGTGGCGATCTCCCTCGGCCAGCACCTGCCGGGTGCCGAGGTCCTCGTCGTCACGACGCCACAGGAGGCCGCCGCCGAGGTCGCGGAGCGCGCCGGCACGATGGCCTCGATGATGCACCAGCGCGTGGTCGGCGTCGTCGAGAACATGAGCTATCTGTCGTGCCCCCACTGCCTCGAGAAGGGTGAGGACCACCGGCTCGAGGTCTTCGGCTCCGGCGGCGGCGAGCGGGTGGCCGCGACGCTCTCGCAGCGCTTCGGCTACGACGTACCCGTGCTCGGCCGGATCCCGCTCGACCCGTCCCTGCGCGAAGGCGGCGACGCCGGCAAGCCGATCGTCGAGTCCGACCCCACCGCACCCGGGGCCACGGTGCTGACCGGCATCGCTGAGGCCCTGGCCGGCCGTGGCCGAGGTCTGGCCGGCATGCAGCTCGGGCTCACGCCCACCGCCAAGATCTAGTGCCCTGTGTCCGAAGGCTTCGCGCGCTACGCGCGCCCATGGCACGTACCTCGCTGCGTTGGCGTCGCTCGACGTGCGCCCAGCATGCCAGCGCTCCGCCGCCTTGCGATGCACACACCCTGAACACGCCCACCACATGAATCCTTCGAACCCAGGACACTAGGCTCCACTCCCATGACGGTTGTCCGGCCGCTGCTGATCGGCGACATCGGCTTCGGCGAGCTGATCGTGATCGCGTTCGTCGCGATCCTGGTCTTCGGGCCGGACAAGCTGCCCGTGCTTGCCAAGCAGGCCGGGCAGATGGCGCGCAAGGTGCGCGATTTCGCCACCTCCGCGCGCGACGAGCTGCGCAGCGAGCTCGGCGAGGAGTACGCCGACCTGGAGCTGCGCGACCTCGACCCCCGCACCATCGTCCGCAAGCACATCGTCGAGGCGATGGAGGCCGGCGACGAGGACGAGCCCGCGCGGCGCACCGGCCAGCGGCCGCTCGGTGCCGGCGAGGTGCCGCCGTACGACGCGGAGAGCACGTAACGGCTAGCCCCGGCTCTGCGCCGCCACGAGAGCGTCGAAGCCCACCAGCACGACCCGGTCGCCGCCGGTGACGAGCTCCACGAAGTCGCCGCCCACCCGACGCAGCGAGCCGTCGCGCGTAGAGCCGTCGCGCAGGTGAAGCACGCACCGCTGGCCGGAGTCGGCCAGGCGGCGCAGGGCCGAGCCCAGCCCGAGGCGAGCGACCGGCGACCAGGCCATCTCCGGCACCGACCGGTCAGCCGCCCCGTGCACGACACCGACGGCCGCCAGGACCACGATCCAGTCCTGCGCGGCCCCGGACACCAGGCACCACCCCTCTGCCACTCGCTCGAGCCGGCCGGCCACCGGGCCGACCCCGAGGACGTCCAGCGTGACGTCGCCCTCCACGGACGCCATCAACCGGCTGGCCAGGCTGACCTGGCGGTACTCCGCCCGGCTCCGGTCGGCGAGCTCCGGCTCCCGCTCCGCGTCGTACAGCGCTTCGGCCTCGCCCTCCAGGTCGTCGAACAGCGCGAACAGGTCGTCCTCCCAGCCCATGCGCCGCACCCTAGGGCAGCACGGCCTGTGGAGGAGCGCTTGACGCCAATGTCAACCACACGTTGACTAAGGCAAACAGAAGCAAACGCAAAGGTTGTCTCGGGATGTTCGACCTCACGCTCGCCAGCCGCGCCCGCTGCCTCCTGGTCTGGCTCGGGGCCACCGCCACGACCGCGTTGACGACAGCCTGGGCGGCGCCGGACGTGCGGGCGCTGCCGACCGCACCGACGTTCGACCGGCTCGTCGTCGAGGTCGCCGCCGCCGCGCTCACGGCGTGCGCGGTCTGGGCCTGGGTGGTCACCGGGGTCGTCGTCGCGCAGGCGCTCGGTGGTCGGCCCCGCGCCGCTGCCCCGGGCGTGCCGCACTGGCTGCGAGCACTCGTGCTCCTCGCCTGCGGCCTGGCCATGGTCAGCGGCGGTGCCGCCCAGGCCGCGGACGGCGGTCACGGCGGCCGGTCGGACCCGCGGGAGGTGCTCGCCGGCCTGCCGCCCCCCGAACGCGTGCTCGGCGGCCTCCGCCCGGTCGCGGCAGGTCACGAGCGGCCGGACCGGGTGCACCTCGTCCGCCCCGGCGACACCCTGTGGGCCGTCGCCGCGGCGGACCTGGGCGGACGCGCCGACCCCGCTCGGATCAGCACCCACTGGCACCGCATCCACGAGCTGAACCTCGCCGTCATCGGCTCCGACCCGGATCTCATCCACCCCGGGCAGCAGCTCCGGATGCCCATTCCGCCCTACCACCGATGAGAGGAGCCGCCATGTCCCCGCTCTCCGACGAGGTCGTCCCGATCCGCGTCCCGGTGCCGGTGGCGGTCACCCAGGGGACGCTGGCCCTTGACCTAGAGCCGCGCCTCGACCCACCCCCGGCCGCCGTCGTGCCGATCGGCCGGAGCCGACGACACAGCGTGGAGGAGTGGGCCCGCCGGTTCGTCCAGGCTGCCGTCGAGATCGTCGGCGGGGACCGGCCGCCGAGCCAGCTGCTGCGATGGACCACCCGGACGGTGTACGCCGACCTGGAGCGCCGGGCCCTTCTCGTCGCCCGAGCCGGCGGGCACCAGCCCGGTCAGGGCCGGGTGCAGCCCGTCACCCCGCGGGTCCGCAGCGTGCACGCGTCGTTCGTGGCGCCCGACGTGGTCGAGGCCAGCGTGCACGCGACGTACGGCCCGCGATCCCGTGCGGTCGCCGCCCGCTTCGAGCTCCGCAAGAACCGCTGGGTGTGCACAGCGCTCGAGTTTGCCTGAGCAGGAGACTGCGAGGGACGAGCAGTCTCCGTGGCGAAGGCAGGTCGAGTAGCCGTCGCCGACCGAGCCTGCGAGGTCGCGAACGGCGTATCGAGACCTCGTGAGGTCAACGGCTAAGTACCGGAGACCGCTTCAGTGGTCTCGACGACGCTCGCTGGGCTGGCGCTCGCTGCTCGACCAGCGACGGCCTCAGTGGTCTCGACGACGCTCGCTGGCTGTTCTATGCCGTGAGGTTGGTGACACCGATCGGGGTGCGGGTGACTGGTGGTCGTCCGGCTAGTGCGGTGTGGGGTCGAATGTAGTTGTAGCGGTCGAGGAAGCCGGTAAGGGCGGCGGTGCGTTCGTCGTTGCTGTGCCAGGGGCGTTGGTAGGCCCATTCGCGGGCCAGGGTGCGGTGGTAGCGCTCGACCTTGCCGTTGGTCTGGGGCCGGTAGGGACGGGTGTAGAGGTGGCGGGTCCGGGTCTTGGTCACCGCGGTGTTGAAGACCAGGGACCGGTAACAGGCTCCGTTGTCGGTGAGCACCCGCCGGATCCTGCGGATCCCGTGGCGGCGGAAGAACCTGACCGCGCGGGCCCAGAACGCGGCGGCGGTGGGGCCCTTCTCGTCGAGGAGTTCCTCGGTGTAGGCCAGCCGGGAGTGGTCATCGATCGCGGTGTGCAGGTACACGTAGCCGACCCGGCCACCGGTCTTCTTCCGGGCTCGGTAGTTGGCGTGCCGGGCTCGTTCGCCGGCCCGGTGTGCGGCCGAGCCGCGGGCGTGTACCCGGTGCCCGCCACCGACCGGGATCCGGCCGAGCTTCTTGACATCGACATGCACCAGGTCGCCGGGCTGGTCGTACTCATAGCGCCGCACCGGCTCGCGCAGGTCCTCACCGGTGACGTCGAGGTCGCGTAGCCGGGAGATCCCGTGCCGGACCAGGATCCGGTAGATCGTGGAGGCCGGCACGGTAAGACCTTCCTCGGCCAGCCGGCCGCACAGTTGCACCGGCCCGACCTTCAGCTCCCGACGCAGCTGACAGACCCGGGACTCGACCCGGACCGGTGTCTGGTTCGGCGAGTGGTGCGGTCGACTGGAGCGGTCCTGCAGACCTGCCTCGCCCTCCTGGACCCAGCGGGCGTACCACTTGCCCAGAGTCTGCCGGTGGATCCCGGCCTCGTCGGCAACATGACTGATCGGCCGACGGGCATCGACACGGTCACACAACCGGCGCCGCCCTTCCGGGGTCAGCGGAGCGTTACGGTGGCTCATCAGAGGGCCTTTCTCTTCGGCGTGGTGTCTAGTCGCTTCACACCGAACTAGAGGAAGGCCCTCTGCCTACTCAGCCACGCCGACCAACGTCACCAACCTCCCGAATCAGAACAGCTGGCGCTCGCTGCTCGACCAGCGAGAACCCCAGTGGTCTCGACGACGCTCGCTGCTCGACCAGCGACGGCCTCAGCCGTTGGCTCGCGCGGTGAGACCGGTGGGTCCACCGGGCGCGCCGTGGCACTTCTTGTACTTCTTGCCCGAGCCGCAGGGGCACAGCGCATTACGCCCGACGTTCGCGTAGGGGTCGTCGGCGCTCTTGGTGACCGTGCTGCCCCGGACCTCCACCTCGCCCTGCTCGGTCGGGGCCGAGTAGGAGAGGTTCTGCGGACGGGAGGGTGCCTCGAGGCCCTTGGCCCGGATGTGTGGCGTCTCGACGGCCGGCTGGGAGGGGATCTCCCGGCGCATCGGCTCCTCGACCTCCTCTTCCTCGACCTCTTCCTCATCGTCCTCGACGGCGACCTCGAGGTTGAACAGGAAGCCGACGGCCTCCTCCTTGATGCCGTCCATCATCGCGGCGAACATGTCGAAGCCCTCGCGTTGGTACTCGACCAGCGGGTCGCGCTGGGAGTAGGCGCGCAGGTAGATGCCCTCGCGGAGGTAGTCCATCTCGTAGAGGTGCTCACGCCACTTGCGGTCGAGCACCGAGAGCAGCACGCGGCGCTCGAGCTCGCGCATGACCTCCTCGCCGACCTCTGCCTCGCGGTTGTCGTACGCCGTGTGAACGTCTTCCTTCAGCGCCTCGATCAGCTCGTCGCGGTCGAGGTTGCCGCGGCCGCCGGCCTCCTTCTCGAGGGTCTCGTACGACAGCGACACCGGCCAGATCTGGCCGAGGTCGGTCCACAGCTGCTCGAGGTCCCACTCCTCGGAGAACTCGAGCAGCGAGCCGGTGACGAACCCGGTGACGACGTCGTTGGTGAAAGTCCGGATCTGCTCCTCGAGGTCGGCGCCCTCGAGCACCTCGCGGCGCTCGGCGTAGATGACCTGGCGCTGGCGGTCCATCACGTCGTCGTACTTCAGGACGTTCTTGCGGGACTCGAAGTTCTGCGACTCGACCTGGCCCTGGGCGTTGGCGATCGCGCTGGTGACCCGCTTGTTCTCGATCGGGACGTCGTCGGGGATCTTGAGCACCTGGAGCACCCGGTCGACCCACTCGGACTTGAAGAGCCGCATCAGCTCGTCCTGCAGAGACAGGTAGAAGCGGGACTCCCCCGGGTCGCCCTGACGACCGGACCGGCCGCGCAACTGGTTGTCGATCCGGCGGGACTCGTGCCGCTCGGTGCCGATCACGTAGAGCCCGCCGAGCTCCTTGACCTCGTCGTGCTCGTTGGCGACCTGAGCCTGGATCTCCTCGACCACGCCGGGCCAGGCGGCGTCGTACTCCTCGGCGTTCTCGACGGGATCGAGGCCCTTCTGGCGGAGCTCCTGGTCGGCCAGGAAGTCGACCGAGCCGCCGAGCATGATGTCGGTGCCTCGACCGGCCATGTTGGTGGCCACCGTGACCGCACCCTTGTGACCGGCCATGGCGACGACCTTGGCCTCGTCGGCGTGCACCTTGGCGTTCAGCACGGTGTGCGGGACGCCCTTCTTCTTCAGCAGACCCGACAGCAGCTCGGACTTCTCCACCGAGACGGTGCCGACCAGCATCGGCTGGCCCTTCGCGTGCCGCTCGGCGATGTCGTCGACGACCGCGTCGTACTTCGCTTCCTCGGTGCGGTAGACGAGGTCCGCCTGGTCATTGCGGATCATCGGCTTGTTGGTGGGGATCGGAACCACGCCGAGCTTGTAGATCTTGTCGAACTCGCTGGCCTCGGTCATCGCCGTACCGGTCATGCCGGAGAGCTTGTCGTAGAGGCGGAAGTAGTTCTGCAGAGTGACCGTGGCGAGGGTTTGGTACTCCTCACGGACCTGGACGCCCTCCTTGGCCTCGATCGCCTGGTGCAGGCCGTCGTTGTAGCGGCGGCCCGCGAGCATCCGGCCGGTGTGCTCGTCGACGATGAGCACCTCGCCCTCCATGACGACGTACTCCTTGTCGTTGTGGAAGAGCTCCTTGGCCTTGATCGAGTTGTTGAGGAAGGAGATGAGCGGGGTGTTGGCCGCCTCGTAGAGGTTCTCGATGCCGAGGTGGTCCTCGACCTTGGTGATGCCCGGCTCGAGCACCGAGATGGTGCGCTTCTTCTCGTCGACCTCGTAGTCCTCGTCGCGGACCAGGGTGCGGGTGAGCTTGGCGAACTCGTCGTACCACTTCACCTCGTCCTGCGTCGGGCCGCTGATGATCAGCGGGGTCCGCGCCTCGTCGATCAGGATCGAGTCGACCTCGTCAACGATCGCGAAGCTGTGGCCGCGCTGCACGCACTCCTCGATCGTGCTGGCCATGTTGTCGCGCAGGTAGTCGAACCCGAGCTCGTTGTTGGTGCCGTAGGTGACGTCGCAGGCGTAGGCCTCGCGACGCGCGTCGGGCCGCATCTGCGGCAGGATGACGCCGGTCGTCAGGCCCAGGAAGTGGTGGACGCGTCCCATCCACTCGGCGTGGTACTTGGCCAGGTAGTCGTTGACGGTGACGACGTGGACGCCCTTGCCGGCGAGCGCGTTGAGGTACGCCGGCAGCGTGGCCACCAGGGTCTTGCCCTCACCGGTCTTCATCTCGGCGATGTTGCCGAGGTGCAGCGCCGCGCCACCCATGATCTGCACGTCGTAGTGGCGCTGGCCGATGACCCGCTTGGCGGCCTCGCGCACCGTGGCGAACGCCTCCGGCATCAGGTCGTCGAGGGTCTCGCCCTTCTCGAGCCGCTCCTTGAACTCCTGGGTCATCCCCTGGAGCTCGGCGTCGCTCATCGCGACGAAGTCGTCCTCGATCGCGTTGACGGCCTTGGCGATGGTCTCGAGCTGGCGGACGATCTTGCCCTCTCCGATGCGGAGAAGCTTGTCGATGATGACGGGCACGGCGGAGTGACTCCTTGCTGACTGAGGGGCTCGGCCACTCTACCCAGCGGGGGGATGGGTCCCTAACTGGTGCTGAGCGCCGGCGCCAGGTCGCCGCGGGGCTCGACGGTGATGTCGTCGAGTCCCAGCCACTCCGCGAGCACCCGCAGCTCCTCCGACAGCTCCGCCGCGGTCTCGGGCGGCGCGTCCGGCTCGGCGTACGCCGCCTTGACCACGAGCCGTCCCGCCGGGCGGTCGGCCTTGAGGTCGACCCGGCCTACGATCCGGTCGCCGAGGAGGAACGGCAGCACGTAGTAGCCGTGCCGGCGCTTGTCGGCAGGGACGTAGATCTCGATCCGGTAGTGGAAGTCGAACAACGCCTCGGTGCGCGCCCGCTCCCACACCACGGGGTCGAACGGGCTGAGCAGTGCGCGGGCGCCCACCCGCCGCGGCAGCCGGGCGTCGCGGTGGAGGAACGCCGGGCGCTTCCAGCCCTCGACCTTGACCGGCAGCAGCTCGCCCTCCTCGACGAGCTGCGCGATCGCGGGTGCGGCTCGCTTGGCGCCGATCCGGTAGTAGTCGCCGAGGCACTGGGGGCTGGCGACGCCGTGCGACCTGGCTGCGCGGCGGACCAGCTCGACCAGCGCGTCCGCACGGTTCGGCGTAGGTGCATCCAGCACCTCTCGCGGCAGCACCTTCTCCAGCGGCGAGTAGACGACCTCGAACTGTCCGTTGCGCCGCGCGATCGCGATCTGGCCGGACATGTACAGGTAGTCGAGCATCTTCCGGGCGGCCGACCAGTTCCAGCCCCAGTTCTCCCGCGACCGTGGTGCCCCGTCGTCGAGGTCGCGTGCGGTGGCCTCCCCGCGACTTCGCACCTCGGCCAGCACCTCGGCCTCGAACCCTGGGTCGTCGTCAGCGGTGAGCCACTTGCCGCGCTCGGCCCGGTAGTGGTCCATCCGGTGCCGCATCACCGGCCACAGGTCGACGGGCATGAACGCCTGCACGTGGGCCCAGTACTCCACGATCCGTCGCGGCTTGCGCTCGGCGGCCCGTCGCAGCAGGTCGACGTTGTAGGGCCCCATCCGCGAGAAGAGGGGCATGTAGTGCGCCCGCTGGAGCACGTTGACCGAGTCGACCTGCAGCACGCCGGTGCGGGACAGGGTGCGGTCGAACGTGCGCAGGGTGGGCGTGGCGTGCCGCGGGTCGAGGAACCCCTGGGCGCACAGCGCCACCCGGCGGGCCTGTGCAAGGGAGAGCGACTCCGTCAAGACGGGAACTCGAGGAGGTTCTCCCGTACGGCGTACATCACCGCTTCCATCCTCGAGTGCAGCTGCAGCTTCTCGAGCATGTTGCGAACGTGGTTCTTCACGGTGTTCTCGCTGATGTAGAGCCGGGCCGCGATCTCCTTGTTGCTGTGGCCCTGGGCCACCAGCCGCAGCACGTCGAGCTCGCGCTCGGTGAGCCGCAGCCCGGGCCCGGAGGCCTTCTCGGGCTTCGACATCTGCTTGAACTCGTCGATCAGCTTGATCGCCATCGACGGGCTGATCAGCGACTGACCGTCGGCGACCACGCGCACCGCCTGGGCGACCTCCTCGATCGAGGAGTCCTTGAGCAGGTAGCCGGAGGCCCCGCTCTTGACCGCCTCGTAGAGGTCGGCCTCCTCGTCGGAGACGGTGAGCATGATGATCTTCGCGGTGGGGACGCTCTCCTTGATCGCCAGGCACGCCTCGATGCCCGAGCGCTTCGGCATGCGGACGTCGAGCAGCACCACGTCGGGCGCCGCGCTCTCGGCGAGCGCGGTGCCCTCCACGCCGTCACCGGCCTCGCCGATCACCTCGATGCCGGGCTCGACGGCGAGCAGCATCGTCAGGCCGCGGCGGAACAGCTCCTGATCGTCGACCACGAGCACGCGGACGGGCTCGCGGCCGGTCGGGGCGGGCGATTCGACTTCTGACACCAGAGCATCATGGCACGAACGGGCCAGAGACTCGGGTCAGGACGGTTGTGCCTCCCCGAGGTCCAGCGAGATCACGCCGTAGTCGTAGCCGCGGCGGCGGTAGACCACCGCGGGTCGCTCGCTCTCCTTGTCGACGAACAGGTAGAAGTCGTGGCCGACCAGCTCCATCTCGTAGAGAGCCTGGTCGAGGGTCATCGGGCTCGCCGGGTGCGTCTTCTCGCGCACCACCAGCGGCCCGTCGCCGGTGACCGCGATCGGGCCGACCTGGCGCTCGGTGGTGGTCGTCAGGTCGTCCGCCGAGCTCGCGTCCGGTCCGTTGACCGGCATCTCCGCGAGCGCCTGCCCGACCGACTTCGGTGCGTGCCGACCCCGGTGGACGCGGCGCCGGTCGGCGGCCCGGCGCATCTGTGCCGCCATCTTGTCCATGGCGACGTCGAGGGCGCCCATCTGGTGGTCGGCGGACGCCTCGGCCCGGATCACCGGTCCCTTGGAGAAGGCGGTCAGCTCGATGTGCACCGCCTTGTCGTGCTGGCGCGGGTTGGGTTCACAGTCGACCTCGACGTGTACCCGGATGATCCGGTGATCGTGCTTCTCCAGCTTCGTCAGCTTCTCAGCTACGTGTTCCCTGAACCTGTCAGTGACCTCGCAGTGACGACCCGTGACCACAACTTCCATCTGAACCTCCCGTGACAACGTTTGGCTTTCGAGGTGCCGGGCGACGGCGCGTCAGACCAGAACCTCCGTGGTGGTGCGGCATGGAGCCCGTCCGGCCGACCTGGTCTTCGACCCCACATTCGCCTGCTGAGGCGCTCGCGGCTTGCGTGCCACTACTGACCTTCTCGCCTCGACGGCGGCATCCGGCCACCGGGTGACGGCAGGACTTACGACTAAGCCGCACCGTGATCCCGCGA
>CAVSMX010000005.1:0-118684 GCA_963729095.1 uncultured Actinomycetota bacterium | reverse complement strand
TGGAGGGGTCCGGGACGATCAGCGAGTTGCGGGCCAGGATCCTGTTGATCGTGGCCCGCGAGATCGTGACCCGGTGCCGGTGGGTCAGGTGCCAGCAGATGGTGTCCGCGCCGGCGTCCAGGCCGGCGTCGGTGAGCTGTCTGCGTAGCCGCAGGACCAGGTCGACGGTCGGCTGTGGGGTCGCGGTGGGGCTGCTCCGCGGTCGTCGGGACCGAGGAGTCAGGGCGGCCTCGCCCTCGGCGAGGTACCGCTGTCTGAGCCGGTACACCCAGGACCGGTCGATCCCGTAGCGGGCGGCGACCTCGGACGGGTCGAGCCCCTCAACGAACAGCGCGGTGATCACCAGGCGGGCCTTGGACATGCTCGGCACGATCCCGGCCGGTGTTCAACACAACGGCGTTGAACTGTCGCCGATGTCGTGAGACACCACCCCCACCGGTGGTCGCTCGGGTGTCGCCTATGACTTGAGACATCTGTCGCGGATGTGTTGAGCCAGGACACCTCCGCCACCGCCAGCCTTCTGCCGGTCGTGCACCTCGGTGCGCGACCGGCGCTAGTTTTCGGTCATGAGCGTGCGCGTCGACAGGACCGGCCCGATCACCACCGTCGTCATCGACCGGCCGGAGGCCCGCAACGCGGTCGACGGCCCGACCGCGCTGGCGCTCGCCGATGCGTTCCGCGAGTTCGACGCGGACGAGTCGCAGAGCGTCGCGGTGCTGTACGGCGACCGGGGGACGTTCTGCGCGGGCGCCGACCTCAAGGCGATCGGCACCGAGCGCGGCAACCAGGTGACGCCGGACGGCGACGGTCCGATGGGGCCCAGCCGGATGCGGCTGAGCAAGCCGGTGATCGCCGCCGTCGAGGGCCACGCGGTCGCCGGGGGGCTGGAGCTGGCGATCTGGTGCGACCTCCGGGTCGTTGCCGCGGACGCGATCTTCGGCGTCTTCTGCCGGCGCTGGGGAGTCCCGCTGATCGACGGCGGCACCATCAGGCTGCCCCGCCTGATCGGGGAGGGACGCGCGCTCGACCTGATTCTCACCGGCCGTTCGGTGGCCGCTGACGAGGCACTCCGGATCGGGCTCGCGGACCGGGTCGTCCAGCCCGGCACCACCAGGGCCCGAGCCGAAGAGCTCGCCGAGCAGCTGGCCGAGCTGCCCCAAGCGTGCCTGCGCAACGACCGGCTCTCGGTGCTCGACCAGCACGGCCTCGACGAGCAGGAGGCTCTTCGGGTGGAGCTGGAGCACGGCATGCGCTCACTGCAGGCCGACGCACTCGAGGGTGCAGAGAGGTTCGCCGGCGGCGCGGGCCGCCACGGCAGCAGCACCTAACGCCGGCAGACCGCCATCAGCGTGCCGGGCTCATCACCGGTGAAGACCTCCCAGGCCTTGTCGAACGAGACGCGCTTCAGCCGACCGTCGACGTGGATCAGCGCGCTGTTCGGGATGACCTCGGCTCCGAAGCCGGTCTCGGTGCACTCGTAGTGGTCCATGAACCGGTCTACCCGCGATGACGAGACGTCGGCGCTGGGCGCAGAGCTCTGGTCGGCACGGTCGGTGGCGGGCGCGCCGAGACCCAGCGCGAGCACCAACGCGAGGCCGACCAATGCCGACTTCGTGAGGGTCAGTCCGAGCAATACCCCGGGGGGAGCGTCGTGTCGCACGGGTCCCCTTTCGGTGGCGCGATCAAGACGCTTCTTCAACGAGCGTGGGGGATTCGGGTCACGCGAGGCCGGTCGGAAAGTGACGCTGGAAACCCGTCGGGCAGGATGAGGCAATGACCTGGTTCAGCGCTCCCGCCGACGCCGGAGCCCGCCTCCACGAGGTCGGCTACCTCGCCGATTCGACCACCGCCACGACGGCGTACCTCGCAGGCGCGTTGGAGAAGCCGATGCTGGTCGAGGGCCCGGCCGGCGTCGGGAAGACCGAGCTGGCCAAGGCGGTGTCGCGAGCGACCGGCGCGGAGCTGGTCCGGCTGCAGTGCTACGAGGGTCTCGACGAGGCGCGCGCGCTCTACGAGTGGAACTACAAGAAGCAGCTGCTGCGCATCCAGGCGTCCTCCTCGGACCAGGCTTGGTCGGAGACCCACGACGACATCTTCACCGAGGAGTTCCTGCTGACCCGGCCGCTGCTGACCGCGATCCGACGCGACCAGCCGACCGTGCTGCTCGTCGACGAGGTCGACAAGACCGACGTCGAGGTCGAGGGACTCCTTCTCGAGGTGCTGTCGGACTTCCAGGTCACCATCCCCGAGCTCGGCACGGTCGTGGCCACCCGGCGGCCGTACGTCGTCCTCACCTCCAACGCCAGCCGCGAGCTCTCCGAGGCAGTGAAGCGCCGCTGCCTCTACCTCCACCTCGACTACCCCGACGCCGAACGCGAGCGCGAGATCGTCGCCTCCCAGGTCGACGGTCTCGACGCCCGGGTCACCGAGCAGCTGGTCGCCACCGTCGGCAGGCTGCGCGAGCTGGAGCTCAAGAAGGCGCCGTCGATCGCGGAGTCCGTCGACTGGGCGCGCACCCTGATCGCCCTGGAGATCCGCGACCTCGACGAGAAGGCGATCGCCGACACGCTCGGTGTGATCCTCAAGCACTCCTCGGACCACGAGCGCGCGGTCAAGGAGCTGCGACTGCGATGACCACGGTTCGCAGCGGGCTGGTCGACCGCCATATTGCGTTCCTCGAGGCGCTGCGGGCGGCCGGCCTACCCGTGTCCCTGGCCGAGGACCTCGACGCCATCTCCGCCCTCCAGGCTCTGGACTGGGCCGACCGGATCACCATCCGCGACGGGTACGCCGCGACGCTGGTCAAGCGGCAGTCGCAGCGGCCGACGTTCGAGGCGCTCTTCGACATCTACTTCCCGCGGATGGTCGGGGACGGTGTCGCAGCGGCCACTGACGACGAGGCGGCCGACGATCCCGGCGTGCGTGACAACGCTGGGGCGCTCCAGGCCTTCCGGGCCGAGCTGCTCGAGGCGCTCGGCTCCGACGACCCGCAGGCGCTGGCCCGTCTGGGCGCCGAGATGGTGGCCCGGTTCGGGGCGATGCCCGGTCGCGGCCCGGGCCTCTCCTCGTGGTCGGCGTACACCGCCCTGCAGCGGGTGGCGCCGTCGGAGCTCGTCGACCGGATCGTGCAGGGCCTGCTCGCCGAGGGACGGACGGAGGAGGAGGCGCAGCGGGTGGCCGGGCGCCGCATCGGCTCGTTCACCCGGAGGGTCGAGGACGACGCCCGCCGGCGGATCGCGGAGGAGAAGGGGCCCGACCACGTCGCCAACGTGGCGATCCGCCCGACCATCGACCGGCTTGACTTCACCTCTGCTCGCAAGGCGGACCTGGAGGAGATGCGCCGCGAGATCTATCCCCTTGCCCGGCGCCTGGCGACTCGGCTCACCCAGGAGCACCACGCCAAGCGGCGCGGCCCGCTCGACTTCCGGCGCACCGTCCGCGCCTCGATGTCCACCGGCGGCGTCCCGATGACCACCCACCACCGGCCGAAGCGGCCGCATCGCACCGAGCTGGTGGTGCTCTGCGACGTCAGCGGGTCGGTCGCGAACTTCGCGCAGTTCACCCTGCTGCTGGTGTTCGCGCTGCGCGACCAGTTCCAGAAGGTGCGCGCCTTCACCTTCATCGACCACGTCCACGAGGTCACCCCCCACTTCCGGCCCGGCGCCGACGTGGTCGACGTGATGAGCGACCTGGCGGCCAGCACCGCCCACGCTGCACTGTGGGGTCGCACCAACTACGGCCGGGCCTTCACCAAGTTCGCCGAGGAGTACGACGACGCGCTCGGCCCGAAGTCGTCGCTGCTCGTCCTCGGTGACGCGCGCTCCAACTACAGCGACCTGGCCGAGGGCACCCTGAAGGAGCTCGCCGGCCGGGCCCGGCACAGCTGGTGGCTCAACCCGGAGCACCGTCGGCACTGGGGCACCGGCGACTCGGCGGCACCGACGTACAGCGAGATCGTGCCGATGGTCGAGTGCCGCAACCTGACCCAGCTGGGTGACTTCGTGCACGACCTCGCCGGATAGGCCCGTCAGGGGTCTGTCTGGCAACCCCCGCCCTGCTACGCGACGCCCGGGATGCACGCTGGCGGCGTTGCCGACGCTCGAAAGACGCCCAGTCTGCCTTCGCGCCGGCGCCTTCCCATCGCACGCCCCGGACGCCGCTCGCGACGGGCGTTGGTTTCCAGACAGACCCTGCGCGACCATCGAGTCATGCTCGCCGAACTGGTGCCGATGCGCTTCCAGAGCTTCACGGGCCAGCACTTCGGCCTGATGGCGTTCTTCGTGGCCGTGTTCGTCGCGCTCGTCGTCTACGGCCGCCGGCACGGCGACGACGAGCGGTTCCGGCGCGGGTTCGCCGTGCTGATGCTGTGCGTCTGCATCCCGCTGCAGACGCTGCAACTGCTGCCGTCAGACTTCACCCTCGGTACGTCGCTGCCGCTGCAGTACTGCGACCTGACCTGGATGGTGGCGGTCGTCGCGCTCTGGACCCGCAGCTGGTGGGCGGTCGCGCTGACCTTCTACTGGGGGCTGACCCTCACCGTGCAGGCGATCGTCACGCCGTCACTCGGCCAGGAGTTCCCGGACCCGAGGTTCTTCATGTACTGGGGCATGCACTTCCTGAGTGTCTGGGCCGCCGGCTGGCTGGCCGCGTCCGGCAGCGGCCCGACCTGGCGCGGCTACCGGCTCGCGGTCGTGGTCACCGCGGTGTGGGCGGGGGTGGTGATGGTGTTCAACGAGGCCACCGGCACCAACTACGGCTATCTCAACCGCAAGCCCCCGGGCGCCTCACTGCTCGACCTGATGCCCGACTGGCCGTTCTACGTGCTGATCGAGATCGTCCTGGTCATCGGCATCTGGGCGCTGCTGACCTGGCCGTTCGACCGTGCTCGAGAGCCCGCGGAGGCTCAGCCCGCGAGGTAGCCGAGCTCCTGGATCCGGCTGATCTCTGCGCGCAGCTCGGGGTGGGCAGCGTTGTCCGCGGCGCGGCCGCCCGCGACGTAGACGCCGACCCCCTGCTCGCGGTCGCGGTCGAACACCACCGTGATCCGGTTGGTCGAGCCGGCGTTGATCAGCGAGCCGAGCAGCGCCACCGGGTCGGCGCGGTCCTCCAACGACAGCACCCGCGTGGTGTCGGGGATCCGCGGCACGTGCGCGGACGGAGCGCCCGCGGTGATCACCTGGTCGACCACGAAGGCGGAGGAGTCCACGGACGCCGCGACCTCGGCCGCGGTGACCCCGCCCTGCGCCGCGCCGACGAGCATCACGTGCGCGCCGGCGTCGCCTTCGACGGCCCGCTCGATCGCGCGGACGACCTGGTCGGCGTACGCCGCGTGGTCGCCGCCCACCAGCCGCAGTCGGCCGCGGGTCGCGCCGTTCGGGCCCGGGAGGTAGGCGATGTAGCGGCCCGGCGTGACCCGCTCCACCGCGACGCCGTGGCTGGTGCTTGTGAGCCGCTCCATCAGGTCGGCGACGCTGCTCGGAGCCCGGCCCTCCTCCGCGCCGGACGGCTCGGCACCTTCGGACTGTTCCTGCAGCCCGCCGGCGACGTCACGCAGCGCCGCGTCGAACGCGGCGGCGAGCGGCTGCACCCCGACCGCACGCAGCCCGCCGTGCCCGGCGGATCGGCCGCGCTCGTCGGCGAGCACGCCCGCGGTGAGCAGGGCGCGCATCTGCAGCCCGTCGAGCAGGCCACCCCCGCCGGAGGTGACGTGCTCCATCAGCTCGGGGTTGCTGTCCGCGAGCTCGTTCAGGTAGGCGGCGACGCCCTCGCGGTCGAGCGCGTCGGTCTCGATCAGCCCCGCGGACACGATGGCGCCACCCAGCGCCACCTCCGGCGCGAGATAGCCGATCGCCCGGCCGGCGATCGAGCCCAGCGTCTTGTAGGCGGCGCTCTGCAGCTCGTCGATCCAGCGGTAGGTGAGCACCGTCGCCCGGAGCACGAGAGCGTCGGCGTCGAGCTCGATCGAGCGGCTGAGCAGGCCGCTCTTGCCGGTCGTGGCGGCCTGGATGTCGTCCTCGGCCTGGTCGTACGTCGCCTTGGACAGCTCGGCCGACTCGGCGAACGCAGGGTCCGCGATGACGTCGGCGCCGAGGGCGGCGCGGTTGCGCATCTCCTCCCCGGCGTCGTCGAACCGGTCGGCCAGCCGGGTCATCCGGTCGTAGCGGTCGGCCAGGTCGGCGGCCTCGACGGCGCTGGTGGGCGCGGAGCGGTTCTCTGCGGCAGCGGCGGTCACGATGTTGTCGGTGCCCTGGTCGTCGGGGTGCTGGGGACTCGTCATCGGGTCACCTCCGCGAGCACCGGGGCGAGGTCTGCGGCCAGGTCGTCCGGCCCGACCTTGCGTACGGCGACCCGCGCGCTGCCGCCGGCTCGGTGCGGGGTCAGCGCCCGCCAGCCGTCGGCCAACAGCACCCACGAAACGACGCCGACCACGGAGGTCTCCTCTCCGGACACGTCGGCGGCCAGCACTCGCAGCCGGCCGCGAGCCTCGGCGGCGATCGCGGCCAGCAGCCGGCCGGTCTCGACCTCGGTGAGCGGGACGCCGTCGGCGTCGTGGACCTCGCCGGAGTGGCGAGCGGCGAGCACGGTGACCAGGTCGTCGCGCGAGCTGCGCAGCGCCTCGGCCGCCGCGTCGGCCAGCTCATAGGGGAGATCCGCCGTGGCGGGCACCGCGGACTCGCGGAGGGTGAGGTCCTCCGGTATCACCGCGACCCGACTCAGCTCGGCGGGCCACAAGGCCGTCGGGAACCACGCCAGCTCGAACACGATGCCGTCGACCGTTGACAGCGTCGCGACCGCCTCTCCGGCATGCCGGTGCCAGGCCTTGCCCTGGACGTGGTCGGCGACGATGTCGACGTCGAGCGCGAGCCGCGGGGTGGCGAGCAGACCGACGGCGCCGAGCAGGCCCTCGTCGACCGCTCCGTCGACGAGCAGACCGCGACGCTCCAGCGAGGCGCTCGGGTCGTGCAGGGAGTCGAGCACCTCCAGGTAGGCCTGGTCCTCGACGGTGCCGCGGCTCTGCCCGAGCCGGTCCTCGAGGGCACCCGACTCGCTTCCCCCACCGGGCTCGGCCACGTCGAAAGGCAGCGGTGCGCCACCGGCGGCCTCGGCCACCAAGCGCAGCTCGGAGAGGGTCAGGGCTGCCCGGCGGGGCAGCGCGTCGAGCGTGCCGTCCGGTGCGGGCGGCGGCGTGCTCAGGTCGATGGTGGGCAACGGGGCTCCTGTCACAGTCCGGGCAGGGAGACGGCCAGCCAGTCCTTGTGACCGCTGGGGGGTGGCGTGAAGTCGGCGAGGGTCCGGTCGTCGGCATCGGGCTCCCGGCGCACGTCGGGCTCGGCCTCGTTGGCGGCGTCGATCCGGGCGACCCGGGTGCGCGCATCGGCGATCAGCGTCGTCGCCTTGCGCTCGGTGTCGGTGATCGCGTCCTTGAGGGTGGCGACCTCCTGGACATGGCGGTCGAGCGAGTCCGCGGCCGTGTCGTGCAGGGCGGCGGCGTCGCGCAGGTGGCTGGCCCGGTCGCGGACCCGCTCGCGCATCGAGTCGGCCGCCCGCCCGGTCCAGCCGATGCCCTCGGTCTGGGCGACCAGCTGGTCGGCGAGCGACCGTAGGTCGAGGGCCTGCTCCCGCAACTGGTCGGCGCGTCTGTGCATCACGTCGGAGTCGCCGTACATGGTCACTTCCTCGCGGCTGCCTGGGGGTCCGGTGGTGTCGTCGAGCGCCTACCCATCTCCAGTTACCCCGAAACCCCGTAACGCACCGGTTGTCACGCGCGTTGATCCCCGGCGAAGGGGTGAGAAGGTGCGGATCCTGGTGAAGCGAGCTCTTATCTGCGCGCTCGGCGCCGCCCTGGGCATCGGCGTCGTCGGGTTGCCGGCGAGCGCGGCCGAGGAGCCCGGCGATCCCGGCCCCGGCACGCGTCGGGTCGTCTTCGTCGGCAACAACTGGGACGGTACGGCCGACCTCCTCGCGCCGCGGACGTTCAAGCGGCTGGCGCGGGTGAACGTGATCCCCGACTACCGGGCCCGGATGGCCGAGATCGCCGCCAACCCCTACCGGCTGGCCTACTTCCTGGCGATCCGGACCCTGATCGGCGAGGGGCACGACCAGTACGTCGACGACATGTACTCCTCCAACGACGGCAAGCTCGTCGTGATCTCGCGGCCGTCGTTCGCCGACGTCGTCGGGATCAGCCTCCAGACCGGCAAGATCAAGTGGCGGTTCCCGGTCGCAGGAGTGCGCTCCGACCACATGGCGGTGTCGCCGGACGGGCGCCGGGTCGTCGTCAGCGCCTCGACCGGCAACCTCGTCCACGTGCTGCGGATGCGCGACGGCAAGCAGGTCGGGAGGTTCCGATCCGGCGGATCGCCGCACGAGAGCATCTACATCGACGGCGGCAAGCGGATCCTGCACGCCTCCATCGGCACGGTCTACAGCCCGCTTGACGAGCCGGGCCTGCCGGACCCGCTCGAGGGCGAGCGGGTGCTGCAGATCGTGGACGCCAAGACGTTCAAGATCCTGCGCCGCTACAACGTGCGCAAGGCGCTGGACGCCCGCGGGATGAAGGACACCAGCATCGCGGTCCGTCCGATGACGCTGTCGCCGGACGAGAAGAAGCTGTACTTCCAGCTCTCCTTCCTCCACGGCTTCGTGGAGATGGACCGGCGTACCGGGAAGATCACTCGCGTGATGCGGCTTCCCAATCTGATCCCCAACATGCCGCGGATCGCCTACCTGCTCGACTCCGCGCACCACGGCATCGCGATGAACCCGAAGGGCACCCGGATCTGCGTCGCCGGGACCATGTCGGACTACGCCACGCTCGTCAACGTCCGCAGCTGGACTCACACCAAGCTGCTGAAGGGCGGCAAGAAGCCCTACTGGGTGACCCCGAGCTGGGACGGCAAGCACTGCTACATCTCGTGGAGCGGCTCCGACACGGTCGCCAAGATCTCCTACCGCACGGCGCGGATCGTGAAGACCCAGAAGGTGGGCGACCACCCGCAGCGGGTGCGCAACGGGTTCATCCGTACGTCGTACCTGGAAGGCCTCGGTTTTACCGAGGCGTCCAAGCCCCCGCGCACCGACGGCCCCACCGCCTGGGAGCGCTGAGCTACCCGACGTCGCGGAGTACGCCGAGCAGCGCCTCGTGGGTCGGCCGGTCGGCCGCGATGATCAGGCCGTTCGGGCCGTCCCCGACCGGTGCGCCCGTCAGGTCGGTGACCACGCAGCCGGCGGCGCGGCACACCGCGATCGGCGCCGCGAAGTGCACGCTGTCGCGCACGTCGCCGTGCTGGAGGTACGCCGCCCGGCGCCCGCTCGCCACCCAGGTGGCGGCCAGGCTGGTCGAGACGACACGGACGCCGAAGCGCGGCGTGAAGCCCGGCGAGCCGGCCACGGCCGCGGACCAGGCGGGGTTGCCGTCGAAGTCGATGTCGACCAGGCGGGTGACGGCAGAGGGTGTCGGCTCGAGCTCGCCGGAGCCGGTACGCAGCCGGGCGACGGAGCCGTCGCTCCAGTAGGTCTCGCCCGCGAACGGGTCGCTGACCGCCGCGGCAACCACGTCGGCGCCGTGCCGCAGGGCCACGTTCACGCCCACCAGCGGCGTCGTCGCGGCGAAGTTGAGGGTGCCGCACAGCGGGTCGACCAGCCAGGTGCGAGTGGCGTCCGGCGGCCCGTCGAGGCCGCCCTCCTCGCCCAGGAACGCGTCGTCCGGGAAGGCCTCGCCCACCGTCGCCTTGATCGCGCGCTCCGCCTCGAGGTCGGTCTCGGTCGCGAAGTCGGTGGCCGACTTCGCGTAGTGAGCGACCGGGCGGCCGTACGTCGCGCGGATGACCGCCGCACCCGCCTCTGCCGCTGCGATCGCGACCTCGACGTCGGAGGTCACAGCGCGCCCCCCAGGCGGCTGAGGCCCTCCTCGATGTCCGTGCGGGGGCCGGCGAAGCTGAACCGGATGAACCGGCGGCCGGCCTCGGTGTCGAAGTCGATCCCGGTCGCGACGGCGACGCCGGTGCGCGCCAGCAGGTCGTGGGCGAAGGCCATCGAGTCGTCGGTGAGGTGCCCGACGTCGGCGTAGACGTAGAACGCGCCGTCCGCCGGCGCGAGCTCGGTGATGCCGAGCCGCGGCAGCTCCTCGAGCAGCAGCCGCCGGTTCTCGGCGTACCGCCGGACGTGCCCGTCGAGCTCGGCGTACGTCGCGTCGGCGAACGCCTGCAGGCAGGCGCGCTGGGCGAGAACGGGCGGGCAGATCGTGAAGTTGCCGGTGAGCACGTCGACCGCGCGGCGCAGCCGGTCGGGCACCAGCATCCAGCCGATCCGCCAGCCGGTCATCGAGAAGTACTTCGAGAAGCTCGCGAACACGACCGCCTCGCGGCTGGTCTCCCAGGCGCTCCGGGCCAGGGGTGCGTGGCCGTCGATGGGGGCGTACTCGATGCCGTGGTAGATCTCGTCGGAGATCAGCTGGACGGCGTTCCGCTCGCACCAGGTGGCCAGCGCGGCGAGCTCGTCGGGGAGCAGCATGGTGCCGGTCGGGTTGGCGGGGGAGGCCACGACCAGGCCGCGGATCGGTGTCGTCCGGTGGAACTGGTCGACCTGCTCGACCGTCGGCTGGAACCTGGTCTCCGGCCCGGTTGGGATCTCGACCACCTCGCAGCCGAGGGCCGCCAGCACGTTGCGGTAGCAGGGGTAGCCGGGGCGCGCGATCGCCACCCGGTCTCCGTTCTCGAACGCCGCCAGGAACGCGAGCAGGAAGCCGCCACTGGAGCCGGTCGTCACCACCACCTCGTCGGCCTCGACCTCGATGCCGTAGGTGCGCCGGTGGTGGCCGGCGATCGCCTCGCGCAGCTCGAGGATGCCCGCGGCCGGTGTGTACCCGAGGGGGTCACCGGAGCTGAGCAGCCGGATCGCCTCGGCGTTGACCGGCTCCGGCGCGCCGGTGCTCGGCTGGCCGGCGAGCAGGTTGACCAGGTCGCCGTGGGTCCGCTGCCGTGCCGCAGACGCAGCCAGCAGGTCCATCACGTGGAACGGCGGCACGTTGGCGCGGCTGGCCACCTCGAAGCGATTCACGTCGCCGACCCTATGAGACTCACCGGGTTTCGAGACGGCTCAACCTTCGCCGCTATTCGCTGCGCTCGCGAGCTCGCGCAGCGGCGGCTCCCGCCCGGCGCCCGAAGTACGACCCCTCGCCGAGCTGCGTGCCCGAGCAGTACCCGGCGCCGTCCTGGGCGAGGTTGGAGGCGCATGCGCCGGCGGCGTAAAGGCCCGGGATCACCGAGCCGTCGGGGCGCTGGGCCTCGCCGTCGACGCTCACCCTGATGCCCCCGAGGGTGAACCCGGCGTACAGCGCGTTGCCGAGGCGAAGGTCGAACACCGCCCAGGGGGCCTGGTCCTGCACGGCGAGCCAGTCGGCGCTCTTGTGGAAGTCGGGGTCGCGTCCGTCCGCTGCGTGCTCGTTGTATCGGTCGAAGGTCTCCTGCAGGGTCGACTCCTCGACGCCCAGCGCCGTCGCCATCTCCGCGATCGTCTCGAACCCGTCGAGGAGCGGCACCAGCGGCATCTTCGGGTACTCCACGTGCGCGCTGTCCACGATCAGGTACGCCGCGGAGCCGGGCTGGTGCATCACCGCGTGCGAGGTGCGGGCGTGGTAGCTGTCCTCGGCCACGAACCGCTTGCCCTCGGCATTCACGATCAGGCCGGTGACCAGGACCGACGGGGGATAGAACGGCGCGGTGATGAACGGCTCGTCCATGTGCTTGAGCTCGGCACCGACCGAGGCACCGAGCCGGATGCCGAGCCCGTCGTCGTACGTCGACCCCAGCGTGAACAGCTTCGACCCGAGGGCGGGCGTGTGCTCGGCCACCATGTCGGGGTTCATCACGAAGCCGCCGGCAGCGACGATCACCGACGACGCCGCGATCACCCCGGTCCGGTCGAAGGAGCGCCAGGCCACGCCGACCACCGCGCCGGTGCCGTCGGTGACCAGGTGGGTGGCGCCGGTCTCGTAGCGCACCTCGACGCCGGCCTCGTCGACCCGCTCCCGCAGCAGGTCCATCACGATCTTGGTGCCCTCGGTGTCGCCGGGCACCGGCACCTTGTGGCCGCGCGGCGCCGGCACCGCCTGCTCGACGTACGGCCACACCTTCTCGTTGCCGGTGAACATCAGGCCCTCGGTGCCGGGCTGGATCACCGCCTTGCCGGGGAAGTAGGACCGCTCGAACTCGAAGCCGAGCGACTCGAGCCAGTCGAAGTGCTCGACCGATCCCTCGCAGTACGCCCGGATCTTGTCGTGCTCGGGCTCCTTGGAGACCGCGACGAGGTACTTGTACATCTCCTCGGCCGAGTCGTCGTGGCCGGTCGCCTTCTGCACGGCAGTGCCGCCGCCGAGGTAGAAGTGTCCGCCGGACATGCTCGATGTGCCGCCGTGCACGGCGGCCCGCTCCAGGAGCAGCACCCGCGCACCGGCACGCGCGGCCTCGAGCGCGGCGCACCCGCCGGCGATGCCGAAGCCGGCGACCAGCACGTCGTACGTCTCGGCGTCCGCGGGCAGGTCGGATGCTGGAAGCACGTCGGGGAGCTCGGTCCCCTTCTTCTTCTCGGCCACCAAGGAAATGTAGAACAAGTTTCAGTTTCGTGCGATTCTGTCCGCGTGATCCTGATCGACGTCGACGGTCGTGAGCACGATCTCCGCGAGGACGACGGGTACGTCGCCGCCGCCGACCTGGCCGCCGCCACCGGCTGGGAGCTGAAGCCCTCCGGCCTGTGCCGGGGCGAGGTCTGCGTCCCCCTGCTGGGCCGGGAGATCATTGCCGCCGGTGACACCGCTCGCATCGACCTCGCTGCGTGGGCCGCCGCGCTCGGTCTCCTCACCGCTAGTGACGACCAGTCGGAGGTTGTCGCCCTTGCGCCCGCGGCCGAGACCCACGCCCGCGAGACTGCCGACGGCAAGGCGCCGCCGCTGCCGCTGAGCGACGTCGACGGCAACCCGGTCGCGTTCGAGGACCTGTCCGGCCAGAAGCGCGTGCTCGTCACCTGGGCGTCGTGGTGTGGGTGCCGGTACGAGCTCGGCGGTTGGCAGCGGTTGCAGGACGAGCTCGCCGACGCCGGTCTCCGGCTGTTCTCGGTGGCCCTGGACGCCGACCCCGAGGACGCCCGGCCCTGGATCGAGGCCGCCCGGCCGACGTACCCGGTCGCGGTGGACCCGGCGCACGTCACCGCCGAGCGCTACGGGATCACCAACGTGCCGAGCGTGGTCTGGGTCGACGAGGACGACCGGATCGTGAAGCCGCCGACGATCGCGCCGGGTGACGACCAGTTCCGTGAGTACACCTTGATCGACAGCGAGCAGCACCACGACCTGCTGCGCCAGTGGGTCCGCGAGGGGCGGCTGCCGGAGAGCGCCGGCACCGAGCCGCCGCGGCGCAGCGACGCCGAGCAACAGGCGCTCGCTGAACGTCGCGTCGCCGCGCACTTGCAGCGCCACGGCCGCACCGCCGCCGCATCCGCCCACCTGGCCCGGGCGCAGGAGCTCGCGCCCTGGGACTGGACCGTACGCCGCGGCGGCATCGCGATGACCGGTGGCGACCCGTTCCTCGGCGAGGAGTTCCTCGCGTTCTGGGAGGAGTGGGACGCCGAGGGGCGCCCCGGCTACACCCCCACAACCTGAGGTCCTAGGCAGCTCACCGGGTCTCGACACGCCTGTCGCGACATCGCAAGCTCGCTCGCGAGGCTTGCTCGACCTGGCCGAGTGAGGGAGCCCGCTCCTCCGTCGCGGTCTCCCTGCTCGTCGCAGATAGACTGCGGTCCCGCCGCCCCCTGCCGCCGAGGTGACATGAGCTTCGACGTCCACCAGCTGGATCAATTTCTGCTGGTGGGCTCGGCCGTCACCCTCCTGGCGATCCTCGCGGTGCGGGTCTCCTCGCGCGCCGGCATGCCCAGCCTGCTGATCTACCTGCTGATGGGCGTCGCCCTGGGTGAGTCCGGCTTCGGGATCCAGTTCGAGGACGCCGAGCTGGCCCATGCCCTCGGCTTCGCGGCGTTGGTGCTCATCCTCGCCGAGGGCGGCGTGACGACCAACTGGAACGACATCCGAGGGACCATGCGAATGAGCGTTGCGTTGGCGACGCTCGGGGTCGCGATCTCGGTGACCGTCGTCGCTGTAGTCGCGCACTTCGTGTTCGACCTTCCCTGGGAGATCGCCGTGCTGCTGGGCGCGAGTATCTCGGCGACAGACGCGGCCGCGGTGTTCTCGGTGCTCCGGGTCGTGCCACTGCCCCGGCGACTCACCGGCACGCTGGAAGCGGAGTCGGGTCTCAACGACGCGCCGGTCGTCGTCCTCGTGACCCTGATCTCGACCGGCGCGGTGTCCGAGGACGGCCCGCTGGTGGTGGCAGGCATCATCGTGTTCGAGCTAGTTGCCGGCGTCCTGATCGGTCTCGCTGTCGGGTTCGGCGGCGCCTGGGTGATGCGCCGGGCCGCACTGCCGGCATCGGGTCTGTACCCCATCGCGGTGATCTGCCTGACCCTGCTCGCGTACGCCGGCGGGGCGGTCGCGCACGCGTCCGGGTTCGCGGCCGTCTATGTCGCGGCGCTGGTGCTCGGCAACTCCGAGCTCCCGCACCGTCAGGTGACGCGGTCGTTCGCAGAGGGGATCGCCTGGCTGGCCCAGATCGGCCTCTTCGTCATGCTCGGTCTGCTGCTCTCACCGAGCCGGATCACGCTGGAGATCGTCGGCCTGGCGCTCGCGGCGGGCCTCGTGCTGACCCTCATTGCGCGTCCGCTGTCCGTGCTGGCGTGCGGACTGGTGCAGCGGTACCCCCCGCGCGAACTGGCGTTCCTGTCCTGGGCCGGGCTGCGTGGCGCCGTGCCGATCGTCTTCACCACGATTCCCTTGGCCGAGGGGATCGACGACGCCGAGCGGCTCTTCGACATCGTGTTCGTGATGGTCGTCATCTACACCGTGCTGACCGGCCCGACGCTGCCGATGGTTGCCCGGGTGCTCAAGGTGGCCCGTCGGTCCGAGCCGCGGGACCTGGATCTCGAGGTGGCCCCGCTCGACCGGATCGCGGCCGACCTGCTGCAGATCAGGATCAGCCCGGTCTCCAAGCTGCACGGCGTCGAGGTCGGTGAGCTGCGGCTGCCCCGCGGGGCGTCGGTGTCGATGGTGATCCGCGAGGGCGAGACGCTGGTGCCCGAACGCCGGACGGTCCTGCGCCACGGGGACGACCTGCTCGTCGTCACCCCACGCAAGCAGCGGGAGCGGACCGAGAAGCGGCTGCGGCAGGTCAGCGAGCGGGGCCGCCTCGCCCAGTGGCTCGACGAGTAGGCGCCTACAGGCCCTCGGTCGGTGGGCTGCAGATGGTGACGTCCTCCTTGGCGGCGACCGACGCCCGACCCTCCGCCACGCCGGGGAACTTCTCGCCCACGACGACGTTGACCCCCGGCAGGGGCGGCTCGCGGCGGACCAGCTTCGCGTCCTCCCCGAGGAAGCTCTCGACGAGCTTCACCGCAGGGTTCTTCAGGTCCTCCGCCCAGATCTCCACCCCCGAGACCTTGGTGTCGTCCGGTGCGTTGCCGAGCTCGCCCTTGTCCAGGCCGGCGTCGACCAGGTCCGACATGGTCCGGTTGGCCAGCCCCTCCCGGGTGCCGGCGTTGAGCACGCTGACGGTCACCTGGTCGGGGTAGACCTTCTCGCCCTCGGCCACCCGCATGGAGCTGCAGGTGGTCGCGTCGTCAGGCTCCGGGAACGGCTCGGTCACTGCCGACCAGGCCCAGGCCACCCCCAGGAGCAGGAGTACGGCGAGGACGGCCATCGTCGCCGCCGACCGTAGCTTGGCCTGGGCGCTACTCACGATGTCTCCACGACGTGCACCCGCGCATGCAGCACGTTGCGCTGCTGCAGGGCGGCGCGCAGCGCCCGGTGCAGGCCGTCCTCGAGGTAGTACTCGCCCTGCCACCACACGACATGTGCGAACAGGTCGCCGAAGAACGTCGAGTCCTCGTCGAGCACGGCGGACAGCTGGAGGGTGTCCTTGGTGGTGACCAGCTCGTCGAGCCGGACCTGACGGGGTGGCACCTCCGCCCACCCGCGCGAGGTCAGGCCATGGTCGGGGTACGGCCGACCGTCGCCTACTCGCTTGAAGATCACGCGGCGACTGTAATCGAGAACGCGCGTGAGTCCTCACTCTAGAGTTCGCTCATGAGCGAGGCAGTCGCGGACGCGGACCACCCCATCGTCAGCGCGGTTGCGAGCGGCTACGACTTCGAGGGCCCCGCGCTCGAGCTGGGTGGGCTGATGCTGGATGCAAGCACCCTCTCCGACACCCACATCCGGATTCCGCTCGGGATGCTCAACCGGCACGGCCTGGTCGCCGGCGCCACCGGGACCGGCAAGACCAAGACCCTGCAGCTGCTGGCCGAGCAGCTGAGCGCCCACGGCGTACCCGTCTTCGCCGCCGACATCAAGGGCGACCTGTCCGGTCTCGCGACGGCCGGCGAGCCCGGCGACAAGATCACCGAGCGCACCGCCTCCGTGGGCCAGGAGTGGAAGGCCACCGGCTTTCCGGTCGAGTACTACGTGCTCGGCGGTGAGGGCATTGGCATCCCGCTCCGGGTCACCATGTCGGCGTTCGGGCCGACCCTGCTCAGCAAGGTGCTGGGGCTCAACGACACCCAGGAGTCCAGCCTCGGCCTGGTCTTCCACTACGCCGACAGGGCCGGCCTCCCACTGCTCGACCTCGCCGACCTGCGCGCGGTGGTCGGCTACCTCACCAGCGACGAGGGGAAGCCCGACCTCAAGGAGCTGGGCGGGCTCTCCACCGCCACTGCCGGCGTGATCCTGCGCGAGCTGATCGCGTTCCAGGACCAGGGCGCCGAGGCGTTCTTCGGCGAACCCGAGTTCGAGTCTGCCGACCTGCTCCAGCTGGCGCCCGACGGCCGCGGCCTGATCAGCCTCGTCGAGCTGCCCCACCTGCAGGACCGTCCCGCGGTGTTCTCGACCTTCCTGATGTGGCTGCTCGCCGACCTGTTCCACGACCTGCCCGAGGTCGGAGACGTCGACAAGCCCAAGCTGGTGTTCTTCTTCGACGAGGCGCACCTGCTGTTCGCCGATGCCTCGAAGGCGTTCCTCGAGCAGATCGCGCAGACCGTCCGGTTGATCCGCTCCAAAGGGGTCGGCGTCTTCTTCGTGACCCAGAGCCCGACCGACGTGCCCGACGACGTCCTCGCCCAGCTCGGCTCACGGGTCCAACATCAGCTCCGCGCCCACACCCCGAACGACGCCAAGGCGCTCAAGGCCACCGTCAACACCTATCCGAAGAGCGCCTACCCCGACCTCGGCGAGGTGATCACCAGCCTCGGGATCGGCGAGGCCGTGATCACCGTGATGAACGAGCGCGGCGCCCCGACCCCGGTGGCCTGGACCCGGCTCCGTGCGCCGGAGTCGCTGATGGCCCCCAGCGCACCCGCCGCCATGCAGGCGACCGTCGACGCGAGCCCGCGACGCGCCAAGTACGCCGAGCCGATCGACCGCGAGTCGGCCCACGAGAAGCTGGCCGCCCGGCTCGAGGAGGGTGCTCGCAAGCAGGCCGAGGAAGACGCCGCCGCCGAGGCTGGCAAGGACAAGCCGGCCAGCAAACGGGCGCCGAGGCGGCGTACCGAGAAGAAGGAGGACGGCGGCGGCCTGATCAGCGACGTCGTCGGCTCCAGCGCCTTCAAGGACTTCATGCGCACCGCGGCCCGAGAGATCGCCCGCGGCATGTTCAAGACCGGCCGACGCTGAGCGTCAAGCCGTCCAGCGCACCGAGTCCTCGACGAGGTCGGCGAGCGCGTGTACGCCGCGCAGGTCGTCGCGGGTCGCCATCAGCCGGCTCAGCTGCTGGGTGTGGCGCAGCCGCAGGGTGTCGCGCTGCTGCCGACGGCGGTCGAGATCGTCGTCCGGCGCCGGCAGGGCCTTGGTGGGGGTGTCCATCCTCCCAGCGTGCGCGACGAAGTTCGCCGGAAGGTTGACGCGAGATTAAGGGTTCGTCACGCGCGCGGGTCCCTCCGGCGTGCCGATGGGCCCGCGCGCGTAGCTGATCGCGTCTCGCTGTCAAGGATTCCCTTCGGCGCCTTCGGCGTCCTTGACAGCGAGCCTCGCGCGATCAGCTGAGCGGCGCACGGGGCGGCGGCAAGCCGCCGCCCGCGCAAAGCGCGGGCCCACCATTGGTCACAAACCGCACGAAATGCACCCCGAAGTCCGCGGTTTGTGACCAATCGACCGACTACCGGCGGCGTCCTCCCGATAGGCGCAAATCACGGCTGGAGGTGGGGATGTCAAGGGCGCGAAGCGGCGAAGCGAACCCTTGACATCCCCACCGGAGGCCGCATCATTGCGCCGTCGGGAGGACGACGTCTCCACCCCGCTCGCTTGATCAGAGCGCCAGGTCGACCCAGGCCATCTGGACGACCTCGCGCCCGCGGTCGCGGGTGATCAGCTGGCCGCGGCCCGCTTGGGACAGCGAGGGCCGCACGTTGCCGATGAGTGGTCCCTCGTCGCGGCTGCCGGAGAGGAGCAGCCCGGGCATGGCGAGGTCGCGCATCGCCTGGATCACCGGCTCGTACAGCGCACGCGAGGCGCCGCCGGAGCGGCGGGCGACGACGACGTGCAGGCCGACGTCGCGGGCCTGCGCGAGGAGCGGCTGGAGCAGGGCGACCGGGGAGCTCTGCTGGGTGGCGACCAGGTCGTAGTCGTCGACGACCACGAACACCTCGGCCCCGGTCCACCAGGACCGGTTGCGCAGCTGCTCCGGGCTCACGTCGGGGCCGGGGATCCGGCTCTCGAGGTAGCCGGCCAGGTCCTTGAGCGCGGGCTGCGCCTGGGCGGCGGAGGTGAGGTAGTTGAGGAGGTACTCCTCGGGCACCTCGCCCAGCAGGGACCGGCGGTAGTCGACCACCACGATCTGGGCCTGCTTGGCCGTCCGGGTGCGCATCACCTCGCGGACGTAGGTGCGCAGCACCGCGCTCTTGCCCGCCTGGCCGTCGCCGAAGATCAGCAGGTGCGGCTCGGTGTCGGGGTCGAGGGAGACCGGGGCGAGCTCCTTCTCGTTGATGCCGAGGAGCAGCCGTCGGTTCTCCGTCTCGCCCGGCGCGGCGTCGGCGGCCACCCCGGCCATCTCGCGGATCCGGTCCAGGTCGATCCGGTCCGGGAGCAGCCGCAGCTTCGGCCCGGCGGGTCCGGTCCACGCGGACGAGACCCGCTTGATCAGGTTCTCGACGCCGTCTCCCAGGGTGTCTGCACCGGGCTCGCCGTCGATCCGCGGGAGCGCGGCGAGGAAGTGCAGCTTGCCCTGCACGAGACCGCGGCCGGGGCGTCCCGAGGGCACCAGCGCCGCGACCTTGCGGTCGATCTCGGAGTCCATCGGGTCGCCGAGCCGCAGCTCCAGCCGGGTCCCGAACTGGTCGCGCATCGAGGCCCGGAAGTCGGCCCAGCGGGCCGCGCCGGTGACGATGTGCAGCCCGAACGTGAGGCCTCGCGAGGCCAGTTGCTGGACCTCCATCTCCAGGTCGTCGAAGTCCGAGCGGAGGGTGCTCCAGCCGTCGATGACCAGGAACACGTCGCCGTAGCCGTCGTCGGCCCGGCCCTGCGCCCGACGGCTGCGGTAGGTGTCGATCGAGTCGATGCCGTTGCTCCGGAAGTACGCCTCGCGGCGGTCGACGATCCCGGCCACCTCGGCCAGGATCCGCCGGACCACCTCCGGCTCGGAGCGGGTGCCGACGCCGGAGACGTGCGGGAGGTCGGTGAGCGGCGCGAAGGTCCCGCCTCCGAAGTCGAGCACGAAGAACTGCGACTCCAGCGGGGTGGTCGTCAGCGACATGCTCGTGACGATGGTGCGCAGCATCGTGCTCTTGCCGCTGCGCGGCCCGCCGACGACCGCCACGTGCCCGGCGGCCCCGCTGAGGTTGACGGTGAGAGTGTCGCGTCGTTGCTCGCGCGGCCGGTCGACAGTGCCGAGCGGGACCACGAGGCCGCCCAGGGACCGCCAGCCCGCGGAGACCAGGCCGAGCGAGGGGTCCTCGGTGAGGTCGTTCATCAGCTGGTCGAGGGTGTCGGGTACGTCGAGCGGCGGCAGCCACACCTGGTGGGCGGCGGGACCCTCCCCGACCATCCGCTCGACCGCGATGTCCAGCAGCGTCTCCTGCGACTCCGCGGGCTCGGGCTCCGGGTCGGGCTCCGGCCCCAGGTCGGGTGCGGCCAACGCCTGCACCTCGGAGATCGTGAACGGCAGGATGCCCTGCAGGTGACCGCCCTCGTCGCGGCGGACCCGCACCCGGCCGGACGGCGGGCCCGAGACGTACGCCGCCTTGAACCGGGTCATCGAGGTCGGGTCGGGCTTGAGGTAGCCGAGGCCGGGCACCGCCGGCAGCTCGTAGGCGTCCGGGACGCCGAGCACCGCGCGGGACTCCTGGGCGCTGAACGTGCGCAGTCCGACCCGGTAGGACAGGTGCGACTCGAGACCGCGCAGCCGGCCCTCTTCCAGCCGCTGCGAGGCGAGCAGCAGGTGCAGGCCGAGCGAACGGCCGAGGCGGCCGATGGCCACGAACAGGTCGATGAACTCCGGCTTGGCCGAGAGCATCTCGGAGAACTCGTCGACAACGATGAACAGCGATGGCATCGGCGCGAGGTCCTCGCCGGCCGCTCGGGCCTTCTCGTAGTCGCGGATCGAGGCGAAGTTGCCGGCCTCGCGCAGCAGCTCCTGGCGGCGCACCATCTCACCGGACAGCGCGTCCTGCATACGGTCGACGAGCGTCAGCTCCTGGGCCAGGTTGGTGATGACCGCCGACACGTGCGGCATCTCGGACATGCCGGCGAACGTGGCACCGCCCTTGAAGTCGACCAGCACCATGTTGAGCTGCTCGGGGGAGTGGGTCATCGTCAACCCGAGGACCAGCGTGCGCAGGAACTCCGACTTGCCGGATCCGGTGGCGCCGATGACCAGGCCGTGCGGGCCCATGCCCTGCTGGGCGGACTCCTTGATGTCCAGGTGCACCAGCGCGCCGCCCTCGCCGAGGCCGATCGGCACCCGGAGCCGGTCGCGGGCAGGGCGGGGGCGCCAGGCGGCGCCCGGTTCGAACCGGCGTACGTCGCCGAGGCCGAGCAGGTCCATGAAGTCCGTCGGACCGGAGATCTCGCCGGTGGCGGTCTGCTCCGCCGGACCGGTCGACGCGGTGTGCAGCGGGGTGAGCCGGCGCGCGAACGCCTCGGCCGTCGCCTGGTCGCACTGGTCGCCCTTGGCCCGGATCGGCTGCTCCCGCACCCGCAGCGCGAGCAGCGGCACCCGGCCCTGCTCGTCGGCCGGGCCGTCCTCCAGCTGCAGCCGCAGCCGGCTGGAGTCCTCGAGCTCGCCCCAACGGGTGGGGAGGTCCACCAGGGTGACGCCGTGCAGGCCGTCGGGCGGGATCACGTGGTTGCCGGGCGGCAGCTCGGCGCCGTCGGTGACCAGGATGATGTGCGGGGTCGCCGGGCGCTCGTCGGCGCCGAACCGCGGTCGGTCGCTGAGATCGGGCGGGAGCAGCGCCGCGAGGTCGGCGAGCGAGGTGGTGACCATCCGCATCGGCCCCACAGCGTCGCTCTGCTGGAGGCTCTGCACGTGGGGGAGCCACTTGACCCAGTCCCAGTTGGCGAGCGTCTCGTCGGTCGCGAGTACGGCGATGATCACGCTCTCCGGCGACTGGAACGCGGCCGCCGAGCAGATCACCGACCGGGCCAGGGCCCGGGCCCGCTCCTCGTCGCCGCACACCTCGACCCGGTCGAAGGCCCGCAGGTCGATCGACGCGGGCAGGTCGGGCTGCAGCCGGTGCACGACCAGGAGCCGGTGCAGCGCGGAGGCGGCCGCGGGGTCGACGTCGTCGATGGGCGCAGCCTCGGGCGGCACCAGCTCGAGGGCGAGCGGCTGGGCGCAGAGCCCGTAGCGCACGTGCAGGAAGTGCGGGTCGGTCGGACTGTGCTCCCACACCCGCGTCCGGTCCTCCGCCAGCGCGGGCAGCGCCGTCGGCGACGGGTGGTGCCAGGTCAGGGCGCGACGCTGCTGGTCGGCGGCGTCCCGGGCCACCTTGCGCACGGTGGATAGATAGCGGAGGTACTCCGTCCGCGACCCGCTCACCTGCTGCTGGCGCTGCTTACGCTGCCGGTCGATCTGCACGAAGATGAAGCCCAGCGTGGCGAAGAGGAACATGCCGGCCGCGATGAAGCGGGTGCTGCTGCTGATGCCCGAGCCGCCACCGGTGCTGCCGAGCGTGGCGACCAGCACGATGGAGCCGAGGCTGCCGAGCATCGGGATGGCGTTCATCGCCACACCCGCCGCGCCCTCGTTGGGCTGGATCTGCGGCGGCGGCTGCAGCACCAGCTGACCGCTGGGCATTTCCGGCTCGTCGACCCGTCCACCACGCAGCGTGGTGCTCACCTGGCTGGTGCTCACGTGTGCTCAGACCTCACCGTCGACCGAAGTGCTAGTGCCCCGAAACCGCCCTTCGCGGTTCCCCGACTATAGGCAGCCATACCCACTGCGGCGACCGACTAGTCTCTATGTGCGGTCCAACTCTCGGGGAGGCGACGCGACGTGAACGGATCAGTGGCCGGCACCACCGGCACCGCCGACATCGTCGCGTTGAGCGTCCACGGTCCGGCCGGGGTGCTCGACCTGGTCGTGCCGACGGCCGCGTCGGCGGCCGACGTTTCCGTCGAGTACGCCCGCCAGTCCGGGCTGGGCGTCAGCCCGGCGCTGTTCTCCCGCCTCGGCAGGCCGCTGCCCCCCGACGTCACGCTGGCCGACGCCGGCATCGCGTCCGGAGCGGTCCTCGTCGCGGCCACCCAGTCCGCACCCCCGCAGGCCCGAGCGCGACGGCGTGCCGACGTCGGCCCTGCCGTGTCGTCCTCGGGACCCGGTGCCCTCTCGGCTCTCTGGTTCTGCACCGCGGCGGCCGCGGCCATACTGGCCGGCTGGTTCGCCGCGCACGAGGAAGAGTCCGACCTCCGCACGGTGACGATCGGGCTGCTGATCGGCGCGGCGCTGCTCGGGTGCGTGCCAGTGGGCCGCTTCGCCGCGCACCGGGTGCTCGCCGCACCTGCCTTCGCCGGTGCCGCGGCCTTCGCGATCGCCTGGGACCCCGAACCCGCCATGCTTCCCACGATCATCGGCGTCGCGGGGCTCGCCGCCGCGGTCGCCGCAGCCGTCGGACGCGCCCTCGACGAGTACTCCGAGGAGGCGCTGCGGGTCTGGATGGTCGTCGGTACGGCGGTCTTCCTGTTCACCGGCGGCGCCGCTCTCGCCGACGTACAGCCTCAGGTCGTCTGGGCTCTGCTGCTCCTGGTCGCGATGCTCGCCGCCCGCTTCGTCCCGATGCTCGCCGTCGAGGTGCCGGACCAGTTCCTCATCGACCTCGAACGTCTGGCCGTCACCGCGTGGTCGGCACGCGAGCGACCGAAGGGCCGGCGCGGCCGCACGCTCGTGCCCCGGCGCGCGGTCGCGATGGTCGCGGCGAGAGGCACCCGGATGGTCACCGCCGCCTCCGCCGCGGTCCTCGCGGTGGTGGCCGTGTCGGCCCCGCTGCTGCTGGCCGAGGCCACGCTGCCGATGGACCGGATCGGCGCCCGCTGCCTGGTCGGCTTCGCAGGCGCGGCGCTGCTGCTCGCCGCGCGCAGCTATCGGCACGTTGCCGCTCGGGCGCTGCTCCGCACCGCCGGCCTGGTGTGCTTGGCGGTCCTGATGGTCGTGGTGTTCGACGCCGCCGGACCGCGTGCCGAGAGCTTCATCGCGGGCGCGGCCGTCTTCCTCGCGTTCCTTGTGTTGATGGTGGCCGTGGCCCTGGGTCGTGGCTGGCGCTCCGCGTGGTGGTCGCGACGGGCCGAGGTCGCCGAGGCGGTCTGCGGTGCCTTCGCCGTGGGCTCGGTGGTCGTCGCCGTCGGACTCTTCCGGCACCTGTGGGAATTGACGAGCTGATGTTTAGGGCCTCAGGCCCCGGGTAACACCCTGCATGTCCGGCCAGGACAACGCAGCCGGACCCAGAACGACCACAGCAAGACAGCACCACCTCCAAAAGGAACCCATCCACCAGCGCGGCGACATGCCGCCGGAAACGAGGAGTAGGCACATGTCGAACGCCCCTGAGTTCGGACAAGGCGAAGGCACACTTTCCCGGGCAGCCGGGTTGGTGACGGACGCACGATCGGACTTCAACAAGATCGCACAGAAGCTGAGCGGCCAGATCGCCGGCGTCCAGGGCAAGTGGGGAGGCCAGGGCGCGGCCGCGTTCTTCACCCTGCACACCGCCTGGGACGAGAAGCAGAAGGTGATCGTCGACGCCCTCGACGAGTTCTCCGCGTCGCTCCACTCGACCGAGAAGGACAACGTCAGCACCGACGACGCGCAGAACGCGTCCTACACCAAGCTCAGCGGCCGCCTCGGCTGACCCGGACCACAGGACAAGGAGACAGACTCATGAACCTCGACGGAATCCGCGTCAACCACGCGGCACTCGACCAGGCCGCACAGGACATGTACCAGACGGTCAAGGACATCGACGACCGGATGAACCGGCTCGAGTCCGAGCTCGCTCCGCTGAAGAGCGACTGGCACGGTAACGCGCAGAACGCCTACACCACGGCGAAGGCCAAGTGGGACTGGGCCATCCAGGAGATGCGCGACCTGCTCGACGAGAGCCACCAGACGGTCTACCAGTCGAACGCCGAGTACCAGGCCGCCGACAAGCGTGGCGCCGCTGCGTTCGAGATCTGAGCACCGATCGCCGCACCACCGAAGGGGACCGACGCATCTGCGTCGGTCCCTTCGCCCATTCCACGGCCCGCGGGCTCGCGAAGGCTGAGAGGTACCATGCAAGCCGTTGACGACGGCCAATCGATCACAGGCATCTCGGGGAAAAGCGATGAGTCAGGCACCCGTCGGTACGTCCGGTCTGGTGCGCGTGACCGTGACCTCCGGGACCCGCCGCGTCGACCTGGTGCTGCCGGGCGCGGTTCCGGTGGCCGAGCTGATCCCCGAGCTCGCCCGCAGCGTCGGCCTGCTCGACGCCGCGACCGTCTACGGCGGCTACCGCGTCGTCACCGCGGAGGGCCGCGCCCTCGCCAGCGACTCCGGCCTGACCCTGCAGGGCGTCGAGGACGGCGGCGTGATCACCGTGACCGCCGGCATCGACGAGGAGTCGCCGCGGGTCTACGACGACGTCGTCGAAGCCATGACCGATGTCGTGGAGCACGACCTCAAGCCCTGGGAGCCGGCGTCCTCGCGGCGTACCGCACTCGGGGCCGCGGGCCTGCTGATGACGCTCGGCGCCATCGCCCTCTACATCCAGACCGGCTCGACCCTGGCCGCCACCGCCGCCGCCGCCATCGCCGCCGCCCTGGTGGTCGGCGCGATCGTGCTCTCGCACGCCCAGCACGAAGCCGAGGCGGCGGTGGCCGTGGCCTGGATCGGAACGGCGTACGCCGCGGTGGCCGGTCTGATGTTCGCCCACGACGAGGGCGCGTTCTTCGGCTACCCGGTGGCCGCCGCCGGTGGCGCCGCGATGGCGGCCGGTCTGATCTGCCTGATCGGCCTGGGTGAGGGCCGCGCGCTGGTGCTGCCGCCGATCGTGGTCGGCGCCATCTTCCTCACCATCGGGCTGCTGCTCACCGGCGCCGACTTCGACGAGGACGCCGTGCTCACGGTCGCGCTGTCGCTGGTCGTGATGGCCGGAAGCGTGTTCCCGTGGCTGGCCCTGGGCGTCACCGGCACGTCAGTGGACCAGCTCTACTCCCCGGCCGACATCACCGCAGACCCCGACGAGATCAACCCGCGCCGGGTCGCCAACGACGCCCGGGTCGCGCACGAGATCCTGGTCGCGATCTCGGCGACTGTCGGTTTGATGCTGGTCCTGATCGCGCCGTTGGCCGTGCGCCTCGGCATCTACGGCACCGTGCTGGCGGTGGTCTGCTGCCTGATCGTGATGCTTCGCACCCGGCAGTACCGCACCGGCGCCGAGGTGAGGGTCGGCCTCGGGTCCGGCATCCTCGGGCTGGCCTCGGTGGCCATCTCGCTGCTGGTCTTCCACGAGGACTGGCGGCCCACGACCGCCGTCGTACTGGCCGCGACCGGAGCGGTGCTGCTGGCGGTCACTCTGCTGCCCTCCACCCCGTCCGTGCGGCGGGGCCGGCTCGGCGATGTCGCGGAGACCGTCGCGCTCCTCTCGATCCTGCCGCTGCTCGTGCTGGCCACGGGCGTCTTCGGTGCCAGCAGCGGCCTCACGAGCTGAGCAACGATGGCAACCAAGAAGGACCTCGTCGAGGCGTACTCGTTCAGTCGGCGTCGCCTGGTCACGGCGTTCGTCTCCGGGGCGCCCGGCGGCCGCGAGGTGGAGCCTGCGCGGCCCGGACGCACCATCGTGGGCGGCGTTGCCCTGGCCGTGCTGCTGATGGCCGGCGCCGCGATCGCCGGCGTCTTCGACCCGAAGACGAGCATCGACTTCGACGAACCGGCATTCATCATCGCCAAGGACAAGGGCTCGATCTACGTCATCGTGGACCGCCAGCCCGGTGACACCGAACCCGCCCTGCGGCCGATCACCAACGTCACGTCGGCGCAGCTCATCCTCGGATCCGACGTCGAGCCCGTCAGCGTGCCGCTGGACGAGATCCAGGACCACAAGACGGGTCCGACCATCGGGATCCTGGACGCTCCGGCGACCGTGCCCGAGGAGTCCGACCTGATCCAGACCGGCTGGACCAGCTGCACCGGCACCGGCCTCGGGATCAAGACGCAGGTCACCGAGAGCCCGCAGGTGAGCCTGACGCCGCAAGCCGGTTTCGTGGTCAAGCGCAAGGACGAGTTCTTCCTGATCGCCGAGGAGCCCGCGACCGCGACCCGCCCCGCGCGCGCCTACCGCTACCCGCTGCCCCGCAACGACACCCTCAACAATGCCCTCGGCGTCGCGCTGAGCGATGACGCCGTCGAGGTCCCCGAACAATGGCTGCTGCTCTTCGACGCCGGCGGCTCCCTGGACGCCAACGGGTTGGCCCTCGACGGCGCCGGCGAACAGCCGGAGTTCTCCGGCAGCGACCGGTTGCCCGGTCAGGCGCGCATCGGCGACTACTTCTACGACGTCAACAGGCAGCCCAAGGTGATCACCAAGGACGGCGCGGCCACGTTCAGCGACTTCGCCTTCCGGGTGCTGATCAACACCGAGTTCGGGACGTTCAGGCCCGAAGAGATCGAGATCGACTCGGGCGCCGAGCCGACGTCGGTCAAGCCGCCGTACGTCGACGCCGAGGCCCACTGGCCCGAGGCGACCCTGGAGCCGGCTGATGGAGAGCTGTGCACGCAGCTGCACGCCGAGCGGGACGCCCAGCCCCGGGCGGTCCTGGCACAGGCGCCGACCGGCGACGCGTCCGCCGAGGGGGTGGACGACCCGGGCGCCAAGGAGGCCTCGGTCGACTCGGGTCAGGGTGCCTTTGTGATGTCCGGCGGCTGGGGCGAGAGTGCCGACAGCGCTGAGCCGATGCTGATCGACGAGCGCGGCCGTGCCTACCCGCTGGTGGGCCCGGACACCGCCGGCCAGCTCGGCTACGAGGACGACGACTGGGTGCTGGTGCCCGACACCTGGGTCGACCTGTTCGGGGAGGGCGTCGAGCTGTCCGAGGACGCCGCGCTGTGCCCGCCGACCACCGAGAAGGGCCAGGAATCGTGTCAGTAGGCCGTCGGGTCGCGGGCCTCGCGGTCGTGACCGTCGTCGGCGTCGGGCTGACTCTGCCGGTCGCGCCCGCGGCCCACGCCGAGGAGGGTGCGTGCAGCGAGATCCAGGACGACACCACGGACGCCGAGGAAGTGAAGGCGCCGAGCGCCCCGCTGGAGGAGCTGCGCATCGAGGAGGCCACCGAGCTCCTCGACCGCGGCACGGAGCCGGGTGAGGGGGTCGGGGTCGCGGTCGTCGACTCCGGTGTCTCGGAAGACGCTCCGATCACGCAGGACATTGGCTTCCAGGCCCCGGGGTTCTCGAAGACGACGGCTGACAGCTACTACCACGGCACCGCGGTGGCCGGCCTGATCGCGGGTGACGATCGCCCCGACGGCGGGCCGCCGGTGGGCATCGCGCCGGCGGCGAGCATCTTCGACGTGCGGGTCTACGACGCTCCCGAGGACTCCGACGATGGTGAGCTCGGCGGGCTCACTGACGCCGGCGTGATCGAAGGCCTGAAGTGGGTGGCCAACAACGTGAACTCCGGAACGGTGCCGATCCGGATCGTCAACGTCTCGCTCGCGCTGCAGCCCAGCCCCCAGCTCGAGGGAGTGGTCGACCGGCTGGCGAAGAAGGGGGTCGTGGTGGTGGCGGCCTCCGGCAACCGGCCGACGAGCGAGGACGACCCGGTGCTCGGCGACTTCTTCGGCGAGCCGCTGCCGGGCGAGGACGCCGCCCGGGTGGTCTTCCCCGCCGGCTACGACTCGGTCGTCGCGGCGACCTCGTCGGTGCCTCGGGGGCGTGGACGCGCGCGACTTCATCGTCCAGAACTCCGCCACCGACATCGCCGCCCCCACCAGCGAGGGCGTCTCGTACTCCCTCACCGGTGTCAGCTGCCTGCTGCCGCGCGGAGGCCGCGACGTCGTGGGCCACCGCCGAGATCAGCGGGGTGCTGGCGCTGCTGATGTCGGCGTACGACAACGAGCCTCCCGCCCGCACCATCGCAAGGCTCTACCGCACGGCCAGCGGCGGCGGGCGACGTGACCACTCGGCTCACCGGGCACGGTGTGGCGCAGCCCGTCGAGGCCCTGCAGCGCCCGCTGACGTTCGATGACCGCGAGGTTCCGGAGACCAGCGAGACCAACAACACTGTCCTGAAGGCACAGGCCCCTCGCCCGGAGGCCGACGTCCTCGCCGACACGCGCCACGACGCGGTGTGGTGGGGCCTGGCCGGCGGCGGCGCACTCGTCGTCGCGATGCTGCTGCGTCCGGTGCTCGCCCGGCGGCGTACCGACGAGCGATAATCAACCCCTTGCCGGCGTCGTGCCGGGCGCGAGGGGAGTCACGGTGGATCTGGCCGACGCGCAGGGCATGTGGGACGCCGAGCCGGGGTGGTTGAACACCGCCTCCTACGGGCTCCCGCCACGGGTCGCGTGGAGCGCGCTCCAGGACGCCTTGGGTGAGTGGCGGTCGGGTCGGGGGGTCTGGGAGGAGTGGCAGCGGTCGACGCAGACTGCTCGTGCGTCGTTCGCCCGACTGGTGGGCGTCGATGTCGCGGATGTCTTCTCCGGCTCGACCGTGTCCGCTGCCCTGGCGCTGATCGCGGCCGCGATACCGAACGGGTCGACGGTGCTGGTGTCGGACATCGAGTTCGCGTCGAACGTCTTCCCGTGGGCCGCGCAGGCAGACCGCGGCGTACAGGTGGTGGCGGCGCCCGTGGAGGGCCTCGTGGAACGCATCGACGACGACATCGACGTCGTCGCCGTCGGGCTCGTCCAGTCAGCGACCGGGCAGGTGTCGGATCTGGCCGCGGTCAGCGTCGCGGCGCGGGCCGCCGGCGCGCTCGTGATCGTCGACGCCACCCAGGCGGCGGGCTGGCTGCCGGTGGATGCGCGGCTGGCCGACGCCTGCGTGGCGGACACGTACAAATGGCTGATGACACCGCGCGGCGCCACGTTCGGATACCTGTCACCCCAGCTTCAGGAGCTGGTCCGCCCGTTGCAGTCGGGGTGGAGCGCGGCCGTCGACGACCGGTACTACGGGCTGCAGGCCCGGGTGTTCGAGGACGCCCGGCGCTACGACCAGGCGCCGACGTGGTTCACCCACGTGGCCGCGGCGCCGACCCTCGAGCTGGTCGAGGCCATCGGGGTCGAGGCGATCCACCGTCACGACGTCGCGCTCGCGAACGCGTTCCGCGCGGGTCTGGGGATGACGCCGGCCGACTCCGCGATCGTCTCCGCCGACATCCCCGGGGCCGAGGAGCGCTTCGCCGCTGCCGACGTACGAGCGTCGGTGCGTGATGGCCGGCTCCGGGCGTCGTTCCACGTGTACTCGACCCAGGCCGACGTGGACCGGGCTCTGAACGCGCTGGACGGGCTGAGCGAAGGCGTGACTGGCGGAGGATAGGGGATTCGAACCCCCTGAGGGACGGAGTGCTTGCACCCAACCCGCGGACGCAAGGGTCTGCGTGACCTACCGGCTGCGCCCAACCGTGAGATGAAAGTGGCGGAGGATAGGGGATTCGAACCCCCTGAGGGACGGAGTGCTTGCACCCAACCCGCGGACGCAAGGGTCTGCAGTGACCTACCGGTCCTGCGCCCAATCGCGGACGGTGGATGAGATAGTGGCGGAGGATAGGGGATTCGAACCCCCTGAGGGACGGAGTGCTTGCACCCAACCCGCGACGAGGGTCGCGCAACCGGAGTCTGCGCCCTGCACCTACCCACGGACAGGGTCTGCATGACCTAAGTCTGCGCCAACCGAGAGATGAAAGTGGCGGAGGATAGGGGATTCGAACCCCCTGAGGGACGGAGTGCTTGCACCCAACCCGCGGACGCAAGGGTCTGCATGACCTAACGTCTGCGCCCAACCGAGAGATGAAAGTGGCGGAGGATAGGGGATTCGAACCCCTGAGGGCTTGCACCCAACCCGCTTTCCAAGCGAGCGCCATAGGCCACTAGGCGAATCCTCCGCGGAGGAGGTTACCGGGAGTGGTCGGGGCGGATGAAATCGGCTGTGGCCGCCTCCTTTAGACTCGGGGCAACCCCCCGTGCGGCGGCATCTCACCCAACTCCCCCAGGGCCGGAAGGCAGCAAGGGTAAGTGGGCTCTGCTGGGTGCACGGGGGCCTTTTCACGCCCCGGCGCCTGAGCTTGCGAAGGCGGCGACAAGGGCGGGAGATTGAGGAGGGCTCGGCGTCGGACCGAGCGCAGCGAGGGCCGGCGCGACCCGTCTCGAAATCCGGTGACCGGGCGATGCACGGCGAGGAGCAGGCTCGCTACCGGCTGTCGGACGCGGTGGTTAGGGTTCAGGAGTGGAGTCACCCCTCGCCCTCTATCGGCGCTACCGGCCGGAGACCTTCGCCGAGGTCATCGGCCAGGAGCACGTCACCGAGCCGCTGCGCGCGGCGCTCGCGGGCAACCGGGTCAACCACGCCTATCTGTTCTCGGGTCCGCGCGGTTGCGGCAAGACGACCTCGGCCCGGATCCTGGCCCGGGCACTGAACTGCGACCAGGCGCCGGTGGCCGACCCGTGCGGGGAGTGCGACAGCTGCCGTGACCTGGCCCGCAACGGTCCGGGCTCGATCGACGTGATCGAGATCGACGCGGCCTCGCACGGCGGTGTCGACGATGCGCGCGACCTGCGTGAGAAGGCCTTCTTCGCGCCGGTGCGCAGCCGCTACAAGGTCTACATCATCGACGAGGCCCACATGGTCACCACGCAGGGCTTCAACGCCCTGCTCAAGCTGGTCGAGGAGCCGCCGCCGCACCTGCGGTTCATCTTCGCCACGACCGAGCCCGACAAGGTGATCCCGACGATCCGGTCGCGCACCCACCACTACCCGTTCCGGCTGATCCCGCCGCGGCTGCTGTCGTCCTACCTGTCCGAGCTGTGCGAGAAGGAGGGCGTGGCGATCGAGCCGGCCGCGCTGCCGCTCCTGGTCCGCGCCGGCGCGGGCTCGGCGCGCGACACCCTCTCGGTTCTCGACCAGCTGCTCGGCGGCGCCGGCCCCGACGGCGTCACCCACGCCCTGGCCAGCGGACTCCTCGGCTACACGCCCGACTCGCTGCTCGACGAGGTGGTCGACGCGTTCGCTGCGGGCGACGGCGCCGCGGTCTTCGGGGTGGTCGACAAGGTGATCGAGACCGGGCAGGACCCACGACGCTTCACCGAGGACCTGCTGCGGCGGCTGCGCGACCTGGTGATCGTGGCCGCGGTTCCCGACGCCCCGGCGACCGGGCTGATCGACGTGTCCCAGGACCAGGGTGAGCGGCTGGTCGCGCAGGCGGCGCGGTTCGGCAAGGCCGAGCTGAGCCGGGCGGCCGACCTGGTCGCCACCGGACTGACCGAGATGCGTGGCGCCACCGCCCCGCGGCTGCTGCTGGAGCTGATCTGCGCGCGGGTGCTGCTGCCCGGAGCCGACCACACGACCCTCGGCGTCCAGGCCCGGCTCGACCGGCTCGAGAAGCGGGCCGCGATCAGCGGTACGCCCTCGGCCGAGGCCCGGCCGGAGCCGACACCCGCCGCGCCGCCGCCCGCCCCGACGCCCGAGCCGCAGCGCCCCGCACCCGTGGCCGAGACTGCGCCCGAGCCCGAGCCCGAGCCTCAGCCCGAGCCGGCGCCGGCGACGGTTGCCGAAGCCGAGCCGGCGACCGAGCCCGAGCCGGCCGCCCCGGCGGCGGCCGCCGGATCACAGCTCAGCCTGGTCGACGTACGCCGGCTGTGGCCCGACATCGTCGACGCCACCAAGCAGCGCCGTCGGGTCACCTGGATCCACCTGACCCAGAACGCCCAGGTGGTCGCGGTCGACGCGACCACGCTGACCCTCGGCTTCGCCAACGTCGGCGCACGGGAGTCGTTCGAGGCCGGCGGCAGTCCCGAGATCGTCCGCCAGGCCGCGATCGACGTGGTCGGCGCCGACTGGCAGATCGAGACCATCGTCGACCCAGCAGCTGACGCCTCCGCGACGACCCCGCCGGCCGCGGCGCCGGAGCCCGAGCAGGCCCCCCCACCGCCACCGGCAGATCCGGCCGCGATCGCCGCCCGCGAGGCGGTGCGCGAGACCCGGACCGCCGACACCGCCCCGGAGCCCGACCGCGAGCTCGCCGACGCCGACGCGAGCGCCCACCCCGACGACGCCGACTCCGACGAGGCCGGCGGCGCCGACCTGCTCCAGCGCGAGCTGGGAGCCGAGATGATCGAGGAGATCCCGCACTCATGACAGAGAACCCCTTCGGTGAGGGCGGCGGCTTCGACATGAACGCCCTCATGCAGCAGGCGCAGCAGATGCAGGAGCAGCTGCAGCAGGCCCAGGCCCGGCTCACCGAGGCCCGGGTGGAGGGCACCGTCGCCGGCGGCGCCATCACGGTGACCGTGAGCGGCGTCGGTGAGCTGGTGGGCGTGGAGATCAAGACCGGTCAGTTCGACGGCGGCGACGCCGACGACCTCTCCGACCTCGGCGACATGATCGTGGCCGCCTACCGCGACGCCAAGGCGCAGGCCGACGCCCTGGCGACCGAGGCACTCGGGCCGATGGCCGGCGGCGGGCTGGGTGAGCTGCCCGGGGCGCCCGGCGGCGACAGTCCCCTGGGGTTCTGATCACGTGTACGAAGGTGTGGTCCAGGACCTCATCGACGAGCTCGGCCGGCTGCCGGGTGTCGGTCCCAAGGGTGCGCAGCGGATCGCGTTCCATCTGCTCCAGGCCGACCCCGTCGACGTACGCCGGCTGGCCGACGTGCTGGTCGAGGTGAAGGCGAAGGTGCAGTTCTGCCGCACCTGCTTCAACGTCTCCGAGGCCGAGGAGTGCCGGATCTGCAGCGATCCGCGCCGCGACCCCTCGGTCATCTGCGTGGTCGAGGAGTACAAGGACGTCGTCGCGATCGAGCGCACGCGTGAGTTCAAGGGCCGCTACCACGTGCTCGGCGGGGCGATCTCGCCGATCGACGGGATCGGCCCCGAGCAGCTCCGGATCCGCGAGCTGCTCACCCGGCTCGCCGACGACCGGGTGACCGAGGTGATCCTGGCGACCGATCCCAACCTCGAGGGCGAGGCGACTGCGACCTTCCTCATCCGTCAGCTGAAGCCGCTGGGGTTGCGGCTCACGCGTCTGGCGAGTGGACTACCAGTGGGAGGGGACCTCGAGTACGCCGACGAGGTCACCCTCGGACGAGCGTTCGTAGGAAGGCTGGCCGCCGAATGACCGACAACAGCGTGGAGACCCGCGTCGACGACGAGACCGCTGAGTTCGCCCAGCAGATCGCCGACTCGGTGGAGAGCTTCCTGCTGGCGCTGCGCGCGATCGCCCGCGAGGCGAGCGGCGGCCAGGCGATCTCGCTGCTGCTCCTGGAGATCAGCCAGGTGCTGCTCGCGGGCGCCCGCATGGGTGCCCAGCGCGACTTCACCCCGAGCTCCGAGTACCAACCCGACGTCGGCCCGGAGGCCGACCTCGACGGGCTCCGGCTGCGGCTGGCCGCGATGCTCGGCAATGTCGACACCTACAGCTTCGTGTTCGACCCGTACGTGCCCGAGGTGGTGGAGAGCCAGCTCTCCGACGACCTGACCAGCATCGCCAGCGATCTCGAGAACGGCCTGCGCCACTACCGCTCCGGCGACATCGACGAGGCGCTGTGGTGGTGGCAGTTCTCCTACGTCTCCTCGTGGGGCAACCTCGCGGGCGCGGCCCTCAATGCGCTGCTGTCGGTGGTCTCCCACGACCGGCTCGACGTCGACAACGAGGAAGAGATCGAGCAGATCGAGGTCGCCGAGGAGATCCTGGACGCCGGCCCGGCCTAGGGCTCGTCTCCCCGCCCACCGCCTACTGCGCGACGCCCGGCACGCACGCTGCCTTCGTTGCCGGAGGCTCGAAGGACAATCAAGGTACGACTTCGCCCCCGGACGCCTCGGCATCGCACGCACCGGACGCCGCTCGCTACGGCTCTGGACGGGGAGCCGAGCCCTCCCTCCCCGCTCGGTAGAATCGTCACTTCGCGCAACCCCCCTTTCAAGCGGATCGAGTGCAGGAGTGAGCCCGGTGGGCATCGTGGTCCAGAAGTACGGCGGCTCGTCGGTCGCCGACGCCACCGGGATCAAGCGCGTCGCGCAGCGGATCGTGAACACCCGCAGGGCGGGCCACGACGTGGTCGTCGTCGTCTCGGCGATGGGCGACACCACCGATGAGCTGCGCGACCTCGCCGAGCAGGTGACCCCGCTACCGCCGCCGCGCGAGCTCGACATGCTGCTGACCGCGGGCGAGCGGATCTCGATGGCGCTGGTCGCGATGGCGATCGCCCAGCTGGGTCACAAGGCACGGTCGTTTACCGGGTCACAGGCCGGGGTGATCACCGACTCCGCGCACGGCAGGGCCAAGATCATCGACATCACCCCTGGCCGGATCGAGGACGCCATCAACGACGGCTCGATCGCGATCGTGGCCGGGTTCCAGGGCGTCTCGCAGGACACCAAGGACATCACCACGCTCGGGCGCGGGGCATCCGACACGACCGCGGTGGCGCTGGCCGCCGCCCTCGGCGCCGAGGTCTGCGAGATCTACAGCGACGTCGACGGCGTGTTCACCGCCGACCCCCGGATCGTCCCGACCGCGCGCAAGCTCGACCGGGTCTCCACCGAGGAGATGCTCGAGATGGCCGCCTCGGGCGCGAAGATCCTGCACCTGCGGTGCGTCGAGTACGCCCGCCGCTACGACATGCCGATCCATGTCCGCTCCTCCTTCTCCCAGAAGGAAGGCACCTGGATCATCCCCGAGCACACAGGAGAGAACCCCATGGAGCAGGCGATCATCTCCGGCGTCGCCCACGACCGCAGCGAGGCCAAGGTCACCGTCGTCGGCGTACCCGACAAGGTCGGCGAGGCGGCCCGGATCTTCGAGGCGCTCGCGGCCAGCGAGGTCAACATCGACATGGTGGTGCAGAACATCTCGGCCGCCGCGACCGGCCTCACCGACATCTCCTTCACGCTGCCGCGTGCCGACGGCCAGACCGCGATGGGGGCGCTGGCCCGGATCCAGGACGAGGTCGGCTACGAGAAGCTGCTCTACGACGACCAGGTCGGCAAGGTCTCGCTGATCGGCGCCGGGATGCGCTCGCACCCCGGCATCACCGCGAAGTTCTTCGCCGCACTGGCCTCAGGTGGGGTCAACATCGAGATGATCTCCACTTCGGAGATCCGGATCTCGGTGATCGTCGACGAGGGTCAGGTCGACGAGGCGGTCCGGGCGACCCACTCGGCCTTCGACCTGGACGCCGACGAGGTCGAGGCAGTGGTCTACGGAGGCACCGGCCGATGAGCCTCCGACTCGGAGTCGTCGGCGCTACAGGACAGGTCGGCGTCGCGATGCGCCAGATCCTCGAGGAGCGCGACTTCCCCGCCGACGAGGTGCGCTTCTTCGCCTCCCCGCGCTCGGCCGGGTCGGTGCTGCCGTTCCGCGGCCGGGAGATCACGGTCGAGGACGCCTCCACCGCCGACCCCGGCGGGCTCGACATCGCCGTGTTCTCCGCGGGTGCCACCACGTCGCGCGCGCTGGCGCCGAAGTTCGCCGAGGCCGGCGTGACCGTCGTCGACAACAGCTCGGCGTTCCGGATGGACCCCGACGTGCCGCTTGTCGTCTCCGAGGTGAACCCGCAGGCGATCCACGACGCGCGCAAGGGCATCATCGCCAACCCCAACTGCACGACGATGGCCGCGATGCCGGTGCTCAAGCCGTTGCACGACGAGGCCGGCCTGGTCCGGATGATCGCGTCCACCTACCAGGCGGTGTCCGGCTCCGGCGTGGCCGGCGTCGAGGAGCTCGCCTCCCAGGTGACGGCGGCCGGCGAGAAGGCCCGCGAGCTCGCCTACGACGGCGCGGCGGTGGCGTTCCCCGACCCGGTGAAGTACGCCCGCACGATCGCCTACAACGTGCTGCCGCTGGCCGGCAGCATCGTCGACGACGGGCTGGAGGAGACCGACGAGGAGCAGAAGCTCCGCAACGAGTCCCGCAAGATCCTCGGCATCCCCGATCTGCTGGTCTCGGGCATCTGCGTGCGAGTCCCGGTCTTCACCGGTCACTCGCTGGCGATCAACGCCGAGTTCGAGCGGTCGCTGCCGGTGGCCCGGGCCCGCGAGCTGCTGTCGACTGCCCCTGGTGTGGAGCTGAGCGACATCCCGACCCCGCTGCAAGCTGCTGGCAAGGACCCGTCGTACGTCGGCCGGCTGCGTCAGGACCCGGGCGTCGCCGACGACCGCGGCCTCGCGCTGTTCGTCTCCGGCGACAACCTGCGCAAGGGCGCCGCGCTCAACACCATCCAGATCGCCGAGCTGGTGGCCGCCACGCGCTGACCCCCCTCCCGCCGGGGAGGTTTCTTTACTATCCTCCCCGAGTCTTTACTTTCTCGGGAAGTTCATCATGGGGATAGCTCTCGGCCTTGTCCGTTCCTGCCTGCTGCTGGGCGTGCTCGCCGTCGTAGCGACAGCAACACCCGCGCACGCGGTTGCCACCGTCGATCCGGACCCGCCGCCGAGACCGACGCCGGAGCACCAGCGGGTGGAGGCACGCCCGGGCGTGTGGATGCTCGGTGGCGGTCTCGGCCTGATGGTCGTTGGCAGCAGTGTGCTGATCGTGCGCCGCCGCCGAGCCGACGCGGCCTGACTCCTGACTCAGCGGTCGGCGGGTTCCACGAACGCCGTGGTGACCCAGTGCGACAGCAGGAACGCTGCCACGCCGACCAGCGGGATCACGATGATCATCTGCCAGTCGAGGATCACGTCGATGAGGAAGAGCAGGGCGACCACCGCGATCAGGCCGACGGCGAGGAAGCTGGTGCTGCCGGGGTCGGGGACCTGGAACGCCTTGAGGAGTGCCTGACCGGCCAGCACCAGCACCACCAGGATGACGACCAGGAGCAGCAGGCCGGGGCCGCCGCAGGTCGATGTACCCCGGATCGCCTCGCAGCCACGTAGCGCGGCGACCGTGAGACCCACCATCAGCGCGCCGACGATCAGGCCGGTGACGGCCGAGGCGGGGTAGCCGGTCAGCAGCGGCTCGCTCGGAACAGCCGCGGTCGCCTCTTCGTCGTCCTCGTCGTCCTCGACGTCCTGATCGGGGGTCGCCTCGTCCACGAACAGCGGGGCACCGGTCACCAGGGTCCGGGCCGCTGGCTGCTCCTCCGCCGCGGGCCCGACGTCGTCGGGCAACGGAGCGGGGGCCGGCTCGGGCTCGGGGGCCGGCTCGGGCTCGGGGATCGGCTCGGGCTCGGGTACCGGGACCGGGTGCGGGATCGGTGTCGGCTCCGGCTCGGGCACGGGGATGGCAGCGGTGGACTCCTCGTCGCGCTCCGGCTCGACGTTCGCGCGCTTCTTCTTCTTGCGCCCGAACAGCTTCGGCGGCTCGAGGCTCGGCTGCTGGTCCTCGTCCGGCATGGACGGCAGTGTGACACGCGCAACGTGGCGTGACTCGTGGTGGCCGCGATGCGGAGCGAGCGGTCCCGCGCTGGTGGTTACGACCGTGGTAGGAGTCTCCCGACCGCCCGGGGACGGATGGAGGGAGGGAGCGCTGCCCCTACCCTGATCGCATGTCCGCGATCGTGGCGCTGGGCTCGCACATGCGCGACCGCTTCGAGGAGAAGGGGGCGCAGCACGGGCTGGCGTACCCCTGGTGGATCGCCTTCATCGGCGGTGGGGGCCAGGTCCTGTGCGTCGCGGTCGCGGTCGGCCAGCGTGGCTTGTTCACGCCACCGGAGCCGGCGACCCTCGCCCTCGTCCTGGCGATGGTGCCGCAGGCGTTGCAGTACGCCGCCGAACGCTGGGTGCCGTGGTGGGTGGACGTCGTGTTCATGCTGACGGCCGTGGGCTGGCTGATGACCATTCCCTTCGATGCGCAGGGCCCGGAGAACCTGGCCCCGGCGGCGGCGATCTTCCTGGTCGCATCGGTGACGGCCACCGACGGCGTACGTCCGGGACTGATCGCGATGGTGGCGTCATCCGTCGTAGTGGTGGTCGGTGACCGCTTCGGCAACCAGGACCCGAGCATCGACCTCTACGTCGTGGAGATCGTCGGCGGCTTCGTGGTCGGCTACATGTTGCGCTGGCAGATGCGGGCGCTCGCGGCCGAGCGCAGCGAACGCGAGCGCGAGCGGGAGCGGGCCACGCTCGCCGAGCGGCAGCGGATCGCCCGCGAGATCCACGACCTGGTCGCGCACTCGCTGAGCGTCACCATGCTGCACGTGACCGGGGCCAAGCAGGCCCTCGTCGAGGACCACGACGTCGACGACGCGGTGGCCGCGCTGTCCGATGCCGAGCAGGTCGGCCGCCAGGCGATGGCCGAGATCAGACGTACCGTCGGCGTGCTGGCCACCGAGCCGACCGGCGCCCATCCGCTGCCGTGCGCCGAGGACATCGACGCCCTGGTCGCCCAGGTGCGGGACGCCGGGCTTCCCGTGGACTACCGGAGCCGCGGCGACCTGACCCGGCTCAGCCCGGCGATCGGTCTGGGGATGTATCGGATCCTCCAGGAGTCGCTCACCAACGTCGCCAAGCACGCACCGGGCGAGACGGCCGAGGTCGACGTCGATGTCGGCCGGGCCCGCGCTTCTCTCGTCGTCCGCAACCGGCGACGCGGCCTGGCCGTCGACCCGGACGGGTCCGGCACCTCAGGGATGGCGTCGCGGGCCGAACAGATCGGCGGCGAGTTCCGGGCCGGACCCGACGAGACCGACCCGCGGCGCTGGGTGGTCGACCTCGACATCCCCGTGGACGACGCCCACTGCGTGGTCAAGAAGGTGCGGGGATGACTCGATGAACGACGGCGCAGCGGTCAACGTCCTGCTGGTCGACGACCAGGAGCTGGTGCGCTCCGGGTTGCGCCGGATCCTGCGCAAGCGCAGCGGGTTCGAGATCGTGGCCGAGTGCGCGGACGGCGACGAGGTGCCGGTCGCGCTCACCGAGCACGAGGTCGACGTAGTGGTGATGGACCTGCGGATGAAGCGGGTCGACGGCATCGAGGCGACCCGCCGCCTGCGCGAGCGGACCGACGGCCCGCCGGTGCTGGTACTCACGACGTTCAACGACGACGAGCTGCTCTCGGGGGCGCTGCGCGCGGGGGCGGCGGGGTTCATCCTCAAGGACTCGCCGGCCGAGGACCTCACCCGAGCGGTGCGTACGGTCGCGCAGGGCGACTCGTGGCTCGACCCGACGGTGACCGGGCATGTGCTCAATGCCTACCGTCGTACGCCGCCGGACCTCTCGCCCGACGACCACGAGGGCGTGACCAGCCGCGAGCTCGAGGTGCTCCGCGCGATCGGGCGCGGCCTGTCCAACGGCGAGATCGCGGAGACCCTGCACATCTCCGAGCTGACGGTGAAGAGCCACATCGGCCGGATCTTCACCAAGCTCGGACTCCGCGACCGCGCCGCCGCCGTCGTCTATGCCTTCGACTCCGGTCTGGTCGTGCCCGGTCAAAGAGACCAGGCGTCCACGGAAGGTCCCGGCACCTAGGCTTCCCGCATGACGACCACCCCCTCCGCTGCCCGGGACGCCATCGCCGCGCTCCAGGGACACGAGGCGTGGGCGATCATCCGACGGTCGACGCGCGCGGGTGACCGCGACACCGTGGGCGTGCTCGGCGGACGTCGTACCGAGGTGGCGTCGATCCTGGACATCCCACTGGAGTCCGGGCCGCCACCGGAGGGCCGGCAGTGCGACCGGCTGGTCGCCGTACCGTTCCGACAGGTGGCCGAGCGCGGCTTCGAGGCGCACGACGACGGCACCCCACTGGTGGTCGTCGAGGTGGACTCCGAGCGGGAGTTCTCCGTGGCCGACGTGATCGACGCGATCGACGACGTGCCCGTGGACTTCGTCGACCGGGGCGGGTTCGAGTCCGACGACGACGCGTACGCCAAGGTGGTCGAGGCGATCATCGAGGACGAGATCGGCCAGGGCGAGGGCGCCAACCTGGTGATCGGCCGGCACTACCGCGCCACCGTGGCCGACTGGGGCCCGGACCAGGCGCTGGCCGTCTTCCGTCGGCTGCTCGAGCGGGAACGCGGCGCCTACTGGACCTATTGCTTCTTCACCGGCGACCGCTACCTCGTCGGCGCCAGCCCCGAGCGGCACGTCAGCGTGCACGGGGGCGACGTGCGGATGAACCCGATCTCGGGCACCTTCCGGGTCCGCCCACCCGCCGGCGACGACCGGCCACTGGAGGCGCGGCTGCACGAGTTCCTGTGCGACGAGAAGGAGATCTACGAGCTCTTCATGGTCGTCGACGAGGAGCTCAAGATGATGTGCGACATCTGCCACGAGGGTGGTCAGGTGCTCGGGCCGTTCCTCAAGCCGATGACCCACCTCATCCACACCGAGTACCTCCTCGCCGGCCGCACCGACCGCGACGTGCGCGAGGTGCTGCGCGACACGATGTACGCCGCCACGGTCACCGGCAGCCCGGTGGAGAACGCCTGCAGGCTGATCAAGCGCTACGAGGTCGAGGGCCGCGGCTACTACGGCGCCGCGCTGGCGCTGTTCGGCCGGGACCGTGAAGGCGAGCCGGTGATCGACAGCCCGATCGTGATCCGGACGGCCGACGTCGACCTCGAGGGCCGGCTCAAGGTCACCGCGGGCGCGACGCTGGTGCGCGACTCCGACCCGGCGTACGAGGTGGCGGAGACGCACGCGAAGGCGGGCGGCATCCTGTCGGCGTTCGGGCTGGTGCCGCCGGCGCCGGCGCCCGACGTCGACCTCGCGGAGGTGGCCGCCGACGAGGACGTGCTGATCGAGCTCAACTCCCGCAACCGGCGGCTGAGCAGCTTCTGGCTCGACGACCAGGCGGGCGCGCCGCCCGACCCCCGGCTAGCGGGCAAGCGCGTGGTGATCCTCGACGGCGAGGACGACTTCGTGAACATGCTGCGCCACGTGCTGGGCCGGATGGGCATGACCAGCGAGGTGGTGCGGCACGAGGACTACCGGCCGGGCAGCCTCGACGGGTACGACCTGGTGATCGTCGGGCCCGGCCCTGGCGACCCCCGCGAGGGCGACCACCCGAAGATCAGCAGGATCCGGCAGGCCGTCGAGGCGCTGCTCGCCGAGGAGCGACCGTTCCTGGCGGTCTGCCTGGGCCACCAGACGCTCTGCCACCTGCTCGGGATCCCGCTCACCTACAAGGACATCGTCTTCCAGGGCACCCAGTCGCCGGTGTCGCTGGGCGGGCGCACCGAGCGGGTCGGCTTCTACAACACGTTCGTCGGGCGGGTGGCCGGCGAGGGCCCGGCCCTGCCCGCGGGCGTGAGCGTCGACACCGATCCGGACACCGGTGACGTCAACGCGCTGGCCGGTCCGCACTACCGCGGCCTGCAGTTCCACGCCGAGTCGATCCTTACCCAGCGCGGCTACGACCTGGTGCACGACCTGGTCTGCGACCTGCTCTTTGACTAGGAACTGCTCCTCACCAAGCAACCAAATGCCCGCGCAGAGCGTCTTCATGATTGACCATTGGGGTCAACGTGGGGGGTGGGATGCGAAGGTCACGAGAGGTGCTCGCGGCTGTTGCGGCTGTTGTGGCCACGGTGGCGCTTGTCGCCTGCCAGGGGCAGTCGGCTCCCACGCAGGGCACCGAAGCGAAGCCGCTCCCGCCCGTGCCCCACGTCCAACCAGCGAAGATCGACCCGCACGACCCCAACATCGTCCTGGTGCTGATGGACGACTTCAGCCTCGACCTGCTGCAGACCATGGGCAACGCGGAGCGGATGCGCGAGACCGGGGCGTCGTACCCGCAGTCGTACGTCGTGGACTCGCTGTGCTGCGTCTCCCGGGCCAGCATCTTCACCGGCCAGTACCCGCACCAGACCGGGGTGCTGACCAACACCGCCAACACCCCCAACCCGGTCGGGCCGATCGGCGGCTGGGAGGCGTTCGAGAGCAACGGCAACACCGAGCGGTCGGTCAACGTCCGCCTGCAGAAGGCCGGCTACACGACGGGGTTCATCGGGAAGTACCTCAACGAGTACTCCTACGGCCCTGGCGGGGAGGTGCCGGACCCGCCCCCGGGCTGGTCGGAGTGGGAGGTGATCTTCGGGTCTGCCTACGACGGCTGGGAGTTCGAGAGCACCTACGTCGAGGACGGCCTCGTCCACGTGCAGGAGCACCCGGCGCCGCCGGCTTCCGAGAGTGACAACGCCAAGGACAAGGCCTACGCCGGCAAGGTCACCGACGAGCGCGCGCTGGAGTTCATCCGCGACCACCGGGACGACCGGGCGCCGTACTTCCTGGAGGTGGCGACGTACGGTCCGCACTCCCGCGTCGGACCCCGGCCGCACTACCGGGGTGACCCCGGCTTCCCGCCGGCGTTCAAGGACCGCGCCGGCGCCGGCAACTGCGGACTGGTGGCCTGCGCCTCGCTGGACATCGACGACCTGCGCGGCTTCGGCGACCCGGTCGCCGACAACGCTCCGCGCTGGGCGGACGGCTCACCGACCCCGACCTGGCGCACCAACACGCCCAGCCTGACCCAGGAGAAGGCCGAGGCCGACCTACGCGCCAGGGCGCAGATGGTGCAGTCGATCGACCGGATGCTGGGCCGGATCCTCGACGCCGTCGATGACAACACGTTCGTGGTGCTCACCTCGGACAACGGGTTCCACCTCGGACAGCACGGGCTGGACGCCGGCAAGGGCACGCCGTACGACTCCGACGCGCACGTGCCGCTGCTCGTCGTCGGCCCGGGCGTCGAGCCGGGTGAGCGCGCGGCGCTGACCACGAACCTCGACCTCGCGCCGACGTTCGAGGACCTCGCCGGGCTGCGGCCCGCCGCGTACCGCTCCGGGAGGTCGCTGCTCCCGAGCCTGGCGGACCAAGCGGGCTCGACCCGCGACTACGTCTTCTTCGAGCACACCTACGCGCCGTCGCTCGGCGCCGATCCCGACAAGCAGTACGCGGGCGGCACCATGGACCTGGTCCCGTCGTACGTCGCCGTGCGCAGCCGCGACGCCCTGCTGGTGCGGCTGGACCTAGACCCGTCCTGGGACGGCGTCGACGAGGCGTGGGAGTTCTACGACTACTCCGACGTCGGCTGGGAGCGGACGAACGAGTACGCCGACCCGGCGCATGCGCGCACGATCGCCCGGATGACGCGGGCCCTGGAGGCCTTCGACCGGTGCGCGACGTTCGTCGCCGACGACCCGCTCCCGCCTCGCTGCCGCGGGATCGACAGGAAGGCCGGGCAGTAGCGGGGCACTAGGTTGTGCTCGTGGAGGTTCCGGACGTGGTCGTCGTCGACCACCACGACTCCTACACCTGGAACCTCGTCCACCTGGTCGCCGCCGTCACCGGCGAGCTGCCGACGGTCGTGCAGCACGACGAGGTGGACGCGGCCGCCGTGCTTCGGCACTCGCACGTGCTGCTCTCCCCCGGACCGGGGCATCCGGCCGACCTGGCGGACTTCTCGGTCGGTCGCGAGGTGCTGAGTGCCGGGACGGTTCCAGTGCTGGGCGTGTGCCTCGGTATGCAGGGCCTGGTGCTCGCCTACGGCGGCAGGGTCGAGCGGGTTCCGCCCGCGCACGGCGAGGTGGCGGCGGTGACGCACGACGGGCGTGGCGTCTTCGCGGGTGTGCCGCAGGGGTTCGCGGCGGTGCGCTACCACTCGCTCGCGGCGGTCGACGTACCCGACGAGCTGGAGGTGACCGCCACCGCGGGCTCGGTGGTGATGGGGGTCAGGCACCGGACCCTGCCGCTCGAGGGCGTTCAGTTCCACCCCGAGTCGATCCTCTCCGAGCACGGCCGCGCGCTGGTCGCCAACTGGCTGGCCGCGGCATGAGCGAGGTCGACGACCCGGCCGCGTTCTTCGCCGACGTTGCCGACCGGCACAGCCGGTGCTTCTGGCTGGACGGCGGCGGCGCCCGTGAGTGGTCCGGGCGTCGCTCGATCATCGGCTGGCTGGACGAGTCCGACGTGTCGCTGACGTACGACGGGCGGCTCGGCGTGGTGACCCGGCACTCCGGCGGGAGCTCGGTGCAGGTCGGCAGTGATGTGTTCGCCGTGCTCGAGGAGGAGCTCGCCGCCGGGTCGGAGTCGGACCAGTGGTTCGGGTACTTCGGCTATGCGTCGCGCCCCGACCTGCCCGCGGCGGTGGGCTCGGCGATGCCCGACGCGATCTGGATGCGGGCCCGGAACGTGCGGTTGTTCGACCACGCGGCGACCACTCAGCCGGTGGTTTCGACGCTCGTCGCTGGCGCTCCTCGCACCTCAACCACCGAGATGCTTCCGCCACGGGCGTACGCCGACGCGTTCAGCCGCGTGCAGGACCACCTGCTCGCCGGGAACTCCTACGAGGTCAACCTGACCTACCGCCTCGAGCACCCGAGCCCGCTCAGCCCGGTCGAGGCCTACCTGCGGCTGCGCGAGCTCAACCCGGCGCCGTACGCCGGCTTCCTGCAGCACGACCTGCCGGGCGCCCGCGGCTGGCTGCTGAGCTCGTCGCCGGAGCGGTACGCGCTGGTCACCGAGGACCGGATGCTCGAGACCAAGCCGATCAAGGGCACCACCCCGCGCGCCGACGACCCGGTCGAGGACGAGCGGCAGCGGCAGGAGCTCGCGACCCACCCGAAGTTCCGGGCCGAGAACCTGATGATCGTCGACCTGCTCCGCAACGACCTCTCGATGGTCTGCGAGCCGGGCACGGTCGAGGTGCCGGTGCTGATGGAGGTCGAGTCCTACCCGGCGGTGCACCAGCTGGTCTCGACGGTGCGCGGTCGACTCCGCGCGGACGTCTCCACGCCGGCAGCGCTGCGCGCGCTGTTCCCCGCCGGGTCGATGACCGGCGCGCCCAAGCTGCGCACGATGGAGATCATCGAGGAGGTCGAGGAGGGTCCGCGCGGCCCTTACTCCGGCGCGTTCGGCTGGGTGTCCGGCAACGGCTGCGCCGACCTGGGCGTCGTGATCCGCTCGCTGATGACCACCGGCGACGGCAGCTACACGCTCGGCACCGGCGGCGGGATCACCGTGCAGTCCGATCCGACCGAGGAGTACGCCGAGTCGCGCTGGAAGGCCGAGCGCCTACTACGGGCCATCGACCTCAGCGACGTCAGCTGACGCCCGACTCCTGCGCGTGGTCGGAGAGCTCGCCGAGCGCCCAGGTCACGGCGTCGACGACCTGGCGGCGGTCGAACGGCTTCGGGTCGACCGCGTCGACGGTCTGGATCAGGTCGCCGTTCTGAACGAACCCGCTGACGTAGAGCTGTTGGGCGTCGGAGTCGACGACCAGCCGGGTGTCGTCGGCCCCGCGCACCTTCGGTGTGGTGACGGTCGCGGTCTCGGAGCGGCCCATGGTCTCCCAGGCCGCGTCCAGGCCCTCGGGGAACAGCAGATAGTTGGCGTCCACGACCGGGTCGCCGTCGGACTTCGGCCGGAACGAGCACGACGGCGACGCGGCCGTGCCGGCATGCTCGGCCGCCGAGGTGCCGAACGCCTGGCTGACGCCCTTCTCGTCCAGGGCGTCGCAGGGGTTCCACAACGCCTCCGTCGGCGACGGCGCGGCCGGTGGTGGTCCGCCGTCGTCGCCGCAGCCGGCAGCGACGAGCGGCAGCGCGAGCGCGAGGACCCACCCTGCCGTACGACGCTCACGCATCCGGCGACTCCCGCCCCGGCAGGGTGAGGATCAGCCGGGCGCCGCCGGCGGGCGACGTACCTATCTCCACCGTGCCGGCGTGCCGCTCGGCCACCTGGGCGACGATCGACAGGCCGAGGCCGGATCCGGGCATGGTGCGGGACTCCTCGGCCCGCCAGAAGCGCTCGAACACGTGCGGTCGGTCCTCCTCCTTGATGCCCGGGCCCTCGTCGTCGAGGGTCAGCACGCCGCCCGTCAGCCGGGCGGTGACGGTGCCGTCGGGCGGGCTCCACTTGGCGGCGTTGTCGAAGAGGTTCGTGATCGCGCGCTCGAGCCCGTTGGCCTCGCCGACCAGCCACCACGGCTCGGCCTGGATGTCGAAGGTGACGCCCGGCGCTCGGCGGCGTACGCGTGCCACAGCGTGCTCCACCACCTCGCTCAGCTCGACCAGCTCGACCACCGCGGCGGGCGGCGCCTCGCGGGACAGCTCGGTGAGGTCGCCGATCAGGGTGGTCAGCTCCTCGATCTGGCCGCGGATGTCGTCGAGCAGCTCGGACCGGGCCTCGGGCTCGAGGGCCGGGCCGCCTTCCGCGCCGTCGGCCTGGGTGAGGAGGTCGACGTTGGTGCGCAGCGAGGTCAGTGGGGTGCGCAGCTCGTGGCCCGCGTCGGCCACCAGGCGTCGCTGCCGCTCCCGGGACGCGTCGAGGGCGATCAGCATCTGGTTGAACGCGGCGCTCAGCCGGGCCACCTCGTCGTCGCCCTCGATCGGCATCGGCCGCAGCTCCTCGGTGCGGGCGATGTCCTCGACGGCGGTCGTCAGGTTGCGCACGGGGCGCAACCCGTTGCGGGCCACCGCCCAGCCAGCGATCCCGGCCACCAGCACCCCCAGGCCGCCGAAGGCCAGGGTCACGAAGCCGAGCCGGGACAACAACCGGTCGCGCTCGTCCAGCGACTGCACCATCACCAGGGCGGTGCCCTCACCGCCGACCGTGGGTACGGCGACCACCCGGTACTTCTCACCGCCGAAGGTGGCCGTCCGCAGGCTCTGCGAGGCGTTGCCGCGCGCGACCGCGAGCTCGGGCGCACCCAGTCTCAGCTCGGACTGCGGCTTGTCGTCGAGGGCGACGCCGAACATGTCGGCGCGCAGCAGCACGATCCGGACGTCGGCCGCGCCCAGGGCCTCCGCGGGGATGTCGATGTCGGCCGCCTGCTCCAGGAAGTCGTAGCGCGCGGCCGAGCGGGCACGGTCGATCAGCTGGCGGTCCAGGCTGTCCTGCAGCTGCTTGCGCACCGTGACGTAGGCGCCGATCGACACCAGCAGGACGGCGAGCCCGACCGCGATGGTCGTGAGAAGGATGACCCGGCTCGCCAGCGAACGCCGGTAGTGCCAGCCGCTCCGGTCGATCTCGGTGTCGGTCTCGGCCTCGTCGGCGACGGCCGTGTTAGGTGGGGTGGTCATGACTCCTTGAGCACGTAGCCGACGCCGCGCACCGTGTGGATCAGCCGCGACTCCTCTGCAGCCTCGGTCTTGCGGCGCAGGTAGCCGACGTACACCTCGAGCGAGTTGGCCGTGGTCGGGAAGTCGTAGCCCCAGACCTCCTCGAGGATGAACGCGCGGTCCAGCACCCGGCGCGGCCGCCGCAGGAACATCTCCAGCAACGTGAACTCGGTGCGCGTGAGCTCGATCGCCCGGCCATCGCGAGTCACGTCGCGGGTGGCGAGGTTCATGGTGAGGCCACCGAAGGAGAGGACCTCCTCCTCGTCGTCGGCGAGCGGCACCGCGCGGCGCAGCAGCGCGCGCAGCCGGGCGAGGAGCTCCTGGAGCGCGAACGGCTTGGTGAGGTAGTCGTCGGCTCCGGCGTCCAGCCCGTCGACCCGGTCGCCGACCGCGTCGCGAGCGGTCAGCACGATGATGGGTACGTCGTTGCCGGCCGAGCGGAGCGCGCGGGTGGTCTCCAGCCCGTCGAGGCGCGGCATCATCACGTCCATCACCACGACGTCGGGGCCCGCCCCTGACCAGAGCGTGTTGAGACCGGCGAGCGCCTCGGCCCCGTCGACGGCCAGGTGGACGTCGTACCCGTTGAACTCCAGCGAGCGCCGCAGCGAATCGCGCACCGCTCGGTCGTCGTCAACGACGAGCACACGCGGTTTGGGCAGGGAGGTCGACACGGCCCTACTCTGCCAGCCCCGCCTGAGTCGGCGCTGAGAACGCGCGCGGTGCGCTAGACGTACTTGGCAGCAGTGGTGGCCGCGCGAGCGCCGTACCCGCCACCGAACAGGCAGGCGTGCACGAGCAGCGGGAACAGCTGGTGCAGCCCGACCCGCTCCTCCCAGCCCTCGGCGAGCGGCGCGGCCTCGCAGTAGGCGTCGATCACCCGAGGCAGGTGTGGCAGCCCGAACATCGAGAGCATCGCCAGGTCGACCTCACGGTGCCCGGCGTACGCCGCTGGGTCGATCACCGAGACCCGCGCGACCGCAGGGGTGCCGCCGGTGGGGTCCTGGCCCCAGAGCACGTTGCCGTTCCAGAGGTCGCCGTGCAGCCGCGACGGAGGCTCCTCGGGCACCAGGTCGGCCAGCCGCGGGACCACCGACTCGACGGTCGCGGCCTCGTCCTCGTCGATCGCGCCGCGGTCGCGGGCCAGCTTGAGGTAGGGGAGGATCCGCCGGGTCGCGTAGAACTCGGCCCAGGTGGGGGCGGTGCGGTTGGGCATCGGCAGCTTGCCGATGAAGCCGTCCTGTTCCAGCCCGAACGACGGTGCGCCGGCCGCGTGAGTGGCGGCGAGTGCGCGGCCGAAGCCGGCGGCCGCGTCGACGCCGTTCTTGCCGGGCTCGACCCAGGCGATCACCAGGCACTCCTGATCGACGCCCAGGACCTCCGGAACGTGCACCCCGCCCTCGACCCCGGCGAGCCAGCGCAGCCCGGCGGCCTCGCGCTCGAAGAACCCCTCCGGGGCGTGCGGCAGGGTCTTCATCAGCGCGGTGGTGCCGTTGCTGAGCCGCAGCTTGGTGGCGGTCGCGATGTCACCACCCGCCAGCGGAGCGGTGGCGATCACCGATGCGTCGAGCAGGTCCTCCGCCTTGCGAGCGGCCAGCGGCTGTCGGGTCACGGCCCGCCGGCCTCGTGGCCGAGTCGTCGGCGCAGCGCCTCGACGATCTCCGCGCTCGTGCGCTCGACCATCGCCAGCACCTCCTCGAAGCCGTCGTCCCCACCGTAGTACGGGTCGGGCACGTCGCTCCCGGGTTCGACAGGATCGAAGTCCCGGAACATCAGCACCCGGTCCGTGCCGGCCGAGGCCACGTCGTCGCGGTTCTGCGCGTCCATCGCCAGCAGTACGTCGTACTCCTCGAGCCAGGAGACGGCGAACTGCTGGGCCCGGTGCCTGCTGGGGTCGTAGCCGGCAGCGGCGAGGGTGGCCGCTGCCCGGCGGTCCATCGGATGGCCGATGTGCCAGTCGCCGGTGCCGCAGCTGGCCACCTCGACGCGGTCGTCGAGCCCGGCTTCGGCCACCCGATCGGTCAGCACCACCTCGGCCGTCGGCGACCGGCAGATGTTGCCCAAGCAGACGACGCCGATCCGGTACCGGCCAGCCTCGCGCGCGGGGGGCAGCTCCGTCACCGCTCGTCCCGGGGCGCCAGGATGGCGTCGAGGATCCAGGTCACCACCGTGATCACGATCGCGCCGCCCACCGCCGGCCAGAAGCCGGTGACGGTGAAGCCGATGTCCAGCACGTCGGCAAGCCAGCTGGTGAGCAGGAGCATCCCGGCGTTGATCACCAGCAGGAACAGGCCGAGCGTGATGATGATGAACGGGATCGACAGGATCGTGAGCACCGGCCGCACGAACGAGTTGATCAGGCTGAGGATCAGCGCGACCAGCAGCAGCGGGAGGATCTTCTCCTGGACCTCGTCCATTCCGTGGCTCGGTCCGTCGAAGTAGATCCCGTCGATCAGCCAGGCGGCGACGGCGAGCGCGGCCGAGGTGACGAGGACGCGAAGGAGGAAGCGCATGCCGTCATAGTTGCAGGGCCTCGATGATCGAGGTCTCGGCGTCGGCCAGATGCCGGTCCAGGAACACCGACGCGCCGTCGATGTCGCCGTCCTCGAGCAGTCGCACGAGTGCGGCGTGGGAGTCGGCCTGGTCGTGCGCGTTGCGCCGGATCCGCTCCACCTGTGCCAGCGCCAGCCGCAGCTCCACCGCGAGCGTCTCCGCCATCGCCACCAGCCGCTCGCTGCCGGTCAGCCCCACCAGCGAGACGTGGAAGGCGAGGTGCCGCTCGTTGAGCTCTTGGTACGACGCGTCCGCGTGCACCGCGCCGATGTAGGCCTCCAGGGTCGACCGCACCAGGCCGCGCTGCTCGTCGCTCGCGTCCGGCCAGCGGCGTACGCCGGCGCCCTCGAGCACCCTCCGGGCCCGGCAGACGTCGCGCACCGAGCCCGCCTCCGGTTCCGCGATGCTCACCCCGCGGTTGGGCTCGCGGGTCGCGAGGCCCTCGGCGACCAGCATCGTGAGCGCCTCGCGCACCGTGGGCCGGGAGACGCCCAGCGACTCCGTCAGTGCCATCTCGCGGAGCGGCGTACCGCTCTCCAGCTCGCCGTCGAAGACCGCGCGCCGCAGCTCGTCGGCCACCCTGTCGACGGTGGAGTGGGGCTCCTCCAGGTGGAGGGTCCCGAAACGGCCCGCACGCTCTGGCATGCGGTCCATTGTGCCCCGGCTTGTCAGACAACCTTTCAGCCTGCACACTCTCCTTGTCAGATTGTCAGACAATCGGGAGGTGAACGGGATGACCCAGCTCAACTGGGGCCGCCACTACGTCATGGTCGAGCCGACCCATTTTCGCGTCGAGTACGCGATCAACCCGTTCATGGATCCCGCCGTCCAGCCCGATCCGGCCCGGGCGCTGGACCAGTGGCACGGCCTGGTGGCGACGCTGCGCGAGCTGGGTGCGCGGGTCGACGTGATCGAGCAGCGTCCGGACGCCCCCGACATGGTCTACGCGATGAACCTCGGTCTCGGACTGGTCGGCCCGGCCGGTCCGCACCTGGTGCTGTCACACATGCGTTATCCGCAGCGGCGGATGGAGACACCCACCGCCGACGCGTGGTTCTCGGCGCACGGCTGGTCCACGTCGTACGTCGGTCGCGACGGAGTCGGCGCCCACCTCGAGGCCGGCGACGCGTTTGCCTTCGGTGGCGACCTGGTCGTCGGCTTCGGCCCGCGCACGGAGGAGCTCGCTCTCAAGCATCTCGCGGCCGACCTGGGCGTCCGGGTCCGCGGCCTGCGGATCACGCACGCCGGGATGTACCACCTCGACCTGGCCTTCTGCCCGCTCGACGAGCGCCGCGCGCTGGTCTGCCCCGACGCGCTGGACGCGCCGTCCGCCGCCGCTCTGCTCGACCTGGTGCCGGAGCCGCTGGTGCTCACCGAGGAGGAGGCGCTGACGACGTTCTGCGCCAACTCGGTGGTCGTCGGCTCGACCGTGGTGATGCCCGGCTGCCCCGACCGGGTTCGCGCCCGGCTGGAGCAGTGGGGCTTCGACGTCGTCGTGGTCGACGTGTCCGAGTTCCACCTCGGCGGCGGCTCGGTCCGGTGCCTGACCAACCCCGTCGACGTCACCCTCGGCCGCGACCTCGTGCAGCGTCCGTCGGAGGTGCTGCTCCCCATCGCTGGTTGAGGAGCGTCGGGCCCAGGTCTCAGGCGGGCTCGCGCAGGGGCGCGTAGTTGCCCAGGAAGATGCGCCGCCCGAACCGCGCGAGCACCTTGTTGCGCACCAACGGCGGCAGCGCGCGGGCCCGGTCGCGGCGGTGCGTCTGTTCACGGACCCAGGCCGTGCGGGACCGGCGCCGTTCCTGGAAGACCGTGATGCCCTCGGCGAGGTCCGGTGCAGCGACCAGGCTCTCGGCCAGCACGACCGCGTCCTCGAGGGCCATCGCCGCGCCCTCGGCCATGTTGGGGGAGGTGGCGTGCGCCGCGTCGCCGATGAGCACGACGGAGCCGCGTGACCAGGTCTCGAGGGCGACCTCCTCGATGGCGCCCTCCTGCACGGCGATGCCGCCCGCTGCTTCGTCGAGCCGGTCGAGCAGTCCGGGCACCGGCTCGGCGTACCCGTCCAGCAGTTCGCGCAAGCGGGAGGCGGGCGGAGTCGGGCGGACCGTCGCAGTAGCAGTACAGGCGACCGCCTCCGATCGGAATCGTCAGGAACGACGTACCCCGGCCCAGCAGCACCGACCAGGTCAGGTCGGGCCCGTCAGCGTCGGCGAGGACGAAGCGGCGGGCGTGCTGGCCCACGGGGCGCGGTCCGACATCGCCGAACGCGAGCTGCCGCACGCTCGAGCGCACGCCGTCCGCGCCGACAACGAGGTCGTAGTGGTCGGCCGAGCCGTCGTCGAGCTCGGCCGCGACCCCGTCCCCGTCGGTCGTCAGCGAGACCGGACGCGCTCCCCAGGTGATCGGTACGTCGTCGGCGCCGGCCAGCAGCACGTCGTGCAGATCCGCGCGCGGTAGGGCCAGGCACGCCCCGACCCCGCTCCAGACCTCGTCCACGCGGACCTCGAACAGCTGGCGCGCCCGGTGGTCGGAGAAGGTCTGTCGCTCGATCCGGTGAGCCCGGTCGGTGACGTCGGTCTCCAGGCCGAGCTGTCGCAGCGCCCGTACGGCGTTGCCGGGCAGGTAGATGCCCGTGCCCTCACGCTTCGGCGCCGCGGACCGTTCGACCAGCCGCACCGTGGCACCGGCGCGGTGCAGGGTCCGGGCCGCCGCCAGGCCGGCCAGGCCGGCCCCGACGACGAGCACCCGGACACCCTCGAGCTGCATCGGCGGCGCCCGTCAGCTGCCGTCCGACCGGTCGCCCGGATCGATGTTCTGGTTGATCCGGAACAGGTTGTGGGGGTCGTAGCGTCGCTTGACCTCGACGAGCCGCGCGTAGTTCCCGCGGTACGCCGCCCGCACTCGCTCCTGCCCCTCGTCCATCATCATGTTCACGTAGCCGCCGCCCACCGAGGACGGGTGCAGCTCCTCCCAGTACCGCCGTGCCCAGTCGGTGATGGTGGCCAGGTTAGTCGGGTCGGGGTCGATGCCGGCGATCACGCCGTTCCACCCACCGCCACGGAACGCGAAGGCCGTGGCGTCCTCGGGCACCCGGGCCGCGGCGCCGCTGATCGGGTAGAGGTGCATGGTCGACAGCGACGTCGGGATGCTCTCGCCGTACCGCCGGTGCACGGCGATGGCGTCGTCCGTGATCTCCTCGAAGATGTCGGCCTTCCAGTACCACTGCAGGCCGGCCGGCAGCAGCCCGTCGAAGGCGCTCTGGAGGACGGCGAACGGCATCGCCTGGAGGCCCACCAGCAGCGGTGCGCCGAACTCCCGCACGGGCGCCAGCACCTCGTCGGCGCCGTCGTGCCTGCCGGAGTAGCACCACACGATCCCGCAGGCCTTGCGGCCCCACAGCTCCTCGGGGAACGGCGCCGCCGACGGGATCTCCAGCACACCGATCCAGCCGTTGAGCTCGTCCGGCAGGTTCGGGACCAGGTCCCGGTACCACCGGAACACCTCCTCGGTGTCGGCGATGTCGTAGAGCACCGGGCCGCCGATGACGATGCCTTCCTCGCCGACGGCGTGGCAGCGGAACGTGAACGACGTGGCGACGCCGAAGTTGCCACCCCCACCACGCAGCCCCCAGAACAGGTCCGGGTGGCTGTCGGCGCTGGCGGTGACGAAGCTCCCGTCCGCCAGCACCAGGTCGACCGAGAGCAGGTTGTCCACGGTGAGGCCGAAGTGCCTGGAGAGGTAGCCGCTGCCACCCCCGAGGGCCAGGCCCGCGACTCCGGTCGACGACACGAACCCGGACGGGGTGGCCAGTCCGAAGGCTCCGGTCGCGTGGTCGACATCGCCCCAGGTGCACCCGGCATCGGCTCGGACCGTGCCGGCCACCGGGTCGACGGTGGTCGACCGCAGCTCCGCGAAGTCGATCACCAGGGCGTCGTCCCAGACGCCGAAACCGGCGCCGTGATGGCCGCCTCCTCGTACGGCGAGCGGCATCTGGTGGTCACGGGCGAAGTTCACGCACGCGATCACGTCGGCGACGTCGGCAACCCGTACGACGGCCACCGGGTGGCGGTCGACCGCGCCGTTGTAGACCTGCCTCGCGTCGTCGTACTCCTCGTCGGTCCGGTCGACGATCCGGCCGCGCACCAGCCCGCGCAGCCCCTCGACGTCGTTGCCGCGCTCGGTGTCGATGGCGGTCATGTCTTCTCCTTCTGCGGGGACCCCGCCCTGTGCGAGGATTCGAAGTTGACGCTAGGGAGCGCGCGGCGCGGGCCGGAACGCCCTGACGACCGGACGTCTTGCCCGTTCGTCCGCGGGGAGGCCAGATCCTGGCCGTGCGTCCGGGCGCGTTGCCCGAGAGTCCGGGAGGTTGCCGTGGATGTGCTGTCCGACCTGCTGCTCGCCGTGCGCCTCACCGGGGCGGTCTTCTACGACATCGAGGCGCGCGCGCCGTTCGTCGCGCAGAGCCCGCCGACCGACGTGATCGCGGCCAAGGTCGCCGCGGACGCAGAGCACCTGATCGCCTTCCATGTCCTGACGTCCGGCTCCTGCTGGGTGGAAACCGTCGACGAGCCCGAGCCGGCCGTGCTGATGCAGGCCGGGGACATGGTGATCTTTCCCGGCGGAGAGGCCAACATCCTCGCCTCCGCACCCGGGATGCGGGGACAGCCGGACCTGCCGCGCTACTACCGCCCGGTCGACGAGACCCTGCCGTTCGTCATCGACATCAACGGCGACAGCGAGGCCGACGGGTGCCGGATCGTGTGCGGCTACCTCGCCTGCGACAAGCGTCCGTTCAACCCGTTGCTGGAGTCGTTGCCCCGGATGGTGCACGCCCCCGTGTCCGCCCGGAGCTGGGGATGGATGACCGGACTGCTGGACGCCGCCATCGAGGCGAGCGACGAGCGCGACGCAGGGCAGGAGGCGATGCTCGCCAAGCTGTCGGAGCTGATGTTCGTCGAGGCACTCCGAGCCCACATCGACGAGCTGCCCCCGGAGGCGCGCAGCTGGGTGGCCGGACTGCGCGACCCCGAGATCGGTGCGGCGCTGCGGCTCGTCCACGGGCGGTACGCCGAGGCGTGGACCCTCGAGCGGCTGGCCCGCGAGGTGGGGATGTCACGCTCGTCCTTCGCCGACCGGTTCACCGCCTACGTGGGCCTGCCCCCGATGACCTACCTGGCCCAGTGGCGACTCCAAGCCGCGGCCCGGATGCTGAAGAACGGCACGATGAGCGTCGCGCAGGTGGCGACCGCCGTCGGCTACCAGTCCGAGTCCGCGTTCAACCGCGCCTTCAAGCGACACGTCGGCCGGACGCCCGGCACCTGGCGGCGCACCGACCGCCGCCGACCCCTCGTGAAGGGGTAGTCCGCCACGCCAGGCACCCCTTCTCGCGCGAAATGGGGTGCCCAGCGTGCCGGACTATCCCGCCGGTAGCGTCGCGGGGGTGTTTCCGGTCGGCGGCGTGGAGGTCATGCTCGCGGGCGCCGTCGTGTCGGCGGGCCTGTGCCTGCTGCTGGCGACCCTGCTCCAGCGCCGCCTCGGCTGGGTCAGCGCGTGGGCGGTGGCGGGACTGGTCTTGTCGGTGATCGTGATCGGCCTGATCACCCTGATCCCGGCCAACGGCGCGCCTGGGGTCGTCCCGGCCGAGGGTCGGCTGGAGACCTGCTCCTATGACATCGGTGGCCCGGCGCCGGAGGGGTTCTGGATCTTCTCCGGCGGGCAGCGGCTGCTCAACACCGTGGTCTTCATCCCCAGCGGCGCGCTGCTCGTGCTCGTCGCCGCCCGCTGGCGCTCGGCCTGGCTGACGGTGCCGCTCGGCCTGGCGCTGCTGGCGACGTACTCCGCCGCGATCGAGAAGACCCAGCTCGAGCTGGCCCGGATCGACCGGGCGTGCGACGTCACCGACATCATCGACAACGTGACGGGCGCGGTGGTCGGGGTCGGCATCGGCATCGTCCTGGCGCTGGTACTCCGTCCCTGGAGGCGATGAGTTACGCCGGCTGGCCGGGTCGGCATCCCCATGCGCACTCTCGCGATCACCCAGAACATCACGCTTGACGGCTCGATCGAGATGCTCGGCGACTGGTTCGACCCCTCCGCGCAGGACCCGGATCTGATCGAGGAGACGCGGCTGCAGTCGGAGAAGGAGGACGCGTCTGCTGCTCGGCCGACAGACCTTCGAGGACTTCCGCGGCTACTGGCCCCAGCAGACAGACGACCAGACCGGCATCACCGACGAGCTCAACCAGGTCCAGAAGTACGTCGTCTCCTCGACCATGACCGATCCCGAGTGGCAGAACTCGACCGTCCTGTCCGGCGACTGGGCCGCGCAGGTGCGGGAGCTGAAGGAGCGCGAGGGCGGAGAGATCGGCGTCACCGGCAGCATCACCCTCACGCACGCGTTGATCGAGGCCGGCCTCGTCGACGAGCTCCGGCTGTTCGTCTACCCGGTTGTCCAGGGACGGGGCAGGCGGCTGTTCCCCGACGGCCACGAGGTGCCGCGGCTCGAGCTCCTGGAGGCCAGGCGGTTCGGCAACGGCGTCGGCTACCTGCGCTACGCCATGTGACTCGGCCGGGGCTAGCCTGCGCGCATGGCCCACCCTCAGCCACGCGCCCACGTCACCCAGATCCCCGCCTACGTCCCCGGCCGGCCGCCCACCCCGCGGCCCGGCATGACGACGTACAAGCTCTCCTCGAACGAGAACCCCTACCCGCCGCTGCCCGGCGTCGTCGAGGCAGCGAACGCCGCGGTCGCGGCGATGAACCGCTACCCCGACATGGGCAACACCGCGCTGTACGACGCGTTGTCGGCCAGGCTCGGCGTGCCGACCACCCAGCTCGCCGCGGCCACCGGCTCGGTCGCACTGATCTACCAGCTGCTGACCGCGTTCTGCGACCCCGGCGACGAGGTCGTCTACGCCTGGCGGTCCTTCGAGGCGTACCCGATCGCGGTCACCACGGCCGGGGCCACCTCGGTCCAGGTGCCCGTCGACGCGGACGGCCGGCACGACGTCCCGGCCATGCTCGCGGCGGTCACGGACCGGACCCGCGTGCTGATCGTGTGCACGCCCAACAACCCCACCGGCCCCGCCGTCACCCGCAGCGAGCTCGATGCCCTGCTCGCGGAGGTGCCGCCGCACGTGGTGGTGGTCGTGGACGAGGCGTACGTCGAGTTCGTCCGGATGGACGACGCCGTCGACGGGCTGGAGGTGCAGCGGGCGCACCCCAACGTGGTGCTGTTCCGCACCTTCTCCAAGGCCTACGGGCTGGCCGGCTTCCGGGTGGGGTACGCCGTCGCCGTTCCCGAGATCGCCGCCGCGCTGCGAGCGGTGTCGCTGCCGTTCGGGCTCTCGGCGGTGGCCCAGGCCGCCGCGGTCGCGTCGCTTGCCGCCGAGCCGGCGCTGCTCGAGCGGGTGGACGCGCTGGTCGAGGAGCGCCGCCGCGTGGTCGCCGGGCTTCGTGAGGTGGGCTGGCAGGTCCCGGACCCGCAGGGCAACTTCGTCTGGTTCGGACTCGGTGAGCGCACCGCCGAGTTCGCCGTGGCCGCAGAGGAGGCCGGCATCGTGGTCCGCCCGTTCGCGGGTGACGGTGCCCGGGTGTCCATCGGCGAGCCCGAGGCCAACGACCGGATCATCCAGGTGGCCGCGGCGTTTGCCGCCCCCCGGAGCGTGGGATGATGCCGACTCGATCGACGAAGGAGATCCGATGACCCAGAGCACCCCTCCCGGCTGGTACCCCGACGGCCAGGGCGGCCAGCGGTGGTGGGACGGGAACCAGTGGACCGAGCACACGCTGCCGCCGGACACGTCCGACCGCCCCGCGGCGTCCGAGCAGCCGACCCAGCCCGGCCCCTCCGACGTGACGCAGGTCCGCCCCGGAGGCCCGACCGGCCAGGAGCCCGGCGGTGACCGCCCGGCCGGTGCCGACTCCGGCCAGCCGCCGGCGGGGATGCCTACCCAGGTGGTAGGCAGCGGTGGTCCTGCCCAGCCTGGTGCCGAGCCCGGTGGTCAGCCCGGCGGTCAGCCGGGTGCTCAGCCCGGCTACCCGGGTGCTCCCCAGCAGGGCGGCTACGGACAGCAGCCCGGCTACCCCGGCGCCCCGCAGCAGGGCGGCTACCCGGGTCAGCCCGGTCAGCCGGGTCAGCCCGCGTGGCAGGGGCAGCAGTACTCCGGCGGCTCGGGCGGCGGCCTCAACGCCAAGCTGCTCGGGATCATCGGCGGCGGTGTCGCCCTGGTCATCATCCTGGTCATCGTGCTGTTCGTGGTGCTCGGTGGCAGCGGCGGCCCGAAGGGCGTGGTCGAGGACTTCATCGACGCCGACTCGTGCTCCGAGGCCGAGGACCTGGTCACCGATGACTTCCGGGAGTCGTTCGGCGAGTGCACCGACGAGCAGCTCGAGGGCTTCGAGGGCGGCGACGAGGGCGACTTCGACGTCGAGGTCAAGGACGAGAAGATCGACGGCGACAAGGCCACGGTCGACGTGGAGTCGTCCGGCAGCTTCGGCGGCGAGGACTTCTCGGAGACGACGACGTTCAGCCTGGTCAAGGAAGACGGCGACTGGAAGATCGACAGCATCGGCTGATCGAGCAGGTTGGCCGCCGTGCCGCCCCTACCCTGAGCCCATGGGCCACGGGCACGGTCACGGGCATGCCGCCGGGAGGGCGGCCGACCGCGCCCGCCTGCGCTGGGTCCTCGCGATCACCGGCAGCGTGCTGGTGGTCGAGCTCGTCGGAGCATGGCTGAGCGGCTCGCTTGCGCTGTTGGCGGACGCCGGCCACATGGCCACCGACGCCGGTGCCGTGGTGCTCGCGCTGGGGGCGTCGTACGTCGCGGGTCTGCCGGGTGGCCCGCGCTCGACGTTCGGCTACCACCGGGCCGAGGTCCTCGCGGCGCTGGTCAACGCGCTGGTGCTGCTCGGGGTCTGCGGCTACCTGGCCTACGCCGGGATCTCGCGGCTGGCCGACCCGACGCACGTGGACGCCGGAGAGCTGGTGGTCTTCGCGTCCTTCGGCCTGGTCGCCAACGCGGTGTCGATGGCGATCCTGCACCGCTCCGACACCAGCTCGCTCAACCTGCGCGGCGCCGCCAACGAGGTGTTCGCCGACCTGCTCGGCTCGGTGCTCGCGGTCGCGGCCGGCGTCGTGATCTTGGTCTGGGACTGGCACCGCGCCGACCCGGTGGCCTCGCTCGTGATCGCGGTGATGATCCTGCCGCGCGCGGTGCTGCTGATGAAGGACGCCGCCGTGGTGCTGCTCGAGATCGCCCCCGCGGGCCTCGACCTCGACGACATCCAACGGCACCTCTGCGGGGTGCCCGGCGTCGTCGACGTACACGACCTGCACGCGTGGACGATCACGTCCGGGATCCCCAGCCTGTCGGCGCACGTGACCGTCACCGACGAGGCGCTGGCCGACCGCGGCGTCGGCCCGATCCTCGACGACCTGGGCGCGTGCGTGTCCGAGCACTTCGAGGTGCGGCACGCGACGTTCCAGGTCGAGCCGCTGTCGCACGAGGCCCACGAGGACCTCGGCGAGATGCATTAGCGCCGCGCTGCCTCTCACGTCACCGGATCTCGGCGCGCTCGCTGCTTGCTTGGACGTCCTTGCTGATTGGCACCCCTCCCCGGGACCGGGCTACGGTGTCCGCCGCTACGATTGTGGCCCCGCTCACAAGGCCGTACCACCCCCGCGGTCCGTGGTCGGGAACCGGCCACCTGGGCGGCGGAGACCCCGTGGCTCGGCGATACGAAGGAGTGCTCGTGACCCAACAAGACTCTGGCTTCGGGCCCGACCTCGTGGAGGTCTTCGGGCCCACGCAGGAAGACGGCGGACCCGAGCTGATCCAGCTCCTGACGCCCGAGGGCGAGCGGGTCCACCATCCTGAGTTCGACCAGGAGTTCACCGAGGAAGAGCTGCGCGGCTTCTACCGCGACATGGTGCTCACCCGGCGGATCGACACCGAGGCCACCGCCCTGCAGCGACACGGCGAGCTCGGCATCTGGGCCCAGCTGCTCGGCCAGGAGGCCGCCCAGATCGGCGCCGGCCGGGCCCTGCGCCCGCAGGACTACGTCTTCCCGACCTACCGCGAGCACGGCGTCGCCTGGTGCCGCGGCGTCGACCCGCTCCGGCTGCTCGGCCTGTTCCGCGGCGTCGACCAGGGTGGCTGGGACCCGCGGGAGAACAACTTCGGGCTCTACACGATCGTGATCGGCGCCCAGACCCTGCACGCCACGGGCTACGCCATGGGCATGCAGCGCGACGGCGACGTCGGCACCGGTGACCCGGAGCGCGACGCCGCCGTGCTCGCCCACTTCGGCGACGGCGCCAGCAGCCAGGGCGATGTCAACGAGGCCTTCATCTTCGCCGCGTCCTACAACGCCCCGGTGGTGTTCTTCTGCCAGAACAACCAGTGGGCGATCTCCGAGCCGATCGAGCGGCAGAGCCGGATCCCGCTCTACCAGCGGGCGCTGGGCTTCGGCTTCCCCGGTGTCCGCGTCGACGGCAACGACGTGCTGGCGACGTACGTCGTCGCCAAGGCCGCGCTGCAGCGGGCCCGCGACGGCCAGGGCCCCTCGTTCGTGGAGGCCTACACCTACCGGATGGGCGCGCACACCACGACCGACGACCCGACCCGCTACCGGCTGTCCGGCGACGTCGAGAACTGGAAGCTCAAGGACCCGATCGCGCGGATCGAGGTCTACCTCCGTCGCAACGGCTACGCCGACGACACGTTCTTCGCCGACGTCGCGGACGAGGCCGAGCGGCTCGGTTCGGACCTGCGCGAGGGATGCAAGGCGATGCCGGATCCCCAGCCGTTGAGCCTGTTCGACCATGTCTACTCCGAGACCACCGACGAGGTGCAGGCGCAGCGCGACGGCTACGCGGCCTACCTCGAGACGTTCGAGGGGGCGCACTGATGAGCAAGATCACGCTGGCCAAGGGCCTCAACATGGGGCTGCGCAAGGCCATGGAGGACGACCCCAAAGTACTGATCATGGGCGAGGACGTCGGCAAGCTCGGCGGCGTCTTCCGGATCACCGACGGGCTGCAGAAGGACTTCGGCGAGGACCGGGTCATCGACTCGCCGCTGGCCGAGTCCGGCATCGTCGGGACCGCGGTCGGGCTGGCGCTGCGCGGCTACCGACCGGTGGTGGAGATCCAGTTCGACGGGTTCGTCTACCCCGCCTACGACCAGATCGTCTGCCAGGTCGCGAAGATCCACTTCCGCAGCCAGGGCAAGCTGAAGATGCCGATCGTGATCCGGATCCCGTTCGGTGGCGGCATCGGCGCCGTGGAGCACCACAGCGAGTCGCCGGAGGCGCAGTTCGCGCACACGCCCGGGCTGAAGGTCGTCGCCTGCTCCAACCCGGTCGATGGCTACTGGATGATCCAGCAGGCGATCGCCCACGACGACCCGGTGATCTTCCTGGAGCCGAAGCGGCAGTACCACGCCGACAAGGCCGACCTCGACGAGGACGCCACGCCCGACCCGCTGTTCAGCTCCCGGGTCGTACGCCGCGGCAGCGACGCCACGCTGCTCGCCTACGGCCCCACCGTGAAGACCGCGATGAAGGCCGCGGAGGCCGCCGCCGGAGAGGGCCGGTCGCTCGAGGTGATCGACCTGCGCACGCTGTCGCCGCTCGACATGGCGCCGGTGTTCGATTCCGTACGCCGCACCGGCCGCGCGGTCATCACGCACGAGGCGCACGTCAACCTCGGCATGGGCGCCGAGGTGGCGGCCCGGGTCACCGAGGAGTGCTTCTACTCCCTGGAGGCGCCGGTGCTCCGGGTGGGCGGATTCGACACGCCGTACCCGCCGGCGCGGATCGAGGAGGACTTCCTCCCCGACCTCGACCGGGTCCTGGACGCCGTCGACCGCACGCTCGCGTACTGACCCGACCGGAAAGGCTGACTGATGCCCGAGTACCTGCTTCCCGACGTGGGCGAAGGCCTCACCGAGGCCGAGATCGTCACCTGGAAGGTCAAGGTCGGCGATGTCGTCGCCGTCAACGACATCGTGGTGGAGATCGAGACCGCCAAGTCCCTGGTCGAGCTGCCCTCGCCGTACGCCGGCGAGGTGACCGCGCTGCTGGTCAAGGAGGGCGAGACGGTGCCGGTCGGCACCCCGATCATCGCGATCGGCGAGCCGGCCGCCGGTGGCGGCGCTCCGGCCGAGGAGCCTCCCGCAGAGATCGACCTGTCCAACCCGGCCGCGAGCGGCGGCGGCGAGGGCGAGTCCCTGGTCGGCCGGATGAAGGCTGAGCGCGGGGCCACGCGTCGGCCGCGCCGCAAGCCGATGGACGAGGCAGCCGGCGAGTTCACCGCGCGCGCCGACGTCCACGACACGTTCAACCAGAACGTCACCCAGCAGCACGAGACCGTGTCGCAGATCGTCTCGGCGGTCGTCACCGACTCGGAGCGACAGGGTGCCGCCGTGGGCGCGCCCGAGGCGCGGTCGACCGCGGTGCCGGCCACCTCCCCGACCCAGGAGCCGAACGGCGGTGACGTGCGCGTGCTGGCCAAGCCGCCGGTCCGCAAGCTGGCCAAGGACCTCGGCGTCGACCTGACGACGCTCACCCCGAGCGGCCCCGAGGGCACGGTGACCCGGCAGGACGTCGAGTCGGCAGCGGGCAGCGAGTCTGCGGAGGTTTCGAGGCTCGTCGCTGGCGCTCCTCGCACCTCAACCACCGGAGAGCGGGAGTACCGCGAGCCGATCAAGGGCGTGCGCAAGATGATGGCCGGCGCGATGGTGCAGTCGGCGTTCACGGCGCCGCACGTCACCGAGTGGGTGACCGTCGACGCGACCGCCACGATGGACTTCGTCGAGCGGCTCCGGAAGCGGCGCGAGTTCAAGGACGTGAAGGTCTCCCCGCTGCTGGTGCTGGCCCGGGCGTCGATGCTGGCGATGCGGCGCACCCCGGAGATCAACTCGTTCTGGGACGAGCCTGCCCAGGAGGTCGTCTACAAGAACTACGTCAACCTCGGCATCGCGGCGGCCACCCCGCGCGGCCTCGTCGTACCCAACGTCAAGGACGCGCAGGACCTGTCGCTCCTCGACCTGGCGCGCGAGCTCAACCAGCTCACGGCCACGGCTCGCGACGGGAAGACGCAGCCGGCGGAGATGAGCGGCGGCACGTTCACGATCACGAACGTCGGCGTGTTCGGCGTCGACGCCGGTACGCCGATCATCAACCCCGGCGAGTCCGCGATCCTGTGCTTCGGGGCGGTGCGCAAGCAGCCGTGGGTCGTCCCCGGAGTTGATGGCGACGAGATCGTGGTCCGCCAGATCACGACTCTCGCGCTGGCGTTCGACCACCGGCACATCGACGGCGAGAAGGGGTCGCGTTTCCTGTCCGACGTGGCCGGGATCGTCGAGGACCCCGCCTCGGCGCTCCTGTTCTGACCCCGCATGGGGTAACCGAGCCCTGCGCGGGGTAGAAACGTGCCGTGACCACTCATGGGGCTTACCCGGAGCCGGGGGAGCTGATCGGCCCCTACCGGGTGGGCCAGCGACTCGGGATGGGCGGGATGGGCATCGTCTTCGAGGCCCTGGACACCCAGCTCAACCGGCAGGTCGCGCTCAAGATCATCTCGCCGCACCTCGCCGACGACGATGCCTTCCGGGCTCGGTTCACCCGGGAGGCGCAGGCCCAGGCGTCCCTGGACTCCCCCAACGTGGTGCACGTCTACGCGCACGGCGAGGTCGACGGCCGGCTCTACATCGCCACCCAGCTGGTGCCCGACGGCGACCTCGGGCAGATGATCCAGACCCGCGGGGCCCCGTCGCTGGGCATCGCGGTCGACGTGATCGCCCAGATCGCCTCCGGGCTCGCAGACGCGCACGCGGCCGGGCTGGTGCACCGCGACATCAAGCCCGCCAACGTGCTGCTGCGGATCCGCACCGACAGCGTGCGCGCCTATCTCGCCGACTTCGGCATCGCCCGTCAGGTCAACGCCGACAGCAACCTGACCATGGCCGGCGTCACCGTGGGGACACCCACCTACATGGCCCCCGAGCTGCACACCGGCGGGCAGTCCGGGCCGGCCAGCGACGTCTACTCCCTGGGCTGCCTGCTCTGGGCGGCGGTGAGCGGGCACGCGCCGTACTCCGGCACGTCGGACTACGAGATCGTCAACGCCCACTTCTCCTCCCCGATCCCGCAGCTGCCGGAGACCAGCCAGATGGCCGCGGCAGTCAACCGGGTGCTGCGGATCTCGATGGCCAAGCAGCCCGGCGACCGCTACCCCGAGGCCGGCGCCATGCGCGACGACCTCTGGGCAGCGCTGCGGATGCCCGAGGGTGCCGCGGCGACCCGGCCCGGACCGGTGCCGTTCACCACCACGGACCCATCGTCGGGCGGGCGGCGCACCGGCCTGATCGTCGCGCTGGTCGCGCTCGTGGTGCTGGCGGTGGTCGGGGCAGGCGTCGCGTACGCCGTGACCCGGGACGACGACGGCGAGCCGTCGTCCGACCCGTCGAGCGAGTCGAGCACCAGCGAGTCGTCGTCGGAGTCGCCGACCGAGACCGGCACCGAGTCGCCGACCACCGCGCCTCCCGATACCGAGACTTACACGCCGAAGCCGGGCGACGACGACAAGGCGGTCGTGGTCCTCACCCAGGCGCTCCAGGGCCAGGAGGGCGTCGATCCGGGCACTGCCGGCTGCGTGGCGGAGAAGCTGGTGCAGGACCTCGGGGTGCCGCGGATGGTCGAGGCGGGCATGCTCACCGCCGACCTGGAGATCAACAACAACCCGATGTCCGGCGGGTTGCCCAGTGACGTGCAGACCGCGGTGTTCTCGGCCGCGTTCGACTGCGCGCTGTCGACCATCACCCCGTAGCGGCGGGCTCGGCTCAGCCCATCATCTCGGGGCGCGTCGGGTGGATCATCGCGTCGGTGCCGCCGTCGACGAACAGCACCGAGCCCACGATGAGGCTGGCGGCGTCCGAGAGCAGGAAGCCGATGGTGGCGGCCACCTCCTCCGGGCGGCCAGGTCGGCCGAGCGCGGTGGGGTAGGCGTCGGCGAACACCCCGAGCTCGGGGTCCTCCCGCAGCCGGTCGGTCATCGGGGTGGCGATCAGGCCGGGCGCCACGGCGTTCATCCGGATGCCGGCCCCCGCCCACTCCTCGGTCACGCCCTCGCGCCGGGCCCACCACGCCAGCGCGGCCTTGGTCCCCGGGTAGACGAGCACCGCGTCGTGCGGCGCGGCGGCCGCGCGCGCACCGGCCTCGTCCTCGGCGAGGCACTGCTGCGCGACATCGAGCGGCCAGGCCGGCTGGCAGGTCACCGAGTTCGAGGAGAGCAGCACCACCGCCGCGTCGCCGGCGGCCGCCAGGGGCTCCTGGAGCCCGCGGACCAGCGCGATCGAGCCGAAGAAGTTCACCGACACCACGAGCTGCGGGTCGACCCCGGTCAGCCCGGCGATGCCGGCGCAGGGCACCAGGCCGTGGACGACGTCGGTGCGGGCCCGCACCTCACGGACGGCCGCCTCCCGGCCCTCGGGCGTGGCCAGGTCGGCAACGACGTCGGTGTCGCGAAGGTCGATGCCGATGACGTCGTGCCCGTGGTCGCGCAACAGGTGCGCGGTCGCCCGACCGATGCCGCTGGCGGCGCCCGAGACGACGTACGTCCTGGTCATGGGTGGTCGGTGACCCGCACCAGCCCTGCGATGGTGGCGACGTACGCCGCGCCGTCGGGCCCGAGGTAGATCGCGGCGTAGTGGTTGTTGTAGGGGATGCCGAGCCCGGTGAGTCGGCTCCAGACGGTCTCGCCGGTGCGGATGTCGATGGCGGTGAAGTACCACGCGTCGACCAGGTCCTTGCGGGCCGGCTTCGTGTAGGCGTACAGCAGGCCGTTGCCGAGCGACGCCTTGGCGACCGAGGTCGGAGCGATCTCGCTGCTCTCCCAGGCGACGTGGCAGCCGTCGTCCTCGACCATCACCCGGGCCAGGCCGGGAGTGGTGGACCTGCCGAGGTTGGTGGTGAGCGGGCTCTCGTAGCCGTAGTTGTTCTCGATGATGAACGAGCTGCCCGCTGCCACCAGGCTGTTGTCGGTGGTGCCGGCGTTGTCGCGCAGCACGGGCACAGCGCAGTGCAGGCGGTCAGGCACGCCGGTGCGTCGGTCGTAGACCAGCACCTGGGTCTTCGGGTCGGCGTTGTCGTTGATCGCGACCCAGCGGTCGCCGAGCAGCGTCGGGGTGGTGCCCGAGCCCTGGGAGAGGTTGCCCGGCTTGGTGCGGCTGCCGCGGTCGTAGACCTCGCGCCAGGTGACCTGCGGGACGCCGTCGGCGTCCGCGTCCAGTCGGTAGAGCGCGTGGGTGGAGACGACGTACATCCCGCCGGTCTCGTCGGTCGACACCGAGTTGGTCACCGCCTCACCAGCGGGGAGGTGGGCGGTCCTGACCGCTCCCGTCGCCCGGTCGAGCGTGCCGACGACGCCCTGCTGGGTGAAGAACCAGACCCGGCCGTCCCAGTCCGGCATGGTGGCGATCAGGCAGTCGTCCTCGGGCATCTGGGCGGCAAGGCTCCAGACCTTCTCCTTGGCCATCGTGCCGTCCGCGCGCACCTGGACCTGCCAGACCGCCTTGTCGACGGTCGTCGGGTAGGCCCGGTCCTGGCCGTCGAGGAAGAAGTAGGTGCCGCCGCAGATGTCGGTGAACGGGTTGGCACCCGAGGTGAGGTCGCGGGTCGAGGTCTTCAGCTGGGAGATCGGCCGCAGGGTCTGCGGGTTGATCACCATCATCCGGAACCCCTCGAGCCCACCGCAGAGCCCGACGATCCGGCCGCGGGAGTCGAACGCCATGGTGGCGCACTCGCGCAGGCCGTACGTCGTGGACTTCACCTGCGGGTCGATCCCGAGCGGGCCGCTCACCTGGTAGGCGTCCGACGCGTAGGCGTCGTTGTGCATGGAGTTGGTGCCGTCGGGCGAGAGGTAGGGGTGCTGCGGGATCGGCGGGTGCGCGATCGGGTTCGGCGTCGCGGGGGCGCCGACGTACGTCGGCACGTCGAGCGGCAGCACCTCCGAGGCGTCGGAAGAAGCGGCGGGGCTCCCGGCGGCCGCGACCGTCAGCAGGAGCCCCGCCACCATCCCCCCGAGGGTCCGTGGCGTCCGGCGGGTCACGAGGCGTGAGTGTAACCGATTGGTTACACTCGAGCGAGTGAGCGTCCAGACCCGGTCTTCCACGCGTCCTCGGGGCCGCGACCAGGTGCGCGCCGCGGTGCTCGTCGCGGCCCGCGACCTGGTGGCCGAGCGCGGCCCCGACGGGTTCTCGGTCCGTGACGTCGCCGCGCGGGCAGAGGTCAACCACGCGCTGGTGCACCGCCACTTCGGGACCAAGGCCGACGTGCTCGAGCAGGTGCTCGCCGAGGAGGCCGGCGCGCTGGTGACCGCCGTCGCCGAGTCCGGTCTCCCGACGAGCGGCCAGGTGCCAGGCGAGGTGGTCGCCCGGCTGCTCGACGTCCTCGCCGCCCGGCCGACCTACTGGCGCGCGCTCGTGCACGCGGTGCTGGACGCGCCGGAGGCGGCCACCCCCGGCACCGCCTCCACGACCGAGCTGTTCTCGGGTCTCTGGACCGGCGGCGAGGCCGGCAGTGCTGACGCCACCGCGGTGGCCGCGTCGACGGTGCTGGGCTGGCTGCTGTTCCGCGAGTTCCTGGCCGAGACGACCGGTGCCGACGCGGACGCCGTACGCCGCCGAGTCGCCGAGCAGGTCTCGGCGCTGTTCAGCTCGTGATTCAGTGCGCGCCCGCCGCGTGCGCAAAGAGGTCCTCCGGCGGGCTGACCCCGGCGCAGACCCGGGCGAACAGATCCATGCCGGCGCGATCGCCCACCAGGGAGCCGAGCAGCTGCTGCATCTCCGGGGTGGGCGGCTCGAGCGTCGCGAGCTCGCAGGTGAGGTCGTAGATGCCGTTGACCGCAGCGTCGCGGACGGCCTGGTAGTCGGCCATCGCGTCCTCGAACGGTCTGCGCCCCTCCAGTGCGTCGGCGATGCCGGTCGCGCACAGCTCTGCATCGCGGAACGCGTCCTGCATGCCCTGGCCGGTGATGAAGTCCCTGAGGTAGCCCGCGTCGCCGACCAGCGCCCAGCCGGGACCGAACGGCCTGCGGAAGAAGTTGGGTACGGCGGCGCCGACGACCCGGCTCTCGAGTCTGGCGCCCGCGATCCGCTCGGCGAGCTCCGGCACCATGTCGAACATGGCGCGGTAGTGGCCCTCGGCGTCGGTCCGGTTCCGGGCGAACTCGGCGTACGGCCAGCCGACGATCACCACCGTGAGCCCGTCGCTGGTCGGCCACACCGCGCAGCCCCGCTCCGGGCGCACGTAGGTGTCGAACCGGCCGTCCATCGGCAGGCCGCTCCAGTAGCCGTAGTAGCCCGCCAGCAGCTTCGGCCTCTCGCGGTACTGCTCCGGACGCACCGCCTCGGCGACGACCGAGTGGATGCCGTCGGCGCCGATCACGACCCGCGCGCGTTCGGTGACGGTCTCGCCCCCGGCGTCGCGGCCCCTGATCCCGACGACCCGGTCGTCCTCGACCAGGACCTCGCTGACCGTGAAGCCCTGCCGGACCTCGGCGCCGGCCTCCACCGCGCCCTCGACCAGCACCGCGTCGAGGTGCGTGCGGCGCGGCGCGTAGGCGACCGGTGAGTCGGGCGTGCCGGGCGCGCCACTCAGCTGGATCGGGCCGAAGTCGGCGAAGTAGGTGTCGATGGGCGGGCAGCCGCTGAGGCCGCGGCTCAGGCCCCAGCGCTGCAGTGAGGTCACGCCCGGCGGATGCACGATGTGGGTCGAGACGGTGTCGCTGGGGAACCGCGCCCGGTCGACGACCAGCACCCGCAGCCCGCGCCGGGCCAGCAGCATCGCGGTCGGGGAGCCCGCGCAGCGGGCGCCCACCACGATGACGTCGTACGCCGTCATGACCGGCTCCTTGCCTTGAGGGCGGAGTGCAGTGTCTCGAGGAACTCGCGTGGACGGTCCAGCGGCGGGTCGTCCCCGGCGCCGTCGACGACCAGCAGCGGCCAGCCGTAGCGCGCCGAGGCGGCCTCGGCGACGCCGAGAGCGATCGCGGCGTCCTGCCGCCCCCAGATGAGCGTGGTCGGCGCGGTGATCGACGCCAACGTCTCGTGGGGCAGCGCCTGGGCGCCGTACAGACCGATCATGGCGCCGGTCGCCGCCTGCACCCGCGGGTCGCGCGCCAGCTCGACGGCGTACCCGGAGTAGGGCACCCACCGGTCGCCCAGGTGGTTGCGGGCCGTGTCGAGGTCGAACGCGCACAGGTCCATGAAGCGCTCGTAGGAGGTCTGGTTCGGGTCGCCGAGGAACCGGTGCAGCGCCAGCCCGAACCGCGGGTCGGGATCGAACGGTGCCAGCCCCATCGTGTCCACGAGGACGAGCGCGGAGATGCGGTCCGGGTGCTTCGCGGCGAACTCGGCCGCGATCGCACCGCCGACCACGCGGCACACCAGCACCGGCGGGGTCGTGCAGGTGGCGTCGATCAGGTCACCCAGCCAGGCGGCTGGGAAGGCGGCGTCGATCCCGCCGTCCGGAGCATCGGAGGCGCCATGGCCCGGAAGGTCGGGTGCGATCACCCGGTGCGTCCGGGCCAGGTCGTCGAGCACCGGCAGCCAGGTCCCGCCGAACTCGCCTGGCCCGTGCAGCAGCACCATCGGCGGGCCGTCACCGGCCCACAGCACTCCGGTGGTCACGCCAGCGACGCTGATCGTCGTGTCGGTCGCCGACGACCGGGCCAGCAGCTGCCGTCTCTGGGGGACGATGGTCCCCGTCGGTCCACTCATCGTCTGCTCCTCTGCTCGGGCGCTCAGGGTGCGGCCGACGCTAGGCGCGGCCGGGCCGGGTCCGCGTCGACAGAACGCACCAACCGTGGAAATGGGTGGTTATGCCCATGCCGGGCCTGCCCACCACTGGGTCGGTGGTGGAACAGTGGCGGTGGAGGTTCGGTGATGGCCGACGAGCGGTGCGAACGGGGGCGGGAAGCGTTCCGGGGGCGGGTGTGGTCGGAGGCCTACGCCGAGCTGGCGGAGGCCGACCGGTCCGCCCCGCTTGAGCCCGCCGACCTCGACCTGCTCGCCAGTGCGGCCTACCTCGTCGGGCGCGACGAGGAGGCAGACGATGTCAGCGCCCGCGCGTATCGGTCGTGGCTGGCCGCCGACCAGCCTCGACAGGCGGCGCGTCGTGCCGCCTGGCTGGGGATCGTGGTGCTGCTGCGGGGAGAGGACGTGCGCTCTCGCGCGTGGTTCGCCAGGGCGGCCGAGCTGCTCGACGGCATCGAGGGCGGACCGGACCCGGAGCAGGGCATGTTGCTGGTCGCCGACGCGTTCGTGCGGCTCGGGACCGGCGAGGTCGAGGCGGCGCTGGCGCTCTCCACCGAGGTCGGTGCGATCGGCCGTCGGTACGGCGATCGAGACCTCACCGCACTCGGCGCGCTGGGCGTCGGCGAGTCGCTGATCGAGCGGGGCGAGGTCCCCGCTGGGATGAGATCGCTCGACGAGGCGATGGTGGCGGTGACCGCGGGCGAGGTCTCGGCCGAGGTGAGCGGCATCCTCTACTGCGCGGTGATCCAGGCCTGCCAGCTGGTCTTCGACCTGCCCAGGGCCCGGGAGTGGACGTCGGCGCTGGACCGGTGGTGCCTCAAGCAGCCGGGGCTCACGCCGTACCGCGGGCAGTGCCTGGTGCACCGCGCCGAGATCATGGCGATCCAGGGCTCGTGGCCCGAAGCCGTGGACGAGGCGGAGCGCGCGTGCCGGACCCTCGGCGAGCACCCCGCGGCCGGCGGTGCCTACTACCAGCTGGCCGAGCTGCACCGGCTCCGCGGGCAGGAGGAGCAGGCGTTCCGCTGCTTCCAGGAGGCGAGTCGCTGGCTCGCGACGCCCGAGCCGGGGCTGGCCTTGTTGCGGTTGTCCCAGGGTCGCACCGGCGAGGCCGCATCCGGGATCCGGCAGGCGCTGGACGGCTCGACAGGACTGCGGCGGGCCAGGCTGCTCGGCGCGTGCGTGAGCATCCTGCTGGCCGCCGGCGAGCTCCGGGAGGCGGAGCAGGTGGCCGCCGAGCTGGCGGCGATCGGCCGCGACCTGGACGCTTCGCTGCTGCACGCCATGGCGGCCCAGGCGGAGGGCGAGTGCGCGGTAGCCCGGGGTGACGAGGAACGGGCGCTACCGGTGTTGCGGGAGGCGTGGACGGCGTGGCGCGAGGTGGGGGCGCCGTACGAGTCGGCGCTGGTGCGGGTGCTGATGGCTCAGGTCCATCGCGCTCGGGGCGACCAGGACGGGGCGGAGATGGAGCTGGAGGCAGCCGAGTGGGTCTTCGACCAGCTCGGCGCGGTGCCGGACGCGCAACGGGCCAGGGCGTTGTCGTCGCGCGCGCCGGAACCGACCGGCGGACCGCTGACGCGCCGGGAGCTGGAGGTGCTCCGGCTGGTCGCCACCGGGATGACGAACCGGGCGGTCGCCGCCGAGCTGTTCCTCAGCGAGAAGACCATCGCCCGGCACCTGAGCAACATCTTCGCCAAGGTCGGCGTGACGTCGCGCGCCGCCGCCACGGCGTACGCGTTCAAGAACGGCGTGGTCGGGTCGAACCACGCGGGTCAGCCGGAGGCGAGGTAGCGCCGAGCGCGTTCGGCGGGCGTGCCGGCGCCGCGGCGGAGCAGGGCGGCGAGCTCGTGCTCGAGCATCGCCCCCACCCGGCGGCAGAACTCCTCGGGCTCATCGGCGGCGTCGGGGTGCTCCGCCACGATCCGGTCGACGATGCCGCGTTGGTGCAGGTCGATCGCACGCACCTGTTGGGCGCGGGCCATCTCCGGGGCGTGGTCGAGGTCGCGGTGCACGATCGCGCTGGCGCCCTCGGGAGGGAGCGGGGAGAGCCAGGCGTGCTGGGCGGCGATCACCCGGTCGGCGGGCAGCAGTGCGAGCGCGCCACCGCCGTTGCCCTCGCCGAGCATCAGGCACAGGGTCGGAGCAGGGAGCGAGACGAGCTCGGCCAGGCAGCGGGCGATCTCGCCGGCCAGTCCGCCGTTCTCGGCATCCGGGGAGAGGGCGGCGCCCTGGGTGTCGATCACGGTGACCAGCGGGAGCCCGAGCTCGGAGGCCAGCCGGAAGCCGCGTCGGGCCTCGCGCAGCGCCCCTGGGCCCATCGGGTGGTCGGGCGTCTGGCCGCGCCGGTCCTGGCCGAGGAACACGCACGGCGCCTGCCCGAAGCGGGCCAGCGCCACGAGCAGCCCGGGGTCCTGCTCGCCCTCGCTGGTGCCGCTGAGAGGCACGATGTCGGCGGCGGCGTACCGGAGCAGGCGGCGTACGCCGGGACGGTCGGGTCGGCGGGACCGGGTGATCGCGTCCCACGTGTCCACGTCCGGGATCGGCTCGTCCTGGGGAGCGGGTGACTCGGGGCGCACGTAGCGAGGGGCGCTGAGCACGCTGAGCGCGCGGTGCAGCACCTCGCCGATGTCGTCGGTGCCAACGACCGCGTCGATGACGCCGCGGGCGGCGAGGTTCTCGGACGTCTGGACGCCCTCGGGGAACTCCCTCCCGTAGAGCGCGGAGTAGACGCGGGGGCCGAGAAAGCCGACCAGGGCCTGCGGCTCGGCGGCGGTGACCTGGCCCAGCGAGCCCCAGCTCGCCATCACCCCGCCGGTGGTGGGGTGCCGCAGGTAGACCAGGTAGGGCAGACCCGCGGCCTTGTGCGCAGCGACCGCCTGGGAGATCCGGATCATCTGCACGAACGCCGGTGTGCCCTCCTGCATCCGGGTGCCGCCGCTCACCGGCCCGGAGACCAGGGGCAGCCGCTCGATCGTGGCCCGCTCGATCGCGTCGACGAGACGGTCGGCGGCGGCGCGCCCGATGGAGCCGGCGAGGAACCCGAACTCGCCCAACATCACCGCGACCCGGCGTCCGCGCAGCAGGGCCTCGCCGGTGATCACCGACTCGTCGACGCCGCTCTTCTCGGCTGCCGCCGCGAGCTCAGCGGCGTAGTCCTCGTCGAGGTGGTCGGGGCGGACCGGCGGGGTGTCCCAGCTGACCCACGACGCGTCGTCGAAGACCAGCTCGATCAGGTCGCGGGCACTCGGGCGGGCCATGCAGGAAGGGTAGAGGCCGACCAACGGTTGCAGAGGCATGTCCGAGCTGATGCCGATCCTGCGGGACCGCCGCAGCATCCGCGCCTTCGACCCTGCCCACGAGCTCTCGTCGGTCACGCTTGACGTGCTGCTCGAGGCGGCGCGGTGGGCCCCGTCGGCGGGGAACTCGCAGCCCTGGGCGTTCCTGGTCGCGCGTCGGTCCGAGCCCGCCCACGCGACGTTCGTCCCGCTGCTGGCGGCGAGCGTGCGTCGCTGGGCACCCGACGCGTCGGCGCTGATGTTCACGCTGCACCGCACCGCGTCCGGACCTGAGGCGGATGCCCTCTCCTACTCCGACTACGCGCTCTACGACCTCGGGCAGGCCGTCGCGCACCTGACCGTCCAGGCCGCCGCGCTGGACCTCGCGACGCACCAGTTCGCGGCGTTCGACCACGCCGGCCTGGCTGCGGCCGCCGAGGTGCCGCCGCACTGGCAGGTCACCACCGGCATCGCCATCGGCCGCGGCATCGAGAGCGAGGTGCGGCCACGAGAGCGGCGGCCGCTGGAGGAGTTCGTGTACGGCGCGAGGTTCGGCGAGCCACGCGCACGGTGATACTGGGCCCGTGGGCGAGTGCTGCGACGGTCACGGGTACCAGGAGACGTTCGGCGAGGGGTTCGCGCGTCGCATGTCGCGGCGCTACCACCAGCGCGGGCTGAGCCGGACCCAGCAACGCCTGGTCGACTTCCTCGCCGAACGCGGGCTCGAGGGCGCGACGCTCCTGGAGATCGGCGGCGGGATCGGAGAGATCCAGGTCGAGCTGCTCCGTCGCGGAGCGGCCAGCGCCACGAACCTCGAGATATCGGAGAACTACGAGGCCGAGGCGGCGGACCTGCTCCGCGAGAGGGGCCTCGCCGGTCGGGTCAGTCGACGCTTCCACGACATCGCCACCTCTCCCGATGAGGTGGAACCGGCCGACATCGTCGTGCTCCACCGCGTCGTCTGCTGCTACCCGGACTACGAGAAGCTGCTGGGTGCCGCGGCCGGCCATGCCCGGCGGATGCTGGTGTTCTCCCATCCGCCGCGCAACGTGGTCCACCGTTCGGTCATGGCGATGGTCAACGGGCTGCGTCGCCTGCAGGGCAACAGCTTCAGGGAGTTCGTACACCCGCCCTCCTCGATGGTCGACGTGGTCAAGGGTCAGGGCCTGACGCTCGAGTACCGCCACGGCGGCTTCGCATGGAACGTGGTCGGCTTCGCCCGCTGACTTCCGCTGGTCGAGCAGCGAGCGCCAGCGAGCGTCGTCGAGACCGGTCCGGGGGTCTCGACGACGCCCGTCGCTCGTTCCTCTCTCCGGGCTGCTCGACCACCGGAACCGGCCGCTGGTCGAGCAGCGAGCGCCAGCGAGAGTCGTCGAGACCGGGTCGGGTGGTCTCGACGACGCCCGTCGCTCGTTCCTCGCTCCGGGCTGTTCGACCATCGGCGCCGGCCGCTGGTCGAGCAGCGAGCGCCAGCGAGCGTCGTCGAGACCGCCGGCCGTGCACTGCCTGGCAACCGCTGTGCACGCCCAGGCAACGACAGGCGGGAGGCTGGCCGCCGATGGTGGGCGGCATGACTATCACGAGTGCTCGACTCGCGCCCGGCGACCTCGACGACCTTGCCCGTGCGGTCCACGGCAGGGTCACCGGCCCGGGCCAACCCGACTGGGAGCAGATAAGGCGTGGCTGGAACCTCTCCGTCGATGTCCAGCCCGCTGCGATGATCGACGTCGCGCACGAGGCTGATGTCGCGGCGGCCCTCCGCTTCGCCGCGGCGTACGGCGTGCCCGTCAGCGCCCAGGGGAGCGGCCACGGCGTCACCAGGGCTCTCGACGGCGCCGTCGTGCTGCGCACCCACGCGTTGCAGTCGCTGGACATCGACATCAACCGACGGGTCGCCCGCGTCGGGGCGGGCGTGAAGTGGCAGCGACTCAACGAGGCGCTGACGGGCACCGGGCTGACGGGGCTCCCAGGCAGCACCGGAGACATCTCGGTCGCCGGGTACCACCTCGGCGGCGGGCTGAGCTGGTTCGTTCGCCGGCACGGTCTCGCTGCGCACGCCGTACGAGCCGTTGACCTCGTGGACGCGCGCGGCGAGCCGACGAGGATCACCGGAGACGACGACCCCGACCTGTGGTGGGCGCTGCGCGGCGCCGGCGGCGACCTGGGCATCGCCACCGCGGTGGAGATCGACCTGCACCCGCTAGATGGTCTCTACGGCGGCCGGGTGCTGTGGGCGGGGGAGCACGCCGCACAGGTGTTCGCGCGATTCGTCGAGGCGACCCAGGATCTGCCGGAGGAGCTCACCCTGTGGGCATGGCTGCTGAACTTCCCTGATCTCCCTGACGTCCCTGAGCCGATGCGCGGGCGGTGGTCGGTGGCGTTCGACTGCACCTACCTGGGCAGCCCGGACGAGGGCCGCTTGATGGTCGACGCTGCGCTCGCCGGACTCCCCCGGCCGCTGCTCGACTCGCGCCGCGAGCTGAGGCTGGCCGAGCTCGCCGGCATCGCGGCCGAACCGACCGAGCCGACACCCATCCAAGAAGACCTGATGATGGTGGACCGGTTCGGGGCTGACGAGGCCACCGCGTTGCTCGAGACGGTCAGGGTCGGGGAACCGTCGGCGCTCACGGTCCTCGAGGTGCGACATCTCGGCGGGGCGGTACGCCGGCAGCAAGCGGGGCAGGGCGTCGCGGGCACCGTCCCGCAGCCGTACGCGGTCGTGCTCGGCGGGATCGTGCCGACCCCCGAGGCGGCGGAGGAGGCCAGGGCGGTCGGCACCACAGTGCGGGCCGCGCTCGCGGACGTCGACTCGGGAATGATGCCGCCGAACTTCGGGCCACTGGAGCGGCGCAACCTCACCGATGGCGACCTTGCCCGGCTACAGGCGGTGAAGGCGAGCCACGACCCGCGGGGGACCATTCGCAGCGCCCGTCCGATCCCGCTGCCGCATCCTGCCGGGGCCTGAGGTCGACCACCTTGCTGCGCGGAAGCACGTTTGCGTCAGTGCACGGCCTCGACCATCGCCTCCAGGTCGCGGATGACCTCGGCGGGTGTCGGGGTGCGCGGGCCGGCGAACACGTCGAGCAGGCTGTCGACGGAGGCGGCGACCGTGAACCGGGTGGACGCGCGCGCTCGGAGCTCCGCGGACATCGGACCGGCGCTGATCGCCGCGCGCAGCCCTAGCGCGAGGGCCTCGGCGTTGTCGGGGTCGACCAGGATCACGCCGCCGCAGTCGGTCTCGGGGATCCCGCCGTCGTCGGAGGCGACCACGCGGCAGCCGGTGTGCTGGGCCTCGATGGAGACGATGCCGAACGTCTCGTGCCAGTACTGGCTGGTGGACGGCATCACGACGATGTCGTGGTCGGCCATCAGGGTGGCCATCGCGGCGGGGGTCTGGCGCGCCGGGACCACGCTCACGCCGGGGTGGGCATGCACCAGGGCCTTGATGATCCTGCCCTGCGGCTTGTCGGAGCCGGCCGTGGTCACCGTGAAGGAGAGGCTCGGGTCGTCGTCGATGAGGTCGACGTGCAGCATCTCGAGCAGGGTGTAGATGCCCTTCTCGGGACTGAGCCGGCCGGCGTAAAGGATCCGGGTCGTCGACGGATCGCGGTCGACCCGTGGCTGGGCGGCGAAGATGCGCTCCGCGAACGGGTACACCACCGCGATGGTGGCGACGTCGACGTCGAGAAAGTCCGCCCAGAGTCTCGCGGCGTAGCGGCTCGTGGCGATCAGGGAGCGGTCCCGCGTCGCCTCGAGGACGGACTCGTGATGACGGGCCCGGATCGGTGGCGGGACGTGCAGGATCTGGTACGACGGGTTCTTCGTCGCAACCACCGGAGCGTCGCTGACGAACACCACGGTGCCGTCGAGGCGAGCGAGATCCGGCACCGAGGGCACGGAGTGGAACGGGATATCCGGGAACTCCTCCCGCCCGTCCGCGGCGCCGAGCCCGATCGTGACGACCTGTGCGTGGACGCCGCGACGGTTCAGCTCACGCACCTGGCCGACGGTGTAGTTCTCGGAACCGCCGGTGCCGGCGGGCAGGCGCTTACCTGGTGACCAGACGAATGAGATCACCGCGGCTGGTGCCGTGCGGAATGGGGAGAGTGACTGTCGGGCTGCGAGATACCTCGCCACCGCCTTGGATAGCTGCTGGTGTCAGTGTCGGCATGGACCTGCCACTTGCAGTCGTGACTGGAGACTAGCCGAGGGATGGTCGGCGGCTCTCATCGCCGAATCAGTCGCGAGGGGGCGTCTGCTCGCCGAGCAGCCAGGCGTCGAAGAACTCCGACAGCTCCTCGCCGGTGCGCTCCTCGAAGAACCGGTAGAGGGTCTCGCGGTTGGAGGAGCGGTTCTCCTGCGACTCGGGCCAGGCGCGGATGACGTCGAAGAACCTCTCGTCGCCGATCTGCTGGCGCAGCTCGTGCCACATCAGGGCCGGGCCGTAGTAGATGTTGCCGCTGCCCCACTTGTCGAGGTCGTAGTCGGCGGGCGGCCCGGCGAACTCGCGCTCGCTATCCTCGAACTCCGCCCACTCGTCCATCTGCTGGTCGATCGTGATGCCGGCCCGCTCGGCCTCCCACATGCCCTGGAGGTACATCGCCATGCCCTCGTTCATCCAGACGTCGCGCCAGTCGTCGGGCGTGACGGTGTCGCCGTACCACTGGTGCGCGAGCTCGTGCACCACGACCGGCGCGGACAGCGCGTAGTCGCTGTTGCCGAGCGTCACCATGGTCTGGGTCTCCATGCCGCTCTGCGAGTCGACGACCAGGATGCCGAACGTGTCGAACGGGTACGGCCCGATGTACTGCTCGAGCCACTCCATCGCCTCCGGCGCGGTCGACGGCCCCTCGGCTGCCTCCGGCGTCTCGCGAGGCGTGAAGATCCGGATCGGGATGTCGCGCGGGCCGCTGAGCTCGGTCTGCTCGTAGTCGCCGAACGCCAGTGTCGAGAGGTACGACGCGGCCGGCTCGGCCAGGTGCCACCGGGTGACCGTGAGCCCGTCCTGCTCCTCGGTCGAGACGAGGTCGCCGTTCGCGACCCCCATCCACGGAGCCGGGACGGACAGGGTGAAGTCGTACAGCGCCTTGTCGGAGGGGTGGTCGTTGACGGCGTACCACGAGTAGGCGCCCCACGGCTCCTGCATCGTCCACACCTCGTGGTCGTCGGTGATCGTGAAGCCGGTCTCGCCGAAGTCCGACCGCTGGGTGGGTACGTCGACGGGTTCGGGCGTCCCGGAGTAGTCGATGACCACCTCGTAGCGCCGGTCCTCGCGCACCGGCGACTGGACCACCAGGTCCTTGCCTTGCTGCTCGAACTCGGCGTCGGCACCGTCGACGGTGAGGCTCTCGATCGTGAGCACCTCGCTGAAGTCGAGCTGGAACGACTCGTCGGTCTCGGTCGACCGGAAGGTCAGTGTCTCGGTGGCATCGAGCGTGTCGGTGTCGGGCGACCAGCCGAGTGCCAGGTCGTAGTGCAGCGCATCGACGCCGGGGTCGCCGACCTCTGGGTAGAGGGAGTCCTCGTGCGGCTCGTTCTCCGCGATCGCGAGGTCTGCGGGCGGCGGGTCCGGGGGGTCCACCGGCTCCGCGGTCGCGGACGGCTCCGATGGGGTCGGATCGTCGGCGGACCCCATGCTCCCGCTGCGGATCGGGTCGTCGTCGGAGCAGCCGGCCAGCACCAGGGCAGCCGCGGCGACGGCGATGAGGGGGCGCTTCATGTGGAGCCTCTCAGCATGGGGCGGACCAGCTTGCGTCCGTGGTGGATCTGGGCCTTGACCGTGCCGAGCGGCGCCCCGACCTGCTCCGCGATCTCGTCGTAGGCCATGCCGTAGACGTCACGAAGCAGCAACGGCTCGACGTACTGCGGGTGGTCGCGTTCCAGTGTCTCCATCGCCTCCAAGAGATCGAGGCGGGTGCCGGCGATCACGCTGGTGGTGCGCGGGTCCGCATTGTCGTTCTCGAGCATGTCGCTCGCGACCGCCTGGTTCTTCATCCGGCGGTACGTCGACCGCGCGGAGTTCACCGCGATCACGTGGGTCCAGGTGGTGAACCGGCCGCGGCCGCCCCACGACCCGATCTTGGTCGCGATGTTGAGCATCGCCTCCTGGCAGGCGTCCTCCGCGTCCGGGGTGTACGGCAGTACTCCGCGGCAGACGTTGAGGGTGCGGGAGCGGATCGCGCCGAGCACCTGCTCCAGCGCGTCCCGATCACCGGCCTGGGCGCGGCGCGCCAGGTCGTCGATCTCGTCGGGCGTCGCACCAGTCCCCGATTGCCCTCCCGATGACTCCGTCATGCCGACGATCCTTCCCCACCCAGGTCACGGATAATGCACGGGTGTCCGCCCTGCCCGACCGCCTTGGCCGCTATGCGGTCAGACGTCGCATCGGGGCCGGCGGTTTCGCCACCGTCTGGCTGGCGTACGACGAGCACCTCGACTCGCCGGTCGCGGTGAAGGTGCTGGCGGACAACTGGACCGAGGACCACCACGTCCGGACCCGCTTCGTCGAGGAGGGTCGCTACCTGCGCCGCGTGGAGTCGCCCCACGTGGTCACGGTCTACGACGCCGGCGAGCTCGACGACGGCCGCCCCTACCTGGTGATGACGTACGCCGACCAGGGCACCCTCGCCGACCGGCTCGAGACCGGCGGGCTGGAGGTGGCCGAGGCGAGCGAGGTGATCCGCCAGGTCGCAGCCGGGCTGCAGGCGCTGCACGACCGCGACATCCTGCACCGCGACGTGAAGCCCGCCAACGTGCTGTTCCGCAGCGTCGGCAAGGGCGCCGCCGACCCCGGCGTCCGCGCGATGCTCGGCGACCTCGGCCTGGGCAAGGCGCTCGACGTCTCCTCCCGGCTGACCATGATCGCGGGGAGCCCCTCGTTCGTGGCTCCGGAACAGGCGCAGGGCGAGCCCCCGGGACCCGGCGCCGACCAGTACTCCCTCGGTGTCATCACCCACCTCCTGCTGGGCGGCCGGATGCCGTGGCGGCACATCGACCTCTCCGCGGCCGCCAGCCCCGGTACTCCGCCGCCGATCGCGAGCGTCGACCGGCCGTTCCCCGACGAGGTCGACGACGTCGTACGTCGCGCCCTGTCGCCCGACCCGGCGGACCGCTGGCCCAGCGTCACGGCGTATGTCGACGCGCTCACCACCGCCCTCGGCGACTGGGCAGCCCCCGCGGGGAAGGGGCTGCAGCCGTGGCAGGCCGTCGACCCCGAGCTCACCCAGCCCGGCGCCCGGCCGTCGCCGATGCCGGTGACGGGCGAGCTCGCCGACCCGTTGCTGCCGAACCGACGGCGCCGGCTCGTCGCGATGGCCGCCGTCACGGTGCTCGCCCTGGCGGTGGGTGCCGTCGCTGGGTGGTTCGGGTTCCGCGCCCTCGACAGCAACGTGACGATCACCGACGCACGGGACGAGCTGACCGTGAGCGTGCCAGACGACTGGGATGCCTCGGTGGCCGGCGAGCCGTGGACCCCTCCCGGCGCGGACGAGACCTACGCCGCACTGGCGGTCGGCACCGCCGAAGGCTGGGCCGACACGACCGACGGGGAGGGCGTCTTCGCCGGCATCATGCCCGGTGACGACCTGCCCGACCAGCTGCCGGGACATCCCCGCTGCGCCGGGGCGGAGACCCCGGTCGACGACACGATCGACGGCGACCCCGCGCGCACGATCTGGTACTCCGACTGCCCGGGCGTCACCGTCGAGCGGGTGATCCAGGTCGCGAACAACCGCCTGCTGTGGGTGCAGGTCCGCAGCTCCGACCGGGCCACCGCGACCGACGTCCTCGACTCGGTGGAGACCAAGGGCCTCTGAGCCTGGTCAGTCGTCGACGGGGACCACCCGCTCGGCGAACTGCTCGAAGAGGGCGCGCATGCCCGGCTCGTCCACCTGGCGGCCGGCGATCGACATCTCCAGCGTCGCCTCGTTGGCTCCCGGTGCGGTGAACCAGCGGAAGAAGTTGTAGCGGAGATGGTCGTCCTCGGTGCGGAACGTGAAGGCGACGGAGTCCTCGGTCTGGTCGAGGATGTCGTAGTCGTCACCGTAGGCCCGGTCGAAGCCCGCGATCTTGTCGAGTACCTCGTCGACGGCCTGCTTGTGGTTGTCGATCGCCTTGACCCGCAGGCTGAACCCGCCCTCCTTCGGCTCGTCCGCCGGCCGGAACCGCACCTCGGTGGCGAGGTCCACGTCCTCGGGTGGCGTCAGGACCTCGCCGGGCACCGTGTAGGCGACCCAGCCCGCCGGGACGGCGTACTCCCAGTCCTGGAGGTCGTTGCCGATCCGGTACGTGTCGAAGTCGGAGATCTCGACCAGTGCCGGATAGCCGATGTCCTCGGCGTAGGGGTCCTCCATCGGCACGCTGGGCCGGGCGGCGGGTATCGGAGCGGGCGTTCCGGAGGCGTCCGGTTCGGGCCGGGTGGCGTACGCCGCGCCGATCCCGAGCGACGCGCCGACCAGCAGCGCGAACAGCGCCCAGCCGAGTCTGCGTGCCGTCACGGCGCCCACCGTAACCGCCCGTAGGCATGTGACACTTCGTGTGCCAGAGTGTCGTACAAGTGTCATAACCCCCACTCGAGAGCCGCGGAGCCATTGATGAACGACGTCCTCCTCGACAAGCACCGCCACCGCCTGGACGCCGCGGTGGCCGCCATCGCCTCCCGCGGCTACTACTCGGCGTTCGACGAGTCACCCTCGCCCCGGGTGTACGGCGCTGATGCGGCCGCCGAAGGGAAGGCCGCGTTCGAGGCGTTGCTGGACCGCCCGTTCGCGCTCGATGCACCCGGGGCCGAGGGATCCGTGGCGACCGAGCGGTCGCCGTTCGGCTTCGACCTGGGCGTGGAGTACCCACGGGTCACGGATGTCGATGCCCTCCTGACCGCGGCAGCCGCCGGGATGCGCGGCTGGCGCGACGCCGGGCCGAACGCCCGCGCCGGGGTCTGCATCGAGATCCTGGACCGGTTGCACGGTCGGATCTTCGAGCTGGCCAACGCGGTGCAGCACACCAGTGGGCAGGCGTTCGTGATGGCGTTCCAGGCCGGCGGCGCGCACGCGCTCGACCGGGCGCTCGAGGCGATCGCCTACGCCTGGACCGAGATGACCCGCACCCCGGCCACCGCCGTCTGGGAGAAGCCCGGCCCGAAGCCGGACAGCCCGCCGCTGCGGATGGAGAAGACCTTCACCGCGGTGCCGCGCGGGGTCGCGATGGTGGTCGGCTGCAACACCTTCCCGACCTGGAACGGCTGGCCCGGACTGTTCGCCTCGCTGGTCACCGGCAACGCCGTGGTGGTCAAGCCGCACCCCGGTGCGGTGCTGCCGCTGGCGATCACGGTGCAGGTGTGCCAGGAGGTGCTCGCGGAGGCCGGCCACGACCCGCGCCTGGTCACCCTGGCTGCCGAGGACCCGGCCGACAAGCTGGCCGCCGCCCTCGCCGTACGACCGGAGGTGCGCCTGATCGACTACACCGGCGGCAACGCGTTCGGCGAGTGGCTCGAGGACAACGCCCGGCAGGCCGTGGTGTTCACCGAGAAGGCCGGCGTCAACACCGTGGTGGTCGACTCCACCGACGACTTCGCGGGGATGTGCCGCAACCTGGCCTTCTCGTTCTCCCTGTACGCCGGCCAGATGTGCACCGCGCCCCAGAACGTCTACCTCCCCGCCGCAGGGGTCGAGACCGACCAGGGCACGAAGTCCCCGGCCGAGGTCGCGGCGGGCATCGGGGCGGCGCTCGACAAGCTGCTCGGCGACGACGCGCGGGCGGTCGAGCTGCTCGGCGGCGTCGTGAACCCGGGGGTGGTCGAGCGTCTCGAGGCGGCTCCCGGGAAGGGTGAGGTGCTGGTCGCGTCCCGCGCGGTCGCCCACCCGGCGTACCCCGACGCCACGGTGCGCACTCCCACCCTGGTCGGCATCACCGCCGACGACGCCGAGGTCTACGAGTCCGAGTGCTTCGGGCCGGTGGCGTTCGTGATCTCCACGTCCGGCACCGACCAGTCCGTCCACCTGTTCCGCGACACCGTCACCCGCAAGGGCGCGATGACGGCGGCCGTCTACTCCACGTCCGACGCGGTGATCGACGAGATGCGCGACGCCGCCCTGGACGCAGGCGTGGCGCTCTCGGAGAACCTGCTGGGCGGGGTGTTCGTCAACCAGACCGCTGCCTACTCCGACTTCCACGGCACCGGCGCCAACCCGGCCGCGAACGCGTCGTACACCGACGCGGCGTTCGTGGCGCCGCGGTTCCGGATGATCCAGTCGCGCCGCCACGTGGGGTAGCCGCGTGCCTGACCGGACCTCGCTGGTCGTGTTCGACGTCAACGAGACGCTCTCGGACATGGCGCCGCTCGGCCGGCGCTTCGCCGAGGTGGGCGCGGAGCCGCAGCTCGCCGCCACCTGGTTCGCGGGTCTGCTCCGCGACGGGTTCGCGCTGACCGTCACCGACAGCCACCCCGTGTTCGGGGAGCTCGCCCAGGAGTCGCTGCGGGTGGCGTTGTCCGGGGTGCTGCCGGCGGCCGAGATCGACGACGCTGCCCGGTTCGTGTTCGAGGGGACCGGCGAGCTCGACGTGCATCCCGACGTGGTGCCGGCCATCCGGGGGCTCGCCGAGCGCGGGCTCCGGCTGGTCACCCTGAGCGTCGGTGGCACCGAGGTGGCCGAGCGCCTGCTGGAGCGGGCCGGGATCCGCGACCTGTTCGAGGCCACCCTGTCCGCCGTCGAGGCGGGCCGTTGGAAGCCGCACGAGACGCCGTACCGCTATGCCCTCGACACGTGCGGCGTGCCGGCGGCGGAGGCGCTCCTCGTCGCGGTGCACCCGTGGGACATCGACGGTGCGCATCGCGCCGGGCTGCGTACCGCCTGGGTCGACCGCGACGGGACCCGCTACCCGGGGTACTTCTCCGAGCCGGACATCGTCGTCGGCTCACTCAGCGACCTTTCGACGCACATCTGAGGCGGGTCTCGATACGCCGGCCGCGAGTTCGCACGCTCACTCGCGCGGCTACTCGACCTGGCGCCTGAGTCTCGGCCCTCGCAAGCTCGGACCGAGGGCGCTCAGACCGATGATTCAAAGAATTTCGCTGGGTCTGTCGTATTAGACCGTTCGCGTTCGTGGTGTTGGTGAAAGCACCTCGACACCACCCAGGAGAAATTCCAATGCCCGACATCAAGAGCCGCTGGCTCGCTCTCTACGTCCTTTGCCTGGGCGACCTGATGATCGTGCTCGACTCGAGCATCGTGAACGTCGCCCTGCCGTCCATCCAGACCGACCTCGGCTTCTCGCAGGCGGCGCTGGCCTGGGTGGTCAACGCCTACCTGCTGACCTTCGGCGGGTTCCTGCTCCTGTCCGGACGCCTCGGCGACCTGCTCGGCAACAAGCGGGTCTTCCTCGGCGGCGTCGTCTCGTTCACCGTCGCCTCGATCGCCTGCGGATTCGCGCCGTCGGCGGAGCTGCTGGTCGTCGGCCGGGCCGTCCAGGGCCTCGGCGGCGCCGCGGTCTCGGCGGTGGCGCTGGCCCTGATCATGGGCCTGTTCACCGACCCGGGCGAGCGGGCCAAGGCGATGGGCGTCTTCGGTTTCGTGATGTCCGGCGGCGGCGCCGTCGGCGTCCTCCTCGGCGGGGTCCTGACCGGCCTCTTCTCGTGGCACTGGATCTTCCTGGTGAACGTGCCGATCGGTGTCGGCGTCTGGCTCGCCGCCCGCCGCGTGCTGCCCGCCGACGGGGTCGTGCCCCAGAAGTCCCGCCTCGACGTGATCGGCGCGGTGATGGTGACCGCGGCACTGATGCTCAGCGTCTACGCCATCGTCGGCGGCAACGAGGCCGGCTGGACCTCCTCGCGGACCCTGCTGCTTCTCGGCGGCGGAATCGCCCTGCTGGCCGCGTTCGTGGCCCGCGAGGCCAAGGTCGCCAACCCGCTGGTGCCGCTGCGCCTCTTCGCGCTCCGCAACGTGTCGGTCTCGCAGTTCGTCGGCGCTCTCTGGGCCGCCGCGATGTTCGCCTGGTTCTTCCTGGCCGCGATCTACCTGCAGAAGGTGCTGGGGTACTCCGCGCTCGAGGTCGGCCTGGCGTTCATCCCGACCAGCGTCGTGATGGCGTTCTGCTCGCTGCGGGTGTCCGACAAGCTCGTGATGCGCTTCGGCATCCGCCCGCCGCTGACCGTCGGTCTGCTGCTGGCCGCCGTGAGCCTGGGCCTGTTCTCGCAGGCGCCGGTCAACGGCAACTTCCTGACCGACGTGCTTCCCTCGATGATCTTGCTCGGCGTCGGCGCCGGTATCGCCTTCAACCCGGTGCTGCTGGCCGCGATGGGCGACGTGGAGCCGCACGAGGCCGGCCTCGCCTCCGGTGTCGTCAACACGTCGTTCATGATGGGCGGCGCGCTGGGTCTGGCCGTGCTGGTCAGCATCTCCACGGCCCGCACCGACAGCCTGCTGGCTGGTGGCACCGCGCCGGTCGAGGCGCTCAACGGCGGGCTGCAGGCGGCCTTCGCCGCAGGCGCCGTCTTCGCCCTGCTGGCCGCGGTCGCGGGCGGGGTGTTCCTCCGGCCGAAGCCGATGGCCGCCCCGGACGAGTCCGAGGCCGAGGTCGTGGAGGAGCCCGTCGCGGCCTGACCGGCCGCGGTGGTTAGCGTTGCCCGGGTGAGCGACCTGCTGATCCGCGCGGCGCGGCTGGTCCCGGTGCACGCGGGTGAGACGCCACCGGGCTCGCCGGTCGACGTGCTCGTGCAAGACGGCCGGGTCACCGAGGTAGAAGCCTCGGTGGCCCGGCCTCCGGGCGTTCCGGAGGTCGACGCGGCGGGCCGCTGGCTGATCCCGGGCGTGTGGGACCAGCACGTCCACCTCGGCCAGTGGACGCTCGCCTCGCAGCGCGTCGACGCGAGCCTGGTGCGATCGCCCGAGGAGGCGACCGCACTGGTGGCCGACCGGGTCACCGCCCGGCCGGGCCGCCCGGTCATCACGTGGGGTCACCGCCCCGGCATCTGGACCCGGGAGGGCACCGTCGCCGAGCTGGACGAGGTCTCCGGGGTCACTCCCGTCGTGCTGATCGCGGGCGACGGCCATCACGGCTGGCTCAACAGCGCGGCTCTCGCAGCCCTCGGGCTCGGCGAGCGCGACGACGTGGTGAGGGAGAACGAGTGGTTCGCGGCCTATGAGCTGCTCACCCACCTCGTCGGTGACGACGGCCATGCCCCCGCCGCCTACCGGCAGACCCTCGACACCGCGGCCGCCCAGGGCGTGGTCGGCCTGGTCGACTTCGAGTTCATGGGTGGCGTCGACGACTGGCTCGAGCGGTGGGACGCCGGCTGCGACCGGCTCCGGGTCCGGGTGGCGACGTACGCCGACGGGCTCGAGGAGGTGATCGAGGCGCGGCTCCGCACCGGCGACCCGCTCCCCGGCACCGACGGCCGGCTCACGATGGGACCGCTGAAGATCATCAGTGACGGGTCGCTCAACACCCGCACCGCGTGGTGCTGCGAGCCGTACGCCGACGGGGCGCGGTTCGACCAGCCGGCCGGCGCGGCCAACCTCCCCGAGGCCGAGCTCACCGCGCTGCTCGCCCGCGCGCACATGTCCGGCCTCGAGGTGGCGACCCACGCGATCGGGGACGCCGCGGTCGCCGCCGCGCTGGATGCGTACGCCGCCACCGGCGCCCGAGGCTCCATCGAGCACGCCCAGCTGATCGGCCGCGACGACGTACGGCGGATCGCCGAGCTGGACCTGCGGGCCAGCGTGCAGCCCGGCCACCTGCTGGACGACCGCGACCTCACCGAGCTGATCTGGCCGGGCCGGGGCGATCGGTCGTTCGCGTTCCGCTGGATGCTCGACGACGGGGTGCGGCTGTGCTTCGGCTCGGACGCGCCCGTCTCACCCCTGGACCCCTGGCTGGCGATGGCGGCCGCCGTGCACCGCAGCGCCGACGACCGGCCGGCCTGGCATCCCGAGCAGGCCCTGACCGTGGGCGAGGCGCTGGCCGCGTCGGTGGACGGCCAGCCGATGGTGGGTGTCGGCTCCCCCGGCGACCTGGTGCTGCTCGACCGCGACCCGTTGACCTCCCACGCCGACCCGGCGGCGGCCGCCAAGGGGCTGCGCGAGACCACGGTCGCGCTGACCGTGGTCGCGGGTCTCGTGGTGCACTCGGCGCTCTAGCGCCGCGGCGGCGAAACCGCTCGCGACGAGTCCGCGGGTTCTGCCCAGGCCCGCTCGCTCCTTCGCCTACATTGTCCCGTCAGTCCCACCAGCAACTTTTCTGGAGAGGCTCGTGCCCCCTCGCCACCCCACCACGATGGTGGCTGTCGTCGGCTTCCTCGCGCTCATGATGGGCATCCCTGCCTCGGCAACCACCGGGACGGACGGAAAGCCCGGGCCGGCCCGCGCCTCCGCCGGTGGCGACGTGCGTCGACTGCTCGACGTACCCTTCGCCGACCCGGGCTTCTACAGCGAGGGCCGGTCCCGCTTCATCTACGCCACCGGCCACGATCTCGAGACCGGTCGGGCCTTCCGGGTGTCCCGGTACGACCCGGCGAGCGGGACCTATGGCGTGCCCAGGGCGTCGATGCTCACCCACCCGAAGTGGGTCGGCCCGCGCGGCAGCCGGCACGACCGGGGCGAGGTGCACATGTGGGGACCGCACGTGTGGAAGCGGTCGGTTCCGGGCCCGCGCGACTACGTCATGTACTTCAGCGCCTCGCGGCGCGGTGGGTCCGACTGCATCGGGATGGCCGTCGCCGAGTCACCGATGGGGCCCTTCGCGCCGCGGCCCCGTCCCCTGCGCTGCACCGACGCGGGTGCGACGCTGATCGACCCGGCGTACTTCCGCACCGCCGGCGGCCTGCGCTACCTGCTGTACAAGCGGCACCACTACCGCCCCAAGGCAGTGGGCATCTGGGCGGTGCGGGTGCAACCGGACGGCACCGCTCGGCCGGGCTCCCGCCCGTTCCGGGTTCTCGACGGCGGGAACCGGCAGATCGAGGCGCCCTCGGTGATCGCCCGCCACGGCCGCGTCTACGTGTTCACCTCCCGCTTGGCCTACGACAGCTGCTCCTACAAGACCGTGGTCTTCGTCGGCGGCGCGCTGCGGCGCCCACTCCGCCCGCTCGGCACCCTCCGGCTGCGCCGGCCCGACGGCCGGCGCTTCTGCGGCCCCGGCGGAGCGGAGGTACGCAGAGTGGACGGCAGGTTCTGGATGGTGTTCCACGCCTTCGACAAGAACCCGGTGAACTACCCGAAGGCGTCGCGGTTCGTGTGGGGCGGGCGGCTGCGCTGGACGGCTGACGGTCGTCCCTACGCCGCGCCGGCCCCGCCGCCGGCGCGGTTCGCACCCAGGGCGACGGTGAGCAGGAGCACGAAGTCGGGGTCATCGAGCTTCTCGCCGTAGAGCTCGCGGAGCTGACCCATCCGGTAGCGCACGGTCTGCGGATGCACGAACAGCTGGGTCGCGACAGCATCCCGGCGGCCCTGGTGGAGCAGCCAGGCGCGGAGGGTCTCGGCGAGCTTCTCGGCTGTACCCGGCCGGACCGACTTCATCGGCGCCAGGGCCTGGTCGCGCAGGTCGGCCAGGGCCTCCGGGTCGGCGGTCAGCACCAGCTCGGTGAGGCTGGCCTCGGTGTCCGGCCCGAGCCCCAGCCCCCGCGCCCGCAACGCCCGCGAGTACGACGAGGCGGCCTCGAGCCACGGACGTGGCGGGCCGGCGATGGCGTCGCGGTCCGCGATCGTCCGGAGCACCGTGGCGCGCCGGCGTCCGTGCGCGTCGGGGACCAGCAGCAGGGCGGCGTCGTCGAGTCCCGGTGCCTCGGCCGCCTGCAGGGTGCGGGAGGAGAGCGCACTGAGCACCGGGCGGACCTGCGCCTCCGGCACGATCACCGCGGTCAGCGTGCGCGGCGCCTTCCACTCGGCCCGCTCCGCGGCCTTGATGACGGTCTCGGCCGGGGCGCCGGTGAGCAGGTGGTGGGCGATCCGCTCCTGCAGCCGCTGCCGGACCCGGCCGGTGGTGGCCAGCTCGTCTGTGTGTCCGGCGACGCTGGACGCCGACAGCTCGTCGATGTAGGCGAACACCAGCTCCGCGAACGACACCAGCGTCTCGACGTCCAGTCCGTTCTGCACGGCGATCGTCGACATCTCGTGCCAGGAGACCCGGGCACCGATCCGGTACGCCGACAGCAGCGCGTCGGTGGACCGGCCGCTGCGGGCCTCGCCGCGGCCGAGCTGGTAGGCACCCTCGACTGCCGGGGCGGCCGGCGTGCGTGGATCGGTGCCCCGACGGCCGCCGGCCAGGGACAGGAATCCGCCCAGTGCGAGCTGTACGGCGTTGCGGATGGTTTCGCCCATCGGGCCGCTGAACGCATCCTCGTAGCTGGGCACCTCGTCGATGATCGCGGCGACGACCTGCTCGGCGACCGCGGGCAGCTGCAGCCGGATCTCGGCCACCGCCTCCTCGGGCAGCATGAGCCCGTGCTCCACCGTACGGCCGCCGCCTAGGCGCATTTTGTCTCCTGCGAACAATTATTGAGGGTGGATTCACGTGCTCTGGTCAGGACTTTAGCCGGTTCGCGCAGCAGAATGAAGGCATGAGCTCGATTGCCGTCGGCCGGACCGGGTCGCAGACCCCGACCCGCCCACGCCTGCGCGACCGGGTGCGCCGGTTCGCGGAGGCCGCGGTGACGCCGCTGGAGATCTCCGACGTCCTCGACGTCTTCCACCCGCTGCGCTCCGGGGCCCAGCTCCGCGGCCGGATCGTCTCGGTCGTCCCCGAGACCGCCGAGTCCGCCACCATCGTGATCAAGCCGGGCCGCGACTGGGCCGGGCACGTCCCGGGCCAGTACGTGCGGGTCGGCGTCGACGTCGACGGGGTGCGCCTGTGGCGTACCTACTCGCTCACCCACGGGCCGCGCCCCGACCGCTGCATCAGCCTGACCGTCAAGGCGATCCCCGACGGCGTGGTGTCACACCACCTCGTGCACCGGGCCCGCGCCGGCCAGATGATTCAGCTCGAGCAGGCCGAGGGCGAGTTCGTGCTGCCCCAGCCGATCCCCGACAAGCTGCTGCTGGTCACCGCCGGTTCGGGCATCACCCCGGTGATCGGGATGCTGCGCAACCTGTTCTCCCGCAGCAAGCCGGTGGCCACCGACATCGTGATGGTGCACGTCAACCCCACCGAGTCCGCCGCCCTGTTCCGCGAGGAGCTGAGGTTGCTCGGCGCGACCGGCCGGATCCGGCTGATCGAGCGCTACGACGACCGTGACGGCCTCCTCGAGGTCGCCCAGATCGACGAGCTGGTGCCCGACCTCCCCGAGCGACTGAGCTACGCGTGCGGTCCGGCCGGGCTCCTCGACGCGCTCGAGGAGCACCACGCCGAGCGCGGACTCGCGCTGACCACCGAGCGGTTCCGTCCGACGGTGATCGCGGCCTGCGGCGAGGGCGGCACGCTCTCCTTCGCCTCGGGCGCGGTCGTGGAGGCCGACGGTGCCACGCCGATCCTGGACGCCGCCGAGGGTGCGGGCGTCCTGATGCCCAGCGGCTGCCGGATGGGCATCTGCATGGGCTGCGTGCTGCCGCTGAAGGAAGGCGCCGTCCGCGACCTCCGCAACGGCGAGCTCACGGTCGCCGTACCCGGCGAGACCGACCGCGCCGGCGTACCCATCCAGACCTGCATCAACGCCGCCGCCGGCGCCTGCACCATCGACCACTGACGACCTGACCCCCATCGCTAGGGAGCCATGACCGCCATCACGAAGAAGCCCGAGAACCCGATCGCGCACCTCACGCCCGAGGACATCGAGCAGCTCGGCTACGAGCTCGACGCGATCCGCCAGGACATCATCGACGCGCGCGGCGAGGCCGACGCGAAGTACATCCGCCGCGTGATCAGCGTGCAGCGGCGGCTCGAGCTCGGCAGCCGAGCCGTGCTGCTGGCCTCGGTGTTCCCGCCCGCGTGGGTGGTCGGCACGGCCGGCCTGAGCGTCGCCAAGATCCTCGAGAACATGGAGATCGGCCACAACGTCCTGCACGGCCAGTGGGACTGGATGCGCGACCCGAAGATCCACTCGACGACCTGGGAGTGGGACATGGCCACCCCGGCCGAGCAGTGGCAGCACTCCCACAACCAGATCCACCACACGTACACGAACATCGTCGGCAAGGACAACGACCTCGGCTACGGCATCATGCGCGTCGACGAGGACCAGCGCTGGCACCCGATGCACCTCGGCCAGCCGATGTGGAACTTCCTCAACGCCTGCTTCTTCGAGTACGGCATCGCGGCGTACGACCTCGAGCTCGGCGCGACGATCAAGAAGAAGCAGACCAAGGAGCCTGAGTTCCAGCGCCGGATGAAGGGCGTGCTCACCAAGATCCGCCGGCAGGCCACCAAGGACTACCTCGTCCACCCGGCGCTGTCGCTGCCCACCGGCTCGTTCCTGCCGACCCTGGCCGCGAACTTCACCGCCAACGTGGTCCGCAACCTGTGGTCGCACTCGGTGATCATGTGTGGTCACTTCCCCGAGGGCGTCGAGACGTTCGAGCGGAAGTCGATCGACCCCAACGAGACCAAGGGCGAGTGGTACGTCCGGCAGATGCTCGGCTCGGCCAACATCTCCGGCTCGAAGCTGATGCACCTCATGTCCGGCAACCTCAGCCACCAGATCGAGCACCACCTGTTCCCCGACCTGCCTTCGAACCGGTACGCCGAGATCGCACCGAAGGTGCAGGCCCTGTTCGAGAAGTACGACCTCAACTACCACACCGCCCCGATGCCGCAGCAGGTCTACTCCGCGTGGCACAGGGTGGTCCGGCTCTCGCTGCCCAACGGCTGGCTCGAGACCACCAACGCCCGCAACCTCCCGCAGCAGCTCAAGCTGCTGTACGGCATGGCCACCGGCGGTCCCAAGGTCCGCCGCGCGGCCCAGGCCCGGCTCCAGCAGCAGGCCCGCAAGCTCCGCGCCGCCTGACGCAGGTCGAGACCGGGGTTGGGTGGTCTCGACGACGCCCGTCGCTCGTTCCTCGCTCCGGGCTGCTCGACCACCGGAACCGGCCGCAGGTCGAGCAGCGAGTGTCGTCATCTCGTTGGTCGAGCAGCGAGCGCCAGCGAGCGTCGTCGAGGCCCGTTCCGTTGGTCGAGCAGCGAGCGCCAGCTGTTCTGATTCGGGAGGTTGGTGACGTTGGTCGGCGTGGCTGAGTAGGCAGAGGGCCTTCCTCTAGTTCGGTGTGAAGCGACTAGACACCACGCCGAAGAGAAAGGCCCTCTGATGAGCCACCGTAACGCTCCGCTGACCCCGGAAGGGCGGCGCCGGTTGTGTGACCGTGTCGATGCCCGTCGGCCGATCAGTCATGTTGCCGACGAGGCCGGGATCCACCGGCAGACTCTGGGCAAGTGGTACGCCCGCTGGGTCCAGGAGGGCGAGGCAGGTCTGCAGGACCGCTCCAGTCGACCGCACCACTCGCCGAACCAGACACCGGTCCGGGTCGAGTCCCGGGTCTGTCAGCTGCGTCGGGAGCTGAAGGTCGGGCCGGTGCAACTGTGCGGCCGGCTGGCCGAGGAAGGTCTTACCGTGCCGGCCTCCACGATCTACCGGATCCTGGTCCGGCACGGGATCTCCCGGCTACGCGACCTCGACGTCACCGGTGAGGACCTGCGCGAGCCGGTGCGGCGCTATGAGTACGACCAGCCCGGCGACCTGGTGCATGTCGATGTCAAGAAGCTCGGCCGGATCCCGGTCGGTGGCGGGCACCGGGTACACGCCCGCGGCTCGGCCGCACACCGGGCCGGCGAACGAGCCCGGCACGCCAACTACCGAGCCCGGAAGAAGACCGGTGGCCGGGTCGGCTACGTGTACCTGCACACCGCGATCGATGACCACTCCCGGCTGGCCTACACCGAGGAACTCCTCGACGAGAAGGGCCCCACCGCCGCCGCGTTCTGGGCCCGCGCGGTCAGGTTCTTCCGCCGCCACGGGATCCGCAGGATCCGGCGGGTGCTCACCGACAACGGAGCCTGTTACCGGTCCCTGGTCTTCAACACCGCGGTGACCAAGACCCGGACCCGCCACCTCTACACCCGTCCCTACCGGCCCCAGACCAACGGCAAGGTCGAGCGCTACCACCGCACCCTGGCCCGCGAATGGGCCTACCAACGCCCCTGGCACAGCAACGACGAACGCACCGCCGCCCTTACCGGCTTCCTCGACCGCTACAACTACATTCGACCCCACACCGCACTAGCCGGACGACCACCAGTCACCCGCACCCCGATCGGTGTCACCAACCTCACGGCATAGAACAGCCAGCGAGCGTCGTCGAGACCCCGCAAGGGGGAATCCGGCTCAACCACGGGCGAAAAGCCACGACCTGTCCACAGGCGAGGCGACGTAGCCGGCGTCGGTGCCACGAAACTCCAGTCGGTCCGCCACCACCCACGACAATGAGGGCATGCCGCACGGCTCCGAGGAAACCGTCGCGTTCCGGCTCTGGCCGCCGGTCGCGATCGGCGCGCCCCTGCTCGTCGGCTGGCTGGCCACGCTGCAGTGGGGTGACCCGGTCGACCTCGGCGGGTGGCGGGTTCCGCTCGGGTGGGTGCTGGTGCTGCTGTTCGTCGGGTGGAACGGCTGGTCGCTGTGGCTGTTCGGCCGGCACGAGACCGGCCTGCTGCCCGGGCAAGCGACGCACGCGATGATCGAGGAGGGGCCGTACCGGCTCTCCCGCAACCCGTTGTACGTCGGCCTGCTCGCGCTCTACCTCGGGCTGGCGTTGCTGGCGCCGACGTTCTGGGGGCTCGTGCTGTTCCCGGCGGCGGTGCTGCTTGTCTACTGGGGCGCGATCCGCCCCGAGGAGCGGTTCCTGCACGAGAGGTTCGGAGCGCCGTACGACGACTACGCGCGGCGGGTGCGTCGCTGGCTGTGACCGGACCGGCGGATCAGGAAACGTCCGCGTCCTTCACCAGTGCCTCGATGTTGTTCCCGTCGGGGTCGCTGATGAATGCGCAGTAGGCCCGGTACTCGGGCCAGTGTCGCGGCGCGTGCCGGGAGGTCCCGCCGGCCGCGACGGCTGCCTCATAGAAGTCATCGACCGCGCTCCGATCAGCAGCCTCGAAAGCCACGTGCACGCCCCGGGTGACGTCTGCGCTCGTTGGTGCAGTGTCGATCGCAAAGCTCGGGGTGTCGTGCTCGGGGATCCAGTACTCCACGCCGGTCTCGCTGGAGTACCCCGCGGTGATCCCGAGCGCCGCGAGAGCCCTGGTGTAGAAGGGCTCGCTGGCACCGAAGTCACTCGCGAACATGACGACATGGTGGAAGAGGTGACGAGCTGGCATGCCGCCACCTTAAGCGCGGCCAACCACCCGGTTGGCACCCGCCTGAGCCGTACGCTGCGCGCATGGCCCTGTCGGACTTCCCCCGCCACCCGCTGACCTTCGGACCCAGCCCGGTCCACCCCCTGAAGCGGCTGAGCGAGCACCTCGGCGGCGCGCAGATCTGGGCCAAGCGCGAGGACTGCAACGCCGGCCTGGCGTACGGCGGCAACAAGACCCGCAAGCTGGAGTACCTCGTGCCCGACGCCCTCGCCCAGGGAGCCGACACGCTGGTCTCGATCGGCGGCTACCAGTCCAACCACACCCGCCAGGTCGCGGCCGTCGCGGCCCACCTCGGTCTGGACTGCGTGCTGGTCCAGGAGAAGTGGGTCGACTGGCCGGACGCACTCAACGACCGGGTCGGCAACATCATGCTGAGCCGGATCATGGGCGCCGACGTGCGGCTCGACAGCGCCGGCTTCGGGATCGGCTTCAAGGAGTCGTGGGAGCGGGCGCTCGAGGACGTGCGGGAGCGCGGCGGTACGCCGTACCCGATCCCCGCCGGCGCGTCCGACCACCGGCTCGGCGGGCTCGGGTTCGCGCGCTGGGCCGAGGAGGTCGCGGAGCAGGAGAGCGAGCTCGGGGTCTTCTTCGACACGATCGTGGTCTGCTCGGTCACCGGGTCGACCCACGCCGGGATGATCGCGGGCTTCGCCGGCCAGGACCGGCCGCGCCGGGTGATCGGCATCGACGCGAGCGCGAAGCTCGACGAGACCCGCGACCAGGTCGAGCGGATCGCCCGGTCGACCGCCGAGCTGATCGGGCTCGGCCGCGAGCTGCGCGATGACGAGATCACCGTCCTCGAGGGCTGGGCCGGCGATCTGTACGGCATCCCGGTCGAGTCCACGCTCGACGCGATCCGGCTCACCGGCCAGCTCGAGGGCGTGATCCTCGACCCGGTCTACGAGGGCAAGTCGATGGCCGGCCTGATCGATCTCATCCGCAACGGCGACATCGCCGAGGACTCGACGGTGCTCTACGCACACCTCGGTGGACAGCCCGCGCTGAACGCGTACGCCGCGCTCTTCACCGACACCCGTCGGGTCTGAGCCGAGAGCAAGGGATTCCCCTCTTCTGGGCCGCGCCGCGCGCTCCTAGCGTCGTCGCCCATGAGGACGACGACCCGCCTGGCCTGCCTCGGTGTGCTCACCGGCGCGCTGCTGGTGCCGACCAACCCGCCCGCGCTCGCCGTCGAGAGCAACGGCCCCGACATCGCCGTGGCCAACGTCGTCGCCCATCTCGAGGCGCTCCAGGACATCGCCGCGGCCAACAACGGCAACCGGGCGCACGGCACCACCGGCTACAACGCGTCCGTCGACCACATCAAGGCGGAGCTGGACGCCGCCGGCTACGTCACCCAGAAGGTGGCCTTCACCTACAACGGCCGCACCGGCTACAACCTGATCGCCGACCTCCCCGGCGGCGACACCGCGAACACGGTGATGGTGGGTGCCCACCTCGACAGCGTGTCGTCCGGAGCCGGCATCAACGACAACGGCACCGGGTCGGCGGCGATCCTCGAGGTGGCGCTGCAGCTGGCGGCCTCCGATGAGGCTCCGACCAAGCACGTCCGCTTCGCCTGGTGGGGCGCCGAGGAGCTCGGCCTGGTCGGCTCGACCAGGTACGTCCAGGGCCTGACCAGCACCCAGCGCGCGCAGATCGACGCCTACTACAACTTCGACATGGTCGGCTCGCCGAACCCCGGGTACTTCGTCTACGACGGCGACAACTCGGACGGGACCGGGTCCGGACCCGGACCGAGCGGATCGGCGTACCTGGAGCAGGTGCTGGTCGACTACTTCGCCGGGATCGGGGTGCCGACGCGGGGCACGGACTTCGACGGGCGCAGCGACTACGGGCCGTTCATCCAGTACGGCATCCCCGCCGGCGGGACGTTCACCGGCGCCGAGGATCACAAGACCTCGGCGCAGGTGCAGCTCTGGGGTGGGACCACCGGCGCGTTCGACCCCTGCTACCACTCGGCCTGCGACGACCTGGACAACGTCAACACCACCGCCCTGGACCGCAACGCCGACGCGATCGCGCACGCCGTCTGGACCGTGGCGCTGGTCGGCGACGTCGAGCCGCCGGCACCGGTGTGCAACGAGAGCACGCGCAGCGGTTCGCTCACGTCCGGCGGGTCGGTCTATGCGCCGTCGACCTCCGGGTTCAGCGCGGGCGCCGGGACCGTGCATGGCTGCCTCGACGGGCCTGACGGCGCCGACTTCGACCTGCTCCTCCAACGCCAGGGAACCCTCGGCTGGTCGACGGTCGCCCGGGCTGAGAGCCCCGGACCGGACGAGGAGATCTCGTACGACGCCACGGCCGGCACGTATCGCTGGCGCGTGTACGCGTACTCCGGGTCGGGGCCCTGGACGCTCGGGTACGACCTGCCCTAGCGCCGTACCCTCTCCTTGAGGGAGGGATCGTCGTGTTGCGAGGAGAGCAGGTCGTGCTCCGGCCGATCCGCGAGCGCGACCTGGCTGGCTTCTGCGAGGCGCACGCCGAGATCGCGAACAGGGGTGCCTACTTCCCACTGGGGGTCCAGCCGGAGCCGGCGCTGCATCGACGCTTCGCAGAGACCGGTTTCTGGGAGCGAGACGAGGGAACGTTGCTCGTCTGGTCACGCGACGACGTGATGCTCGGGCACGTCGAGTTCTTCCGGGCGGTGAGCTATTGGGACGCCTACGAGATCTCCTACCAGCTCTACGACTCGGCGTACGCCGGGAACGGTTACACCACCGAGGCGGTGCGACTCCTCGTCGACTACCTGTTCGCGTCCAAGAAGATCCATCGCCTCCACCTGGTGATCGTTCCGGAGAACGCCGCGAGCCGCCGGGTCGCCGAGAAGCTGGGGTTCCAGCTGGAGGGCACGGTCCGGGGCGCGTTCTTCAACGACGGTCGGAACCACGACGTGCTGCTCTACTCCCTGCTGCGCACCGACCCTCGTCCGTGGCACCAGGGGAGTCCCTAGGCCGGCGCGTCGACGACCGCGCTCCAGTCTCCGGGGTTGATCGGGAACGAGACGTGCTCGTGGATGATCTGCCAGCGGTCGTCGATCCGTCGTGCGCACACGGTCGCCCGCAGCCACACCTCCATGTCCTGCCCGCCCCTGCGGGTGCCGCTGTCGGCGTGCAGCATGTGCGCGAACGCCACGTCTCCGTCCACGGTGACGCCCAGGTCGTGGGTCTCGAGGCCGATGTCTCCTTCGTACTCGGCGAACCAGCGCAGGAAGTTGCTGCGGACCGCGTCGGCGCCGACGAACTGGTGGGGGAGGATGATGTCGTAGTAGACGATGTCGGGCGAGTAGAGGGACATCAGCAGGTCGATGTCCTTGGTACGGCAGGCCTCGACCCGCGTCTCGAGCAACGCGGTGAAGGTCGTCTGGGTGGGTGCCTCTGCGTGGACCATCGTTCTCCTCGATCTGGACTGCGTTTCGATGGTCCGACGACGCAGCCGGTCGGAATGTGAGGTCCGCCGCGGGTCAGAACCGGAAGGTGGTCTGCCCGTGGGGCGCCTTGGCGAAGACCAGCACCTTGCCGGGCGGGACCCGGAACACGTCGGCGATGCCGCCGGGGTCGTCCTGACCGCCGAAGCCGTCCTCGGTGGCGTCGAAGCGCCAGGCCTCGCCGTACTTCTCGAGGTAGGCGGCGGCGACCGTCGACAAGGTGTCGAGACCGGTCACCCGCTCCGCGGCGCCCTCGACGATCACATCGGTTCCGGCCTGCCAGGTGTTCGTGCCCGTCGTGACCGTGACGTCGGGGGAGGCGCCGAGGTTGCGATGCTTCTGCTCGCTCCGGCCGGTGCAGAACCAGAAGGCGCCGTCGTGCCAGAGGCCCACCAGTGGGGTCGTGTGTGGTCGGCCGTCCGCCCGCACCGTGGTGATCCAGTAGAGCTCGGCCGCCCTCAGCCGGGCCTCCACATCCGACCAGCCGGGTGCAGCGGCGGTCTCCTCGGAGAAGCGGGTGTCCAGGTTTCCGTTGGTCGCTTGATCCCTCATACAGGTGAGGACCTTGCCGAGAACGCCCTTTCATCGGTGCCGCGGCCGTATTCTCGCGCCGTGCGCGTGTGCGTGCTGGGCGCCACCGAGGTCTGGCGCGAGGACCAGCAGGTCGACCTCGGCCCCCGCAAGCGGCGGGCGCTGGTCGCCGCGCTCGCGCTCTCCGGCGGCCGTCCGGTCTCCGTGGACGCGCTGGTCGACCTGCTCTGGGCGGACGCGCCCCCGGATGCTGTCGCCAACACGCTCCAGGCCTACATCTCGGGGCTGCGCAAGACGCTCGAGCCCGACCGCGCGCCGCGGACGCCGGCCAGCGTGCTGGTGACGGTCGCCCCCGGCTATGCGCTGCGGGTGCCCGAGGCCGACCTCGACGCGACCCGGTTCGACCGACTGGTCAGCGGCGTGCACCGCCGGCTGGGCACCCGCGGCACCTGGTGGGAGCCGCCGGGACTGACCGATGACGTGATCTCGGCGTCCCTCGCGGACGTCGAGGAGGCGCTGGCGCTGTGGCGAGGGACGCCGTACGTCGACCTCGAGGAGGCACCGTCGGCGGTGGCGGAGCGGGCCCGGCTGGAGGAGCTGCGCAGCGTGGCCCTCGAGGACCGGGCGGTGCTCCGGCTCGCGCTCGGCGACCACGGGACGGTCGCTGCGGAGCTGGAGTCGCTCACCGCGGCGTACCCGCTCCGCGAGCGGTTGTGGGGCCTGCGTGCGGTGGCGTTGTCCCGGGCCGGTCGCCAGGCCGATGCCCTGGACGCGCTCCGCGAGGTGCGAGATGTGCTCGACCGTGAGCTCGGCCTCGAGCCCAGTGCCCAGCTCCGCGACCTGCAGACCGCGGTGCTGCGCCAGGATCCGGCCCTCTCCCGGGCTGCCGCCGTGGCCGCTCCCGCCGCGCCGCTGCCCACAGCACCGCCAGCGGCGCCGCGGCTGCCCGACTGGCCGCTGGTCGGCCGTGCCGACCAGCTGGCGGTCCTCGTCGATGCGCTGGCGGCCGCCGAGCAGGGTGCGCCGAGCTTCGCCGCCCTCACCGGGGAGCCGGGCATCGGCAAGTCGCGCCTGTGCGGAGAGCTGGCGGCCCGAGCCGTAGCGAACGGCGCCCGGGTCGTGGTGGGCCGGTGCTCACAGGACGACGGCGCGCCACCGTTGTGGCCGTGGCGCCAGGTGCTGCGCGGCCTGGGTGCCGAGCTCGCCGTACCGGACGCGGACGACGAGGGCGCCGAGTTCCGGACCTGGGAGTCGATCACCGACCGGGTCGCCGAGGCGGCGCGGCAGGAGACCGTGGTCGTGGTGCTCGACGACCTGCACTGGGCCGACCGGTCCAGCCTTCGGGTGCTGCGCCTACTGGCCGACACCGTGGACACCGGTCGCCTGCTGACCCTCGGCACCTGGCGCACCCATCCGGAGCCTGCCGGCGCCCTCGCCGACGCGGCGGAGTCCCTGGCCCGGCGTCATGCGGCCCGGCTGGACCTGCACGGCCTCACCGCGGCCCAGGCCGCCGAGGTGGTCGAGGCCGTCGCGGAGGTGATGCCGACCGACGAGCAGGCAGACCAGCTTGCCGAGCGCACCGACGGCAACCCGTTCTTCCTGGTCGAGTACGCCCGCCTCGCCCACGACGGCGGCGACCTGGGCGCCCTGATGGCCGAGCCGGACCCACCGACGGCCGTGTCCGACGTCCTGGCCCGCCGGATCCACCGGCTGCCGGACGGGACCGGCGATCTGCTGCGCTGGGCCAGCGTGATCGGGCGGTCCTTCGAGCTGTCCGTGCTCGTCGAGGCTGCCGGGGCCGACGAGGACGAGGCTCTCGACCACATGGACACCGCGCTGGCCGCGGGGCTGGTCCGCGAGGAGGCCGTCGGTAGCTACCTCTTCGGGCACGCGCTGGTCCGTGACGAGCTGTACGGCGATCTCGGCCCGACCCGCCGGGCCCGGATGCACGCCCGGGTGGCCGAGGCGCTGGAGCCTCGGCCGGGACGTGAGAGCGAGACCGCGCGGCACTGGTTGGACGCCGGACCGGCGTACGCCGGACAGGCCTGGCGCGCGGCCCGCGCGGCCGCGGAGGCCGCCCGGCGGGTGCACGCGTACGGCGAGGTCGCCGAGCTGCTCGAGGCGGCCCTCGACTCGATGGAGAAGGACCCGACCGCGACGCCGGCCGACCGGTACGACCTGCTGATGCCGCTCGCCGACGCACACCGCTGGCGCGCCGCCTGGGAGGCCCTGCACCTGACCGTGCAGCGGGCGATCGCGGTGGCCGACGAGCTCGGCGACGTGGAGCGGCTGGCGTCTGCGGCCTCGGCGATGACCGTGGGCGCGCTGTGGCAGTCGGCGCACTACGGCTCCACGCATGACGAGGTGATCGCCGCGCTACGACGGTCCCTGGCAGGCCTGCCGGACGCGGACGGCGAGATGCGCTGCCGGGTGATGCTCGCCCTGTCCAACGAGCTCTACTACACCTCGAGCTTCGAGGAGCGGACCGCGCTGGTGGAGCAGGCCGTGGCGATGGCCGACCGGCTCGGCGACGAGGTGCTGCAGGTCGACGCCCGTCAGATCGGGGCGGTGTCGCTGTGGCAGCCGGACACGGCGGAGCTGCGGTACGACATGGCCCGTGAGGCGATGGAGCTTGCCGAGGCGTCCGGCAACGAGCGGGGGTACGTCGCGGCGGCCACCCACGTCACGGTGGTACTCGGGGAGCTGGGCCGGATCCCCGAGATGTGGGAGATGCTCGCCGTCGCCCGTGAGCGCGCCGAGCGCCTGCAGTTCCCGTATGGCCTGCTGGTGCTCGATTCCATGGAGGCGCCGTGGCTGGCGATGGCCGGCCGCCTCGACGAGGCCGAGGTGCTCCTCGACCGGCTGGGCCGACTGACCCAGGACGTGTCGATGCGGCAGGCCGAGGACGCATGGGCCGGCACCCTGATCACGCTCCGGCTCTGGCAGGGTCGCCACCAGGAGATCGTGCCGGTCATGTACTCGTTCGAGGACGGTCCCCTTCCGGTCACGCCGACCCTGCTCACCTTCCTGCTGCGTTCCGGCGATGTGGAGGCGGCCCGCACCCACGCCGCGACCCATCCACTGACCGTCGTTCCGGCCGACTGGATGTCGATGCTCAACTGGGGCTGCGCCGCCGAGGCCGCCCTGGGGCTCGGCGATCGGGCCGTGGGCGCCGAGGCCTACTCCGTACTTGCGCCGTACGCCGGTCGGACGATCTGCGCGGGTTCCGGCAACGCCATGGGCCCCGTCGACGCGTTTCTAGCGCACGCCGCGGCGGCCGTGGGCGACCTCGAGCTGGCCGCTCGCCATGCCGATGACGCGGAGCGGCTGATCGACGAATGGCAGATCCCGCTGGTCGCGCAGTGGCTGCGCGACCAGCGGGACCGTTACGGGTTCTGACCTCAGCTCGGGTTGCCGAAGGCGGCGGCCTCGAGCCGCGCGAACCGGCGCCGGGTCAGCAGCAGCATCACCCTGTGCACGGAGCCGCCGGGCTTCGCGAACAGCTCGCGCAGCGCCGACTCGGGCAGCCGGTGAGCCACCCAGGGCACCAGCGCGAGGATCTCCCGGAAGGAGATGTCGGCGTCGAAGTGCTCCTTGGTGATCGCCTCCCATTCCTCGGCGGTGAGCAGTTCCTGGATCAGCGCGATCGCCTCGGTCTCCTCGTGCTTGAGGTGCTCGGCGAGCCGCTCCCGCGCCGCGACGAGACGTACGGCGAGCGCCGCGCGGGCGTCGTCGTCCGACTGCTCGGCGAGCCGCCGGAACCCGGCCGCGCAGGCCTCCAGGATCGGGTCGATCTCGGAGTGCTCGGCCTCCATCGCCTCCAGCGTGGCCCGGCCCTCCTCGTCGGCCCGGTCCATCAGCGCCGGCCAGAGACCGGCGTCCTCGCCGCTGTGGTGGTGGTGCAGCGCGGAGGAGAAGATCTCCCAGCGCTCGGCCATTGCCTTCCAGGCCCGCCGGTCCGAGGCCGGCGTGGTGCCGGCCGCGGTGGCGAACGCCTCCAGGTCGCGCCGGAAGGCGTGGTGCATGACGTACATCATCGTCATGTCGATCGGGCCGGGGTGGGCCGCGGTCTGGCCGGGGAGCCGGAGCTGGTCGGGCCAGGTGGTGTCGGTCGTCATCGGTCTCTCGTTTCTCGGGTAGGTGTGGATCAGCGGATGTCGGCGGTCTCGCGGCCGTCGGTGGTGGTGGACGGGACGAGCAGGCCCAGATCGGCGTCGGTGACCTCGGCGCGCACGCGGGGCATCACCCTGTCGAGTGCCGACGGCACCCACCAGTTCCAGCGGCCGAGCAGCGACATGGTCGCGGGGACCAGGATCATCCGGATCACGGTCGCGTCCAGGAAGATCGCGACGGCCATGCCGACGCCGAGCATCTTCACGACGACGTCGACCTCGGTGGCGAAGCCCAGGAAGACGGCGACCATGATCGCGGCCGCGCTGGTGATCACCTTCCCGGTCGAGGCCAGCCCGCGGACCACGCTGCCGTGCGCGTCGCCGGTCGCCTCCCAGTCCTCGCGCACCCGGGACAGGAGGAACACCTCGTAGTCCATCGAGAGCCCGAACAGGATCGCGAACATCAGCATCGGCACCCAGCTGGAGACGGGAACGGCGTGGTCGAGCCCGAGCAGCCCGGTGCCCCAGCCCCACTGGAAGACCGCGACCATCACGCCGTACGCCGCGCCGATGCTGAGCAGGTTCATCATCGCCGCCTTCAGCGGGACGATCACCGACCGGAACATCAGGCCCAGCAGCAGCACCGAGACCGTCACCACGAAGCCGATGACCAGCCAGAGCCGCTCGGCAAGCAGGTCGGCGATGTCGGCGAACAACGGGATCTGCCCGGTGACCTCAACGCCGTCGGGGACCTGGTCGCGGATCGAGGCGACCGCGTCCGTGGCCCTGTCGTCGGTGGGGCCGAACGTCGGCACCGCGTTGATCAGGGTCAGCGCACCGTCGGGGGAGACGACGGGCTTGCTCACCTCGGCGATGTCGTCGCGGGCCTCGAGCTCGCGGGCCAGGTCCGCCGTCTCCGGGCCGGTGACCCGGTTGCGGTCGACGACGATCTGGATCGGCGCGGTCAGGCCGGGCCCGTACTCCTCGGAGATCAGGTCGTAGGCCTTGCGGGTGGTCAGGTCGGTGGACTGGCTGCTGGGGTCCTGCGGCCAGGTGCGCAGGTCGAGCACCGGCAGCGCCAGCACGATCATCACCAGCGCGGCGCCGACCGCCCAGGGGAGCGGCTTGCGGCCGACCTTCGCGGCCCAGCGCTCGGTGAGGCCCGGGCGCCCGTCACGCTCGACGGTCGCCTCGGCCGGCAGCGCCCGCACCTTGCGGGGCAGGATCCGGCGACCGGCGAACCGGCACAGCGCCGGCACCAGGGTGAGTGCGGCCGCCATCACGGAGATGACCGCGATCGCGGTGGCGAACCCGAACGAGCTGTAGACCGAGAGGCCGGACAGCCGCAGCCCCATCAGGGAGACCAGCACGGTGAGCCCGGCGAAGACCACCGACCGGCCGGCGGTCGCGACCGCACGCCCGGCGGCGTCGGTGAGCTCGTGCCCGCGGCGCAGGTACTCGACGTGCCGGATCGCGATCAGGAGGGCGTAGTCGATGCCGACGCCCAGGCCGACCATCATGGCGATGGTGGGGGCGGACGTGCTCACGTCCATGACCGCGGCGAGCAGGATCACGCCGCCCGAGCTGATGCCCAGCCCGGCGAGCGCGACCCCGATCGGAAGACCGGCTCCGACGACGGAGCCGAGCGCCAGGACCAGGATCAGCAGCGCGGCGAGCACGCCGATGATCTCGCCGTACCCGGAGAGCGGGGCGGCGGCGCTGTCGGGCACCTCGCCACCGAGCTCGACCTGCAGGCCGGAGTCACGGGTGGCCTCCACGGCGTCCTCGAGCGGGTCGAGATTGCCCATCAGGTCGGGGTCGGTGACCGGGACGTCGTACCGGACGTCGATCAGCAGCGTGTCGCCGTCCGACGAGGGCCGGGGGGCGCCGACCGCGAGGACGTGCGGCATGTCCGCGAGCCGCTCGCCCAGCGCCGCGACCTCGGCGGCGTCGGGTGAGCCACCGTCGCGGTCGTGGACGACGACCTGTGCGTAGGCGTAGCCCGCCTCGGGGAAGTGCTCGCGGAGCTGGTCAACGCCCACCTGGGCGCGAGCATCGGGGACGTTGTAGTCATCCTGCGGCTCGCCGCCGATCGAGCCGGCCAGGGTGAGGACGGCGAGCGCGGCGACGAGCCAGGCCAGGAGGGTCCGCCACGGGTGAGCCGCGGATCCGCGGCCGAGGCGGTAGAGGAAGCGGGACATGAGTGGTCCTTAGTGAGTTCTCGTTGTGGTCGGGACCACCGTGTCCGAGCGCTCTTGAAGGCGACTTGGGGCCGACTTGAGGTCAGTCGTCCTGCTGGTCGCGCTGCTGGGCCCGCTGGGCGCGCAGCTCGTCCTGCTTGCGGCGCCGCTTGACCTCCGCCTGGGCCAGGCCGAACGCGATCAGGACCGGCACGACGTAGTGGGCGTGGTCGAGGATCCAGCGCAGCCAGCCGGGGAGCGTCACATCGGGGAACGGGATGTTGGGGAGGTTCGGCGACGGCAGGTCGGGCAGGTCCGGGGACGGGAGGTTCCAGTCCGGCCAGTCGAACGAGAAGGCCAACCGGGCGAGCAGCACCGTCACCACGATCGGTACGACGACCCTGGCTACGCCGCCAGTGGTCTGGATGGCGGCGTAGCGGCGGGGGTGGGCGCGGACCCGCTCCTCGAACTCCGCCGCGGGTGAGCCCGGCTCCGGCTCGAGGTCGACGCCTCCGATGCCGGCTCGCCGCGGCCCGCCCAGCGCGCCGTACCTGACCTCGAGGGTGCCGTGCTCGACGCCGTCGAGGTGCAGCTTGTCCTCGGCCGCCTTCTTCTCGGCGACCAGGTCGCCGTCGGCGTACCACCGGATGTGGTGACGCACGCTTCCGCGCGCCTCGACGCGGTGCGCGACGCCGTCGATCGTCAGGCTCCAGGCCTGGACGCCTCGATCGGTCACGCCCGTCCCCGGTGCCCGGCGGCACGCAGCAGAGCCGAACGGGTGCGCACGGTGGCGAGCTCACGCTCCTGGCGGCGCTTCCTCGCCCGCATCACCAGCAGCTCGCGCCGTCGCCGGTCCTCGCGTGTCCGCTCCATGCGTCGAGCATTCTCCGGAGCGCACCCCGTCGGCATCGGCCGGCGGTCGATGCCTCTCCTACTTTGGTCAGGGGTAGGCGAGGCCCGTGGTCTTCTCGCTGATCTCCCAGAGGCGGCGCTGGGCGTCCTCGTCGCGGGACAGCTCGGTGCTGGTCACCACCTGCGGCGCGCCGGCCATCTCCCGCAGCACGCTCGGTCCGCAGTAAGTGCCGCCGGGGAGGTCCGCGGTGGCCGCCATCAGCGTCGGCCAGGCACCGGCGGCCGGGGACTGGGAGACCGCCTTCACTGCGGCGTCCAGGATCGAGGCGATGCCACCCGAGGAGCGGCCGTACTGGCCGTTCGCGGCGAGGTGGGTGCCCGCGAACCCTGGATGCGCGGCCAGCGCCTTGATCGGCAGCTCGGCCTCCCGGCAGCGGCGCTCCAGCTCGTAGGTGAACATCAGGTTGGCGAGCTTGGTCTGGCTGTAGGCGATCCAGCGGGAGTACCGCCCCGGCTTCCGGGTCGGGTCGCCGAGCGGCGCCTTCCGGGCAAGCCGGTGCATCGGCGAGGACACCGTGACCACCCGGGCGTCCTCGCTGGCGACCAGCTGCGGGAGCAGCAGCCCGGTCAGCAGGAACGGGCCGAAGTGGTTGGTCGCCATCTGCAGCTCGAGACCGTCACGGGTCCGGTGGTACGGCGTGCCCATCACCCCGGCGTTGTTGACCAGCACGTCGATCGGGCCCAGCGAGGCCGCGCGGCCGCCGGAGTGCCGCACCGAGTCGAGGTCGGCCAGGTCGACGACGAGCCTGGTCACCTCCGCAGCCGGCACCTCGGCACGGACCCGGCGTTCGCTCTCCTCGAGCCTGCTCGTGGTTCGGCCGGCCAGGACCACGCGGGCGCCGCGCCTGGCCAGCTCCAGCGCGGTGTGGAAGCCGAGCCCGCCGACGGTCGGTCCGGTCACCACGATGGTGCGCCCGGCCTGGTCGGGGATGTCCGCGACCTGCCAGGTGTCGACCGGGGCCTCTCGGGTCACGGGGTGGTGGCCATGCTGTCGACGATGTGCCGACCCAGTGCCTCGTCACCCTCAACGCTCACGGCGCCCGGCTCGGCGGGGCGGCGCCCGCCCGCGAGCACGATGAACGTCCCTCGGTCCATCCGCAATGTGACGTCGGGGTCGGCAGGTACGTCGGCGAGCGGCTCCCCGCGGCCGATGTCGTTGACCGTGAACGCCGCGGGCGCGCTGCCCTCGACCACCAGCACGGCGGTGGTGCCCGCGGCCGCGCCGGCCTTCTTGGCCAGCACGTATCCGAACGACTCGATCAGGTAGTCGGCGGTGTGCTGGGCCTGCGGGGTGTCGAGGTTGCCCGGGCGACCGACCGCGCGGCGTACGTCCTGCTCGTGCATCCAGATGTCGAGAGGCCGGTTGCGCAGCAGCGTCTCCCAGTCCCACGGGACGCCGCCGAAGATCACCTCGGGTTTCGCGGCGCTGTCGGTGGGCGGGTCGGCGAGCAGCGCGGTGTGCCGTGCCGTGGTCACGGAGCGGATCTCGTTGATGATCTCGTCGGGGCTGGACTCGCGCCGGTTGACGACGCCGATCTCGGTGTAGAGACCCATCAGACCGGTCACGTGCTCGGGCTCGCCGACCTCCGCGGTCTCCTCGGGAGCGCCGGCGAGGATGCTCTCCAGGTGGGCCGTGTGTGAGGCCACCGCGCGGACGTCCCATCCCGCGAGGTCCGTCGGCGTCCCCCACTCCTCGGTCGGCACCTCCTCGAGCAGGCTGGTGAAGTCGTCGACGGCGCGCCACCAGATGTCGATGTAGCCGGCGAGACGCTGCTGATGGGTGGGAGCAGACATGCGCCGCAGCCTAGTGGTGGTCAGCCGAGCGCCAGTGTGGCGGCTATCACGATCATGGTGAGGCCGATCAGGACGTCGAGCACCTGCCAGGCGCGAGCCGAGGCGAGCAGTCCGTGGGCCAGTCGGGCGCCGTACCCAAGGGCGGTGAACCAGAGCAGGCTGGCCAGCGCGGCGCCGGCGCCGAACCACCAGCGACCGTCGCCGTGCTGGTTGGCGATCGAGCCCAGCAGCAGCACCGTGTCCAGGTAGACATGTGGGTTCAGCCAGGTCAGCGCCATCGCCGTCACCGCGGCGGCCCGCACCGACCCGACCCCGGCCCGGGCGGCCTCCAGCCCCTGGGTGCGGCGGGCGCGGAGCAGCGAGCTCACGCCGTACCCGACCAGGAAGGCGACGCCGAGCCAGCGCACCACGTCGAGCGCGACCGGCGCCTTCTCGACGATCGTGCCGATGCCGGCGATCCCGGCCAGGATCAGCACCAGGTCGGACACCGAGCAGATGGCGACCACCACGCCGACGTACCGGCGCGCCAGGCCCTGGCGCAGCACGTACGCGTTCTGCGCCCCGATGGCCACGATCAGCGACCAGCCGGTGAGCAGGCCGGCGACGGCGGAGTCGATCACGACGACGACGCTAGGCCGGACGCTGCATGCAGTCCAACGAAAGATTCTGCGAATCGATTAGGATTGCTTCATATGAGGCCGCACCCCGACCAGCTGGCCGCCCTGGTGGCGATCGTCGAGCGCGGCACGTTCGAAGCCGCGGCCCGTCAGCTGCACGTGACCCCAAGTGCGGTCAGTCAGCGGATCCGCGGGCTCGAGTCGATGGCCGGTCAGGTGCTCGTGCGTCGCTCGAGCCCGTGCGTCGCCACCCCGGCGGGGGAGCGGCTGCTCCGGCTGGCCCGGCAGACCAGCCTGCTGTACGACGAGGCGGCGGACGCCCTCGACGCGGCGGCACGCGGACCGGTCGAGCTCCCGGTCGCGGTGAACGCCGACTCGCTGGACACCTGGTTCCGCGGGGTGCTGAGCGCGGTCAGGGAGTGGGAGGGGGTGGCACTGCGGCTGCACGTCGAGGACCAGGCCTACTCCGCCGACCTGCTGCGCCGTGGCGACGTACTCGGCGCGGTCACGTCCGACCCGGTCGCCGTCCAGGGCTGCGTGGTGGAGCCGCTGGGCACGCTGCGCTACCGGCCGGCAGCGTCGCCGGCGTTCGCGGAGCGGTGGCGGCGCGGGAGGGGCTACGACTGGGCGCGGATGCCGACGGTGGTTTTCAACGAGAAGGACGCCGTCCAGCACGACGTCCTCGCCGCCCGCGGCATCGAGCCGCCGCCGGTCGTGCACCGGGTGCCGACCTCTGCCGACTTCCACGAGGCGGTCCGTCTCGGCCTGGGCTGGGCGGCGATCCCGGAGCCCCAGCTGGACCCCGACCTCGAGTCCGGTCGGCTGGTGCTCCTGTCCTCACGCACCCACGTCGACGTACCCCTGCACTGGCAGCGCTGGCGCCTCGACTCACCGCTCCTCGCTCGCCTCACCGACACGGTCCGCACCGCCGCGAAAAGCACGCTGACCCGTCGCTAACTTTGCGACGGGTCAGCGACTAGCGGTGCGTCAGAAGGCGTCCTCGGAAAGGTCCATCAGGGTGAGGTCGGTGGCCTCGGCGATGGCGCGCTCGGCGGAGAGCCGGGGCAGGTTGGTCTGGGCGAAGAACTGCGCCGCCGCGACCTTGCCCTCGTAGAACGCCTGGTCCTTACCAAGAGAAGACGCAGCGTCTCCGGTCAATTTGTCCAACGCGACCTCGGCCTGGCGCAGCAGCAGCCACGAGCAGACGACGTCGCCGAGCACCATCAGCAGGCGGGTGGTGTTCAGGCCCACCTTGTAGATGTTGCGCAGGTCGCCACCTTCGGCGGTGGCGTCGGCCGACATCAGGTCGTTGATCATGTGGCCGACGATGGCGTTGGCGTCCTCGAGGGCCGTGGCGAGCAGCTCGCGCTCGACCTTCAGCCGCCCGTTGCCGGCCTCGGAGGCGAGGAAGCCCTCGATCTCCTTGGCCAGGTGTCCGAGGGCCTTGCCCTGGTCCTTGACGATCTTGCGGAAGAAGAAGTCCTGGCCCTGGATCGCCGTGGTGCCCTCGTAGAGCGTGTCGATCTTGGCGTCGCGGACGTACTGCTCGAGGGGGTACTCCTGCAGGAAGCCGGAGCCACCGAAGGTCTGCAGCGACTCGGTGCCGAGCAGCACCCAGGACCGCTCCGAGCCGTAGCCCTTGACGATCGGCAGCAGCAGGTCGTTGACCGCCTCGGCGAGCTTGTCCTCCTCACCCTTGGCGGAGGCGACCATCACCTGGTCCTGCCAGGTGGCGGTGTAGAGCACCAGCGCCCGCATCGCCTCGGCGAACGACTTCTGGGTCATCAGCGAGCGGCGTACGTCGGGGTGGTGGGTGATCGTGACGCGCGGCGCGGTCTTGTTGGCGGCCTCGGTCAGGTCGGCACCCTGCTGCCGCTCCTTGGCGTAGGCGAGGGCGTTGAGGTAGCCGGTCGACAGGGTCGCGATGGCCTTGGTGCCGACCATCATCCGGGCGTTCTCGATGACCTGGAACATCTGGGCGATGCCGTCGTGGATCTCGCCGAGCAGCCAGCCCTTTGCCGGCTCGCCGCCACCGACGGAGGAGTCCCCGAAGGTCAGCTCGCAGGTGTTGGACACCTTGATGCCCATCTTGTGCTCGACGTTGGTGACGTAGGCGCCGTTGCGCTCTCCGGTCAGCTCACCGGTTTCGGGGTCGAAGTGGTGCTTCGGCACGATGAAGAGGCTCAGGCCCTTGGTGCCGGGACCACCGACGCCCTCGATGCCGCTCGGGCGGGCCAGGACCAGGTGGATGACGTTCTCCTGCAGGTCGGACTCGCCCGAGGTGATGAACCGCTTGACGCCCTCGATGTTCCACGAGCCGTCGTCGTTGAGTGTGGCCTTGGTGCGGCCGGCACCGACGTCGGAGCCGGCGTCGGGCTCGGTCAGCACCATCGTGGAGCCCCAGCCCTTCTCGACCATGAGCTGGGCGATCCGCTTGTCGCGCTCGGTGCCGTTGCGGTCGATCACGCTGCCCATCGACGGGCCGGTGGCGTACATCCAGATCGGCGCGTTTGCGCCCAGCACCATCTCGGCGATCGCCCAGTTGAGCGACGAGGGGGCGGGCTGGCCGCCGATCGACTCGGGGATCTGCAGCCGCCAGAACTCGGCGTCCATCCAGGCCTGGTAGCTCTTCTTGAACGACTCCGGGAGCGGCGCGGTGCTGGTCTGCGGGTCGAACACCGGCGGGTTGCGGTCGCTGTCCTCGTACGACGCGGCGAGGTCCTCGCGGCTGATCCGCTCGACCTCGGCGAGGATCTCGCGCGCTGTCGCGACGTCGTACTCCTCGAACGGGCCGGTACCGAGGACGTCGCCTCGGCCGAGGACCTCGAAGAGGTTGAACTCGATGTCGCGCAGGTTGCTCTTGTAGTGGCTCACTGACCCACCGTTTCTCTCGTGTCGGAGTGCTCGACTCTTGCTACTGGTCGGTAACTTAATTCTAAGGGGGGCACCAGCGGCAAGCAAGCGGTCTCCGTCACACGCCCGAATCTGGAGTGATTGGATCGACTCGTCTGACACACTGGACGCATGCGTGTTTCCGCCAAGTCCGACTACGCGTTGCGGGCACTGATCGAGATGGCGGGGCGCGCTGATGGGCGCGCGGTGAGCGCCGAGGAGCTCGGCCGGCTGCAGGAGATCCCCCACGGGTTCCTGCAGGCGATCCTCGCCGACCTGCGCCGGGCCGGCATCGTGATGTCGCAGCGAGGCCAGTCCGGTGGGTGGCGGATGGGGCGACCGGCGACCGACGTGACCGTCGCCGACGTGATCCGGGCGGTCGACGGCCCGCTGGTGTCGGTCTACGGCCTGCGGCCCGAGTCGGTGACCTACAACGACACCGCCGACGTGCTCCAGCACGTCTGGATCGCTGCCCGGAGGTCGCTGCGCGACGTCTTCGAGCAGGTGTCGATCCAGCAGCTCGCCGATGGCCGGCTCCCGAAGGCGGTCACCTCACGCACCGCCGACGAGGACGCCTGGCAGCCGCACTGAGGTTCGCGCTCAGGCGACGGACGGCCTCCGCGTCTCGGGCAGCAGGTCGGTGACGTCACCGCGTACGTCGTACCGCCCGGTGGCGAGCTGGTCGATCCAGCTGTGCGCCAGCGTGCGCAGCACCGGGAGCCGCTCGGGTGGGGCGGGCCGCGGCCGAGCGGACGGCGGGTCGGCCAGGCCTTCCACGGAAAGCGATGCGGTACCGAACCCGACGGTGCGGCCGAACGCCGCCCAGGCGCCGGCCCGAGCGTCGGGAGGGGTGATCAGGACGTGCATCCGCTCGGGCCGGCGCGCACTTGTGGACCAGCGCTCGAGCACGGAGCCCAGGTCCTGGGTCGGATCGCCGGCCATCGTCCAGGCGTCCGGTGCCGTGACGGTCACGACGACGTGCCGCTCGAAGCCGGCCAACCCGTCGAAGAGCAGCTCGATCTGTCCTTGGGTCGCCCCGGCGAGCAACGGCTGACTGACCACGAGGGTTTCCCGGCCCTTGCGCCCGCGACGGCAGATGCCGCTCCAGGTGCCCTCGACCTCGCGACGCTCGAAACCCCAGGCGCGGTGCTCGCGCATGATCTCGACCGCCGCCCGGAACATCTCGTCCGACGAAACCGCCGGGTTCCGCACCCCAAGCGCGGCCAGCGCGTGCGCATGCCGCCGGAGCGCGATCTCCAGGAAGTCCCCGGGTCCGCCAGGGAGGCCGACGTGGATGAACGCCTTGCGCTTCTTGCTCATGCCTCGACGCTGACACCCCCCGTCGACCGCTCGGTGAACTCCCGGCCAATCGCGGTCGTACCCTTGTGGGTAGAACCTGTTCTAGTATCGGGCGCATGATCACGTCGGACGCCATCACCTGGAACGCCCCGAACGACCACCACCCGGCCCGCGCCGCCTCGCAGCGCTCCTACTCGGCGGTGGCCAAGGGCGACCTGGACGAGTGGCTGACGGTTTACGCCGAGGACGCGGTGATCGAGGACCCGGTGGGGCCCTCGATGTTCGACCCCGAGGGGAAGGGCCACCGGGGCCACGCGGGCATTCGCGCGTTCTGGGAGCAGGCGATCGCGCCGATCGCGACGTTCGAGTTCGAGATCAACGACTCGTTCGCCAACCCGGAGGGCAACACCTGCGCCAACATCGGGCGGATCCGGACGTCGTTCCCCGATGGCAGCCACACCACCACCGACCTGATCATGGTCTACGTCGTCGACGACGACGGCCGGGTGGCCTCGATGCGGGCCTACTGGGAGCCGGACCGCACGATGGCGACGTTCACGAAGCCCTGACCGGTCAGCGCCGCTTGCGGAACTTCGTGATCACCGCGGGGTGATCGGTGTTCAGGTCGGTGATCGGCTGCCAGCCGACGATGCGGTACGGCGCGCGGCGCTCACCCATGACGTAGTCGACCTGCCAGCCGGGCCGGCGTCCGGCCGCGCTGTAGTTGCTCTCGAGCCGCAGTGGGCGGCTGATCCGGCCCCGGACCAACTGGTCGGAGAGGTCGCGGCTGGCGTTGACGTTGCAGTCGCACATCGCGATGAACTGCACCTGCTTCGGTGCGCTGCGGGCCAGGTCGCGCACGCTGTCGGCCATCCGCCAGAAGGCCTCGACCCGGTCGCGGTGGTGCCAGTTGGGGCCGCCGCTGCGCCGGTTGTGGATCTCGGAGGGCATGTGGAAGCTGATCGCCCGGACCACGTGCCCGTTGTGCCGGTGGCGCAGCGTGGAGACCACGCCGTACTGGTCGATGGCGATCTTGCCGGTGTTGCGTCGCCAGGTCTTGGTCGCCAGCGCCCGCGGCCACGAGTTCGCTGCCTTCCAGACCCGGGTGTTGAACGCGATCGGGTTGAGGTCGCTACCCGAGCGGTAGGTCGGCATCCGCAGCGCCCAGTGGTCGGGCAGTGCCGCCCGCATCGCCCTGCGGGTGCCCCCGCGCTCCTGGAAGCCGATGATGCTCGGCCGCGCCTCGCGGATCACCTCGTTGATGTCGTGGGCGACCGCGGCCGGGGTCATGGTGTTCTTCAGGTTGAGTGAGGCGACCCGGAAGCCGGGCTTGGATCCCTGCTTCGACGTGGCGGCCGTCGCGGCGGAGGCATCCGCCGGCTGCGCGGCCGGGGCGGGGGGTGCGGCGATGAGCGCGGCGCTGGCCAGCAGCGTGGCCAGGAGTGCGGACAGGCGTCTCTGAGGTGCCGAGAAGGGAAGATGCATCGGAGCGACCCTACTCACGTCCGCCAGCAGGATGGCAAGTCAGCTCTCCCGTATGGGGGATGTGCGCCACGACGGTCACGCCGACGTGGGGGGCTCCTCAGGCGTGTCGGCGAGCCACCGCACCAGCGGGCGCAGTGCCTTCCAGTCGGCACGCGCCAGGTCGAGGACCTGCGGGGTGTGGATGACGTCCTCGAACCCGTAGGACCGGCCGGCGAACAGCTGCTTGCGACGCAGCAGGTCGATGCGCGGGTGGTCGGCGGCCCAGCCTCGGGGCGCGGTCTTGAGCTGCTCACCGTTGATCTCGAAGCCGGCGCGCTCGAGCTTGCGCACGATGCGCTGCAGCCGAGGTCCGGTGGTGTCGTCGGCCATCGCCGCCCGGATCGCGGCCAGCCGCTTCCCGGACGCCTCGTAGAAGCCGGCTCCGACCCGGACGCCGCGGGCGGAGATCTCGGCGTACCACCCCGTGGCGGGACCGGCCGCGACGAACGCGCCCTGGTGGGTCTTGTACGGCGTCTTGTCCTTGGCGAACCGCACGTCGCGGTAGGGCCGGAAGATCTTGGCGTCACCGAACTCCGGGGCCAGCGCGTCGCAGAACGCCGTCATCGGGGCCTTCACGCAGTCGTCGTAGACGTGCTTGTGCGATGCCCAGAACGACTTGGTGTTGTCGATCTCGAGGTCGTCGTAGAAGTCGAGGGCCGCGACGGGGAAGCCGGTGAACTCGCTGCCGTCTGACATAGAGAGCGGATGACGAGATTCGAACTCGCGACATCGACCTTGGGAAGGTCGCGCTCTACCAACTGAGCTACATCCGCACGTCGGTCGTACCGACGCGGGGATAGTACCCGACCGGTCTGAGGTCGTCTGAGTCGTCTCCGTGCCCGACCTAAGGCACCGGCCCGAGGAACTTAGGGAGTCTTCCCGATGTGGCGGCCTGCCTTAGGCGAGCAGATTCATCCTCACCAGCAGGCACCACTCATCGAGGAGATCACCACCATGTCGCTCTACGGAGACATCCAGTTCATCCAGGCCGAGACCGAGTACCGCTTCGAGCGGGGCCGCACCGCCCCATGGGCCGCCGGCCGCACCAAGACCATCCGCCGCCTGATGCCGATGCGTCGAACCCCCGCAGAATCGATCGCCCCCCACCGCCAGCACGCTGCCTGAGCGGCGAGCAACGCCGCTGTCCCCCGCGGGCCGCTGTGCCTGCCGGCGACACGGGGCCTCCTCGACCCCGTGTCGCTGGCGATAGGTTGTCCGCGTGCTGCTGTCAGACCGCGACATCCTCGCCGAGATCGATGCCGGCCGGGTCCGGATGGAGCCGTGGGAACCCGCGATGCTGCAGCCGTCGTCGATCGACGTGCGCTTGGACCGTTACTTCCGCGTCTTCGAGAACCACCGCTACCCGCACATCGACCCCGCCGCCGACCAGTCCGACCTGACCCGGATGGTCGAGCCCGAGGGCGAGGAGCCGTTCATCCTGCACCCGGGAGAGTTCGTCCTCGGGTCGACGTACGAAGTGGTCTCGTTGCCCGACGATGTCGCGGCCCGGGTCGAGGGCAAGTCCTCGCTGGGTCGGCTCGGCCTGCTGACGCACGCAACGGCCGGGTTCGTCGACCCGGGCTTCTCCGGTCACGTGACGCTGGAGCTGGCCAACGTGGCGACGCTGCCGATCAAGCTCTACCCGGGCATGAAGATCGGCCAGTTCTGCTTCTTCAGGCTGTCGTCGCCATCCGAGCACCCCTACGGCTCCGAGAAGTACGGCTCCCGCTACCAGGGCCAGCGCGGCCCGACGCCCTCGAGGTCGTTCCAGAGCTTCCACCGGACGCCGATCTGACCGTCGTCCGACCGGTGCGGCCGGCCTGGTGAGGTGCTGTTAACTTAGGGTCACCTAACTCACGAAGGGCGACCGAATGACGACGACCGCTGACCAGCTTCCACTGCTCCTCGAGGAGATCGAGGTGGTGGGTGTCGAGCGGCTCTCGCCCAGCTTCGTGCGGGTCGAGTTCGGCTCGCCGGCGCTGGCGGACCTCGGCGTGGACGGGCCGCTGTACGACCAGCGGATCAAGCTGATCTTCCCCAATGCCCAGGGCCGCCTGCCGTCGATGGAGGGGGCCGACGAGTCCTGGTTCGAGAGCTGGATGGAGATCCCCGAGGAGGAGCGGGGGGCGATGCGCACCTACACCGTGCGCGCGCTCCGCGGCACCGGCGCCGACACCCGCCTCGTGGTCGACTTCGTCATCCACGGCGACGGCGACGAATCGGGTCCCGGCGGCGACTGGGGCGCGCATGCTGCGGTCGGGCAGCGGGTGATCACCATGGCCCCGCGGCGCGGGGTGGAGTTCGGCGGCATCGAGTTCGCGCCCGGTACGGCGAAGCGGCTGCTGCTCGTGGGCGACGAGACCGCGGTGCCGGCGGTGGCGGCGGTTCTCGAGTGCCTGCCCGCGACCACCCGCGGCGCGGTGTTCCTCGAGGTCCCGGTGCCGGCCGACGTCCTGCCGCTCGACCGTCCGAGCGGCGTGGAGGTGTACTGGCTGCCTCGCGACGGTGCGCCCCGGAGCGTCGCGCTGCACGCTGCCGTGCTCGAGCACCTCGGCGAGGAGCCGACCGCGCCGGTCGTCGACGAGGTCGACCCGGACCTGTGGGAGACGCCGACGTACTCCAGCTCGGGGGAGGACGTCGACACCGCCGTACGGGCGGTCGGCCACGAGTTCGACGACCTCTACGCGTGGATCGCGGGGGAGTCGAAGATGGTGACCGGCCTGCGCCGTGCCCTGGTCAAGGACCTGGGCATCGACCGGCACCAGGTGGCCTTCATGGGCTACTGGCGGGTCGGCGTGGCGATGCGCTCCTGACCCGTCAGCGCACCGGCAGCGTCAGCACCGACGGGTAGCGCTTCGAGGCATGCACCGTCAGCGGGCTCAGCTGGCCGAGCAGGTCGGGCAACGGTGAGAGCAGATGCGGGATGTCGAACGCCTGGACGCTCAGCCGCAGCCGGTGACCCGGACGGATGGCGGCGCCGGTGGGGAAGATCTCCACGTCGATCGGCGCCACCTTGCCGCGCGGCAGCTTCGCCTTCGCGGCCCGGGTGAACGGGTGGTAGGGCTGGATCAGCCGGCCGTCGAGGTAGCGCGACCTCGACCTGAGCAGCTTGCGCTGCGAGAGCACCTGCCAGCCGCCGGTGACCCTGCTGACCTTGCCGTTGGGTGCGACGTCCTCGACCGCGACCGACAACATCCCGTCACCGGTGAGCGACGAGGTGAAGAGGCGGGCGTTGATCGGGCCCTGGATCCGCAGGGTGCGGCGCATCTTCGGGGTCTCGAAGGCCACGCCACCGAGGTCGTTGAGCCGGTTGTCGGTGAAGCACGGGAAGTCCTTGAGGACCGCGTTGGGAACACCGGCCGTCCACTGGTTGGCCGAGCGGGTGCACAGGCCCGTGACCGGGATCGGGGGTACGACGGAGGTGCCCGGTCGGGCCGCGCCGCGGGTGAGCCGGGCCTCGCGACCGCCGACGGAGGCCTTGCCGGACAGGCGGTAGGAGACGGCGTGCAGGTCGCGGCCGATCCACCGCTTGGTGCGTACCCATCGGTCCGGACCCTGCTCGAAGTACGTCAGCGGCTTGACGTCGGAGAGCAGCCGCGCGTCGCGGCCGCCGCGGACGTAGCGGTCGAACCAGCGCAGCTGCAGCTCGGCGAGGGTGCCGTAGCCGGCGCCGGGCACCTCCTTGCCGGAGGAGCCCTGGAGGTGGTCCCACGGACCCCAGATCATCCGGGTCGGTACGCCGTTGCGCTGCAGCCGCTCGAACAGCAGCGGGGTGCCGCGCTGGAAGAGGTCGCGCTCGCCGCCGACCAGGAACGTCGGCACCCGCACCTTGTCGATCACGTTGATCGGCGATCGCTCGCGGTAGAAGCGGCCGTCGTAAGCCGGGTCGCCGCCGAGGATCGCCTTCGACATCAGCGGCAGCGTGAACGTGAGCGCGGTGCGCAGATGGTCGGTGAGCATCTTGAAGCCCGCGGCGGGCTCGTCCACGCCGTACGCCGGCGGGATCAGGCCGGTGCCGGTCACCAGACCCAGCCACAGGGGGATGAAGCCCACGTCGATCTGGCCACCGGAGGCGACCACGTCGCGGTAGACGTCGGCGCCGGGGACCTGCGGGAAGATCGCCTTCAGGCCGGGCGGGTGGTGGGCAGCGGCGAAGATCTGGCTGATGCCCATGTACGACGCGCCGGTCATGCCGACCCGGCCGTTGCTCCACGGCTGGCGGTGCGCCCACGCGACGACCGCGGTGGCGTCCTTGCCCTCCCGGGCGCTGAACGCGCCCCACACGCCTTCGGAGGATCCGGTGCCCCTGGCGTCGACGGTGAGCTGGGCGTACCCACGCTTGACGAGGTAGTTCGGGTCGGCGCCGGCCAGGACGGCGCCCGCCCCGGCGCCGAGGACGGTCTTGTTGTACGCCGTGACCGTGACGATGGTGGGCAGCCCGCGGGTGATGGGTTTGCCGCCACGGCCGACCGGGAGGATCAGGTCGCCTCGCAGGACGACACCGTCGTTCATCCGGATCGGCAGGTCCCTGCGGGTCACCGTCGAGGAGTACAGCTCCTGCCGGGGGTGCCACCCGCCGGCCCGCTCAGGTGAGGCGGTCGCCGGCGCGGCTGGCGGCTCAGCGGCCGCGACCGCGGGAAGCGTC
>CAVSMX010000004.1:0-193742 GCA_963729095.1 uncultured Actinomycetota bacterium | reverse complement strand
CTAACGTTGCCGCCGCAGTGCGGTCGATGATGGATGGCGTTCGCCAAGAACGTCATACGGTCAGAGCAAGCGGTTGCACCGCCCGTACGACGTCCTCGCGCGTCGCCGGGAACCCTCAACTCGGCATGACCGATCAGCGGCAGATCCGGTCACCTCTGGCCCCTTGGCTGAGCAAGTGCCCGGGGGGGCGCCGGCCCGCAACGGCGCTTAGATTCGGGCGTGCCGCTCGGCGGCCTCGACCGCGTTTCGGAACAGCATCGCAATGGTGGTCGGGCCAACCCCGCCGAGACGAGGCGTGATGGCGCCGGCGACGGCCCCGCAGGACTCGTCCACATCGGGCAGCAGACGTCGCCCTTCGTATCGCACCCCCGCGCCGACGACAGTGACGCCCGGCGTCAGATGCTCGGGTCGGATCATCCCGGGAACGCCGGCTGCGGCGATGACGATGCTGGCACGACGGGTGTGGTCGGCCCAATTTGGAACCCCGGTGTGCACAACGGTGACGGCGGCGTTCGCCGTGTCCCGCTTCTGGGAGAGCAACAGCGCTAACGGGCGACCGATCGTGGCGCCGCGCCCGACGATGCAAACGTCTTGGCCGGCGACGGGGATCTTGTAGTGAGCAAGCAGGGCCTCGATGCCGGCGGGCGTGCAAGCGAGCGGCGCAGGCAGTCCCAGGGCGAGACGTCCGACGTTCACCGGTTGCATGCCGTCGACGTCCTTAGCGGGGTCGACCGTTGCGAGCGCCGCGTCGTAGTCGATATGTCGCGGCGCCGGGTGCTGGAAGAGCATGGCATCGACCGCCGGGTCGGCGTTGAAGTCGGCGATTGCAGTGAGCACGTCGAGCTGCGTTGCGCTGCTCGGCAGGTAGACATGCGGAGATGTGAACCCCAACTCGGCAGCCTTCTCCTGCTTCATCCGGATGTAGCCGGCGCTGGCAGGGTTATCCCCGACGAGCAAAGTGGCCAGCCCGGGAACATGGCCAGCAGCCTCCAGCACCTCGGTGCGGGCGCGGACATCGGCGAGCACGGCTTCGGCAACGGGGGCTCCGGGCATCATCAAGGCAGGCACAAGCCCTGATGATGCCTTGTGCAACTTCCTCGAGCAGCCGTTGCTCTGGGAGACGCGCGGATCGCGGCATGGCCGGTTGCACGCAGCGCACGCTATCTGCGACATGAGGGGACGACGTCGGTTCCAACCGCGACGGCCGGACCAGATGCGAATGCTCGCATGAGCGTGGTGTGAGGATGACACCGTGAGCGTCGAAGGGGGAGTCGAGCAGTTGGGTGCCACGCCAGCACTGCCGCGTTCGATCTGGGTGGTTGCCTGGGCCGCCCTGGCGGGCCAGGCGGTGCTGCTAGTCCGCCAGGGCGACCGGCTCGGCGACGAGGTGTCGCTTGTCGTGTCCGTTGTCCTCGGCGCGCTTCTCGTGGGCTACGTGTCCGCTGGCGTTGTTCGGGCCCGGACCGTCCGCCTCGTGCTTGCCTGGGTCGTGCTGTTGCTGGGCGTGATCAGTGGGCTCGTAGGCCTGGTCTCGGTCGGCGACCTGGGTCAGACCGCCCTCGCAATGCTCTCGCTCGCGACCACAGCGGTGGCTCTCGCTGGGCTTGCTGGGTTCCGCCGCAGCGACTGGTACGCCTGGCAGCGCACGAGGCCGTCGGCCCGCGAAGGCGCCCCGATCGGCCGGTTGGTCGCCATCGGCGTGCTCGTCGGGGTGCTGGGCGGGCTCATCGGGCCGGTCGACGACGGATTCGACGTTGGCGTCAACCTCGCCGACCCCTGACCGACGGCGACATCCGCTCATCGGCAGTTCCGGTAAAGGCGTGCGCCCACTGTCCGCGCCACATGGCAGGGTCGAGGTATGCCCGAGCGTCCCCTGGTGCCCGAGGAGATGGTGCTCCGCATCGGCGCGATCCTCACTGAGCTGCCCGAGTGCGTGGAGGAGAACGCGTGGGTCGGCACTCGCTGGCGGGTCGGCTCCGCCACCGTCGCGCACGTCTTCGGGGGCGAGGACCAGCTGTTCCGGATCACGTTCCGCGGCGAGCCCGAGGAGGTGATGGCGTTCGAGCATCTCGGCACGCCGTACTTCCGGGCGAGCTGGGGCGGCAACGTGATCGGACTCCTGCTCGACGACGACACCGATTGGACCGAGCTCACCGAGCTGCTCACCGACTCCTACTGCCTCCAGGCGCCAGACCGACTCGCTTCGCTGGTCGACCGACCTACGGGGTAGCCCCACAGGTAGTTTGACCGCGTGAGCGTTGTCGCGAAGGTCGACCGCGGGCAGCGTCGTTTCACGGCGATCGGCTTCCCACTGGGGGTCATCTACAAATTCTTCGACGACCAGGGCAACTACCTGGCAGCGGTGCTCACCTACTACGCCTTCATCGCGATCTTCCCGCTGCTGCTGCTGGCCTCGTCGATCCTCGGCTTCATCCTGCAGGGCCGGCCCGACCTCCAGGACGAGGTGCTCAACTCCGCGCTCAGCAACTTCCCGATCATCGGCGACCAGCTCGCCGCCCCCGAGGGGCTGGAGGGCTCGACCGGCGCGGTGGTCATCGGATCGCTCGCGGCGTTCTACGGCTGCATCGGCCTCGGCGTCGCGATCCAGAACGTCATCAACACGGCCTGGGCGGTCCCGCGCAACAGCCGCCCCAATCCGTTCCTGATCCGGCTGAACAGCCTGGGCCTCCTCTTCACCGCGGGCGTCGCCGTCCTCCTGGTCACGGTGTTCACCGCCGTGGTCGGCAACACGGAGGTGTTCGGCGCCGACCTGAACGCGACGATCCGCTGGCTGATCCGGATCGGGAACATCCTGATCGTGGGGCTGGTGCTCACCGCGCTGTTCCGGATGGCGGCGGCGACCCGCCACATCACCCTGATGCGGGCGGCGCCGGGGGCGTTCGCGCTGGCAGTGATGTGGCAGTTCCTGCAGTACCTCGGCACGCTCTACGTCAGGAGCGTGCTCACCAACGCCAGCAGCGTGAACGCGACCTTCGCCTTGGTCCTCGGTCTGATCGGGATCATCTACATCGCGGCGGTCATGGGCGTTCTCGGCATCGAGATCAACGTCGTCCTGGCCCGTCGGCTGTGGCCCCGCGCGCTGCTGACGCCGTTCACCGACCGGGTCGACCTCACCGAGGCCGACCGCCGGGCGTACGCGATGTACGCCCAGACCCAGCGGCACAAGGGCTTCGAGACCGTCGCTGTCCGGTTCGACGGCCGCGACGGCGACACCCACGAGATCGTCCTGGACCCCAAGACCGGCAAGACCGAGACCATCCGCAACGGCAACGGCAGAAGCAACGGCACGCCTCCGCCTCCGCCCACGCGCCCGCCACCGCCTCCGCATCCGCCGCCCGGCTGAGTTCAGCGGAGCGGGACGAAGCGGTAGCCGCCGTGCCGGGTGATCTCGACGTCGTCGCCGCGCCGGACCACGAGGCGCATGGTGCCGTCGACCGGGATCACCATCCGACCCCCGTCGGCGACCTGGGTGACCAGCTCGTCGGGGAGGGTGAGCGGTTCGGCGGAGACCAGGATCCGGTCGTACGGCGCGGCATCCGGCCACCCCAGCACGCCCTTGCCCGCGAGCCGGATCGACGCCCATGGCTGCTGGGTGCGGGCCAGGTTCTCGGCGCCGAACCGCACCAGGTCCGGCTCGAGCTCCACGCCCAGCACCTCTCCCGACGGCCCCACCAGGTGGGCGAGCAGCGCCGTCGTCCACCCCGAGCCCGCGCCGACGTCCAGCACCCGCTGCCCCGTCTCGACGTCGAGCAGCCGCAGCATGTCGGCCACGGTGCGGGGCTGGGAGTTGGTCTGGCCCCGGCCGATGCCGATCGGACCGTCGTACGACGCCCGCCCGCGGGCGAGCCGGGGCAGGAACCCGGTCCGGGGGACCGCCTCGAAGGCCGCGGCGACAGCGTCGTCCACGCCCCTATTCGACCAGCCTGGCCCGCAACGCGTCGAGGGTGGCGTCGGTGAGCCCGAGGCCGACGTCGAGATAGCCCGCGAGCGAGCCGAAGTCGGCCGCCACCGCGTCGAAGGCGGCGGTGAGGTAGCGCTCGTCGGCGACCATCACCCGCTCGTAGACCTCGACCTTGTCGGCGCCCAGGTGCGCCCGCACCATCCCGAGGTACTTCTCCCGGGTCCGGCTCGAGACCCGGTTGGTCGCGAGGTAGTCGTCGAGCACCATGTCGTCGGGTACGCCGCAGATGCAGAGGGCCAGCACCGCGGCCCAGCCGGTGCGGTCCTTGCCGGCAGTGCAGTGGAACACCAGCGGCGCCTGTGCGGTCGCCATACGCCCGATGAGGGCCCCGAACGCCGCTCGGGCGCCCGGGTGCCGGACGAAGCCCTCGTAGACCTCGTGCATCACCGCCTCGGCCCGTGACGCGTCGTCCAGGGTGGCCACGGCCTCCATCGGGATCCCGGGGATCTCCAGGTGCTCCCACGTCGCACCCGGCACCTCGGCGTCCGCATGCAGGGCGATTTCGTCCGCATGGCGGAGATCGAGGACGGTCGTGACGCCCAGGCCGGCCACCCTGGTGGCGTCCTCGTCGGTCAGCGTCAGCTCGTTGGACCGGTAGATCAGGCCGGGGCGCAGCGCGCGGCCGTCTGCGGTGCGGTGCCCGGGGCCGGTCAGGTCGCGGAAGTTGTCTGCGGAGGCGAGCCGGAGCAGCTCCTCGCCGAGCGGTGCGTCGGGGGGTCCTAGGGACACGCTGAGGAGCCTAAGGCCCCTATGCAGCCGCTCCGTGACCCGTCTAAGGCGCTGGTGTTCCGAACTTAGGGAGTCTGCCCAATGTGCGGCCCTGCCTTAGCCGAGCACATTGATCATCACCAGCAAAGCACCACCAAACGAGGAGACCAGCACCATGTCGATCTACGGAGACTTCGAATTCATCAAGGCCGAGACCGAGTACCGCCTCGAGCGGGGTCGGCTCGCCCCCTGGGTTGCCGGACGCAAGAAGGCCGTACGCCGCCGGACGCCGATGCGGCGGACCGCCGCCGAGTCGGTCAGCACCCGCCGCAACCACGCCGCCTGAAAGCGGGCGGCGCCATGTCGGTGGCCACCGGCATAATCGAGGCTGTGCCATTGAACCCGGCCGGCCTCAGGCCCATCGTCGGACGCGACCAGGACCTCGATCGCCTCACCACCGCCGCCGGGATAGCTCCGGCCGGAGGATCCGAGGCGCTCGGGGGCCTGGTTGTGCTGTCCGGCGACGCCGGCATGGGCAAGACCCGGCTGCTCGCCGAGCTCTCGGAGCGCGCCGGTGACGACGGGTGGAGGGTCGTGGTCGGGCACTGTCTCGGTGAGGCCGGCAGCACCCTCCCCTACCTCCCTTTCGTCGAGCTCCTCGGCCGTCTGTTCTCCGACGAGCCGGAGGTGGCCGATGACCTGATCGCCGCCCACCCCTCCCTCGGCCCGCTCCTGCAGGCCCACCTCCGCGGCCCCTCCGCAGAGGCGTCGGAGTCCCACCGCGGCGACCTCTTCGAGAGCCTGCACGCCGGTCTCGAGCACCTTGCGGCCACCCAGCCGCTGCTGGTGGTGATCGAGGACGTGCACTGGGCGGACCAGTCGTCGCGCGAGCTGCTCAGCCTCCTGCTGACTCGGGGTTTCCTCGGCCCCGTCTCGCTGGTGATCTCGTTCCGCAGCGACGACCTGCACCGGCGCCACCCGCTGCGGGCCACGCTGGCGAACTGGTCCCGCCTCGCCCAGGTGCGCCGCATCGACCTCGCCCCCCTTGAGCGTCCCGCGATGCGCGAGCTGGTGCGCGGGCTGGACACGGGAGAGGTGGGCGGGCTCGCCGATCGCGAGGTCGAGGCGGTTGTCGAGCGTGCGGAGGGCAACGCGTTCTTCGCGGAGGAGATCGCCGCCGCGAGCATGTGGGGACAGGCCGGCGTCGGAGCCGACCTGTCGCGGCTGCTGCTGGTGCGGTTCGAGCAGCTCGACACGACCGCGCAGACCGTGGTCAGGCTGTCGTCGGCGGCCGGGCGACACGTCACCCACGAGCTGCTGGCAAGAGTCGTGCAGGAGGCCGCCGGGATCGACTCGGCCGCCCTCGACCTGGCGCTCCGCGACGCCGTCGAGCGGCACATCCTGGTGCCCACCGACACCGGCTACGCCTTTCGCCACGCGCTGCTGGCCGAGACGGTCTACGACGACATGCTGCCGGGCGAGCGGGTGCGTGCGCATGCGACGTACGCCCGGGTCATCGACGCCGACGGGGCGCTCGGCAAGTCCGCCGACCTGGCCCGACACGCGGCTGAGGCCGGCGAGCGCGCCCTGGCCCTTCAGGCCAGCGTCAGCGCGGGCAGCAGCGCGATGGCGATGGGCGGTCCCGACGAGGCGCTCCGCCACTACGAGCGCGCGCTCGGGCTCGGACCCGAAGAGCCAGAGGAAGCCACCGCGATCGCGGGGATGGCGGCGGCCGCGGCGATGGCCGCCGGCCACCCGACCCGCGCCGTCGCCCTGCTCCGGGAGCGCCTCGACAGAGGCGGGCTACCGGCGCAACTGCGCGCAGAGCTGCTGGCGGAGCTCGCCCAGGCGTCCCGGATCACCGAGCTCGACATCGACGCGCTCGCCCTCACCGAGGAGGCGCTGACGCTCGTCCCCGCCGAGGACGAGACCAAGCTCCGGGCCAGGGTGCTGGCCGCCCACGCCCAGGCGCTCGCCGACCGGCTCCGCAACGAGGAGGCGGTCAAGTACAGCCGCAAGGCGACGGAGCTCGCCGACCGCCTCGACCTGCCCGAGATCACCGCGGAGGTCGAGACCTTCGTGGCCCGCATCTCCGAGCGCAGCGGCGACGTGGTCTCCTCCCAGGAGACGCTCGAGCGGATCATCGCCGAGTCCGCGTCCGGGCTGATCCGGCTCCGCGCGATGCACCACCTGGGGGCGCTGCACCACCGGGCCGGGCGGCTCAAGGAGGCGCTCGACGTCTACCAACAGGGCATCGACAAGGCGCGGAGGCTCGGCCGTTCCTGGGCGCCGTACGGCTTCGACTGCCGGGTGCTGGCCGGCATCGCCGCCTACGAGTACGGCGACTGGGACCTCGCGGTCCAGGTGGTCGACGCGACGGGCGAGACCCCGCCGCCAGGCGCCGACGCGATGCTGCGCGCCGTGGGGCTGATGGTGCGGGCCTCCCGTGGCGAGCTCGACCGGGTGGCCGAGGCCGACGGGCTGCGGGACGCCTGGGCGCTCGACGGGCTGATCTCGATCGCCGCCTCTACCGCCCTGATCGAGCTGCACGGCGATGCGGGCGACCTCGACCGCGCGGAGTCCGCGCTGCGTGACGTCGTGGAGTTTCTCAGCGACCTCTGGCAGGTCCGGACCGTGCAGCCCGAGCTGCGGCTCAACTCGCTGATGCTCGCGCACTTCTCCCGACGGGCCGCCTCCGCGAGCGCCGCCGAGCGCCGAGCTCTTCGGGAGAGGGGACAAGCACTCGCCGACCGCAGCGTGCTGGTCTGGGAGGACGACATCGCCAAGGGCGCCATCGGGCTCGAGGCGCGGGCCTGGCGCAGCCGCGCCCGCGCCGAGCTGCTGCGGCTCCGCTGGGTCACCGGTGACTCGTCGGCCGACCTCGACGAGATCGTCGAGGCCTGGCGTGGGTCGGTCAAGTGCTTCACCGACTACGGGCACCGGTTCGAGGTGGCGCGGTCGCAGGCCCGGCTCGCCGCCGTCCTCGACGCCGCCGGCGACCCCGAGGCCGCCACCCTCAGTTCGAGCGCGCTGGCGACCGCGCGGGAGCTCGGTGCACGTCCCCTGATCGCCGAGCTCGGTTACGGCACCGCTCCGACGGCGCCGGCCCCGGCCGCCAGCGCGCTCACTCCTCGCGAACGCGAGATCCTGGTCCTCGTCGACCGCGGCCTCAGCAACCGCGACATCGGCGAGCGCCTGTTCATCAGCGCCAAGACGGTGAGCGTTCACGTGTCCAACATCATCGGCAAGCTGGACGCCTCCGGACGCGGCGAGGCCGCCGCGATTGCCCGAGACCGCGGCCTGCTCTAGCAAGCGGTTGCACCGCCCGGATGACGTGCTCGCGCGTTGCCCGGGGCTCTCAACTCCGGCATGACCGAACAGCCGCAGATCCGGATGCCTGGATGGAGGGATTCGCGGCGTTGTTGCTGGTGCGGCCATCGACCCGTGAACAGCAACGGTCAAAATGGCCTCGGTGGGTCATGTGCGGGCGATCGAACCGGCATACGGTCGAGCACCTGGGTTGTTGGGAGGCGCTCATGATCGGCCACGCCAGCTTGATCGGCTCGACAGCTGCCCTTGCCGTCGAGCTGACCCTCGCCGCGTGGGGCGACGCTTCGTCTTGGATGGCGACGAGGTCAGCCCGGACGGTCGTCGTCTTGGAGGCGGGAACGCAACCATCAGCGGCACCACTGCCCTGGACCCCACCGGAGGTCGTTGCCAACAGAGACGGTGAGTTTCTCGTCGTTGGGCTTGGGGACCAGCTCGTCGTCGGAGCGAACCGCACCACCTCGGTGTGGACGACCGGGTTCTCCAGGGACGGCAAGGTCTACACCAGGAGCCGCACGCATGCGGGGCACCTGGGGACCGACGCGTCGCCTGGGCCGGGGCTACGACGCGCAGGTGGCCGGGAACCAGGCAGGACTGCTGGTCGTCACGTGGTCACAGGAGCGCGCCGACGGGTACCGGATCATGACGGCACGCAGGCCCATAGGTGGCGCATGGACCCGCGCCCAGGTGCTCCGCACCTTGCCAGGCGTGCGCGACTCCATCGACCTCGAGGTGGACGTTGCCGACAACGGCATCGCTGCCGTGTCCTGGGTCGAAGGGATCGAGCAGAGAGACCCGCCGGACCCCAGCTGGGCGTACATCGCCAAGTCCACCCCGACCGGCGAGTGGAAGCGACCCAAGCTGCTCGTGGACAAGACGTGGTTCTACCCGCCGACCTCATCAGCCATCGAGTCCGACGGCCGGATCGCGGTCGTCTACCCCCGTCGCAAGGGACTCATGGACAGGGAGCACCCTCCCGGCGGGTCATGGACACCCGCACGCCGGATCGGCGCCGGGGGCCAAGTCGACCCGTACTTGATGATGTCCGGCGCCGATGACACCGAGGTCGTCGCCTGGACCACGTTCAAGGCCTTCCGGGCCGTCAGACGCAGCGGCGGCACATGGGCGAAGCCCCTGAAGTGGGCCGACCCCGGTAGAGAGTGGTCATCCGATGCGGCCATGGATGCCGCGGGCGATGTCACCTTCGGCTGGATCGGCCCCAAGAACACCCTCTGGACACGGTCGTGGCCCGCTGGGGAGAACCTCACGGACAGCCTCGAGCTGTTGCCGCCCGTCGAGGCCGGGTCGTTCTCGTTCCGCTTCGATCCAAAGGTCGCGGTCGGCCCGGATGGCCCCGTCCTGGTCGCCGTGCATACCTCCGATGAGGGAGCCTTGACCTTCGTACGCGCTCCGGAAGGGGACTGGCAGACCGGCCGCCTGCCTCAGCGCGGGGCCGGCCAACTGGTCCCGAGCGCCTACCAGATAGCTGCCGGCACCGACGGACGCTTCGCAGCCACCTGGGCGGAAAGGGGTCTACGGTTCAGCACGCTGACATTGGACTGATGGTCACGTGAACGTGTCCCAACCTGGCGGCTCGCTACCGCGTCGAGTGGCGCAAGGATCGCGGGGTGCTCTCGTTGGGAGCACCGGCATGACCGCCTCAGGCCGCAGGCTTGTGAGTGCGTTGTTCATGGACCAAGTTGGGCGCGTAGAGCCGTCACCTACTACTCCCCAGACCCCGAACGGCACGATGGTCGAGCTCGCGAAGGGGAACACCGGATCGGCAGCGCGGCGATCGCCCAATACCTCACCCGAATAGCGGCAGCGGCCATCCGGCGAGGCTCGACACGATCGCGCCTCAGGGTGAGACTCCCGTCATGGGTGCAGACGAGGTCGACGCTTACCTGGCCGAAATCGAGGAGCCAAAGCGGAGCACCCTCGAGGCCCTACGCGTGTCGATCCGCGCCGTCGTCCCAGAAGCGGAGGAGGGTATCTCCTACGGGATGCCGGCGTTCCGGGTCGGCGGGAAGGTGGTGGCCGGGTTTGCGGCGTTCAAGAACCACCTCGCCTACCTTCCGCACAGCGGCAGCGTGCTGCCCGGTCTCGCCGACGAGCTTGCGGGGTATGAGTGGTCGTCGGGGTCGCTCCACTTCGCGATCGACAAGCCGCTGCCGGACGACCTCGTAGGACGTCTGGTCGAGGAGAAGCTGGCTCAGCTCGGGCGCTGAGGGCGCCCCGCGTCTCAGGCTCTCCGCAGGTGCCAGCCTTGGGGTGGCGGTGCTCATCGGCTTGTACATGAGCCGGACAGAGCCAGATCTGGATGGCCCCTCTCACCCCTTGCGGGTGAACAGTCGGCCAGGCTATCCAGTCAGGCTAGATGGACCAGCGCGGTGGCGAGAGGATGACTGATGACCAGGGAGTTCCAGGGCAAGATCGAGGTCGACGTCCGGGACTCCGCCCCGGACTGGGACGCGTTCCTCCCGGACAAGGCACCAGCGGGTGCGCCCAACGTCCTGGTCGTTCTGTACGACGACACCGGGCAGGCGGCGTGGTCGCCGTACGGCGGGCGGATCAAGATGCCGACGATGGACCGGCTCGCAGCGGGTGGCCTGACGTATACCCAGTGGCACACGACCGCGCTGTGCTCGCCGACCCGGTCGGCGTTTCTGACCGGTCGCAACCATCACCTGAACGGGTTCGCCTCGATCTCGGAGTCCTCGACGGGCTTCCCGGGCTACAGCTCACACATCCCAGCCTCGAACGCGACCATGGCCAACGTGTTGCGTGAGGCCGGCTGGAGCACTTTCTGGGTCGGCAAGAACCACAACATCCCGATCGACGAGTGGACCGCCGGTGCCTCGAAGAAGCGCTGGCCTCTGGGCCAGGGCTACGACCAGTTCTACGGCTTCATCGGGGGCGAGACCAACAACTGGTATCCCTCGCTCGCCGAGGGCAACCGCTACATCGAGCAGCCCTACCTGCCCGAGGACGGCTACCACCTGTCCAAGGATCTGGCCGACCAGGCGCTGCGGATGATCCGCGACTCGAAGCAGACCGAGCCCGAGAAGCCCTGGTACCTGTGGTTCTGCCCGGGTGCCAACCACGCGCCGCACCACGCTCCGGAGGAGTACATCGCCAAGTACAAGGGCATGTTCGACGACGGCTACGAGGCCTACCGCGAGTGGGTGCTGCCCCGGATGATCGAGCGCGGCATCCTTCCCGAGGGCACCGAGCTCACGCCGCTCAACCCGATGCCCGACGGCACGTACGCCGACGGCGACCACGTCCGGCCGTGGGAAGAGCTCAACGCCGAGGAGCGCGCTCTCTTCAGCCGGATGGCGGAGGTGTACGCCGGCTTCTCGGAGTACACCGATGCGCAGGTCGGCCGGATCGTCGACTACCTCGAGGAGTCCGGGCAGATCGAGAACACGATCATCTTCTACTGCGCCGACAACGGCGCGTCAGGTGAGGGCAGCCCGAACGGGTCCACCAACGAGGGAAAGTTCATCAACGGCTACCCCGACACCATCGAGGACAACCTCGCCGCGATGGACGCGCTCGGCTCGCCGGACACCTACAACCACTACCCGACCGGATGGGCGGCGGCGTTCTCCACCCCGTACCGGATGTTCAAGCGCTACACCTACCAGGGCGGCGTCTGCGACCCCCTGGTCGTGCACTGGCCGGCCGGCATCCACACCCAGGGCGAGGTCCGCGACCAGTACCACCACTGCACAGACATCGTGCCCACCATCTACGAAGCCTGCGGCTTGACCATGCCGGACGTCGTCGACGGTGTCGAGCAAACCCCGCTGTCCGGGGTCTCGATGGTCTACTCCTTCAACCAGTCGCAGGCGCCGACCACGAAGGAAACGCAGTACTACGAGATGTTCGGCCAGCGGGGCATCTGGCACGACGGCTGGAAGGCTGTCACCGAGCACGGTCCGATCAGCGGGATCAGCAACTTCGACCAGGATCGGTGGCAACTGTTCCACACCGACATCGACCGCGCCGAGGCCCACGATGTCGCGGCCGAGCACCCGGAGACGGTCGAGGAACTCGTCGCCCTGTGGTTCGAGGAGGCGAGGGCCAACAACGTCCTGCCGCTCAACGACATGCAGGTCGCTGGCAAGGACCTCCAAGCGTTCCTCGCCATGGAGTTCAACATCCCCGTCCCGCCGACCGGCCAGTACACCTACTACCCCGGCACTTCCGAGGTCCCCGAGCGCTCGGCGGCCAACGTGCACGGCGTGTCCTACAAAGCGTTCGCCGAGGTCGAGTTCACCGCCGAGACGAGCGGGGTCATCTTCGCCCACGGCTCCCGGTTCGGCGGCCACTCACTGTTCGTGAAGGACGGCAAGCTGGTCTACGCCTACAACTTCCTCGGGATCCCGCCGGAGGTCCAGGTCGCCGGGCCGGCCCCGACGTCGGGTCACCACATCGTCGGCGTGGACTTCGCCAAGGAGTCGATGGACGAGCACCGGGTCTCGCACGGGACCTTGAAGCTGTACGTCGACGACCAGGTGATCGGCCAGGACGACGACTTCCGCACCATGACCGGCCACTTCTCGCTCTGCGGCGAGGGGCTCTGCATCGGCTACGACAGCGGGGACGCGGCATCGAAGGAATACGCCGGCTCGCGGTTCGAGTTCACCGGCGGCGAACTCACCAAGGTGGTCTTCGACGTCGCCGACGACGCCTACATCGACGTCGAGAGGCACCTCGCCGCCGCCATGGCACGCGACTGAGAGGCGCGCTGGATTGCGCGAAGACTCGGCCACGGCAGGTCGCCACAAACGCCCTCACATCGGTGCGGGTTCAGGCGGTCACGCCCCGCACACCGCAAGTGATGGACACCTGTTGAGAAGGGCGAGTTCCTAGGCGCTCTCGAAGTCGATCAGCGCCACCGGAGGCCGGGTGGGCTCGGGCGAGCCACCGGCGGGCTCCCGGGTGATCCCGAAGCCGTTCGCGGTGGCGGGGTCACCCACGAGGACGACGGTGTTGTCCGGGCCTGGCGGCATCAGACCGGCCGAGACCATCTCGTCGTCGTGCTGCAGCCATAGCTGGTAGTCCTTGTTCGCCCCTGCGGGGGCCATGTCGTGGGTCTGCACGACCGCTCCGTTGAGCGAGGCCGAACGGGTGATCGTCACGCTGGACCCGTCGGGCAACCGCTCGGTCCAGGACTTGGCGTCCGCGGCCGCGCGGATCTGCTCGGCCGCGCTCAGGTCCGGCGACTGGCTGGACTCGTCGGACCAGGGGTGCCACACGGTGGCCCCCACGCCGCCGATGGCGACCAGCGCGGCGGCCGCGGCGACGAGTGCGACCAACCGGCGGCGGCCGGGACGATGCGCCGGCGCCGGGTCGGTCACCGGTGGCAGCGGTCGGACCGTGTCGATGTCGCCGAGCACCCGGTCCCGCAGCCCGGCGGGCGGGGCCATGGCGACCGTTTCGGGCAGCAGTGCCGCGGCCTCGCGGAGGTTTGCGACCTCGGCCCGGCAGTCGGCGCACTCGGCCAGATGCCGCTCGAAGCGGGCGCGTTCGACGTCGTCGAGCGCGTCGATCGCATAGGCGCCCGAGAGCGCGTGGATGTCGCTCATGTTGCTACCCCCATGACGTCACGTAGTCGGATCAACCCGTCCCGGATACGGGTCTTGGCGGTGCCGATCGGTAGGTCCAGCAAGCTGGCTACCTCGGTATGTGTGTATCCCCCGAAGTAGGCCAGCTCGAGCGCCTCGCGCTGCACCTCGGTGAGGCTGGTCAGCGCGCTGCGTACCCTACGGGCCTCCAGCGAGGCGTGGGCCGCGTCGGCGGTCGCGTCGTGGTCCACCGACTGGTTCTGGCGGGTGTACGTCGTGTCCCGGCGGCTGGCCGCCTCCGCCGAGCGGACCCGGTCGACGGCCTTGCGGTGCACGATGGTGAGCATCCACGCGATCGCGCTGCCCCGGGCCGCGTCGAAACGGGCCGAGCCGCGCCAGATCTCGAGGAACGACTCCTGGGCCACCTCCTCGGCCTGCGCCGGGTCACGCACCACCCGTACGGCGAGCCCGAAGACCCGCGCCGACGTGGCGTCGTAGAGCTCGGCGAACGCGGTCTTGTCGCCCCGGCCGGCCCGCTTGAGCAGCTCGGCCAGGTCGCCCGACGTGTCGGTGGCAGCCGCCGGCGCCTCCTCGTCGGAGGAGGCGCCGGGGCTCATCCGCCCGAACCGTTCCACGGGCTGATCCTCGTCTTCGATGCCTGGGTTGGGAAGCCGCTCAGGCAGCCGGGTTGAGGACGGTGTCGATCACGTAGACCGTGGCGTTGGCCGTGGGGATGTTGCCGCAGAGCACGTTGGCCCCGTTGACGGTCATCCCGGACTCGTCACCCTCGACGGTCACCGTGTCACCCTCCAGGGTGGTCTGCTCGCCGACCACCGAGGCGGGGTCCAGCTGACCCTCGACCACGTGGTAGGTCAGCACCGTCGCGAGGTCGCTCTTCAGGCCGTCCTTGGCGGCGCCGTCGAGGAGCGCGGTGAGATCGGCCTCGGGGATCTCGGCGAAGGCCGGGTCGGCCGGCGCGAAGACCGTCAGGCCCTCCGCGCTGTTGAGCGTGTCGCCGAGGCCCTCCACGGCACCCACGGCGGCGGTCAGGGTCTTGAGCAGCGGGTTCGTGCTCGCCGCGGTGCCGACCGGGTCCTGGACCATGCCCGAGAACGAGCCGTCACCGGAGGTCGGGATCTGCGAGCAGCCGGGGCCGAAGGTCTGAGCGGCCGGGTCGCTCCCGTCGCCCATGTCGTCCGCCGGTGCCGACGACGAAGTGTCGTCGGAGGCGTCGCTGCCGCCGTCGTCGTCACTGCAGGCCGCGAGGCCCAGCGAGAGCGCGAGCACCGTGGCCGCGATGCCGCCGTTGCGTCGGAGGGTCTGGAGCTTCATGGGAACTGCCTTCCGTTGGAGGTTGCTGATGACCGGTGTTCGGCGCCGATCGCCGACCGGATTTAGGCGACCGTGACGGAGTACTGGTGGATGCCGCTGGCGCCGTCGGGGAAGGGGTTGGCGCGGGCGGGGCTCTGCATCTCGCCGCCGCCGCTGGTCACCCGGGCCGCGATGCTGTGCTGGCCGGGCTCGGCGTCCCAGCGGTAGTACCACTGCCGCCAGTAGTCGTTGCCGCCGTCAGGCCCCAGCGTGGCCTGCTTCCAGCCACTGCCGTCGACCTGCACCTCGACGACGCCGACCCCGCCCGCCTGCTGGCACCATGCGATCCCGCCGATGATGTTCTCTCCGGGGTCGAGCTTGGCCAGCGAGCGCGGGGTGTCGATCCGCGCGGAGATCTTGATCGGGGCGTCGGTGGCCCAGTCACGGTCGGTCCAGTACGCCTGCTCGTCGTCGTACGTCGTGAGCGTCAGCCGGGTCAGCCACTTGGTGGCGCTGATGAAGCCGTACAGCCCGGGGATCACCATCCGCACCGGGAAGCCGTGCTCGCGGGGCAGCTGATCGCCGTTCATGCCGACGCAGACCATCGCGTCGCGGCCGTCCGTGGCCAGCGCGAGCGGCGTGCTGATGGTCATCCCGTCGAAGTCGGTGCTGAGGATCTGGTCGGCCTTGCTGCCGACGCCGGCCAGGTCGAGCAGGTCCTGGAGGGGTACGCCGAGCCATCGAGCGCCCCCGACGAACTCGCCACCCACGCTGTTGGAGACGCAGGTCAGGGTGATGTCGCGCTCGATCATCGGCATCTCGAGCAGCTCGTCGAACGTGATCGTGACCTCCTTCTCCACGTCGCCGTCGATGGTGAGGGTCCAGTCGTCGGTGTTCACGACCGGCGTGTCCAGGCGGGTGTCGACCCGGTAGAAGTCCTCGTTCGGCGTCACCCACTCGGTGATGCCCGGCACCTGGTCGTCCAGGCCCTTCGGCAGGGGCCGGGTCGGGTCCGCGGCGGCCGGCAGGTCGATGTCCTCCGCCCGCGCACGGTAGCTCTGGATCCAGCGGCCGGCGCCGCCGAGCGCGGTCGCGAAGGCGACCATCACCCCGATGCCGATGAGCACGCCACGACGGTGGGGTCCGGTGACGTCTTCCGTCGGCTCAGCCGGCCGCTCAGCCTCGTACCGGGCGCGCCGGTCGAGCAGCCACAGCGACCCGACGCCGACGAACGCGGTGACCAGGCTGGGCACCACGTCGACGGGCTCGACGGTCGGCCTGGTCAGCACCGCGACCGCGGCCACCGCCACCAGGCCGACGAGCAGCGCCGCGCCGTACCTGAACCGCCGGCGGGCGAGTAGCCCGGCGACCGCGGCGAGCGCGAGCACCCCGAGGAGCACCGAGCCGATCAGGATCGGCTTGTCCTTGGTGCCGAACCGCGCGATCGCCCACTCCTTGACCGGCGTCGGCGTGAGGTCGATGACCGCCGACCCGACTGCGAGCACCGGTGAGGACGCGGGGTCCAGCAGGGCGGCGACGAAGTGCCCGGCGGCCATCCCGAGCAGGGCGGCGAGGAGGCCGAACAGGGCATACAGCCGACGGGTGCGCATGTCGGTCCTTCGGCGCCGCCGCCCTCGTGGATGGGTACGGTGACGCCCATGCCCGACACCGCCGAGCTGGTTCACTACGCCGTCGCCGAGGGAGTCGCGACGATCACCTTCGACTCCCCGCACAACCGCAACGCGCTGTCCCGCCGGCTGGTCACCGAGCTGATGGGGCACCTCGAGGCGTCCGACTCCGATGACGCCGTCAGGGTGGTCGTGATCCGCGCCGAGGGCAAGGTGTTCTGCTCGGGCGCCGACCTCTCCGAGGCCTCCGCCGACGGCATGGAGGAGGGCGCCCGGGCCATGGTCGCGATGCAGCGACGGATCGTGGCGATGGGCAAGCCGGTGGTCACCCGGCTGCACGGGGCGGTCCGGGCCGGCGGCATCGGCATCGTGGCCGCGTCCGACATCGCCATCTCGGCGGCGGACGCGACGTACGCCTTGACCGAGGTCAAGCTCGGGCTGGCCCCTGCGGTGATCTCATTGACCGTGCTGCCCCGGCTCACCTCCCGAGCCGCGGCGCTGACCTGCCTGACCGGCGAGGTCTTCGACGGCGCTCAGGCCGCGGAGATGGGCCTGGTCACCCGGGCGGTGCCCGTGGCGGAGCTGGACGACGCGGTGGCGGCCGTGGTGGCCTCGCTGGGCACCGGGGCCCCTCAGGGTTTGCGGGAGACGAAGGCGCTGCTCTCCCGTGACCTGCTCGAGCGGATCGACGCGAAGGGCGACGAAGTGGCCGCGCTCAGTGCGCGACTGTTCGGCTCAGACGCAGCGCGCGAGGCGATGCTGGCGTTCCTGGCGAAGAAATAGCACCCGCGCTACTTCATCGCTCGCGGCTACTCGACCAACGCTGGGTCAGAAGTCGTACAGCGGACCGCGCGGCCGGCGCTTCGCGGCGAGGACCAGGCCGCCACCGCCGCCCACCAGTGTCAGGCCGAGGAGCAGCCAGATGGCGTTCGGGCCACCGGCGTCGGGCAGCAGCCCGCTGGGGTTGCTGACGCCGGGGTTGGGTCCGGGGCCTTCGTCCGGCCCGTCGCTGTTGGCGCGGAGGGCGAAGGAGGTGTCGCGCTGGCTGGGCTTGAAGGCGCTGCCCTCGGCGGCCCTGAACGTCCCGTGGACCCGGTAGCGGCCGGGCTCGTTGAGCACCGATCCCTGGATGGTGACCGGGGAGCCGTTGTAGGCGACGGTCTTGGAGTAGATGCCGGTGCCGTCCTTGCTGATCGAGACGGTGACCGAGCCCGTCGGCCGGACGGCCTTGCCGGCAGCCTCCGCGGGAGCGTTCGCTCGCACGTGGATCCGGATCCGGGGCGCCGTGCCGACGCTGATCACGGCCTTCACGGCGAGATGGCACGACGTGCTCACACCGGCGGGGTAGGGGTCGTCGGCCGCATCAGCGGGCGCGACGAGGGCCGGCGTCACCACGATCGACGTCAGGGCGAACGCCAGCACGGCTGCAAGCTTCTTCACACGCGCCTCCTCCACGTACCTGCTACAACGAGGCGCAGGGGCGGGAGTCACGTACCGGCCAGAGGTTCAGGGGAGCTTCGCGACCCGCTCCACGAGATGGCCGAACACGACGCTGCGGTTGTCGGTGTGGAACAGCTCCGAGCACGTGACGAGGGTGATCAACCGGGCTCCGGGCTGGCCCGTGGCCGTGGTGCCGCCGGGGTCGGGGTTGACGGGGAACGGGTCGAGCACCCACGACGCCGTGAACGGCACGGTCAGGTCCGGCCCGCCGGTGTCGAGCACGTAGGTGTAGTCGGCGTCCAGGGTCTCGACCTGCACCAGATCGCCCTCGCGCAGCTCCGGGAGGTCGGCGAACGGCTCGCCGTGGGTGGTCCGGTGAGCAGCCAGCGCGAAGTTGCCGTGCTCGCCGACGGCCGCGGTGTCCTCCAGATGGCCGACGCCGGCGGCCAGCACCTCGTCGGACGACCCCTCGAGGATCGGCACCTCGTAGTCGGCGCCGAACCGTGGGACCCGCAGGATCCCGGTGGCCCTGCCGAAGTCGGTGTCCGCCGACACCTTGCCGTCGCCCCACTCCTCCTGGAGATCGGCGACCACGTCGGCCTGGCGGCCCTTGGACACCCAGTTGGTGCCCCAGAACTGCCACGCCACCCAGCCGAGGACGATCGCTCCCACGGTGATCAGGGCGACGCCGCCGAGGAGCATCGCGCGGCGCCGCCTCCGATCGGCGGTGCCGCGCCGGCGACGTACGACCGAGGGCGATCCGGCGGAGGTGGGCCGGTCGCTCTCGGTGTTTGTGGAGCGGGTCACGAACTTCCAACGTCGTGAGCCGGGAAGCGTCACCCGAGATAGGGTAGTTAACTTGTCCGCGCCCGATCAGGGGCCCGGACATCGTGCTGGAGGGGAAGCATCGTTGAGTGAGCCAGTGGTCGAGCGAGAGGTCGCTCGCGAGCAGGCGTTCGTGGACCGGGTCCACCAGCAGCTGCAGGTGTCGGCCAAGGCAGCCGAGGAGCTGGCCAAGGAAGGTCATCAGCGCGGGCGGCTGGGTCACGAGGGTGGCCTGGTCGAGCGCGACGCGATGGTGTTCCAGGCGGCCAAGCGGATCGCCCAGCTCGACGCCGCCCACGAGGGGCTGGTGTTCGGGCGGCTCGACCTCGACCCCCAGACCGACCAGCAGCCGCGCTACATCGGCCGGATCGGGCTGCGCGACGCCAACCGCGACTCGCTGCTGATCGACTGGCGTGCGCCCGCGGCCGCGGTGTTCTACCAGGCCACCGCCGCCGATCCCCAGAACGTCGTACGCCGGCGGGTGCTGCGCTGCACCGGGGCCACCGTGCTCGGGGTGGAGGACGAGCTGCTCGACCCCGACAACCCCGCGGCCGAGGACCTGCCGGTGTTCGGCGAGGGCGCGCTGATGGCGCAGCTGTCCCGAGCCCGCGACCGGTCGATGCACTCGATCGTGGCGACCATCCAGGCCGAGCAGGACATGGCGATCCGGGCGCCCAGCAAGGGCGTGGTCGCGATCTCCGGCGGCCCCGGCACCGGCAAGACCGTGGTGGCGCTGCACCGGGCGGCGTACCTGCTCTACACCGACCGGCGTCGTTACGAGGGCGGCGGAGTGCTGATCGTGGGCCCCAGCGGGGTCTTCATGCGCTACATCGAGCGGGTGCTGCCCAGCCTCGGCGAGACGGCGGTGGCGCTGCGTTCGCTGGGCGAGGTGGTCGACGGCGTCCGCGCCACCCGCCACGACGAGCCCGCGGTGGCCGACGTCAAGGGTTCGGAGCGCATGGCCGAGCTGATCCGGCGCACCGCCCGCCAGCAGGCGCCGGGCAGCCCGGGCGAGTTCCGCACTTTCTGGCGCGACGACCGGATCGTGCTCGACCGCGGGGTACTCGGCCGGATCCGGCGCCAGCTGATGTCGCAGGGCCGACGCAACCGGCAGTTGCCCCGGGTGGCGAGCACCATGCTCGACGCCATGTGGCGGCAGGTCCGCAGCGAGCGCGGGCGCGACCGGGGCCGCGAGGCGTTCGACGACGACATGCTCTCGGACCAGACGTTCCTCGACTTCGCGCTGGCCTGGTGGCCGCCGCTGGACGCGCCCACGGTGCTGGGCTGGCTGCGCGACCCGGAGCTCCTCGCCAGGGTGGGCGAGGGTGTCGTCACCAGCGAGGAGCAGCGGCTGCTCACCAAGTCGTGGGACGCCGCACAGGGCCTGTCGGTGGAGGACGTGCCACTGCTCGACGAGCTGCGCTACGCGCTCGGCGACGTGCCGGCGCGCACCGACGACGAGCGCGACGACCCCTACTCCCTGCTCGAGGGCGCGGTGGACATCCAGGAGCTGATGACGGCGGCCGACCGCGAGTACGCCCCGTCCGGACGTGCCTGGACCCCGCCCACCCACAGCATCGAGGACGACCCGTTCGCGCACGTGCTGGTCGACGAGGCGCAGGATCTCACCCCGATGCAGTGGCGGATGGTCGGCCGGCGCGGCCGAGCCGCGTCCTGGACGATCGTCGGCGACCCGGCGCAGTCGTCGTGGCCCGCGCCGACGGAGTCCGCGGCCGCCCGGGCGGCCGCCCTGGACGGCAAGCCGGTCCACGAGTTCCACCTGTCGAAGAACTACCGCAACTCCTCGGAGATCTACGCGTTCGCCGCTGAGTACGCCGGGCGGGTCGGCCTCGATGCGGACCTGCCTGAGGCGGTCCGGTCAACGGGCGTCCCCCCGGTGACCCGCCCGGCGTCTCCCGACCTCGAGACGGCGACTCGGGATGCCGTGCTCGAGGTGGCTGGTCAGGTGACCGGCACCGTCGGGATCGTGGTGCCGGTCGCCCGACGCTCGGAGGTGAATGCCTGGTTGGCGTCGTGGCCCGAGCTGGAGGACGACGCGCCGGGCGCCCGCCCCGCCGCAGCGGACGCCTCGGTCGCCCCCTCGGGCGATGATCGCGTCGTCGTCCTCACCGGTCTCGACACCAAGGGCCTGGAGTTCGACGCCATCGTCGTGGTCCGGCCCGACGAGATCGAGGCGGAGTCGGCCACCGGCACCGCCACGCTGTACGTCGTACTCACCCGCGCGACCCAGCTGTTGACGACCGTGGGCTGACCGGCGGCGTCACGCCACCGGGGTCAGGAACGCAGCCGGCCGCGGCGCGAGCGCGACGTACCGGTCCAGGATCCGCAGTACGGCGGCGTGCTCGGTGAGCAGCTTGCGATGCCGGACCTGGATCTCCTCGTCGGAGAGGTGCGCCTCGAGCTGGGCCTCGCAGGTCCGCTGCCAGCGCTGGCGCAGCGCGGCGACCAGGCCGTCGGGGGTGCCGAACGACGCGGCGTACTCCTCGCGCCAGGGCAACGCGCCCGTCTTGTCAGACTCGGCGGCCCTCACGACCTCGCGGATGATGCGGTATCGCTCGTGGGTCTCGGTCCAGCTCATCGATCTGTCCTCTCGGTGGGCGGCAGTGATGCCGCAGTTGTCGAGACAGAGGCGCCGACGGGTCCCTGAGATACGTTGAGTTTCGACGTATCACGGGCCTGGCTGGGCGCTCCTTAGATGCGAGACCATTGCTTCGCCCGGGGGTACCGAGCCGCCGGACGGAGGAGGTGCGATGGACACGTCGTACCCCCTCCACGCACTGGTCGCCGCGGCTCGCGAGGGGGACCAAGATGCGTGGAACGCGATCGTCGAGCGGTTCCTGCCGCTCGTCAGTGCCCTGGTGCGACGTCACCGGCTGTCGGAGGCCGACGGTGACGACGTGTCCCAGACGGTGTGGCTACGCCTTGTCGAGCACCTCGACGCCCTGCGCGAGCCCGACGCCCTGCCCGGCTGGATCTCGACGACGACCCGCAACGAGTGCCTCCGGCTGCTCGCGGCACGCAAGCGCATGACGCCCGTTGACCCGATGGACTCGGGTTCCCTCGAGGGTGTGACGGAGGACGTGTCCGGCGTTGATTTGGTCGCGCTGGAGGAGCGGCACGCGCTCCGCGAAGGCCTGGCGGAGCTGCCGGCCGGCCGCCGCGACCTGCTGATGATGCTGCTGGCCGATCCTCCGATCCCCTACGCCGAGATCAGCGAGCGGCTCGGCATCCCCGTCGGCAGCATCGGCCCGACGCGCGCGCGGGCGCTCGCCCAGCTGCGCAACACCCGGGCGCTGATCACCCTGGTGGCGGCCGGAATGGAGACCGGAGGTGAGCGACGATGAGCGACTGGTCCGATGACGACCTGATGGCCGAGCTCGCGGAGGCGGTGGCCGAGGAGAGCGCGGTGATCGACCGGCGTCGCGAAGCGGCCCGGGCGGCGTTCACCTGGCGGTCCGTGGACGCCGAGCTGATGGAGCTGCTCCACGACTCCGCCCTGGAGGCGGGGGCGGCGGTGCGCGGGGCCGGCGACCCCGGACGGATGCTGTCCTTCGGCCGCGGCGGTCTGATCGTCGAGCTCGAGGTGGGCGCCGGCGCGGTGACCGGTCAGGTGCTGCCCGCGCAGGACGCCACGCTGACGCTGCAGACGACCGGCACGGAGGACCGCACGGTCGCGGCCGACGGCGCCGGGTTCTTCCGGATCGAGGAGGTCGGGTCCGGGCCGGTCCGGTTCGTGGTCACGACCTCCGAGCACACGCTGACCACCGCGTGGGTGACCCTGTAGCTACACGAACGGTGGGCCGACCGCCGAGATGCTTCCCGCCGTCGGGTCCACCTTCGTCACTGCTGCGGCGAGCAGCGCGTCCCGTGCATCGCGGGCGCTCACCCCGTGCTCGCTCATGTACGCCGCGATGGCGCCGGTGACGATCGGCGTCGAGAACGACGTACCGCTCCACTGGGCGAGGCCGGTGAAGTTCTGGGTCGTCCCGAAGCCGGGGCTGCTGGGCTCGTGGTACTTGTACGTGCCGGTCGGGAACGCGTTGACGAGGTCGCGACCGTGCGCGTAGACGTCGACCCACTTCCCGTAGTTGGAGAAGTCGGACTTCTTGCCGTCGGCGTCCAGCGCCCCGACGCTCACCACCCAGTCGAACGCGGCCGGGTAGAACGGGACGTCGTTGCCGTCGTTGCCCGCCGCCGCGACCACGAGGGGCCCGTCGTCGCGTTCCTTCAGGCGATAGGCGTCCGCCAGCGCCTGGAAGCCCATCAACGGGAGGTTCCGGCGGGTGTGCGTGCCCGCCGAGATCGAGATCAGCTGCGGCTCGTCCTTGTCGCCGAGTGCCTCGTTGAGCTCCTGGGCGATCTCCGACTCGTAGATGGCGCCGCCCTTGGTGAGGAACCCCTCGACCTCGATCGTGGTGGCCGGCGCCATGCACCGGACCACGCCGGCGACAAACGTGCCGTGCCCGGCGTACGGGTGGATGTTCATGGGGTCGACCGTCTCGACGTCGCCCTCGACGCCCTGGGCCAGCCACGGGCTGTCGGTGTCCGTGGCGGCACCGGGGTACCACCCCGTGTCGACGACCGAGACCCGCACGTCCTTGCCGGCGCCAGCGTCCTTGGCCAGACCCGGGAGCGGGCCGCCGCTCCTCTGCGGTAGCTCGGGCTCGGTGGCGGGGCAGCACTTTCCGGTGCTGCCGACCACGTAGAGGATGTGGTCCGGCACGGCGACGCCCTCGCCGAGCTCGCGGTCGACCTCGGCGAGGGTGTCGAGCGTGTCGGTCTCTCCGATCGTGATCCGCTGCGGCAGCCGGTAGAGGAGAAGCCCCTCCATGGGTTGGGCCACGGTGTCGCCGGAGCCCCGGTAGACCTCCTGGCGCTCGTCGAAGAAGCGGCGCAGCTGGTCGGCACCCTCGGGCCGGACCAGGGCGTGGTCGGGGCGGTAGAGGTAATCGACGTCCGCATCGTTCTTGCCCTTGCCGCGCCCGGACGCGACCCCCACCTTCTCTGGGAAGGCGCGTCGGATCAGCTGGAGCTGGACCCGGAGCGTCTCGGCGTCGCGGTTCTCGCGAACCGGCGGTCGCGGGCGCTTGGGGCGGAAAATATTACGCAGCCACGAGAGGAGGCCGCGGGATTGTTCGTTCGGATCGGTCATGGGGGACTCCTGGGGTGGAGGGCCGATGCACGCGGGTTGCCTGGTTAACGTAGTGCCGGGCACGAGGCCCGTAAAGGCATGAGGCGACCATGACCGACCTGCTCGAACTGGCGCTCGCGGATCCGGAGCGGGCGTGGGCCCGCGCCGAGGAGGTCGTCGGGGACTCCAGCGATCCGCGACTGCTCTCGATCGCGCACCAGGCCCGCGGCATCGTGCTGCGCGACTCCGGGCGCGCCGGCGAGGCGGTGGCGGAGCTGCGCACGGCGATTAGCTACGCCGGCCGGGTCGACCCGGAACGCGACGCCGACGTCCGCGCGACGTACGGCGTGGCCCTGGTGATGGCCGGCCGTACGACGGCCGGCCGGGGGCAGCTGGACCGGGCGGCGGCCGCGGTCACCGGCGAGGCGCGGGCCAGGGTCCTGATGCGTCGTGCGTTCGCGCTGACCCTGCTCGGTGAGCGGCACGCGGCCCTGGTCGACATGCGGGCGGCCCTTGACGGCATCCGCCGGTCGGGGAACCGCACCTGGGAGGCGCGCACGCTCACGGTGCTGGCCTCCATCGAGATGGCGTTGGGCATGGCGTCCGACGCGCAACGATCCTGCGAGAGCGCTCGCCTGATCTTCCAGGACCTGGGCGAGCACGAGGAGGCGCTCGACGCCTTCCAGATCCTCGGAGAGATTGCGCTGTACCGTGGCGATCTGCCGCGGGCGCTCGCCGTCTTCGACGAGATGGCGACGGCCCCGGGCCGGGTCGGCTACCAGCGCGCGGACATCGCGATCTCATGGTCGGAGGCGTATCTCACTGCTGGCATGGCAGTGGAGGCGGTGCAGGTGCTCCAGGGCCTCCTGGACCGCGAGCGGCTGTCCCCGATGAAGGAGGCGGACATCCTGCTGGCGCTGGCCCAGGCTCGTCAGGCCGCCGGTGATGCGCCGGGGGCGTTGGTTGCGGCGTCCGAGGCGCGCGTCGCCTTCCGACGCCAGGACCGCGACTGGTTCGAGCTGCGGGCCCGGTTCCACCAGGTGCGGGCGCGTCAGCAGCTCGGTGACCGGCGCGGCCTGGCCCGGCAGACCCGCGAGGTGGCGCGGCGGCTCGACGAGGACCGCGCGGACGAGGCGCCGGTCGCGCTGATCCTGGCCGGTCGGCTGACCTCCGGGGCCGAGCAGGCGGATCTCTGGAATGCGGCTGCCGCCTACCGCGATCGGCCGAATGCGCTGATGCGCGCCAGTGCCTGGCTGGCCTCCGCGATGGTCCGCGAGGAGGCCGGCGACCGTGGCGGGGTATTGCGGGCCTGCGGCCGGGGACTGGCGTCTCTCGACGAGCACCGCAGCACGCTGGGCAGCTCCGAGCTCCGCGCCCTGGCCACCGCGCACGGCCGGGAGCTGGCGATCCTCGCCCTTCGTCAGGCCGCCTCCGATGGACGAACGCTGCTGCGGTGGAGCGAGCGGTGGCGGGCGACCGCGTTGGCCCAGCCGCCGGTGACGCCCGACGGCGAGGTGTCGACCGAGCTGGCGGCGCTGCGCGACAACGGCCGGCGCCTGGCTCAGGCGCGTGCCGAGGGCGAGCCGACCCAACAGCTCGAGGCCGAGCGGGCCAAGCTGGAGCGCGCGGTGCGGGCCGAGCACCACCGCCGAGCCGGCCGAGTGGCCGCGGCCGACGCCGGGTTGGACGTCGAACGCCTGGTGGCCGAGGTCGGGTCCGGGGCCCTGGTTGAGCTGGTCCACGTCGACGGGGCGCTGCACGTGCTCGTGGTGCACGACGGGCGGGTACGCCGCCGCGTTGCGGGTGCCACGGACGAGGCCCTGGTGCTCGCCGACCACGGCCGCTCGGCGATGCGGCGCGCGGCCCACGGTCGGCCGTACGCCCCGGGTGACCTCGGCACCCGGCTGCAGGAGACGCTCCTCGGACCGGCCGCGGACCTGCTGCCCGACGGCCCGGTCACGCTGGTGCCGACCGGCCGGCTGCACGCCGCGCCGTGGGCGCTGCTCCCGACCCTGGCCGACCGGGCTTTCGACGTGGTGCCGTCCGCCGGTCAGTGGCTGCGGGCTCGCAAGGTCCGGCCACCGGCCGCCGACAAGGTGTTGCTCCTGGCCGCGCCGGGGCTCGGTGGCGGCGGGGCCGAGGTACCCGTGCTGGCCGGACATCATCCCGGGGCGACGCTGCTCGACGGGGTCGAGGCCACGGTCGACCGGGCGATGGCCGGTCTCGACGGCGCGACCCTGGCCCACGTCGCCGCGCATGGCCGCTTCCGCCCCGACAGCCCGCTGTTCTCCTCGCTCGAGATGGCCGACGGGCCGCTGACCGTGCACGACCTCGAGCGGCTCCGCGCGGCGCCGTACCGCCTGATCCTTTCCGCCTGCGAGTCCGGGGTGCTCGCGCCGGTCGGCGCCGACGAGCTGCTCGGCCTGGCCTCCGCGCTGTTCTCGATCGGCACCGCGGGCCTGGTCTGCAGCATCGCCGAGGTCAACGACGATGCGACCGCGGCGCTGATGCTGGACCTGCACGACCACCTGACGAGGAACGCGGACGGCGGTCTGGCCGGGGCCCTGCTCGCCGCGCGTCGGGCCGCGCAGGGGGACCCGACCCGGGAGGCGACCGCCGCCGCGTTCCTCGCGCTCGGGGTGTAGTCAGGCCGACGCGCGTTGCTGGGCCCCCACGGCGACGGGCAGGTGCTCGTACCCCCGCAGCACGCGGGTGCCTCGCCTGGTCGGCAGCCCGCGCGGCGTGAGGTCGGGGAAGCGGTCGTAGAGCGCCGGCAGCGCGACCGTCGCCTCCATCCGGGCCAGGCTTGCACCGAGGCAAAAGTGGATGCCGGAGGAGAAGGCGAGGTGGGCGTTCGCGTTCTCGCGTCGTACGTCGAACGCGTCCGGCTCCGAGAACACCGCCGGGTCGCGGTTGGCGCCGCCGAGCAGGGTCAGCACCGCCTCCTCGCGCTTGATCGGGGTGCCGGCGACCTCGGTGTCACGGTGGGCGATCCGGAGGGTGAGCTGGACGGGCGAGTCGTAGCGGAGCACCTCCTCGACCGCGTTGGGCCACATCGCTGGGTCGGCGCGGAGCAGGTCGAGCTGGTCGGGGTGCCGGCCGAGCTGGTGAACGGCGTTGCCGATCAGGTTGACCGTCGTCTCGAACCCGGCAGCGAGCACCAGCAGTCCGGTGGCGTGCAGCTCCACGTCGGTGAGCCGGTCGTCGCCCTCGAGATGCGCGAGCTTGCTGAACAGGTCGTCGCGGGGCGAGCGGCGCAGGTCGGTGACATGGTCGGCGAACCACGCGTGCAGCGCGCGCACGTTGCGCTCGGCGTCGCGGTACTGCCGCCACGACAGTGCCGGGTCGAGCGTGACCGCGGCGCCGTTGCCCCACTCGAGCAGCTGCTGGTGCATCGAGCGAGGGACGCCGAGAATCTCGGCCACGACCACCACAGGCAGCTGCGCGGCGTAGGTCTCGACGATGTCGACCCGGTGGCGTCCGCTCGCCGAGATCCGGTCGAGCAGCTCCTCTGCGGTCTCTCTGGTCCGCTCCTCGAGGGCGCGGACGGCGCGCGCGGTGAAGGCCCGCGACACCAGCTTGCGGTAGCGGGTGTGGGAGGGCGGGTCCACGGCCAGCATCGACGGTGGGTCGACCGGCCCGCGCGCGCCGTCGTCGTAGACCGCGGCGAGCAGGCGACGCAGCGGCCGGGGCAGCTCGCCGTGCCCGCCGGCCACGCCGAAGTCGTCGCCGCGGAGGATCTCGGTGCAGGCCGCGTGGTCGACGGTCGCGAGCACGATCCGGTGCCGCGAGATCGGCCCGCGCTCCCGCAGCTGCTCGTACGCCGGGAACGGGTCCTCGCGCAGCACCGGGTCCAGCTCGAGACGTCCTACGAGGTCACCCCGCTTCGCGGCGCCCTTGATCACCGAGCGACCGAGGCCGAAGGCCAGGGCCCAGGTGATCCAGGAACGCGCCGTCCGTGCGGGGCCGCCCTCAGGACGCATGCGCAAGGGCCTCCCGCGACTTCTCGGCGTCGTACCGGTCGAGGATCCGGAGGACGCCGGCGTTGCTCCGGCGGAGGTCGTCGAGGCGCTCCTCGAGGACCGGCTCGGTGAGGAACATGTCGAGCTGGGCCTCCTGGGCCACCGTCCATCGGTACCGCAGCGCCGCAACCAGCGAGTCGCGGTCGCCGAACACCTCGGCGTACTCGTCGTTCCACGGCAGCGCTCCGGTCGGGTCGTGGTCCGACGCCGTCGCGATCTCCCGCAGGATCCGCCAGCGGGCGCGGGTTTCGTGCCAGGTCATCGCGATCCTCCTGCTCACTCGTCGAAGGTGTTGCTCGGTGCCCCTCACGCTAGGAGGCGGAGCGCTGCGGGACATCGCGCCACGGGGCGAATCTCGCTTGCGACCCTGGTAGGAGATCCGGTGTGATCGCCGGCACAGATCGCGCGGGTCCCTGACCCCGGGTCAGATGCGGTAGACGGAGATCTCGTTCGCTTTCACGCTGAACGTCACCTCTGTGCCCGGGACGAGGTCTAGCTCCGCCACGGCCTGGGCGGTCACGTCGGCGCTGAGGTCGCCGGCGCGCACCCGGATCCGGTCGCCCTGCGGCTCGAGCTCGGTGACCACCGCGCCGATGGCGTTTCGTGGGCTGCCCCCCGGGGGCTGGCGGAATACCGCGACCGCCGTCGGCGGGAACACGGCCACTGCGGATTCGCCGTCGGCTGGTGGTGGGCCGGTGACCATGCCGTGGACCGCGACTCCGGCGTCGGTGTGCACGCCGTCATGGCGCCAGGTCCCGGTCAGCATGTTGAGGCCAGCGATCCGTGCGGCGAATGCGCTGCGCGGCGTGGCGAGGACGTCGCCGGCGGGTCCCTGCTCGACGATGCGGCCGCCTTCCAGGACGACGACGGTGTCGGCGAGCAGCAGGGCGTCCAGCGCGTCGTGGGTCACCAGGATGACGGTGCGGTCGCCGAGCACTCGGCGCAAGGTCTGTCGCAGCGCCGGAGTGACGGCGACGTCGAGTGCTGCCATCGGCTCGTCGAGCAGCAGCAGGCGGGGGTCGGCGGCCAGGGCGCGCGCGACGGCAACTCGCTGAGCTTGGCCGCCGGAGACCTGTGACGGCTTGCGGTCGGCGAGGTCCGGAACGCCGACCTGCTCCAGCCAGTGCGTAGCCGTCGCGTGCGCCTCGGATCGGCGAACGCCCCGGCTGCGAGGTGCGAACTCGACGTTGTCCCGCACCGTCAGGTGCGGGAACAGCAGCGGGTCCTGGGCAAGCAGCGCGATATGCCGGTCGTGCGGCGCCACCCACGCCTTCTGGATGCCTTCGCCGACCATCGTGAGCGGACGGTCGTCGAGGAGAACGCGACCCTGGTCCGGGCGGAGCAGCCCCGCAGCGACGGAGAGCACGGTCGACTTCCCGGCCCCATTCGGCCCCAGCAGCGCGACCGTCTCACCTGGTGCGACCGTGAACGCGACCTCGACATCGCGCTCGGCCACGGTCGCGGCGAACTCGAAGGTCACAGTGCGGTCCGTCCCCGCCGCGCGAACCCGATGACCACGACGGCCACGATGACCAGGACGAGGGACAGCGCGACCGCGGCGTCCGCGTCGGTCTCACGACGCAGGTAGATCTCCAGCGGCAGGGTCCGGGTCACGCCCTGGAGGCTGCCGGCGAAGGTGATGGTGGCGCCGAACTCGCCCAGCGCCCGGGCGAAGGAGAGCACCGCACCGGACACCAGACCTGGAAGGACGAGCGGGATCGTCACCCGCCGGAAAACCGTGGTCGGCCGGGCGCCGAGCGAAGCGGCCACCACCTCGTACTGCCGGCCGGCCGTGCGAAGCGCCCCCTCGAGGCTGACGACCAGGAACGGCAACGCGACGAACGTCTGTGCCATAACCACCGCGGTCGTGGAGAACGCGATCTGGAAGCCGAGAACGTCGATCGTCTCCCCGAGGAGCCCTCGGCGGCCGAACGTGTAGAGCAGGGCGATGCCCCCCACGACGGGTGGTAGTACCAACGGGAGCAGCACGAGCGATCGCAAGAGGCCTTGTCCGGGGAACTCGGTGCGGGCCAGCACCACGGCCATCGGCACGCCGATGACGATGCAGGCCAGCGTGCTGATGGCGGAGGTCTTCAGGCTGAGGGCCAACGCGGCCCGGGAACCCTCGGAGGTGATCAGCTCGAAGAAGCTGCCCCACTCGACCCGCGTGACCATGGCGACCAGCGGGAGCAGCACGAACGCTGCCCCCGCCACGGCCGGGACATAGATCCAGCCGGGAACGCCGACGTCTCGACGTACCCGGGCCATGTCAGTGTGACCTGGTCAGGGCGCGCCGAACCCTGCGTCCGCCAGTGCCTGCTGGCCCTCGTCGCTGAGCACCAGGTCGACGAACTCCTGCCCGAGGTCGGCGTTCTCGCTGTCGGCGACGGTCGCGATCGGGTAGTTGTTGACCACCGACTCCGACTCGGGGAACTCGATGCCCAGCACGCCGTCGCCGGCCGCGATCACGTCGGTGACGTAGACCAGACCGGCGTCGGCCTCGCCCGAGGTGACCTTGCCGAGCACGTCCGTCACCGCCTGCTCCTCGCTGTCCGGCTGCAGCTCCACCCCGGCAGTCTCGGCAACCGACTGCGCAGCAGCGCCGCACGGCACCTCGGGTGCGCAGATGACGAGGTTGAGGTCCGGGTTCGCCAGATCCTGGAAGGTCTCCACTCCGGCCGGGTTGTCCGGCGGGGTCGCGATCTCGAGCGTGTTGGTCGCGAACAGCTCCGGGTCGGAGCCGTTCAGCCCGTCGGCGGTGAGCTTCTCCATGTTCGCCTCGTCCGCCGAGGCGAACACGTCGGCCGGTGCGCCACTCTGGATCTGCGAAACCAGGTCGGAGGAGCCTGCGAAGTTGAACTCCACGGTGACGCCGTCATGATCGGCCTCGAAGTCCTCGCCCAGCTGCTCGAACGTCGATGTCAACGACGCAGCGGCGTACACGGTGAGCGTGGTCTCCCCGCCGTCACCTCCGTCGTCGTCTCCTGCGCACGCAGTGGTCCCAGCCATCAGCAACAGGGCGGCCATGATTGTGAACCAGCGCTTCATGCATCTCCTTCGGCTGTCTCGACGATCACGTTCGTGGACTTGATGGCGGCGACCGCGACCGATCCGAGCTCCAGGCGAAGGTCGCGAACCGCCTCGCTCGACATGAGCGACACGACCCGGAACGGGCCGCACTGGAGCTCGACCTGGGCCATGACGGCGTCGGTCTGGATGTCGGTGACGATGCCGACGAACCGGTTGCGGGCCGAGCTCACCAGCCCGCCCGGAAGGGGTGGCGGCGCGGCGTGCTTCCGGGCGACCTGGGCGACCTCGTAGCCGTCGACCACCTTGCGTCCCGATTCGCCGACCTCGGCCTCTAGTACGCCGTTGTCGATCCAACGGCGCACGGTGTCGTCGCTGACGCCCAGGTAGGCGGCGGCTTCACGAATCCTCATCTGCGGCATCGCACGCATCATAGTGGTGCAGGAACGGACTAGGCGAGGGGCTCGATGCGATTCTGCGGAACTGATTTTGCAGTGGCCCTGTCCGGGTTCGGCCCCGCGCGTCGTCGATGAACGGGAGGGCCGGCTGAGCGCGCGGGCCGGTCTCAACAGAGGGCGGGCCGTGGCCCGCTCGTTGCACGGAGCGGGCCAGGCCGCCCGGGAAAGCGGCGTTGGCCTGCGAAAACATTTGTCGGGCTGACAGTGTCCTGGCTCAACACATCCGCGACAGATGTCTCAAGTCATAGGCGACACCCGAGCGACCACCGGTGGGGGTGGTGTCTCACGACATCGGCGACAGTTCAACGCCGTTGTGTTGAACACCGGCCGGGATCGTGCCGAGCATGTCCAAGGCCCGCCTGGTGATCACCGCGCTGTTCGTTGAGGGGCTCGACCCGTCCGAGGTCGCCGCCCGCTACGGGATCGACCGGTCCTGGGTGTACCGGCTCAGACAGCGGTACCTCGCCGAGGGCGAGGCCGCCCTGACTCCTCGGTCCCGACGACCGCGGAGCAGCCCCACCGCGACCCCACAGCCGACCGTCGACCTGGTCCTGCGGCTACGCAGACAGCTCACCGACGCCGGCCTGGACGCCGGCGCGGACACCATCTGCTGGCACCTGACCCACCGGCACCGGGTCACGATCTCGCGGGCCACGATCAACAGGATCCTGGCCCGCAACTCGCTGATCGTCCCGGACCCCTCCAAGCGCCCCACGTCCTCCTACACCCGGTTCGAGGCCGACCAGCCCAACGAAACCTGGCAGTCCGACTTCACCCACTACCGGCTCGCCACCGGCGCCGAGGTGGAGATCATCACCTGGCTCGACGACCACTCCCGCTACGCCCTGCACCTCAGCGCCCACCGCCGGGTCACCGCCGCGATCGTGCACGCCACCTTCACCGAAACCGCAGGCCAGCACGGGTATCCGGCGTCCACGCTGACCGACAACGGGATGGTCTACACCGTCCGGCACGCCGGCCACGGACGCCGCGGTGGCCGGACCATGCTCGAGGTCGAACTCCGCGACAGAGGGATCACCCAGAAGAACTCCCGACCCAACCACCCCACCACCTGCGGGAAGGTCGAACGCTTCCAGCAGACCATGAAGAAGTGGCTGCGCGCCCAACCCCAGCCGGCCACTCTCGCCCAACTACAGACCCTGCTGGACCAGTGGGCCGTCGAGTACAACACCGCTCGACCACACCGCTCGCTGCCGCGCCGAGCCACCCCCACGACCGCCTACACCGCCCGCCCCAAGGCCGCCCCCGGCAGCATCGACCGCAGCCACGACACCCACGACCGGGTCCGCACCGACATTGTCGACAAGTCCGGCACCGTCACCCTGCGCGTAGCCGGCCGACTACGCCACATCGGCATCGGACGACCCCACGCCGGAACCCACGTCCTCCTGCTCGTCCACGACCTCGACGTCCGCGTCGTCCACGCCGCCACCGGAGAACTCCTCACCGAGCTGACCATCAACCCCAGCAAGGACTACCAACCCCAGAACCCACAAAACCAAACAGCTGAACCCCCCATCGAGGGTTCAGCTGTCGCCGATGTCCTGAGACATCACATTTGTCGGGCTGACAGGATTTGAACCTGTCGCCACCGCGGATCGCCCTGACATTCTTGAACTGCCATAATGGTACTGTGACCTGCGTAAACGTGGTTGACGTGGACGGTCACCCAGTGACAGAGCAGGACGCAAAATGCCAAAATTCGTGGCACGTTCATGGCACGAAACAGCGACAGGAAGAAGCACTGTGGCCATCCCAGCCCGGCGGTTCGGCTCCATCCGCCGGCTGCCATCGGGCCGCTACCAGGCCCGCTACGTCGGCCCGGACCGGCAGACTCACAAGGCTCCTGTCACGTTCTCCTCCAAGGGGGATGCGGAGACGTACCTCGCCACCGTGCGCGCCGACATCGTCAGGTCGACCTGGCAGCCTCCTTCGCGCCAGCCGGACCACGTGCCCACCCTTCACGAGTACGCCGATGAGTGGCTCACCTCCCGCTCCGTGGATCTGAAACCCCGGACGACGGTGCTCTACCGAGGCCTGCTCGATCGCCACCTCTACCCAGCGCTTGGGACCATGCAGCTCGACCAGATCAGTCCGGCCGCGGTCCGCGCCTGGCATTCCCGGCTGGACACCGGGCCCACCCGTCGGGCCCACGCCTACAGCCTGTTGCGGACGATCCTCAACACCGCCGTGGCCGACGACGTGATCCTCGCCAACCCGTGCCGCCTGCGTGGCGCCGGCCAGTCGCGCCGGGTCAAGGAGATCCGCCCGGCCTCCTTGAGCGAACTTGCCGAGCTGGCCGAGGGGATGCCGGAACGGCTGCGGCTGATCGTGCTACTTGCCGCATGGTGCGGCCTGCGGTTCGGGGAGCTGGTGGAGTTGCGGCGCACGGACGTCGACACCAAGACGGGGGTGCTGCGAGTACGCCGCGCCGTCACCTGGGTCGACGGCAAGCCCGTAGTCGGCGTCCCCAAGTCCGACGCCGGCGTCCGCGTCGTCGCGATCCCACCCCACGTCGTTCCGACCGTGGCGGAGCACCTACTGCAGTACGCAGCCAAAGGGCGCGACGGGCTGTTGTTCACGGCCCTTGACGGCTCCTCGAGGCTGACCCACGACATGCTTAAGCGCCCGTTCGATCGTGCGCGGCATGCCGCCGGCCGACCTGACCTGCGGTTCCACGACCTGCGGCACACCGGCGCCGTGCTCGCCGCGCAGACCGGCGCGACCCTCGCTGAGCTGATGGCCCGGCTCGGACACTCCACGCCAAGTGCGGCGCTGCGATACCAGCACGCTGCCGCGGGCCGCGACGCGCAGATCGCAGCTGCACTCTCTCAGATCGCCAACGGCGCGGGCCGGTTCTAGCGAGAGCGCTTCCAGCTGACGCCTCACCTCACACCAACCTTCGGGCGTTCAATCCCTCCGCTACTGCCATCCGGAGCAGCGTCTGCGCTGTACAACGCGGATCGGGTGCTGCTTCGGGCCCCATTCCGTGCCGGACGGGTAGGTCTTCAACGCGAACTCACAGACCTCCTAGGGTCGAAGTGGTCCAGCGCGGCTTGCGTCTGCGTGCGAGTTACTCCCAAGGAACCCGGTCGATTCGGGGTCCAGGCTTCCCGCACAGGTTGTCGGGTGCGGTGTCTACGAGGTAGTTCAGGATCGGTGCAACAAGTTTTCTGGACCGGTTCCCGCTGGGTGGCCCGTACGCGGCGCGGGTGCGTCGTCTGATCGAGGACCTGGAGGAGGAGCTCGATCTCTTCGAGCGGCTCACGCGTGGCCGGTTGGTGGCCGACCCGGGCTACACCGCGCTGCAACAGCTGCCCGGGGTCGGGACGATCCTGGCCGCGGTGTTCACCGCCGAGGTCGGCGATGTCAGCAGACTCGGGACCGCCCCGCAGCTCGCTTGCTGGGCCGCGCTGACGCCAAAACACCACGAGTCCGACGCCAAGGTGCACCGGGGCCGGATCACCAAGTAGGGCTCCCGGTTGGTCCGGTGAGCCGCGGTGGAGTCGGTCAAGAGGCTCGGGCCCGGCCCGGTCGTTCGTGCGCACAAGGCTCGGGTCCCGGACCAGCGGGTCAAGCACGTCCGCACTGTCGCCGCGGCCGGCAAGCAGTTCGAGTTCGTGTCACGCGCTGCGTGACCATCACGTTCGCGCGCTGCACCGCCCGGCCGCTGCACCGCCGGCGCAAGACTTCATGCACATTCGGCGAAGCCGGCGTGGATGGCGCCGGCCCGAGCACTCGGCGACGGGAGGGAAGCGGGTGCCCTCATGGCGTGGCAGAACGCTTGAGACGGAGGCGCGAACCCTGCGTGACGTGCAAAGCCTCACCTGACTGTCCGGGACCCGCTGCGATTCTCGAGCGTGTTTGAGGATTCCTCGGTGGCGCAACTGATTCGTCAATTACGGTTCCGGTCCACGCGTCTCGGGCGGGCATCCCCTGGTCGAGGACGTGGACGCCAAAAATCAGAAGGGGAGGATGCTCGTGTACAAGAGCTTAAGAGGGCTTGGCGCCCTAATCGCGTCCGGAACGTTGACCATCGGACTGCTTGCCACCACCACCACCGTGGTGGCGACCGCATCGGCAGAAACCACGGAACCCAGTCGCTTTGTAGGGGTCGGATACCAGCGGCTGATGAGCACGAAGGATCCTGGGCAGGAAGCCTTTGGGCCAAGCGAGGTACGGACAGTCAAAGTTGAAGGGACTGGGCGAGTCCCATCCACGGGTGTCGAAGCAGTCGTCTTAGACGTGACCGTTCTGAACGCCACAGCGTTCACAACGGTCCAGGTGTGGAAGACCGGGACCACCCCGCCGTCGAACGCGATCGTTCGCGCCACAAATGAGACAGTTCCGATCGGGAACACGATTATCGTCGAGCCGGATGACCTGGGACGGGTGTCAGTCCAGAACCACGCAGGCACAACGCATCTCAACATCGACGTGCAGGGATACTTCACCGCCGGAGACGGCAGCGGGTTCCATGCGCTGCGCCAACAGATCGTCGACTCTACGGGCAGCCTAGGATACTCGGGTCCGCTGGGGAACAATGCTTCGGCTGGTATCCAAGTGTCCGGTTCAAACGTGCCTGCAAACGCAACTGCCATATATGCGAACGTGGCTGCCCTCAGCCCGTCGGACGACGGGTCGCTGACCTTCTATCCTCGGGGTGGCATCGTGCCTGCGGCCAAGAGTGTGAACTATAGCGGGGGCGCTGGTGACTTTACGGGCCTGACCATCCCGCTCGACGCCGATGGCGGATTCGCTCTGAAGAACGAGATCAAGTCTGGGACTGTCGGGCTGCGCATCGAGGTTCAGGGCTACTTCACCCCGGCGGGATCTTCGTCGGAGGGCTTGTTCACCGTCTTGCCGCAGAAGCCGTTGCTCGGTGTTGACGGGGTGACGATCCCTGCTGGTGGGACGCGTGAGATCGCGGTCGGTGGTCAAAATGGTCTGCCGCTGTACGGGGTTGAGGGGGCGGTCTTCAACATCAACACATTCGCTTGGCAGGCCGCGGGTCAATTGAGGGTATGGCCGAAGGGTGGCACGGAGCCCACTGCGGGGCAGATTTCATTTGCCGGGGCGGAATCAGGGCCAGGTGGAATTGCCATGACGACGGTGGTCCCGCCCGGCATCGACGGCAAGATCGTTGTGAAGAACACCAGTACTCAGTCGACTGGCGTCACTCTTGCCCTGCAAGGTTGGTTCGGCGGGTACCGCGTCATTCCCACGGCAGACGAGGCTGTGTTTGTTCAGAATTCGGTCGATCTCGGTATTCCAGAAGGAATAGCGCGGCTGGCGGTCTGGAATCAGGCGCTCGCGGACATGATGCCTCAAGAGGTTGAGATCGCTGAAGAAACGTCTGCCGAGGTTGAACTCGAGACTTATCCGATGACCTCGGATAGTCCAGAGGATGCAGCCCGTACGGCGGACCCGCAGGACGGAGCTTACGTTACGGTCACTGAGGCTCCTGCTGACCAGGGTCAGGAACCGGATACTCACCAAAGAGCCGAAGACGGTACTTGTGCGGGTGACGGGTTCAAGCTTTACCAAGGCCACGAGAAGCGCAAGGTGAAAAACAACCTCGGTATGACCCTCTACATCGTGGGGCTAAAGAAGCGCTGGTGCGCCAAGAGGAGCGTCGGTCGGATTGGCTCATGGTGGGCGAAGCAGTGGGGCGATGTGTCGTCGTGGGCGGATCCGCTCGTCGAGGACTTGGGGACTGATCCGGACTGGGAGTACGACGATGTCTTCCTCAAGGCGGACGGCGTGCACGGCCGCAGCGGTCACCTTTCCACGAGGGTCCGATCGTTCAAGACGTGTAGCGGATGGCCTCAGATCTTCTGCTGGAAGACCCATTGGCTACAGGGCTTCAACGCTTGGTGGGACGGTGGCCGAATCTCATGGTCGACGTCAAAGGGCTTCTAGCGAAAATACGTAAGCCCCGGCGCGACCTAGCCTGCGTGAAGCCGGAAGTACCATTGCTGAATTGACGAAGGAGTGGGTTGAGGTGCCGGAGACACGGAGGATACTTTGGGCGGGCATTCGCGTCGCCGTTGGGTGTATCGGCGTCGCAGCTGTCCTCCAGTTGGCTGTCGCCGTGGTCTCCGGCATCTCTTCCCCTGAGTCGGTTCAGATTTCGGTGCAAACAAACTTGCGGCAATCTGTCGATGAGGACTCGGTCGAGCCGGCACCGGCAGCTACCTGGCAGCAGGCAGGCAACCTCGACGTCCGTATGCAAGATCCGGATGCCGAAATCGTTGGTCTCGCCATCGTCCACGAGGCTGTGTTCAGTGCGGTGTTAGCGGGCGCCTCTGCCCTTGCACTGCTGGGGCTGGTGAGTCTGCAGCTTCGGCGCGCGAGCGCAGGGATACGGCTCCTTTGGTTCGCAGCTGGCGTGATGGTTGTCGGCGGAGGGCTAGCATGTTTCGCTCGTGTGGCCTGCGCGAATCTGTTCCTTGAACATGCAGCAGCCAATGAAGCCGCTCTCGAGGGATTCTCTGTCGACGCTTTCGACGCAAGTGGCTCCTTGATCATTGGGGCTGGTGTCGTGCTCGCGCTCGTGACCGCCCTGCTGCATTCCAGCTTTGACGAACGGGCGCTGAGTACCAGCAGGCAAACGTAATCTGGCACCACTGCGAAGGTGCCAGATTGCGGTTGGCCTCCTCACCAACGGCCGGCCACTGTGAGGGGCGAGCCTCCTCCAGCTTCCGAGCTCGCTCACGGGCGGATCCGAAAAGCGCGTGTCAAAGCGGGTCGAGTGCCAGGGGCGCACGGTGCAAGGTTTACGGGCGTTGCGTGGCCTGTGTGCCGGATACCCGAAAGGTTGAAGTGGGCGGCACCTAAGGCGCATTCCAAGCAGCGTTGGCGCTCGTCAATGTGCGTCATCGAGGTCGGGGTGGCGGCCCTATGTGGCGAGAGACGGTTGCTGCCGGCAAGTTGTGCCACGAGAAGTCAGTCAAGTCCCTCCGGCTGGTTCTTGGCCGGTGGGAGCTCTTCAGCTGCGCTCACTTTCGACCTCTCGAACCAGTTCAATGAGCGTGTTCTTCGACGGGAGCGCTCCAGTGACCATGGCTGCAACGCGGCTCTCCCAATCCAAGATGAAGGTGGTAGGCGGTGACCGTGGCGCAAAGCGTTCGCCGAACGCCAGCAGGGTCTCGCCGCCCTCGTCATGAATCGACGGATATGCGACGCCCTCAGCACGCTCGAAGGCCAACCCATTCGCGCGGGACTCGCGTATGTGAATCCCGATAAAGGTGGCATCAAGTTCTGCCTCGGCTGCCACAAGCAACGGTGTCTCTTGACGACACGGGCCACACCAAGAGGCCCACACATTCACGACGGCAACCTCGCCTCGGGAGTCAGCCATGTCGATGTGGTGGCCGTCCAGCGATGTCCCTGAAATGAGAACCGGGTCTCCGCGGTCCCCGGGCGGGACCTGAACCACTCCGCCGTCGCCGACGATGTACTCCAAGTCTCCAGTCCCGGACAAGCCACTGCAAGAACTGCATGAGAACAGGACCACGACCGCTATAGCCGCGGATCCGAGCTTCCATGCGTCCAGTGTGCGAGTCATGATCCTCAAGGGTTGCGGCCGTCGGGTGGCGCTGGCCCGTCGGATCAACGTCGTCCGGTCCAAGAGCCTTTGCCTCAGAGTGCGGGTCAACGCTAGTCCCTCAATGGGCTGCGGCAACTGCGAGGCCAGGTAGTCGGTTCCAGCGGCGTTCGGGTACTGCCGTGGCACCTCGAGTTGCCCCAATCCATTGTGACTGTATGTGCTCACACAGCCTGGGTTCTGAAGTCGCGGAATCGTACCGGACAATCTGGCAACGAGACGATCCGGCAAGCGCCATCGCAAGTCACCCGCTTCGGCTGCCGTGTCTAGCACTCGCGGTACGGGCTGTCTGACGGCCGCGAGCACTCATTTATGTGTACGGGTTATCCAAGTTTCCGGCCTGGATGTTGCAACCCCATTCATCACCATCATCTGTGAGACAGATCAGCGCTCTGACGTTCTTGATGTTGGCGGGGCGCTGAAACTTCTCATCGAAGAACGTATGTTGAGTATTGACACCGCCACCCCAGTAGAGTTTGCGCGTGTTTCCAGTTCCATTCGAAACGTTAGTGACGTAGAAGTACGCATTCTGGCCAGAACTGTCGTTATCGTCGTCTGTGACAGTCATATCTGCAACAAAGGTGTCTTTGCGTGACCAGAACGTCACGTTCCCATAATGGGTGCCGGCGATTGGAGTGCCGAACTCAGGGATCGCCACGTAGTAGTTCTCGCGCGCATGCGCGACGCTAGGGGCAGCGAGCAGCATCCCGGCGGTAACAACTGCCACTGCACCGCCCAAGATCTTCGTGAACAGCACAGTTCCAATGGGAGACTTGCCGATTGGATTCATGTCACTTCTCCGGAGACTGCAAGATGAGGGCCGGGTTCTCTGCAAGACTTCGCAGTTTACCCACCTCCATGATCATGGTCTGTTCAGCAGTGGACCGGGACTCAGCCCGAACTGTTTCGCTGGCAGAGGTGATCTGCCCTGTCTTCAAGTTTATGACCTGAACGCTTCTCTTAAACCAAAGAGATGGTTCCACCCCGCTAAACGCTTCGGGGTCCGAGCTTGCACCTCCGTCGGTCACCACGATCGACCTCACTACGGTGCCGTCGGCCGAGAATTCGAGACGGAGCGTCTTGGTCTTGACCACGACGACAGTGTCGTCAGTATTTGAAATTTCGCACGTCAGGTACAGGCCCTTCTTAACGCCATCGGCACAGGACTCTGAGCTGACTCCCTCAGACTCGCTGGGGGCGTAGCTGAGCGAGAGGGACAGGACCCTGCTTTCCGATGTGTACTCGACGGCCGCTCGACTGGCATCTCCGTAGGATCCGGACGGGAGGGGTTGTCCAAGGGCATCCTCGACCTTGGAGTGGTGACGTCCTATCTCGGGGCCGGCGGCCGCGAACACGAGTCGCGCTTCGGTATCCAGGACTTGGAGCAGTCGATCCGGCGGGATCGCATCTTCGGGGTCACCGGCCGCTGCCTCTTGGTTCCCAGAGTGATTGGCCGAACCAGAGACCAGCTCCGGGAGAAGCACGGCACCACCGGCGACTGCCCCGAGCACTAGAAGCGGCGCTGCTATGACAGTACGTAACTCGCTCTTACGGCGCACCATGGCGCTCCTCCCGGGACAGTCGAGCCGTGTGCCGAGCAGATTAGCAGCGACGGAATTTGACGGACTAGACCGCACACAAACTGAGCCTAGGCGTCACGTGTCGACGTAGCCACATTCAATGGGACCGAGTAGTGCCTGATCTGTGCGTTGCGAGTCCGGGAGTCTCGCGGTTTCAGCTCGCGTGCTCGGAAGCGTTGACGTCCTAGGTCTGCGGGGATCCTCGGGGGCCGATGTGCGCACGCGACCGTTCACCGAATGACGAAACGCGTCATAGGAATGGGTCCCCTCCAGACCTACGTCACACCGGCTCGTACGCCACCCTCATCCGCTGCGGGTCAACCGACACCGACTTTCCACGACCTACGCGCCACTGGCGCCCCACCCCTGGCGGAACACGGGTAGTCGATCCAGGTGGCGCTTGACTCTTGACGCTGCGCCAACGAGTGGTCAGACGCGGATCAGACGGAGTTCTTAAGGATCGACTCGGCAAGCGGGACCATCCTTGCCGCATCAAGGAGCTCGACGCCGTACATCTGGATCAAGACATCGTTCTGGATAACTAGGAGGGTGCTGATCGGGTCTTCCTCGGTGCCATCCAGGGTGTACGCAGGTAGTCCGGCAATCTCGATGACCTCGCCGCCCTCTCGCAGTTTTTGGGTCTCTTTCCACTTCGTCGTGGGGTCGACTCCCTTCCAGGTTGGGTCATAGGTCACCTGAACGTTGTCGAACATCACCACAGGAGCGATCGGACCGAGGCCACACGTCCATGCGTCCGTCGGGCTTGCGACGTCGGGATCGGGCAGGACGGCAGGAGTCGAGAACTGCTCGACCACCTCACCTGCCTTCAGGATCTCTACCGGTACGTGCGCAGCGTTCATGCAGGGCGTCCCCGGCTCCACCAGGACGCCAGGAACACCGCCCCTCCCAGAGTCAGTCAGGACCTGCCCAGCATCGTTCGCACTGGCCGTTGTCGAAGGGGCATCTGCTTCACTGCCGAGCACGCCAACCGCGTTCAGCGCCAGCACCCCCGCGAGAGCCGCTACTACACCGATAGAACCCCAGGCGACCTCACGGCGACGCGCCACGCGCCCGAGTTTCCATGCGCCATCGAAGATCTTCATCGCTGCTTCCTAGTCATGGGAGAACTTCACGTGGTGTTGATTGACATAATTGAAGTGGTAGTCAGGGTCGGTGTCATACCGGTCCCCCAGATCGTTCGTGATCGACCAGGTCCCGTTAATATTCTCCTCGATCTGGTCGAAGTGTGCGAACCCGTTGTCCTGCGGGTTCTGACGCTCGGCGTTGATCCCGCCCACACCTTGCGTGAACTGAAGGCTCCAGCCGTCGGGCTGCATCTCGTTCCCATCGAGCCACGATCCCCAGAAGCTGTTTTCGTCGCTATCCGAGGCTCGGAACGTATGGAAGTTCCCAGGCGACGGATGCACGCCGCTGAAGTGCCTACAGTGATCACCATTGGGCCCAGGCTCCACACCAACGGCGAAGGGGATCGCGTTGCCGTACTGGGTATAGGATCCTGGGTTGCCATGGCAGGAGAGCCAACCCTTGGCCCACCCGAACTCCATCAGGTTGTTAAAGTTCGGCGAGGCCACGTACACCGAGTTGATTCGCCCACAAGGAACCGCGTCGGCACCCACCAGGACGTCCGCTCGAACCCCACTAAGGGTGGTCTGTGTCGAGCCGCCGTTCTCCTCCTGCAGACTCATGGACCCGTAGTCGTCATCGCGGTCCGGGCCTGGATCTTGGAAGCACCCCGGCGCAGCGTCAGCACGCGGCAGCAGGTACTGCGGAACCAGGACGCCAACAACGCCCAGCAACAGCGCAACGCCAACGGCGAAGGACAACGCGGATCGGCCGAGGCCGCCGAGACTGTGATGGCTCATTGCCGAAACGTAAGTGGGTATCGGCCTGAGGGGCCATAGCCCAAAGTGACTACTTGCCCGACCGGATCGAGTCGCCAGCTGCCTGCGGCCGTCGGGGGGTCGGGACAGGTGACGGCAGTCATGCCCAGCTCGGCGGTGCGGTCAGCCTTGACGGATCCGGCTGGGGTCCGAGCATCAGCCCGCGCTTCGGTCATGAATCCAGGGGTCAGATCAGGCGACGTAGGAGCGCTGCATCGCGTGGTCGATGGACTAGGGGCATGACGGCCACTCCCCGGTTTCGCACCGTGGCGGCCCGTGACCTGACGCACGCCTGGCAAGCGATTCCCGTGACGTCCTTGACGAGAAATGACGACTCTCGGTAGCGGTACGCCGACCGTCCGTCTAGTGCCTTCACACCGAGCGGCACGCATGCTACGAAGGTCCGTAGATCGGTCCGCCCTGTTGGGCGGGCCGTGCGTCATTTCGGGAGTCATTGACGAGTAGTGACGGGCGGTGCGCCGGGGTGCATGGTGGGGTGAAGTTCTACCGCGGCTCAGCCATGGCCGCGCGGGCGTATGTGGAGGCGGACCGTTCGCGTGCCGATGACTACTACCTGGCCGAGGGCACCGGGCTGGCAACCCGGTATGTCGCCGAGCGTTCTGCAGAGCACAGCGCCGCCGCGGTCGCCGCGGTGGGGAGCATGGACGGACCGGCGTACGAGCGGTGGGTGGCCGGCTACGACGTCGAATCTGGGGCGGCGAAGGGGCGATTGCGGACCGACGAACACGGACTCCGGTTCGTCGAAGTGGTGGTGAACGGGCCGAAGTCGTGGTCGCTGGCGGCGTCGGTGCACCCCGAGATCGCAGCCGCCTACGACGCCGCGCAGGACCGTGTGGCGGCCGAGATCATCGGCTGGCTCGCCTCCCATGCGACCACCCGGGTGGGTCCGCGGGGACGTCAGGTGCAGGTCCCTGTCGACCGGCTGGAGGCGGCGGTGGTGCGTCATTACACCTCCCGGGCCGGTGATCCGCACCGGCATCTGCACCTGCAGATCAACGCCCGGGTGTACGCCGCCGGGCGGTGGCGGGGCCTGCATTCGGTGGGTGTGGTGGACAGCATCGAGGCGATCAACGGCATCGGCCACGCCGCCATCGCGTGCGATCCGGGATTCCGGAACGCCCTCGCGGCACACGGATACACGCTCGACCCGAAGTCCGGTGAGGTCGCCCAGCTGGCGCCGTACGTGGGTGCGTTCTCCGCGCGGGCGACACAGATCGGCCGCCACATCGACCGGTACGAGGCCGCCTGGCGCGCCGGGCATCCGGGCGAGGAGCCCGGCCGGCGGCTGCGTCGGGGGTGGGACCGGCGGGCGTGGGCGGAGGCCCGCCCGGACAAGATCGTGCCCACCGACGGTGCCGAGCTGGCCGCCAGTTGGCGTCAGGAGCTGCACGAATTGGGGTTCACCCCGCCCCTCCCGCGCGGACCGGGTGAGGCGGTGGGGACGCCGATCGGGCGGCTGAACCGGGACCGGGTGGTGGAGCTGGTGCTGTCTCGGTTGGGGGCACGGCGCTCGTCGTGGAACGCCGCCGACGTCCGCGGCGAGGTCGAGAAGATCGTCGCCGCGGTCGACATCATCGCTCCCGGGGCGGTGCGCCGGGAGCTGGTCGAGGACCTCACCGGCCGCAGCGTCGAGGCCAGTGTGCCGTTGTTGGACCGGCCCGATGTGCCCGAACACGTCCGCTCACTGACCTCGCGGCGGGTGCTGCGGGTCGAGGAGGAGCTGGTCTACCTGCTCACCGTGCGCGCCGAGTACCCGGTACACCCGGCCCGGGTGGGCCCGGTGGTGGCCGGGCGGGGCCTGGATGAGGCGCAACGCGCGGTGGTCGCCGCACTCACCGGGAGCGGCCAGCTGCTGGTGTTCGAGGGCGCCGCGGGGGCCGGGAAGACCACCACCCTGGCCACTGCCCGCGAGCTCCTGGAGGCGCAGGGGCGCCGGCTGGTGGTGGTCACCCCGACGTTGAAGGCGGCCCGGGTCGCCCAACAAGAGGTCGGAACGGACGCGTTCTCGGCGGCCTGGCTGGCCCACCAGCACGGCTACCGGTGGAACGAGGACGGCCGCTGGAACCGCGAACAGTCCGTGCCCGATCCAGCAGCGCGGCTGCTGCCGGGCGATCTGCTGCTGGTCGACGAGGCCGGGATGCTGGACCAGGACACCGCCCACGCACTGCTCACCATCGCCGACCAGACCCACGCCCGGGTCGCGTTCGTCGGGGACCGGCACCAGCTCCCCGCGGTCGGCCGCGGCGGGATCCTGGACCACGCCACCCGCTGGGCGCCCCCGGACGCACGGCTCGAGCTGGACACGGTGCACCGGTTCGCCGACCCCGACTACGCCGACCTGTCCCTCCTCATGAGGACTGGTGAGCGGCCCGGAGAGGTGTTCGACCAACTCGTCGACCGCGGCCAGATCGTCGTCCACCCGAGCGAGGTTGAACGGCTCGCCGCCCTCACCACCGCCGACGGCCTGGTCGTCGCCGACACCCGCGAACAAGTCACCGCACTGAACGCCGCGATCCGCGACCACCGACACACCACCACCCAGGGTGCGCCCACCGGCGGGCTCACCACTGCGCTCACCACCGGGGCTGGTGAGCGGATCGGGGTGGGGGACCGGGTCGCCACCCGCCGGAACGACCGCAACCTCGGCGTCGCGAACCGCGACACCTGGACCGTCACCGCCCTCGGCAACAACGGCTCCCTGACCGTGACCAGCCGCCGAGGCAACCGCACCTTGCCCGCCAGATACGTACAGAAGCATGTCGAGCTCGCCTACGCCACTACCATCCACGGCGCCCAGGGCGAGACCGTCGACCACGCCCACCTCGTCCTCGGCGAGTCCACCGGCGCCGCCGCGGCCTACGTTGGCATGACCCGCGGCCGACACTCCAACACCGCGCACCTGGTCGCCGACACCCTCAACGAGGCCCGGGCCCAGTGGGTCGAGGTCTTCGCCCGGGACCGCGCCGACCTCGGCCCGGCGCACGCCGCCGACCGCGCGGCCGAGGACATCGACCGGTACGGACCCCAGACACCGGAGCGGTCCGACGGTCTCGCGTTGCAGCGAGCCGCCCTGCGAGACGCCGCCCGGCGCCGCCGAGAGCCGGCGCGCCCACGCCCACCGGCCTACACCCCGGACACGCGCTCGCCCGGCATCGGCCGCTGAAACCCCGCACCCGTTTCGCCTCGCGTGATCGCCCGGAGGCCCGGAACGGACTTAGGAGTACGTGACCGGAGCAACGGCCCACGCACGGCCAGGAGGTGTCCGAAACCCCCACGCCGGGGTTGCTTCTACTCACAACAGACACAAGCAGCCGAAGGAGACAGATCCATGGAACCCATCCATATCCCCTCGGAGTGGGACGACGACGACCTGCTCACCTTCGAACAGTTCTGCCACCTCATCCAGACCGCACCACGCACCGTCCGAGACTGGCGCAGACGCCGCGTCGGACCTCGCTGGGAGAAGCTCGACGGCTGCGGCCGGCTGGTGATGAAGGTCCGTGAGGCCCGCAGGTTCCTCCGCTGCGCGAAGCCCACCACCCGGCGGGAGCGGCGCGATGGCTGAAACGAAGAAGCTGCCGGTCTACCTCAGCCTCGACCAAGCCGCCGAGGTGATGTCCCTGTCGGTCAAGACCATCCGACGCCGCATCGCCGACGGCACCATCCCCGCCTACCAATGCGGCCGACGCGCGATCCGCATCCGCCTCGACGATCTCGAGGCCGCTCTCCACCGCCTCCCGTCTGCCCGGTCCTAGGGGGCGACGTGTTGGTGGTGGTTCCCTAGCGATGCCTATGGGATCGGCAGGCGGCGGATGCGGAGGGTCTCGTTGCCTAACACCACCACGGCGCCGGCTTCCAAGTCGTCCTCGACCATCAACAGGTTGTCGGCAATGACGGCGGCCAGCTCTGGTACGCGACGGCCGACGACCCCGACGAATTGGCACGAACGACGGTGCGGTCGCGTGAGTTCTGGCGAGCAGGGTGCCGAAGTCGGTGTCGGCCGATATCAGAACACGATGCGTCTGCGTGGCCAGCGCGAGCACCGAGGAATCGTCGGCGGAGGCCATGCCCTAGTTGTAGGAGGTCATGACGTTGGTGACGCCCTGGCGTAGCCGCGAGGCTGGTGGCTGACCGTCGGCTGCACCGTGTGGTCGGTGGTAGTTGTAGTGGATGTTCCAGATCTTGAGGGCCTCTCGGCGTTGGTCCTCTGAGGTCCAGGTCCTGGCGTAGAGGAACTCCTCGGAGATGATCCGGTTGTAGCGCTCCACTTTGCCGTTGTGGCGTGGTGTGTACGGCGTGATTCGCTGATGGCGCGATCCGAGGAGTGCCCGGGCGAACGCATCTGCGCGGTAGCAGGCGCCGTTGTCGGTGACGATACGCTCGATCCTGGTGATGCCGTGGGCGGCGAACCAGATCCGAGCGCGGTGCATGAACGCGATCGCGGTGATGGACTTCTCGTCGGGGAGGGCCTCGGTGTAAGCGAGCCGGGAGTAGCCGTCGATCGCGGAGTGAAGGTAGACGTATCCGCGCCGCTTGGTCTTCGTCTTGATCCGTTCGGCGGCCCTGGCTTGATCACTTCCTCGGCCGTGGGCGCGCCAGCCACCGCCGTCGGGGATCCTGCCGACCTTCTTCACGTCGACATGGACCATGTGTCCTGGTCGCCGGGCAGTGATCTTGCGGGGCTCACGGTTGACCTCGCCGCTGGGGTCGATGAAGCGGCGCTGGTTCAGGCCGAGTACAGCGAGGTGGCGGGTGACCGTTCGTCGCGAGATCACGACACCGTCTGCTACAAGTTCGTGGGTGATCCGAGAGGCCGACCACTTGTGAGCGCGCCGCATCTGTTCGATCCGAACGACCACATCACTGGGAGTAGCCGCCGGCTGATGGATCGGCGTGGAGGAGCGATCCAGAAGGCCGAGCTCACCATGACGTTGGTAGCGGTTGACCCACTTCGACGCGCAGGCACGCGAGATCCCCATCTCTGCAGCGACATGCGCGATCGGCCGGGTTCGGCACCGCGCGACCAGACGGCGACGACCTTCGATCGACAACGGCGCGTTGGCGTGAGTCATACCGCGTTGCCCGTTGCGCTTGCCCCGCTCGGGACTGGCGTCCTCACGCGGGCGACCCGTTGGGTCGCGGCGGTCGCGAGGCCCACCACGCAGACTGCCGCGGCGACCAGGAATGGCAGAAGCACGACAGCGTCGTCATGGCTTTGGGTCAGGAGGGCACTGGCGACGGCGGCGGCGACGGTGGCACCGACCTGTCTGGTGGCGTTGAGGATGCCGCCGACCGATCCGGTGGCCTCGGGATCGGCGTGATTGACCGCGAAAGCGACCAATGCGGGCAGGGTCCAGGACACTCCGAGACCGGAGAGCAGCAATCCGAGGGCAAGAATGACCGGCTGGTGATGGTCGGCGATCGCAGCCGCGACCAGGCACAGCCCGCCTGGGAAGGCGATGAAGCCCATGCGGATCGGCCGTAGTGGCCCGTGGGCGGCGACGATGCGCCCGGTGAGCAGTGGGTTCACGGCAACCAGCAAAGTCATCGGCAACAGCGTCGCTCCGGCCCCCACTGCTGTGGTGTCGAGCAGCAACGGGATGGAGAAGATCACGGTCGTCAGGGCGTAGTTGACCGCGGCACCCCAGCCGAACGCGGTCCACACCGCGCGATTGCGACGCAGGGCAGCTGGAACCAGCGGTGCCGGCGAAGTGCGATCGACCGCCGTGGTGCCGACTGTGAGGCCCGCAGCGAGCACACCGAAGACAGCCGCCGGGAGCCAAGAGCGTTGGCCGGCCTGGGTGATGGCGAGCGTTGCGGTGGTCAGCGTTGCCGCCAGCCCGATGTGTGGGAGCCAGGAGATCCCCCGTGCGTGCCGCGTGCTGGCGATCGACGTGCGGCACAGCGCCAAGACAACAACTGCCAGGGGGGCGTTGATCAGGAAGACTGACCGCCAACCATCGGCCGCGATGAGCCAGCCACCCAGCACGGGTCCGGCGGCCATCGCGACGCCGCTGATCGCTGCCCATGTGCTGATCGCGCCACCACGGCGTGCCGGGTCGGGATACAGGCTGGCAATCAGGCTCAGGGAGCCCGGGATGATGGCCGCGGCGAACAGCCCCAGCAGCGCCCGAAAGACCAGCAGCGCTACGAGAGTGGGCGCGAGCGCGCAGCCCAGAGATGCAACGCCGAACCCAATGACCCCGAGGGTGAAGACCCGGTAGGCCCCGCAGCGATCGGCCAGGCTGCCGCCGAAGACCACAGCGGCCGCCAGTGCCATCGTGTAGATAGTGGTCGCCCACCCGACCCCGACAACATCGGTGCGAAGCGAGGACATGATGCTGGGCTCGGCCACGGCCAGCACGGTGGTGTCCAGCAGCACCATGAAGTAGGCCAGCGATATACCTACGAGTTGAGGTGCTGGTCGACGCTGGGGAAGCTGGGTCGAACGGGTTGAGAGGCCGGGCATGGATCTCCTCGATAATGAGACGGTTTCGTCGAGACGAGACCCTCCGCTTTCCGTGCCTTCGGTTCGACCGGTGCAACCGCACCAGCATTCGGAATATCCGAACGCTCGCCTAGAGTGGTTTCGTGGACCTGGACCAGCTGCGGACCGCGATCGCGCTGGTCCAGCATCGAACCGTCAACCAGACGGCAGCCGCGTTGGGCCTGGCACCGTCGTCGGTCTCCGACCGGATTCGCCGACTTGAGGGCGACCTCGGGACCTCGTTGTTCACCCGCGATCGAAGCGGGATGCATCCCACCGCAGCCGCACGCGCCTACCTCACCTCCGCGGGCGCGGCGCTCGAGGCCCTCGACACCGCGGCCGAGCAACTCCACGCCGCGCCGGGACTCACCGTGGGGGCACAGGCCTCAGTCGCCGACGAACTCCTTCCCGCGGTCTTGGACGACCTACGACGAGCGCGGCCAGACCTCAAGGTGCAACTGCGCTCCGATCCCGACCGAATCCGGCTCCTTGCCGCGCTCGACCACGGCGAGATCGACGTCGCCGTGCTCCTCGACGCCGGCAAACACGTCGGCGACCTCGGATTCGCCCACCCCACCGCGTCGATCGAGTACCTCGACGTGCGCGAGGTCCCTATGACCGTCGTCGTGCCGCCGGACCATCCGCTGCTCGGTCGCGCGGTGACAATGCCAGAGATTCAGCAAACAGGAGGCCTGATCGGCCGGGAATCGCGCTGCTCCTTCTGGATGGCCACCAAGCGCTGGCTCGGCCCCGACACAGACCTCACAGCCGTCGGCGGACTGGCGCAGGTCCGCGAATGGGTCGCCACCGGCCGCGGGATCGCGCTGCTGCCCACGTTCACGGTTCATGCCGACCTCTGCTCACGACGCCTCGCCCAGCTCGACGCGCACCCGCCACCACTCCAACTGAGACTCATCTGGCGCGAGGACCACAAAGACGCGAACGCCCTACGCCAATTGCTCTACGCCCTCACGCAGGCATGAATCCAAGTCAGCACAGTTGCCGCTGAGCGCTAACAATCTCTTGGCCAGCAACACCTAGTCACTCACTTGCGTGACGTCATGACCCGCGGCAGTGAGAAGCGGAATTGGCTTGGGAGACAGGTTGTTGTCGAGCAGCAACCTCATGCGCTGTGGCGAAGCGGAAGCTCACGCTCACGCACCGCCTCGGCGGCATAGCGCAACGCCTCGGCGACATCCTCGGTGGTCAGGTCGGGAAGGTCGTCCACGACCTCTGCCGCGGTCATCCCATCGGCGACCATCGCGACCACAGTGGCAACCGGGATTCGGAGCCCACGGATGGTCGGCGTGCCGCCCATCACGTCGCGGTCAATCGCGATTCGCTCGAAGGTCACCCTCTGAGGGTAGCGCCAACGAGCGACACGTTCCGGCCGCCGATGGCACCCGCGAAAGCCGAATCTGTCCCGCCCGGATCATCCGGCCCGGCGGAGTCGGTAGTGGCACGCTCATGGCACGCGTGCCGCTACCTATCCTTCAATTCGTACTCTGACCTGCGAAAACATCTGTCGGGCTGACAGGATTTGAACCTGCGGCCTCCTCGTCCCGAACGAGGCGCGCTACCAAGCTGCGCCACAGCCCGATGGCCGATGCACGGCCAGCGGGGTGGAACACTACCCCAGCCCCTGGCGCCCGCCCCAATCGGTATTCAGGGCCGTCGGAGCCGCTCTTGTAACACGCTGTTCGCGGCACTATCAGGCGGCTGCAACGGCGTGGTAGTTCGGTCAACAGCGTGTTACATGCGGTAGACCGACCGACGACCCAGGCGGGGTCAACGAGGACGAGTGTCCCTGGGGACCAGGGTCAGCAGGGTGGCCTCGGGGCGGCAGTTGAGCCGGATCCGGGCGTAGGGGCTGGTGCCGATTCCGGCTGAGACCTGCAGCCACGACGAGCCCGGGTCGCCGGGGCTCGAGTCGGCGGGGTGGCGGTGCAGGCCGCTGGCTCGCTCGGGCTCGAGGTCGCAGTTGGTGGTGAGCGCCCGGCCACCTGGGAGGCACACCTGGCCGCCGTGGGTGTGGCCGGCGAGCACCAGGTCGTACCCATCGGCGGCGTACTGGTCCAGCACTCGGAGGTACGGCGCATGCGCGACCCCGATCCGGACGTCCGCCGTCGGGTCCGCCTGGCCGCGCACCTCCTCCAGCCGGTCGTAGCCGAGGTGCGGGTCGTCGACCCCCGCGAACGCGAACGTCGTCTCGCCGACGACCAGCGAGTCGCGACGGTTGGTGAGGTCGAGCCAGCCGGCCCCGGAGAGGGTCCTGGTCAGGCCGGCCCAGGGCAGCTGTACCGAGCTCACGTGGCGACGGCCCGTGTCGGGCAGCAGGTACCGCAGCGGGTTGCGGAGCGTCGGTGCGAAGTAGTCATTGGACCCGTGCACGAACACCCCCGGGCGATCCAGAAGCGACCCCAGGCTGTCGCGGACCACCGGCACGGAGTCGCGGTGGGCGAGGTTGTCGCCGGTGTCGACCACCAGGTCGGGAGCGAGCAGGCTCAGCGAGGCCAGCCATTCCTGCTTGGCGCGCTGGCCGGGCGTCATGTGGATGTCGCTGAGATGCAGGACCCGCAGCGGCCGCTGCCCCGGCGGCAGGATCGGCACCTCGACGCGGCGCAGCCGGAACTGCCGGGTCTCTCGCGCGGCGTACGCCGTCAGCGCGACGCCGGAGACGGCTCCGGCGCCGACCAGGGCTCGGAGAACGGGCAACAGGCGCACCGGGACAGGCTGCCACAATGGCGGCCATGAGCACCCTCAAGGACCGCCTTCGGGCCGACCTGACCGCCGCGATGAAGTCCCGCGACGAGCTCCGGTCCTCGACGCTGCGGATGATCCTGACTGCCGTCACCAACGCCGAGGTCGCCGGCAAGGAGGCGCGGGTGCTGTCCGACGACGACATCGTCGGGGTGCTCTCCACCGAGGCCAAGAAGCGCCGCGAGGCCGCGATTGCCTTCGACGACGGCGGTCGGGTCGAGATGGCGGCCAAGGAGCGGGCCGAGGCGGAGGTGATCGCCGACTACCTGCCCGAGCAGCTCGGCCCCGACGAGATCGCGACGATCGTCACCGAGGCTGTGGAGAAGCTCGGCGTGGCCGGTGCCGGGCCCAAGGCGATGGGCCAGGTGATGGGCATGGTCCAGCCGCAGGTCAAGGGCCGCGCCGACGGCGCCGCGGTGGCCGCGGAGGTACGCCGGCACCTCGGTGGTTCCTGAGGAGCCGAGGGCCGAGGCGTCTCGAAGGGCTAGCGGGTCGCGCTAGCGGCGGCCGTCGCCGTCCCCGTGGCCGTTGCCGTTCCCGTTGCCGTTCCCATTGCCGTTACCGCGGTTCTTCTTCGGCGGCTTGGGCGCGGGCACGTAGGTCTGACCAGCGCCTTCCACCGTCGAGGGATAGACGAAGTTCTCGTAGTCGAGGTGGTCGTCGATCGACTGCATGGCGTCACCCCAGATCGGAGCCGCGAACGCGGAGCCGGAGGCGCCGTAACGCCGGTAACCGCCGATGATCTGTCCGTCGAGCCCCTGCGGAGTGCCGTAGTAGTTCGCGCCGGCGATCATCGCTGCGGCCGCTCGCTGCGGCGTGTAGCCGATGAACCAGACCGCCTTGCCGCCCTGGGTGGTGCCGGTCTTGCCGGCTGCCGGCTGGTCCAGAGCCTCAGCCGAGGCGAAGCCGCCCTCGATCACACCGCGCAGGATGTCGCTGACCGCGTCGGCGGTCGACTCCTCCATCACCCGGTTGCACTTCGAGGCGTACTCCTTCACCAGGTTCTTGGCCGAGTCGAGGATCTCGGTGACCGGCCGGGAGTCGCAGTGGATCCCGCGCGCGGCGAAGGTCGCATAGGCCTCGGACATCTCCAGCGGGCTCGCGTCCGCGATGCCCAGGGTGAACGTCGGGACCCGCTCCGCCAGACCGTCCCCCTTCCCGGTGGGGTTGGTGAGCTCGACGCCCATCTTGCGGGCCAGCTCGTAGGGCTCGCACAGCCCGGTCTCCTGCTCGAGCTGGGCGAAGAAGGTGTTCACGGACAGCCGGGTGCCGGTGTAGAGGTTGGCCGCGCGGCTGGCGAAGTCGTAGTTGCTGACGTCCCAGGTGCCGTAGCCGTACGTCTCGCCGCCGCAGGTCTTGTACTTCTCCTCGGGGATCGACATGGTGCCCGGTGCGTTGATCACCTTGTTGAGCGGGATGCCCTGCTCGATCGCCGCCGCCAGCACGAACACCTTGAACGTCGAGCCGGCCTGGAAGCCGTTGGCGTCGCCGTACTTCTTCGGGACCGTGTAGTTGAGGAAGGTCTCGCCCTTGTCGCGGTTGCGGCCCATCGGACGCGACTGTGCCAGCGCCTTCACCTCGCCGGTGCCGGGCTCGACGATCGCCAGGCCGCCGATGGCCTGCTCCTTGGGGAAGACGTGCGCGGAGACGGCGTTGTCGGCGTCGACCTGCTCACGCAGGTCGATGGTCGTCCGGATCGTGAGGCCGCCGGACTTGAGCACCCGCATCCGCTCTTCGGGGTTCTTGCCCAGCGACTCGTCCTTGCGCAGGTAGGAGAGGACGTAGTCGCAGAAGAACGGAGCACGCGAGTAGACGCAGCCGTTCTTGGACGGCTGGGGCTTGAGCTTGAGGCCGTCTGCTTTCACCGCGTCGGCCTTGTCGCGGGTGATGACGTTCAGCTGGGCCATCCGGTCCAGCACGATGTCGCGGCGGTCGCGGGCGCGGTCGGGAGCGTTGGTCGGGTCGAACGCCGTGGGGTTCTGCACCAGTCCGGCCAGGATCGCGGACTGGTTGAGGTTGAGGTCCTTGGCGTTGACGTTGAAGTAGTGCCGGGCGGCCGCCTGGACGCCGTAGGCACCGTCGCCGAAGTAGGCGATGTTGAGGTAGCGCTCGAGGATCCAGTCCTTGGAGTACTTCTGCTCGACGGCGATCGCGTAGCGCAGCTCGCGGAGCTTGCGCGCGTAGGTGTCGTCGATCGCGTCCGCGCGCTCCGCCTTGGTGTCGGCGGCGTCGATCAGGGTCAGCTTGACCATCTGCTGGGTGATCGACGAGCCGCCCTGGACCACGCCGGAGTTGGCCTGGTTGGTCAGCAGCGCGCGGAGCGTGCCCTTCAGGTCGAGGGCGCCGTGCTGGTAGAAGCGGTAGTCCTCGATGGCCACGATCGCCTTGACCATGGTCCGGGAGACCTGGTTGAGCGAGACATTGACGCGGTTCTCGTCGTAGATCGTGGCGATCGTGTTGCCCGCGGCGTCGACGATCTCGCTCTTCTGCGCCAGCGGCTGGGTCTTGAGCTCGATCGGCAGGTTGTCCATCGTGTCCGCCGCCTGCCGGGTCGCGAAACCGACCACTCCAGCGAACGGGATCGCCAGCCCGGAGACCACGACTCCGAGCACCACGGAGACCAAAAGCATCACGCCCAGGTGCGACAGCACCTTGGGCGACGAGAGACGCTCGGAGGGAGGGCGGGGCACGGCCCCCAGGGTACGTGAGCGGGGCGCTCCCTCCCAGTTCACGCTCAACGGCCCGGTGCTCTAGTCATTTCGGACTAGACAAGTTGGGTCGAATGAGCCTGTTCCCGAGAGTCCCGCGCTCTTTACCTTTAGGCCTGAGAAAAACCGGAATGGGCGTCGTGGGGCGCGGACATTTCTCGAAACGGGGGATAGGGACATGTGGGTAGAAGACTGGGCGCCACGAGCCGCTTGCCGGTCCGAAGCGCCGGACCAGCTTTTCGTGCGAGGCGCGGAGCAGAACAAGGCCAAACAGTTGTGTTCGGGGTGCCCTGTGCGCACCGAGTGCCTGGCCGAGGCGCTGGACCACCAGATCGAGTGGGGCGTCTGGGGGGGCATGACCGAGCGTGAGCGGCGGGCGCTGCTTCGCCGGCACCCGAACGCGTCCTGGCGCGCGGTTCTGGAGAAGGCTCGCGACAAGGGCGCGCCGATGGCAGTTCCCGCCGGCGCCTGACTCATTGCCCCAAGCGGGTCGTCACTCTCCCGCAAGGAGCGCGCCCACGCGGCGCAGCCCCTCGAGATCGTGGACGTCGCCGGCGAGCGCCGGCACCACCGCGGTGGCGACCTGAGGGTGCGCCGTCGCGAACCGGTCGCGGAGCAGCACCTCCCGCTCGACCAGCCGGCTCCGGTCGGCGTGCAGTCGCAGCAGCCCTGCCGTGAGTGATCCCGGCTCACGCTTCCGCAGCCGCACCGCGGCCGTCATCGCCTCGTCGGCGGAGAGGTCGCCGACCGGCAGGGGAGTTGCCCGGTTGACGATCAGCCCCGCCAGCGGCATCCGGTCCTCGCTGAGCCGCTCGACGAAGTACGCCGCCTCGCGCAGCGCGTCCGGTTCCGGCGCCGCCACGACCAGGAAAGCCGTACCGTCCGCCTGGAGCAGCGCATAGGTCTTCTGGGCGCGCTGCCGGAAGCCGCCGAAGACGGTGTCCAGAGCGGCCACGAACGTCTGCAGGTCCGTGAGCACCTGGCCGCCCAGGATCCTGGTGAGCGCGTTGGTCATCATCCCGAAGCCCGCGGTCATCAGCTTGGCCGGACCCCGCGCCGGCGCCAGCATCAGCCGGATGAACCGCCCGTCGAGGAAGCTCGACAGCCGCTCGGGGGCGTCCAGGAAGTCCAGCGCCGAGCGAGACGGCGGGGTGTCCACCACGATCAGGTCGTAGCCGCCGTTCTGGCGAGCGTCGGCGTTGATCTGGCCGAGCTTCTCCATCGCCATGTACTCCTGGGTGCCCGCGAAGGAGCTCGAGAGCGCGATGTAGAAGGGGTTCTCCAGGATCTGCTTGGCCTTCTCCGGAGTGGCCTGGCTGACGACCACCTCGTCGAAGGTGCGCTTCATGTCGAGCATCATCGCGTCGAGCCCGCCGCCGCCCGCGGGGTCGACGTCGGCGACCGGGCGGGGGGTGTTGTCGAGCTGCTCGATGCCCATCGACTGCGCGAGCCGGCGGGCCGGGTCGATGGTGAGGACGACGACCTTGCGGCCGCGCTCGGCCGCCCGCAGCGCGAGCGCCGCCGAGGTGGTGGTCTTGCCGACGCCGCCGGAGCCGCAGCAGACGATGATGCCGGTGGCCGGGTCGTCGAGCAGCGCGTCGACGTCGAGCATCGGCGCCTTGCCGGTGCTCAGCGGCCCGACCCTGGTGCGGGCCTTCATGCCAGGCCCTGCTCTCGGAGCGTGCCGGCGAGCTCGTAGAGCGCGCCGAGGTCGATGCCCTGCGGGAGCCGCGGGAGCTCGTACGTCGGGGCGTCCAGCTTCCCGACCAGCGCCCGCTGGGAGTCCTCGAGGGCGCGCCTCTCGGCGTGGTCGTGGGCCTCGTCGAGCAGGCCGTCGACGAGCGCCTTGTCGACGTCGATCCCGCCCGCCTCGAGCTGGGTCTCGATCGTGTCGCGGTCGAGTGCCCCCGCCCGCGCGGCGGCCAACTCCTCGGCGGAGAGGTCCTGCGGGCGGATCAGGTTCACCACGACCCCGCCGACAGGGAGGCCGACCCGGCGCAGCTCGGCGATGCCGTCGGCGGTCTCCTGCACCGGCATCTCCTCCAGGACGGTCACCAGGTGCACGGCCGTCTTCGGGGAGCGGAACAGCGTCATCATGTGGTCCGACTGTGACTTGATCGGGCCGACCTTGGCCAGCCCCGCCAGCTCGTTGCCGACGTTGAGGAACTGGGAGATCCGCCCGGTCGGCGGCGCGTCGAGCACCACCGCGTCGTACTCGAGCGCCTTCTTGTTGCGCTTGTTACGGCGGACCGCCTCGTAGACCTTGCCGGTGAGCAGCACGTCGCGGACCCCGGGCGCGATGGTGGTCGCGAACTCGATCACCCCGAACCGGTCGAGCGCCCGGCCGGCTCGGCCGAGCTTGTAGTACATCGCGAGGTACTCCAGCAGCGCCGACTCCGGCTCGATGTGCAGGGCGTGGACGACGCCGCGGCCGCGCTCGTCCGGCAGACCGGTGGTGAGCCGCCGCTCCTCGTAGGGCAGCGGGTCGACGTCGAACATCCGGGCGATGCCCTGGCGGCCCTCGACCTCGCAGAGCAGCACCCGCTTGCCGTGACCCGCGAGCGCCAGGGCCAGCGCGGCGGCCACCGTCGACTTCCCCGTGCCGCCCTTGCCGGTGACGACGTGCAGTCGCACCTTGGGCCAGTCGCTCATCCACCGCACCCTAGTGCTGGGCGCGCGGCTAGGGTGCCGGTCATGGACAAGGTGGTCGGGTCCGCAGCGGAGGCTGTGGCGGATATCGCATCGGGGTCGACGTTGTCGGTGGGTGGTTTCGGGTTGTGCGGGATCCCGTCGGTGCTGATCGAGGCGCTGCTGGAGGCGGGGGTCGCCGACCTGGAGGCGGTCTCCAACAACTGCGGCGTGGACGAGTGGGGTCTGGGGCGGCTGCTGGAGGCGAAGCGGCTGCGGCGGATGATCTCCTCCTACGTGGGGGAGAACAAGGAGTTCGCCCGTCAGTACCTCTCCGGTGAGCTGGAGGTCGAGCTGACCCCGCAGGGCACGCTCGCGGAGCGGATGCGGGCCGGCGGCTCGGGCATCCCGGCGTTCTACACCGCGACCGGCGGCGGCACCCAGGTGGCCGAGGGCGGGTTGCCCTGGCGCTACGACAACGCCGGGAACGTGGTGGTGTCCTCGCCGCCGAAGGACACCCGGACCTTCGAGACCGCCGAGGGCCCCAAGGAGTTCGTGCTGGAAGAGGCGATCGTGGCCGACTTCGGGCTGGTGCGCGCCTCGGTCGGCGACCGGCACGGCAACCTCGTCTACCGAGACTCCGCGCGCAACTTCAACCCGCTGGCGGCGATGTGCGGGCGGGTCACGATCGCCGAGGTCGAGGAGCTGGTCGAGCCCGGCGAGATCGACCCGAACCACGTGCACACGCCGGGGGTGTTCGTGCAGCGCGTCGTACCGCTGACCCCCGAGCAGGCCGCCGACAAGCGGATCGAGAAGAGGACGGTGCGTCCCCGATGAGCTGGAACCGCGAGCAGATGGCCGCCCGCGCGGCCTCGGAGCTGACCGACGGGTCGTACGTGAACCTCGGCATCGGGCTGCCGACGCTGGTGCCCAACTACGTCGCCGACGACGTGGAGCTGGTGCTGCAGTCGGAGAACGGCATCCTCGGGGTCGGGGCCTACCCGATCGAGGGCGAGGAGGACCCCGACCTGATCAACGCCGGCAAGGAGACCGTCACCCTGCGCCGGGGCGCGAGCTTCTTCGACTCCGCGACCTCGTTCGGGATGATCCGTGGCGGGAAGATCGACGCCGCGATCCTGGGCGCGATGCAGGTCTCGGCGTCCGGCGACATCGCCAACTGGATGATCCCCGGGAAGATGGTCAAGGGGATGGGCGGGGCGATGGACCTGGTGCACGGCGCGAAGCGGGTGATCGTGCTGATGGAGCACGTCGCCAAGGACGGCAGCTACAAGATCGTCAACGAGTGCTCGCTGCCCTACACCGGCCGCGGCGTGGTCCAGCGCATCATCACCGACCTCGCCGTCATCGACGTCGAACCCGACGGCCTGCACCTGGTCGAGCTCGCCCCCGACATCACCGAGGACGAGGTCCGCGAGAAGACCGAGCCCGAGCTGGTCTGAGCGCGCGGCGCCGGCAGACGGTCAGTGCCGCTCCTCGAGCCCTACGGCGTCGCGGAGCCGCCGCGCCGCGTCCGCGAGCTCGGTGTCGCCCTGGTTGGCCCTGTGACTCCATCAGGTCGGACAGCGCCTCGGCGATCACGTTGAGCTTCTCCTGGGCCGCCTCCTCGCTGCGCCGGCCGGCATTCTCGAGCAGCACGAGCAGCATCAGTGCCAACACGCTGCTCACCGTGTGGATCGCCGCCTGCCAGGCTTTGAGGTCGGCCCAGAACGGCACGCTGACGAGCCACACGATCACGATGCCGACGCAGATGAAGAAGAACGGCGCCCGGCTGACCCGGTGGTTGATCTGCTCGACGAACCGCTCGAACCAGCTCTGCTCCTGCTGGTCGCGCCGGGTGGCGGCCGCGTCGCTCCGCTCCACGTGATCAGTCCTTCGGCGGGAGTGCACGGGCGGTCGTGACGCCGCGCTCGACCCAGTACCCCAACTGTTCGCTGGTACGCAGCGCCGCCGGATCGACCCGCAGCCAGGTCCGCGAGGTGCGTCCACCCATGACCATCGGCTCGACGTGGTCGTGTGCCAGGAGCTCGTCGGCGTCGCTGCCGTCGGTGCGCACCAACAGCCCGCCGTCGTGGCTGGCGCACACGGCAAGGTGGCCGCCCAGCAGGAAGCCCAGCCCCCCGAACATCGACTTCTCCTCCGGGGCACCGTGCTCGCCGATCAGGTCTCGGATCCGCTCGGCGAGCTGCTCGTCGTACGCCATGGATGGAGTGTGGCCGAAGGTGCCGACAAGGGGGGCTCGCGGGGCGTCGTTCGGGGTACTAGGTTCGATGCCCATGAGTTTGTCTCGGACCAAGTCCATAGAGCAGTCCATCCGCGACACCGAGGAACCGGAGCACAAGCTGCGCAAGGACCTCGGCGCGCTGGACCTCGTGGTCTTCGGCATCGGCGTGATCATCGGCGCGGGCATCTTCGTCCTGACCGGCCAGGTGGCCGCGTCCAACTCGGGACCGGCGCTCGCGCTGAGCTTCATGTTCGCGGCGGTCGCCTGCGGGTTGGCCGGCCTCTGCTACGCCGAGTTCGCCTCGACCGTGCCGGTGGCCGGCAGTGCCTACACGTTCAGCTACGCGACCCTCGGCGAGCTGGTCGCCTGGATCATCGGCTGGGACCTGATCCTCGAGTTCACGATCGGCTCGGCGGCGCTGGCGTCCGGCTTCTCCGGCTATCTGCAACAGGTGCTCGACATCTTCGGCATCACGCTGCCGACCTCGATCTCCTCCGCGGCCGACGGCGTCGTCGACATCCCCGCGGTCGTCATCTCTCTGCTGGTGATGTGGGTGCTGATCCGCGGCACCAAGTTCTCCAGCCGTTTCAACCAGGTGGTCGTCGCGATCAAGCTGACCGTCGTCGCCATCGTGATCGTGGTGGGCATCTTCTACGTCGACACCAGCAACTGGACGCCGTTCATCCCCGACTCGCAGCCGGTGCCGGACTCCGAGGGCGGCTTCGGTGACCTCCCGCTGATCACCACGCTGATGGGCTACGAACCGGCGGTGTTCGGGATCGGTGGCGTCATCGCAGGCGCGGCGGTGGTCTTCTTCGCGTTCATCGGGTTCGACATCGTCGCCACCACGGCCGAGGAGGCCAAGAACCCGCAGCGTGACGTGCCGATCGGCATCCTCGGGTCCCTCGTGATCGTCACCGGCCTCTACGCCCTGGTCAGCCTGGTGGTGACCGGCATCCAGAACTACACCGACATCGATCCGGAGGACCAGGCGCCGCTGGCCACCGCTTTCGACTCCGCCGGCGTCGAGTGGATGGGCGACCTGATCTCGATCGGTGCCTGCATCGGCCTGGTCGTCGTGGCGATGATCCTGATGCTCGGCCAGACCCGGGTCGGGTTCGCGATGGCCCGCGACGGACTGCTTCCGCAAGCGCTGGCGAAGGTGCACCCGACGTACGGCACCCCGCACCGGATCACCCTGATCGCGGGTCTCGCGATCGCGACGATCGCGGGCCTGGTCGACCTGACGACGCTGGCGCACCTGGTCAACATCGGGACGTTGTTCGCGTTCGTGCTGGTGAGTATCGCCGTCGTCATCCTGCGGCGGACCCGCCCCGACCTGCCCCGCGCCTTCCGGGTGCCGATCGTGCCGGTCGTGGCGGGCCTCGCCGTGGTGATGTGCGTCTACCTGATGCTGAACCTCACCGGCGACACCTGGATCCGGTTCCTGGTGTGGATGGCGATCGGCATCGTCGTCTACTTCGCCTACGGCCGGCAGCACAGCCGTCTCGGACGCGAGCTGCCGCCACGGGAGGGCTCACTCGAGGGCGAGGCCAGCGGCCGGAGCGGTTCGGGCGGCTCGGCGGGCGGGCAGGACCCCGGCAAGTAGCCCGGCCGCCGCGGCCACGGCCACCACGAGCCCGAGCTGCCCGAGAGGCAGCACCAGCTCGGCGTGGTCGACGACCGGCCGCACCATCGCCTGTACGGCGACCCAGGCGAACGACGCTCCCAGGGTGGTGCCGAGCACGGCGGCGACCCCGGACAGCAGGACCGCCTCGAGCGCCAGGGTCGCTCGCAGCTGACGACGGGTGAGGCCGAGGGCGCGCAGCAGGGCGTGCTCCCGGCGACGCTCGAGCACCGAGAGGCCGAGGGTGTTGGCGATGCCCACCAGCGCGATCACGACCGCGATGCCGAGCAGCCCCACGACCGCCCCGGTGAAGACGTCGAGCTGGAGATCGACCCAGGCTCGTGAGGCCGCGCCGTTCTCGACGTCGGCGTCGAGCGGGGTGGCCAGCGCCTCGAGGTCGCCACCGAGGTCGTCGGGGTCGGTGTCGTCGGCGGCCCGCACCCACACGGCCATCGTCACGGGTGCGTCGGTGAGCCGCCGGAGGGTGGCGGGAGCCACCAGGGCTCCCTGGCCCCAGCCCTCGCCGAGCCGGATCGTCAGGCGCTCGGTGTGGTCGCCGACGGTCACCGCGACCCGGTCGCCCTCGGAGCGGCCGTCGCCGAGCGCTTCGCCGGGCAGCAGGATCTCGCCGGGCTCGGGCGTCAGGTCGTCGACGTCGCCGCGACCGATGCCGGTGGGGTCGCCGCCTTCGAGTAGCGCGATCTCGCCGACGCCGGCCACCTTGGCCGGGGCGCCGGGCACGCCGACGGCACCCGTGACACCGGGCGTCGCCCTCACCGTGTCGAGCAGGTCGGCCGGCAGCGGAGAGGTGCCGGTGACAGCGAGGTCGAGCGGGTGCTGGTCGTCCATCTCCGCGCCGACCGCGGTGCGGGCGCTCGCCATGCCGGTCAGCACCGCCGTCGTCAGGGTGACCCCCACCAGCAGGGACGCGGTGGTGGCCGCGGTGCGGCGCGGGTTGCGCACCGCGTTGTCGGTGGCCAGGCGTCGGGCCGGCCCGCGACCGAGCAGCCGGCCGGCGAGCCTGATCAGCGCCGGGACCACGACCGGTCCGAGCACCAGCACGCCGGTGAACGTCGTGGCACACCCCAGCACCACGACGAGCGTCTCCTCCACCGCCACGGCCGCCCCGAGCAGGGCGATCCCGGCGGCCAGCACGACGACGCCGAACGCGAGGCGCAGACGTCCCGCGTGGGTGCGGGTCTCGACCGTGGCCTCGGGGCGCAGCGCCGTGAGCGGGCTGACCCGGACCGTACGCCGGGTCGGCAACCAGGCCGCGACGAGGGTGACGGACACCCCGACCGCCAGCCCGGCGGCGTACCAGAGCGGGGAGACGGCGGCGTCGCCGAGCCGGGACTCGGGCCAGAGGTCGGTGACCAGGGCGACCACCCCGTGGCCGAGTGCGGTGCCGACGAGCAGCGCCACAACCGAGGCGCCCACGCCGATCCCCAACGCCTCGAGGCGGATCGAGCGGAGCACCTGGCGGCGAGTCGCACCCACGCACCTGAGCAGCGCGAAGTCGCGCTGGCGCTGCGCGAACAGGATCGAGAAGGTGTTGGCGATCACCAGCACCGACACGAACAGCGCGATCGCCGCGAACAGCAGCAGGATGATCGCCAGCACGTCGATCTCGTCGTTGGCCTCGATCTGGGCGAGCTCCACCTGTTCCTCGCTGGTCCGCACCGTCGCATCCGGCGCGATCGCCCGGATCTGGTCGGCCTGCTCGTCGGTGGATCCCGTCCCGGCCCAGGCCACGCTGTCGACGTACATGCCGTCGGCCCAGGTGGCGAGGTCTTCCCAGGTGACGTACGTCGACGCGTAGACGAGCGTCGCGGGGGAGTCGACGAGCGCCACGACACGGACGTCGACGGCGTCGTTGCCGGAGCCGATTTGCAGCCGGTCGCCGAGCGCGATGTCGGCGCTCTTGGCGGCGTTGACGTCGACCGCAGCCTCGCCCGCGCCGGTGGGGAATCGGCCCTGCTCGAGGACCTGCCAGCGCAGCCCGGGGTCGGTCGCGATCTCGGCGACGTCGCTCTTGTCGTCGAGCTGCCGGCCGTCCCGGCTCACCTGCTGCTGGGTCCAGCCGAGCACCGCGGCCTCGGCTCCCTGGTCCGCGGCCCGCTCGCGAAGCCGCGCCGCCTCCTCGCCGGTCAGGTCGTCGGCGACCACGTCGGCGCCCTCGTAGGGGACCGCAACGCCGGACTGCATGCCGTCGCGGGCGGCCGAGGACAGCGCCGCGACGGCGATGATGAACGAGACGCCGATCGTGACGGCGAGCGCTGCGGCGACGTACCGCCGCAGGTGGACGCGCATCGAGGCCAGGATGACCGTCCTCACCGGGCACCCCCGGTCAGGGTCGAGACCAGCTCGTCGTGGCTCGGGTCGGTGAGGTGGGCCCGGACCCGACCGTCGGCGAGCACCACTACGTCGTCGGCGTACGACGCGGCGTCCAGCTCGTGGGTCACCATCACCACGGTCTGGCCGAGCTCGCGCACCGATCGGCGCAGGAAGCCGAGCACCTCGGCCGAGGACGCGCTGTCGAGGTTGCCGGTGGGCTCGTCGGCGAAGACGATCGCCGGCTCCGCGATCAGGGCGCGGGCTATCGCGACCCGCTGCTGCTGGCCTCCGGAGAGCTCGGAGGGCCGGTGCGTGAGCCGGTCCCGCAGCCCGAGTGTGTCGACGACGTGGTCGAAGCGTCCGGGGGAGGGGCGGCGCCCGGCCAGGCCGACCGGCAGCACGATGTTCTGCTCGGCGGTGAGCATCGGCAGCAGGTTGAACGACTGGAACACGAAGCCGATGTGCTCGCGCCGGAACACCGTCAGCGCGGTGTCGTCGAGCGACTCGAGTGCAACCCCCGCGACGGTGACGGTGCCCTCGGTCGGGAGGTCGAGGCCGGCCAGGCAGTGCATCAGCGTCGACTTGCCGGACCCGGAGGGTCCCATGATCGCCGTGAACCGCGCCGAGGGGAGGTCTAGGTCGACACCGCGCAGCGCGTGCACGGTGGCGTCGCCGTGGCCGAAGCTGCGAGTCAGGTCGCGGGCGGTAGCGGCGGGTACGGGGACCGAGAGGGAGTCGGTGGAGAAGGCTGTCTGAGTCATGCCGACGACGCTAGGAACGCCGGCGCCGCCGATCGTCAGGCCGCGGAATGGTCATCGGTCCGCCTGCGGGATGACGGATCCGGCGTCGGTGTCAGACCGGGTCGCGGGCGTCGAGCAGCTCGTCCCAGTGATCGGCCGTCCAGGCGCACAGCGCGTCGAGCGGCTCGAGCAGGCTGCGGCCCAGCGGGGTGAGGGCATAGGTCACCGACCGCCCGGCAGCCATGCGCTGGACCATCCCGTCGCGCTCGAGGTTGCGCAGCGACCGAGTCAGCTCCTTCGCGCTGGTGCGGTGCATGGGCACCCGCAGCTCCGAGAACCGGCGCGGGCCTTCCTCCAGACATCGCAGGACCAGCGGCGTCCACTTGTCGCCCATCCGGATCGGGGAGAGCGAGGAGGGACAGATCTCGTCGAACAGGTCCCGGGGCAACGGCTGCACCAGACCATCGTAGGTACCCGATCGGTAACCGCCTGCCCACCTACGGTCGCCGCCATGACGAGGATCGTGGTGTTCGGAAGCGGCGGACGCGCCGGCGGATCGGCTGTCCAGGAGGCTCGCGCGCGCGGCCATCGGGTGACCGCCCTGGAGCGGCCCGAGGGCGATGTGACGGATCCGGGCGCGGTGGAAGCGGGCGCGAGCGGACACGACGTCGCCATCGCCGCGGTGTACGACGACGCGCGCGATGCCGCCGAGTTCTTCACCGCCGCCGCGGCGGGGCTGACCCAGGGGCTGGTGCGGGCCGGCGTACGTCGCCTGGTGTGGGTGGGCCTGGCGCCCCTGCTTCCCGACGCGGACGGCGTACCGCTGATGGACGCCGCGGGGTACCCGCAGGAGTACCGCTCCTTCTTCCTGGCTCATGGCGCTGCGCTCGACGCGATCCGCGGGTCGGGCCTGGACTGGGTGGCGGTCAGCCCCAGCGGCGACTTCGACCACGGCGGCGAGCCGGTGGGTGGCTACCGCCTCGCCCCGGGCGACGCCGACGCGCGGATCACCTACGCCGACCACGCGGTCGCGCTCCTCGACGAGGCGGAGCGGGCGGAAGCGCGACGGGCCCACGTCGGCGTGGTCGGTCAGGCCGGCCGGACGACACCGGCCTCGTAGGCCAGCACGACGAGCTGGACCCGGTCGCGGGAGCCGGTCTTGGCGAGCAGCCGGCTGACGTGGGTCTTCACGGTGGCCTCGGCGACCACCAGGTCCCCGGCGATCTCCTGGTTGGAGCGGCCGCGGCCGACCAGCTCGAGCACCTCGCGCTCGCGCTCGGTGAGGACCGACAGGCGGTCGTCGTTGTCGGTGGCGGCCGGGTCGGGCAGGGCATCGGCGAAGTGCTCGAGCAGCCGCCGGGTGGTGCTGGGCGCGACCACGGAGTCGCCGGCGTGCACGCTGCGGATCGCGCCGAGCAGGTCGGGCGGGGCCGCGTCCTTGAGCAGGAACGCGGCCGCGCCTGCCTTGATCGCCGCGAAGGCGTACTCGTCGAGGTCGAACGTCGTCAGCACGATCACGGCGGGCGCGTCGGGCCGGGCCTGGAGCTCGCGGGTGGCCACGACGCCGTCGACCCGGGGCATCCGCACGTCCATCAGGACGACGTCGCAGGCGGTCACGGCGAGCCGCTCGAGGGCCTCTGCCCCGTCGCCCGCCTCGCCGACCACGGTCAGGTCCGGCTGGCTGTCGACGAGCATCCGGAACCCGGCGCGCACCATCTGCTGGTCGTCGACGAGGAACACCCGGATCGGACCGGCGTCTGTCATTCGGGGATCCTCGCGGCCACCCGGAAGCCACCGCCGGGGCGGGGTCCGGCCTCGAGGTGGCCGTCGTGGACGGCGACCCGCTCGCCCATCCCCCGCAGGCCGTGGCCGAGGCCGTCGTCGGGAGCCGAGGCGCCGCGGCCGTCGTCCTCGACGGTGATGTGGACGGCGTCGTCGACCCTGACCTCGACGTGTGTGCTGGCGTCCGGGCCGGCGTGCTTGCGCACGTTGCTCAGCGACTCCTGGACCACGCGGTAGGCGGTGAGCGCGACTGCGGGCGGTACGTCGGCGTCCAGGCCGCGCAGGTCGGCGGAGACGTCGATGACCAGGTCGGCGATCTCGGTGAGCCGTGGTGCCGGGGCGGTGCCGGTGTCGTCGGACCGCAGCAGCCCGAGCATCCGGCGCATGTCGGCGAGGGCGCCCCGGCCGGTGGCGGCGATCGCCTCCAGGGCGCGCTCGGCGGCCGCGGGGTCCTGGCCCGCGGCGTACCTCGCGCCGTCGGCCTGCACCACCATCACGGTGAGGCCGTGCGCCACCACGTCGTGCATCTCACGGGCGATCCTGGCGCGCTCGTCCAGCGCCGCGAGCTCGACCTGCTGGGCCGCCTCGCGCTCGATCCGCTCGCCGCGCTCGACCAGCGTGTCGACGTAGGCCCGGCGGACCCGGCCGAGGGTGCCCAGCGCCCACGCGGTGACGACGATCGTGGTGAGGGGGAGGAGATAGGACAGGTAGCTCCACGACGACCCTGCGTCGCCGTACCCCTCGATCCACCGGAGGGCCGCCAACGTCGCGCCCACGAGGGAGATGACGAGCGCTCCTGCCGCGGGGAGGGCGGTGGAGTAGCGGGCGACCGAGTAGAGCGCGATCGGAAGCGCCACCTGCCCCCACAGGGCGTGGTCGAACACGAGCACCTGGACGGCATGGGCCGCGGCGATGACCGCGAAGACCTGGACGGGGTAGCGGCGGCGCCAGAAGAGCGGTGCGATCTGCGCGATCGTGAGGGGAATCCACGAGCTCGGGTAGCCGGCCAGCGGGAAGCCGAGGACCGGGAGCAGCAAGGTGCCGGCCAGCACCGCGTCGAACCACCGCCGGCCCTGCGGACCGAGGCGCCAGGGCGCTCGGTCGGGGTGCGTGGCGGCCACGCCAGCAACGGTAGTCGGGGCCGGATCCACGGACGTCAGCCCACGGGATGACGCCGGTACGCCGCTAGTAGGGTGCGAGCCATGACCAAGTGGGAGTACCTCACCGCGCCGATCCTCACGCACTCGGCGAAGCAGATCCTCGACAACTTCGGCTCCGAGGGCTGGGAGCTGGTGCAGATCGCCCCGGGGATGAACCCGGAGAACCTGGTCGGCTACTTCAAGCGCCCCCTCGCCGGCTGATGGGCGCGGTCGAGGAGCGCCTGGCGGAGCTCGGCCTGTCCGTTCCGGACGTCGCCAAGCCGGTCGCGGTCTACACGCCGTCGCTGCGCAGCGGCAACCACGTCTTCACGTCCGGCCAGCTGCCGATGCGCGACGGCGAGCTGATGCTCACCGGCAAGGTCGGTGGCGAGGTGGACGCCGACGCGGGGTACGAGTGCGCCAGGCAGTGCGGCCTCAACGCGATCGCCGCGGTCAAGGCCGAGGTCGGCGACCTCGACCTGGTCAAGCAGGTGGTGAAGGTCGTGGTGTTCGTGGCGTCGACGCCGGACTTCACCGGCCAGCCGGGTGTCGCGAACGGCGTCTCGGAGCTGCTCGGTGCGGCCTTCGGCGACGCCGGCGTCCACGCACGCTCCGCCGTCGGCGTGGCGGCGCTGCCGCTGGACGCGCCGGTCGAGGTCGAGCTGGTCGTGGAGATCTGACGCCCTCCATGAAGATGAGGCGACTGCCGCTCCCCGAGTCGCTGGCCGAGCAGGCACGGCAGTACGCCGACGGCTCGCTCACCCCGGCCGAGCCGCGCAACGCGGCGACCGTGGTGCTGATGCGCGGTGGCGATGCCGGCGCCGCAGGTCTACCTGCTGCAGCGGCAGACCTCGATGGAGTTCGCGGCGGGCATGTGCGTCTTCCCCGGCGGCGGCGTCGACCCGCGCGACTTCGACCACGACGTCGCCTGGGCCGGCCCGTCGCCCGCGACCTGGGCTCGTCGGCTCGGAGTCGACGAGGAGCAGGCCCGCGCGCTGGTGTGCGCCGCCGTACGCGAGACGTTCGAGGAGTCCGGCGTGCTGCTGGCCGGGGAGTCGGCGTCCGCCGTCGTGGCCGACACCACCGGCGACGACTGGGAGGCCGACCGGGTCGCGCTGGAGGCCCGCGAGCTGGCGATGACCGACTTCCTGGATCGGCGCGGGCTGGTGCTGCGCTCCGACCTGCTCGGCGCCTGGGCCGGGTGGCTGACGCCGATCTTCGAGCCGCGCCGCTACCGCACCTGGTTCTTCGTCGCCGAGCTGCCGTCGGGGCAGCGGACGCGCGACGTGTCGAGCGAGTCGTCGAGGGTGACCTGGCTGCCGGCCGGCGACGCGGTGGCGGCGGTCGACGACGGGTCGGATGTTCATGATGCCGCCGACGTACCTCACCTGCCTGGAGGTGGCCCGGCACGCGACGCCGTCGGCGGTGCTGGCGGCGTGTGCCGACCGCGACGTCGAGATGTTCATGCCGGCGGTGGTGGACGACGGCGAGGGGTTCACGCTGTCGCGGCCCGCGCGGCTGGACCCCCTGATCGAGGAGCACTTCTCCTCGTGAGCTGGGCCGGGCGGGTCGTTCGGGTCGCGGGGGCGCTGCGTGCTGGCGCCGAACGCGAACATGATGACGCTCGACGGCACCAACACCTGGGTGTTGCGCGAGCCCGACGCCCGCCGCTCGGTGGTGGTCGACCCCGGCCCGTCGATCGCGTCGCACCTCGACGAGGTGGCGGCCGCGGCCGGCGAGGTGGCGGTGGTGCTGCTGACCCACCACCACCCCGACCACGCCGAGGCCGCGCGGGAGTTCGCCGAGCGGGTGGGCTGCGGGGTGCGCGCGCTGGACCCGGAGTTCCGGCTGGGCTCCGAGGGGCTCGCCGACGGTGACGTGGTCGAGGTCGACGGCCTCGAGGTGCGGGTGATCGGGACCCCCGGGCACACCGCGGACTCGCTGTCGTTCCTGGTGCCCGCAGAGGACGCCGTACTCACCGGCGACACGGTGCTCGGCCGCGGCACCACGGTGGTCGCCCACCCCGACGGCCAGCTCGGCGCCTACCTCTCGTCGCTGGACCGGCTGCACGCGCTCGCCTCCGCCCACGAGCTGTCCGCGATCTGGCCGGGCCACGGCCCGGTGATCTCCGACGCGCTGGGCGCGCTGGACTACTACCGCGCGCACCGCCAGGAGCGGCTCGAGCAGGTGGAGGCGGCCGTGGCGTCGCTGCAGCGACGCCCCCCACCCCGAGGGCCTCGCCGCCGACGAGCTCCCCCGGCGCGTCGTCGAGATCGTCTACCAGTCGACGTCGACCCGGTCCTCTGGGGCGCCGCCGAGCTCTCCGTCCGCGCCCAGCTGGAGTACCTCGCCCACCGTTGAATCGGGGGTTGTGGCGCGTCGAATCGGGGGTTGTGGTGCCTCCAGTCGGGACTTGTGGCGGCCCGTCCACAGCCAGGGTTCCGTCCACAGGCTGCGCGAGTCCGGCAGCGTTGTCCACAAGCAGGCGCCGAGACTCGGCGCTACTGTCGGTGATCCGTCCAACCTGCCGGGCATGACCGGTGCTTATCTCACGCTCCCCGACAACCCCTTCACGTACGCCGACCTCGACGCGCTGGGTATCTCTCGGCACAACCTCCGCCGGCTGGTCACGGAGAACGTCGTACGCCGGCTGGTGCGCGGCGTCTACGTCCGCGCCGACCTGCGGACACGGTGGAGATGCGGGCGAAGGCCGTCGCGGCTGTGATCCCACGGCATCACGTCGTACGCGATCGCACGGCCGCATGGCTCCATGGCATCGACACCTTCACCTACGCCGAGCAGGACATCCCGCCACCGATCGAGACCTGCGCCCTGCGAGGAAACGAGCCTTGCAGCCGCGATGGCGTGGATGGTCGATCCCGCGACCTGGCACCCGACGACGTGACCGTGATCGAGGGGGTACGCGTCACCACGCCCCTTCGCACGGCGTTGGACCTCGGCTGCCTCCTTCGGCGCCGTGAGGCGATCGCTGCGCTCGATGCGTTCGCGCGCGTCCACGGTCTGACCGCAACGCAACTTGCGGTTCGAAGCTCGCCGCTACCGCCGTCGGCGGGGCGTGATCCAGCTCCGCGAGCTCATCTCAGCTCGTCGATCCGCGCTCCGAGTCAGCAAGGGAGTCATGGGTTCGGCTCGCCATCCACGACGCCGGCCTGGCGGCGCCCGAGCCGCAGTACTGGATCGAGATCGACGGTGTCCCCGTGTATCGGCTCGACCTCGCATACCCGCGTCGTCGGGTCGCCGTCGAGTACGACGGCTGGGACGCACACGAGCGGACGCTCGAGCAGAAGGTGCATGACCGGGCGCGGCGCCAGTGGCTCGAGGGACAACGGCTGGACCGTCATCGTGATCCGGCGAGGCGACTTCACCGGCGGGGCGCTCGACCGCTGGCTCAGCGAGCTACGCGTAGCCCTGCGTCCGGCGTACTCGAACGTGCGGCTGATGGAGCGCGGCTCGCGACTGAGGTCGCCACAACTGACCACTCGGGCCGCCACGACACCACGATTCGGGCCGCCACAACCCCCGATTCAACGGGCGCGGCGGGCCATCCGCTCGACGTCCATGATCACGACCGAGCGGGGCTCGAGGCGGAGCCAGCCGCGGGAGGCGAAGTCGGCGAGGGCCTTGTTGACGGTCTCGCGGGAGGCGCCGACCAGCTGGGCGAGCTCCTCCTGGGTGAGGTCGTGGTGGACGTGGACGCCGTCGTCGGCGGTGCGGCCGAACCGGTCGGCGAGGTCGAGCAGCGCCTTGGCCACCCGGCCGGGGACGTCGGAGAACACCAGGTCTGCGACCACGTCGTTGGCCTTGCGCAGCCGGCCGGCGAGCTGCGCCAGGAGCCCCCGGGCGACGACCGGGCGTCCCTCGAGCCAGCGGAGCAGGTCCTCGTGGGAGAGCGAGGCGAAGTTGGCGTCGGTGACGGCGGTGACGGTGGCCGAGCGGGGTCCGGGGTCGAACAGCGAGAGCTCGCCGAACATCTGGCCGGGGCCGAGGATCGCGAGGAGGTTCTCGCGGCCGTCGGAGGAGGTGCGGCCGAGCTTCACCTTGCCGTCGAGCACGATGTAGAGCTTGTCGCCGGAGTCGCCCTCGTGGAACAGCACGTCGCCGCGTCGCACCCGCGTCTCGGACATCGACGCACGGAGCGCGGTGGCCGCCTCGTCGTCGAGCGCGCTGAACAGCGGAGCCTGACGGAGTACGTCGTTGTCCACAGAACCCTCCAAACTCGTGGTCGCCGCCGCGATCCTATCCAGTGGCCCAGGTCACACCTAACGGCAACCCCGGACTTCCGGCCGGACGCGGGCCTCAGAGGTACCGCAGCGCGATGTAGGGCACCGTGAGCCCGACGGTCACGACGGTGACGACCAGGCCGTACTTGGTGAACTCCCAGAACCCGATCCGGTGCCCGGCGCGCTCGGCCAGGCCGAGCATGACGACGTTGGCCGACGCGCCGATCGCGGTGGCGTTGCCCCCGAGGTCCGCGCCGAACGCGAGCGCCCACCAGAGCACCTGACCCGACGAGCCGTGGCCCTGCACGAGCTCGCTGACCACCGGGCTCATGGTGGCGACGTACGGGATGTTGTCGACGATGGCCGAGAGGAGCGCGGATCCCCCGAGCAGCAGCAGGGCGGCCGGTGCCAGCTCGCCTCCGGTGGCGTCCGCGATCGCCTCGGACAGGTCGGCGATCACCCCGGTCTCGACGAGGCTGCCGACCATCACGAACAGGCCGGCGAAGAACACCAGGGTCGGCCACTCCACGTCGGCGATCGCGTCCTCGGTCGTGACGTCCGTGATCAGGACGAGCAGGCCGGCACCGAGGAGCGCCACGACCGAGGGCTCGTAGTGCAGCACCGGATGCAGCACGAACGCCGCCACGACCAGGGCCAGGACCGCGAGGGACTTGACCAGGAGCGGCTTGTCCTTGATCGCCTCGCGCTCGTTGAGGGCCATCACCGCTTCGGCGCGTTCGGGGTCGTAGACGTACGCCGAGCGGAACAGCCAGCGACACATCAGGCAGAAGACGACCATCAGGACGACCACCCACGGAGCCATGTGCACCAGGAAGTCGTTGAAGGTCAGGTCGCCGCGGTTCGCGATGATGATGTTGGGCGGGTCGCCGACCAGGGTCGCGGCGCCACCGATGTTCGAGGCGAGCACCTCGGCGATCAGGAACGGCACCGGGCGGAGCCCGAGCCGGTCGCAGACCAGGAACGTCACCGGGGCGATCAGCAGCACCGTGGTCACGTTGTCGAGCACGCGCCGAGGCGGAGGCGGTCAGCACGCAGAGCATCACCAGCAGCCGGTACGGCCTGCCCCGGGACCGCTTGGCGCACCAGATGGCGACGTACTCGAACACGCCCGTGCGCCGGAGCACCGAGACGATCACCATCATCCCGAGCAACAGGAAGATGACGTTCCACTCGATCCCGGTCGCCTCGTGGAAGAACGCCTTGTCGGCATCGGTGATGCGCAGCAGCAGCATCAGCGCGGCGCCGCCGAGAGCGACCTTGGTCCGGTGGATCTTGTCGATGGCGAGCAGGACGTACGCACCCAGGAAGATGAGGAGCGCGATGGTCGCGGTCGCGGTCAAGGTGGCTCTCCTGGGTGGAAGGGATCGTCAGTACGACGCCGACCAGACTTCCCGGCACACCGGCGCTCACCCTAGTGCACCCAGCGTGCCACGCCGCGACCGAGACGGCCACTAACCTCGACGGATGCAGGCCAGCGAGCTCGCCTCCCCGTACCCGACCGTCCGCGCGGACGCCGACGGGCTGACGGCGGCGCGGCTGCTGACCGAGCACAACCGCCCGGGGCTGATCGTGGTCGACGAGAACGAGCACCCGATCGCGGTGCTCCCCGGCTCGCAGGTCCTGCGGATGATGATCCCGAGCTACGTCCAGGACGACCCGACGCTGGCCCGCGTGCTCGACGAGGAGTACGCCGACCAGCTGTACGCCGTGCTCGAGAAGCACACCGTGCGCGACCTGATCCCGAAGGACCGAGTGGCGCTGCCGGTGGTCGCTCCCGACGACACGGTGCTCGAGATCGCGGCGATCATGGCGGCGAAGCGGTGCCCGCTCGTCGCCGTCGTCGAGGAGAACAGCCCCACCGCGTCGCTTGCTCGGGGCGATCAGCGCCAGCGACCTTCTGGGGCGGGTGCTTCCACCGGAGTGATCCATGGACGGCGTGTCCGCAGCGCCAACTAGGCTGGACGGCATGGCGTCGACGCAATCCGGGGACGTGGACCCCAGCCGCACGGCACTCGTGCGTCGGGCCCGCAAGATCGACCGGGCGCTCGCCGTGACCTACCCGGACGCGAAGAGCGAGCTCGACTTCGACAACGCCTTCGAGCTGCTCGTCGTCACCGTGCTCAGCGCGCAGACCACCGACAAGCGGGTCAACGCCGTCCGGCCGACCCTGTTCGCCGCCTACCCCGACGCGGCCGCGATGGCCGCCGCCGACCGCGACAAGCTGCAGGGGATCGTCGGCCCGCTGGGCTTCTTCCGGCAGAAGACCGAAACCCTGCTCAAGCTCAGCGCCGCGCTCGTGGAGCGGTACGACGGCCAGGTCCCGCCCAAGCTCGACGACCTGGTCACCCTCCCCGGCGTCGGCCGCAAGACCGCCAACGTGGTGCTCGGCAACGCCTTCGACATCCCCGGCATCACCGTCGACACCCACTTCGGCCGGCTCGCCCGCAGGTTCGGCTGGACCGAGGAGACCGACCCGGTCAAGGTCGAGCACGCGATCGGCGCGCTGTTCCCCAAGCGTGACTGGACGATGCTCAGCCACCACCTGATCTGGCACGGGCGGCGGCGTTGTCATGCGCGCAACCCCGCCTGCGGCGCCTGCCCGGTCGCCCGCTGGTGCCCGGCCTTCGGCACCGGTCCCACCGACCCCGAGGCGGCTGCGAAGCTGGTGAAGACCGAGGGCAGAGCATGACCCACCCGATGAAGCTGCTCCTCGTCGCGCGTCGCCGCGGTCGGCGCTCCTGCTCAGCGGCTGCGACGACGACCCGGCCCCGCCGGGGGAGTCGAAGGTCGACGTCGACACCGAGGAGCTGCGGCAGATCAAGGACCAGGCCGGCATCGAGGACTGCAAGGAGGGGCCCGGCGACGGGCAGCTCCCCGACCTCACGCTGCCCTGCCTAGGCGGCGGCACCGACGTCGACCTCTCCACACTGCGCGGTCCGATGGTGATCAACACCTGGGCGTCCAACTGCGGGCCGTGCATCAAGGAGATGCCGGCGCTGCAGCAGTTCCACGAGAAGTACGGCGCGCAGGTCGCCGTACTGGGCATCGACTTCATCGACACGCAGCCGGGTGCGGCCCTTGCACTGGCGGAGGAGGTCGGGGCGACCTACCCATCGCTGGCTGACCCCGACGGCCTCCTTCTCGAGCAGAAGGAGCTCCGACTCGCGCCGGGCAACCCCCAGTTCCTGCTGATCGACGCCGACGGAGCCGTCGCGCACCAGCAGGCGGGCGGCCTGGAGTCGGTCGACGAGGTCGTCGCGATGGTCAACGAGCATCTCGGGACGACGCTGTGAGCGGCCCGGAGCTGCCGGAGTGGCTGCGCCCGATCGAGGCCGGGACCCGCTCGATCACGGTGCACGACCTGACCCGCTTCATGCCGCCGGACGACTCCGACCCGCGCCGCGGCGCCGTGCTGATGCTGTTCGGCGAGGGACCAGACGGCCCCGACCTGCTGCTCACCGAGCGCGCCCACCACATGCGCTCCCACCCCGGGCAGGTGTCGTTCCCGGGTGGCGCGATCGACGCCGGCGAGACCCCGCTGCAGGCCGCGGTCCGGGAGGCCGAGGAGGAGACCGGCCTCGACCCGAGTGGCGTCGAGGTCTTCGCCGAGCTGCCCGAGCTGTGGCTGCCGCCCAGCAACTACGCCGTCACCCCGATCCTGGCCTGGTGGCGCGAGCCGAGCCCGGTCACGGTGATGTCGCCCGACGAGGTGCATGAGGTCTACCGGGTGCCCCTCAAGGAGCTGCTCGCGCCGGAGCACCGGATCAGCGTCAGGCACCCGAGCGGCTGGATCGGCCCCGGCTTCCTGATCGGCGACGACAAGGACGTCATCTGCTGGGGGTTCACCGCGGGCATCATCTCTCGGCTCTTCGAGTTCCTCGGCTGGGCCGAGCAGCTCGACGACGCGCCGATGCACGAGCTGCCGAGCTACATGCTCGGCGGTGACCCGGTCAACACCGACTTCGAGACCAACACCGAGCTCGACGAGTGGCGACGGTGACGGTGACGATGAACCTCCTCGACTGGCTGCTCCTGCTGCTCGTGGCGGCGTACGCGCTCTCGGGCTACTGGCAGGGGTTCGTCACCGGTGCCTTCGCCACCGCGGGGCTGCTCCTCGGCGGGCTGCTCGGCATCTGGCTGGCGCCGATCGCGCTCGGCCAGGCCGACCCGTCGATCTGGGTCTCCCTCGGTGCGCTGTTCATCGTGATCCTGGCGGCGTCGCTCGGGCAGGCGCTGTTCCAGTACGCCGGCGCCCAGATCCGGGAGAAGATCACCTGGCAGCCCGCCCGCGCGGTCGACGCCGTCGGTGGGGCCATGCTCAGTGCGGTGGCCGTGCTGATCGTCGCCTGGGCGCTCGGGGTCGCGATCTCCGGGTCCCGGATCGGCCAGGTCACCCCGATGGTCCGCGAGTCCGCCGTGCTCGCGAAGGTCAACTCCGCGCTGCCGCAGTCGGCCGGCAACCTGCTGCAGGCGTTCAACAACGTCGTCGGCACCACGTTCTTCCCGCGCTACCTCGAGCCGTTCGCGCCGGAGCGGATCGTCGACGTCCCTCCCGGTCCGGAGCGACTGCTGCAGGACCCTGACGTCCTCCGCGCCGAGGACAGCGTCCTGAAGGTCCGCGGCAGCAACGACTGCGGCCGCGGGGTCGAGGGCACCGGCTTCCTCTACGCCGCAGACCGGCTGATGACCAACGCCCACGTGGTGGCCGGCGTCGACGACCCCGAGATCGAGATCGACGGGGAGTCCGTCGATGCCGACGTCGTCTACTACAACGCCGACCTCGACGTCGCCGTCCTCGACGTCGAGACCGGCAGCCTGCCGACGCTGCCCTTCGACACCAGCGCCGGGCCCGAGGACGGCGTGGCCATCCTCGGCTACCCGCAGGACGGGCCCTACGACGTGCAGGTCGGCCGGATCCGGTCCGAGCAGCGGCTGCGCTCGCCCGACATCTACGGCGACGGGACCGTCATCCGCGAGGTCTTCTCGTTGCGGGGGCTGGTCCGGCCGGGCAACTCCGGCGGCCCGATCGTGACGTCGGCGGGTGACGTCGCCGGGGTGGTCTTCGCCGCGTCGGTCACCGACGACGACACCGGCTACGCCCTCACCGCCGATCAGGTCGCTGACAGCGCCGTCGCGGGCCGGATCAGCACCGACGAGGTGTCGACCGGCGACTGCGCCGGCTGACCCACGCCCTACGACGCCGTCGCCAGCCAGTCGTCGAACGTGGTCGGCGTGATCCGCGCGTTCTCGCCCGGGAGCAGCACCGAGCCGGCCATCTCGACGCCGAACAACCCTCCCGACCAGGTGGGCACCAGGGTGACGTCACGACCACGGGCGGCGAAGGTGCGTCGAGCCATGTCGACCAGGTCCTGCGGTTCGGGGCCGGCGATGTCGGCGTACCGACCCTGCGGCTCGCCCACGGCCACCTCGGCCAGGACCTCGGCCACGTCGGCGGGCGCGATGGGCTGCACCAGGAGCGGCGCGATCGTGGCGACGCCGTCCGACTCGACCCAGCCGGCCACCATCGCGGCGAAGTCGTGGAACTGCGTGGCCGGCACGATCGTCCAAGGCACCGGCCCCGCCGCGACCAGTCGCTCCTGCTCCCGCTTGCCGGCGTAGTGCGGGTTGCCCCCGACCCGGTCGATGCCCACGATCGAGAGCAGCACGTGGTGCGTCACGCCGGCCCGTGCCTCCGCCTCGAGCAGGTTGCCGGTGATCCGGCCGAAGTGCGCCACGGTGCCGGCCTCGTCGAGCGGCGGCGCGTTGGTGGCGTCGATCACCGCCTCCACGCCGGTCAGAGCCTCGTCGAGGCCTTCGCCCGTGAAGAGGTCGACACCGAGAGAGCGGCTGATCCGGACCACGTCGTGGCCCTCCCGCTCGAGGGCGACGACGGTGAGGCTGCCGATGTTGCCGGTGGCGCCGGCGACGGCGATGCGCATGGTGATGTCCTCCTGTGATCGACTCCGGCCGACAGTATCTCGGATAAAACAGGTCTGCAATATCTGTTATATCCTCGCAGGGTGAAGCTGCCGTCGAGCACCGAGTGGCTGCTGCACTGCTCTGCAACGATCGCCCAGCTGGAGCCGGGCGAGACGGCGTCGGCCGCGCAGCTGGCCGCCTACTTCGACCTGCCGGCTCCCTATCTCGCCAAGCAGCTCCAGTCGCTGGTGCGGGCGGGCATCCTGACGGCCACCACCGGTCCGCGTGGCGGGTTCCGCCTTGCCCGTCCGCCCGGCGAGATCACGCTGCTGCAGGTCGTCGAGGCGGTCGACGGGGCCTCGCCGCCGTACGAGTGCCGGGAGATCCGTCAACAGGGCGCAGGCGCGCTGACGGCCCGCGAGTGTCGCGACACGTGCATCCTCGCCGCGAAGATGGCCGACGCCCACGATGCGTGGCGCCGCAGCCTGGCCGCCGAGTCGCTGGCCGACATCCTGGCGAGCCTCCCCGCCACCGCTCCGGCACGAACGCGCTCCAAGCTCGCCGCGATCAGGACTGGCCCTTGAGCGCCTTCGGGATCTCGCGGCCCTGCTCGATGGCCTTCTCCGGCGCCTTGACCTTCTTCATCTTCCGTACGCCGATGAAGACCATCAGCGCCGCGATCAGCACGTAGACGCCGAACACGATCAGGAACGCCCACTGCAGGTCGAGCCCGTCGCCGTTCCAGTGGATCAGGTACGCGAGCGCGACCGAGAACATGATCACCGCGAGCACCAGCATGAAGCCGGCCGCGGCGAACAGCCCGATCCCGATCCCCCCGGCGGTGAAGCTGATCTTGAGCTCGGACTTGGCGAGCTCGATCTCCTTGCTGATCAGGGTCCGGAGGTCGCGCTGGGCATCGGTGACGAGTCGCCCGATGGTGGGTTCGTCGGCCTTGGCCGGTTCGGTTGCCATGCGGATCCTCGTGCGTTCTCGGGGGTCTTCGAACCAGACCCTACAGACCACCGGACCCTGACTCGGGCACGTCTCCCTCGAAGACGTCCGGAACGCCGTCCCGGTCGTCGTCGCGCTCCTCCGCCTCGTGCATTCGCCGGTAGACGCGGTTGCGCATCCGCAGTACGACGGCGGCGAGGCACGCGGCGGCCAGCGACCCGACGAGCACGCCGACCTTGGCGAGCTCGTCCCGCTCGGTGCCCGGACCGTACGCGAGCTCGCCGATGAGCAGGGAGACGGTGAAGCCGACGCCCGCCAGCATCGCCATGCCCACGACGTCGATCCACGACAGCTCGTCGTCGAGCCGGGCATGGGTGAACCTGGCGAGCAACCATGCCGACCCCGCGGTGCCGACCGTCTTGCCCACCACCAGACCGGTGATGATCCCGAGCGCGATCGGGTCCCCCAGCGCTTCGGCCAGGCCGTGCCAGCCGCCGACCGAGACGCCGGCCGCGAAGAAGGCGAAGACCGGGACCGCCACACCTGCGGAGATCGGGCGCACCACGTGCTCGAAGTGCTCGGCGAGGCCCTTGCCGTCCCCGCCGTCCTTGCGGCGCACCGGCACCGTGAACGCGAGGACCACGCCGGCCACGGTGGCGTGGACGTGTGACTCGTGGACCAGGACCCACGCGAGCACGGCCAGCGGGACCAGCAGCCATGGCGTCCGGATCCGGCGCTGGACAAGTACGGCGAACGCCGCGATCGGCAGGAATGCGAGCGCCAGGAACTGCGGCTCGAGGTCGTCGGTGTAGAAGATCGCGATGATCGTGATCGCGATCAGGTCGTCGACGACCGCGAGCGTGAGCAGGAAGGTGCGCAGGCCCGAGGGGAGGTGGGTGCTGATCAGGGCCAGGATGGCGACCGCGAAGGCGATGTCGGTCGCCGTCGGGATCGCCCACCCCTCCATCGCGGCCGAGTCGCCGAGGTTCCAGGCGGCGAAGGCCGCGGCGGGGACGAGCATTCCGCCCACCGCGGCGACGACCGGCAGCGCCGCTCGCCGGACATCGCGGAGGTCGCCTGCGACGAACTCGCGCTTGAGCTCCAGCCCGGCGACGAAGAAGAAGATCGCGAGGAGGCCGTCGGCCGCCCAGGTCGCCAGGGACAGATGGAGGTGCAGGGCGCTCGGCCCGACCATGAAGTCACTGAGGTCGTCGTACGCCTCCGACCAGGAACTGTTCGCCCAGACGATCGCGACGACGGCCCCGAGGAGCAGCAGCAGGCCACCGGTGGTCTCGGCGCGCAGGATGCCCGCGACCCGGGAGCTCTCCAGGAACGAACCACGCGAGAAGAGCGGACGCTGCTGGATCTCGGACACGGCGGATCCTTCGGGGTCGGCGACGGGAGACTGCCGACCAGACTTCCCGGCGCACCGCGCCCATCGTAACGAGGAGCGGCTCAGTCCTCCTTGCCCGAGTCGATCCCCTTCGAGATCAGGTCCATCACCGACGAGTCGGCCAGGGTGGTGACGTCGCCGACCTCGCGATGCTCGGCCACGTCGCGCAGCAGCCGCCGCATGATCTTTCCGGAGCGGGTCTTGGGCAGCTCGGGCACGATCATGATCTGGCGTGGAGTGGCGATCGGGCCGATCTCCTTGCGGACGTGCTGACGCAGCTCATGCACGATGTCGTCACCGCCGTCGCCGGCCTCCTCGCGCAGGATCACGAACGCACAGACCGCCTGGCCGGTGTCCTCGTCCTTGGCACCCACCACGGCGGCCTCGGCGACCTTCGGGTGGGAGACCAGCGCGGACTCGATCTCGGTCGTGGAGAGCCGGTGGCCGGAGACGTTCATGACGTCGTCGACCCGGCCGAGCACCCACAGGTCGCCGTCGGAGTCCTTCTTGGCGCCGTCGCCCGCGAAGTACCAGCCCTGCTTGGCGTACTTCGCCCAGTAGGTCTCCTGGTAGCGCTCGTCGTCGCCCCAGATGGTGCGCAGCATCGAGGGCCACGGCTCGGTGAGCACCAGGTAGCCGCCGGACCCGTTCGGCACCGACTCGCCCTCCTCGGTGACCACGTCGGCGGCGACGCCGGGGATCGGGATCATCGCCGAACCCGGCTTGCCGTGGGTGACGCCGGGGAGCGGGCTGATCATGATCGCGCCGGTCTCGGTCTGCCACCAGGTGTCGACGACCGGGGTGCGGTCGCCGCCGATGACGTGCCGGTACCAGACGTAGGCCTCCGGGTTGATCGGCTCGCCGACCGACCCGAGCAGCCGTAGGGAGGACATGTCGAACTTGTCCGGGATCTCCTGCCCCTGCTTCATGAACGAGCGGATCGCCGTCGGGGCGGTGTAGAAGAGCGAGACCTTGTAGTCCTGGACGATCTTCCACCAGCGGCCGCGCTCCGGGCTGTCCGGCGTGCCCTCGTAGAGCACCTGCGTCGCGCCGTTGGCGAGCGGTCCGTAGACGATGTAGCTGTGGCCGGTGACCCAGCCGATGTCGGCGGTGCACCAGTAGACGTCGGTCTCCGGCTTCAGGTCGAACACCGCCCAGTGCGTGTACGCCGCCCCCACCAGGTAGCCGCCCGTGGTGTGCAGGATGCCCTTCGGCTTGCCGGTGCTGCCGGAGGTGTACATGACGTAGAGGGGGTGCTCGGCGTCGAAGGCTTCGGGCGTGTGCTCAGCGGACGCGCCGTCGACGACGTCGTGCCACCACACATCAACATCGTCATCCCACCCGTTCTCACCCAGGTCCTGGCCGGTGCGGCGTACGACCAGCACCTTCTCGACGGTGTGTCCCTCGCTCGCGGTCTTCTCCCGGGCCTCGTCGACGGCCGGCTTCAGCGCCGAAGCGGATCCGCGCCGGTAGCCGCCGTCGGAGGTGATCACGAGCTTCACCTGGCAGTCCACCAGCCGGGTGGCCAGCGCGTCGGACGAGAAGCCGCCGAACACCACCGTGTGCGGCGCCCCGATCCGGGCGCAGGCCAGCATCGCCACGATCGCCTCGGGGATCATCGGCATGTAGATCGCCACCCGGTCACCGGCCGCGACCCCGAGGTCGGTCAGCGCGTTGGCCGCCTTGGACACCTCGTCCTTGAGCTCGGCGTACGTCAGGTCGCGGGTGTCGTCCTCCGGCTCACCCACCCAGTGCAGCGCCACCCGGTCGCCGTTGCCCGCCTCGACGTGCCGGTCGACGCAGTTGTACGCCGCGTTGATCCGCCCGCCCAGGAACCACTTCGCGAACGGCGGGTCGTCCCAGTCGAGCACCCGGTCCCACTTCTGCTCCCAGGTCAGCCGCTCGGCCTGCTCGGCCCAGAAACCCTCCCGGTCCGCCGCCGCACGCTCGTACGCCTCCTCCTTGAGGTTGGCGTTCTCCGCGAGGTCGGCCGGCGGCTCGAAGCGCCGATCCTCCTTGAGCAGGTTCGACAGGGTCTCTTCGGTCACGGTGTCTCCCGGATGGGTCGAATCGGCTGGCTTGTGCTCACAGTAGAACTCCCAGCCACGGAATCAACGTCGGGTTGATCTCGCCCGCCCCGAGCCTCCGGCCCAGGGCGGGCGAGAGAGTCCGCCCCGGACCCCCCGCGACGCGGCTAGGGGGTGACCGCCTTCTCCGAGCCCGCCCCGGTCAAGGAGCGCACCTCGAGCTCGGTGTAGGCCTCCTCGGCGTCCGGCTCGCGGGACGTGAGCGTCCCGAGGATGCCGAACAGGAAGCCCGCCGGGATCGAGATGATGCCCGGGTTGGCCAGCGGGAACCACGAGAAGTCGACGCTGGTCCAGAACACACCGACCGGCCCGGACACGGTCGGCGAGAAGAACACCAGGCCGACACAGGTGATGAGCCCGCCGTAGATCGCCCAGGTCGCGCCTCGGGTGTTGAACCGCTTCCAGAACAGGTTCATCACCAGCGCCGGCAGGTTGGCGGACGCTGCGACCGCGAACGCCAGTGCAACCAGGAACGCGATGTTCAGGTCCTGGGCGAAGATCGACAGCACGATCGCGACGCCGCCGACCCCGAAGGCGGCGATCCTGGCCACCTTGACCTCGTCCACCTCGCTGGCCTTGCCCTTCTTCCACACGTTCGCGTAGAGGTCGTGGGCGACCGACGAAGCGGACGTGAGGGTCAGGCCTGCGACCACCGCCAGGATCGTCGCGAATGCCACCGCGGCGATGAAGGCGAGCAGGATCGCGCCACCGTCGGAACCGGGGCCGCCGCCGACTTCCTCCGCGAGGAGTGGCGAGGCCAGGTTGCCGCCGCTGTCGGCCACCTTGCTCCCCTCCCCGGTGCTCAGCAGGGCCGCCGCACCGAATCCGAGGACCAGCGTCATCAGGTAGAACGAGCCGATCAGCCCGATCGCCCAGTTCACCGAGGTGCGCGCGTCCTTGGCGGTCGGCACCGTGTAGAAGCGGATCAGGATGTGCGGCAGCCCTGCTGTCCCGAGTACCAATGCCAGACCGAGCGACAGGAAGTCGATCTGGCTGGTGGTGCTGACGCCGTACTTCAGGCCGGGCTCGAGGAAGGCATCGCCCTTGCCGGTGTTGCTGGCCGCCGCTCCCAGCAGGTCGCTGAGGTTGAAGTCGAACTTCGCCAGCACCAGCACCGTGATCAGGATGGTGCCGGTCATCAGCAGCACGGCCTTGACGATCTGCACCCAGGTGGTGCCCTTCATGCCGCCGACGACGACGTAGAAGATCATCAGCAGGCCGACGACGAGGATCGTGAGCCGGATCGCCCACTCGCCGTCGATGCCGAGCAGGAGCGTGACGAGCGCTCCGGCGCCGACCATCTGCGCCAGCAGGTAGAAGATCGACACCACGACCGTGGACGTCGCGGCAGCGGTGCGCACCGGACGCTGCCGCATCCGGTAGGCCAGTTGGTCGGCCATCGTGTAGCGGCCGGAGTTACGCAAGCAGCTCGGCGACCAGCAGCAGGGCCACGAGCCAGGCGACCAGGAAGCCGATGGAGTAGAGGAACCCGTCGTACCCGGTGAGCGCGATGGCACCCGAGATGCCGAGGAACGACGCGGCACTCATGTAGTCGCCCGAGATGGCCAAGCCGTTCTGGAAGCCGCTGAACTGCCGCCCTCCCGCGTAGTAGTCCGTGGCGGTCTTGGTGTTACGGCTGGCCCAGAACGTGATGCCGATGGTGACGGCGACGATCACCAGGAACAGGATCGTGGAGAGAGTCTCGGAACTCATCGGCTCGCCCCTTCGCTCGCGATCCGCTCGTCGTAGCGCTGGTTCAGGTCACGACCGAGCGGGTCGACGTTCTTGTGCATGTAGCGGCCGTACAGCCAGGCGATCAGGAAGGTCGAGGCGAACTGCAGGAGCCCGAAGACGAGGGCGACGTTGATGTTGCCCACGACCTGCTTGCTCATGAAGTCGTGCGCCCACATCGACATCACGACGTAGAGCAGGTACCAGGACATGAACGCCGCTGTTGCCGGGAACACGAACCTGCGGAACTTGCTGCGCAGCTCCGAGAACTCGGGAGTCTGGTGCAGCTCGACATAGATGGGATGGTCGGAGCGTTTGTGGACGCCGTCGCCGCCCCCGCTGGGGTCTGTCACGGATGTCACGGGCTTGCCTCCCTGGGATGGTGTGATCACGGTCACCGTAGGGACGGCGGTACCCCGCGGGTCAGGGGTGCGCACGCCGGATGCGGCGGGCGGAACCGCCGAGTCGGCGAGCGGTCGATTTCGTACGACGAGCGGTCGGTCTGGGCGTGACCTGGTGCCAAGCGACAATGAGGACATGCAGCTGCTGGCCGGGTACCGGATCGGGGTGACGGCTGCCCGCAAGGTGGAGGAGCAGGTACAGCTCCTCCAGCGGCGAGGCGCCACGGTCGTGTGGGCGCCGGCGCTGTCGACCGACCCCAACCGGGTCGACGACGCATCGCTGCGGGCGGCCACCGAGGAGGTGCTCGCTCGGCCGATCGACCTGTTCCTGGCGACCACCGGGATCGGGATGCGAACGTGGTTCGCTGGCAGCTGACGAGTGGGGACTCGCCGAGCAGCTGGTCGCGGCGCTCGAAGACGCCGAGATCTTGGCGCGCGGCCCGAAGAGCGTGGGCGCGCTGCGCCGCCGGGGGCTGCGGGAGCGGTGGGCGGCCCGGTCGGAGGAGCTCCAGGAGATGCTGGACCACCTCCAGGACCGAGACCTCGCCGGCTGCCGGGTCGTCGTACAGGAACACGGGCAGTCGCTGTCGACGATCGCCGACTCGCTCCGCAAGCGCGGTGCCGATGTCACCACGGTGGCGATCTACCGGATCGCGCCTGCCGACGACCCGGCGCTGTTGCTAAGGCTCATCGACGACATCGCTCTGTGCAGGGTGGATGCCGTCACCTTCACCTCCGCTCCGGCCGTTGCGGCGCTGATGCAGACGGCCGAGGCGAACGGCCGGCCCGACGCGGTCGTCGACGCCTTCCGAGGTCCGGTCCTGGCATCGTGTGTCGGGCCGGTCACGGCGGCTGCCTTCGACGTCTGGGGGATACCTTCCGTGCATCCCGACCGCTCACGGCTCGCCGCGATGGTCAAGCAGCTCGAGGTAGAACTGCCATCGCACGCGCGACGGCGGTCCTCGTGAGGCTGGTGACCGTCGCCCACGGCACCCGGCACCCGACCGGCAACGACGTGGCTCGTTCGTTGACGGTGGCCGCCGGTGAGCGGCTCGGCTGGGCTTCGGAGACGGCGTACGTCGAGCTGTCCGAGCCGCTGTTCGCGGACGTGATGGCGGAGCTGACCGAGCCCGCGGTCGTGGTGCCGCTGCTGCTGTCCACGGGCTACCACGTGACCGTTGACCTGCCTCGCGCCGCGGCCGGTGCGCCGGTGCCGGTGACGCTGGGAGCGGCGCTCGGTCCGGACCCAGCGCTGGCGCTGGCCCAGGTGGCGCGGCTGGAGGAGGCGGGTGCCGGGCCAGGCCAGCCGGTGGTGATGGTCGCCGCCGGCTCCCAGGACCCCGCCGCGCTGCCCGACCTCGAGCGCGCGGTCGTGCTGCTGGCCGAGGCGTGGGGTGGCGAGGTGTCGCTGGCCACGCTCGGTGGGGGTGGGCGTCGTCCGGCGGAGGTGGTGAGGCCGGGTGATGCGGTCTCGCCGTACCTCCTGGCGCCGGGGCACTTCGCCGATCGCGCGCGGGCGGAGTCGATCGGCGCGGCCGTGGTCGCCGACGTGATCGGCGTGCACGAGGCCGTGGTCGACCTGATCGTCGCGCGCGCATCGCACTTGTAACGCACCGTCACATCGTCGGCAGGCCCGTCTTCGGGTGCGGTGGACGAAGTAACGGTGCGTTACATGGGGCCGCGGTCGAGCTGCACCGTCTCCGGAGCGTGCAGCCGCACCATGAACCGCCGGGTGTGGGCCGGCACCCTCGAGGCGGTGAGCAGCGAGACGCCGATCATCGTCAGGAACGCCAGCGGCACGCTCCAGGCCGCCGGCTGCGAGAGCAGCACCGCTCCGAGGCCGTCGCCCGAGCCGTCGGCGAGCACCCACACCACCGCCGCACCCGAGCCCAGCCCACCGGCGAGCAGCCCGGCGACGGCGCCCGCGTCGGTGAGCCCTCGCCACCAGATGCCGAGCACCAGCAATGGGCAGAACGTCGACGCGGCCACCGCGAACGCCAGCCCGACCGCGCGCGCGACCCCGACGTTCGGCAGCGCGATCGCGACGAACAGCGGCACCACGACCGCCAGCACGGCACCGACCCGGAACGCGGTGATGCCGTCGAGCCGCCGCCCCCACCACGGGCGCGCCGTGACGTCCTGGGTCAGCACGCCCGCGACCGCGATCACCAGGCCGGACGACGTGGACAGGAACGCCGCGAAGGCGCCCGCCGTCACCAACCCGGTCAGCAGCTCCCCACCGAGCCCGGGCACCATCAGCCGCGGCAGCTCCAGGACCAGGACGTCGGAGCGGCCGGCGGCGACCAGCTCGTCGCCGTACACCCGGCCGAGGGCGCCGTAGATCGGCGGCAGCAGGTAGAAGACGCCGAGGAGGATGAGCACGACCAGCGTCGTGCGGCGGGCGGCGCGGCCGTCGGGGTTGGTGTAGAAGCGCACCACCACGTGCGGCAGGCCCATGGTGCCGAGGAACGTCGCGATGATCAGCGAGTACGTCGTGTAGAGGCCCTCGCCGCCACCGTCGGCGAGCGGCATCGACCATGCCCCGCCTCCCTGCCCGCTGCCCGGCGAACCGTCTCCCGCCCAGACGACCAGTAGCACGGCCGCCGGGATGAGCAGGGCGGTGAGCTTGAGCCAGTACTGGAAGGCCTGGACGAACGTGATGCTGCGCATCCCGCCGGAGCTGACGTTGACGAGCACGACCAGGCCGACGATCGCCGGGCCCAACCACTCCGGAGCGTCGATGGCCGCGCTCAGGGTGATGCCGGCGCCCTGGAACTGCGGCAGCAGGTAGAGCCAGCCGATCGCGACCACCAGCACCGAGCAGACCGAGCGGACGCCCGGCCCGAGCCGGGCCTCGGCGAAGTCGGGCAGCGTGTAGGCGCCGGAACGGCGCAGTGGGGCCGCCACGAACAGCAGCAGCATCAGGTATCCCGCGGTCCAGCCGATGGGGTACCAGAGCATGTCGGCGCCGAACGTCAGCACCAGGCCGGCCACGCCGAGGAAGCTCGCGGCGGAGAGGTACTCCCCGCTGATGGCCGAGGCGTTCAGGCCCGGCCGCACGGTGCGCGACGCGACGAAGAAGTCGCTGGTGGTGCGCGAGAACTTCAGACCCCAGGTGCCGATCGCGAGCGTGGCGATGGTGACGATCGTGACCGCGACGATGCCTGGTGCGATGTCGTTGGTCATCGCTCGACCTCGCTCAGCAGGTCGGCGAAGTCGCGCTCGTTGCGCTCGGCGCTGCGGATGTACCGCAAGCCGAGCAGCACCATCACCGGATAGACCCCGACCCCCAGCAGCAGCCACGGCAGCGGTATGCCGAACAGGTTCACGTCGGTGAGCCCCGGCCACAGGTGGAACACCAGTGGCAGCGAGCCGATCGTGGCGATCAGGAGGGCCACGATCCGCAGCGCCAGCCACATCTGCTCGCGCAGCAGCGACCCGAGGTAGACCCCGCCCAGCCGGGTCTCCTCGTCGATGTCCCCGGTCCGCGGGCGCCGACCCTGCCGACGGGGCGGGCCGGTGACCCGCACCCGCTGCGGCCGCTCCTCGCTCACCCGGTGGTCACTTGCTCAGGCCCCGCCGCGCTTCAGGAGCAGGTCGCGCAGCTCGCGGGTGTGCCGGCGGCTGACGCCGAGCTGGGTGCGGCCGACCAGCACGGTGCACCGGCCGGCATCCATCCGGACCTCCTTGACGTGCGCCAGGGCGACCAGCAGGGAGCGGTGGATCCGGACGAAGCCGGCCGGTCCCCACTCCTCCTCCAGCGTGGAGAGGGGCGTGCGGATCAGGTAGGAGTCGCCGGTGGTGTGCAGCCGCGCGTAGTCGCCGTGCGCCTCGACGTGCGTCACGTCGTCGCGGTCGACGAACCTCGTGACACCCGCGCGCTCGACCGGGATCTGGAGGCCCTGGTCGGCGGTTGTGGACCGCTCGCCGCCGTGCACCACCCGGCGTACCGCCTCGGCGAGCCGGTCCGCCCGCACCGGCTTCAGCACGTAGTCGACGGCCTGCAGGTCGAAGGCCTCCACGGCGTGCCCCTCGTGAGCCGTCACGAACACGACCGGTGGCGGCGACCGGAAGCGGGACAGCACCTGCGCGAGCTCGAGTCCGGTCAGGCCCGGCATCTGGATGTCGAGGAAGACGCAGTCGACCTCCTGCTCGCGGAGCATGCGCAGCGCGTCGGTGGCCGAGTCGCAGGTGAGTACGTCGGAGACCCGCTCGTCCTTGAGCAGCAGGAACGACAGCTCGTCGAGGGCCGGCCGCTCGTCGTCGATGACGAGCACCTGCAGGCCGCCGCGCTGGTTCACGTCGCCACCCCCGGCGAGAACTTCGGCACCCGCACGATCACCTTCGTGCCCGCGCCGGGGGCGGTCTCCACCACCAGCCCGTAGTCGTCGCCGAACGACGTGCGCAGGCGGGCGTCGACGTTGCCGAGTCCGACCGAGTCGACCTGAGATTCGTGACCATCTGCTTCCGTGACCACGGACGTTGGGCCTCATGCCAGAGGATCTTCCGTACCTTCTCGGGGTCCTCGCCCGCGCCGTCGTCCTCCACCTCGATCACGCACTCCTGCCCGCGGTCCAGGGCCACGATCCGGATGTGTCCCTCACCGGCCTCGCCCTCGAGCCCGTGCCGCACGGCGTTCTCGACCAGTGGCTGGATGCAGAGGAACGGTACGGCGACCGGCAGCACCTCCGGCGCGATGCTCAGGGTGACCTGCAGCCGGTCCCCGAACCGGGCCTGCTCGAGCAGCAGGTAGCGCTCGACCGACCGCAGCTCCTCGGCCAGCGTCGTGTAGTCGCCGTGCCGGCGGAAGGAGTAGCGGGTGAAGTCCGCGAACTCCAGCAGCAGGTCTCGCGCGCGGTCGGGGTCGGTGCGCACGAAGCTCGCGATCGCGCCGAGGCTGTTGTAGATGAAGTGCGGGCTGATCTGGGCCCGCAGCGCGCGCACCTCGGCCTCCATCAGCCGGGTCCGGCTGGCGTCCAGCTCGGCGAGCTCGAGCTGGCCGGAGACCCACTGCGCCACCTCGTCGGCGGCGCGGGCCAGCCCGGCGGTCGGGTACGGCGCGAACGCCGCCAAGGTGCCGACGACCCGCTCGTCGACCACCAACGGGCTGACGACGGCGGTGCGGATCGGGCAGCCCTGCTCCCCGCACCGCAGGTCGCTCCGGTCGAAGCTGCGGGTGTGGCCGCGGTCGAGGGTGCCCGCGACCAGCGCGGGCAGCTGCGCGGCGTGGTGGTCGCCGGGGCCGTCCCAGGCGAGCAGGTCGGCGGTGTCGGTGAGCGCCACCGCCGGCGTACCCAGGAGCACTCGCAGGTGTCGCACCGATCGATCAGCGCTCTCCTCGGTGAGTCCCTCACGCAGCGCGGGAGAGGCGAGGGAGGCGCGGTGGAGCGTCCGGAACGTCGCCCGGTCGGCTTCAGTGCCGAGGTGCGTTCTGCGCCATGGCCGCGCCATGCGACGTACCCTCGCAGAAAATCTCGGAGTCGGCCGTGCAGCGTGAGGTCTGCTTCCTTCTCACCGGGTCTCGACACGCCGGTCGCGACCTCGTTCCTCGGTCGCGCGGCTTGCTCGACCAGCCAACGACGAGGGCACGCGCTCGCAGGCTCGCGCGCCCCTCGTCAGCGGAAGTCGATGAGCAGCGTCCCGCTGTCGTCATCGGTGGGCGGCTCGGCCGGAGCCTCGCTCTCAGCCGGGGCCTCCGGCTCCTCCGGGCGGGACTTGATCACCCTCGCCCGGAAGCACTGCGTGAGGTAGGGCAGCTGCATGCCGTCCATGCCACGGCCGTAGTCGTCGTAGAAGGCCAGCAGCTCTTCGATCTTGGCCGCGCGCGCGTCGTCGTCGAGCACCGCGATGGCCGAGCGGGAGCGCACCAGGTCCTGGATGGAGTTCCGGTCCACGACCTGCCAGTGCTTGAACGTCTCCGTCTCGACGTAGAGGAACTTCAGCGACTGCTTGAGGATGTCGCTCGGGTCGTCGACCTGGTCCGCGGTGCCGATGATCTTCCCGAGCCGCCGCACCCAGGGGATCCGCTCGTCCCGCTGGTTCCACACCAGTGCCACCGAGCCGCCGGGCTTGAGCACCCGCACGATCTCGGGCACCGCCCGGTCGAAGTCGAACCAGTGGAAGCACTGCGCGCCGATCACCACGTCGTAGACGCTGTCGGGGCCGGGGATCTCCTCGGCGACCGCCTCGGTGGTGCGCACGCCGGGCAGCCGCGACTGCAGGATCTCGAGCATCGCCGGATCGGGGTCGGTGGCGTGGACGTCGTGACCCAGGGCCACGAGGTGCTCGGTGAGCTTGCCGGTGCCGGCACCCAGCTCGAGGACGGTCAGCGGCTCATCGGAGGTCAACCAGACGGCCGCATCTCGCGGGTACGACGGCCGGCCGCGGTCGTAGGCCTCCGCGACTCCGCCGAACGAGCGGGCCTGTCGCTGCTGGTCGTCCATCACCGCGAGGTTACCCGCTGAGGCCCGTCGCTAAGGTTCCGCCATGCCCGCGGATCCCCTTGCCTGGTTGGTGTCCCTGGAGGGCGTGCCGTCGGCGTACGCCGCCGCGCGGGACGGGATCGACGTGATGCTGCGCGACCGCGGACTACGGCGTACCTCGCCCGACCTGACCGCCGAGTCGCTGCTCCGCGGCGCCCACGCCAGCGCGGTGCTGGAGGGCTCGGCATCGTCGCTCGACGAGGTCCGCGAGGGCTCGGGGGACGAGACCGCCCAGGCCGCGCTGCGGGTGTCGACGGAGCTGCTGTCGCTGGTCCCCGTGGTCAACCGCTCGCCGCTCCAGGCGCTGGCCCGGCTGCACGCGCTGGCCGGGGCCGGGTCGGTCCCGGACGACCAGCTCGGCCGGCCGCGAGGAGATGAGGCAGCGGAGCGGGTCCAGGGCGTGGCGCAGGCGCTGGTCGCACGCACGGAGGTGCCGGCGCTGCTGACCGCGGCGATGGTGCACGCGGAGCTGCTCACCGCCGCCCCGTTCGCCTCCCACAACGGCATCGTCGCCCGGGCCGCCGAACGCCTGGTCCTGGCCGCGCGCGGCGTCGACGAGAAGTCGCTGGTGGTGCCGGAGGCCGGCCACCTGGCCAACCGGGCGGCGTACGAGTCGAACCTGGAGGGGTACGCCGATGGTGGTCGCGCCGGCGTCCACGCGTGGGCGCTGTACGCCGCGGAGGCCTTCGCGGCCGGCGCCGAGGCGAGCCCGCTGCGCGACTGACGGTGGTTGAGGTGCGAGGAGCGCCAGCGACGACGAGCCTCGAAACCACTCTCTTGGGGGTGTCCTCGTAGCGCACCGGGTTTCGATACGCCCGGTCGCGACCTCGCAAGCTCGGTCGCGCGGTCACTCAACCTGCGCTCACCCACGCGGCGCGCTCGTTCCTCGCGCCCCACTGCTCGCTTGCCCCGTGACGTGCAGGTGGCACCCGAGCTCTCACAGGAATCTCGAGTGCCACCGCTGACACGTGAGCCGATGGCTACCAGGCGTGCATCTCATTTTGCTGCCCCGGGCAGTTCCCGGTGTGCAAGCTCCCTGTAGGAAGGGTCGATCGCCGCGTGGGTACCCGGATCACGTGCTGCTCTTGGAGTTGTGACTCCGTTTGTACGCCGGTCCGGAGGCGGGTTCAAGGCTTGACTTTTGGAACCTGGGCGCGGCGGGCGTGGCGGCCTTCAGGCGCCCAAGCGACGGCGTCGCGCGTTGGCCCAGATCACTCCGCCGACAGCCACTACACCACCCACGGCGAGCGCCGCGAGGGCGGGCTTGGCGGGCGGTAGCGGCACCCGGCTGCGCAGCGCGACCGGCTTGGTGAACACCAGCACCGGCCACCCCTTGGCGGCCGCGATCCGCCGGAGCTCACGGTCCGGGTTGACGGCGTGCGGGTGGCCGACCTCCTCGAGCATCGGTACGTCGGTCACCGAGTCGCTGTAGCCGTAGCACTCCGCGAGGTCGTAGCCGCGCTCCTCCGCGAGGTCGCGGATCGCGCGCGCCTTCTCCTCGGCGTACGCGTAGTAGCTGATCTCGCCGGTGTACTTGCCGTCCTCGATCTCCAACCGGGAGGCCACGACGTCGTCGGCGCCGAGGAGCTCACCGATCGGCTCGACCACCTCGGTGCCGGACGCCGACACGATCACCACGTCGCGACCGGCGAGGCGATGCTCCTCCATCAACGTGACCGCCTCGTCGTAGACGAGTGGGTCGACGATGTTGTGCAGGGTCTCGGCCACGATCTCGCGGACCGTCGCGACGTCCCATCCGGCACACAGCTGCGACATGAACTGCCGCATCTTCTCCATCTGGTCGTGGTCGGCGCCGCCGACCAGGTAGACGAACTGGGCGTAGGCGGAGCGGAGCACAGCGCGGCGCGAGATCAGCCCTCCGGCCTGGAACGGCTTGGAGAACGCGAACGTGCTCGACTTGGCGATGATCGTCTTGTCGAGATCGAAGAAGGCCGCGGTGGGCGCCATGCCGGCAATCGTAGAGGTCCACCAATCGTCCACAGGCGGGCCCTCGCCAGGGACCTGTCCACAGAGATTGGCCTTGTGTGGTGGGGCTTCCGGCGACACCCCTGGGGTACCGCGTGGCACCCGGTCGATCGTTGTGCCCTACTTCATATGGCCAGACTCCGCCGGCGCGATGCCTCCGCTGTTGGTAGGAGCGGCGTCGGTCCTGGTCGCCGTGCCGAGCAGCATGGCTCCGGCGAGGGCGGCGACGAGCGCGATCGCGACGACCATGCGGCGGATGGCGATGTTGTGCATGGGGTTCTCCTGGCGGTTGGCGGGTCGTGACCCTGGGTGAGCCCGGCGGCTCGCGCGCCTTGTTGGCACTATGCTAATAGTGTGTTGGCGAATCGCCAATTTCACGACCTCGTTGCGGGTCGCGGCTGCTGGCGAGCTGGGCAAGGTCCACCAATCGTCCACAGGCGAGCTTCGTCAGGGACCTGTCCACAGAGGTTGGCCTTGTGTGGTGGGACCTCAAGGGTTCCGGGGATCGTCGTCGGCATGACTCCACCGCTCTTCGTCACCTCCGACCAGACCCTCCTCGAGGAGCTGTTGCGGCTGGCGGCCGCCGCCGGCGTGACGCCCGAGGTCGCGCCCGATCCGACGACGGCCCTGCACTCCTGGGGCACCGCACCGCTGGTGCTGGTCGGCACCGACCAGGCCGCGCAGATGGCGCGGATCGACCCCGGTCGGCGGCCTCGCCTGCACATCGTGTCCATGGGGCCGGTGCCCGACCAGATGTTCCGGATCGCTGTCGCCATCGGTGCGGAGGCGGTCGACGAGCTGCCGCGCTCGGACACTTGGCTGGTCGAGACTCTCACCGACCTCGGCGACTCCGGCGCCAGGCGCGGTCTGGTGATCGGGGTGGTGGGCGGCTCGGGCGGTGCCGGCGCCACGACGCTCGCCTGCGCGCTGGGCCAGACCGCGGCCCGATCCGGCGACGCTGTCGTGATCGACTGCGACCCGCTCGGACCGGGCATCGACCGGGTGCTCGGCCTGGAGACGCAGGACGGGTTCCGTTGGGACGCGCTGTGCCAGACCACCGGCAGGCTCAGCGCCCGGTCGCTGCGCGAGGCGCTGCCGCGCCGCGGGCCGCTGGGTGTTCTGTCCTGGTACGCCGGCGGGTCCGGCAGCTTGCAGGCGTTCGCCGTCCGCGAGGCGCTGTCGGCGGCCCGGCGCGGCCACGACGTCGTCGTGATCGACCTGCCGCGCAGCACGGACGCACTGATCGACGAGGTGGCGGCCCGCTGCGACCTGCTGCTCGTCGTGGTGGTGCCGACGGTGGCCGGCACGGCATCGGCCACCCGGCTGTGCGCCCGGTTTCCCCACCATCCCGGGCTGCGGCTGCTGGTCCGCGGTGACGGCCTGGACCCGCGGGAGATCGGGCGGGTGACCGGCGTCGGCGTGATCGCCGCGATGGCCGACCAACGCCGGCTGGCCGAGGCGATCGACCTCGGCCTCGGACCGGTGCGCTCCCCGCGCGGACCGCTGGGCCGGGCGAGCGCCGCCGTGCTGACGCATGTCTCCTCGCTCGAGGCCGCCGCGGCATGACCACGTCCGCTGGTGAGGTGCCCACCGCCCTGGTCGACGCCGTACGTGACCGGTTGGCCAGCGATCCCGGCGAGCTGACTCCGCACCGGGTGGCCCTGGCTCTGCGCGACGCCGGGCGTCCGGTCGGCGACGCCACCGTCCTCGCGGTGCACGAGGCGCTGCGTCGCGACGTGGTCGGGGCTGGTCCGCTCGAACCGCTGCTGCGGACGCCGGGGGTCACCGACGTCCTCGTCAACGGCGCCGTCGGCGTCTACCTCGACCGCGGCGACGGACTCGAGCCGAGCGAGGCGGCCTTTCCGGACGACGAGTCCGTGCGCCGGCTGGCGCAGCGGCTGGCCGGGCTCGGCGGCAGGCGGCTCGACGACGCCACGCCGTACGCCGACGTACGGCTCGCCGACGGCACCCGGTTCCATGCCGTGCTGGCCCCGGTGGCCCGCCCGGGCACCGTGATCTCGCTCCGGGTGCCCCGGCGGTCGGGCTTCTCCCTCGACCAGCTGGTCGCCTCTGGCACGGTCACCGCCGAGGTGGCCGCGCTGCTGCGCCGGATCGTCGAGGCACGGCTGGCATTCCTCGTCAGCGGCGGCACCGGCTCCGGCAAGACCACGTTGCTGGCCGCGCTGCTCGGTCTGGTGGGCCGGTCCGAGCGGCTGGTGCTGGTGGAGGACTCCTCCGAGCTCCGTCCGGACCACCCGCACGTGGTCGGTCTGGAGGCCAGGCCGCCCAACATCGAGGGCGCCGGCGAGATCACCCTGCGCACCCTGGTCCGGCAGGCGCTGCGGATGCGTCCCGACCGGCTGGTAGTCGGCGAGGTCCGGGGCGGCGAGGTCGTCGAGCTGCTGGCCGCGATGAACACCGGCCACGAGGGCGGGTGCGGCACGCTGCACGCCAACTCGGCGCTGGACGTGCCGGCACGCGTCGAGGCGCTGGCCCTGGCGGCGGGGCTCGATCGGGCGGCGGCGCACAGCCAGTTCGCGTCGGCGGTCCATGTGGTCCTGCACCTGGCCCGCGGGCCCGACGGGCGGCGCCGGCTGGCCCAGGTGGCGGTTCCGGAGCGGAGCGAGATGGGTCTGGTGACGATGGCGTGCGCGGTCGCCGTGGACTCCGCCGGTGCCGTACGCCCCGGACCCTCGGCGTCGGTCCTGGCCCGGATGCTCGATGATCGGGAGTCGGGGTGATCACTCTTGCCGTGGGCTGCGCGGTGGCCGCGATGGTGGTGGTGATGCCGGCCTCGCCGCGGCTGCCGACGCGGTGGGTCGCTGAGCCACCCCGGTGGCTGGTCGCTCCGCTGCTGGGCTCGATCGTGGCGGTGGCGATGGCTGGTGGTTCGGCCCGATGGGTGTTCCTGGTCGCGCTGGCCACCGCGACCTCCTGGGTGGTGGTGCGCCTGGTCCGGCAACGGGTGCGCCGCCGCGAGGCCCGGGCCGCCACGGCGCGGGTGCTCGAGGGATGCGAGCTGCTCGCCGCGGAGCTCGGCACCGGCCGGCCACCCGGTCCGGCGCTCGAGCGCGCCAGAGAAGACTGGCCGCATCTCGGCGGGGTGGCCGAGGCGTTCCGGGTCGGGTCCGACGTTCCGGCTGCGCTACGTGCGGCGGCGACTCTCCCCGGTGCGGGCGACCTGCGGATCGTGGCGGCGGCCTGGCAGGTCGCGCATCGGACCGGCCAGGGACTCGGCGACGCGATCGACCGGGTGGCCCGCGACCTCCGAGCTACGCAGGCGACCCGGCGGATCGTCGACGGTGAGCTGGCGTCGGCCCGAGCCACCGCCCGGCTGGTCGCCGGGCTGCCGGTCCTGGCGCTGCTGATGGGGTCCGGTGCCGGCGGCGACCCATGGGGCTTCCTGCTCCGGCATCCGGTGGGGCTCGCGTGTCTGGCCGCTGGTCTGGCGTTCGGGCTCGCCGGCCTGTGGTGGATCGAAGCCATCGCCCGCGACGTCGACCGCACCCGGTGAACGCCGCGGTGGCGGCATGGCTGCCCGCCCTCGCCGCCGGGACGGCGGTCGCGCTGCTCGCTCCGCACCGGCCCCGGGTCCGTGATCCCGCTGTGCGAGAGGTGTCGACGGTCCAGACGATCCGACCGAGCTGGTTGATGCGACACCGCCTGCTGTGGTCGGTGCTGGCGGGCGCGGGCGCCTCGGTCGTCGTCGGCGGTGGCCCGGGGCTGGTCGCCGCCGCGGTCGGTGGGGTCGCGACCTGGGTGTTCATCGGCCGGGCCGAGCCGCCCGAGGAGCGCCGACGGCGAGAGGAGGTGCGCCGCGACCTTCCGCACGTGGTCACCCTGCTCGGCTCCGCGCTCTCGGGTGGCGCCGCGCCGGGTGCGGCGGTGACCCTGGTGTGCCAGGCGCTGCCCGGCCCGGCGGCCGCCCGGCTGGAACCCCTCGCCGCGCGCCTCGCCCTCGGTGCCGACCCCGCTCAGGTCTGGGAGACCCTCACCCACGACCCCGACCTGGGACCGCTCGGCCGGTGCCTGGCCCGGGCGCACGCGAGCGGCACGCCCGTGGTCGCCGCCGTGGAGCGACTGGCCGACGATCTCGCGAGCCGGGCCCGGGCCGAGGTGGAGGATCGGGCGCGGGCGGTGGGCGTGAAGGCGGCCGTTCCGCTGGGCCTGTGCCTGCTGCCGGCATTCGTGCTGATCGGCATCGTCCCCCTGGTGGCCGGCCTGCTCGGCGAGCTCTCCTTCGTCTAGAGACCTCCTGGGCGACGGGCCAGAAAGCATCCACCGGCGCCGCTGTGACGCCGCTTTCCACAGCCCCGGACCGCCGGGTTCGCACCGGGCGGGCGGCGGCCGGAGAGTCGGAGCGGCGGGCCGCAACCGGCGGCCCCGGACGAGGAGGACTCCCTTGCAGATCACCCGCGACGACCGTGGCATCACCACCGCGGAGTATGCCGTCGGCACGGCCGCCGGCGCCGGACTGGCCGGCCTGCTCTACAAGCTGCTCACCGGCGGCTTCGGCGACCGGCTGCTGAAGACACTGTTCGACCACGTGCTCGGCCTGCTCGGCATCGGATGAACCACCACGCCTCGGACCGAGGAGCCGTCACCGCCGAGCTGGCGATGGGGCTGCCGCTACTGCTCGCCGTGACCGTGGGCCTGGTCTGGCTGCTGTCGGTCGGGGCCGCCCAGATCCGCACTGTCGACGCCGCCCGGGAGACCGCGCGCGCCGTGGCCCGCGGCGACGACGTCGGTGCGGCGGTCGCCCGGGGGCGACGGGTGGCGCCGGACGGCGCCGAGGTGTCGGTCAGCCGCGGCGGCGGTCAGGTGGTGGCGACCAGCAGCGCCACGGTCGAGGGCCCGGGCGGGCTGTTCGGGTTCCTGCCTGGCGTCACCGTGCGGGCCGAGGCCGTGGCCGCCGACGAGGAGTCGGAGTGAGGGACGAACGCGGCGCGGCCACCGTCCTGGTGCTCGCGTTCCTCGGCCTGCTGCTGTTCGTCGGCGCCGCCCTCGGAGTGGTGGGCGCGATGGTGCGCGCCCACCGCTCCGCGCAGTCCGCGGCCGACCTGGCGGCTCTGGCTGCGGCGGATGCTCTCGCCCGTGGGGAGGACCCGTGCGCGGCGGCGGCCTCGGTCGCCGCCGCCAACGGAGCCTCGGTAGTGGCCTGCTCGCCGGACGGAGCCGACGTACGGGTGACCACCGAGGTGGGCGGGCCACGGTGGCTAGGGCAGTCCGCCGACCTCACCGCGGAGGCGCGGGCCGGGCCGGCCCGCTAGAAGGGCTCATGACGACACTTCAGCCCGGGTCTCGATCTCGCCGTGCCGGGCCAGGCTCACCGCGCCGGCGACCGAGAGTGTGAACCCCACGACGGCGACCCAGCCCCAGCCCGGACGGGCGTGGTCGCCGAGGAGGAGCAGACCGACGAGGGCGGGGGCGACGGTCTCGCCGACCACCAGTGGCGCGGTCGCCTGGGTGACGCTGCCGCGCTGCAGCGCGATCGAGTAGGTCAGCATGGCGAGGACGCCGGCCACGACCAGGGCGTACGTCGCCGGGCTGGTGAGCAGCGTGCCGACCTCGCCGCCGATCCGGTCGGGCGACAGATCGCCTGGCAGCATCCGCGACGCGACGGCGGTGGCGCCGTACGCCAGTCCGGCGATGGAGCCGAGGGCGGCGGCGCCGCGGTCGCCGGGCAGCCGGGCGAGGGGAACGGCCGCCACCCCGAGCAGCACCGCGGCGACGAGCACGCCCCAGCCCTCGGCCCGGCTCACGTCGACCGTGCGGTCCTCGGCCGCGGAGGCAGCGACGAGTGCCAGGCCCAGCACCACGATCCCGAGCCCGATCCGGTCCCGTCGGGTGAGCGGCATCTTCAGGAAGATCGCCCCCAGCGCCGCCGTGACGGCGAGGAAGCTGGCCACGACCGCCTGCACCACGAACAGGGGCAGGGTGCGGACCGCCGCGAGTGACAGCACGAAGCCCAGGCCGTCGAGACCGACGCCCACGAGGTACTTCCACGAACGCAGGAGCCGGACGAGCAACCGGGGGTCGAGGCCCTCGACCGAGTCCGTGCTGCGCGCCGCGACCGCCTGGAGGACGGAGCCGATGCCGTAGCAAAGGGCAGCGGCGAACGCCGCCGCCAGTCCCAACAGCATCCGACGACGCTAACGGAACCGGACCTGAGGCGGCCTCGGTCCGGCAGACTGGTCGCCGTGCCGAGCAACCGTCGACTCGAACGTCGGCACTCCGTCGCGGACGTCGTGGACGGCTGCTTCTTCGCGTTCTCTGGTGCGGCAGCGATCTGGCTGGCCTACCTCCTGGTCCGCGACGGTGTGCGGGCCGGCTGGCCCGCCCTGCTGCTCCTGGTGTTCTGGGTGTTCTTCACCTACCTGCTGCTGCCGCGGCTGCACCGGATCCTCACCGAGATCTACGTGCCGGGCTACTTCATCGGGCGCACCCGCACCAGCGACGGCCTGCTCGGCGACCCGGTCAACCTGGCCCTGCACGGAGGCGAGGGCCAGGTGCACCGTGCCCTCGAGGCAGCCGGCTGGATCCGGGCCGACGACCTCGACTTCAGCGCCGGACGACGGATCGCGCTGAGCGTCGCGGGTCGTCGCAGCTACCCCGAGGCACCGGTCAGCCCGCTGCACCTGTTCGACCGCCAGCAGGACTTCGCCTACCAGCAGGAGGTCAAGGGCAACCCGTCCCGCCGCCACCATGTGCGGTTCTGGCGCTGCCCGGAGGGCTGGCTGCTCCCCGGCGGCTTCGCGGCGGACTGGCTGGCCGCGGCGACCTTCGACAAGAAGGTCGGGCTCTCCCTGTTCACCCTCCAGATCACGCACAAGATCGAGGAGAACACCGACGTCGAGCGCGACTTCCTCGTGAAGAGCATCACCGGCGCGGTCCCCGACGTCGGCGTCGAGGTGATCGAGAACTTCTCGTCGGGCTACCACGCGCGCAACGGGGGTGGCGACCGCATCCGGACCGACGGCAACCTGCCGATCCTCGACCTGCGCGGCGTCACCACCACACAGATGGAGCAGCCGGCTGCGCCGACGGACAGCCGTGACCGGCGCCCCGCGTCCACCACGACCGGGTCGGCGCTCGACGTTGCTCCGGGCGCCTCTCGTACGTCGTCATCGCCGCCCTCGCCCTGGCCTCGGCCGACGGGACCGGCGTCCTCGAGGACAGCGGGCGTGGACCGCGACCAGCTCGAGGTGTTCGCCTACTCGGTGGCCGCAGTCGGCATGCTCGCGGCCGTGTTCGACGCCGTACTCGCCCTGACGGTGTTCCGCGGGAGCAACTGGGCGCGGCTGTTGCTGATGGGCGCGTGCACCGTCACGGCCACCACCGCGTTCGCCGCGACGGTCGGAAGTGACGGTCGGCCCGTGGGCTACGCCAGCCTGCCGACCCTCAGCGCCAGCATCCTGGTCCTCCTCGCCCTGTCGAGCCGCTCGGCCCGCCAGTACGCCACCCGAGCCCGGGTCTAGAGCGCCGGATGACCGGCACCGGGTCTCGCGACCCCCGAGCCGTCGCTCTCCTCCTGGCCGGCACCGTGGCGGCGCTGCTCTACGCGAACTTCGTCCTGGACTGGGTGCTGCGTGGCTTCGAGGGGATGGACGACGTGGTCAGCGAGCTCGAGGCCACCGGCCAGCCGCACGCCGTCCTGCTGCGGGTCACCGACGTGGTCTGCGCCGTCCTCGTCGTCGCCCTGTTGCCGTGGGTCCGTGCCGGGCTGCCGCGAGGCCCCTGGCGGGAGATCGTCGTGTGGGCAACGGTCCTCTTCGCGATCGGCGCCTCGGTCGCGGCGTTCGTCCCTACGCCGTGCGGCCCCGACGCCGCCTGCACCGCAGCGAGCGTCCAGACGCAGCTGCGGGTCCATGACCTCAGCAGCGTCGCCTCCGACACCGTGTTGTACGTCGGCGTCGCCGCGGCCTGGCTCGCGACGCGCGAGACCGGACCGGCCTGGTTCCGGCGCACGGCGTTCTGGCTGTTCTGGGGCGGCGGGGTGCTGTCCAGCGCCGTCTTCAGGTACGTCGACAGCAGCGGGGAGCCGGGCTGGGCGGTGGGCGCCGCCCAGCGGGTGCACATCCTCTGCATCAGCGCCTGGATCGTTGCCCTCGCGGTGTACGCCGCCACCGTCGGCCTCCGCGCTCGCCCGCAGCCGGTCCAGGCCAGCGGTCAGGACTCCTGAACTTCGGTAGTTTTCCTGCCAGACACTCGAGAGGCGGTGCGGCCCATGGAGGACCGGTGGCCCGACCGCTTCGCTGCTGCGACGTTCTGTTCGCCACCTTCGTGCTCGTCCTCGCGCTCGTGCCGCCGTGGCACAGCTACTTCGACCGCACGAACGATGCCGTCTCCCTGCTGACGATCCCCATCGTGCCGAGCCTGATCTACGCCGCGCTCCTGTTCGTGCTGGGCGTGGCACTTCGCCGCAGGCTGCGGGCAGCCTGGTGGGTGCTGGTGATCTGGTGGCTGGTGATCCCCGAGGTCAGCCGGCTGATCACCATCGCCGAGGGCGAGCACGTCGTGCTCGCGGCGATCGGGTTCGTGCTCGTCGCGGCCGTCATCGTGCTCGCCGTGCGGGTCCGTGCCCAGTTCGTCGCGCGCCGGGTCTCCGGCAGCCTCCGCACGGCCCTGGCGGTCTTCCTCCTGGGTGGAGCCGTGGTCCTCCTGGGAGGCGCTGCGCTCGTCAGCGCCTTCGGCGAGTCCCCCGACTTCGGCTCGTCGGCGGCGTTCGTGTTCGACGCGATGCTCGCCGACATCGGCCGGTTCACCGACGGTCCGGACGTGGTGCACTCGCCCTGGTGGGTGCGGCTGGTCATCGGCCTGGCCGGCGCGGTGGTCGTGCTCACCGCCGCCACCCTGCTGTTCCGGGCGCCGCGCGACTCCCGCCGGCTCGACGCCACCGGCGAGGCGTACGTCCGCGCCATGCTCCGCGACCACGGCGACCACGACTCGCTGGGCTACTTCGCCACCCGCCGCGACAAGTCGGTGGTGTGGGACAGCGGCGAGGCGGCCACGGCGCGTTCGGGCGTCTCCTACCGGGTGATCGGCTCGGTCAGCCTGGCCAGTGGCAACCCGGTCGGCGAACCGGAGTTCTGGCCGGAGGCGATCGCGCGTTGGCGCGAGGAAGCGCGCGGCAACGGCTGGTCCCTGGCCGTGATGGGCGCCGGCCACGACGGAGCGGCGGCGTACGCCGAGGCCGGCCTCACCTTGCTGGAAATCGGGGACGAGGCGATCGTCGACATGAGCGAGTTCTCGCTCAACGGCCCGGGGATGAAGGCCGTGCGCCAGTCGGTCTCCCGCCTGCAGCGGCGCGGATACACCACCCAGGTGGTCCGCCACGCCACCCTCACGGACGACGACTTCGCGGAGCTGAGCACCGCGGCCGGACAGTGGCGCGGCGACGGCGGCGACGAGCGCGGCTTCTCGATGGCGCTCGGTCGGCTCGGCGACCCCCTTGATGGTGAGTGCGTCCTGGTCGCGGCCAGGGACGGTGACGAGCGGCTGCGCGGGTTCCTGAGCTTCGTCCCCTGGGGTCGCACGGGCCTGTCCCTCGACCTGATGCGGCGCGACCCGACCGCCGACAACGGTCTCGTCGAGCTGATGGTCGCGAGCCTGGCCGCCCAGGCGCCGGTGTTCGGCATCGGCCCCGTCTCGCTCAACTTCGCCATGTTCCGCGAGGCCTTCGAGCGCGGCGCCGAGATCGGTGCCGGGCCGGTGGCCCGGCTGTGGCGCCAGGCCCTGCTGCTGGCGAGCAAGAACTGGCAGCTGGAGTCGCTCTACCGGTCCAACGCGAAGTACCTGCCCGAGTGGCAGCCGCGCTACATGGGCTTCGAGTACGCCTCCGACCTGCCGCGGGTCGGCACGGCCGCCGGCAGCGCTGAGGGCTTCCTGACCGCGCCGTCCATCTCGATGCTCCATCGCAAGGGCGGGGCCGGCGAGACCCTCGACACCGGCGGACCGGAGCATGCGGCACGCCGTCCTCGCGCTGATGCCCCCGGCCCGCGACATCGTCGCCGAGGCCCTGTCCACCGAGCACCTGCCCGACCAGATGCGGGTACGCCGGCGCAAGCTCGACCGGCTGCGTGCCGACGGAATCGACCCCTACCCGGTCACCACGCCGCGCACCCACACGCTCGCGCAGGTACGTGAGGAGGTGGGCGACCTGCCGCCGGACACCGAGACCGGGGTCCGGGTCTCGGTCGTCGGCCGGGTGCTGCTCAAGCGCGACATGGGCGGGCTCGGGTTCGCGGAGCTGCGCGACGGCAGCGGCGACCTGCAGGTGATGGTCGCGCGCGAACACCTCGGCAACGAGGGACTCTCCTTCTGGGAGCACGACATCGACCTCGGCGACCACGTGGGCGTGACCGGCGAGGTGGTCACGACGCACAAGGGCGAGCTGAGCGTCCGCGCCGAGTCCGTCCGGCTGACCAGCAAGTCGCTGCGGCCCCTGCCCGACAAGCACCTGGGCCTGACCGATCCCGACGCACGCGTCCGGATGCGGTACGTCGACCTGATCGTGCGACCGGACGCGCGCACCGTGGCCTACCAGCGTGCGGCCGTCGTGCGCAGCTTGCGCGACTCGCTGCACGCGAGGGGCTTCACCGAGGTCGAGACGCCGGTCCTGCAGACCATCCACGGCGGCGCCAACGCGCGGCCGTTCGAGACGCACATCAACGCCTACGACCTGGACCTCTACCTGCGCATCGCCACCGAGCTGCACCTCAAGCGACTGCTGGTCGGTGGGATGGAGAAGGTATTCGAGCTCGGCCGCCAGTTCCGCAACGAGGGCGTGGACTTCAAGCACAACCCGGAGTTCACCTCGTTGGAGGTCTACGAGACCTACGGCGACTACGACACGATGCGGGTGCTGACCCAGGAGATCATCCAGGATGCCGCCGTCGCCATCTACGGCGAGCCGGTCGCGCGGCGTACCGACATCGACGGGCGGACCGTCGAGTACGACCTGTCCGGCCAGTGGCCGGTGAAGACCATCTGCGAGGCGGTCTCCGAGGCGCTCGGCGAGGAAGTCACGGCCGACACCCCGCTCATCGAGCTGCTGCGTCACGCCGAGGGGATCGGGCTCGAGCTCGACCTCGACCCGTCGTGGGGCTTCGTGCTCGAGGAGATCTACGGCGAGCTCTGCGAGGGCCAGACCACGACGCCGGTGTTCTACACCGACTTCCCGAAGGAGAACGCGCCGCTCACCCGGCCGAACCGCGACGATCCGCGCCTCGCCGAGAAGTGGGACCTCGTCATCTTCGGCGCCGAGCAGGGGACGGCGTACTCCGAGCTCGTGGACCCCGTCGACCAGCGCGAGCGACTGGTGTCGCAGTCGCTGCTCGCGGCGGCCGGCGACGCCGAGGCGATGCAGGTCGACGAGGACTTCCTCGCGGCCCTCGAGTACGGCATGCCACCCACCGGCGGCATGGGCCTCGGGGTGGACCGGCTGGTCATGAACCTCACCGGGCTCAGCATCCGCGACACCATCTTGTTCCCGCTGGTGAAGCCCACCAGCTGAGCGCAGTCATGAGCGACACCACGGTGAGAGACGCGATCCCCAGGGTCTCCGTCCTCACCCTGGCCGCGATGGTCGTGGGCTCCATGGTGGGCGGTGGCGTCTTCACCCTCCCGCAGGGCTTCGGGTCGGCCACCGGAGTCCTCGGTGCCCTGATCGCCTGGACGATCGCCGGCTTCGGCATGCTGATGCTCGCGTTCGTCTTCCAGTCGCTCGCGGTCCGTCGCCCCGACCTCGACAGCGGCATCTACATCTACGCCCAGGCAGGCTTCGGCAACTACTGCGGGTTCAACGCCGCCTGGGGCTATTGGGCCAGCAACGTGGTGGGCAACGTCTTCTTCATGGTGTTCGCGATGGCGAGCATCGGCGAGTTCGTGCCGGGCCTCGGCCAGGGCAACACCGTGCTCGCCGTCCTGCTCGCCTCGGCGGGAGTGTGGACTTTCCACGTGCTGATCGCGCGCGGGATCCGCCAGGCGGCGGCCCTGAACCGGATCGTCACCATCGCCAAGCTGGTCCCGATCGTGGTGTTCGTGGTGATCGCGGCAGTCGCGTTCGACGCCGGTGTCTTCTCCGACAACTTCTGGGGAGGGGACGAGCGCAGCATCGGATCGATCTTCGACCAGGTGACCGACACCATGTTGGTCACCACGTTCGTGTTCCTCGGGATCGAGGGCGCCAGCGTGTACTCGCGGCTGGCCCGGCGTCGCGAGGACGTCGGGCGCGCGACCCTGCTCGGGTTCACCAGCACACTGGCCCTGTTCGCGTCGGTCACCCTCGTCTCGTACGGCGTCCTCCCGCAGAGCGACCTCGCGAAGGCGGACCAACCCTCGATGGGCGTGGTCCTGGAGTCGGTGGTCGGCGAGTGGGGCGAGACGTTCATCAACATCGGCGTCATCGTTTCCGTGCTCGGCGCCTATCTCGCCTGGACCCTGCTCAACGCCGAGGTGATGTACATGCCGGCGCGGACGGACGTGATGCCGCGCGTGCTGGCCCGCGAGAGCAGCAACGGGACGCCGATCGCCGCGCTGGTGACCACCAACCTGTCGGTGCAGGCGTTCCTGCTCCTGGTGCTCGTCGTCGACGACGCCCTCGACTTCATGCTGAAGCTCGACACCGCCCTGACCCTGGTGCCCTACCTGCTGGCGGCCGGGTACGCCGCCAAGCTGGCGGTCACCCGCGAGACCTACGCCGCCGACGAGGAGCCCGAGCGGCGCAAGCAGCTGCTCGTGGCGACGCTGGCCATCGTCTACTCCGGCTACCTGCTGTACGCCGCCGGCCCGGAGTTCCTCCTGCTCGGTTGCCTGATCTACGCCCCCGGCACGGTCCTGTACGTCGTGGCCCGCCGGGAGCACCAGGCCCGCGTCTTCCGCCCCGCCGAGGCCGTCGCGTGCGCGCTGCTGTGCGCGCTCGCCGTACTCGCCGTCGTGCTGCTGGCGAGAGGCACCTTCGACCTGTTGTAGGGGCGCCCGGGGTCAGAGGTGCTAGTGCCGGTCCTCGTCGGGGTCCTTGCGGCGGTCCGCCTCGACCCGGTCCAGCTTCTCGGAGAGCTCCTGGAGCCGGTTGTCCTCGCGGCGCTGTCGCATCGACCGGCGGGCCCCGAACTTGCCGATCGAGAAGCCCCACCAGATCGCGACGGCGGCGGCGATGCCGAGCACGAACAGCGTGACCGCGCCCATCTCGATGCCGAGGATCTCGATGTGGCCTCCGGTCACCTCGGCGGTGAACACGGCCGCGACGATCACGGCGGCGCCGGCGACCACGAGGAGCAGGCCCAGGATCAACATGGCCGCAGGCTACTCCTGGCGGAGCGCGGCGTACGCGAGCAACACGTCGAGCAGCCGGGCGGCGCCGACCTTGTCGAGCGGGTGGTTCTGGTTGCCGCACTTGGGCGACTGGATGCACGAGGGGCAGCCCTCGGCGCACTCGCAGGACCGGATCGCCTCGCGGGTCGCGGTCAGCCACTCGAGCGCGGCCCGGTAGCCCCGCTCGGCGAACCCCGCGCCGCCGGGGTGCCCGTCGTGGACGAAGACCGTGAGCCGGCCGGTGTCGGCGTGCCGGGCGGTCGAGACCCCGCCGATGTCCCAGCGGTCACAGGTCGCGAAGAGCGGCAGCAGCCCGATCGCGCAGTGCTCGGCGGCGTGCGCCGCGCCGGGCAGCACCTCCGCGGCCAGACCGGCCTCGGTCAGCGCGTCGTCCGGGACCGTCCACCAGACCGCGGTGGTGCGCAGCGTGCGGACCGGGAGGTCCAGCGGCTCCTCGGCGATCACCTCGCCGCTGGGCTGGCGGCGCTTGAGGAACGAGACGACCTGGTGGGAGACGTCGACCTCGCCGCACGAGAGCCGGCACTCGCCCCACATCCGGTGGATGCGCTCCTGCACGACCGTGATGTCGGTGATCTCGCGTGCCGACGTGGAGTAGTCGGGATCGGCCCGGGCGATCACGGCCACGTGGTCGTCGAGGTCGAGCGACTCGACCAGGTAGGTCTCGCCGCGGTGGACGTAGACCGCGCCGCGGTGCGCGCTGCTGTGGGCCCGGCCGCCGTCGACGGTGCCGACCACCCGGCCGGTCTCGGACTCGACGAGCTGGACCTGGGCGCCCCCGGTGGAGCGGATGTCGGCGAGGTCGGCGGCGCGGCGGCGGTCGGTCCAGTACCAGCCCGAGGGGCGGCGGCGCAGCAGCCCGGCGTCGGTGAGCGCGTCGACGACGCGCGCGCGCCTCGGGTCCGAAGAGGTCGAGCTCGGCGGTGGTCAGCGGCCGCTCCTGCGCGGCCGCGCACAGGTGCGGGCCCAGCACGTAGGGGTTGCCCGGGTCGAACACGGTGGCCTCGACCGGGCGTCCGAGCAGGGCCTCCGGATGGTGCACGAGGTAGGTGTCCAGCGGATCGTCGCGGGCGATCAGCACCCCGGCGGCGTCCTGAGCACCGCGCCCCGCCCGGCCCAGCTGCTGCCACATCGCGGCGCGGGTGCCGGGGAACCCGGCCATCAGGACCGCATCGAGCCCGGAGACGTCGATGCCTAGCTCGAGGGCGTTGGTGGCCGCCAGCCCGAGAAGGTCGCCGCGACGCAGCGCCTGCTCCAGCTCGCGGCGTTCCTCGGGAAGGTAGCCGCCGCGGTAGGCCGCGACCCGGTCCGGCAGCGACGGGTCGACGTCGGCCAGCGCCGCGGCCGCGCGAGAGGGCGACCTGCTCGACCCCGCGCCGCGAGCGCACGAAGGCCAGTGTGTGCACCCCTTCGGCGACCAGGTCGGCGAGCAGGTCGGCGGTCTCGGAGGAGGCGGCGCGGCGCACCGGCGCGCCGTTCTCACCGACGTACGACGTGAGCGGCGGCTCCCACAGGGCCAGCGACACCTCGCCGCGGGGCGCGCCGTCGCCGGTCACCGGCAGCACGTCGAGGCCGGTCAGCCGGCCGGCAGCGACCTCGGGCTCCGCGACGGTCGCCGAGGCCAGCACGAAGGTCGGCTGGGCGCCGTAGGCCGCGCAGATCCGGCGCAGCCGGCGCAGGACGTGCGAGACGTGCGCGCCGAAGACGCCCCGGTAGTGGTGACACTCGTCGATCACGACGTAGCGCAACGTGCGCAGGAACGCGGCCCAGCGCACGTGCCCGGGCAGGATCGATCGGTGCAGCATGTCGGGGTTGGTGAGCACGTAGTCGGCGTGGTCGCGCACCCAGTCACGCTGGTCGAGCGGGCTGTCGCCGTCGTAGGTGCCCGCGCGCAGGTCCACACCCAGCCCGACCAGCGAGGCGAGCTGGTCCTGGGCGAGCGCCTTGGTGGGCGCGACGTAGAGAACGGTGGCGCCGCGCTGCCCGCGCGGGCCGCGGCCCTCCTCGATCGCAGTGAGCGCCGGCAGCTGGTAGGCCAGCGACTTGCCGGACGCCGTGCCGGTCGCGACCACGACGTGCGTACCGGAGTGGGCGGCGTCGGCGGCCGCGGCCTGGTGCCGCCACAGCAGGGTCACGCCCCGCTCGGCCAGCGCCGCGACCAGGCGCGGCGACGACCAGTCCGGCCACTCGGCGCACTGCGCGGGCCGCCGGGGCAACACCTCCAGGTGGGTCAGCCGGTCCTCGCGGCCGGGCACCGAGGCCAGCCGACGCACGGCGCCGGCGACTCGGGATCCCGGCTGCTGGGCCACCTGCGTCACGCTCCTCATTGTGGCCTTCACCTGGCCCGATAATGGCCGGGACCGCCGACGTTGAACCGATCGGAGGTGGTTCACGTCTTTACTTCCTGTGCACTGTGTGGTGCGGCGTGGTTACATATTCCAGGCCGGGTGTCGGGGTGGACAGTGCGCTTTCCGGCGACCCGGGCATCGTCAGCAAGTCTTTCCAGGAGAGAGAGCACGTGGACCTGACTCTTGAGACGCGCGACATCGATGGGCGCACCATCGTGTCGGTCGGCGGCGAGATCGATGTCTACACCGCTCCCAAGCTGCGGGACAAAATCACCGAGCTCGTGGGCGGCGGCACCTACCACCTGGTGATCGACATGGCCGGTGTCGAGTTCCTCGACTCCACCGGACTCGGCGTCCTCGTCGGCGGGCTGAAGAAGGTCCGGGCCCACGACGGATCGCTCGAGCTGGTCTGCAACCAGGACCGACTCCTGAAGATCTTCCGGATCACGGGGTTGGCGAAGGTCTTCGTCATCCACGAGTCCACCGACGCCGCCTTCGCGTAATTCGGCTCGCTGGGAGCCGGTTGTCGAGCAGCCTTGGCGAGGGACGAGCGAAGGCGTGACGAGAGACACACCTCCTGTGTCACGCGCGTCACCCCGTGCGTAGACTGCGCGCGTTCCATGACCTGAGCCGTGCCCAAACGAGGCCGGTTCTTCCCTTGAACTCGCAGGAGGAAGCACATGACCGGGATTTATCCCGCTGTCGTGGAAGTCTCCGGTGGCAACCTCGTTCTGGTCATCGTCGTCGCACTGATCGCGCTTGGCGCGCTCGCGATGGGTCTGATGTTCCGCCAGGAGGTCCTTGCTGCCGGTGAAGGCACCGACAACATGAAGAACATCGCCCAAGCGGTGCAGGAGGGCGCCAACGCCTATCTCACCCGGCAGTTCCGCACCCTCGCCGTCTTCGCGGCGATCGCGTTCGTGGCCCTCCTGGCACTGCCGGCCGACGACGCCTGGGTGCGTATCGGCCGCTCCCTGTTCTTCCTCGCCGGTGCCGGCTTCTCGGGCGCCGTGGGCTATCTGGGCATGGGCCTCGCGGTCCGCGCCAACCTCCGCGTGGCCGCTGCCGCCAACGCCGAGGGCCGCGACCCGGCGATGCACATCGGCTTCCGCACCGGCGCCACGGTCGGAATGCTGACCGTCGGCCTGGGCCTGCTCGGCGCCAGCGTCGTCGTCCTGATCTTCCAGGACCACGCGCCCGACGTGCTCGAGGGCTTCGGCTTCGGCGCCGCACTGCTCGCGATGTTCATGCGTGTCGGTGGCGGCATCTTCACCAAGGCGGCCGACGTCGGCGCCGACCTGGTGGGCAAGGTCGAGCAGAACATTCCCGAGGACGACCCACGCAACGCCGCGACCATCGCCGACAACGTCGGCGACAACGTCGGTGACTGCGCCGGTATGGCGGCCGACCTGTTCGAGTCGTACGCCGTGACCCTGGTCGCGGCGCTGATCCTCGGCTCGCAGGCCTTCGGTGACGCCGGCCTGGTCTTCCCGCTGCTGGTCCCGGCCATCGGCGCGCTGACCGCGGTCGCCGGTGTCTACCTCACCAAGCCGCGCGCCGGCGAGAGCGGCCTGACCACGATCAACCGGGCGTTCTACATCTCCGCTGCCATGGGTGCGGTCGGCAGCATCATCCTCGCGTTCGTCTACCTGCCCTCGGAGTGGAGCGATCTCGACAGCGCCGGTGGCGGCATCGGAGACGTGCTCGCCACCAACGTGCCCGACCTCGGACCGGCGGCCTTCGCGGCCGGGGCCGTCGTCATCGGCATCGTGCTGGCCTGCGCGATCCTGGCGCTGACCGGCTACTTCACGGGCACCGAGCACAAGCCGGTCAAGGACGTCGGTCGGACCTCCCTGACCGGTCCCGCGACCGTCATCCTGTCCGGTCTCGCCGTCGGCTTCGAGTCGGCGGTCTACACGGCGATCGTGATCGGCGCGGCAGTCTTCGGTGCGGCGCTGCTCGCCGGTGCGGGCGGCATCTACGCCCTGTTCGCGGTCGCCCTGGCGGGCTGCGGTCTGCTCACCACGGTCGGCGTGATCGTGGCGATGGACACCTTCGGCCCGGTCTCCGACAACGCGCAGGGCATCGCTGAGATGTCCGGTGACGTCAGCCCAGAGGGCGCGCAGATCCTGACCGAGCTCGACGCGGTGGGCAACACCACCAAGGCGATCACCAAGGGCATCGCGATCGCGACCGCGGTGCTGGCCGCGAGCGCGCTGTTCGCGTCGTACGTCACCTCGGCGTTCGAGAAGCTCGGGGAGTCGGGCGCCAGCGCCACCGACGCCGCCGACGTCTTCGGCGGGTTCCTGGTGTTCGACGCCAAGCTGATCGTCGGTGCCCTGCTCGGTGCCGCCGCGGTGTTCCTCTTCTCCGGTCTGGCGATCAACGCCGTCGGCCGGGCTGCGGGCGCGGTGGTGTTCGAGGTGCGCCGGCAGTTCCGTGAGATCCCCGGGATCATGGAGGGCACCGGCCGTCCGGAGTACGGCAAGGTCGTCGACATCGTCACCAAGGACTCGCTGCGAGAGCTGGCGACGCCCGGCATCCTGGCCATCCTGGCGCCGATCGCGGTCGGCTTCGGGCTCGGCGTGGGACCGCTCGCCGGGTTCCTGGTCGGTGCGATCGCCACCGGCACCCTGATGGCGGTCTTCCTGGCCAACTCGGGCGGCGCCTGGGACAACGCCAAGAAGCTGGTCGAGGACGGCAACCACGGCGGCAAGGGCTCGCTGGCCCACGAGGCGACGATCATCGGTGACACGGTGGGTGACCCGTTCAAGGACACCGCCGGCCCGGCGATCAACCCGCTGCTCAAGGTGATGAACCTGGTCTCGCTCCTGATCGTCCCCGCGGTTGTCGCGCTGTCGTACGGCGACGACGAGAACGACGTGGTCCGGATCCTGATCGCGGTGGCTGCCGCGCTGATCATCGCGGGCGCCGTCTACATCTCCAAGCAGCGGTCGGTGGTCATCGGCGGCGACGACGCGGGCACCCCCGCATCGCCGCCCGCTCCCGGGGCCTCGGACCCGACGCCGACCGAGCCGGTCGACTCGTCGTCCACCTCGTAGCACCGTAGAGAACGCTGGCCCGTCGCTCACCGAGCGACGGGCCAGCGCCTTTTGGGAACCCGTCGAATCGGGGGTTGTGGTGCCTCGAATCGGCACATGTGGCGGGTCGAATCGGACTTCATGGCGGAACGGGCTCAACCACAACCCCCTACTCACACGACCACAACTCCCGATTCGGGCAACCACAAGTCACGATTCGACGGGTCGGCGGCGCTACTACGCTCGCCGGGTGACCAGCGACCTCCCGGCCCGGCTCCGCGAGGCCCTGGTCGCCTCCGGGTACACCTATGCGGCGGTCGCCGACCTGCTCGGGCCTCGGGCGCACGAGGCTCTCGGCCGCAACGAGACCACGCCGGCCCTCCGTCGTACGGCGGGCGGGTCGCCGCTGGAGACGCTCGTCCGGCTGTTCCTGCTGCAGCGGCCGGTGCCCCTGGACGCCGCCGAGCGGGCACTGCCCAACCTGGTGGACCGGATGGCCGCGGAGGGGATCCTCGAGCACAGCGTGGGTGAGGTCGCGGCGCGCCTCGAGTGCCGGCCGTACGCCGCGGACGACACCGAGCTCTGGGTGGTCAGCGACCTCACGCCCGGCCTCGACGGCGGTCCGCAGCTGGTCGGACCCGACCACGTGCTCGGCATCAGCGCGGCCTCGACCTCGCTCGCCCAGCTGACGATCCGCGAGCCGCTGGGTGCCGCGCTCGACCTCGGCACCGGCTGCGGGGTGCAGGCCCTGCACCTGGCCGCGCACGCGGACCGCGTGGTGGCCACGGACGTCAATCGGCGGGCACTGGAGATCGCCCGGTTCAACGCCGCACTCAACGAGCTGGACGCGATCGAGGTGCGCGAGGGCTCCTACTTCGAGCCCGTGGCGGGGGAGCGCTACGACCTGATCGCCACGAACCCGCCGTTCGTGATCTCGCCCGGCACCTTTCGAGACGGCTTGTCCCTCGCCTCAGGGACCGCCGGCGAGCGCCTCGTCTACCGCGACTCCGGGCTGCCCGGCGACCGGGTCGTCGAGCACATCGTCCGCGAGGCGCCCGGCCACCTCGCCGACGGCGGCTGGTGCCAGGTGCTCGCCAACTGGGCGATCGAGGCGGGCCGGCCCTGGGACGAGAGGCTGGCCACCTGGCTGGACCCGGACTGCGACGCGCTGGTGGTCCAGCGCGAGGTCGTCGACCCGGCGGCGTACGTCGAGCTGTGGCTGAAGGACTCCGGCCACCACGGCGCGGAGGACTACCTCGACCGCTACGACACCTGGCTCTCCTGGTTCGAGGAGCAGGGCATCGAGGCGGTCGGATTCGGCTGGGTCAACCTCCGCCGGCCCCCGACCAGCTCGACCACCGGCGCCACGCATCGCCTGCTCGACTGGCCCTACGACGTCGAGCAGCCGATCGCCCCGGCGATCGCGGAGTGGGCCACGACCGCCGGCCTAGACGTCGGTCCCGAACACAAGGTTGCGGGCCCGGCCCGACCTGCGCCAGGAGACCGTCGGCGCGGTCGGCGCCGAGCACCCGGAGACGATCGTGCTCCGCCAGCAGCGCGGCTTCCGCCGCGCCCGCACCGCCGACACCGTGGTGGCCGGGTTGGTCGGCGCCTGCGACGGAGAGCTGATCGTCGGACAGATCCTCGCCGCGCTCGCCGACCTGCTCGACCTCGACGCCGACGAGTCCCGGAGCACCTACCTTCCGGTGGTCCGGGAGCTCGTCGAGGAGGGCTTCCTGCTTCCGGCCACGCCCGCCTAGCCGGCGTCCGCCATCAGCTCCTCGAGCTTGGTGACGGCGCGGTAGTCGTTCGGCACCCCGCGGAGCAGGGCTGTCCGCGAGCGCGAGTGCTCGGTGCGCAGCGGCAGGATCTCCTGGTAGGCGGGCGAGGCGTACCACTCCTCGGCGGCGGTCGCGTCCGGGAACCGGATGATCACGATGTCGCCGTTCCACTCGCCCTCGGCCGGGACGATCGGCCCGCCGTGGACGATGAACCGGCCGCCGTACGGCGCCAGGGTGGCGTCGATCTTCTCGATGTACTCGATGATCTCCGACCCGAAGTCCAGGTCGTGGATCTCGGCGATGGCGTAGGCGGGGACGTTCATGGGGTTCCTCTCTCTGGGTGGGAGCCCCACCCCATCGCGACCGCAGCACCTGGTCGATTACCTGCGAGGTCATGGGCGCTGCTACCCGCGCTCGCTACGGTCGCCGTCATGAGCCAGAACGCCGGGGTGCTGCTGCGCGAATGGCGGCAGCGCCGAAGCCTGTCCCAGCTCGAGCTCGCGTCCCGCGCCGGGGTCTCCACCCGGCACGTCAGCTTCGTCGAGACCGGGCGGTCCCGGCCCACGCCGGCGATGATCCTGCGGCTGTGCGACGAGCTCGCGGTACCGCTGCGCGAGCAGAACCGCGTGCTGCACGCCGGTGGCTTCGCGCCCGCCCACCCCGAGCACCGGCTCACCGAGCCGCCGATGGCCGAGATCTCCGAGGCGATCGAGGCGATCCTCGCCTCCCACCTGCCCTACCCCGCCCTCGTGATCGACACCGGCTGGGACCTGGTCTCGGCCAACGACGCCATCTACTCGATGCTTGGCAACGTCGCGCCGCGGCTGCTCGAGCCACCGGTCAACGTGATCCGGCTGAGCCTCGACCCCGAGGGCCTGGCTCCGATGATCCGCAACCTCGACGAGTGGCGCCGGCACCTGTTGGCCCGGCTCCGGCACGAGTACGACGTCAGCCGCGACCAGCGGATCGCCGACCTCATCGCCGAGCACTCGACCGGCCGCGGCGAGCCAGAGCGGTCGCCCGGTCTCGTCGTGCCGTTGCGCATCATGGCCGGTGACGACGAGCTGAGGTTGTGGTCGACGACGACAGTCTTCGGCACCCCGCGCGAGGTCACCGTCTCCGAGCTGGCGATCGAGGCGTTCTACCCCGCCGACGCGGCGACCCGGCTCGCGCTGCAAGCCCGCGCCACGCGTTAGCCTTCGGGTCGTGGCGACTCCAGGTTGGTATCCAGACCCCTCCGGTCAACCTCAGATGTTCCGCTACTGGGATGGCCAGTCCTGGAGCGAGCAGACCACGCCCGACCCCTCGGCGCCGCCCCCTGGCCCGGCGGCTCCGCCGCCACCCGCGGCGTCGGCGCCGACGCAGATGCCGCCCGGCCAGTACGGCGGCCAGCAGTACCCCCAGCAGCAGTACGGCCAGGACCCCTACGGCCAGCAGCAACCCGCGCAGCCGCAGCCCGGCCAGTACGGCGGCGGCTACGGCGGCCAGGACCCCTACGGCCAGGGCTACCCGGGCACGCCCGGCGGTTCGGGCGGCGGGACCGGCAAGCGGATCGGGCTGATCGCGCTCGCCGTACTCCTGATCGCCGGGCTGGCGGTCGGCGGCTTCTTCCTGGTGCGCACGCTGACCGACGACGACGATGATTCCTCGGCGGATGACACCTCGCAGTCCGAGAGCCCGAGCGAGTCGCCGACCGACGAGACCGAGAGCCCGTCGCCCACGGAGGAGTCGCCCACCGAGGAGTCGCCGTCCGAGACCGCCCCGGCCGGCGACCCGTGCGTCGGTGCCGCGCCGACCGAGGGCGGCGAGGTGTCCGGCGGCGGGCGGCTCCGTGGCGGCGACCTGGAGCTGGCTCCGGTCCGCGGCTTCGCCCCCGTCGAGCCCCAGATCGTGTCGACGTTCACGTTCGCCGACGAGGTCGCGGCGGTGGGGAGGCAGGTCGAGGAGGGCTGGATCGCCCTCTACTCCGTGGGTGGCCTGCCGAAGGCCAACGGCTACACCGACCTGGCCGCGTCGGCCGACCAGGTGATCACCTGCATGTCCGAGTCGCCGAACTTCTACCGCAACTTCACCGAGCGCAAGGACCTCGAGCGCGAGTCCATCCAGGTCGGCGGCCACGACGCGTACTCCGTGACGACCGAGCTCCGGATCGACGACCCGGACGTCCAGGTCGACGGTGACGTGGCCAAGGTGATCGTCGTGGACACCGGCGACGACGACTCCTTGGGCGTCTACATCAGCGTGGTCCCGATCGGCGACCAGCGGCTGATCGACCAGCAGGACGCCGCCTCCGCAACGCTCCAGGTGGACGACTGATCGAGGCCCCACCTCGGGCCCGCGAAGGCTGGGGACTGGACAACACGCGCTACCGTGTTCGGCCGTGAGCCCCGAGCGACGGGGTTCGCGAGCAAATTTCCGGTAGGAGACAGCAACACGTGGCTCACAAGTTGGTGATCGTCGAGTCCCCGGCCAAGGCCCGCACCATTGGCGGGTACCTCGGTGACGGGTACGTCGTCGAGTCCTCGATCGGCCACATCCGCGACCTCCCGCAGAGTGCCGCCGACACCCCCGCGAAGATCAAGGACAAGCCGTGGGGGCGGCTGGCCGTCGACGTCGAGAACGACTTCGAGCCCTACTACGTGGTGCCCCGCGACAAGAAGTCGCACATCTCCAAGCTCAAGGGTCTGCTCAAGGATGCCGACGAGCTCTACCTCGCCACCGATGAGGACCGCGAGGGCGAGGCGATCGCCTGGCACCTGCTCGACGAGCTGAAGCCGAAGGGCATCCCGGTCAAGCGGATGGTCTTCCACGAGATCACCAAGTCCGCCATCCAGGCCGCGGCGGAGAGCCCGCGCGAGCTGGACATGGACCTGGTCGAGGCCCAGGAGGCGCGGCGGATCCTGGACCGTCTCTACGGCTACGAGGTCTCCCCGGTGCTGTGGAAGAAGGTCATGTCCGGCCTGTCCGCCGGCCGCGTCCAGTCGGTGGCCACGCGGCTCGTGGTCGACCGCGAGCGCGACCGGATGCGGTTCCGGATCGCGTCCTACTGGGACCTCGAGGGCACCTTTGACAGTACCGCTGGCGACAAGCACTGACCAGCGGATGTTCCCGGGCCGGCTGCACTCCATCGACGGCAAGCGGGTGGCCCAGGGGAGCAACTTCGGCGAGGACGGGCAGCTGAAGCCCGGCGCCGACGTCGTCCACCTCGACCGGACCCGCGCCGAGGGCCTGGTCACGGCGCTCGCCGACACGACGTACGACGTGCGCTCGGTGGAGTCCAAGCCCTACCGCCGCTCGCCGTACGCGCCGTTCCGCACCACGACCATGCAGCAGGAGGCGAGCCGCAAGCTCGGCATGACTGCTTCGGTGGCGATGTCGGTGGCGCAGCGGTTGTACGAGAACGGCTACATCACCTACATGCGCACCGACTCCACGACGCTGTCGGGCTCGGCGGTCAACGCGGCCCGGTCGCAGGTCCGCGAGCTGTACGGCGCGGAGTACCTCCCCGACGCCCCGCGCACGTACGCCTCCAAGGTCAAGAACGCCCAGGAGGCACACGAGGCGATCCGGCCGGCGGGCGAGTCGTTCCGCACGCCGGCGCAGACCGGGCTCACCGGAGAGCAGTTCCGGCTCTACGAGCTGATCTGGATGCGCACCGTCGCCTCGCAGATGAAGGACGCCACCGGACAGAGCGTGTCGGTTCGGCTCGGCGGTGCCTCGTCGACGGGCGAGGACGTCGTGTTCTCCGCATCCGGCCGGGTGATCACGTTCCACGGCTTCCTGCGCGCGTACGTCGAGGGCACCGACGAGGGGGCCGCCAAGGACGACGCCGAGACCCGGCTGCCGGCGCTGGAGGAGGGCGACCGGGTGTCCGCCGCGGCGCTCTCGGCGTCCGGGCACGAGACCAAGCCGCCCGCGCGCTACACCGAGGCGACGCTGATCAAGGAGCTCGAGGAGCGCGAGATCGGCCGCCCGTCGACGTACGCCTCGATCATCGGGACGATCCTCAACCGCGGCTACGTCTACAAGAAGGGCACCGCGCTGGTGCCGGCCTGGCTGGCGTTCTCGGTGATCAGGCTGCTGGAGGAGCACTTCCCGCGGCAGGTGTCCTACGAGTTCACCGCGGGCATGGAGGACGTGCTCGACGAGATCGCCGCCGGTCACAAGAACCGGGTCAGCGAGCTGAGCGAGTTCTACTACGGCTCCGAGAGCGTGCCGGGTCTGCACACCCTGGTCACCGAGCTGGGCGAGATCGATGCGCGTGAGCTGGCGACGTTCCCGATCGGCGGGCCGGACTCCGGGATCAACCTGCGGGTCGGTCGCTACGGGCCCTACCTCGAAGGACCCGACGACGACGGCAACCCCGCGGGCAAGCGGGCCAACGTGCCCGAGGACCTGCCGCCCGACGAGCTCACCCTCGAGAAGGCGCGCGAGCTGTTCGCCAACCCGGCCGGCGAGGAGATCGAGCTGGGCGCGCATCCCGAGACCGGGCTGCACGTGGTGGCGAAGAACGGCCGCTTCGGGCCGTTTGTCACCGAGGTGCTGCCGGATGACGCGCCCAAGAGCGCCAAGCCACGCACCGGCTCGCTGTTCAAGTCGATGTCGCTGGACACGATCACCCTCGACGACGCGGTGAAGCTGCTGTCGCTGCCGCGGGTGGTCGGGACCGACCCGGAGAGCGGCGAGGAGATCACCTCGCAGAACGGCCGCTACGGGCCGTACCTCAAGAAGGGCTCCGACTCGCGGTCGCTGACTGCGGAGGACCAGATCTTCACGATCACCCTCGACGAGGCGCTGAAGATCTACTCACAGCCGAAGCAGCGGGGGCGGGCAGCGGCCGCCCCGCCGCTGAAGGAGCTCGGCAACGATCCCGTCTCGGGCCAGCCGGTGGTGGTGAAGTCGGGCCGGTTCGGTGAGTACGTCACCGACGGTGAGTACAACGCCACGCTGCGCAAGGATGACAGCGTCGAGGCCATCACCATCGAGAGGGCCGCCGAGCTGCTCGCCGAGCGCCGCGAGCGCGGTCCGGCGAAGAAGTCGACCAAGAAGGGCGCCAAGAAGTCGACGAAGAAGAGCGCCGCGAAGAAGACGTCGAAGAAGTCGGCGAAGAAGAGCTGACCCGCGGACCCGTGTGGCGACGGTCGGCGCCGTCTCGTAGGTTCTCCGCGTGAGCACACCCGGTCGATACTCCGCCACGGGCGTCTACGTGTGCTTCGAGGGCGGCGAGGGGTCCGGCAAGTCGACGCAGTCCCGCCTGCTCGCCGAGCGGCTCACCGCGACGGGCCGTGACGTGCTGCTGACCTTCGAGCCGGGGGACACTCAGGTCGGCAAGGAGATCCGCCGGATCGTCCTCGACCCCGCCACCGGCCACCTGACCGACCGCACCGAGGCCCTGCTGTACGCCGCCGACAAGGCCGAGCACGTCGAGAAGGTCGTGCTCCCGGCCCTGGCCCGCGGTGCAGTGGTGATCACCGACCGTTACGTCGACACCGCCCTCGCCTACCAGGGCGTCGGGCGCGGGCTCGACACGGCCGAGCTCGAGCACGTGCTGCGCTGGGCCACCGGCGACCTCCGGCCGCACCTGACCGTCGTACTCGACGTCGACCCGGTGGCCGGCCTGGGCCGGTTCGAGGGCCGCGACCGGATCGAGGCCGAGTCCGTGGAGTTCCACCAGAGGGCCCGCGACGCCTTCCTCTCCATCGCAGCGGCCGACCCCGACCACTACCTCGTGCTCGATGCCGGTGGCGACGTCGACGAGATCGCGGCGGCCGTCCACGACCGGCTGACCCCGTTCCTGAGCGGCGCGCCGTGACCGTCTGGGACGGCCTGGTCGGCCAGCGCCGGGCGATCGAGGTGCTGCGGGCCGCGGCCGGGGGCCGCGGCATGAGCCACGCCTGGCTGATCACCGGACCTCCGGGCTCCGGCCGCTCCAACGCGGCCGTGGCGTTCGCCGCCGCGCTGCAGTGCGAGAAGGCGCCCGAGGACCCAGGCTGCGGAGAGTGCCACGCCTGCCACACCGTGCTCGCCGGCAGCCACGCCGACGTCGCGGTGATCCGTACCGAGAAGCTCTCGATCGGGGTCGACGAGGTGCGCGACCTGGTCCGCCGCTCGGCGCTGACCCCGGTCGGCCGGCACTGGCAGATCCTGATCGTCGAGGACGCCGACCGGCTCACCGAGCAGGCCTGCAACGCGCTGCTGAAGGCGATCGAGGAGCCGACGGCGCGCACCGTGTGGATGCTCTGCGCGCCCACCGTCGAGGACGTGCTGCCCACCATCCGGTCCCGCTGCCGCCAGCTCACCCTGGCCACGCCGACCGCAGAGGAGGTCGCCGCCTACCTCGTGCGCCGCGACGGTGTCGACGACGCGCTGGCGTCGTACGCCGCCCGCGCCAGCCAGGGCCACATCGGCCGGGCCCGGGCCCTTGCTCGCGACGAGGAGACCCGCAACCGGCGCCGCGAGGTGGTGTCGATCCCCGCCCGGCTGACCACGCTGGGCGCCTGTATGAACGCCGCCTCCAACCTCGCCGAGGTCACCAAGGAGGAGGCCGACCTGATCACCGGCGAGCTCGATGCCAAGGAGAAGGCCGACCTCGACACGGCGTACGGCGTGGTCGAGCGCGGCCGCCGGCCGCGCGAGTACGCCCCTGCCCTCGCGGCAATGGAACGAGGCCAGAAGACCCGCGCCAAGCGCCGGCAGCTCGACGTCGTCGACCGCGGCCTGATGGACCTGGTGTCGGTCTACCGCGACGCGATCTCGGTCGCCACCGGGGCCTCCGGCCCGCTGGTCAACGAGGAGATCAGGGGTGATGTCCAGCGGGTGGTCGCGGCCTCGACGCCCGAGCTCAACCTGCGCCGGATCGGCTGGATCTTCGATGCCCGCGAGCAGATGCTCGAGTTCAACGTGCCGGTCGCCTTGGCCCTGGAGTCCATGATGGTGGCACTGAAGGTGCCCGAGGGGAGTGGTCGGTGAGTCCGAAGCAGATCGTCGCCATCGTGTTGGTGGCCCTGCTCGCGTTGGGTGCAGGAGCTACGGCCGCGCTGGTCTTCACCGGCGACGACGACGGTGACGACTCGAGCCAGGAGCAGACACCGGAGAGCACGCCACCGACCTCGGCCACCGAGCCCGTGGACCCCTCGGTCACCAAGCCGCCGTCGCCGGAGCTGGCCGAGTTCTACTCCCAGGAGCTCGAGTGGACCGCCTGCGAGAGCGGCAAGGAGTGCGCGACGCTGACGGTCCCGATCGACTACCGCGACCCGAGTGCCGGCACCATCGACCTCGCGCTGCTGCGTGCCCCCGCCGAGGACCCTGACGCCCGGGTCGGCTCGCTCGTGGTCAACCCCGGCGGACCCGGCGCTCCCGGCACCCAGACCGCCAACGACGCCGAGTCCTACTTCGGCGACCCGCTGCGCGAATCGTTCGACATCGTCGGCTTCGACCCGCGCGGCACCGGTGCGTCGTCACCCGTCGACTGCCTCACCGACGAGGAGCTCGACGCGTTCGTCGCGTCCGATCCCGCTCCCGACGACCCGGGCGAGGACCAGCAGTTCGGGCAGTCGATCGAGGACTTCTTCGCTGGCTGCGCGGAGAAGTCCGGCGAGGTCGCCGGCCATGTCTCCACCAACGAAGCGGCCCGCGACATGGACGTGCTGCGCGCCGCGCTCCGCGAGGACACACTCAGCTACCTCGGCTTCTCCTACGGCACCCGTCTGGGCGCGACGTACGCCGAGCTGTTCCCGAAGCGGGTGGGCAAGTTCGTGCTCGACGGGGCCACCGATCCCGCGCTGACGCTGCGCGAGAGCACCCTGAGCCAGGCAGGCGGCTTCCAGGTCGCGCTGGAGGCCTACCTCCAGAACTGCGTCGACGGGGGCGACTGCTTCATCGGCGACAGCGTCCAGGAGGGTCTCGACCGGATCAGCACGCTGCTCGACGAGATCGACGACCAGCCGCTGCCCACGAACGACGATCGCGACCTGGCGATCGGCAACGCCTTCTACGGGCTGGTGCTGCCGCTCTACAGCGAGCAGAACTGGCCGGTCCTGGACCAGGGCCTCGAGCAGGCGTTCGACGGCGATGGCACCACGCTGCTGCGGCTCTCTGACTTCTACGGCTCGCGGGAGAACGGCACCTACACCGACAACAGCCTGGAGGCGATCTCGGCGATCAACTGCCTCGACGACCCGACCTCGATCTCTCCGGCCCAGGTGCCGAAGAACCTCCCCGACTTCGAGAAGGTGTCACCGACCTTCGGCGACGTCTTCGCCTGGGGGCTGGTGAACTGCCGTGGCCTGCAGTTCGAGCCCGCCTACGAACCCCTCGACATCCGAGCCGAGGGGGCGGCGCCGATCGTGGTCATCGGCACCACCCGCGACCCCGCCACGCCGTACGAAGAGGCGGTGGCGTTGGCCGACCAGCTCGAGTCCGGCGTCCTGGTCAGCCGCGACGGCGACGGCCACACGGCCTACAACAAGGGCAACGACTGCGTCGACGTCGCGGTCGAGGACTACCTGATCGAGGGCAATGTGCCGCAGGACGGGCTCGAGTGTTGACGGGGCAGCTTGAGGGGGCGGTGACCTAGCGTCGGTCTGGTGGCGCCGAACCGACGCTAGGTCACCGCCCACGCGCCGAACCCGCCGGTTTCGTCGGGGCCGCTCCCGTTCCCTATACTTCCGCGGGTTGTCCGGAGCGTTTCGCCGAGCCGGACGGCAGGCCGCCTTAGCTCAGTCGGTAGAGCGATTCACTCGTAATGAATAGGTCGTCGGTTCGATTCCGACAGGCGGCTCCGACTGGAATCTTTGTTGTCATCGCCGATCAGCGTCGGCCGCCGTCGACATGGATCGTCTGGCCGTCGACGTGGCCCGAGCGCAAGAGCCAGATCGCTGCATCGACGACGTCGTCCAGCTCGCCGTATCGGCCGACAAGGGTCTGCCCGGCCGCGGCGGTGAGGAAGGCCGGTTTCGCCTCGCCCTTGCCGTCCCAGGCGCCGCTGTCGATGATGCCCGGCGCGATCGCGTTGACCCGGACCGGCGCGAGGTTCGCGGCGAGGTGGCGGGCGGCGAAGTCGACCGCACCGTTCGTGATCCCCTTGACGATCGACCCGGGTCCTGGCCGCCAGCCGACGACGCCGGCGAAGAGCGTCATCGAGTGGCGGATCTCGAAGTGCTTCGCCACGAGAATGGGGCCGATCACCTTGGCCTCGAACGCGGCGACGATCCGGTCGCGGTCGAACTCGGCGATCGGGACGTCGTGTGGGAGCGAGCCGAGGGTCACGACGTGATCGACGGCGCCGAGCTGCGCGGCGGCGGCGGCGATCGTCGCCTCGTCCGTGAGGTCGAGGCGTACGGCACCCTCGATCGTCCCCGGGTCGCGCGCCCCGACCAACACGTCCATGCCTTCTTGCCGCGCCCGCTCTGCGATCGCCGCGCCGATGCCCCGTCCGCCGCCGATCACGAGGAGTCGCTGTCCGCTGAGTTCAGTCATGCCGCGACGGTATGCTTTAGATACCGGGTTACTGCAAGGGAACCGGAGGATGCCGATGGGCTACAACGTGATGTCTCGCACCTGTCCCTCGCGCGTCGTCCTCCACCGCATCGGCGCCCGCTGGACCGTCTTCGTCGTCAACGCCTTGGAGCACGGGCCGAGGCGCTTCGTCGAGCTCAAGACGCATATCCAGGGCATCACCCCGAAGGTCCTCACCGAGACCCTGCGAACCCTCGAGCGCGACGGCCTGATCGCTCGCACCGACTACGAGGAGAACCCGCCCCGCGTCGAGTACGAGCTCACCGAGCTCGGCCGCTCGCTGCTGGAGCCGCTGCGCGCAGTGCGGCGCTGGGCCGAGGCGCACGTTCCGGAGATCCAGGCCGCGAACGAAGCGGCGGCTGCGATGGAGCCCGGTGGTCGCTGATCGCGGACGACGCCTCATGCGACCTCGACAGTCAGAGCTGCGGAAGCACGCGGTCGAAGAACATGCGGTCGGCGGCGAACACCGGCTCCAAGCGGGAGAACTCCTGCGGCGTGACCCAGCGAACGTCGCTCACCTCGCCGGGCTGCATGACGATCCCGCCCTGCTCCGACTCTGCCATCCACCAGTGCAGCCGGAAGGTGCCGTCCTCGGTCTGTGACTCCCAGACCTTGGCCACGGGAGAGACCTCCAGTCCCACTTCCTCGTGAACCTCCCGAATCAGGGCTTCCTCCTGCGTTTCAGCGACCTCGACCTTGCCGCTGAGTGGTGCCCAGTACCCGGGGAACCGGGCACGAGGGCCCCGCTGGATGACCAGGATCCGCTCGGCTCTCCGCACCACCGCGACGATCGCGTCTCTCTGCTCCATGACGCGCCCCCATCAGCGGTTCTCCGGCGAGGTTGCGCGGAGTCGAGCATCAGTTCTACAGTGCAGCGATACTAACTCGAATCGAGGTAGTCAATGCGGCGGGACGAGCTCGGCCTGGGCATCGTCGCGACCGTCGCCCTCGGCGTGCCGTTCCTCCTCATCGAGGTGGGACAGCGCTCGTTCTCAACACCGATGATGGCCAGCACTCGAGTCGCTCTCGCCGCGCTGTTCCTCGGTCTCCTCACGGTGCTGGGTCCACGGCGCGCCCGGTCGGACCTGCGACGACTGTTGGCGGCACGGCCCCTCTCGGCGTCTCTAGTTGCGCTCACCGCGGCGGCGCTGCCGAATCTGCTGATCGGCGCGGGCGAACGGTACGTGCCCACCGGAGCGACGGCGGTTTTGTTGGCGCTCACGCCGGTGTGGATCGCGGCGGGCAGTGTGTTCGTCGACCATCGCGAGCCGGTTCGCATGCGGCAGTGGTCGGCGCTCGTTGGAGCCGTCGCCGGAGTCGCGCTTGTCTGCGGCGCCTCGGCACCGTCGGACGACTGGGGCTGGTACGCGCTGCCGCTGGGGGCATCGCTCAGCTACGCGGTCGCGGCGCTCGTCGTCCGACATCGACTGGCGAGCTTTCACCCGCTGGCGGTCACGACCTGCGAGATGGTCGTCGCCACCGTGCTTCTCGCCCCGACGTTGCTGGCAGCGCCCGGTCCCACCGTCGTCGGGCACGGTCCGCTCGCTCCAGCCATCCTTGCGGTCGCCGTCGCCGGGATCGGTTGCTCGGGGCTGGGCTGGATGGCCAACACGGCGCTCACCCAACGAGCCGGTGCCGTACGCGCGTCGGTCGTCTCCTACACCGCGGTCGTGGTCTCGGTCGCGCTCGGCGTCACGGTGCTCAGTGAGCCGCTGACCATGAGGACCGCGGTGGGAACGGCGGTCCTCGTCCTCTCGGTCTGGGGCTTCCTGAGCCCATCACGTGCGAAGGAGCGGAGAATGCTCGAGCTGTCGATCCTGGGTTTCCTCCATGAGGAGTCGATGCATGCCTACGAGTTGCGACGACGGATCACGGCGCTCTCCGGACACGCGCGACCGATCAGTGACGGCGCGTTGACGCCGGCCCTGCGACGTATGGAGAAGTCCGGCCTGCTCACCGCCAGCAGGGAACCGGGGTCGGGTGGCCCGGCGCGCAAGGTGTTCACCGTTACTGAAAGCGGCCACGACGAGCTTCTCCGACGACTGGCCGACCCAGACGACATCGACATCACCAACAGCAGCCGGTTCTTCACATTGCTCGCCTTCCTCGACCGGTTGCCCGACTCGGACAAACAGCGCTCGGTCCTGGAGCGGAGGCTGATGTTCCTCGAGGAGCCAGGCCGGGGCTTCTTCGTGGATGATGCCGGGACGAGCCGGTTCCGCGCGGGCATGACCGCCATGGCGCGCGGCATCTCCACCGTCGAGCGCCGCTGGCTGCGCGAGACGATCGACGCGTTGCCCAACGCCTCCAGCGCGATGCGATAAGACTCGCCGCGGCCGAACTGGACGCGTCCAGAGTGGCTTGCTACCGCTAGCGTGCCAGCCGATGCCTGACAGCCGCCAACCCGCTCCGCAGACCATTCACGTGTGGCCCGGCGGCGGTGTCCACCTGTGGCCGTCCGGAGGAGCCAGCCGGTCCCAGTCCCATCAACGCGGTCACCTGGTCTACGCCGCTCGCGGCGTCCTGGCCGTGCCCACTCCACAAGGCACGGCGATCGTGCCCACCAACCGGGTCGCCTGGACTCCGGCCGGCACCAGCCACCGCCATCGGGCACATGGCAACACCGACATGCGGATCCTGTTCCTCGCCGAACCCCTGGCATCTCTGATGCCCGACGGCCCGGCCGTGCTGGCGGTCTCCGATCTCGCCCGGGAGGCTCTGCTCACGCTCACCGGACCGCGCAGCCACGATGCGGAGATTCGGGCCCGGTTTCGGGAAGCGCAGGTACGCCTGCTGCGGGTGCTCGTCGATGAGCTGCAGATAGCTCCCGAACAACCGCTACACCTGCCGAAGCCGACCGATCCTCGTCTGCGCGCACTGGCCCAGATGCTCGACAGGGACCTTGGCGGCACCACCACGCTGCGAGAGCTCTCCCACCGGATCGGGACGAGCGCTCGGACGCTGAGCCGGCTCCTCTCCGCCGAGCTGGGCATGACGTTCTACGAGTGGCGCACCCAGATCCGGATCCATCGCGCACTCGTCCTGCTCGCCGAGGATCACGACGTGACCTACGTCGCTCACGCCTGCGGCTGGGCCAACGTGAGCGGCTTCATCGCAGCCTTCACCAACATCGTCGGGACCTCTCCCGGACGCTACCGACATGCCATGGGCACGGACGGAGCCGTAGAGCGCGGCCACGAGAACAGAGACTGACCGCCACCCCCGGTCAGTTCTCGGCGAGGAGATTGCGCACGGTCTGGGTGGAGCGTTGGGCCCAAGCGGAGGTCGAGACGAAGCCGATCGCGACGATGGCGAGGCCGCAACCGAGCACGACCCACGACAACGGGCGGGCGGCGGTTGCGACGTTCGGGATCAGCGCGGCCGAGGCACCGGCTCCGGTGAGCGTGCCTGCGACGGCCACGCCGATGGCATAGCCGGTCTGGCGGCTGGTGGAGGCGATGCCCGCGGCAACGCCGGCCTGGGAAAGCGGCATGCCGGCGACCGCGGTGGCGGTGATCGGCGCGTTGATGGTGCCGAACCCGAAGCCAAAGACGGCGTACGTCGCGAGCAGTGCGGGCGTGGGGAAGTGGTCGGCAAGGGTGGTCAGCATCATCCCGCTCAGCGCGAAAAGGATGCCAGAGAGGACGAGTGAGGGGCGGGTGCCGAAGCGCGCGACCATCCGGCCGGAGTTGAGCGAGGCGAGCAGCGTCGCCAGCGCCAGGGGCAGCATCCACGCGCCCGTGGTGGCGGGCGAGAGTCCGCGGACCTGCTGCAGGTAGAGCGCGTTGACGAACAGGAAGGCGCCGTACGCCGAGAAGCCGAGGACGGCAGTGATGCTGGCCGAGGCGAACGGCACGCTGCGGAAGAACCGGACGTCGATGAAGGGTTCCTGGCGGCCACGCTCGTAGACGGTGATCGCGGCTACTGCAACCACGGCGAGGACGATCGGTCCGAGGATCTGCGGCGACCCCCAGCTGTGGGCGGGGCCCTCGATCAGGGCGTAGACCAGCGAGACGAGCGCGATGATCACCAGCGTCTGTCCGACCGGGTCGGGGCGCCGCGCCTTGGCGGCCCGTGACTCGGGCACGAAGAGCGCGGCGAGCACGATCGCGGCCATGCCGATGGGCACGTTGATCCAGAAGATCGCCCGCCAGCTGATCTGCTCGGTGACGAAGCCTCCGACCAGCGGCCCCAAGGCCATCGAGACGCCGATCACGGCGCCCCACACGCCGATCGCGCGGGCGCGCTCGCGCCGATCGGTGAAGGTGGTGGTGATGATCGACATCGCCACCGGGTTGAGCATCGAACCGCCCAGCCCCTGCAGCACGCGGGCGGCGATCAGAGGCTCGACGTTCGGGGCCAGGGAGCAGATCAGTGAGGCGACGCTGAACGTCGCCAGGCCGACCTGGAAGACACGCCGCCGGCCGATCCGGTCGGCGGTGGCGCCGGCCAGCAGGAGGAAGCCCGCGATGGCCACGGTGTAGCCGTCGACGGTCCACTGCAGCTGGGAGATCGTGGCGCCGAGGTCGGTCTTGATCGCGGGCAGGGCGACGTTGACGACGGTGGCGTCCATCGACACGATCAGCAGGCTCAGGCAACAGATGCCGAGCACCAGCCCCTTGGGGGTGCGAGAGGTGTCTCGTTCGGCGAGGAGGGTCATGAGGCGTGGCTTTCTGAGGCGAGCTGGTCGGTGGGCACGCGGCGGGCGCGCCGGCGATCTTGGGAGGCCGAGTGCGCTGAGCAATCAGCCTCGTCCGGTCAGCCTGTGGCGGTCTACCGGTAAACCGCCAACCGATGCCCGTTCCCAGCCAAGTCGCTCCACGGCGGGGGGCTCACGCCGGTGGCGTCAGGCCGTGGCGACCTGCTGGCCCTCGAGCGCCGTGCCTGGCGCTGACCGTCGAGAGGCGCCGGGAGACATGCCGATCGTGCGCTTGAAGGCGCGGCTGAACGCCGCTTCGGAGTCGTAGCCCAGACGGGTGGCGAGTGCGGAGACGGGGACCTCGTCGGTCCGCAGCCAGTCCAGCGCCACCTGCATCCGCCACCGGGTCACGTACTTCATCACCGGCTCGCCCACGAGCTCGGTGAACCGGGCCGCGAACGCCGACCGCGACATGGCGGTCTCTCGTGCCAGCGTCGCCACGGACCAGGGCTGGGCCGGATCGCTGTGCACCAGGGACATGGCCCGGCCGATGCGGGGATCCTGCAGGGCTCCGAGCCAGCCGGTCTGTCCCGCGGGGTCGCCGGCGATCCAGGAGCGGATGGCCTGGATGACCAGGATGTCCGACAGCCGGGTGATCACGGCCTCGCCGCCCGGCCGCAGCTCGCGCCCCTCGGCGGCGATCAGCCGGAGGGTGCTGTGCATCCAGTCGGCCTCCGGTGACGTCGAGCCCGGTGACCCCTCGACGACGATCGTGCGGGGCAGCAGTGCCACCAGGTTGCGGGCCGCCGGGTGCCCGAAGCGGACGGTGCCGCACACGATGCTGGTGGCCGCCCCACCGCCGCCGTACCGCAGGATCGCGTAGCGGTCGCTGGCGTACTCGTAGTCCAGCCCGTCGACCTGTGGGGCCGGGGCCCCCGGGTCGCTGCGGAGCACGTGGCCCTCACCGTGGGGCACCAGGGCGAAGTCGCCGGGCTCCAGCAGGACTGGCTCCTCGCCGTCCACCTCGAGCCAGAAGCGCCCACTGTTCACGACGTGGAACCACATGGACTCGGGTTCGGGGGGCATGCCGAGTCCCCAGGGCGCGGTCAGCTCGGACCGGCAGTAGAACGTGCCCGACATGCGCAGGACGTGCAGCGCCTCGCCCAGCGGATCGGGTGTGGTCCAGGGATCCTCGCCTCGCATGAGTCCAGTGTCGCCGCTCCTGGACACAACGTCCAGCGTGACTGGACGAATGAGCATATATCGCGGATCAACAGGCAGTGATTCACCGGCGAGCCTCCATCAGAGTGGACGACAGGTACACATCCACACGAGAGGATCCATCATGTCGAACACTTCACACGACGACCGACCGACGCTGGTACTCGGCGGCACCGGCAAGACCGGCCACCGGGTCGCCAACCGACTCCGCGACCGGGGCCTCCCCGTCCGGGTGGGCTCCCGCTCGGGGCAGCCGCGCTTCGACTGGGCCGACGAGTCCACGTGGGCTCCGGTGCTGCAGGGGGCTCGGGCGGTCTACATCCCCTACCCCGACCTGGTCCTGTTCGACCGGGCGACGGAGGCCACCCGGGCGTTCGCCGAGCTCGCGATCGAGAACGGCGTGGACCGGCTGGTGCTGCTGACCGGCCGAGGCGAGGACGAGGCCCAGCGGGCCGAGCGCGAGGTCCAGGCCACCGGCGCCGACGTGACCGTCGTGCGCTGCGCCTGGTTCATGCAGATCTTCAGCGAGGACTACCTGCTGGACCCGGTCCGGGCCGGCGAGGTGGTGCTCCCGGCCCACTTCGGCCAGCTGGAGCCGTTCGTCGATGCCGACGACATCGCCGACGTCGCGGTGGCAGCGCTCACCGAGCCCGGCCATGCGGGACAGGTCTACGAGCTGACCAGCCCCGGGCTGGTGAGCTTCCCCGAAGCCGTCGCCGAGATCGCCAAGGCCAGCGGCCGGGACATCACCTACGTGCCGGTGTCCGTGGAGGAGTACGCCGCCGGCGCCGCCGAGCTCGGCGTCCCCACTGAGTTCGTCGACTTCCTGACCTACCTGTTCCGCGAGGTGGTCGGTGTCCACGACTACGTCTCCGACGGCGTGCAGCGGGCGCTGGGCCGTGAGCCGCACTCGTTCCGGGAGTTCGCGGAGCGGACCGCATCGACGGGGGTCTGGTCATGACGACACGACGTCGTTGGCTGCTTGGTGCGGCCACGCTGACGACCGGTCTCAACGCCGGGGTCTACTTCGCCTGGGCGACGGGCGTGATGCCGGGCCTCGCCGACACCACCGACCACACCTTCGTCGAGACGATGAACGCGATCAACGACGCCATCGTCAACCCGGCGTTCATGGCCGTGCTGGTCGGTGCCCCGGTGCTGACCGGAGTCGCCGCGTTCGTCGAGAAGGGCGTGATGCGTCCCTGGCTGCTCGCCGCCCTTGGCGCGAACGTCGCGACGTTCCTCGTCACGATGGCCGCGAACGTCCCGCTCAACGACACGCTGGCCGCCGTCGACCTGGCCACGGACAACCTTCGGCAAGCACGCGAGGACTTCGAGACGCCATGGGTCGCGTGGAACATCGTCCGCACCGTGACGTCCACCGCCGCGACCGCGCTGCTGGTCCGCGCCCTCCTGCCGCGGATCACTCGGGCCGCGGAGCTGCCTCGATCGCCCGCGCAACCTCGACGCGAGAGGTGACGTCGAGCTTGTGGAAGATGTGGCGCAGATGCGACTCCACGGTCTTGCAGCTGACGAAGAGTGCCGCCGCGATCTGGGGGTTGGTACGCCGGTCCACGACGAGGTCGGCGACCTCCCTCTCGCGGTGGGTCAAGGACGCGACTCCGACGGCGGCCACGCCTGGGGCGCTGCGTCGGTGGACGTGCTGACCCAGTCGCCGCAGCTCCAGCTCTGCGGCGTCCCGGTACTTCACGGCGCCACTGTCGTGCAACGCGGCGGCAGCCCGTTCGAGCTCCGTGACGGCACGCGATCCTTGATCAGCACCGGCGAGGGCTCGGCCGGCCACGATGCGCGACAGCGCCGCCTCCACAGGGATGCCGACCTGGTCGGCAGCGGCCGCTGAGGCGAGCGCCCGCCGGGCCGCCTCGTGGGGGTCGCCGGCGTCGAGGGCGACGACCGCCGCTGCGCGTTCGGCCATGGCGGTGGCCATCCGGAGTCCGCCGAGAGGGTCCACGATGGCCTGCGCGTGGGCAGCCGCCCGGTCGGCCTCGGCCCGGCGGTCGAGTGCCAGCAAGCACCTGGTCAGGAGCTCGAGCCACTTGGTGCGGAAGCTGCCGCCGGGCATGGAGGGAAGCTCGGGCCCTCCGCATCGTCGAACCATCAGCTCGACGGCATCGCCGAGACCCGGATCCCCCTTCTCGAGCAGGGCGGCGGCGAGCGACAGGGTGGCCGCGGCCGGGATCAGCCCGTCGTCCATCCCCTCGGTGAGGGCGACGCTCTCTCGCGCCGTCGCGGCAGCAAGCTCCAGATCACCCGCGGCCACCGCGGTGAGGGATCGGTTGAGGAGCAGGCCGGCCACGCTCTGGGTGTTGCCGAGGAGCCGCGCCTCCTCGATGGCCGCGTCCAGGGTCTCGGCGCCGTCGGCGAGCTCGCCGCGGAGCATCCGCACCCAGGCCAGGACCATGAACGCGAACGGGATGAACGCCGGCTGTCCGGTCTCCCTCGCGACCGCGATCACTCGTTCGGCGTGGCTGCCCGCCGACTCGAACAGGTCGAGATAGAGCTCGGCACCGGCCAGGTGCACGGCGGAGTCGAGCCGCAGGCCCAGCTCCTGGTCGGAGAGCTCGTCCACCAGAACCGACGCTTCGGCGTGGTAGGTCCGCGCGGCGGGGACGAACCCCGCCAGCGCAGTGCCCCATGCCCGGGCGGCCGCAGCGGTGGCCACCAGCGGGTGGTTGCCCAGGGGGCGGGCCGCGGCCAGGGCCTCCGTCGCCTGGGAAGCCATCTGGGAGAACTGCATGCGGTAGACGCCGTCGACGGCGAGCTCGATCCTCAGGGCCGCGGCCTCGGGTGAGGCCATGTCCACCGGGAGCTCTTCGAGAGCGGCCGCCAGTCGGCTGTGTGCCATCTCGTGATGACCGAGGAGGTGCTCCATCCCGGCGCACGCCGTGGTGAGCCGGACTCGCAGCGCGACGGCCTCGGCGGGCACCAGCTCGATGCTCTCGAGGAGGGCGGCGTACCCCTCGACGAAGTGCCCGGAGCTGGCGAGGGCGCCGGCCCGAGCGAGCAGCAGCTCGACGCGGTACTCCGCAGGGGCATCGTCGCGAAGCAGTCGCAACGCCCCACCGAACCAGCGGGCGGCGCTCTCCGGCGCCCGATGGACGGTCTCCTCGCCCGCCTGGTGCAGGGTCGCGACGGCCTCGTGGTCGCCCTTCCTGCCGGAACGTTCGACGTGGTGGGCACGCTCCGAGGCGGTGGCGCCCCTCGAGGCCAGGGCCGACGCGCTCAGCTCGTGGGCGCGCAACCGCCATCCGGCTGGAGCCGTCTCGTAGACGGCTCGGCGCACGATCGGGTGCCGGAACCGGAACCGGCGAGGGGTGGCGGTCTGCCGGACGAGGGCCGACCTGGTCAGCTCGTCGAGGGCGGCGAGCGCGGTCAGCTCGCTGACCCCGGCCGCGGCGGCTGCCATCTCCGGTTCGAACGGGTCGCCGACCACGGCTGCTCCCTGGAGCACCAGGTGCGAGGTGTGGGACAGGCGGGCGAGCTCTTCCGCGAGGGTGGCCGCCACGACCGGTGGTACGTGCAGCGCCTTCGGCAGCTGCTGGTTCACCCCGGGCCGGGTGCTGCCGTGACTCAGGGAGCGCGCCAGCTGCTCGAGGTAGAACGGATTGCCGCCACTCTCGTCGTACAGGGCCGACGCGACCTCGCCGTCCACCGAGTCTCCGAGCAGCTGCTCGGCGTCGTCGCGGGTGATGGCGCCGAGCGCGATGCGGGCGAACGTCTCCGCTCCGTGCGACCGCTGGATCTCGGCAGTGAGCCGTTCCAAGCGGCGGTCGGGGCGAAGGGCGAGCGCGACCAGCACCCCCGCGTCCGGGGGCCGGCGGAGCAGTCCACTGAGGAGCTCCACGGACGCCGGGTCGGCCCAGTGGAAGTCGTCGAGGACCAGGACGAGAGGCCGGGTTGCCGCGAGCCGTTCCAGCAGTCCACGCACCGCGCGATGGGTGCGGTAACGCTGTAGCGCGAGTGGTGTGTCACCGCCACCACCGAGTCCGGCCAGCGCGGGAAAGACATGCGCGAGCTCGGCCCGGTCCTCGGCATCCAGCAGTTGGAGGACGCGTGGGTCGAGGCTGCGGATGTAGTCGTCAAGGGCGTTGACGAACACCCAGAAGGGCAGGTCCCGCTCCAGCTCGGACGCCGAGCCCGCCAGCACGAGCGCCCCCCGGCGATCCGCGCGCCGCGTGAGCTCGTCGAGCAGGCGAGTCTTGCCGATGCCGGCTTCGCCCACCACCTCGACGGCTGACCAGCTGTCCCCCGAGAGATTCTTGAGAGCGCCGTCGAGACGGGCTAGCTCCTCGACTCGGCCGATCAACGGGGTAGAGACGGCCATGTTCCCTCCGCTGCCAGGGTAAGCCCCCTCTGAGTCAATGCGACAGGCGGAGAAGTCAGGGTGCTACCCCGATGTTGCGCAGGGTGTCTGACGCGATGCTCGTCTGGTGGCCCTATTCCTGCTCCACCACCGCCATCAGGCCCGTGAGTGCGGGGCCGCGTTCGCTTCGTTCAAGGGCGAAGCGAGTCCCCTCCGCCATCGCTCCGCACTCACATCCTGCAGTGACGGCGGCCACGGGATCTGGTGGACCGTCGAGGCCGCGGACGAGTCGGCGGCCCTTGATCTCTTGCCCTACTTCGTCGAGAAACGCACCACCGCGACGCGCGTCGCCGAGGTGGACATCCCCTAGCCGAAGCGCGCCATCGACATCCGACCTGGCGATCCAGGTCCGAAAGGAGAGCCATGACCGAGCAGAAGCAGGCTCACAACCTGGCAGCACAGATGGCTCGTTGGAGCGGTCGGCACCGGAAGATCGCGATCCTGGGGTGGCTCGGGGCGATGGTGACGCTCTTCGCGTTCAGCATCCTCGTGCCGATGAAGTCGATCGTGTTCGAGACCTCTGGTCCCGGCGAGTCCGGACGGGCGGACAAGATCCTGTACGAGGACTTCGAGCAACCGGCACAGGAGACCATCCTCGTCCAGAGCGAGACGGTCGAGGTTGACTCGCCAGAGTTCCAGGCGGTCCTCCAGGACGTGGTGGACACGGTCGGATCACTCCCCGAGGTCGCGGCTCTGTCATCGCCGCTCGACGCGAACTCGGACGACCTCATATCCCCGGACCAGGCATCCGCGCTCATCGCGGTCGACTACGCCGGGGAGCCCGACGACGCCGCGGACAAGACCGACGCGCTGGTCGCGGCGGTGGACGACGTGCAGGAGGCGAACCCGGACTTCTTCGTCGGCTCCTTCGGCGAGAGCACCGACAAGGCGTTGCAGGCCTCGTTCAAGGACGACCTGAAGACGGCAGGCCTGTTCTCCGTGCCGCTGACCCTCATCATCCTGCTCTTCGCGTTCGGAGCCCTGGTCGCGGCCGGGATCCCGTTGCTGCTCGGGTTGAGCGCCGTGCTCGGCACCTTCGGCCTGATGTCGATCGTGAGCAATGTGGTGCCGATGGACGACAGCGTGGGTGCGCTGGTCCTTCTCGTGGGGCTGGCGGTCGGGGTGGACTACTCGATGTTCTACCTCAAGCGCGAGCGAGAGGAGCGAGCCGCCGGCCGGACCGAGGGCGCTGCGCTCGAAGCCGCGGCGGCCACCTCCGGCCACTCCGTGCTGGTGTCCGGAATCACCGTCATCGTGGCGATGGGCGGGATGCTGCTCACTGGGGACGCGACCTTCGCATCGTTCGGCGTGGCCACGATGATCGTCGTTGGCGTGGCCATGCTGGGCTCACTGACCGTGCTCCCCGCTGTGCTCTCCAAGCTCGGCGACAAGGTCGACCGCGGCCGGGTTCCGTTCGCCGGGCGCTTCCGCCGTGCGGACGGCGAGGGCCGGATCTGGGGAGCCATCATCGACCGGGTGCTCCGCCGCCCCGTTGTCTCGGTCGTGCTGGCGGGTGGGCTGCTGCTGGCCATCGCTGCCCCGGCGCTGCAGATCAAGACGGTGCAGCCCGGCATCGAGACGTTCCCGCAGGACCTGCTCTCCACGTACAACAAGCTGGAGACGGCGTTCCCGGGCACCGAGATCTCGGCCGAGGTCGTGATCAAGGCCGACGACGTCCAGTCAGCCGACGTGCAGGCGTCCATCGCCGAGCTCAAGGAACAAGCGCGCGAGTCCGACGTGCTGAGCCAGCCGATCGAGGTCACGTACAACCCGGCACAGACGGTGGCCGTCGTCTCCATCCCGGTCCTGGGTGACGGCAGCGACGGGCCTTCGAACGAGGCCCTCGACGCGCTCCGCGACGACATCGTGCCCGCCACCGTGGGTGATCTCTCCGACGCCGAGGTCGCCGTCACGGGTACCACCGCGGAGACCCGGGACTTCGACGAGCGAATGCAGAACGTGGCCCCGCTGGTCTTCGGCTTCGTGCTGCTGCTGGCGTTCCTCGTGATGCTGATCAGCTTCAGGTCCGTGGTGATCGCCATCAAGGCGGTCCTCCTGAACCTCCTGTCCGTCGGCGCGGCGTACGGCGTCCTCGTCCTCGTCTTCCAGGAGGGCTGGGGCAAGTCGGTGCTCGGCTTCGACGCCACCGGCGGCATCGATCCGTTCCTCCCCATCCTGCTGTTCGTGATCCTGTTCGGGTTGTCGATGGACTACCACGTCTTCATCCTCAGCCGAGTCCGCGAGGCGTATGACGGCGGGATGACGACGGAGGCCGCGGTCAAGCACGGCATCAAGACCACCGCGGGTGTCGTCACGAGTGCCGCCATCGTGATGGTCGCGGTGTTCTCGGTGTTCGGCGCACTGCAGGCAATGATCTTCAAGCAGTTCGGGGTCGGGCTCGCGGCCGCGATCCTGATCGACGCGACGTTGATCCGAGCCATCCTCCTGCCCGCGACGATGAGTCTGCTGGGTAAGTGGAACTGGTATCTGCCCCGGTGGCTGGAGTGGCTGCCGCACCTCGAGCACGGGCGCTATCCCGACCCCGTGGACGCGACGGCTCCGCCGGAGCCCGAGCTGGAGCCGGTCGGAGCCGGTAGCGGGAAATGACCACCCTGCACCGCAACCAGGAGACCCAGCACGAGCCGCTCTGGAACCTCCCACCGCGAGTACGTCGCCTGCTCCTCCTGGCACCTCCGCTGGTGCTCGCGGTGTTCACCGTCCTGCACCCGCAACCGGACCACAACGCACAGGCGCTGATGGACGCCTCCACCTGGTTCATGGCCTACCACATGATCCAGCTCGGGCTCGTCGGCCTGGTCGCGGTCTCCGTGATCCTGCTCGCGGACGAGTTCCGGTGCGCGCGGTCGTGGCAGACCGGGATCGGCATCGGCCTCTTCCTGATCTTCTTCAGCGCCTACGACACGCTGGCCGGCATCGGTACCGGACTCGCGATGCGCAGTGCACGGGGTCTTCCGGTGGCGGAGCAGGACGCCGTGTTCTCGATCGTCGAGGACTGGCCGGCGTTTTCACCATGGGCGTTGTGGCTCGCCATCCTCGGGACCGTCGGGTGGATCCTCGCGGTGGGATACCTGGCGATCGCTGCGCGAGCCGCGGGCGCGCTCCGGTCGGAGTGGGTCCTCCTGGCGCTGGCGGCGTTCTTCCTCGCGGTGGGCCACCCCGCGCCGTTCGGGACCATCGCGTTCGGCAGCCTGTTCGTCGCCGCTCTGATCCACGTACGGCGCGCGTCGGGCACCCACCGCCGCGCTGGAGCCGCGAGCCGTGCCCCCAGCTCGGACGCTCCCTAGCGGGAGGTCCACTCCTCGGGGAGCAGTGAGTAGACCTCGGCGTCGTGCCGCTCGCCGTGGTGCACGTACTCCGACCGGAGCACGCCGTCGAGCTTCATGCCCAGCCGCTCGGCCACGGCGCGGCTGCTGGCGTTGCTGGGCGTGGTGATCCACTCGACGCGGTGCATGCCGCGCTCGACGAAGGCGTACTCGACGAGGATCCGTGCGGCCGCGGTGACCAGGCCGTGGCCCGAACCCGCCGGCTCCATCCAGACGCCGATCTCGCAGTTCCCGGCGTCGGCGTCGAACCGTACGAACATCACGCCGCCTACGAGCGTGCCGTCGAGCCAGATGCCGTAGAGGCGTCCGGCGTCGGCGGCCTGCTTGTCGGCGAACTTCTGGAGGGTGGCGCGGGCCGACTCGAGGTCCGTCGAGCGGGAGGCCCAGGGGATCCACGGATCGACCGTCTCGCGTGCTCGGTCGATGTGGGCGAGGAACTCCTCGGCCTGCCAGGGCTCGAGCGGGCGCAGCTCGGCGGACGGTGTGCTGGACAGGGTGATGGCGTACACGGACCCATCCTGTCCCGCCGACCTCGTCCGCGCGCGGGGTTATTGCCCGCTCACTCCTCCTCGTCGAGGTGCGGGTCGGCGAGGAGGTACTGCGTGACCTTCCCGTCGTGGCCGCGGTCGTGCGCCTTGACCGGCTCGGGGATCATCCGCCCCTCGGCGGTGTCCCAGAACCTGTCGATGCGCAACGCCACCGTTCGAGCGACCCGCCCGCGCAGCCCGCGATGCCACACGTAGGGGTGCGGACGGGTCGGCGCGTGCAGCTCCGCGTGGTAGAGCCGCTCCCCCCAGTCGGGGTCGTCATCGTGCCGATGCGCGGCGACCGCGTCGACCAGCTCGCGCTCCAGCCTCCAGGTCCGGTCGAACTCGGTGCGCACGTCGTCCCAGATCGAGGACCACGACCGCCGGATGGCGTACGTCGAGCCGTACAGCTTGGCCTTGACCTGGGCCAGCGCGACCTCGAGCTCCTTGCACTGGTGCACGAACTCGCGGGCGCGGTCATCGCCGTCCGGCAGCCGGCGGCGTACCGCCGACACCAGCACGTCTAGCACCGCGCCGTAGTGCCGGCTGGCGCTGGCCAGGAACGTGTCGATCGCGGGGTACTGGTCTCTGGGATGAGTCACGTCCGGCCGCGCCGCGGCCGCCCTGGTCAGTCGTTCGTCCAGCACCCGATGTGTCTCGCTCATGCCTGGAACGAGGGTGTCCATCGCCGTCATCTCCCGCCCGAGTGACCGGGCCTCCCCAGCCCTTCTCACCAGTGTCCGCCGGTGTCAGCCGGGGGACAAGGCCGGTCACACCCGAAGCACCAGCCCCGGTACGGCCACCAGCACCTCCGCCTCGCACCGGCTCCGTGCGGCGGCCAGCGCGGCGTCCGGATCGGTGCCCGGTTGGAGGTGCACCAGGAGCAGGCGGCGCGCCCCGGCCGCCGCGGCGTGCTCGCCGGCGACGGCGGCGCTGGAGAGGTGCTCCCTGCTGTCGGCGGGCACCTCGTCGGCGTACGTCGCCTCGGCGAGCAGCAGGTCGGCATCTCGGGCCAGCCGGCCGACCTCCGGGCTCGGCCCGGTGTCGCCGGTATAGGCGAGCACCCGTCCGCCGGCCTCGAGCCGCAGGGCCAGGTTGGGCAGGAAGTGCGGCAGCATCCGGGTCTCGGCGGCGAACGGGCCGAACCGCAGTGGCTCCCCACCGTCGAGCTCGCGCAGGGTGTAACCGGCGTCGAGCATGCCCGGCCGGTCCAGGGCGAGCACGACGTCCAGAGCGCCGCGCGGGGCGTAGACCGGCAGCGCAGGGAGCCCCTCCTCGATGAGTACCCGGGCGCGGAGCAGCGGGTTCAGGTCGACGCAGTGGTCGGGGTGCCCGTGGGTCACGTAGACGGCGTCGATCGCGGCGGCGGTGGTGTGCTCGAGCAGCGCGGAGAACGTCGCGTACCCGGGATCCACGAGCAGCGAGAAGCTCTCGTGCTCGACCAGGTAGCCGCTGCACGGACGGCCCCGATCCGGCCAGGCGCCACAGCCGCCGAGAACCGTGAGCTGCATCGTGGTGACGATACGCCTCGGAAGGCTTACGCTCTGCTCACATTTTCAACGAGGGAGGCGTTGACATGCGCGAGCGCGAGGCCCAGGTCGGCCGCTTCACCTGTGACCTGACCACCGGCAACTGGGAGTGGGACGACGAGGTGTTCCGCGTCCACGGTCTCGAACCTGGTTCGATCTCACCCACCACCGAGGACGTGCTCAACTGCAAGCACCCCGAGGATCGCGAGCGGGTGGCATCCGTGCTCACCCAGGCCTCCGCCACGGGTGAGCCGTTCAGCATCTCCTACCGGCTCATCGGCGCCGACGGCATCGAGCGCCGAGTGGTGCTCGTCTGCGAGGGCGGCGTCTGCGAGGAGGACACGGTCACCTCCATCGACGGCTACTACGTCGACCTGACAGCGCAGTTCCGCGCCGAGAGCGTGCAGCACGCCAACGAGGCGGTCGCGGCATCGGCCGAGAGCAGGGCGGTCATCGAGCAGGCCAAGGGCAGCCTGATGCTCGCCTACGGTCTGGACGCCGACCAGGCGTTCGCGATGCTGAACTGGTGGTCGAGCCACCGCAACCTGAAGGTCCGCGAGCTGGCGACCCGGCTGGTCGAGAACTGGGAGTCCGGCACCGCCACCAGTGACGACCTGCGGCGGCGGTTCGACACCCTGCTCCACGACATCGCCGCCGACACCCCGGGTGAAGGAATCCCCGCGGCGGACCCTGCGCCGCTGCCCAGCTAGAAGCAAGTCCGGGCTTGAGCGGCCTGGTATTCAGGAAGCGAGCCTCCGGTCGGCCGGGCCTGGGGAGGTCTCGGCCGGCCGGGACTCTCTCTGACGGCTCAGGCCTTCCACACCTCCGCCTCGGTCACGAAGGCCGAGGAGCCCGGACGCTCGGGTGTCCCACCGCGCTCGATCTCGCCGGGCAGCGTTCGGCCGCCCAGCCTGATCTCGCCGTTGGCGCACGGGCCGAGCACCAGGCTGAGGCTGTGTGGCACCCCGCCGAGCGGGAAGTCGTCGGTGGCGAACGTCCGGCGGTCCAGGACGCCGGCGGTCACCACCGAGAGGGCGCCGGCACGGGCCCGCATTCCGCGGGCGAGGTCGATGTCGACGTGCGCCCGCGCGGGGCGGAACCGCGGCGTCGACCAGGGCAGTCCCTCGAGCTCTGGGAAGTGCCGGACGAAGCTGTCGGCCAGCCAGTGCCCCAGCGCCGGACGGTCGGTGTGCAACGAGACCCCGGTCGGCTGCCAGAGCACGATCGCGGTCCCGGGCCCGTGCGTCGACCAGTCGACCCGCCAGCACGACACGTACGCCGTACAGCTCCCGTCGGCGAACAGCTGGATGGCGGGGTTCGAACCCACCAGCACCGGCTTGCGGAGCGCCGGGTCGTCGGCCGCGGACGCCGTCCCGCCGAGGCCGGCTGCCCAGGCGAAGGCGCCACCGGCGCCCACGGCGACGCCCGATCGGAACATCCCGCGTCGTGTCATCGTTGTCATCTCGTTCTCCCCCCGAGTCGTGGTCCGAGGTGGGTAGCCAACGTCGGCAGGCCGGCCCCCGCCAGTGATTAGAGGACTCTCGAATCGGCTCAGGGAGCGGGGTGCACACTGTCCCGGTGGCGATCCGGATCCCGATGACGGCCGAGGTGCTCGGCCGTTCCCGGTTCGCGGTCTCGCCGGTCCACGAGGTCGTCAGCACGGTCCAGTTCCGCGGCCGGCACCCGGCCCCGCACGCGCGCCGGTGGTACGACCGCGCCCGCGAGAGGATGCCCCTCGGGTTGCGGACGGTCCTGGAGGACCTGGTGCCCGACGACCATCCGTACTCGCCGGACTTCCTGAGCCCGCCGCCCGAGCGGGCCGGCGAGACGTTCACGGACCTGATCCGCCGGGTGGCCGAGACCCCGGCCGAGGTGGTCGAGCACCACCTCGACGTCGCGCTCCGCGGGCGCCGGATGCGCCCCGACGTGGTCGAGCTGTACGGCAGCGAGGCGGCGTACGACCGGTGGCGTCGGCCGGTCCCGGCCTCGCTCGTCGAGCTGATCGACGCCGGCCCGGCCGCGGTCGCTGAGACCGCGGCGGAGGCACTGCAGGCGTTCCACGACACGGCCGTGGCCGAGGACTGGCCCGCGGTTCGGGCGGTGCTGGACGACGACATCCGGCGGCGCGGCGACGTGATCGCGGCCCGCGGCGTACTCGCGATGCTCGACGACCTGGGCGCCGGGATGGTCTGGAACGGCGAGGGCATCACGCTGGACCGCCCCTACGAGGGCGTCATCGACTGGGCCGACGACGGGCTGTTGCTGGTCCCCGTGACGAGCCATACCGGCCCGGTGCAGTTCGCGGCCGAGCGGCCGCTGCGGCCGATGGTCATCTACCGCGCCGACGGCATCGCCCGGCTGTGGGAGCGACCCGCCGAGGCGGACCCGGACCAGGCGATGGCGGACCTGCTCGGCGGCACCCGGGCCGCACTGCTCGCCCGGCTGACCAGCCCGATGTCCACCAGCGAGCTGAGTCGCGACCTGCACTGGTCGGAGCCGACCGTCTCCTACCACCTGATGATCCTGCTGCGGGCCGGCCTCGTCGACCGCAGCCGCCGCGGCCGGCAGGTGTTCTACCGACGGACCACCCTGGGCGCCTCACTGACGGGTGGCTGACCCTTCGAGGCTGCTCGAAGTAGAGGTGCCGGCGACGGACCCGGACCTACCGTGCCCGCGTGCTCGCCTCACTCGTACGCCGGCTCCGCGCCCGTCGTAGCCGGCGGCTCGACACCGATCCCGGGACGGTGCCGCGCGGTGCGGGCTGGGACCGGCTGGCCAACGACCCGACGTTCGACTACACCCAGCGGATGTCGGAGAGCCCCGGTGGCCAGCCGCCCCGGGTGCGCTGGCGCGAGCGCGGCTGAGCGCACACCTCGGGTTCGACCTCCGACACGGGGCGCCAATCCCTGATGCTCGGGTGCTGGCCGGTTAGCGTCGCGATGCGTCCCGAACCAGCACGAACGAAGGGGAGAGTCGAACGTGGGGTCAGCCGTGCGCCAACGGCGGTGGGCCGGGCCGCCGCCGCTGCTGGTGCTGGCGACCGTGCTGGCCTTCGTGATCGCTCCTGTGTTCAGCCGCTCCGACACCACCCACGCGAACGAGAGCTCCCACGGGGTGCAGGCGTCGCTCGCCTCGGACGTCGCGCAGGAGATCCCGCCGATCGGCGCGCAGCCGACGGCCCGGGACGGACAGGTGATCGAGCGCCGTGACCTGCTCGGCGTGGTGACCATGAACCAGTTCCGTCAACTGTCCGTCGACCAGGCCCGTGAGGACGCGCTTTTCGTGACCTCCCGCTCCGGTGTCGACATCGTGGGTTGGCAGGAGTCAAACCAATTCGGGCCGGTGTTCGCGACCCTGCGCCAGCATGGCTGGGCCACCAAGCAGTTCCCCAAAGGGGCCAGGGAGCTGGCGGTCTCCTGGCGGCGCTCGGAGTTCGAGTACGTCTCGTCGTCCTCGCGGCTGGTCGCGTACGGCGTGGACCACGTCACCGGCCGCTACCCGTTCGGGCACCGATACATCATCCGGGTCACGCTGAGGCACCGGGAGACCGGCCGACTGCTGTCGGTGATCGACACCCACCTGCCGCAGAAGATCGAGGACTTCGACCACCCGGGCCGGTGGACCACGACCAGCAACGCCGCCCGGGCGCGGTTCCAGCTCGAGCGGATGATCCGTGAGTGGCGCCATTCGCCGGGGCGCTGGGTGGTCGGCACCGGGGACTACAACTTCGACGCCCGTGCGGACGCCGAGGTGGGGTTGCCCAAGGCACCGGCCAAGGCCCTGGGGTCGGTGGCGACCTCGTCGTACGCCGTGCTCGGCGGCCGCGACCTGCTCCCGACCCACCGGCCCACGGGCCGCTACATCGACTACGTGCACGCGGCGAACTCCGACCTCCGGGCCGGCCACGTCAAGTTCCTCGGCCAGCGCGCGTTCACCGGGCTGAACAGCGACCACCGCCCACTACTGGTCTGGCTCGCGCTCCGCTAGAAACAACGCTCGCGAACTAATATGCGGCGCCGCGCATCTGTGGAGGCATGACCGACTCCACGACCCGCCTGCAGTGGCCCGACGTCGCCAAGGGCGTGTGCATCCTCCTGGTGGTGCTCCACCACGTGACCGGCAAGCAGTACGGAATGGTGGTTCCGAGCGGGCTCGGGCTCGCCGAGGACGCCTGGCTGTGGGTGACCGCCGCGCTCAAGCCGATCCGGATGCCGCTGTTCTTCGCGGTGAGCGGCTTCTTCGCGGCGTCGTCGATCGCCAGGCCGTGGGGCGCCGTCGGCAAGCGGATCGTCAACCCCTACTACCTCTACGTCGTCTGGCTGGTCGTCTTCGCCGGGATCTACTCGGTGGAGCGGACCCTTCCCGCGAACCGCACCGACGGACCGCTGGACTTCCTCACCGAGCTGGTCTGGGCGGCCACCAGCATGTGGTTCCTGTTCGCGCTGGCGGCGTACTTCGTGCTCTCCAAGGCGCTCCGTCACGTGCCCGCGCCGATGGTCCTCGCGGGCGCGGCGGCCGTCGCGGTGGCGACCTCCTGGCTGCCTCTGGACGAGACCAACCGGGTCGCCGTCCTCGCGCACTTCGGGTACTTCGCGTTCGGTGCCTACTACCCGCACCTGTTCCGGCGGCTCGCGTCGCTGCGGCTGCCGCTGCTCGTGCTGCTTCCCGTGTACGTCGGGCTCACCTTCGCCCTCGAAGCGATCGGCGCCCGGCACAGCGTGACCGTCCTGGTGCTCAGCCTGGTCGGCGTACCGATGGGCGTTGCCGTCGCCGTCCGGCTCGCGGGGACGTCGTGCTCGCGCCCGCTCGGCTGGCTCGGCCGGCGGACCCTCCAGGTTTACGTGATGCACCTGGCGGTGCTGGCCGTGGTCGTGCATCTGCCGATCGGCACCGACCTCGGCTGGACTCCGGGCACGACGGTGCTCACGGTGGCCTACCCGGCGCTGATGACGCTCCTGATCACGGTGGTGTGCCTGGGCCTGCACCGGCTGCTGACGGACCTCGGCCTCGGCTTCCTGTTCGCGGCGCCGCAATCGCTCGTGGACGTCGTCCGCTCGGTCGGCCATGATCCATTGGGTGAGCCGGCTCGACCTGCTGGGAGTCGACCTGCCGATCGTGCAGGCGCCGATGGCGGGTTCGAGCGGCAGCGCGCTCGCGGTGGCCGTGGCCGCGGCCGGCGGCCTGGGATCGTTGCCGTGCGCGATGCTGACCGGCGACCAGATCCGCGACGAGGTGGCCGCGGTCCGGGCCGGAACCGACCGACCGTTCAACCTCAACTTCTTCTGCCACGCTGACGAGCCGCCGGGCGCCGAGGCCGGCGAGCGGTGGTTCGACCGCCTCGCCGGCTACTACGAGGAGCTCGGGGTGGCCCGGCCCGCCGGGCTGAGTGCTGGTCGCGCCGCCTTCGGCGAGGAGCAGTGCGCGCTGGTCGAGGAGCTCCGGCCGCGCGTGGTCAGCTTCCACTTCGGGCTGCCCGCAGCGACCCTCTTGGACCGGGTCCGGGCCACCGGGGCGCGGGTGCTCTCCTCCGCCACCACGGTCGCAGAGGCACGGTGGCTCGCCCAGCGGGGCTGCGACGCGGTGATCGCCCAGGGTGCGGAGGCGGGTGGCCATCGCGGGATGTTCCTCACCGAGGACCCGGCCGCGCAGGTGGGCACGTTCGCCCTGGTGCCCCAGGTGGTCGACGCGGTCGACGTACCGGTGATCGCGGCCGGTGGCATCGCCGACTCGCGCGGGGTGACGGCCGCGCTGGCACTGGGAGCGGTGGCGGTGCAGGTGGGGACGGCGTTCCTCCGGTGTCCCGAGTCCCTCGCGTCGGACGTGCACAGGGCCGCGCTCGCCGACGCGACAGACGACGCCACGTTGCTCACCAACGTGGTCACCGGCCGCCCCGCCAGGGGCATCGCCAACCGGCTGCTCCGCGAGGTCGGCCCGCTCGCCGACGACGCCCCGCCGTACCCGTATGCCACCGCCGGCACCACCCACTTGCGCGCGGCCGCCGAGGCGGAGGGATCCGGGGACTTCTCGCCGTTGTGGGCCGGGCAGGCGGCGCCGCTGGCGCGTGCCGAGCCGGCGGCCGAGGTGGTACGCCGCCTGGTCACCCCGTGACTCTGTGGTCGTCCGGCAGGTGGTCCGGGCCCTAGCGGAGGGGGACGAGCAGCCCGCTGGCGTTGCTGAGGCCCCCGGCGTTGCGCAGCACACCGGTGCCGAGGCTGAACGGTTGGTTGCGGACCTCGATGTGCCGGGGCATGCCCTCGCGGACCGTCTCCCACAGCCGGGTGCCGTCGGCGGCGTCGCGGTGCCGCATGTTGTAGTCGCGGAGGGTGAGGTAGATGAAGTCGTCGTAGACGTCGAGCAGCAGCGCGTTGGTGAGCCCGAACTGGAACATCCCGCCGTGGACGATCTGGGTGACCCCGCCCTTCTCCAGCACCGTCACGTCGTGGGCCTCGCCGGCGAGGTAGAGGTCGACGTCGTACTTCTCGAAGAGCCTCCAGGTCGGTGAGTGGGCGCCGCCGGCGAGTTGCAGCCCGCTCGAGCCGCGGAGGCGCACGGGCCCGAGGATCGGCACGTGGCCCTGGACGATGACCCACCGCACCTTGTCGTGCTGGGCCTTGCGGAGCACGTTGCGCAGCCAGGTCCGCTGGGCCGGGTCGAGACGGACCCGGGCCCGGTCGCGGGTGATGTCGAAGGGGTCGAGGGAGATCAGCTGGACGTCGGGCCGCGGCCGCTCGGCGTACGCCGTGAACGCGTGCAGCCCCTTCGGATGGTTCGGGTACCTCGGTTCACCGCTGCGGGTGCGGGTGAAGTAGTGAGCGAACCGCTGGCGGAACCGCTGCGCCAGGACCCGCTTGTCGATGGTCCACGGGTTGTCGCCGTACTCATGGTCGCCGATGGCCGGGTAGACCTTGAGCCCGTGCCGACGGAACCGCTGCAGCCACTGCGGGTAGTAGGTGGCCGCGGCCCGGTCCAGCGCGCGCTGCTGCTCGGACACGGTGCCGACCGGCCCGAAGTTGCCGGTGCCCTCGAGGTCGCGGCCCCAGCGGCCGTCGACGAGGTCGCCGGCCACCAGCACGCCGTCGGGGTCGGTCGCCTCCCAGTCATCGAGCACCTTGCCGAGGGCGCGGCGGTACTCATTGTTGATGCCGTTGAGCGAGCGCCGCGGGTTCCAGAAGCCCGGCCCGCGGGCCAGGTCGCCGACATCGGCGTTCAGGAAATCGGGGCTCGACAGAAGTCGCAGTCGACGGGTCGGGGCGGTCGGCGCCTCGTCGACCTCGATGGCGGGCAGCTCGACCTCGCCCGGGTCACCCGCGCTGAACCGGACCGTGCCGCCCAGCTCGTCCCCGGCGGCGGCGACCGTGACCGCGGCGAATCGGATCGTGCGGACCGAACCGCTCTTCGCGAGCACGCAGCGGAGCTGGGCGTCGCCGTCGACGATCAGCGACCTGGCCCGGACGATGGTGCTCTGCCGGCAGGCGGACGGCAGCGCCGTGAACCGGGCATGGCGGAGCGTGATGGAGACGGTGGCGTCGTCGGAGGCGGGCACCACCACCTCGCCGGTGAGGCTGCCGGGGAACGGTGCGTCCGCGCTCGCCGCCCACGAGGCCGACAGCTCGGCGGCGGGCGGGGCGGGGGACGATCCGGCGTCCGAGCCCGCGCACGCCAGCGACGCCAGCACGAGGCTGAGCGCGAGGGTGAGCGGGGCGAGGCGGCGCACGTCGGACCTTCCTTGGGAGCTCGCAGGATATCCGTCGGCGGGTGGCGATCCGGTCAGGTCGCCGTTACCGACACGGCGCCGATGTCGTCGTCGGTGACGATCCTCGGGGTGAGACCGGCGGCGGTCATCAGCGCGGCGGTCGTCTCCGCCTGGGTGCGGCCGGTCTCGATGACCAGGGTGCCGCCCTCGGCGAGCCAGCCGCCGACCCCGGCGCAGACCGCACGCTGGACGTCGAGCCCGTCAGGCCCGCCATCGAGTGCGATCCGGTGCTCGTGGTCGCGGGCCTCGGGCGGCATCATGCCGATCTCGTCGGTCGGCACGTACGGCGCGTTGACGAACAGGACGTCGACCCGGCCGCGCAGTCGCTCGGGGAGGGCGTCGTACAGGTCGCCCTCGTGCACCCGGTCCGGCGGCAGGTTGCGGCGCGCGCACGCGACGGCTGCCGGGTCGAGGTCGGCTGCGTGCACCTCCAGGTCGGGCCGGGCGGCAAGCAGCGCGGCTCCGAGGGCGCCGCTCCCGCAGCACAGGTCGACCGCCACGGCGTCCGGCCTGGCGGCCTCCCGCGCCAGCCGGACCACGAGCTCGCTGCGGCGGCGCGGCACGAAGACGCCGGGCGCGACCCGGACCCGGATCCCCGCGAACTCGGCCCAGCCGAGGATCTGCTCCAGGGGCCGGCCGCTCTCGCGGTCGCGGACCATCCGCTCCAGGCGGTCGACGTCGCCGTCGGCTTCCTCGACCAACAGGGCGGCCTCCTCCTCGGCGAAGACGCAACCCGCCGCGCGGAGGCGGCGCACGATCTGGTCCTCGGTCACCCGGCACATCGTTCCAGGCATCGAGCAAAGTAGAACGCGTTACAGTTCTGCTGTGAAAGCGCCTGACGTCTTCGCGCCCGCCCGCCTCGGCCCGGTCGCGTTGCGCAACCGCACCGTGAAGGCGGCGACGTTCGAGGGGCGCACGCCGTACGGACAGGTGACCGACGACCTCGTCGACTTCCACGTGGGCTTCGCGCGGGGCGGGGTCGGGCTGACCACGGTGGCGTACCTGGCGGTGGCGCCGGAGGGCCGGACGCACGCCGAGCAGGTAGTCGTCGGTGACGACACCCTGGGCGGGCTGGCTCGGCTGGCCGACGCCGTGCACGACGCGGGCGCCGCGATCGCCGGGCAGGTCGGGCACGCCGGGCCGGTCGCGAACGGCCGCTCCAACGGCGTCCGGGCCCTGAGCTCGAGCCGAATGCCGAGCCCGCTGTCGATGCAGATGGTCGGCTCGGCCAGCGAGCGCGACCTGACCCGGATCACTCGCGCGTACGTCGCCTCCGCGCGCACCCTGATCCGAGCAGGGTTCGACGTGCTCGAGCTGCATATGGCGCACAGCTACCTGATCAGCTCCTTCCTCGCGCCCGGGCTCAACCGGCGCCGGGACCGGTGGGGCGGGTCTCTGGAGAACCGCGCCCGACTTGGCCGCCAGGTCGCCCGTGCGGTCCGCGACGAGGTCGGTACCGAGGCCGCGGTCACGGCGAAGGTGAGTGTCGGCGACGGGTTCCGCGGCGGGGTGACCACCGACGAGGGGCTGGAGTTCGCTCGTCTGCTGGAGGCCGACGGACACCTCGACGCCCTCCAGATGAGCGGCGGCAGCTCGCTGATGAACCCGATGTACCTCTTCCGCGGCGACGTACCGCTGGCGGAGTTCGCGGCGTCGATGCCGCCGCTGGTCAGGATCGGGATGAAGACGCCGATGGGCCGCTCGTTCCTCAAGGAGTACCCCTTCGAGGAGGCGTTCTTCTGGGACCGGGCGTCCCACTTCCGCGCCGAGCTCGCGATGCCGCTGATGCTGTTGGGCGGCATCAACCGGGCGGACACCATGCAGCACGCGATGGACGCCGGCTTCGATTTCGTCGTGATGGGCCGCGCGCTGCTGCGCGAGCCCGACCTGGTGGCCCGGCTGCAGTCGGGTGCTGTGGAGTCCGGAGTGTGCATCCACTGCAACCAGTGCATGCCGACGATCTACACCGGGACGCGGTGCCCGGTGCGGACGCCGTGACGAGGCTTGTAACACGCTGTCCACCGCACTAGAAGGCCGCTGCAACGGCGTGGAAGATCGGTCAACGGCGTGTTACATGCGCGCGGCCGGCCCTTCCCAGGCACTAGAACGTGTTCTAATCTGGCGCCCATGAGCCAGGTCATTCCCGAGAAGCCGCTGCGTGTCGTCGTCTGGTCCACCGGCACCATCGGCCGGCACGCGATCGCGGGCATCGACGCCCACCCGGACCTGGAGCTGGTCGGGGTCTGGGTGAGCAACCCCGAGAAGGCCGGCAAGGACGTGGGCGAGCTCGCGGAGCTCGGTCGCGAGCTCGGGATCACGGCGAGCAACGACCGCGACGAGCTGATCGCGCTGGCCCCGGACGCGATCGTGCACGCGGCGATGACCGACGACCGGGTGTTCGAGGCGATCCAGGACCTCCAGGCCTTCGTCGAGGCCGGCATCAACGTCGTCTCCAGCGGGCCGGTCATCCTGCTCTACCCCGACCGGACCCTGCCGCCGGAGATGGTCGAGGACCTGCACGAGTCCGGACGGCGCGGCGGGGCGAGCCTGCACGTCAACGGCATCGACCCGGGCTTCGCGAACGACGTACTACCGCTGGTGCTCAGCAGCCTGAGCCGGCGGATCGACCACGTGTCGGTATCGGAGATCGCCGACTACTCCACCTACTACCAGCCGGTGGTGATGAACGACATCTACGGCTTCGGCAAGCCGATGGACCACCGGGCGATGCTCTGGGAGCCCGGCATCCTGGGTACGGCGTGGGGCCCAGTCGTCCGGCTGATCGCCGAGGGCCTCGGCGTCACCCTCGACGAGCCGCTCCTCGAGGAGGTGGACCGGCGGCCCGCCGAGCGCGACGTGAAGACGTACTCGGTGGACATCGCGGAGGGCACCATGGGCGCGGTCCGGTTCAAGGTGATCGGCACCGTCGACGGCGTACCCCGGATCACCCTCGACCACGTCACCCGCACCGCCGAGGACCAGGTGCCCGAGTGGCCGACGCCGCCGGAAGGTGGCGGCTGCTACCGGATCGCGATCACCGGCGAGCCGATCATGCAGCTCGACCTCGTGCACCACGGCGAGTCCGGCGACCACAACGTCTCCGGGATGATCACCACCGCGCAGCGTCTCGTGAACGCCGTCCCGGCGGTGTGCGCCGCCGAGCCCGGGCTGGTCACGGTCCTCGACCTCCCGCTGGTCACCGGCCGGGGACTGGTGGCGAGATGACGATCCTCGACCGGTTCGCGATCACCGACCAGGTCGCCGTCGTCACCGGCGCCGGCAGGGGGATCGGCGCCGCCACCGCGGTCGCGTTCGCCGAGGCAGGCGCCGACGTGGTGATCTCCAGCCGCACCGAGCGCCAGCTCGACAAGGTCGCCGAGAGGATCCGAGCGGCGGGTCGCCGGGCCCTGGTCGTGCCCGCGGACCTCAGCGACACTGACGCCGTCGCCGGCCTGGCCCACGCCGCGTTCGACGAGTTCGGCCGCCTCGACACCGTGGTCAACAACGTCGGCGGCACCTTCCCCAACGAGTTCCTCAAGACCGACATCGCGTTCCTCGAGGAGGCGTTCCACTTCAACGTCAGCACCGCGCACGCGCTGAGCGTGGCCGCCGTGCCACTGATGCTGAAGGCCGAGCCGGACGCGCAGAAGTCGATCGTCTGCATCAGCTCGATGATGGGCCGGGCCTCGGGCCGTGGCTACCTCGCCTACGGCACTGCCAAGGCGGCGCTCGCGCACTGGGCGCGGCTGGCCGCGACCGACCTGGCGCCGCGGATCCGGGTCAACGGGATCATGGTCGGTTCGGTGATGACCAGCGCGCTCGAGTACGTCGCCGGGCAGCCCGAGATGATGAAGCAGATGGAGACCAAGACCCCGCTGGGCCGGGTCGGCGAGGCCGAGGACATCGCGGCCGCGGCGCTCTACCTGAGCTCGAAGGCCGGGCAGTACGTCACCGGCAAGCTGCTCGAGGTCGACGGCGGCATCCAGGCACCGAACCTCGACCTCAACCTGCCCGACGTCACCCCGTAGGGTCCGGCGCGTGACCACGCCCGGAGTCGACACCGCTCACTCCGTGTCTCCCGACTCCGGGGAGCACTGGGCGGCGGAGGGTGTGTGGGAGGTCACCGAGGGCATCTACCGGATCCCACTGCCGCTGCCCATGGACGGTCTGAAGGCGATCAACGTCTACGTCATCCAGACCGCCGACGGGCTCACGCTGATCGACGGCGGCTGGGCGATCCCGGAGGCCCGCGAGCTGCTGGACCGGTGCCTGCGCAGCATCGGCAGCGGGTTCGGCGACATCCGGCGGTTCCTGGTCACCCACATCCACCGCGACCACTACACGATGGCCACCGTCCTCGGCCATGAGTACGGCGCGGACGTCGCCCTCGGGATCGACGAGCGCCCGGGCCTCGAGCTGCTCAACGACATCGAGGCGCTCGAGGGCCATCCGTTCGCCGGGATCCTGCGCGCCGCGGGCGCACTCGACGTCGCCGAGGAGTGGATCGCCGGCACCAAGCACATGGAGCGGCCCGACCCCGCGCTGTGGGTCTTCCCGGACACCTGGCTCGAGGGCGACCACCAGATCCCGGTCGGCGCGCGCACCGTCGACGCCGTGCACACCCCGGGCCACACACCCGGTCACTACGTGTTCGCCGAGCGCGCCGAGGGGCTGCTGTTCGCGGGCGACCACGTGCTGCCGACGATCACGCCGTCCATCGGCTTCACCGCGCCGGAGACCGCACAGCCGCTGGGTGACTTCCTGGCCTCCCTGGTCAAGGTGCGGTCGCTGCCGGACCTGCGGATCCTGCCGGCGCACGGCCCGGTGGCGCCCTCGTCCCACGCCCGGGTCGACGAGCTCCTCCGGCACCACGACATACGCCTCGACCTGTGCGTCAAGGCGCTCGCCTCCGGGCCGCAGACCGCGCAGCAGGCCGCCGGCCAGCTGCCGTGGACCCGGCACGAGCACGCTTACGCCGACCTCGACGTGTTCAACCGCGGGATGGCCGCGATGGAGACCAAGGCGCACCTCGAGCTGCTGGTGGCCCGTGGTCAGGTGTCGCGCACCGAGACCCCGGACGGGATCGTCTTCACCCTCGCGTGAGGCGCATCGGCAGGTGCGGGATGCCGCCGTCGAGGAACTCCCCGCCGGTCACCGCGAACCCCATGGACTCGTACCACTTCACGAGCGGAGTCTGTGCGTCGAGCACCACGTCGCGGTCGACGCACACCTTCAGCGCGGTCGTCATCAGCGGGTCGGCGAGGCCGCGTCCGCGGGCCTCCTCGGCCAGCACGACCCTGCCGATCCGCCAGGTGTCTCCGTCGTCGAGCACCCGCGCGTAGCCGACCAGACGGGTGCCGTCGCGGAGCAGCACGTGGCGGGTGCCGGGCTCGCCGTCGCGGCCGTCGAGGTCGGCGTACACGCTCTCCTGCTCGACCACGAACACCTGCTGGCGCAGCCGCCACACGTCGTACGCCGTCGTGGCGTCGAGCGCCGTGAAGGGGACGGCCTCGATGTTCATCGCAGGAACTCCAAGGTGTACTTGTGCGCGCGGCGCGCCTCGGGGATGAACGGCAGCAGCGGGAAGACGTGCAGCAGGCCAGGGGCTTCCATGTAGGTGAGGTCCCAGTCCGACGCTGCCGCCCGGTCGGCGAGCAGCCGGCAGCCGGGCACCAGCAGGTCGCGGGTGCCGCAGAACATCAGTGCGGGGGGCAGCCCGTCGAGCCGGCCGAGGGCGGGCGATACCTCGGGCCGGCCCAGGTCCTCGGGGTCGCCGGCCCACCAGTCGGCGTACGCGTGCAGCTTGCCGATGAACAGCCACGGGTCGATGGCGTCGAGCGCCTTGGTCTCCGGCGTGCTGGTGGTCAGGTCGACCCACGGAGAGATCAGCAGCAGCCGCCATGGTTGCGGCCACCCGCGGTCGCGCAGCGTCTCGGCCAGCGCGAGGGCGATCCCGCCTCCCGCCGACTCTCCGGCGAGCACGACTCGTCCCTGCTGGGCATGGGCGGCGAGCTGGTCGGCGAAGACGTCGTGGGAGTCCCGCCAGGAGTGCAGCGGCGCCAAGGGGTACGTCGGCAGCACCACCCGCGCCTTCAGCGCACAGGCGAGGCGGGTGACGTAGCGGAGGTGGAACGGGTCCAGTGGCGACACGTAGCCGCCGCCGTGCACGTAGTAGATCGTGAGCTCGCCGTCAGCACACTGGGGTGTCACGACGTAAGAGGGGAACTCGCCGGCGGGGCCGCTGAGGGTCTCCTCCTCGACGGTGAACCAGCGGTGGAAGCGCGGGACCAGCGTCGTCGGGAGTGCAGGCTCGAGGGCGTCGTTGCGCCGGAGCAGCCGGGCCCGTTCGTTCTCCGGGGTGTCCAGGTCGCGGCTGCGCCGCACCCGGGGCACCGCCCAGGCGATCAGCTCGTGGCGCAGGCTGGCCATGGAGCGGAGCCTACGGGCCGGGCGTTGCCGTGCGGCGGTGGGTTGTCCCGGAAATCGGCCCGTCGAAACCTGGACAGGACACCGCCGCCCGGGCCTGCAAGTCACCCGAGCCGCCGGGCAGACCAGTTGCGAGGACCGACCGCCGCCCTGACCGGCACCCAGAGCAGCTCCCACCTCCCGGTGAACGACGGTGGGGCTCCGGTGTACCCGGCTGCCAGCAGCTGCCGGTAGACCTCGCCAGCCAGGGTCCGCGCGTGGCGCAGCTTCTCCTTCGTCACCTGGACGTAGCGGACGCCGTGGGCGCGGAGGGTGGCGTACCGGTCGACATCGATGCTGTAGACCGCACGGTCCTGTTGGTGCTGCATCCCCTCGTACTCGACGAAGAGGCCCCACTCCTTGTAGACCAGATCGCCGATGACGGTGAGTCCCTCCTCGAGCTCGATCGGCACGTTGACGCCCGGCGCGGGCAGACCCGCGAACTCCAGGACCGCTCTGGTCTCCGACTCGGGTAAGGACCGCGCACCGCCATCGAGGTGATCGAGGATCCAGACCGCCTCGTCGGCGCCGGGTCGCCACAGCTCCGCGAGCGCGAGCTGCTGCAGGTGATCGGAGGTCATCCATCCGTGGTGGAGGAGCCAGTCCCCGACCTTGATGGCATCGACCACCAGAGCGCGGGCGCAGTAGCTGATGAAGGCGGCCGGCACCACGACTCCCAGCTCATCGACAGGCGGCAGCTTCTTCGTGCGGTGTAGGAACACGTTGTCGAAGGCGAGGTGCAGCTCGCCCTCGATCACGAACCGGACAGGTAGCCGTGGCCCGTAGTCGAGTCCACAGGCCTGGATCCTGGAGATACCGGTCAGGTGCGCCCGTCGCGGAAGTGCGAGTCGCGCCGCATGCACCCAGTCGTCGTCTCGCATCCTGTAGTCGGGCGCCCGCCAGACCCGGGGCAGCACCCGGACGAACCGCGAACCTTCCAGCATGGCGTCGGTGACTCCGAGCTCCCGCGCCCGAGCGCGGGTGAACACGCCGGTCCTCAAAGGTGCGGGGATGGGCCTCACTCTCGGTTGGATGACCGCTGGGCGGGTGACTCAAACGGCACCCCGCTCGACCTGTGGAGAGAGGTTGGGGTCGGGTGGGCGGCGGTGGGAGATCCATGGATCCGGCGGAGCAGATGCTGGAAAGGTCACCGCCCTCTCGGCGGACCTGCACGGAGGCTCGTCCACAGCCCCGAGTAACGTGGGCCCCAAGAACAGACAGGGGAGCACGCCACCAACGTGCTGAGAGTGCAGAGAGCTGCAGACCCTCCGAACCTGCTCCGGTTAGCACCGGCGAAGGGAGTCCAGATGAGGTCCACTGTTGTGCTGGTCGCGTCGCTCGCGCTGGCCACGGCGTCGTGCTCGGTGATCGGTGAGGGTGGCGACGACTCGTCGGACGGTGCCGACAAGGTGGTGCTGGTGACGCACGACTCGTTCTCGCTGCCCGACGAGCTGGTCGCCGCGTTCGAGAAGGACTCCGGGTACCAGCTCGACGTCCGCCAGGTCGGTGACGGAGGCACCCTCACCAACGAGCTGGTGCTGACCAAGGACTCGCCGTTGGGCGACGTCGCGTTCGGGGTGGACAACACGTTCGCGTCCCGGGCGCTGGAGGAGGGCGTGTTCGCGCCGTACGACTTCGAGGCGCCGGCCGGCGTCGAGGACCACGCGCTGCCCGGCGACGACGAGCACGCGCTCACCCCCGTCGACAACGCCAACGTCTGCGTGAACGTCGACGACACCTGGTTCGCCAAGGAGGGCCTCGAGCCGCCGCAGGACCTCGACGACCTGACCGACCCCGCCTACCGCGACCTGTTCGTCACCCCGGGCGCGGCCACCAGCACGCCGGGCATGGCGTTCCTGCTCACCACGATCGCGGCGTACGGCGACGGGTGGCCCGACTACTGGGAGGACCTGGTCGGCAACGGCGCCAAGATCACCAAGGGCTGGGAGGACGCCTACAACGTCGACTTCACCCAGGGTGGCGGCAACGGCGAGCGGCCCATCGTGCTGTCGTACGACTCCTCGCCCGCGTTCACCGTGGCCGACGGGGCGTCGACGACCAGCGCGCTGCTCGACACCTGCTTCGAGCAGATCGAGTACGCCGGCGTGATCGAGGGCGCGGAGAACCCCGAGGGTGGTGAGGAGCTCGTCGAGTTCCTGGTCAGCCCGGAGGTGCAGGCCGCGCTCCCGACCAGCATGTACGTCTTCCCGGTCGCCGACGGGGTGAAGCTGCCCGAGGAGTGGGCCACGTTCGCGAAGCAGCCGACGGAGCCGTACGCCGTCGACCCGGCCGAGGTGGCCGCGAACCGCGAGACCTGGCTGCGCGAGTGGAGCGACGTCACCTCGAGGTGAGACGCCCACTCGCCCTGCTCGCCCTGGCGGCCCTGCCGCTGGCGGTGCTCTGCATCTTCTTCGTGCTGCCCGTCGCGGGGATGCTGGCGGAAGGCTTCTGGCCAGACGGCGAGTTCGACCCGGGGGCGGTGCTCGACGTGCTCCGCCGGCCGCGGGTGCACCGGGTGCTGTGGTTCACCGTTTGGACCGCGGCGGTCGCGACGACGTTCTCGGTGCTGCTCGGGCTGCCGGCGGCGTACGCGCTGCACCGGCTGGCGTTCCCGCTGCGGTCGGTGCTGCGGGCGGCGCTGCTGGTGCCTTTCGTGCTGCCCACCATGGTGGTCGGCGTGGCCTTCCGGCAGCTGCTCGGCGAGGCCGGTCCGCTCGGCTTCCTGGGCTTCGACGGCACCCCGGTCGCGATCCTGGCCGGGCTGACCTTCTTCAACGTGGCGGTGGTGATCCGCACCGTCGGCGCCGCCTGGGAGTCACTCGATCGCCGGCCCGCCGATGCGGCCGCGGCCTTGGGGGCCAGTCCGGCCCAGGTGTTCCGCACCGTCACCTTCCCGGCACTGCGGCCGACCATCGTGTCGGCCGCGAGCGTGGTGTTCCTGTTCTGCGCGACCGCCTTCGGCGTGGTGCTCACCCTCGGCGGCACCCGCTACTCCTCCGTCGAGACCGAGATCTACCTGCTCACCAAGGACCTCCTCGACCTGCCCGCGGCCGCGGCGTTATCGATCCTGCAGCTGGTCGCGGTGGTCGTGCTGCTGGTGGTCGCCGGCCGGCTGCGGGCGGTACGGGACCCCACCGTCGGCCGGGTGACCAGCCGGCCCCTGCGGCCGCGTCGGGCCGACCTGCCCCAGCTGGCGGCGACCGCGCTGCTCCTCGCTCTGGTGGCCGCGCCGATCGTGACGCTCGTCGTGGGGTCGCTGCGCGTCGACGACGCCTGGAGTCTCGACAACTACCGCGCCCTGCAGACCGAGGGGACCGACCAGGCGCTCGCGGTGCCGGTCACCACGGCGCTGCTCAACTCGCTGCGGATCGCGGTCGACGCCACCTGGATGGCGCTGCTGCTGGGGCTGCTCGTGGCGTTCGCGGTGACCCGTCGCTCGCACTCCCGCTCGGAGCGCCGGATCCGGGGCGCGCTCGACGGCGCCTTCATGCTGCCGCTCGGGGTCTCGGCGGTGACGCTCGGCTTCGGGTTCCTGATCACCCTGGACCGGCCGCCGCTGGACCTGCGGGACTCGGCGCTGCTGGTCCCGATCGCCCAGGCGCTGGTGGCGCTGCCGCTGGTGGTGCGCGCCCTGGTCCCGGTGCTGAACGGCGTCGACGACCGGCAGCGCCAGGCAGCGGCTTCGCTCGGAGCCGGGCCGCTGCGCGCCGTCCTCACCGTCGACCTACCGGCGATCCGGACGCCGCTGCTGGCCGCGGCCGGGTTTGCGTTCGCGGTGTCGCTGGGCGAGTTCGGGGCGACGTCGTTCCTCGCCCGCGCGGACCGACCGACGCTGCCGGTGGTGATCTACCGGCTGATCGGCCAGCCGGGGGAGCTGAACTACGGGATGGCCCTGGCTGCCTCCGTCGTGCTGGCCGGCGTGACCGCGCTGGTGATGCTCGCGGTCGAGCGGTTGCGGGTGCCCGCGCTGGGAGCCTGGTGATGCTGAGCCTCTCCGACGTCACCGTTCGCTTCGAGGGGGTGCCGGCCGTACTCGACGCGAGCATCGAGGTGCCCGACGGTGCGGTGCTCGCCGTCCTCGGGCCCTCGGGCAGCGGCAAGTCCACGCTGCTGCGGGCGATCGCCGGGCTGGAGCCGACCGCGACCGGGGCGGTGAGCTGGGACGGCCGCGACCTGACCCGGGTGCCCACGCACCGGCGCGGCTTCGCACTGATGTTCCAGGACGGCCAGCTCTTCAACCACCTCACCGTGGCCCGCAACGTCGGGTACGCACTGCGGCTGCGCCGGGCCAGCGGCATCGATGCCCGGGTGGCCGAGCTGCTCGAGCTGGTCGGGCTGACCGGGTACGCCGACCGGCTTCCGGCCACTCTCTCCGGCGGCGAGCGGCAGCGAGTGGCGCTGGCGCGCTCGCTGGCGGCGTCGCCCCGACTGCTGCTACTGGACGAGCCGCTGTCGGCGCTCGACACCGGCCTGCGCGAGCGGCTGGCCGGCGACCTGCGCGACATCCTGCACCGGGCCGGCACCACCGCGGTGATGGTCACCCACGATCACGACGAGGCCTACACGGTCGCCGACCGGCTCGCGGTGATGCGAGCCGGGCGGGTGGTGCAGGAGGGCGCGATCGCGGAGGTCTGGGCCGCGCCGGCCGACCCGGAGACCGCGCTGTTCCTCGGCTACGCGGGCGTGCTGCGGGGCCAGGCAGCGACCCGGGTGCTTGCGGCGGGCGGGCTGCCGGCGGCCGGCGCGGTCGCCGTACGACGGTCGGCGTTGAGCGCCGACCCGGACGGGCCGCTGGGCGGCGAGGTGGTGTCCGCGCTGGCCACGCCCGACCAGGTGCGGCTGGTCGTCGACGTCGACGACGTGGGGCGGGTGGACGCGGTCGCGTCGTCCGATCGCCACCCCGGACCCGGGGAGCGCGTGCGGCTCGCCGTCGACCCGGCCCGGCTCGCGGCTATCCCGGAGGCGACGATGTCGGAGTCGTCCATAGACTGACCCGCGTGTATCGCCGTGCCTACACCCTCCTCGTCGGCGTCGCTGCCGTCATGGGCGGTCTGGCGCTGGTGGTCTCGATCCGCTACGACCAGCCGTTGCTCGACCCGGAGGGCAAGTTCCTCGGGCCCTCCTGGGCCCGGCTCCCGATCCTGCTGCTGCTGGCGATCGGTATCGACCTGCTGCCGAAGGCGATCTGGAACTCCCGGGGGCGACCGGGCTCGCTGATGCCCGCCATCCGCGAGCGGCTGCGCACGCACTGGACGCGCGACCGGGTCACGCTGGTGGTGCTGGGCGTCGTCTGCTTCTACGTCACCTACGTGAGCTACCGGAACCTCAAGTCCGCGCTGCCGTTCGTGATCGACACGAAGTACGACCGCGAGCTGCACCTCCTCGACAAGGCGCTGTTCTTCGGCAACGACCCGTCGACGGTGATGCACACGGTGCTCGGCACCGGGGTCTCGGCACACGTGCTCTCCTACATCTACCTGTGGTTCCTGCCGCTGGTGCCGCTCGCCCTGATGGCCTGGCTGGTGTGGTCGCCCAACCTGTCCTACGGCTACTGGTTCGCCACGTCGCAGTGCATCGCCTGGTCGCTCGGCACCCTCTCCTACTACGCGCTGCCCACCCTCGGCCCCGGCCTGGAGTACCGCCCGCTCTACACCGACCTCGCGCACACGCCAACCGACGACCTGATGAAGTCGCTGGTCGAGGCTCGACATCAGATCCTCACCGGCGGCTACGACGGATCCGGCGTCGAGGGCATCGTCAACTCGGTCGCCGGCTTCGCCAGCCTGCACTGCGCGATCACCCTGCTGGTCGCGCTGATGGTGCAGTACACCCTGCAGTCGCGGGTCCTGAAGATCATCTTCTGGACCAACTTCGCCCTCACCATGCTGGCCACGGTCTACTTCGGCTGGCACTACCTCGCCGACGACATCGCCGGCGTGATGATCGCGTTCATCTCCTTCTACCTCGGCGGCATCGCCAGCGGCCAGAAGTTCGAGAAGCGCAGCCTGCGCTCGCACCCGACGACCACGACCGCCCAGGTGCCCGTCGAGCCGCCGGGCGTGAGCTTGCGAACGACCGAATAGCGGCGAAGGTTGAGGAGCGCTCGGCGTGCTGCCGAGCGCAGCGAGGCAGGACGCGACGCGTCTCGAAACCCAGCGCTTTCGTGCGCGGGTAACGAGAACTACAAAGCTGTAGTTCGCAAGCCGACACGCCGGTGACAGAAGAAAAAGTTGAGGAATCTGTTCCCAATGTGACTTCTGCGCACTAACGTGCCGCGAGTTGCCTCGTGTGGAGGGGAAGTCTTCTCGAGGCGGCGACCGAGTACGCCGACCGACAGGAGCTCACCCGTGCGCCCGCAGGGACCTGGATCCCGCCTCGCCACCGCGCTCGCGCTGGCCCTGGTGCTCGGTGGGGTGAGCGCACAGGTGGCGATGGCCGACGACGACACCGACGTCCCCACGCGCAGTCAGGTACGCGAGGCCAGGCAGGCGGTCGACGAGCAGACCCTGGACGTCGAGGGCGTCCAGCAGGCGCTGGACGCCGCCAACGACCGCCTCGAGGCGGCCGGCATCGTCGCGGCCCAGGCCGCCGAGGAGTTCAACGGGGCACGCTGGGAGGCCAAGCTGGCCAGGGGCGAGGCGCGGCGAGCAGCGGCCGTCGCGCTGGAGGCCGCCGACGACGCCGAACGCCAGCGGAAGGCGTACCAGGACTCGATGGTGACGTCGTACACGCACGGCTCGAGCCTGGGCGCGCTGTCGACGGTCGTGGAGTCCGACGGGCTCTCCGAGCTGGTCCAGCGGTCGGCGACGATGCGCAACTCCGAGAGCGCGATGGACGAGCGGTACGACGACTTCCTGGCCGCCCAGTCCGAGGCCGAGGACGCCGCCGAGGACGCCGAGGACGCGCTCGAGGAGGCGGAGGACGCCGAGCAGAGCGCCCGCGACGCCCGCGACGCCGCGCAGCTGGCGGCGGACAACGCGGCCGCGGTGGCCCAGGACATCGGCGCGGAGAAGGCCGACCTGATCTCTCGGCTGGCCGACCTGAAGGGGATCAGCATCGAGCTGGCCGAGCGCCGGCAGTCCGGGCTGGAGGCGCGCGCTGCGGAGCTGGCCGCGCAGAAGGCGGCCGAGGACGCCGTACCTGCAGCCGACCCGGAGCCGACGACCGATCCCGAGCCGACCGAACCGGAGCCGCAGGAGCCCCCCGCCGATCCCGACCCCACGCCGCCTCCCCCGTCGAGCGGCGGCGCCCAGGCCGCGATCGGGTTCGCCCGGGCCCAGCTCGGCGAGCCCTATCACTGGGGCGCAGCCGGTCCCGGCTCCTGGGACTGCTCCGGTCTGACGATGGGTGCCTGGTCGGCCGGCGGGAAGGCGCTTCCGCACTACTCGGTGGCGCAGTACCAGCAGTCGACCCCGATCGCCGCGTCGCAGCTGCAGCCGGGCGACCTGGTGTTCTGGGGCTCCTCGAGCAGCTCGTCCTCGATCTACCACGTGGCCCTCTACGTCGGCGGCGGGCGGATCATCCACGCGCCCCGCACCGGACGGCCGGTCAGCGAGGAATCCATGTACTACTGGATCACCCCGAACTTCTACGCCCGCCCGTGAGCCGCCCCGGCGCCCGCCGTCGGTAGTTTGAGCGCATGGCCACGGACACCGCCGAGACCGGCACCGACGAGAGTCCGCGCACCTACGTCCAGCCGGAGGTGGACGTTCCGGAGCTGAAGGCGCTGCTGGACGGCAAGTACGCCGCGGTGCGCGAGCTGGTGCGCACCAACCTCGCGGCGTACTCCTCGATCCTCGACGAGGCCGAGACGATGCCCCGCGCCGAGTTCCGCGAGCGGGTCAAGGACGTCGTCGTCGAGATGGCGGCCACCGGCCAGACCGGGATGGGCTTCCCGGAGGAGTACGGCGGCGGGGGCGACATCGGGGCTTCGGTCGCCGCCTTCGAGACGCTGGCCTTCGGCGACCTGTCGGTGCTCGTGAAGGTGGGTGTGCAGTTCGGGCTGTTCGGCGGCGCCATCCTGCAGCTCGGCACCAAGCCGCACCACGACGAGTACCTCGCCGACCTGATCACCGCGAAGACGATGGGCTGCTTCGCGATGACCGAGACCGGCCACGGCAGCAACGTCCAGGCGCTCGGCACCGTGGCGACGTACGACCTCGCGACGCAGGAGTTCGTGATCGAGACTCGCGGCGACGAGGCCAACAAGGACTACATCGGCAATGCCGCCGAGCACGCCGAGCTCGCGGTGGTGTTCGCGCAGCTCGAGGTGGGCGGGAAGTCCGAGGGGGTGCACGCGTTCGTCGTCCGGATCCGCGAGAAGGGCAAGGTGGTGCCCGGCGTCCGGATCGAGGACGACGGCCAGAAGATGGGGCTGAACGGCGTCGACAACGGCCGGATCTGGTTCGACGGCGTGCGGGTGCCGCGGACCGCGCTGCTCAACCAGTTCGCCGATGTCACTCCGGCCGGGGTCTACGAGAGCGACATCGACAACCCCAACAAGCGGTTCTTCACGATGCTCGGCACGCTCGTGCAGGGCCGGGTGTGCGTCGGGGGCGGCGGCATCAACGCCGCCAAGGTGGCACTGGCGATCGCGGTCAAGTACGCCCTGCAGCGGCGGCAGTTCGAGGCGACCAGCGAGGAGCAGGAGGAGCTGCTGCTCGACTACGGCATGCACCAGCGGCGACTCTTCCCGCTGCTCGCCCGGACCTACGCGCTGCACTTCGCCCAGGAGGTCGTCGCGACCCAGCTTCACGAGGTCTTCTCGGAGGCAGAGCCGACACCGAACACCGAGAAGAACCGGCGCGAGCTCGAGTCGCGGGCCGCGGGCACCAAGGCGCTCGGCACGTGGCACGCGACCCGCACCATCCAAGAATGCCGCGAGGCCTGCGGCGGCGCCGGCTACCTCTCGGTGAACCGGTTCGCCGCGCTGAAGGCCGACACCGACGTCTTCACGACGTTCGAGGGCGACAACACGGTGCTGCTCCAGCTGGTCGCCAAAGGCCTGCTCACCGACTACGCCAGCGAGTTCGAGGACCTCGACCAGTTCGGCATGGTCCGGTACGTCGCCGGGCTCGGTGTCGAGACGGTCCTCGAGAAGGCCGGCGTCCACAAGCTGCTCGAGCGGATCAAGGACGTGCTGCCCGGCGGCGACGAGGGTTGGGACCAGGAGGCCGGGCTGCTCGACCCCGAGTACCAGCTCGCGATGTACCGCTTCCGCGAGGACCACATGCTCGGCAGCGTGGCCCGCCGGCTCAAGCGCGGCATCGACAACAAGTTGAACCCGGGCGAGGTGTTCTCCCTGGTGCAGGACCACGTGATCGGTGCGGCCCGCGCGCACGTCGAGCGGCTGGTGCTCGAGGCGTTCGTGGAGAAGACCCGCGCGCTGCCCGAGGGCGACCTCAAGGTCGCCCTCAACCTGCTCTGCGACCTGCACGCGCTGTCCGGCATCGAGGCCGACCGGGCGTGGTTCATGGAGCACGGCAGGCTCACCGCGCAGCGCTCCAAGGCGATCACCCGCGAGGTGGCCGACCTGTGCCGGAAGGTCCGACCGATCGCTGGTGACCTGGTCGACGGGTTCGGCGTACCCGTCGAGATGCTCCGGGCGCCGGACCTGGTCGGATGAGCGGAGCGTTCGGCGGACTGCCGACCCGGTCCGACCCCGACGGCGAGGTCAGGGGGCTCGGGCTGGTGCTGCCGGGTCGCGGCTACGCGCCGGCGGCGCCGTTGCTGGACTTCGCGAGTCTGGCACTGCTGCAGCACGGCTACGCCGTCGAGCAGGTGTGGTGGGACTCCCAGGAGTGTCCGGACGACGACCCCGGCGGCTGGGTGCGGGAGCAGGCAGCGGCCGCCCTCTCCGCGCAGCCCGACGTGCTCCCCACGACGATCGTCGTCGGCAAGTCGCTCGGCACCCGGGCGGCGCCGTGGGCGGCGGAGCAGGGCTACGACGCGATCTGGCTGACGCCGTTGCTCTTCGTCGACGAACTGGTGGCCGGCATCGCGGCGCACCCCGGACGGCAGCTGCTGGTCTGCGGGGAGGCGGACGAGGCGTGGGACGCCGAGGTGGCCGCCCGGCTCAGGCGACAGGGTTGCGACCTGATGGAGATCCCCGACGCCGACCACGGGCTGTGCGTGCCCGGCGATGTCGTCCGCAGCGCCGAGATCCACGTCGAGGTGGCTCGCCGGATGGCCGCGTTCCTCGCCGGGCCGGAGCCGGCGTGAAGCTCCCCGGCCTCGGCGGGTGGAGCGACGACCCGCTGTGGGCGCACTTCTACGACTGGACCGTCGAGCACCCGCGGGTGGGCGGCGCGATCTGGCGGGTGGGGATGCAGAGCGACCTGCGTCGTCTGTACGCCGCGGCCGAGGAGATCGGCCGGCAGCCCGCGGGCGCGAGGATCCTGGACATCCCGTGCGGCGGCGGCGTGGCGCTGCGCGGCCTGCGGCCCGGCCAGGGGGTCACCTACGTCGCCGCCGACATCGCCCAGACCATGCTCGACCGCACCGCGGACGCCGCCCGCGAGCGCGGCGTCGACGACCAGGTGGAGCCGCGGATCGCCGACGTCGAAGATCTGCCGTTCGAGGACGGCTCGTTCGACCTGGTGGTCTCCTTCACCGGCCTGCACTGCTTCCCCGACCCGGCCCGTGCGGTGGTGGAGATGGTGCGGGTGCTGAGGCCGGGAGGGGTGATCACCGGCAGCGCGCTGCTCAACGACAGCGGCATCCAGCACGAGCCGATCCGCCGGGTCGGCCGGATCGCGGGCCTGCTCGGACCCGGCTGCACCGGCGACGAGGTCGTGCGCTGGCTGGCCGCCCAGGGCATCACCGAGCCGACGCTCGAGCGCAGTGGTGGGATCGGCTACTTCCGCGGGGTCAAGGGCTGAGCACAGCTCAACGGCGCGGAATCCCTGGCTACCCAGGGATTCATAAGGTTCCAGGCCGTTGCAACACCCCGGAACCTTCGGGATACCCGCTTACCCAGGTATCCCGATCCTTCAGTGCCCGCCCTCGTCCTTGAGGCGCTGGAACGACGCGCGCACCTCGGCCTCGGCGTCGTCGCGGCCGACCCAGTCGGCGCCCTCGACGGACTTGCCGGGCTCGAGGTCCTTGTAGACCTCGAAGAAGTGCTGGATCTCCAGGCGGTCGAACTTCGGCACGTGGTTGATGTCGCGCATGTGCTCGAGCCGCGGGTCGTTGGTGGGGACGCAGAGCACCTTGTCGTCGCCGCCGGCCTCGTCGGTCATCCGGAACATCCCGATCGCCCGGCACTTGATCAGGCAGCCGGGGAACGTCGGTGACTGCAGCAGCACGAGTGCGTCGAGAGGGTCGCCGTCGAGGCCGAGGGTGTTCTCGATGTAGCCGTAGTCGGCGGGGTACTGCGTCGAGGTGAACAGCGTCCGGTCCAGGCGCATCCGGCCGCTCTCGTGGTCGACCTCGTACTTGTTGCGCTCCCCCTTGGGGATCTCCACGAGAACGTCGAACTCCAGCACCTTCAGCCTCCGCATGTCCTAGCCGTGCGGCCCCGATCGGGGCGCCAGCCCAGTGTCCCGCACAATGGCTCCGACTGCGTAGCGAGGAAGGGGCGATGGGTGGCCGGGAGTGATCGAGAGCACGCTCGACGGCCGCTGCTGCGGATCCTCGGGGTGGTCCTTGTCATCGCCCTGGTCGCCGGCGGAGTGGCCACCTGGCGCTACGACCTGATCGACCGTTGGCTCGAGGACGAGCCGGAGGCGCCAGTCGAGCCGGCCGCGATCGCGCCGCCCCCCGGCTTGGACCTGCCTCCGGTCGACCGCCCGGAGGCCGTCGCCCGGCCGCTGGCCGAGCGGCCCCGGCTCGACCGCGCGGCGATACGTCGGGCGGTGCAGTCGGACCTCAACGATCGCGACCTCGGCCGGCACGTGCTCGCGGTGGTGGCCCCGCTGGGCGCCGGCGCGCCGGCGTACACACTGGGCAGCGGGCTGGCCATGCCCGCCTCAACGACCAAGGTGGTCACCTCGGCGGCGGCGCTCTACGCGCTGGGCGCCGACCACGTCTTCGAGACCACCGTGGTGCCCGACGGCCGTCGTCGCGTGGTGCTGGTCGGCGGCGGTGACCCGTTCCTGGCGAGCACGCCCGACACCGACGAGACGGCGTACCCGCCCCGCGCCGACGTCGTCACGCTCGCGAAGCGGACGGCGAAGGCGCTGCGGAAGAAGGGGATCCGCGCCGTGCGGCTGGGGTACGACGCCGGGCTGTTCACCGGTCCCGCGGAGAACCCGAACTGGGAGCCCGACTACATCCCCGACGCCGTAGTCTCCCCGACCAGCGCGCTCTGGGTCGACGAGGGCAGGCCGGCGTCCGGCTTCGGCCGGGTCGCCGACCCGGCCGCCGCGGCCGCCGCGGCGTTCGCCAACGCCCTCGGCAAGGCCGGCGTCCGGGTCCAGGGGGCGCCCGAGGAGACCAGTGCCCCACGCTCCGCACCGCTCGCCGCGGTCCCGAGCGCGCCACTCGGGCAGATCGTCGAGCGCATCCTGACCGTCAGCGACAACGAGGCCGCCGAGGTGCTCCTGCGGCAGGTCGGCCTGGCCAGCGAGGGCGACGGCTCGATCGAGGGCGGCCGCCGCGGCGTACGCCGGATCCTGGAGTCTCAAGGCGTCCCGCTCCGCTCCAGCGTGCTGTACGACGGCAGCGGGCTGTCCCGCGACAACCGGCTGGACCCGCGCGTCCTCGTCGACGTGCTGCGGCTGGCCATGCAACCGGAGCACCCCGACCTGGGGGCCGTGCTCACCGGCCTCCCGGTGGCCGGCTTCACCGGCTCGCTGGCCGACCGGATGGACCTGGGGCCACCCGCGGGGCGCGGCAGGGTGCGCGCGAAGACCGGCACCCTGACGGGCGTCACGTCGCTCGCGGGTATCGCCGCCGACGTCGACGGCAACGCGATGGTGTTCGTGCTGATGGCCGACCGGGTCCGCAAGAACCGCGACTACTTCGCCCGGGTCGCGATGGACAACGCCGCTGCGTCCCTGGGGGCTTGCCGCTGCGGTCTGTAGGTTCTAGGCCATGGCAAGCTCCTCCGGCGACGCAGGCACCGGCCGCGACATGGTCGACTGGGACCTCGCGGTCCGGATCGGGTCGCGGCTGGCCGGCGAAGGCCCGCAGGTGGGGCGCGACGAGGCCGACGCGGTGGTGGCCGAGCTGCGCGCCGACGCCCACCGCTCCACGGGGCTGGTCCGCGACTTCACCGGGCTGGTGGCGGCCGAGCACGACGCCCCGGTGCTCGTGGTCGACCGGGCGGCATGGGTGCAGGCGAACGCCGACGGCTTCCGGGTCGCGATCTCGCCGATGGTCGAGAAGCTCGCCTCGAAGAAGGCACCGACCGGGTTGAGCCTCGCCGTCGGGTCGAGGGTCACCGGCGCAGAAGTCGGCGGGCTGCTCGGGTTCCTGGCCGGCAAGGTGCTCGGCCAGTTCGACCCCTTCCACGCCCCCGACGGGAGGCTGCTGCTGGTCGCGCCGAACATCGTCCACGTGGAGCGGGAGCTCGACGTCGACCCCCACGACTTCCGGCTCTGGGTCTGCCTGCACGAGGAGACCCACCGGGTGCAGTTCACGGCGGTGCCGTGGATGCGCGACCACCTGTTCTCGGAGATCGCCGCGATCGCGGAGACCATGGAGCCGTCGAAGGTGATCGACGAGGGGCTGCAGCGGGTCACCGAGGCGATCCGAGGCGGGCTGCGCGGCGGCAGCCTGATCGACCTGATGGGGACGCCCGAGCAGAAGGAGATCCTCGACCGGGTCACCGGGATGATGTCCCTGCTGGAGGGCCACGCCGATGTCGTGATGGACGGTGTCGGGCCGGCGGTCATCCCCACGGTCGGCGCGATCCGGAAGAAGTTCGACCGGCGCCGCAAGGGCACCGGGAGCCTCGACCGGCTGGTGCGCCGGCTGCTCGGGCTGGAGGCCAAGATGGCTCAGTACCGCGACGGCGCCGCCTTCGTGCGCGGCGTGGTCGACAAGGTGGGGATGGCGGAGTTCAACGCCGTCTGGGAGCGCGCCGAGAACCTCCCCTCGAAGACCGAGCTGGCCGACCACGACGCGTGGATCGGCCGCGTCCTGAGATGAGACCCGCATGACCCTGCACCCCGCCGTCGCGGCGGTACGCCGGGGCGTGCGTGGTGACCTGGCCGACCTCGAGCCGGGCGACACCGTGGTCGTGGCCTGCTCCGGCGGCGCGGACTCCCTGGCCCTGCTGGCCGCCACCGTGTTCGAGGGTCGCGAGCTGGCGCTGCGGGTGGTCGGGGCCACCGTCGACCACGGGCTGCAGGAGGGCTCGGCCGAGCAGACGACCCGGGTCGTCGAGCAGATGGCCGGCCTCGGCGTGGACGAGACCGTGAGCGCCCGGATCTCGGTGGAGGGCGGCGGGCTCGGACCGGAAGCGGCGGCCCGGGACGCCAGGTACGCCGTACTCGACCAGATCGGGGAGCGCTTCGGTGCGGCCGCCGTGCTGCTCGGCCACACCCGCGACGACCAGGCCGAGACCGTGCTGCTCGGGCTCACCCGAGGCTCGGGCGGCCGATCGATCGCGGGGATGCGGCGGCGCTTCGACCGGTACCGGCGACCGCTGCTCGACGTCTCCCGCAACGACACCGTCACCGCCTGCCGGATCGAGGGGATCGAGTTCTGGGAGGACCCGCAGAACGCCGACCCGGCGTACACCAGGGCCCGGGTCCGGCAGCGGGTGCTGCCGGTACTCGAGGACGAGCTCGGCCCGGGCGTCGCCGAGACGCTGGCCCGCACCGCCGACCAGCTGCGGGTCGACATGGAGTACCTCGACGACCTCGCCGACGAGGTGGCCGCCGGTCTGCCGGATCCGGTGCCGCTCGACGCCCTGAGCGAGCTGCCCACCGCCGTACGTCGGCGGGTGCTGCGGCTCGTCGCGTTGCGAGCCGGCGCCCCGGCCGCGGAGCTGTTCCACGAGCACGTGCTGGCGGTCGACGCGCTGGTCACCGGCTGGCACGGCCAGAAGTGGGTCGACCTGCCGGGTCGGATCCGGGCGGCCCGGCGGTCGGAGGCCTTGTTCTTCGAAGGGGCCGAGGCGTGATCCGCCGTCTCGTCGTCGGTGTGGCGCTCGCGCTGGTCGCGACGGGCTGCTCCGACGACGACACCGACGACACCGACGAGCCGGCGGCCGCGGAGGCGCCGGTGCTCGGCGCCTGGCACGAGCTGGTGACCGACCCGCAGGGCGGGGTGCTGCTGGTCAACGGCCACCCCGAGGACGCGACCGACCCCGGTCCGGTCGAGCTGTGGCGATGGGACGGGGCGGCGTGGGAGGCGGTCACACCCGAGGGCGAAGGCCCCTCGGCGCGCAACTTCGCCGCAGTCGCCATGGACACCGAGCACGACGTACTCCTGCTCCACGGCGGGCTGACCCCGAACGGCGTCTCCGACGAGACCTGGGCGTGGGACGGCGAGGAGTGGGAGCTGGTCGCGAGCGGCTCCGACGGCCCAGGTGCCCGCTCCGCCTCGTCGATGGCCTACGACGACGCCGCCGCCCGGGTGCTGCTGTACGGCGGCGACGACGGCACCACGCAGCACAACGACACGTGGGCCTGGGACGGCGAGGCCTGGGAGCGGGTGGCAGCGGACGGACCGCAGCCGGTGCGGTGGCCGGCGTTCATGGAGTACGACCCCGGGTCCGCGGCCGTCGTGCTCTACGGCGGGCACCAGGTGGTCGACGAGGACGCACCGATCGCGCTCGGCGACACATGGGTCTGGGCCGGCGACCGCTGGCGGGCCGCACCCGCGGCCGATCAGCCCGGGCCGCTCCTCAACGCGAACGGCGTCGTGCACCCCACGCACGGCCTGCTGATCGTGGGAGGCGCCGACGCCGCGAGCGAGGAGACCGGCCAGGCATGGACCTGGAGCGGCGAGACGTGGGAGGCCCTGCCCGCCGACGTGGTGCCAGCGCGCCAGGCCTTCGGCCTCGCCTACGACGAGGAGCGGGATGTGGTCGTCCTCACCGGTGGCGTCGTCGAGCCGGGCAGCACCGAGCGCCACCAGGACGTGTGGGAATGGTCCGGCGACCCCGCCACACCTGCAGTGCGGGTGCCCGCGGACGACTAGCAGAGGCCACGCCCTACGCTGCACACATGGACAGCGCAGATGTCGAGAAGGACCTCGTCAAGGTCCTCTTCACCGAGGCCGAGATCCAGGGCCGGATCGCCGAGCTCGCCGCGGAGATCGAGAAGGACTACGACGGCAAGGACCTCCTGATCGTCGGCATCCTCCGCGGCGCGGTGATGGTGATGGCCGATATGGCGAGGGCCTTCCACCGGCACCTCGAGATGGACTGGATGGCGGTGTCGTCGTACGGCTCAGGGACGAAGTCGTCCGGTGTGGTGCGGATCCTCAAGGACCTCGACACCGACATCTCCGGGCGGCACGTCGTGATCGTCGACGAGATCATCGACACCGGCCTGACCCTCTCGTGGCTGACCTCCAACCTGAGCTCGCGGGCGCCGGCGAGCGTCGCGATCTGCACCCTGCTCCGCAAGCCCGAGGCGCTGCAGATGCCGGTCGACGTGAAGTACGTCGGCTGGGACATCCCCAACGAGTTCGTGGTCGGCTACGGGCTCGACTACCGCGAGCGCTACCGCAACCTCCGCGACGTCGGCACGCTCGCGCCGCACGTTTACAGCTGAGCCATCGGGCGAGGTGATTTTCGGCTCACCTGGCCTCGATGCGCCCGTCGCGAGTTCGCAAGCTCACTCGCGGGGCTTGCTCGACCTTCGCGAGCGACGGTGCCCTGCTCGTGCCTCGCAGGGAACCTGCTCGCTCCGATGAGCGTTTCCACCATGAGCCTGAGAGAATGGTTTCAGGCGGGTGGCGTGTACCGTCATCTGTTCCGTCGTGCGATGAAGAGAGAAGTCTGTAGAAGCCCGTGAAGCGTATTTTCAAGGGCCCCTGGGTCTGGATCATCCTGGCCGTCGTGGGCGTCCTCCTGGCCCTGCAGTACCTCGCCCCTGGGGGCGGGTACGACGAGGTGGCGACCTCGAAGATGGAGTCATACATCACCGAGGGCCAGGTCAAGGAGATCACCTTCATCGACGGTGACCAGACCATCGAGGCCACCCTCGACAAGGGGGTGCGCGACAGCGGCGACAAGGTGATGACCCACTACGTGATGGGTCAGCAGCAGGGCATCATCAACCTGGTCAACGACCAGGTGGCGGCGGGCACCATCGAGGAGTCCAACTCCGAGAACCCCCAGCCCAGCCTTCTCGGCTCGATCCTGGCGACCCTGTTGCCGTTCGCGCTGATCATCCTGCTCTTCGTCTTCCTGATGAACCAGGTCCAGGGAGGTGGCGGCCGCGGCGTGATGCAGTTCGCCAAGTCCAAGGCCAAGCTGATCTCCAAGGACATGCCGAAGACCACGTTCAACGACGTGGCCGGCTGTGACGAGGCCATCGAGGAGCTCGGCGAGATCAAGGAGTTCCTCCAGGAGCCCGCCAAGTTCCAGGCCGTGGGCGCCAAGATCCCCAAGGGCGTGCTGCTCTACGGCCAGCCCGGCACCGGCAAGACCCTGCTGGCCCGCGCGGTCGCCGGCGAGGCCGGCGTGCCGTTCTACTCGATCTCCGGTTCCGACTTCGTCGAGATGTTCGTCGGCGTCGGCGCCAGCCGGGTCCGCGACCTGTTCGAGCAGGCCAAGGAGAACGCCCCCGCGATCGTGTTCATCGACGAGATCGACGCCGTCGGCCGGCACCGCGGCGCCGGCATGGGCGGCGGCCACGACGAGCGCGAGCAGACCCTCAACCAGCTGCTCGTCGAGATGGACGGCTTCGACATCCGCGGTGGTGTGATCCTGATCGCAGCCACGAACCGTCCCGACGTGCTCGACCCGGCGCTGCTGCGGCCGGGCCGCTTCGACCGGCAGATCCAGGTCGACGCTCCCGACCTCGCCGGCCGGAACAAGATCCTGCAGGTCCACGCCCGGGGCAAGCCGCTCGCCGAGGGCATCGACCTGATGAGCGTCGCCCGGCGTACCCCCGGCTTCACCGGTGCCGACCTGGCCAACGTGCTCAACGAGGCGGCCCTGCTCACCGCGCGCGGCAACGAGAAGATGATCACCAACTTCGCGCTCGACGAGGCCATCGACCGGGTGATCGCCGGCCCGCAGCGTCGTACTCGCCTGATGAGCGAGAAGGAGAAGCTGATCACCGCCTATCACGAGGGCGGCCACGCCCTGGTCTCGGCGGCGCTTCCCGGCACCGACCCGGTGCACAAGATCACGATCCTGCCGCGGGGGCGGGCGCTGGGCTACACGATGGTGTTCCCGGACGAGGACAAGTACTCCCAGACCCGCAGCGAGATGCTCGACAAGCTGGCCTACATGCTCGGCGGCCGGGCCGCCGAGGAGATGGTGTTCCACGACCCCACCACCGGCGCCGGCAACGACATCGAGAAGGCGACCAGCCTGGCCCGGGCGATGGTCACCCAGTTCGGCATGACCGAGCGCCTCGGCGCGATCAAGCTCGGGGACGACAACTCCGAGCCGTTCCTGGGCCGCGACATCGGGCACACCCGCAACTACTCCGAAGATGTCGCCGCGATCGTCGACGAGGAGACCAAGAAGCTGCTCACGGTCGCGCACCAGGAGGCCTTCGACATCCTCGAGGAGAACCGCGACGTCCTCGACGACCTGGTGCTCGCGCTCCTCGACAGGGAGACCCTCGACAAGGCCGAGGTCGCCGACATCTTCACCGCACTGCGCCTGCGCCCCCAGCGGCCCGCGTGGACCGGCTCGCCCACCCGGAACCCCTCGGAGATCCCTCCGGTGGAGATCCCGCAGGCGATCAAGGACCGGGCCGCGGCCAACGGGACGCCACACGACGACAGGGAGGGCGCCGGCGCGATCATCACCCCGCCGGGCGCCGGTGGCGACGTCCACGACACCCCGCCTGTCGCTCCGCCCGGCACCGACCCGACGCCGCCCTCTCCCGCCGGCTGACCCGTGACCGACCCGATCCACCCGCCCGCGCGGGCGCCGGAGGACGTGCCGCCCTACGACGAGGCGCGCGCGGAGGCCGCCATACGCGAGCTCTTGGCCGCGATCGGCGAGGACCCCAGCCGCGAGGGGCTTCGGGACACGCCGGCCCGGGTGGCCCGGATGTACGCCGAGATCACCTCCGGCCTCCGGATGGCGCCGGAGGACGTCCTCACCACGACGTTCGACCTCGGCCACGACGAGATGGTCCTGGTCCGCGACATCGAGCTCTGGTCGATGTGTGAGCACCACCTGGTGCCGTTCACGGGGGTCGCGCACGTCGGCTACATCCCCGCGGAGTCCGGCAAGATCACCGGACTGTCCAAGCTGGCCCGGCTGGTCGACGTCTACGCGCGGCGCCCCCAGGTGCAGGAGCGGCTGACCACCCAGATCGCCGACGCGCTGGTCGACATCCTCGAGGCCCGCGGTGTCATCGTCGTGATCGAGGCGGAGCACCTTTGCATGACGATGCGCGGCGTGAAGAAGGCAGGAGCCCGCACCATCACCTCGGCCGTGCGCGGGATCATGCACCGAGCAGCGACGCGTTCCGAGGCCATGGCACTCATCCACAGAGCCCGTTGACCGCGATGACCCGACACTCGGGAAGGGTCCTTCTGGTCGTGGCGTTCGCCGTGGCCCTGTTGGCGACCTCCTGCTCCTCCCCCCAGGACGTCACCTCCGGCGAGGTGCGTTCGCAGGCCAGCGACCGCCCCAACATCGTGCTGATCAGCACCGATGACCAGGCTCTGGTCGACCTGCGCTGGATGCCGCTCACCCGCCGCCTGATCGGCGACCAGGGCGTGGACTTCTCACACTTCATCGCCCCCCACCCGCTCTGCTGTCCCGCCCGGGCCCAGATCCTGACCGGCCAGTACGCCCAGAACAACGGCGTACGTGGCAACCGGGGGCAGCACGGCGGCTACCGGAGCCTCGACGACCCTGAGCACACCCTGCCGGCGTGGCTGCGCGACGCCGGCTACCGCACGTCGTTCGTGGGCAAGTACGTCAACGGCTACCACCCCGAGATGGGCATCCCGGCCGGCTGGGAGGACTGGGACGCCACGGTCCGGCTCGGCTACCAGCACTTCCTGCAGTACGACGGTCGTGCGGTCACCCAGCCGGAGGGCTACCACACCGACTACATCGCCGAGCGGAGCACCGAGGAGATCGCCGCGCTCGCCGCCGACGACCAGCCGTTCTTCCTCTGGTCGTCGTTCTACGCGCCGCACGGGATCTGCTCGGCTACTCACGAGATCGGCTGCTCGACGCCGCCCCCGGTGTCGCCGCGTTTCGCTCGCAGCTTCCGTGGAGTCGAGCCGCCGTTCCTGGACAGCCCGTCCTTCAACGAGGCCGATGTTTCCGACAAGCCGAAGTTCGTCACCCGGGGTGGCAAGGTCGACGTCGGAAAGGCGAAGCGGCTGTTCCGGCAGCGGATCCGGTCGCTCGCCTCGGTGGACGAGGCCGTCGCCAAGATCGTCACCGCGCTGCGCCAGGCCGGTGAGCTCGACGACACCGTGATTGCGTTCACCTCCGACAACGGTTTCCTCTACGGCGAGCACCGCTACACGGGCAAGACGGTCGCCTACGAGGAGTCGGTGCGGGTGCCCCTGCTGATGCGCGGCCCCGGCATCGCCCCCGGCTCGGTCCGCACCCGTACCACCGCGATGATCGACCTGGCGCCCACGTTCGCCGACCTCGCCGGCGCCGAGCCACCGGTGACGGTCGACGGCGAGAGCATGGTCGATCTGGCGACCGGCTCCGGCTCGGGCGAGGACCGCACCCTGCTGCTGCAGGCCGGCATCCGCGGCCGCGACCCCCGCGGGCTGGGTTGGGACTACCGCGGGGTGCGCACCGACCGCTACACGTTCATCTACTGGCTGCCGACCGGGTTCGTGGAGCTGTACGACCGGTCGCGCGACCCCTACCAGGTGACCAATGTCGCGCACGACCCTCGCTACGCGCAGACCGCCGAGGAGCTGTACGACCGCACTCGCGAGCTCGGCGCCTGCTCGGGCGACTCCTGCCGCACCGACTTCGGGCCGGTGCCACCACCGCTCCGATAGCGTCCGCGTGGAGGGTCCTATGAACGTCAGTGCTCGCGGCCGGCCGGTCGTGATGGGCGTCGTCAACGTCACCCCGGACTCGTTCTCGGACGGCGGGCGGTACGCCGACACGGCGGCCGCGATCGCGCACGGGCGCACACTGCTGGGCGACGGGGCCGACGTACTCGACATCGGCGGCGAGTCCACGCGCCCGGGCGCAACCCGACCGCTGGTCTCCGAGGAGCTGGACCGGGTGATCCCGGTGATCGCGGCACTCGTCGCGGACGGTGCGGTGGTGTCGGTGGACACCATGCGTTCCGAGGTCGCCGAGGCGGCGATCGCGGCCGGGGCGGGTGTGGTCAACGACGTCTCCGGCGGGCTCGCCGACCCCCGCATCCTCGACGTGGTGGCGGGCTCCGGGACGACGTACATCGCCATGCACTGGCGCGCCCACAGCAACCGGATGCAGGACCTCGCCGTCTACGACGAGCCGGGGGGCGTGGTGGCCGCGGTGCGTCGCGAGCTCGGTGAGCGGGTCGACGCCATGCTGGCCGCGGGGATAGCGGAGGACCGGATCGTCCTGGACCCGGGGCTGGGCTTCGCCAAGCGGGGCGAGCACAACTGGACGCTGCTGCGCGGGTTCGCCGAGCTGACGGCGCTGGGCTACCCGCTGCTGGTCGGCGCGAGCCGCAAGTCGTTCCTGGGCGCCCTGCTGGCCGCCCCGGACGGCACCCCCCGGCCGGTGGCCGAGCGGGAGGAGGCGGTGCACGCGATCACGCTGCTGCTGGCACAGCAGGGTGTGTGGGGGGTCCGGGTGCACGACGTCCGGGGCACTCGTGATGTGCTGCGGGTTCTGGAAGCGATGGAGGTGACCGAGTGAGCGAAGCGAGAGAGCGCTTCGGGCGTGAGACGAACGCAGCACGTGCCACAGCGGTCGAACTGCGAGCTAACCAGAGGACACAGTGACTGACGAGCTGGTCATCAGCGGGATCGAGTGCTTCGGCCATCACGGCGTCTTCGAGCACGAGCGCCGCGACGGCCAGGGGTTCGTGATCGATGTCGCACTCGGCGTCGACTCCAGGCCTGCGGCGACCTCGGACGACTTGCGAGACACCGTGGACTACGGAAGCCTCGTGGCCCAGGTGAAAGCCGCCGTGGAGAAAGATCCGGTCGACCTGATCGAGACCCTGGCCCAGCGGATCGCGGATGTCTGCCTTTTGGATGCTCGTGTTGAATGGGCCCGGGTCACGGTTCACAAGCCGGATGCCCCCATCGACGCGAATTTCTCGGATGTCGCGTTGACGATCACCCGGAAGAGGCAGGGCAACCAGTGACAGAGACCCCTAACCCGAACATCCCGGACGCGGACACGCTGACCGGCGAGATGCGGCCGATCCGCCGGGTCGTGCTGGCCCTGGGCTCCAACCTGGGGGAACGTCTGGCCAGCCTCCAGGGCGCCGTCGACGCGATCGCCGACACCCCCGACGTCTGGGTCACGGGGGTCTCCCCGGTCTACGAGACCGAGCCGGTCGACGCCCCCGACGGGTCGAAGAACTTCCTGAACGCCGTGGTGCTCCTCGACACCACCCTGGCCGCCAACCGGCTGATGGACCGCGCGCTGGCCATCGAGGACGCCTTCGAGCGTGAACGCACCGACGTCATCAACGCCCCACGCACCCTCGACGTCGACCTGATCGTGGTCGGCGACCGCCGCAGCGACACCGACGCGCTGCGCCTGCCGCACCCGCGTGCGGCCGAGCGGGCGTTCGTGCTCCGGCCGTGGCACGACCTGGAGCCGGACGCGGTGTTCCCGGACCAGGGCCCGATCGCCGAGCTCCTCGACAAGGTGGGTGAGCAGGGCGTCACCCGGCGCGACGACCTCACGCTGGAGGTCAGCTGACCCCGCCCGAAGGGCCGCCTGACGACGAGCCCCAGGGCAGCCTGCGGCCCACCTCACGCCCCGTTCTGGCGCTCTGGGCGATCGCGGGACTCGTTGGCGGGTGGCTGCTCCACCCGCTCACCGATCGCACCGGCACCGCACCGGTCGTGTCGTGGCTCCAGCCACTGGCGCTGCTGCTGGTCGCGGGCATCCTCGGCTACACGGCGTACTCCACCCGTCGGATCGTGCGGCAGCGGCCCGACCTGCTGCTGCCGCACCAGGCGGTGAACCGGCTGGTGCTGGCCCGTGCCTGCGCGTTCGTCGGGGCGCTGGTGCTCGGGGGCTACCTCGGCTACGCGCTCAGCTGGGTCGGCGACGAGGCAGAGCTCGCCGACGAGCGGATCTGGCGCTCGGTCGCAGCCTCGCTCGCGGGGCTGCTGATCGTGATCACGGCGCTGCTCCTCGAACGAGCGTGTCGCGTCGGTTCCGACGACTTGGGCGAATAACCTGACTTTATGTCTTCCCCCACCCGCGGCCCGGTACGGCGCCGCCAACGGTCCGCACGCGCGGCCGTCGCCTGCCTTCTGCTGACCGCGGGCGTCCTCGCCGTGGTCGGCGGGGCCCTCAGCGGCTCATGGCAACTGCTCACGATCGCTGCCGGCGCCGGAGTCGGGCTGGGCGCGCTCGCGACCCGGATCACCTACCTCGAGGTGCTGCAGTCGCGCCGCGACGCCGCCACCGACCGGGCCGAGCTGGCCCAGGAGTACCGCATCCTCACCGCCGCCCGCACCGACGAGAACGTCCTGTTCGTCGCGGGCATGACCGGCCGGATCGGTCGGCAGGAGGCCACCATCGCTCGCCTCGAGACGCGGCTCGTCGAGGTCACCGCTGAGCTGATCGAGGCACACAAGCAGCACCAGCAGGCCATCGAGCGCGCCCACCGGGCCGAGGAGGACGGCGGCCGGCTCGCCAGCCAGCTGGCGGAGGCCGAGGAGCGGGCCAGCCTGAGCACGTTGCGGGTCGTCGAGCTCGAGAAGGAACGCGACGTGCTGGTCGCCGAGTGGCAGGCGGCCGAGAACCTGCGGAAGCACGCCTGAGGCGCTTGTAACACGCCGTTCGCTCATCTACCACGCCGCTGCAACGGCCTGGTAGATGGATGGACGGCGTGTTACATGCGCGGGACCGGCACAATCGAGCCTCGTGATCCCCGATGAATCCCGTTTCGAGAGCGACCCCGACGAGCTCGTCGACCCGCCTGAGGGGCTGCCGGAGGGGTGGGAGATCGGTACGCCGGACCCATCCGACCGGTTCGACGTCGCGAGACTCACCCGGCTGCTGCGGGCGCACGAGAGCCACGGCCGCGGCTGGCCGGGGTCGGGGGTGGACGACGTCCTGGTCGAGGTGTCCGAGGCCGGCCTGCGCACGAGGGAGAACGTCGTGGTCCGCGACGACCTGGGCGAGATCCGAGCGTGGGGCAGCGTCCACGACCGGGCCGGCGGCCGGATGCTGTTCCTGCACATCGTCGAGCGAGAGCTGCCCGAGGCGGTCGGCCGGGCCTGCTCCGACGTGCTGGTCGACTGGGCGGTCGGGCAGGCGAGGGAGGTGGGCGCCGCCCGCGGGCTGGAGGTGCAGCAGATCGACACCGGCGCGTTCGCCGACGACGAGCGCCAGCACCGCTGGCTGGCCGCGGGCGGCTTCGAGCGGGTGCGCACCTGGTGGCAGATGAGCCGCCCGGTGACGCCGGAGGAGGCGGAGCTGGTGCCGTCACCTGAGCACTGGGAGTCCGAGCGCGCGACGTTCCGGGTGGTCCGGCGGGCCGGCGACGGGATGCCCGACGAGACCGACCTGCGCGAGCTGCACGAGGTGCTCGAGGGCGCGTTCGTCGACCACTTCAACTCCCGCGAGGAGACCTTCGACGAGTTCCTGCACCGGCTGCGCGAGGACCCCGGCCATCGCTGGGACCAGTGGTGGCTGGCCGAGATCCCCGGTGACGACGGCACCACGGAGCCGGTCGGCGCGCTGATCGGGACGGTCTCGGAGAGCACGTCCGGACCGGACGGCTCCTACGTGTCCTACCTCGGCGTCCTGGAGTCCGCGCGCGGGCGCGGCGTGGCCAAGGGCCTGCTGCACACGATCATCGCCGACGCCGCCGGACGCGGCAGAAACCGCGTGGGCCTCGAGGTCGACGCGGACTCACCCACCGGCGCCGCCGAGCTCTACACCGGCATGGGCTGGGTGACGTCGTACATCACGGAGTCGTGGCACCGCGACGTGCCGGTCACTGAGCCAGGGACTGCCTGAGCGCCCGGTGCACGCCGTTGGGTGTGAGTACGCCGATGAACTCGGCGCCCCGCTTGACCCCCACCATCGCCTTGTCGTCGCGCAGCATCGCGGCGAGCGCCTCCTCCAGCGTGGCGTCGACGTCGATCGCGGCGCCGAGGTCGCCCATGGCGATCCCGTCGAGCGGCTCGAGGTCGTCGGGGTCGATCGTCGTCACGGTGAGCCGCCGCAGCCCCCGGGTGGCGCCGACGAAGTCCTCGACGAACTCGTCGGCGGGGTGGGCGAGGAGCTCGGCGGGAGTGCCGAACTGCGCGAGCCGGCCACCGACCGCGAACACCGCCACCTTGTCGCCCATCTTCACCGCCTCGTCGATGTCATGGGTCACGAACACGACGGTCTTGGCGAGCTCTCGCTGAATCCGCAGGAACTCGTCCTGCAGCCGGACCCGCACCACGGGGTCGACGGCGCCGAACGGCTCGTCCATCAGCAGCACCGGAGGATCGGCCGCCAGCGCCCGGGCCACGCCCACCCGCTGCCGCTGACCTCCCGACAGCTGGTCCGGGTAGCGGCCGCCGTACGTCGCGGGGTCCAGGCCCACCATGTCGAGCAGCTCGGAGGCGCGTTTGCGGGCGGTGGCCTTGGACTCGCCGTAGAGCAGCGGCACCGTCATCACGTTGGTGATGATCTTCTGGTGCGGGAACAGCCCGATCTGCTGGATGACGTAGCCGATGCCGCGCCGGAGCTTGACCGGGTCCTCGCCGGTGACGTCGCGCCCGTCGATCTCGATCGTGCCGGTGGTGGGCTCGATCAGCCGGTTGATCATCTTCAGGGTCGTCGACTTGCCGCAGCCTGAAGGGCCGACCAGGACGACGATCTCGCCCTTGTCGACCTCCAGGTTGAGCTCCTGCACCGCGACCGTGCCGTCGGGGTAGGTCTTGCCCACGCCCGAGAGCCGGATCATCGGTGAGTCAGCGGTCATCGTGCTCGCCGATCCCTCAGAGCAGACCCTTCTCCTCCAGGAACTCCGTCGCGACGTCCTCGGGCTTCTGCCGCTCGAGGTCGACCTTGGCGTTCATCGTGGCCAAGTCCTCGGTGGTGAGTGCCTCCGACAGCTCGTTGAAGACGTCCTCGAGGTCGGGGTTGTCGGCCAGGAAGTCGGAGTTGACCGCCGGGGTGAGGTTCTGCGCGGGCTGGATGCCCTTGTCGTCCTCGAGCAGCACCAGGCCGAGGTCCTCGAGCGTGCCGTCGGTGGTGCCGGTCTCTCCGACCTGGACGTCACCGTTGAGCACCGCGTCCTTCATCTGGGAGCTCGCGAAGTCGAGCGGCACGATCTCGGTGATGTCGAGCCCGTAGACCTCGGTGAGCCCGGCCTCGCAGTCGGCCCGGCCCTCGCAGTCCGGCGGGGCGCCGAGCTTGATCGGCTCGCCCAGGGCCGCCAGGTCGGAGAGCGTCTCGAGGTCGTTCTCCTCGGCGTACTCCGCGCTCACGACGAACGCGTTCTGGTCGGTGGCCTCCGACGGCGGCAGGATCGAGATGCCCTCGGCCTCGGCCAACGGCTTCAGGGCCTCGAGGGTCGCGTCGGGGTCGTTGCTCGACACCAGCTCGGCGTCCGGACCGTTGGCCTCGGTGTTGAGGAAGTCGGTGAGACCGGCGAGGTAGTCGGGGACGATGTCGACGTTGCCGTTCGAGAGCTCGGGCAGGTAGACGTCACGGGTCGTGACCGTCTTCGTCTGGACCGAGTAGCCCTGGTCCTCGAGGAGCTTCTGGTAGATCGCCGCGAGAATCAGGCTCTCCGTGAAGTCCTGGCCGCCGACGACCGCGGAGCCCTTGTCGCCGCCGTCGCCGCCGTTGTCGCTGCCGCCCTCGAGGTCGTCGTCACCGCAGCCGGCGGCGAAGACGAGGGTCAGCGCGGCCAGGCCGGCGCAGAGGGTGCGAGAGAGTCGCATGGGTACCACCTTTTGTGTCCCGCGAGAGGTAGCTCGCGCGTGTCCGATGGGTACCGCTGCTGGCACCCGCACGAACACAGTAGACCCAGGCGCCGACAACTTCGCGTCGGTGGGCCTCCCTGTCGCTCAGACCGGCGGCAGCAGCTGCTTCGCGGGTCGCCTGACGGCGCGGCGCATCGGGTCCAGGGAGCGCGTCGCCAGCACCGCTATCAGCTCCAGGAGCAGCGCTCCCACGGCGACCAGCACCGCACCGGCCACCACCTCGGGAGTGCTCTGGTTGGCGAAGCCACGGGTGATGATGCGCCCCAGTCCGGGCCCGGCGACCAGCGCGGCGATGGTGGCGGTCGCCCACACTTGCACCAGGGCCAACCGGAAGCCGGTCATCACCACCGGAACGGCGAGCGGCAGCTCGACCGCCGTGAAGATCTTGCCGCTGCTCATCCCCATGCCCCGGGCGGCCTCCACGACGTCGCGGTCGACCTCGGTGATGCCGACGTAGGCGTTGGTGATCAGCGGCGGCAGGGCGAAGAGCACGAGGGCGATCAGGGTGGCGAGCCCGGCGCGGCCGTAGGGACCGAACTCGCCGGACCCGATCGGGCCGAGCGACAGGACCAGGAGCACCGCGAACACCGGGATTGCCCGACCGACGTTGGAGATGTTGATCGTCAGGAAGCCTCCTCGCCGAAGATGGCCGAGCCAGAGTGCGATCGGAAGCCCGAGCACCATCGCCACGGCGAGCGCCGTGACCGTGAGCAGCAGCTGCTGCACCGCGAAGGCCCAGATCCCGGTCTCTCCGGACCAGTTCGAGCCGTCGGTCAGGTAGTCGAAGACGTCAGCGAGCATGGCGGGTCCACGGGGTCAGCAGGCGCTGGATCACGACCAGCACCAGGTCCAGAAACACGGCCAGGGCGACGCACAGGAGGCTGGCGGCGAAGATCTGGGCCTTGAACTGGTTGCCCACCGCCCTCAGCAGCAGGTTGCCCAGCCCGCCGTAGGAGACGATCGAGCCGATCGTCACCAGAGCGACGGTCGAGACGGTGGCCACTCTCAGGCCCGCCATGAGGACAGGCAGCGCCAGTGGCAGCTCCACGCGGGCGAGCAACCGGGTCGGGCCGTACCCGACGCCCACCGCCGACTCGCGCACCTCGTCGGGGACCGCCTGCAGGCCGGCGAGCACGTTGCGCACCAGGATGGTGAGCGAGTAGAGCGCGAGACCGATGATCACGGTCGTGGCGGAGAGCCCGGTGAACGGCAGCAGCAGGGAGAACAGCGCGAGTGACGGGATCGTGTAGATGATCGTGGTCCCGCCCACGACGAACGTCTCGACGCTGGGGCTGCGCCGGGCGAGCAGGGCCAAGGGCACTGCGACGGCGAAACCGAGGAGTACCGAGACCACCGTGAGCCACAGATGCTGGATGGTCGCGTCGACCAGCTCCGGGCGGTAGTCGATCCAGTACTGGCCGCACCACCAGCTGTTGTCGATGTAGCACTGGGCGACATCGGTGTCGGCCGCGGAGGTCACGGCGACGACGCTACCCGGCTCCGCCCTCGTGGTCGCGCACCGCCAGGGCGGTGGGTTCGACGGTCGCCGGGTCGATGCCCGGTACGTCGATCCGGACGCCGCCCTCGTCGGTGTCGACTCTCGGGGCGGGCCGGCCGCCCAGCCCGGCGACGTACGTCATCACCGTGGCGGCGTCCTCGCGGCGGCCCTGCTCGACCAGCCACCCGGTCAGCCGGTGCACCGGCGGGAGTCCGCTGTGCACCAGGGACCGGTCGCCCCACAGCTCCCGCACGCCCGACTCCAACAGCGCCCACCACTCGTCGGAGCAGCCGGGGATGAGTAGGAAGTAGCGGTGCAGGTCGCCAGCCAGCACCCGGTCCAGGAAGTAGGGCCGCACGGCGTCCGCGTCCGGAGAGGCCTCTACGCTCGCCAGCGCCATCCGCTTGGTCTCCAGCCGGTCCGCGAGGTCGGTGACCGACGCCCGCTGCTGGGTGATCGAGGTGCCGTCGTCGCGGATCCGCCAGTGATAGACGATCTCGGGCAGCACGTCGAACCGCCCGGCCAGATAGGCGCGGGTCGTGGTCGGCTGGTCCTCGTAGCGGATCCCCTCCGGCCAGGCCAGCCCGGCCGACTCCCAGAACGTCCGCCGGAACAGTTTGTTCCAGGCGAACACGTCGCCCAGGATCTCCGGGTGCTCGGCGGCGGTGACCCCGGTGCGACCCGGGTGGTGCAGCCGGTGCATCCACGGCGGTTCGCGGAGGCCGTCCTTCTCCCACCAGACGATCGACCCGGTGACGAAGTCGGAGCCCGACTCCTCCAGCGACCGGACCATCACGTCGTACGCCGCGGGCGCGACGACGTCGTCGGAGTCGGCGAACGCGACGTACTCGCCGGTGATGTGGCGCAGCCCCTCGTTGCGGGCGGCGCCCAGGCCGTGGTTGTCGGTGTGCACGACCCGCACCCGTTGCTCCTCCGCGGCGTATCCGTCGGCGATCGCGCCCGACTCGTCGGTCGAGCCGTCGTCGACCACGACGATGTCGAGCTCGACCCGTCGCTGGGCGAGCAGGCTCTCCAGGCAGTGCGGCAGGTAGTCGGCCACGTTGTAGACGGGGACCACGACGCCCACCAGCTGTCGTGAGCGGCCCCCGAACCTCATGCCTGCACGCTAGTGCCCGTTAGGCTCACTGGCCGTGGAGGACTTGGCCGTGAGTGACCCCAGCGTCGTCGACCCCGCCGACTTCCCGCGCAGGGTGCTCTTCGTCGCCGGAGCCGGCCGCAGCGGGACCAGCACGCTGGCCGGGCTGATGCAGATCCTGGGCCTGCACGTGCCGAAGCCCGAGGTGGTCCCCGACGAGACCAACCCCAAGGGGTTCGGCGAGCCGCGCTGGGTCGTCGACCACCACGACCGGCTGCTCAAGGAGGCCGTGGTCCAGGTCAGCGACTCGCGTCCGGAGGCCTGGTTCGAGACCGGACGGATCTGCACCCGCGAGCCCGAGCGGATCGCCACCGCCGACTGGCTCGAGAGCCATTTCGCCGAGAGTCACGAGCTGGTGGTGAAGGACCCCCGGCTGAGCTGGTTCCTTTCGCTGTGGCGGGTCGCGGCGATCCGCACCGGCGCGACGCCGGTGTTCGCGACCATGCTCCGGCCGCCGGCCGAGGTGGTGGGCAGCAAGCAGACCTACTACGCCAACCGGCTCGGCTCGGCCCACCTCGCCGCCTCGTGGCTGAACATGCTGCTGCACACCGAGCGCGGGACCCGCGAGTCGGTCGGTGGCGCGGACGGTGGTGCGCGGGCGTTCGTGCGGTACGCCGACCTGCTCGACGACTGGACCAAGACAGTGATACGCGTCGGCGAGGAGCTGCAGCTGCAGCATGTGCTGCACGCCAACAGCGAGGCGATCCGCGACGGCCACCGGTTCGTGGACCCGTCGCTGCGCCGGATGAGCCAGAGCCTCGACGACCTCGACCTGCCGCCGAAGCTGCACGAGCTGACCGCCGAGACCTGGACCGAGCTCAACAAGCTGGCCGAGCCGGGCGGCGACACCGCCGACGTACACACCGCCCTGGACCAGCTGCGGGAGGCCTACGTCGACCTGTACGCCGAGGCCGAGGCGGTCAGCCGGTCGTCCGTGGTCGCCGCCGAGCAGCGCACCAGGCGCCAGGTCAAGGGCGGCGGTCCCGCGGCGCTGCCGGCGCGCGGCGTCGACCGGGTGCCGCACGGGCTGCGCGCGATGGTGCCGCCGAAGCTGCGCCGCGGGCTGCGGAAGATGGCGGGCCGGGAGCGCGAATGACCGCGCACGCCGGCCCCACCGGCATCAGCAACCTCGAGGGCCACGCCGAGTTCGACATCGTCTGGCCCTGGACCCGGCCCGAGGGGCTCCGGCCCGGGACCACCGCCGTGCTGCGGGTGAAGAACGAGGCGCCCTCGCTGCCGTTCGTGCTGCCCCCGCTGCTGCGGGCATGCGATCACGTGCTCGTCGTCGACAACGGCTCCGACGACGGCACCCCCGACGTGACGCGGGAGACCGCCGAGAAGACCGGCCGGGCCGACCGGCTCACGCTCACGTCGTACCCCTTCTCCGTGGCGCGGGCCGGGGCCGAGCACCTCGCCGTGCACGAGCTGTCGGTGCACTCGCTGGCGTACTTCTACAACTGGTGCTTCGCCCAGGTCGAGACCCGATACTCCTGGAAGTGGGACGGCGACATGGTGCTCACCACCGAGGGCGAGGCCTCGATCGCGGACCTCGGCTGGCAGATCGGCGACGTGCAGTCGATCATCCGGGTGCCGCGCCACGGGCTCTACCTCGACGGCGACAGCCACGGCTACCTCGACCTCGGGCTCCGCAACGCCGAGGAGTGGGGATTCCCGATCGGCCCGGACTTCGTCTACACGAAGGCGTTCGAGTGGGAGGTCCGGACCACGCCGGAGCGGGTGCTCTCGATCGGGCTGCCGCACGGACTGTGCGTGGAGCTGAAGTACCTCGACGGCGACGAGTTCGCTCACTGGACCGACCCGGCGTCGTTCGCCACCAGCTACCGCAACAAGCGCAAGCGTCGCGAGTGGGCGGTGTTCAACGCGCTCCAGGAGGGCACCGTGCTGCCCGGCGTCCACGAGATCCACGCCCCGCCCGGCGTACACATCGTCGACCACGTCACCCACGACTGGCTCCCGCACGCCCCCCGGCCGCTCGAGGTCGGCACCGTGGTCACCTCCGACGACCGCCGCTGACCGTCGAGTCGGCTCATCCTGGCGCCAGTTTCCCGTCGAGTCGGCGCACCTTGTGTCCGCTATGTGATCGAGTCGGCGCCAGCTAGCGCGAGGCCCGCCAGGACGCGCCGACTCGACCCTTCTGAGCCGCCAGGACGCGCCGACTCGACCCTTCTGAGCGGCCAGGACGCGCCGACTCGGCTCTTGTGGGCGGCCAGGACGCGCCGACTCGGCCCACGTGGGTCGCGTCACACAGGCGTCACCGGGGGATGACCAACGCGTACATTGAGCGTTGATCACTTCACCAGGACACAACGTCCGGTACCCACCCCGGCCCGCCTCGCAAGAGCGGGTGGTCGGAGGGACTGGAACGAAAGGTTCAATCGAAATGAGCGTGCCCCTCAAGGTGGGCGTCGTCGGCGCGGGTCGCGTCGGGGCCGTCCTCGCCGCCCGGCTCCGTACCGCCGGCTACGAGATCGCCGCCGTCGCCGGTGAGTCCGACGCCTCCCGGCACCGGATCGCCACCCTTCTCCCCGGTCTCACCGCCGCCAAGCCCAGCGCTGTCGCGCGTGCCTCTGACGTGCTGCTGCTGACCGTCCCCGACGACATGCTCCGCAACGTCGTCACGGTGCTGGCCGCGAGTGGCTCCCTGCACGAGGGCCAGTACGTCGTGCACACCTCCGGCCGGCACGGGCTCGCCGTGCTCGAGCCCGCGCGCGCCGTCGGCGCCCGGCCGGTGGCGCTGCACCCCGCGATGACCTTCACCGGCACCGCGCTCGACCTCGACCGGCTCGACGGGACCGTCTTCGGGCTGACCGCCAACGAGGCGGAGAAGAAGTTCGCACAGGACCTGGTTGACGACCTCGGCGGGCGCCCGATGTGGGTGCCCGAGGAGATGCGCACGCTCTACCACGCGGCCCTCGCGCACGGCGCCAACCACCTGGTCACCCTGGTGTCCGAGGCGATGGAGATGCTCGCCGCCGCCGGGTCCGACGACCCCGCCGGCACCCTGCGTCCGCTGCTCTCGGCCGCGCTCGACAACGCCCTCGAGCAGGGTGACGCGGCGCTGACCGGCCCGATCGTCCGAGGCGACATCAACACCGTCCGCGCCCACCTCGCCGAGATCGCGGGCAACGCCCCCCAGGCGATGGCGTCGTACGTCGCCCTGGGCCGGGCCACCCTGGCCCGGGCCGTCACCGACGGGCGGGTGCTCCCGATTCGCGCCATCAAGATCAACGAGGTCCTCGACGCCGCCCTGGTCGAGTCCAGGGTGCCGCCGGGTCACCTGGACGTGACGTGACTGCTCCGTACGTCGCCCGCACCCGCGCCGAGCTCCACGAGCAGCTTGCTGCGCGCCGGGACGCCGGCCAGCGCGTGGGTTTCGTCCCCACGATGGGCGCCCTGCACGACGGCCACGCCGGCCTGCTCCGGGTGGCCCGCGACCGCGTCGGCGACGGTCCCGTCGTGGCCTCGATCTTCGTCAACCCGCTGCAGTTCGGCGCCGGCGAGGACCTCGACCGCTACCCGCGCACCTTCGAGGCCGACCTCAAGGTCTGCGAGCGCGAGGGCGTCGACATCGTCTTCGCGCCCGAGGTCGACGAGGTCTACCCCGGAGGCCCGCTCACCGAGGCCGCCGTCACCATCGAGCCCGGCGAGCTGGCGACGGTGCTGGAGGGGAAGGTCCGGCCGGGCCACTTCCGCGGGGTGCTGACCGTGGTCGCGAAGCTGTTCGGGCTGGTCCGCCCCGACGTGGCGGTCTTCGGGCAGAAGGACTACCAGCAGCTGGTGCTGATCCGGCGGATGGTCGCCGACCTGTGCCTCGGCGTCGAGATCGTCGGCGCCGAGACCGAGCGGGAGCCCGACGGCCTGGCGCTCTCGAGCCGCAACGCCTACCTCGACGAGGAGCAGCGCCGCGAGGCCGCGGTGCTCAACCGCAGCCTGCGCGCCGCACAGCGCGCCGCCGAGCACGGCCTGCCCGCCGCGCTCGACGCTGCCCGCGCCGAGCTCCGAACCAGCGCGTTGCTCGACCTCGACTACCTCGAGGTCACCACCCCGGACCTCGGCCCGCTGCCCGACGTACCCCCGCCCGGCACCGAGGCCCGGATCCTGATCGCGGCCAGGGTGGGCACCACCCGCCTGATCGACAACCTGCCCCTGGTCATCGGGGGTTTCGAGGCTCGCTCCGCTCGCACCTCAACCACCGACGGAAAGGCCAGCTGATGCTGCGGACCATGATGAAGAGCAAGATCCACCGGGCCACGATCACCCAGGCGGATCTGCACTACGTCGGCTCGGTCACCGTCGACAAGGACCTGCTCGAGGCCGCCGACCTGCTGCCCGGCGAGCTGGTGCACATCGTCGACATCACCAACGGCGCCCGCCTCGAGACGTACACGATCGCCGGCGAGCGCGGCAGCGGTGTGATCGGCATCAACGGCGCGGCCGCGCGCCTGGTCCACCCCGGCGACCTGGTGATCCTGATCGGCTACGGCCAGATGGAGAACGACGAGGCCAAGGAGTTCCAGCCGCACGTGGTGTTCGTCGATGCCGACAACAAGATCCTCGCCACCGGCTACGACCCCGCCGAGACGTTCGAGGGTCCCGGCCTCGTCCGTGGTGATCTGACCGCCAGATAGGGTCGGCGAATGGCCTCTGTACGCCGGGTTCCGGGTCGCCTGACCGCGCCCGAGCCGGGCTGGACGACCCGTGCCGACGTGGTGATCGTCGGCTCCGGGATCGCCGGCCTGACCGCGGCGCTCCGCCTGCGTGAGCACGTCGACAAGGTGCTGGTCGTCACCAAGGACGTGCTCTCCGCCGGCTCCACCCAGTGGGCGCAGGGCGGCATCGCGGCCGCGATCGGCCCGGGGGACACCCCCGAGCAGCACGAGGTCGACACCCTGGTCGCCGGGGCCGGTGCGTGCGACCCTGCCGCCGTACGCGCACTGGTGACGGAGGGTCCAGAGGCTGTGCGCGAGCTGATCGCGCTGGGCACCAACTTCGACCACGACGACGACGGCGAGATCTCGCTGACCCGGGAGGGCGGCCACCATCGCGACCGGATCGTGCACGCCGGCGGAGACGCCACCGGCGCAGAGGTCCAGCGCGCGCTGAACTCGGCGGTCGCCAACGCGCCCGACATCGAGGTGGTCGAGCACGCGCTGGCCGTCGACCTGCTGCTCGACGCGGAGGGCGCGGTGGCCGGGGTGACCCTGCACGTGATCGGCGAGGGCGTGCGCGACGGTGTCGGCGCCGTGCTGTGCCGGGCGGTGGTGCTGGCCAGCGGCGGGCTGGGCCAGGTCTTCGCCCAGACCACCAACCCCGCGGTCGCCACCGGCGACGGGATGGCGCTCGCCCTGCGGGCCGGGGCCACGCTCCGCGACCTGGAGTTCGTGCAGTTCCACCCGACCGTGATGTACCTCGGCGCCGACTCCCTGGGCCAGCAGCCGCTGATCTCCGAGGCCGTGCGCGGCGAGGGCGCGGTGCTGGTCGACTTCGAGGGCAACCGGTTCATGAAGGGCCAGCACGAGCTCGCGGACCTGGCGCCGCGCGACGTGGTGGCCAAGGCGATCACCCGCCGGATGCACGAGACCGGCCACCCGCACATGTGGCTCGACGCGCGGCACCTCGGCGCGGAGGTGTGGGAGCGCCGGTTCCCCACCATCCTGGCCACCACCCGCTCCCACGGGGTCGACCCGGTGACCGAGCTGATCCCCGTCGCCCCGGCCTGCCACTACGCCTCCGGCGGGGTGCGTACCGACCTCGACGGACGGTGCGACGTACCCGGCCTCTATGCCACGGGCGAGGTCGCCTGCTCCGGGGTCCATGGCGCCAACCGACTGGCCTCGAACTCGCTGCTCGAGGGGCTGGTGTTCTCCCGGCGGATCGCCGCGGTGCTGCCGGGCGAGCTCCGGCCGTGGTCCGATCCGGCGCCCGACCACCGCACAGCAGGCCTGGTCTCGGGCTCGGTGCGCGCCGAGCTCCAGGACGTCATGACCTCGCGCGCGGGCGTGCTCCGCAGCGCCGAAGGCCTTGCCGAGGCGGCGGCGCGCCTCGACAAGCTCGGCACCGCCCAGAGCGACGTGGTCGACCTCGAGTCGTGGGAGACCACCAACCTGCTGACCGTCAGCACCGCGCTGGCCGATGCCGCCGCGCTGCGCGAGGAGACCCGCGGCTCCCACTGGCGCGACGACTTCCCGGCGCGCGACGACGAGCGGTTCGCCGGGCACTTCGACGCGACCATGGCCGACGGTGCCACCACGCTCGGGTTCGAGCCGGCACCGCCCTCTGACGGGGGTCACTGAATGACCATCGCGCGCACCCCGCTGGAGAACCTGCCAGGGGCTCTGCTGACCGAGCTCACCGACGCCGGCCTCGACCCGCAGGCGATCCACGCGGCGATCACCCGCGCGATCGACGAGGACCTCCCCGGCGGCCCGGACGACGACGACCGGACCAGCGCGGCCACGATCCCGGAGGAGGCCCGCGGGACTGCCGACTTCGCCGCCCGGGAGCCCGGCGTGGTCGCCGGGCTGGGCATCGCCGCGATGGTCTTCCACTTCGTCATCGGCGACGACGTCCTCATCACCGACCGCGTGCCCGACGGCACCCGGGTCGCTCCCGGCGACGCCCTGATGCGGGTCACCGGACCCACGCGCGGCCTGCTCACCGCCGAGCGCACGGCGCTCAACTTCGCATCGCACCTGAGCGGCGTGGCCACCGCAACCGCGTCGTGGGTGGACGCCCTCGAGGGCACCGGCGCCAGGGTGCTCGACACCCGCAAGACGCTGCCCGGGCTGCGCGCGCTGCAGAAGTACGCCGTCCGCTGCGGCGGTGGCACCAACCACCGGATGAGCCTTTCGGACCGGGCGATGGTCAAGGACAACCACGTGATCGCCGCGGGTGGTGTGGTGCCGGCGCTCGAGGCGGTCCGATCGGCGTACCCCGGGCTGCGGGTGGAGGTCGAGGTGACCGACCTCGACCAGCTGCGACAGCTCCTGGACGCCGGGTGCGAGGAGATCCTGCTCGACAACATGCCGACCGAGATGATGGCCGAGGCGGTCCGACTCACCGGCGGCCGCGCGACCCTCGAGGCCTCGGGTGGGCTGACCCTCGAGCGCGCCCGCGAGGTCGGGACGACCGGTGTCGACTTCGTGTCCGTCGGTGCACTGACCCACTCGGTGCGGGTCTTCGACATCGGCATGGATCTCCGCGAGGGCTGAGATGAGCACCCCATGACGCTGCTCGCCGTCGACATCGGCAACGCCCACACCGTGCTTGGCCTGGTCGCCGAGGGCGAGGTCACCGCCGACTGGCGGGTCGCCACGGTCGAGAGCCGCACCGCCGACGAGTGGTCGGCGCTCATCCGCGGCCTACTGGGCGGGCTGGTGGATGAGATCGACGGGATCGCGGTGTGCGCGACCGTGCCGGCGGTGCTGCACGAGTGGCGCGACATGCTGGTGCGCCACTTCGGCGACGTACCTCGGGTGGTGGTCGAGCCCGGCGTCCGCACCGGCGTACCCGTGCTGATGGACAACCCGCGCGAGGTCGGCACCGACCGGATCATCAACGCGCTCGCAGCCGCCACCCTCTACGGTGGGCCGGCCATCGTCGTCGACTTCGGCGGCACCGCCACGACGTTCGACGTGGTGAGCGACAAGGGTCAGTACGTCGGCGGCGCCATCGCGCCGGGCATCGAGATCTCGCTGGAGGCTCTCGGACGCCGCGGTGCGCAGCTGCGCAAGGTGGAGCTGGTCCGGCCCCGTTCGGTGATCGCCAAGAACACCGTCGAGGCGCTGCAGTCGGGAATGGTGTTCGGGGTGGCCGCGCAGGTCGAAGGGATCGTGGCCCGGATGACGGCCGAGCTCGGCGCCGAGCCCGGAGAGGTCAACATCATCGCTACCGGATATCTCGCTCCCTTGGTGATCAGTGAATGTGCGTGCTTCACCGACCATTCACCCTGGCTCACTCTCAAAGGCCTTGATCTGGTATTTGCCCGGAACACCTGAATTGCTTTGTCGGAGGAATTCCGATATTGATATCCGTGCCATAATTCTCAATTACGAGAAACTCCCCGACAACAGATGAGGTGCCTTCCATGGCGCAAAAGGTGAACATCGTCCTGATCGACGACATCGACGGCTCGGACGCCGTCGAGACGGTGACGTTCGGGCTCGACGGCACGTCGTACGAGATCGACCTGAACAAGAAGAACGCCGCCTCCTTGCGCGACGCTCTCGCGGGCTACGTCGGGAACGCCCGCAAGGTCACCGGTAGCCGCCGTGGTCGGCGGCCCACAGCCGCCGCCCTCGGCCCGAGCGCCCGCGAGGTCCGCGACTGGGCCCGCTCCAACGGCTTCAAGGTCCCTGACCGTGGCCGGATCCCCGCCGACGTCCGCGCGGCCTTCGAGAAAGCCAACTAGCGTTTCGGTGGTCGAGCAGGGGAGCCGTCGTCGAGACCCCGGTGTGCCGACAGGCTCGCGTGCCGCGATCGGTCCCGTGGTCTCGACACGCTCATGCGACTTCGCAGGCTCAGTCGCATCGCTTGCTCGACCTGCGCTCGCCCACGCTGAGCGCTCGTTGCCTCGCGCTCAGCTGCGAGCTTCCTCGCGCTCAGCTGCGCGCTTGTTCGCTCTCGGCGTACCCCCTTCTGTCCAACCTCGGAACGCGTAGGGTGGTGCGAGGGGTTGAGCCACGTGCAACCCCCACGAAGCTTCAGGAGCGATGCGCATGTTCGAGCGGTTCACAGACCGAGCCCGCAGGGTGGTCGTGCTGGCCCAGGAAGAGGCCCGCATGCTCTCCCACAACTACATCGGCACCGAGCACATCCTGCTCGGCCTCATCCACGAGGGCGAAGGTGTCGCCGCCAAGGCGCTCGAGAGCCTGGACATCTCCCTGGAGGCGGTCCGCGCGCAGGTCGAGGAGATCATCGGCCAGGGCCAGCAGGCCCCGAGCGGCCACATTCCGTTCACCCCCCGCGCCAAGAAGGTGCTCGAGCTTTCCCTGCGCGAGGCGCTGCAGCTCGGCCACTCCTACATCGGCACCGAGCACATCCTGCTCGGTCTGATCCGCGAGGGTGAGGGTGTCGCCGCCCAGGTGCTGCAGAAGCTCGGAGCCGACCTCAACCGGGTGCGCCAGCAGGTGATCCAGCTGCTGTCCGGCTTCCAGGGCAAGGAGTCCACGCAGGCCGCGGCCGCACAGGGTGGTGGCGACGCGCCGTCGTCGTCGCTGGTGCTCGACCAGTTCGGCCGCAACCTCACCCAGGACGCCCGCGAGGGCAAGCTCGACCCGGTGATCGGGCGCGAGCAGGAGATCGAGCGGGTCATGCAGATCCTCTCCCGCCGTACCAAGAACAACCCCGTCCTGATCGGCGAGCCCGGCGTCGGAAAGACCACGATCGTCGAAGGCCTGGCCCAGGACATCGTCAAGGGAAATGTGCCCGAGACGCTCAAGGACAAGCAGATCTACACCCTCGACCTCGGCGCGCTGGTCGCCGGCAGCCGCTACCGCGGTGACTTCGAGGAGCGCCTGAAGAAGGTGCTGAAAGAGATCCGCACCCGCGGCGACATCGTGCTCTTCATCGACGAGATCCACACCCTCGTCGGCGCTGGCGCGGCCGAGGGCGCGATCGACGCGGCGAGCATCCTCAAGCCGATGCTGGCCCGCGGCGAGCTGCAGACGATCGGTGCCACCACGCTCGACGAGTACCGCAAGTACCTCGAGAAGGACGCCGCGCTGGAGCGGCGGTTCCAGCCGATCCAGGTCGCCGAGCCGTCGATCGCGCACACGATCGAGATGCTCAAGGGCCTGCGCGACCGCTACGAGGCGCACCACCGGGTGACGATCACCGATGAGGCGCTGGTCTCGGCGGCGACACTCGCCGACCGCTACATCTCCGACCGGTTCCTGCCCGACAAGGCCATCGACCTGATCGACGAGGCCGGGTCGCGGCTGCGGATCCGCCGGATGACGGCGCCTGCCGACCTGCGTGAGTACGACGACAAGATCGCCGAGGTGCGGCAGCGCAAGGAGGCCGCGATCGACGGCCAGGACTTCGAGGCGGCCGCGCGGCTTCGCGACGAGGAGAAGCAGCTGATCCTCAAGAAGTCCGAGCGCGAGAAGCAGTGGCGCGCCGGCGACATGGACGAGGTCGCCGAGGTCGACGAGGAGCTGATCGCCGAGGTGCTCGCGGTCGCCACCGGCATCCCGATCGTGAAGCTCTCCGAGGAGGAGTCCACGCGGCTGCTCAAGATGGAGGACGAGTTGCACAAGCGGGTGATCGGGCAGGAGCAGGCCGTCGCGGCGCTCTCCCGCGCGATCCGGCGTACCCGCGCCGGCCTGAAGGACCCGAAGCGCCCCGGCGGCTCGTTCATCTTCGCCGGCCCCTCCGGCGTCGGTAAGACCTGGCTGTCGAAGTCACTGGCAGAGTTCCTGTTCGGCGACGAGGACGCGCTGATCCAGCTCGACATGAGCGAGTACGGCGAGAAGCACACCGTCTCGCGGCTGTTCGGCTCGCCTCCCGGCTACGTCGGCTACGAAGAGGGCGGCCAGCTCACCGAGAAGGTGCGCCGCAAGCCGTTCTCCGTGGTGCTCTTCGACGAGGTCGAGAAGGCCCACCCCGACATCTTCAACAGCCTGCTGCAGATCCTCGAGGAAGGTCGCCTGACCGACTCGCAGGGCCGGGTCGTCGACTTCAAGAACTGCGTCATCATCATGACCACCAACCTCGGCACCCGCGACATCGCCAAGGGCCAGAACCTCGGGTTCGCGCAGGCCGGCGACGCCGCCGGCTCCTACGAGCGGATGAAGCACAAGGTGGAGGAGGAGCTGAAGCAGCACTTCCGTCCCGAGTTCCTCAACCGCGTCGACGAGATCATTGTGTTCCCGCCGCTGTCGCAGGAGCAGATCGTCCACATGGTCGACAACATGATCGCGTCGGTCGAGCTGCGGATGCGCGACCGCGACATGCAGATCGAGCTGACCCAGGCGGCGAAGAATCTGCTCGCCGAGCGCGGCTTCGACCCGGTGCTCGGTGCCCGGCCGCTGCGGCGGACCATCCAGCGAGACATCGAGGACAACCTCGCCGAGAAGATGCTGTACGGCGAGGTCGGCCCCGGCCAGATCGTGCTCGTCGACGTCGAGGGCGAGGGCCCGGAGGCGAAGTTCACGTTCCACGGCCAGAAGGTCGGCGCACTGCCGGACCTGCCGCCGTTCGAGACCGCCGAGGTCGGCGGCCCCGCCGAGGCGGTCGACGAGACCGACGGGCCGAAGGACGTGCCGAAGGCCAAGGGCGCCGAGGGCGAGGGTCAGGCCGGCGCGTCCGGGTGACATCCCCTAGCCGATAGTGGGGGGCTTCACCGGGTCACCGGTGGAGCCCCCGCTCTCGTTACCCTGCACCCATGCTCATCACGGCCAGCACGGTCAAGGACACCCTGCCCAACGTGCAGCGGTTCGTCGGCGGCAACCTGGCCGGCGGCATCGACCACATGGTCGTTTTCCTGGACGCGCCAGGCGCGGAGGACCAGCGCGAGGTGCGTGCCTGGCTCGAGGAGCAGCCGCACGTCACCGCGGTTCGCACCGACAAGGAGTGGTGGGCCGGTGACCGGCCGGACCAGCTGAACGTCCGGCAGCGGATCAACGTGAACCTGCTCAAGCACGTGCTCGCCAAGGCCGACTGGGCGCAGTGGCTCTTCCACATCGACGGTGACGAGATCGTCCAGGTCGACCCAGCGGTGCTGGACACCGTCCC
>CAVSMX010000003.1:0-29871 GCA_963729095.1 uncultured Actinomycetota bacterium | reverse complement strand
CATGCGTCAGAGAGTCGATGTGACTGGAGCAATGGTCTTTGTGACCAGTTACCCGTGCCATCACTGTGCGAAGCACCTCCTGGCGTTGGGCCTGAATGTGGTCTATCTGGAGCCGTACGCGAAAGGCCGGGCGGCAGCGATGTATGGCGACTCAGCGACAGCCGCCTTTGTCCCTTTCACGGGAGTCGCACCCCGTCGCTTCGAGGACTGGTTCTTGGAGGGCAGGGACGCCGACCGTAAGGACAAGGCGGGCATGAGAATCGAGTGGTCGAGTGAGGGAGATAAGAAAGCAGGCCGTACCTTTCGTCACGAAACTGCTCAACCAAGAGACGAAGCAGCTGAGGGAGGAGTTTCTTGTCGGTGCCAACCCGTAGATCTGTGTCAGCGTGTCCACCACCGATTCGAACATGTGTTCGATACACTCCAAACGTTCTTGCCTTCCCCAAGACTCGAAGAGGTAGCCATGACTGAAGAAGACGTCGAGAGGGCCCGCGCCCGGCACGCAGAACGAAACGCGCTTCGCAGGGAAGCGCAGCTGCATGTCTCAATGCTCAGCGTTGGGGTTCGACGTCGACTTGTCCGTGAGGTGCAAAAGGCGGCCAACGAAGCTCGGGTCATTAGCGATCGTGGCCGAAACCCAAGCTGAAGCGGGCTCCACAACGCCAAGGGCGGCATCGAGTCTCTGTCACTACCTCGACTCGTTTCTCTGGTGTCACATGCGCGAGGAAGCTTGTCTCAACGGTTGTGCACTCGCTCGATCCACCGGTCGATGAGGTTGCTGATCTCGCGACGTGCGGACCGTTGGGGACTTTTGACGCTAGTCCAGGGTCCGCAAGCACGGACAAGATCTGTTCGTCGGTCGCCGACTGCCAGGCCCAGCTCGGTTGGGCAGTGAGGCTGGGTCTGGTGTGGAAGGTGCTCGAGGTGGTGGGGTGCGAGGCTGAAGCGCAGAGCGACCGGGAACACCGTAGTCCAGCCGGGCCGGGCCACGAGCTGACGAACTGCTCGAGCTGGCTGCCGCTGACGCCTGCGCAGAGCGCGGCGACGTTCGGGCGGCCGGAGACCGGCTCGCGGCCGGCGCGGCGGATGTACTCGGGGTCGTCGAGGTCGCCGCTCATCTCGAGGGCGACCTCGCTCATGTCGATCTGGCCGGTGCACGCCAGGCAGGGACGCCCGGGGGTCGCGGTCTGCGCTCGCCTGGTGGCGCCGCGCATGCCGCCGGTCTCGAAGGCGTCGATGGCGATGCCGCCGTCGATGACCGGGATCAGGTCGGCGTAGGCGAGCGTGTTGAGGACGGCGCGGGGCCAGGGCCGGTCGACGCAGCTGAAGATGACGTCGTAGTCGAGGGCGGCGGCCAGGCCGGTCGGCGAGCAGACGCTGTCGTGGTGGCGCGCCACCGTGAACGTCTCGGCGGTGGCGGCCTGACGGGCGAGTCGTGCCGCGACGTCGACCTTGCGGCGGCGAAGGCGCGCGTCGCGGCGGGTGGCGCCGATCATGCGGTCGCGGTTGAGGGTCTCGATGCGGTCGAAGTCCATGACGCCGATCTCGAGGATGCCGGTAGCGGCGAGGCGCTGGACGACGTCGAGGCCGACGCTGCCGACGCCGACGACGAGGACGCGCAGCCGCGTGATGTCGCGGTGCAGCTCGCTCGCCCCACGCGGAGATGGTCCGCGCCTGCGTGGCTGTCGTCAGCGAGCGACGGAACCAGGTCGTCGTTCCAGGACGTCTGAGAGCATCGGCGCCGACTCGTCGGACCGACCCGGCCCACTCGGGGTTGCCGTCGATCCAGACCCGTGCGGACCAGGCCTCGTCGCCGGCCAGGGTCATCCCGACCAGCGGCAGCCCGGTCAGCTGTTCGACGAGGCCGGCGTAGGACGACTCGGCGTCGGCGTCGGGAGCAGCTCATCCGCTGCCAGCCGCTGACCACCCGGGTGGCTGTGCATCATGACGACGCCGCGGCCCTCGCGGGCGGCCTGAGCGGCGACGCGGAGCACGTAGGCGCCGGTGATGGTGGCGTTGCCGTGAACCTCGCGCTCGCCGTCGCGCGGCAGCTCGATCGCCGGTGATCAGCCTGCTGGTGCGGTTAGCGCCGGTCGAGACGGCGTAGGTGGCCAGGCAGATGTCCTCCTGGCCGTCGGCTGCGGAGCAGGTGCCGGCTGAGGTCCTGGTGGTGGGCCGCGGTCATCGCGACCGAGTGCCGGTACATCTCAGACCGCCTGGCCGAGCATGCCGCGGACGTGCGAGATCCAGATCAGGATCGGCTTGCGGGTCATGCTCCCACGGGCCGGCTTCGCGGGAGTGGCGGCGCCAGCCGGGCTCGCAGTCGGTGGTGTCGGTGTTGGTGTGGGTGAAGTTGACCTCCTCGCGGAGGTGGATCCAGTGCGGCGGAACCGTGGGCCAGCCCTGGAGCTCGCTGACGCTGACCCCGGTCTCGACCTCCTGGCCGGCGTACCGGCCCGCTGCGGGGACGACCGTGTACCGCACGGCGTCTCCGCAGCGGGTCGGCTTGTGGCCTTCCTCCTCGAGGTCGGCGATGAACCGTGTGACCCCGTCGGCGGGGGAAGGCCCGCCGGTCATCAGGCGACCTGGGCGCTCTGACGCACGGTGACGAAGGCGTCGCCGTCCTTCAGGTCGATGACCTTCTCGTCGCGGTAGACCTTGGGCTCGCCGTTGTGCTTGATCTTGGCGAGGTCGTACTGCGCCGGGTCGACGCCGGCGAGGCGCAGCAGCGACGCCGCCTCCTGGTCGTCGTCGCGGGTCGTGAACGACTGGCCGTCGATCGTGATCGTGATCTTCTTGCGTGTCTCGCGCTCTTCTTGCTTGTCGTTCATGTTCCCTCCTGAGAACTAACGGTCGTTTCGCGAGGCCGCGAAGGTTCCGGCGTGATGCCCGGCTACTCAGGTAGCCAGGCACCGCCTTCACTTCTCGTTGCGGACGCCCTTGTGCTGATTCGGGCTGCCGTTAAGGATGCGGCCGGTTTTGGTGTCACGCTTGAACCACGTGCCCTTGGACCGAGAATTCGCTGCGGCGCTTGACGGCGCCGACGCGGCGGCCCTTGCCGGTGTTCTTCGCCACTTCCGATTTCACCTCCCTCCCGAGAGCCGCCCGATCGGCAGGCGTCCTCTCAAGTAGGTAGTCGAGGCGAAGAGGTCAGGTGTTAGCGGCAGTCCTCGCAGAGGCCGTTCGACTAGGAGGAGAGGGTTTGTAGGAGGAGGAAGCAACTGCCGCCGCACCGCACGAGCTCGTCATTCCGGCGGTCGCAGCGGCACTTACCGCAGATCGGGCAGTGGACGCTTTCCGCAGTCCTGACAGGGGTAGCCGCGGACTGCACGAATCTGCCCGCAACACGACGATCTCCTGCGAGGGCCGCTCGTCCATATTCGCGTCGCGTTTGGGGATGGAACGTCTCCGCTTCCCAAACGTCAGTGTCGGCGAGGACCGCGATCGCACGGCGGCTGGAGATAGGCCACGGCATCCATGTAGAAGTCGGCCCTCTCACCCATGGCGTGGCCCAGTACGTCCGACGCTGTACGTGTGCGGCTTCGGTGATGAATCTGAGCGGGTGTGCGGTAGGCACCTTCTGACCCGGCCATGGGTAGACCCTCGGCCAACCCTGGGTCGGATCCGGGCGGACGCTGGCGTACCGAACGACGGGCTCGTCCTTCTGATCGCGGTCGACCAAGATGATGGCGCCCGTGTAGGGCAGACGAGTGGCGAGTGCTATCGCGCATGCCGGCATGCTCGCCTGACTCGACTCGTACAGGTCAACAACGTGCTGAGCACGGACCGGACCGGAACCGACCACGGTGGTGATTGCCCCGTCACCAAGGAGGAGCCGCTGGGCAATCCGGTCACACAGCGTCTCCAGGACCTGCTTTGCGTTCGGTTGGTCGACGAGCCAGTCAAAGATCCACGGAATCTGCATGACGAGCCAGTGCCCGAGTTCGTGGGCGAGGGTGAAGTTCTCCCGTCGACTTGTATCCGTCGGCGCGTAGAGGATTACGTCGTCTTTGACAAAGGAAAGACCATCGCAAGCCCCGCCGTCAGCCCGACGCTCGGCAAGGTGCCTGGCGGCCTGGACCTTCAGACTTCAGGGCATCGCGCATCGTTCCCAGAGGGTCCGTTTGGAATCGTTCGCGAGCCTCCGGGCTCATGGCGGCAAGGGCTGCCGAGACACAGTCCTCGATGGTCTTCATCGGTTCAGTCCACTTCCAGAGCTCGAACCAAAGACTTCACGACTCAAGCATTTGCTCTGCCTCCGGTTCGTCACCACGTGAACCGTTGCGAGCATTCGGGTGCAGCATCGACTGCGCCATGCCCGGCGAGATCCGCTGCGAGAGCGCAAACCTTTGAACCAGGTCACCGAAACGTTTGGTGGCGATAACGAGTTCCGCCACCGAGTCCAGTTGCCCGTGTGGGGCGGCCGGAGGAGCGACAAGCTTGTCCGGAGACGTCCCGAGTTCCTCGGCGATGGTGCGAATGAGGGCGGGCGAAACATCTGACGCAACACTCGTCTGCCAGCGGAACACGTCTGAAGCGTCCACCTCCCAGCCTCGAAGCCTCAACCGGTCGGCCAGCTTGGTCGGCTTCAAACCACTACGTGAGCACAACTGGGTGAACACAGTGGAGTCCAATCGGAATGCGGAATCCGGTACGAGACCGAGCATCGCAGCAACCGGATCCGACTTCTAGAGGCGGCGCACCGTGACTCGACTCCCAGACGAGGTCGTCTAACGCCAGCAGTCGCGCGAACGCAGCGCGCTGCTCATCGTTCAGCCCAGCCATGCGGCGGTCACGCTCCGGGCCGGCCGGCGTCTCAAGCAACAGTTCCATCAACTCATCCATCTCGTTGAACTCGTTCTCACTCACAGCCCACCTCCGCTCCCTTCCAGGATCTTGATCAGCGCCTTCCTGGCCCTCATTACGTGCTGCCGCACTCGCGAATCGGACACTCCCAACTCGGCGGCCAACTCACCCGAGGTGCGCTCGAGTCCCTTGACCTGTCCGTACACGTAGGCCGCCAGCGGCTCAGTCCGGGTAAGTTCGGCCATCGCTCCCCTGACACGGGCCACGGTTTCAGCACGTTCGTGAGTCTCCTCGACGACCACGCCAGCGTCCATGCCGAGGTCGTCGCCGCCGAGTTCGTCCTCGAGCGGCATCGCGTCGCCGAGAACCAGTCGCTCATGCTCGCGAGGAGCGGACTTCCACAGGTCGTAAATCTTCCGCTTCACAGCCTGGACGAACAGGCCTTCCCAGCTCATGACGTTCTCGGGCGGGTTCCTCCACACGGAGAGGACGGCCTCCTGAACGACGTCCTCGGCGCGATGTTGGTCGTCTCGACGCAACATCTTCCTGGCGACGCCGTACATCGCATCCTTGTGCTGTTCGTAGAGCGCAGCAATATCAGGTCCGACGCCGTCGGCGTCTGACCCTAGTGCCGCCTCGTGATGCGGATCCATGCCTACCTCCCGCGGGCCCGCGGTCTTGGTTGTTAGTTACGAGGTAGTCGAGGCGGGCGCGCCCGATGTTAGCCCGGGTGACCGCCGCGGTCGTCGAAGTCGCTCCCGCCGCCCAAGTCCACCCACCACCGGTGAAGCGGATGGGACTGTGTGCGTTGCTATCTGGGCGCTATGCCACAACTTGAGCGTTCGCCGACTTGGGTGCCACAGTTGCGATCGGGGCGGCTGCGACTACCACCGAGCCGATGGGATCTGCCTTGGGGCTGACTCAAGATCTTCAACCTTGATCCGGATGGCGCGTTTGCCACAGCGGTACGCCGGCAGCGTGCCCGCAGCGATCCACCTGCGGATCGTCTTGACCGAGACCGACATGCACTCGGCCGCCTCGTCGAGGCTGAGATAGATCGGAACGTGCTGCCGCTCACGCATCGGACCGCACCCCCGTCCGGGGTGCGCCAGCCGACGCCAGGAAGCGCCGGGCTTCGGCGACGGTGATGTAGAGGCGGCCGGTGCCGTTGAAGCGGGCCCAGCGAGGACCGATGCCGCGTTGACGCCAGTCGCGAACGGTACGTTGCGGGGTGCGGATCAGGCTCGCAGAACTCCTCGAACGTGATCAGGCCGTTGTCGTGCCACTCCGGTGGGATATGGATGGGTTCCATGTGTCTGTCTCCTGGTCGTCGAGGTCCTGGGAGAGACGTCGTCATCACAGAGAAAGCAACAACTGAGCGGCGGTTTCGGACACGCGTGACTGTTACTGCCCACCGACGAGGTGGCTGCTCCTCTCGTGGTCACCTATGTCCGCCAGTGTCTTCGGGCCGATCACCGGGGAAGACGAACAGCGGCACGAGCCTGGAGGGGTCACCGCGTGCGGTTCGCGGACCACGTGCTGTACGACTTGCCGATCGCGTCGGCGAGCACCTTGTCTCGGTCGAGCGTTGCGTGTTGGTAGATCGCCATCGCTGCCTGCGAGGCATGGCCGGCGCGGGCCTGGAGCTCGGCGGCCGTGGCGCCGTGCTGTCCGGCGATGGTGAGCGCCGTGTGTCGCAGGTGATGCAGCGTGAGGTCTGGTCGACCAGCGGCTTCCCGAGCCGGGCGGTATCGATCCATCAGGTAGCGCACGCTCATGTGGTCAGTCCGGTCGCCAGGGAAGAGCAGGCCATCAGGCGCTGCTCGCGGCGTGCTCGAGCAGGTGCCTCTGCAGCACAGGCAGGAATGGAGGGGGGACGTGCACCGTCCGCACACCACTAACGGTCTTGGGTGAGGAGATCACCCGGCCGCAATTCTGGCAGGCGCCCTTGGCATCGGGAGTGATGTCCTTGTCGACCTTGCGGGTCACGTGGATCCGACCGGTGACGCCGTCGACATCGGAGCGACGCAGCTCCAGGAGCTCGCCCTGGCGGAGTCCGACGTACGCCGCCAGCACGATCAGCAGCTTGAGACGCGGCGGCATCGCGTCGACGATCGTGTCGATCTCGTCGAAGGTGGCCGGCTTGGCGACCCGCTTCACCCGCGCGGAGCCGGCGCCGCGGACCTTGGCGGTGCACGGTCGATCAGCTCCTCTTCCTCGGCCGCCTGCAGCATCGAGCGGAGCAACCGGTAAGCGGCGGCGTTGGCAGCCTCGGTCTTCGGGTCGAGCGAGGCGCGCCAGGTCTTGATGTCGGACAGGGTCACGTCGCTCAGAGGCGTCGCGCCGAACACGGGCAGGATGCGGGTGTCCAGCAGCGTCTGGTAGCCCTTGAGCGTGGTCGGTCGCAGGCCGCGCTCGGACAGGTACCGCGCCGAGAAGGCCTCCACGGTGTTGAACGCAGCTGCCGCCTCGCGCTTCGCCTTGGCCGCCTGCCGCGCCTTGGGTGGCGTCCACTCCTCGCGGTCGATCAGGGACCGCTCGGCCGCGAGCCACGCCTCGGCGTCCATCTTGGTTCCCAGCGTGCGGGAGTAGCGGGTGCCGTCGGGCATCGAGTAGCGGGCCCGATAGGTCACCTTGCCGGCGGCGCTGCGCCGCCTCTCCACCTCGCCGAAACCTCGCCGCCTGGCCATCCCGAGAACCGCCCTTCCGACCCGATCATCTATCCCCCTGCTGCGTTGGCAGTGGGAGTCCCTGTGGGGGACCTGTGGGGGAAAGAGTGACCACTGTGGGGGAATCTTGTCCAGTCCTGACCGCATTTTCGCAGGTCAGAGCGATATCGTCGCTCGCATGAACGTGCTTTGCAAGCAGGGGGTTAGGGGTTCGAGTCCCCTAGGCTCCACCGGCAAAACCGCAGGTAGACCGGCGGATCTCTTTCTAGAAGTTGGCCCTCGTGTATCAGGGCCGGAAACCACGGCTCTTCTCCGTACAGCCACGGGCAATCCAGAGACACCCCTAGGAGAAGCTGATGCGCATCGCGACGAAGACCCTCGCCGTCACCATCCCCGCCGTTGTTGCGGGCATCGTGCTGGCGGTACCGGCCCACGCGGCCACGATCAAACTCGACAACCGTGGCGGCGTCGCCAGCGCCTCGTGTTCCAAGGGCGAGAACTCCTCGACCACCCTGGTCCGCGACGTGACCGGCGTGAAGGGCGCGTGGATCGCCACCACTGTGGCCTGCACGAAGGGCAAGGTGAGCATCAGCACCACCACCAGCGAGACCCTGGACTAACCCACGCGAAGCCGCAGGCGGTCTCCGTACGGGCAGGTCCGATGAGTTTTCGCCCGGTCAGTTGTCCATCGTTGAGAGCCAACCCTGGAGGTTCACGATGGCGACAGTCGAGGCGAACGGCGTCACGCTCGGGATCGAGGAGTTCGGCGACGCGGCGGAGCCGCTCGTCCTGTGCGCGGGCGGCCCGACCATGCTCTCTTGGCCCGACGAGGTCTGCGAGGCCGTCGCGGCGGCGGACGTCACGTCGTCCGGTACGACCTTCGCGACTCGGGTGCGTCGGTCACCGTCGACCCTGAGGCTCCGGCGTACACGCTGCGCGACCTTGCCGCCGACGCGGCAGCGCTCGCCCGCGAGCTCGACGACCGGCCCGCGCACCTAGCGGGCCTCGGCGTCGGCGGGATGGTCGCCCAGGTCGCCGCGCTTGACCACCCGGACGCGTTCTCCGCGCTCACCCTCGCCGGAACGCGACCCGTCGCCCCGGGCCCGGTCGACGACGACCTGCCCGACCATGACGCGGCGACGATGGGCCGGTTGTTCTCGCGCTCGATGCCCGACTGGTCCGACCGCGACGCGGTGGCGGACTTTGCCGCTGGTGGCGCCGAGATCGTCGGCGACGACCCCGCCGCCGCACGCGCCGCCGCCGAACGCAAGTGGGACCGCACGCCGGGCACGGTGCCCGCGGTGCAGATGGCCAACCAGCTGGGCACGGTGTTCGCGAGACTCGACTGCAAGCCGCGCTGGCGCGAACGGCTGGCCGAGCTCGCGATGCCGGCGCTGGTGGTGCACGGTCGCCGCGACCCGTTCTTTCCTGTCGGCAACGGCGAAGCGCTCGCACGCGAGATCCCCGGCGCGCGGCTGCTCGTGCTCGAACGGGCCTCGATGGCGATCCCCGTCGCGGCCGCCGGGGAGGTCGCGACGGCGATGCTCGCTCTCTAGGTCCTCACTGGCATGCCTTGGCCGACCCGGGATCATCGCGAACGGGTGATCTCAGCGACCGGGCCTTGAGCCAGGGTAAGTGGCATGACCACGTCCGAGGTCTTCGTCGGCCTCTCCCTGATCCTCGCCTTGGCGGTGGCCAGCCAGCTGGTCGCGGCGAGGGTCCGGATCCCGGCGATCATCGTGTTGCTCCCGGTGGGATTCGCGGCAGGCGCATTGGTTCCGTCGGTCGACCCGGACCAGCTCTTGGGCCCGGCGTTCGAGCCGCTGGTGAGCCTCGCCGTCGCGCTCATCTTGTTCGACGGGGGTCTCGAGCTGAGACTGCAGGACCTGTCTGGGGACAATGGCGTCGTCGTCCGACGCCTGCTCATCCTGGGGATACCCATCACCTGGGGAGCCGGCGCCCTCTTCGCTGGCCTGCTCCTCGGGTTGTCCGTCCAGGTCGCCGTGATGCTGGGGGCCATCCTGATCGTCTCAGGCCCCACGGTTGTCGGCCCCATCCTGCACGCTGCGGCGCCCGGTCGGCGGCTCGATGTGATCCTGATGCACGAGGGCACGACCATCGATCCGATCGGCGCGCTGATCGGGGTAGCCGTCTACCAGATCCTGATCACGAACCACACCCACACCGTGGCGCGGGGGCTGCTCGGCTTCGCCGCTCGCATCGGAGTCGGTGCCGTCGGTGCTGCGGTCGGACTCGGCGTTCTCTGGTTCCTGCTGAAGAAGGTGCGGCTGACCGGCGTCCTGGCTGCCCAAGCGATCCTCGCCACCGTTCTCACCACGGCCGGTCTGTGCGACGCACTGGCGGCGGACACTGGTCTGGTAGCGGCGATCGTCATGGGGATGGTCATCGCCAACGTGTCCCCGGTGGACGTGCCGGAGGATCGCCGGCTGCTCAAGACGGTTGTTCAGCTGACCATCGGCCTGCTGTTCATCTCCATCTCCGCGACCGTCCCGCCGGCGTCCCTCGAAGGGGTGGTGTTGCCCTCGATCGCCCTGGTCGTCCTCCTCGTGGTCGTCGTTCGTCCCGCGGTGGCGCTCGTCGCGACGTGGGGCACCGACCTGTCTCGCAGGGAAAGGATCTTCGTGGGAGCCATGCATCCGCGCGGCATCATCGCGGCGTCCACGGCCGCAAGTTTCGCGTCGCCGCTGGTCGCCCTTGGACTGGGAGGCGCCGACCAGCTCTTGCCGGCGACCTTCCTCGTGATCGTGGGAACGGCCGCGATCTATGGCCTCGCAGCAGCGCCTCTCGCCGAGGCCCTCGGCCTGGGCGACCGCCGTTGAAATGCATGGGTCCCCTAGGCTCCTCACAGTGAGCGAGCTCCCGCACATCGACGACCACGAGCTCCGAATCGACGCGCCCGCCGACGTCGTCTATCCGGTGCTGCGGGAGTACGTCGACTCGATCGGCGCGAAGGAGGAGCGGGTCCTCGCGCTGTTGCTAGGGACCGACCCGCCGTCCGGGTTCGAGGTGGTCGAGGAGGTGCCGGGCCGGCTGGTCCGGCTGGCCGGTCGGCACCGGTTCTCCCGCTACCAGTTGCTGTTCGAGCTCGACGACGTACCCGGGGGCACGATCCTGAGAGCGCGGTCGTACGGCGAGTTCCCCGGGCTGCGCGGCCGTGTCTACCGGGCCGCGGTGATCGGCACCCACGGCCATGTGCTGGCGACCCGCCACCTGCTGAAGCAGGTGCAGCGGCGGGTCGGCTCAGTGCGCCCTTGACCCTTGTTGCGGGGTCGGCGGCGGATACGGGGGCGGCGGGTACTGCGGCGGCGGCGGATACGTCGGCGCAGGCTGCGGCGGTCCCGGCCAGGGCGCGTACTGCTGGCCCCACGGCGGCGCGCTGGGCTGCGATGCACGTGCGATCGCGCCCTTCACCTTCGCGATGCCATAGAGCGCGTACGCGCCGGCGATCGTGGCCAGCACCAGGCCGGTGAACACTCCGGGGTAGGAGCCGTCCTGCGGGTCCATGAAGTCGTAGAGCGGTGCGTCGAAGGTGTTCTGCTCCCGGAAGCCGTCGGTGGCGGTGTAGGAGAGCAGCCAGACGGTCGGGACGACGAGCCAGGTCAGCGGCTGCCACCAGCGGGTGTTGTTCTGGCTGCGCCCGACGCAGCACCAGTCGACGAGCACCAGCAGTGGCGTGATGACGTGCGTGAAGGCGTCCTTCGCCTCGGCGGTGTCGCCGCCGATCACGCCGAGGTAGGTCGACGCCACGACCAGCAGGAGCAGGGCCATGGCGCCCCGCAGCACGTGCGTGGCCGGCTCTCGCCGGTACGTCATGCCGATGACGAGCCCGTAGAACGCGACCATGAAGAACACCACGGCGGTCAGCAGGTTGCCGGACTGGGTGAGGAAGATCAGTTCCTTCGGGTCGTGCCCGTAGAGCCACCACCCCCAGAACGCGCAGAAGGCGAGCACCAGCCGCCAGGCGAAGGTGCCGATGACCACGGCCGGCGTGACTGGTGGACGCATGGCGTCGTCATGCCCGCCGGGTGGCGCGGGCAAACTCAGGAGGGCGAGAGCAGTGCCATCAGCAGCACCGATCCGGCGCTGTAGGTGATTCCGACCTCGTTGGTGACGTAGTCGTCGCGTACGTCGCGGTAGACCGCGCCGGCGGTGTCGTAGGGGCCGAGGGTGATCGGCGGTCCGTGGTAGTTCGCGTCGATCACCGCGCGGGACGCCGGCCCGCCGACGATCGCGCCGTCCGGGAGGTTCGGCCCCTGGCGCTGCGCCCAGTGGTAGGGGTGCTCGACGCCGTACCCGGCCTGGAACCGGACGCCCCACGGGTTGGCGCCGAGGAACCAGCCGAGGGCCCGCAGCGAGGTGGCGCGGGCACCGGCCTGCCCGGCGCGGCCGGCGAGCAGCGCGATCAGGCTGCCGTTCTGGTTCTGCCTGATGCTGCCCCAGGCGATCGGCCCCGCGCGTCCGAACGCGTTGCGGTCGGCGTGGTACGCCGCGTCCCGGCCGCCGGCCCGCAGGATCCGGCAGGCCGCCTTGCGTACCCTTCTGCTCTCCGGCGCCCGGGCGCCCAGGACGCCACACAGCTCCGCAGCGGGCAGCCCCGCCATCTCGTAGCCGTCCATGCCGACCCGCCAGCCGCGCTTGCCGTTGCCGGTCACGTCCTTCAGCCAGCCCAGGGCGTCGTCGCGGTACGACGGGGTTCCGGTGGCCCGCCAGAGCTCGACGGCCGCGCCCGCGAGGTCGTCCTTGACGGTGTCCTGCGAGTAGCAGCAGTTGCTCCAGGGACCGCGGAGCCGCTCGGCCTCGGCGAGCCACTCCTTCGCCGCCCGCACCAGCCGGACCCTCTTGTGACCGGAGGCGCGCTGCGCGGCGAGGGCGAGCGCGGTGGCGGCGCTCGCGGCGACGTCGGCGCCGCGGCTGGTCAGGGTCAGCACCTGCGAGGGGCGTCGGGAGAGCAGCGGGTTCTTGGCCGAGTCGTCCTTGGTGGGGTCGCGAAACCCGCGGTTGTGGTCGGCGTCGGTGTCGCCGACCTGGGCGACGAAGACCCGGTCGCTGGGGTGTGCCCTGAGCAACCACCGCACCCCGACGTTGGCGATCGCATGCAGGCGCGGGGCGCGGGCCGGCTGGTTGCGCGCGGCGAGCTGGAGCAAGGTGGCGGCGTACCCGATGGTGACGGTGAACTTCAGCTGGTCGCCGGCGTCCATCCAGCCGCCGGCGACGTCGATGGTGCGGCCCTTGGCGGGACCGTTCCGGATCCGGGAGCGGGCGTCGTGGAGGTGGCTCGGTGCATGCAGCGACGACTTCTCGCGTCCGTCGGCGTTGGCGTCGAAGACCCCGAGCAGAGAGCCGAGGAGCGCCGGGTAGGGGTCGTCCTGCACGACCACCGGTCCGGACTCGATCCCGTCGACGATCACCCGGTAGGTGCCGGCGGGCACGCCGGAGAAGTCCGCGACGGCCGCGTGCGCCCATGGCGCGGGATCGCCCGGCACCGGCTCGAGGGTGCCGGTGAGGCTCGGCAGCCCGGACCCGTCGATCACCGCGAACGTGTGGCCCACCTTGTCCTCCGCCGAGCCGACGACGGCGAGCTTGGGAGCCGTGGACGCGGCCACCTCGGGGACCCTGACCACGTCCGCCGGCGACGCCTCCTCGGCCCGGGCCGTGCCGGTCAACGGAATCGCGAGGGAAACCGCCATCGTGGCTACGGCGAGACGGCGCAGCAGGGCCATCGGCGCAGGCTACGCCCCGGGTCAGGCTTCCGACGCGTGCAGGGCCTTGACAGTTTTCGAGCTCTTCACCGTCGCCGGGTCGGGGTAGGTGCCGAACAGGCGGTCCGCCGTACCGGAGCTGGTGACGGTGAACCAGTAGTGCTCGTTCTTGTAGTGGTGCAGGCGGTGGTTGCGCCACACTCCGCGGTACCACGCCGTCTTCGGCTTGTAGTCGCTGTGGATCAGGTAGTGGCACCACTCGTAGGCGAACATGATGCCGAAGACCGAGACCAGCAGTGAGAACGAGCTGGACAGCGTCGGCATGGCGAGCAGGCCGATCACGACGTACGCCGGCAGCAGGTAGGTCAGCACCTGCCACGGGATGAACACCAGTGGGATGTCGCGCGGGTCGGCGTGGTGCTCGCGGTGCTTGCGGGCCAGCAGCGAGTCGACCTTGACCCCGCCGACCCTGCGCGGCCGCCAGTGCAGGATGCCGACGTGGATCAGCCACTCGATCACCGGGAACAACGCGATCAGCGCGGGCGGGATCACCAGCTCCCACCAGCTGCCGCCACCGACGACGACGCGCGCGACGATCGACCCGATCAGGAAGGCCGAGATCATCGGCGGGCTGGGGTGCCGCCAGAACGCCCGCCAGGACTCGCCCAGCGTCACGCCGGTACGACGGCCGGGCCCGGCCGCCCCGGTGATCCGGGCCTCGTCCTTCGCGAGCCGCTCGGCGGCGAGCGCCTCGATCTCGGGGGTGGCCTTGGTCATTTCTCCTCCTGTGCGGACAGTGCCGACAGTGCGGCGATCAGGCTCTCGGTGGCCGGGCGCAGCACCCGGTCGGCCGCGGCCCGGGCGGTGGTTGGGTCGCCCGCGCCGATCGCGGCGGTGAGCAGCCGGTAGGCCTCGGACTGGCCGACCTCCTCGGCCATCGCCGGCGCCAGCGCCTCCAGGGCCGGCTCGTAGGCGGCGCGCATGCTGTTGAACATCAGCCGGAAGACCAGCGAGTCGGCGGCGTCGACCACGAGGTCCCAGAACGTCAGGGCGTGCACCTGCCGCTCGACGTCGTCGTCGGTGCCGGCGAGTGCGTCGACGGTCTCGGTGAGGATCGCGGCCAGGGTCGGCCCCCCGCGCTCGGCGGCGAGGGCGGCGACGGCGGGACCGATCGCGAGCCGGGCCTCGAGCACCGACCGGGCGACGGTGGCGTCGAGCTGGCCGCGGCGGACCAGGAGCTGGGGCAGCAGGTCGAGCCCGGCGGATCGCTTGAAGTCGCGGACCGTTGTCGCCCCGCCGTGCCGCACCTCCACCAGCCGGGTCTGGGCCATCCGCTGGAGGGCCTCGCGCACGGCGGGCCGGGAGACGCCCAGCACCTCGGCGAGCCGGCGCTCGCTGGGGAGCGACTCACCGGCTCCGATCTCCCCGTCGACGACCTCGGCGAGCACCTGGTCGAACACCTCGTCGGGCACCGACCGGCGGTTCACTGGCTGCAGCGGCATGGCGGCCACCCTAGGCGGCCGTTGGTCTCGTGGTCAAGTGGTATGACCAGAACGCTCCCTGGCGGGATGGTCCGTACCCTGGGTAGGTGCGCGTGCTGGTGAGTCCCCGGATGCTCGGCGCGCACCTGCTCGCGCTGGTCTGCGTGGCCTCCGCGGGCCTGCTCGGCTACTGGCAGTACGACGCGTGGCAGCAGCGCCGGGCCGACGAGCAGGTCGATCGCACCCAGCTCGACCCGGTGTCGCTGGCCGAGGTGATGGGGCCCGACGACCCGTTCCCGGGCGACTCGGTGGGGCAGCCGGTTCTGGTGAGCGGCACCTGGCTGCCGGACTCAACCGTCTACGTCTCCGGGCGTGAGCACGACGGCACCGACGGGTTCTGGGTGGTCACCCCGCTGACCTCCGGTGCCGCCGACGACCCGGCGCTGCCGGTCGTCCGCGGCTGGGTCCGGGACTCCGACGCCGCCCCCACGCCGCCCTCGGGCCCGGCCGAGGTGGTCGCCTGGCTGCAGCCGTCCGAGGGCTCCGGCGAGACCGACCCCGACCCCGCCGACGACGTACTCCCGCAGGTCCGCACGGCCGACCTGGTCCAGCACGTCGACCAGGACCTCTACGGCGCGTACGCCGTCGTCGATCCCGACGCCCCCGCCACCAATCCGGGCACCACCGGCCTCGAGCCGGCCGACCTGGAGCAGCTCCCCGACGCGGGCCGCTTCACCGCCGTCCGCAACCTGCTCTACGCCATCGAATGGTGGGTCTTCGGCGCGTTTGCGGCGTTCGTCTGGTGGCGGTACGTACGCGACGCCACGGCTGCCCGGGAGCCGGAGCCCGTCCCCGACGACGACCCGGTACCTTCGGAGCCGTGACCAAGCTCTTCCCCACCTACCGCGTGCTCGCCTTCGTGGTCGGCGTGCTGCTGGCGTTCTGCGCGCTGGTCGCGCTCCCGGCGAAGTACCTCGCCGCGGACGGCAGCGACCTGCAGCAGTTCGGGGAGACGGCCAGCATCATGTGGGTCGTCCACGGCTGGGTGTTCATGGTCTACGTCGTGGTCGCGTTCCTGCTGGCCCGCCAGTGCGGCTGGAGCCCGGGCTTCACGATCCTGATGCTGGCCGCCGGCCTGATCCCGCTGCTCATCTTCTGGGTGGAGCACCGGGTCGTCGTCCGGGTCCGCGCCGAGCACCCGGACGCGATGGTGACGGCCGAACCGTGACCACGGCCTTCGTGCTGGGCGGAGGGGGCGTGCTCGGCGCGGTCGAGGTCGGCATGCTCCGCGCCCTGTTCGAGGCCGAGGTGACACCCGAGCTGGTGCTGGGCACCAGCGTCGGCGCCCTGAACGGCGCCCTGGTCGCCCGCGACCCCTCGCCCGCCGTCGTCGAGCGGCTCACCGACCTCTGGCGCGACGTCGGCGAGTCCCGCGGTGGCGGCTACGCCGACAAGACCCTGCCGGCAGTACGACGTGCCGTCGCCACCGGCACCCACCTCTACTCCGCCCAGCCGATGCGGCAACGGCTCGAGGAGGAGCTCGGCGACATCCGCTTCGAGGACCTGGCCGCCCGGCTCCAGGTGTGCGCGGCCTGCATCGAGCGGGCCGCCGAGCACTGGTTCGACTCCGGACGGGTCGTGGACGCCGTCCTGGCGAGCGCCGCCGTACCCGGCCTGCTGCCTCCGGTGAAGGTCGGCACCGAGCACTTCCTCGACGGCGGCATCGTCAACTCGATCCCGCTGGCTCGCGCTGTCCAGCTCGGCGCAACGCGCGTGTTCGTGCTCCAGGTCGGTCGGATCGAGCGACCCCTCAAGCCTCCTCGGAAGCCGTGGGAGGTCGCCCGGGTGTCGTTCGAGATCGCCCGGCGGCACCGGTTCGTCCGCGAGCTGGCCGAGCTGCCCGACGACGTCGAGTGCCACGTGCTCCCGGCCCGCGGCACGTCCGGCCGCGACGACACCATCTGGGCCTCCCGCGACTTCGGCTCCGTGCAGCGCCGGATCGACGAGACCTACGACGCCAGCGTCGACTACCTGAAGACCGCACTCTCCACCCCACGACCTTCTTCGTCTCCCCCGCTTCGCTCCTCCGACGAACAACGCCGCGGGGACCCCGGGTGATGCGCGTCGTACGACGTGCGGTCCTGGCCCCGCTCGTCGTTCTGCTGGCCGGGCTGGTATGGGTCACCCTGCCGCTCTGGCTGGTCGCGGCCGCCGCCCTCTCGCCCCTGCTGCCGGGTCGGTGGCGGGCGCTGCGGGTGCTCTGGATCTTCATCCTCTACCTGACCACCGAGGCGCTGCTTCTCCTTGTTCTATGGGGCTTCTGGTTCGCCAGCGGGTTCGGCTTGCGGATCCGGCGGCCCTATTGGGAGGGCATCCACTACGACCTGGTGCAGGGCACGATGTGGGTGTTCTTCCGCGAGGCCAGGCGGGTGCTCCGGCTGCGCATCGAGACCGACGGCCCATCGCCCGACGCGCATCCGGGGGTCCCGATCCTGGTGGCCTGCCGGCATGCCGGGCCGGGCGACTCGTTCACGCTGATCCACGCGCTGATGCATTGGTATGCCCGGGAGCCGCGGGTGGTGTTGAAGAACACCCTCGCCCTGGATCCCATGATCGACGTGCTGCTGCACCGGATCCCGGCGCGGTTCATCACGCCCAACCCCGCAGCCGGCCAGAACCTCGAGAGCCAGATCGCCGACCTCGCCCGTGGCCTAGACGAGAACGACGCGTTCGTGATCTTCCCCGAGGGGGGCAACTTCACCCCGCGCCGACGGCAGCGGGGGATCGACCGGCTGCGCAAGCTGGGCATGGAACGGATGGCCGAGAGGGCCGAGGCGATGACCAACGTGCTGGCCCCCCGCCCCGGCGGCTTTATCGCGGCACTGGACGCGGCACCCGACGCCGACGTGGTCCTGGTCGCGCACACTGGGCTCGACCACCTGCTCACCGTCGGTGACATCTGGCGCGAGCTGCCGATGGACAAGCGGCTGGTGATGCGCTGGTGGCAGGTGGCGCGCGAGGACATCCCGGCCGACCGCGAGGGCAGGGTCGACTGGCTGTTCGGCTGGTGGGAGGAGATCGACCGCTGGATCGCGGGCTACGCGCCCTCGGACTAGCCGCCTACTTGTTCTTGCCCTCCTCGAGGTCGACGACCTCGGCCGGGTCGTCCGGCGTGGTCGCCGGGTGCGGGGCCTCGGCGGAGTCGGCCATCGCCTCGTCCGGAGACGCGCCGCCCGGGTCCTCGGGGAGCGGGTCGGTCAGCGGGTCGCCACCGGACTGCGGTGCGGCCGGGGTCGGCGGTGTCGGCGGCTGCTCGCTGGGCGGCGGGCTGGGGGTGTACGACGACTGCCAGTTGTCGCTGCTCGAGCCGGCCTGGAGCTTCTTGGCGATGGCAGCGACACCGCCGGCGATCACGCTGAACACCAGGAACCTCTTGAGCTTGCTCTTCTTCTTCTTGGGCTGCGCCTCCTGGGCCTCCGCCGCCTCCTTGACCGCGGTCGCCTTCTCGGCCGCGAGGGCCGCGCCGCTGGCGATGATGGGGGCGGCTTTCACCTTGGCGTCGGCGATCACCGGTGCGGCCTTCTCCTTGGCGTCGGCGATCACCGGTGCGGCCTTCTCCTTGGCGTCGGCGATCACCGGTGCGGCCTTCTCCTTGGCGTCGGCGAGGGCGGGAATCGCGGTGTCCTGCACGAAGTCACGCGCGCTCTCGATGGCAGTTTCGACGTGCGGCCGGGCGGCGTCGACGTACTCCCCGGCCTGGTCAAGCAGCGTCTTCTTCTTCCCGATACCCATCAGGAGCCTCCCTTTCGAAGCACGTCCAAGTCCTCTCCAGTACCCAACCACGTCCGACCAAACCCGGCCACCCTCGCCTGTGCCCCCGCGAGACGCTGTGGGCCGCCGTGCAAGGATCGTGGCTGACCAGAACCGAACGTGAGAGGCAGCCATGGCGGACCCGCAGGCCATCTTGAAGACGAACCGGGGAGACATCATCCTCAACCTGTTCCCGAACCACGCGCCCGAGACGGTCGCCAACTTCGTCGGCCTGGCCACCGGTGAGAAGGACTACGACGCCGGCAACGGCCGGACCGGCCCGTTCTACGACGGGCTCGGGTTCCACCGGGTGATCGAAGGCTTCATGATCCAGGGCGGCTGCCCGCTCGGCACCGGGACCGGTGGCCCCGGCTACACGTTCAAGGACGAGCCGCACCCCGAGCTGGTCTTCGACAAGCCCTACCTGCTGGCGATGGCGAACGCCGGGCCGGGCACCAACGGATCGCAGTTCTTCATCACCCTGGGTGCGACCTCGTGGCTGAACACCAAGCACACGATCTTCGGTGAGGTGGCCGACCAGTCCGGGCGCGACGTCGTGGACGCCATCGGCAACACCCCGACCGGCGCCGGGGACCGGCCCGTCGACCCCGTGGTGATCGAATCGGTCGAGATCACGGGCACCTGAGCTGAGCGAGACGCCCGAGCCCGCGACCGGGGTGCCGACCTGCTACCGGCACCCCGGCCGGGAGACGTACATCCGCTGTCAACGCTGCGACCGGCCGATCTGCCCGGACTGCATGCGCGACGCGGCGGTCGGGTTCCAGTGCCCGAGCTGCATCGCCGAGGCGGCGAAGACCACTCGGCAGGCGCGGACGCCGTACGGCGGCACCCGCACCGCCAACCCCGGGCTCAGCTCGATGGTGCTGATCGGGACCAACATCGCGGTCTGGCTCGCCATCGTGGCGACGGGGTGGAAGGACAGCCGCCTCATCGACCGGCTGGCGCTGCTGCCGGTCGGCAGGTGCGGCTCGGACGCGTCTCCCGGCGCCTACTACAACCTCGGCTCCGAGCGGCTGTGCGAGAGCGCTAGGGTCACCGACGGTGACGGGATCTGGTTCCCGGGTGTCAGCGACGGTTCCTACTGGCAGCTGGTGACCAGCGGCTTCGCGCACGTCGAGGTCTGGCACATCGGCTTCAACATGGTGGCGCTGTGGTTCCTCGGCCCACAGCTGGAGGCGGTCCTGGGCAGGACCCGGTTCCTCGCGCTCTACTTCATCTCCCTGCTCTCGGGTGCGGCGCTGGTCTACTGGCTGGCCGGTGAGCGGTCGGCGACGCTGGGTGCCTCGGGGGCGATCTTCGGTCTGCTCGGCGCGCTGATGGTGGTGGCGTACAAGGTCGGCGGCGACGTGCGTGCGTTGATGATCTGGCTGGGCCTGAACGTCGCGATCACGTTCCTCTTCCCCAACGTGTCGTGGCAGGGCCACCTGGGCGGCTTCGTCGGCGGTGCCCTGGTCGGCGCGGTGCTGGTCTACGCGCCGCGCGCCCGGCGTACGACGTTCCAGGCCGCGGGTCTCTCCGTGATCAGCGTGCTGGTGATCGCCGCGATCGTGGCGCGGACCGCCGTCCTCGCCTGAATCCACAGCTGTGGACTGAGGTGTGGAGAACTACGCCCGTGTAATTCGTCCCCAGCTGTGGACGAGTCTGTGGAGTGCGGTGGGATGAATCCCTGGCTACCCAGGGATTCCTGCGCTTCCCGGGCGTTGCAACACCCAGGAACCGTCAGGAAAGGCCGGGAACCTCGGCGGCTCGACGGTCGTGCTCGCTACTCCCAGCGGGTGGCGAACGTGAACCCGACCGCCATGAACGCGATGCCGACGAAGAGGTTCTTCTGGCCCAGGTCGTTGAACACCGGCACGTTCGACGGGTCGTCGCTGATCACGTAGAAGGTGCAGATCCAGATCAGCCCGATCAGGAAGCAGGCGAGCATCCCGACCACGACGCCGCGGCCCCGGCCCAGCGGGGTGGATGGGTGCGCGGAGATGATCAGGCCCAGGAAGAACGCGCCGAAGCCGATCAGGTAGTTCCAGTTGCCCAGGTCCTGCATGAACTGCGGACCGGTCGCGGGATGCGGCTTGAGGGTCTCCTGGTCGATGCCGTCGGGGGGCCGGACGCCGATGTAGTAGTAGGCGATCCAGGCGATGCCGGCGACCATGAGCACGAGCGCGACCACGAACCGGGGCGACAGCAACGGACCCCGCTCGGGGTCGACGAACTGCTCCTTGGGCTTGAGCTTGGACACGGTGCTGCTCCTCGTCACGGTTTCGCTACCACGACGTCCCGTCGCGGGGTCGCGGGCTACCTTAGTCGGCGTGAGCGAAACACCAGAGAGCGGCCCGGAGCGCAAGCGCGGCTTCTGGCGCATCGGCCCGCCCCTGGTGGTGCTGGTCAGCGGGGCGTTGTTCGCGGTCAGTGCCGCCAACAGCGAGGGCACCGACCTGCGGCCGGGTCGCTACACCGATCTCGCCTCCCTGGTGGACACAGAGGCGGCCGAGTACGACGCGCTGGAGGACCAGGTCGCCGACCTGAAGCAGCAGGTCGACAGCCTTACCGACCAGGTGGACGACGAGGACGTACGCCGCATCCAGGGCGAGATCGAGGGGCTCCGGGATCCCGCGGGCCTCGAGCCCCGCGCGGGGACAGGCGTCACGGTCGTCCTCTCCGACGCTCCGGAGGACCTGATCGAGCAGGCCGTCGAGGACGACCTGAACCCGAACCTCCTGGTCGTGCACCAGCAGGACATCCAGGCCGTCGTCAACGCGATGTGGGCCGGCGGCGCCACGGCGGTCACGATCGAGGGCCAGCGGGTGATCACCACGACCGGCATCAAGTGCGAGGGCAACGCCGTCCAGCTCCAGGGCGTGCCCTACCCGCAGCCCTACGAGATCCAGGCCGTGGGCAACCCCGACGCGATCGCGGCCGCGCTGGACGCCGACTCCAGGGTCAGCGCCTACCGCTCCGACGCGGTCGACCCGGCGCTCCAGGTCGGCTGGGACCTCGATGTCGAGGACCACGTCGAGGCGCCGGCGTACACCGGGCTGCTGAACCTCAGCTACGCCGAGCCGCTGAAGTAGGGGCTACCCCTCCGGTGGCGGGATCACCGGCGACGTCGGGAACGTCGGCAGCGTCGGCTCGGTGGGGACCGTGGGGGTCGTCGGTTCCACGAACGTGGACACGAAGATCGTGATCGTGGTCCCGGCCGGCGGGGTCTGGTTGGCCTCCGGGCTCTGCCGGAACACGGTTCCCGCGGGCTCGGTGGTGTCGTCGGACTCGAACACGTCGGCCTTGAACCCGGCCGCCTCGATGGCCTTGACCGCGTCCTTCTGCGTCATGCCCACGACGTTCGGCACCTTCTCCGGGCCGTCGGAGTAGTAGATGGTGACGACCGCGCCCTCCTGGATCATCGTGCCGGCCGCCGGGTCCTGCTCGATGACCTGGTTCTTCATCTCGTCGGACTCGCGTTCGACCTGCTCGACCTGGAAGCCCTCGCCCTTCAGGATGCTGACCGCCTCCTTGCGCAGGGAGTTGACCACCGACGGCACCGCCTTCTCCGGCTTGCCGAGGCTGATCACCAGGTCGACCTCGGTGCCGGGGTCGACGAAGTCGTCCGCGTCGGGGTTCTGCTCGATCACCCGGCCGGCGCGCACGGTGTCGCTCGCCTCGCGCTCGATGTCGCCGACGGTGAGGCCGGCGTCGCCGATCGCGGTGCGGGCATCGTCCTCGGTCAGGTTGACCAGGCTGGGCACCTGCTCCTGGGTCGGCGCCTCCTCGAACAGCTTCGGCCACAGGAAGTACGCCGCGGCGACCAGCGCGATCACCAGCGCGCCCAGCACCACCCACAGCAGCCACCGGTTGCGGCCCTCGTCCTCGTCGTCGGGTGGGACCGGCGTGGTGTCGGGGGGCGTCGCCGCGACCACCGCGGTCGGGTTGTCCATCGGCGGCGGGGGCGGGACGGTCGCCTCCACCGGTCGGCCGGCGAGGTACCGCTCGATGTCGCTGCGCATCGCGGCGGCGGACTGGTAGCGGTCCTCGAGCCGCTTGGCCAGCGCCTTCATCACGATCGCGTCGACCTCGGGCGGGAGCTCGGTGTCGTGGTCGGACGGCGGCATCGCCGGCTCGCGCACGTGCTGGTAGGCCACCGCCACCGGGCTGTCGCCCACGAAGGGCGGCCGTCCGGTCAGCAGCTCGTAGAGCAGGCAGCCGGCGGAGTAGACGTCGGAGCGTGAGTCGACGGTCTCGCCGCGGGCCTGCTCGGGGGAGAGGTACTGCGCGGTGCCGACCACGGCGGCGGTCTGGGTCATCGTCGACGACGCGTCGCTGATCGCCCGGGCGATGCCGAAGTCCATCACCTTCACATCGCCGCTCGGGGTGAGCATCACGTTGCCGGGCTTGATGTCGCGGTGGATGATCCCCGCCCGGTGGCTGTAGTCGAGGGCGGACAGCACGCCGCTGGTGATCTCCAGAGCCCGCTCGGGCAGGATCTTGCGACCCTCGCGGAGGATGTCGCGCAGGGTCCGGCCGGCGACGTACTCCATCACGATGTACGGCTGGGCGACGCTGTGCCCGGCGGCGCCGTCGGGCGCCTGCTCCTCGCCGGTGTCGTAGACGGCCACGATCGCCGGGTGGTTGAGCGACGCCGAGGACTGCGCCTCGCGCCGGAACCGGGCCTGGAAGGTGGCGTCGCTGGCGAGGTCGGTGCGCAGGCGCTTGATGGCGACGATCCGCCCGAGGCGGGTGTCGGTGCCCTTGCGCACCTCGGCCATGCCACCGCGGCCGAGCAGCTCTCCGAGCTCGTAGCGACCGCCGACCAGCGTCGGCTGCGAGTCCATCAGTTGCCCTCACCTTCTGGGTTGGTCGGCAGACCGCTCGCCGGCGACGTCGTGAGCTCCGACGTCGGCTCGGTCGGGGTCGTGGGTGTGGTGGGTGGGGTGGTCGGAGTTGTGGGGGGAGTCGTCGGCTCCGTGGTGGGGGGAGTCGTGGGCTCCGTCGTCGGCTCCGTCGTCGGCTCGGTCGGAGTGTCGGTCGGCTCGTCGGTGGTGGGCTGCTCGGACTGGGTCGGCTCCGAGGTGTCCTCATCGGACGGCGGGTCGGTGTCGTCGTCGCCGGAGTTCAGCGCGAGCGCCGCGATCACGATCGCGGCCACCAGCAGCAGCACGATCAGGGGCACCAACCACAGGGCGCGGCGGCGTCCCTTCCGGGTGTCCGTGGGAGGGGGCACCGGCGGAGTCGTGGGCGGAGGCACCGGCGGACCCGGCGTCGCTGCGAGCACCTGGGTGGCGCTGGTGCCCGGCTCGTCGGTCGGCACCTGCTGTGCTCGAAGCGCAGCGGCGAATGCCGCGCCGTCGGCATAGCGGTCGGCGGGATCCTTCGACAGCGACTTGCGGACCACCGCCGCGAGGTCGGCGGGCACGTCGGCGGGCAGGTCGGGAACGGGCTGCTGGATGTGCGCGAGCGCGGTGGCCACCTGGCTGTCGGCATCGAACGGGCGCCGTCCGGCGAGGCACTCGAAGCCCACCACGCCCAGGGCGTAGACGTCGGAAGCCGGCGTGGCGCGCTCGCCACGAGCCTGCTCGGGGGAGAGGTACTGGGCGGTGCCCATCACGGTGCCGGTCTGGGTGATCCCGGCGCCGTCGGCCGCCCGGGCGATGCCGAAGTCGGTGATCTTGATCCGGCCGTCGGGGGTGACCATCAGGTTCGCGGGCTTCACGTCGCGGTGCACGATCCCCGCGGCGTGAGCGGCCGCCAGCGCGTCGCCGGCCTGCGCCAGCAGGTCGCGTACGGCGCCCCGGTCGAGGTCGCGGCCGCCGGCGATCAGCGCCGACAGCGGCTGGCCCTCGACCAGCTCCATCACCAGGAAGGGCCGGGGGTGGCCCGAACCGTCGGCGGCGGTCGCCTCGCCGAAGTCGTAGACCCCGGCGACACCCGGGTGGTGCAGCGCCGCCGCGTGCCGGGCCTCGGTCTCGAACCGGGAGCGGAACGTCGCGTCGTCGGCGTACTCGTGCTTGAGCAGCTTCACCGCGACCTCGCGGTTGAGCACCGTGTCGGTGGCCCGCCACACCTCGCCCATCCCGCCGGTGGCGATCCGGGAGTCGAGCCGGTAGCGGCGCGCGTCGTCGGCGAAGGCTCCGCCCATCTCCGGGGTCACTTGATCACCGCCTCCATGACCGCCTTGGCGATCGGCCCGCCGAGCAGACCGCCGGCGACCTCGCCGCGGGGGATGTCGGCCTTCTCGATCATCACCGCGACCGCCACCTCGGGGTTGTCGGCCGGCGCGAACGACACGAACCAGGCGTACGGCGGCACGTTGTCGATGCCGCTCTGCGCGGTGCCGGTCTTGCCGGCCACGTCGATCCCGGCGATGGCCGCCGGGTTGGCGGTGCCGTTGTCGACGGTGCCGACCATCAGGTCCCTCAGGTCGTCGGCCGTGGACGACGAGATCGCCTGCGAGAACTCCTCGTCCTCGGTCTGCTCCAACGTGTCGTACTCCGCCGACTGCACCTCGTCGACGACGTAGGGCTTCATCACCTTGCCGTCGTTGGCGATGCCCGCCGCGACCATCGCCATCTGCAGCGGGGTGGACCGCACCTCGAACTGGCCGATGCCGGACTGGCCGGTCTCCGCCTCGTCCATGTCGGCGGGGAAGTTCGACTCGGCCTGGGGTCGCAGGTCGTCGAGGTAGTGCTGGTTGAACCCGAACCCCTCGGCCTGCTCCAGCATCGCGTCAGCGCCGACCTCGTTCGCCAGAGCGGCGAACGTGGTGTTGCAGGAGTTGGCCATCGCCTGCTGGAACGGGATCTTGCCGGAGCCGCAGTCGCGACCCTCGTTGTCGATGACGCCGCTCGGGCCACTGGTCAGCGGCAGCTGGTACGTCGCTCCGCCCGGCACCTGCGAGTCCTTGTCGTACTGCCCGCTCTCGATCGCGGCCGCGGCGGTGACCAGCTTGAACGTCGAGCCGTCCGCGGCCCATCGACCCCACTGGTCGTTGGCGGAGCTGGCCGCGTCGGCGTACGACTGGGGAGCGTTCGCGGCCCAGGGCGTTGCCATGGTCGACGAGGTCGAGTCCCTGCCGTGGACGGCGCGCGCTTGGGTGCGGGGCTGGGTCGGCACGGCCCGGGTCCTCGGCGGCGAGCACGCCGCGAGCCACGACGGCTGCTGGGACCATCCACTCGTGCGTGACCGGCTGCCGGCATCGGCACGTGAGTCGTTCGCCGGGCTGATGGCGGCCGCCGAGCCTCTGCTCGATCGACTGGACGCGCTGCCGCGCACGGTGGCCCACCACGACAGCCAGTGGAACAACCTGTTCGTGGAAGCCGCGCCCGAGGGGCGGCGCACGGTCGCCATCGACTGGAGCTTCTTCGGCACCGCACCGATCGGGGAGGACCTCGGCCACCTCATCGCGGTCGACGTGTTCCTCCGCTGCATCCCGCCCGGCGACGCCGTAGCGCACGCGCGGACTGCCACCGAGGCCTACCTCGAGGGATTGCGTGCCCACGGCTGGCAGGGGGACGACGAGGACGTCCTGTTCGCGGCGGACGTCACGGGAGCGCTGCAGATGCTGCCGTTCGCGGCCTGCTTCATCGCGTGGCTCTGTCCCGAGTACGACGAGGTTGAGCGATGGCCGGAGGAGATGGCCGAGAAGGAGTCCACCGACGTCGACACGCTCATGGATGCCTGGTGCGAAGCCGTCCGTTTCCTGTTGACGCTGGGCGAACGCGCGCTGCGTCGCCTCGGGTGAGAGCCTCACGACATGCCGCCCAGCCCCGTTGGCCCACCGTTCGACCAGCTCCTGGCCACCGCCGAGGCGGTCGCCAAGGGACGTCCCGAGGTGGATCTCGAGATGGCGCGTGAGGTGTTCCACGAGGCGGCCACCCTGCTCGACAACGGCCTTGCTCTGGACCCCCTGGACGAACACGACGCGCACGCCGTCGTCGCTGGGCTGTGCCTCGATCTCGTCGCCGAGGATCCCGGCGCCGCGATCCGCGCTCGCGCCCAGGCCACGCTGCAGAGTCCGGGGGATCTGCACGAACCTCAGGTCGTCTCCGCGGCCTACCTGATCTCCGCGGCGATCCTGCAGCTCTGACAGGTCAACTCCGCGAGTTACTCCGTTGCGAGCCCGAAAGGAAGGGTTCACTGCTGAGCGACCTCCCGCTCGCCGTACGGATGGGATGGCACAGTGGCGTGATGGACGCTCGGGGTTCGGTCGCCGGCCCGGGCCTTTTCGACGGCCTGGCGTTGCTGGGCGAGGTGGCTGACGAGCTGGTCGTGCGCACCGTCCGCGACACGCACCTGGCCGGGTCGGGTCGGGTGTATGCCGCCGTCGAGCGCCGGACCGGTGGGGCCGCCACGCTGCCGCGCGTCGTGAACCACGGCATCGCCAGCGCCGTCTACGCGGGGATCGGAGTGGGACTGCGCGTGGCCTCGTTGGGCCTCGGCGCCGCGGCGGCGACCGGTCGCGGGCCGCGGTTGGCCGCCAGCCGACCGGGGCGATTCTTGGGTCGCACCGTCAACGGCCTGATCGGTGACCGCCTGGCCCGCGAGCGGCCGGCGCTCGCGTGGTCGATGTCGTTGCGCCGCGGAGGTGGCGACGTTCCGGTGGACCGCGGCTCCCTCGATGCGGCCTACCCAGCGGCAGGACCCGATCTCGTGGTGTTCATTCCCGGACTGTGCGAGGACGAATCGGCGTGGGACCGGCACGCGGACCGCCACGGGACGACGTACCCGGAGGCGGTGGCGGCCATCGGCTGGTGTCCGCTGATGCTGCGCGTCAACACCGGCCTGGCTGTCCACGACAACGGTGCCTTGTTGGCGGCCCTGCTGGCCGCCGCGGTCGACGCCTGGCCGGTCGAGGTGGCGCGCATCGCTCTCGTGGGTCACTCGATGGGTGGCCTCGTCGCCCGGGTTGCCTGCGCGCTCGACGCCGCTGGGCCGGCGCGGTGGTCGCCGCTGGTCACCGACGTGGTCACTCTCGGCACGCCCCACCTGGGTGCGCCGCTGGCGGGCTGGGCTCGAACCGGTTCGGCCGGGTTGGCCCGACTCCCGGAGTCCGCTGCCTTCGGGCGGATCATCGACCAGCGCTCGGTGGGCATCCTGGACCTCGAGCGCGGGCTCGACCTCGACGCGGCACCAGCCCTCCCTCACGCGCGGATGCGGCTGGTCTCCGGTTCGCTGGGACGCCCCGACGCACCGGCGGGTCGGCTGGCGACACGGGCCTTCGGTGACCTCCTGGTCCGCCAGAGCTCGGCCACCGGTGGCGGGCAGTTGTTCCCGGACGCCGATCTCCTGCACGTGGCCGGCGTCGATCACTTCGGCCTCCTCAACCATCCCGACGTACGGCGGGCGCTCCTGGACTGGCTGGCGCAGGGCCGGAGCTCGGTCTCGCTCGGCTCATCGGCACCGCGACCGGGGTAGGCGCTCGACGCCTTGGGTTCGGATCCATGTTCGCTGCGCTCGCAGCACTCGTCGTCCGGCGCTGGCACGAGGCCGAGATCGGGCCGTGCGTGAGGATCATCGATCTCGGCGAGTCTGCAGCGAAACCGTCGACCGGACCGAGAAATCTCGTACGCCGACGGAACCCATCGCCGCGAGATTGGCTATCAGTAGGTAAGAAGTGCCGATACTGCCTGCGTGAGGGGGCGCCGTGACGAGTACCGAGGACGACGTTGCCTCGTTCGTCGCGGCGCGGTGGCAGGGCCTGGTGCGCTTCGGATTCATGCTGACCGGGGATCGCGCCGCCGGAGAGGATCTCGTCCAGGAGGCTCTGCTCCGATGCCTGCCGTCGTGGGGTCGACTCGATCCCCCAGGGGTGGAGGCCTACGTACGCAAGGTGATGGCCCGACTCGCCTGGAAGGCACGCCGGCATCCCCTCAGGATGTCTTCGTCGCGCGGCCAGGCTGAACCCACGACGGCGGACATCGCCGACACCTCATCCGAGCAGTCCGACCTGCGACGGGCGCTCAGGGGCTTGCCGCCACAACAGCGGGTCGTTCTGGTCCTGCGGTACTGGCAGGACCTCAGCGAAGCCGAGATCGCGGAGCTGCTCGGATGCCGACAAGGCACGGTGAAGAGCCGCGCAAGCCGTGCCTACGCCCAGCTGCGACAGGAGCTGGGCTGGTCCGTCGACGCTTCGATGACGAACGACACGGCGATTGCTGAGAGGAGACGCTCGATGAACCATCCAGCAGACCACCGAGCGACACTGCTGCGGGAACGACTGGACCGGCTCGCCAGCAGTGTCCCGGCCGGCAGCGGCATGGACGGCGCCCAGCTGTACCGGCGGAGCCTGCGGCGCCGGCGCCGACGCGTTGCTGCCACCACGGCCCTGGTCGCCGCCGCGACCGCACTCGTCGTCGTCGGCGGTGCGACCTGGCTGCCGGGATGAACGATGACGGCGCGCCGCGCCCCCGGAAGGGCCAACCTCCGGTCGCAGGGCAGGGCAACGCCGACGCTCGCGCCGAGGTGCTGGCGGGCGTCGACGACCCAGGCGGACGGACCGCGGGCCAGACGGTGGAGGTGTCCCAGGCCGAGGCGGAACGCCGCTGCACGATCGTCTGGCACAACTTCTGGGGCCCCAGCGCCGCCGCGGTCGAGCTGAGCGACGACTCCGGCCCGTGGTTCGAAGGCGACGCGGTCGAGATCGCGAACGCGCAGGAGTTCGACTACAGCCCCTTCGACGCTCTCGAGCACGGATGGACGCTGTGTCATCCCGCAGGCCGGTCTCGAGGACGCTGTCGGCACTGTCCCGCTTCCCATACCGGCATCCGAGGACCCGGCCGGCATTCGTGCGGCCTGCGGCCAGTACCTCGGCTGGGACTTCTCCGACTGGCAGGTGATCGTCGCTGATCAGCGCCGAGGACCGGCTGGCGGCGATGCTGCGCTCGCCCGATGGCTACGTCTCGAGGTGCCAGCTCGACAGCTGGTACCTGAATGATCGTGGTGCCGTCGACAACGACAAGGTGTTCGCCGACCCCGACGGCGGGTTCATCCCGTTCGTGGAGATCACCGCCCCGGAGAAGTTCCAGGACGAAGCCGACGCCTTCGGGGACTACCGGGTCCAGCCGTCGCTCGTGTTGAGGTGCCAGAACAAAGCCCCGGGCCAGTGGGAGGCCGACTGCCTCGGTGCGGGCTTCGTGGCCGGCCCCGAGCCGATCGCGCGGATCGTGGTCACCGACGTGACGGGCGCCGAGCACGAGATCCCGGTGGTTGACGGGTGGCTCGCCTTTGCGGGAACGGTCATCAACCACGCCGACAGCCGCCGTTCTCCGGGAGAACTGCACTTCACGGTGTACGCCGCCGACGGAACCGTCCTTGCTGAGTACGACGAGGACGACTGAGGTCCGGCCTGCTGGTGACGGTTATCCCCCGAACCTT
>CAVSMX010000002.1:0-282301 GCA_963729095.1 uncultured Actinomycetota bacterium | reverse complement strand
TGGCTACCCAGTGGCGTGCAGGCCAAGCGCACCGGCGCAGCGGTCAACGCGACGCTGTGGGACGAGGAGGCCGGCGCCTACCGCGAGATCGCCGGCTCGCAGGCCCACCCGCTCGACGCCAACTCGATGGCGATCATCACCGGCGTCGCCGGACCCGAGCGGGCGCAGCGGATCCTCGACTTCTTCGAGTCCGAGCTGAGGACGCCGTACGGCGAGGTGGCGGTCGAGGACCAGACCGGCACAGCGGTGCCCCGCTACATCAGCCCGTTCGTGGCCAGCCAGGAGCTGCAGGCCTACACCGCCGCCGGCGACCACGCCGGGGCGATGGACGTCCTGCGGCGCACCTGGGCACACATGCTGGAGGGCGACACCTCGGGCACTTTCCGGGAGACGGTTTCTCCGGACGGCGGCTTCGGCCTCGGCTCCTACACGTCGATCAGCCACGGTTGGGCGGCGGCGCGGACCAACTTCCTCACCCACGAGACCCTCGGGGTGCAGCCGACCGAGCCCGGTTTCGCTACCTTCGACGTCGCGCCCCAGCCGGGAGACCTGGCCTGGGCGCAGGGCGCGGTGCCGACACCGCACGGCACGATTCGGACCGCCTGGAAGCGCGAGGGTGGTGGCTTCCTGCTCACTGTCGAGGCGCCACCCGGCACGACGTACACCGCGACCGTGCCGGTGGCCGCTGCTCAGGTTGTCACCGTCGACGGCGACCCCGTCGATACCGAGCCGAGCGGCGGCGAGGTCCGGCTCGACGGCCTCACCTCCACCTCCACCGTCCGCGTCAGCCCCGTCCAGCCGAGGAGCTGACCATGCGCAGCATCGCCAAAGGTCGGATAGTCCTGGCCGCCGCGTCCGTCGCCGCCCTGTCCGTGTCATTGCTGAGCACGGCGAGCCCGGTCTCGTCGGCCCCCGCCGCACCCGCGCAGGCGGCCGCGCCGGCGGCGGACAAGGGCAGTGACCCCTGGACCGACCCGTCCTACGAACCGCGCCGCGGCCATTGGCGCGACTACGTTCTCGCCCCGGACGACCGGCTGGTCCGGCCGATCGAGGTGGAGAGTGTCCGCGCCCGTGGCGGCTCGGTCGACGGCGACCCTGCGACCCTGCTGACCCAGGACGACGACACCATCCGGATCACGAGCTCCGGCCACCGGGCGGACTCGCCGCTGGTCATCCTCGACCTGGGCAAGGAGGTCTCGGGCCCGGCCCAGGTGCGGGTCACCGCTGCCTCGGCGGAGCGGCCCGAGCTGCACGTCTGCTACAGCGAGTCGCTGCAGTACCTCGCCCAGCGCGGGGGTCAGAACGACGGCCAGACGGCACACGCGCCCGGCTGCGACACAGCCAACATCTGGAACGGGTTCCCGGGCACGCCCTACACCGCCGACACCGACAGCCACACGCTGCCGCTCGCGGACGCCGCGCTGCCGGCGCTGCTGGAGGATCCGGAGCTGCGCGGCGGCTACCGCTACCTCACCCTCTTCCTCGACGGGCCGGGCTGGGTGGAGGTCGACGACGTCGCGATACGGTTCACCGCGGCCCAGGGGCAGGAGGACCTCGACGACTACCGCGGTCATTTCCTCTCCAGCGACCACCTGCTCAACAAGATCTGGTACGCCGGCGCCTACACCGTCAGATCAACACCGACCGACCCGACACCGCCAAGCAGTGGCCCTACGCCGCCGGCGAGGGCGACCACACCGACGACGTCGTACCCGGCGCGGACCCCGACACCGACGTGATCTTCGACGGCGGCAAGCGCGACCGGATCGTATGGCAGGGGGACCTAGCGGTGCAGGACCCCGTCACCTACGTCTCCACCTACGACCTGCCCGCCGTCGAGAACTCCCTCAGCAGCCTGGCCGGGCAGCAGCTCGACGACGGCTACATGCCGGCAGCCAGCCAGGTCGGTCCCCACAACGCGGGCGAGCTCCGCATCTACGGCGAGTACGTCACCTGGTTCGTGTCCAACATGGCCGAGCACTACCGCTGGACCGGCGACCTCGCCTACCTGCAGCGCTGGTGGCCGGCGATGCAGCGGGCGGTGGACTGGCTCGAGGGCCAGCGTGACGACACCGGCCTGCTCTCGATGGCGGCGTCCGGGTCGTGCGGCCACTACGGCTACCGCAACTGCGGCCACGAGACCTACAACAACGCCCTCTACGCCAGGATCCTCGACCAGATGGCCGGCCTCGCCGACGACGCCGGCACCCCCGACGCGCGGACGACGTACGCCGGCAGGGCGGAGGCCGTGCGGGCCGCGGTCAACGCTCAGCTGTGGGACGAGCAGGTCGGGGCCTACCGGCTCTCGACCGAGATCCCCACGGCCTTCCCGCAGGACGGCAACGCGGCCGCGGTGCTCGCCGGCATCGCGTCGCCGACGCAGGCGAAGCTGGCGATGCGCTACCTCCAGCGCAACAACTGGACCGACATCGGTGCGCTGACCGTCAGCCAGTCCACCCCCAACGCTTCGTTGCCGCCGTTCCACGCACCGCTGCCGAGCTGGTTCGAGGTCGACGCGCGACTGGCCGCACCCGGCGCATCCGTGCTGGACCAGCAGAGCGCCTTCGAGCTGATGCATCGCTTCTGGGGCTGGATGCTCAGGCAGGACCCGGGCTCCACCTTCTGGGAGCACGTGCTGCCCGGTGGCGACCCCAACCTGGCGCAGTTCTCGAGCCTCGCGCACGGCTGGGCTGCGGGGCCGACAGTGTCGATGACGACCAAGGTGCTCGGAGTCTCGCCGACCGAGCCGGGGTTCCGTCGGTTCGAGGTGCGCCCGCACCCGGGCTCGCTGAGCTGGGCCGAGGGCACCGTGCCGACGCCGCACGGCGACGTACGCGCCGCCTGGCAGCGCGCCGGCCGTGACTTCCGGCTCGACGCCTCGGTGCCGAGCGGCACGGTGGCCGACCTCGCGGTGCCCGCCGAGTCGCAGCGGGTGCGGGTGACCCTTGACGGCAAGGTGGTCTGGGACGGCAAGTCCGGCCCAGCCCGACCCCAGGACGGCTACGCCACGGTGGCGGGCGTAGGCCCGGGCAACCACGTGGTCCGGGTGCTGCCGCTCGACAAGCCTTCGACGGAGGTCAGCGCGCTGCTGTCGCCGTCCTCGACGGTGGCCGAGCCCGGGGACCTGCAGGCCTTCGACGTCACCGTCACCGGCCGAGCGCCGAACCGGATCAAGGGCACCATCGAAGTCGTCACCCCCGAGGGATGGCTGGCCAGCGAGCAGGTGATCCCGGTTGACCTGGCCAGCAACGGCCGGCCGGTCAGCGAGAGCTACCGCTTCTTCGTGCGGGTGCCGGAGGACGCCGGCAGCGGCACGTTTGCGATCGAGGCGCGGCTCTCCGCGGCGGGTCGGTCCGACGTGGACCGGTCCACGGTTCGGCTCAGCCGAACCGAGACGATCTCCGATTTCGAGAGCGGCACGCAGGGATGGCAGGCCGGCACCAACGTCGCCTCGGTCGCCGCCGTCGGCAGCTTCGCGAACGGCCCGGGTCGGCCGTTCGCCGGCAGCGGCGCACTCGAGGCCACCGCCGCCCCGGCGCCCGCGAACGCCGAGCGGGTCGTCTTTTTCGCGCCCGAGCAGCCTCTCGACCTCGCGGAGGCGCAATCGGTGCTGGTGCGCGTCGACGGGTACGGCGGAGCGCCCGGCGCCTCCGGCTACCAGGGCGTCGTGCGACTGACCGGCGCCGGTGGTGACGTGCTGGAGAAGGCGTTCGCGATCTCGCCGGACGCGTGGAACACGCTTGAGCTCGACACCGCCGCCTGGGCGGGTCGGTCGTCGGTGACCCGGATCGAGGTGTCGTTCGCCGCGATCGGCAGCGCCACGGAGTGGCTGCCGAGGTTCCAGGTCGACGGCGTCGAGTGGGTCGGCTGACCATGCCGAAGCGGGCGATCGGTCTCGTACTGCTCGCCGTGTTCGCCGCCCTGCTGGTCCACGTGACCAGTGGTGCGGCACCCGCCGCGGAGGCGGCGGCCGCGATCACGCGGGTCACGGTGACGAAGACCGGTGTGGTCGTGACCGGCACGGCGACGGCGCAGGAGTCGGTCGAGGTGCGGGCGCTTGGCGCGGAGACCACCGCCGACCCCGAGGCACCGCTGGCCACGGCCAGCGGCAGCGCGAGCGACGGTACCTTCCGGGTCGAGCTGCCGCGCCGGGCCGACGACGGCACCGACCTGCTCTATGCGCAGTACGTCGCCGTGACCGGTGCCGGCTCCGTCGGCCTGCCCCACTTCGCCGACGACGTGCAGGCGCCAGCGCGGCGTGCCTTCCCCTACCCGGCGGAGGCCAGCAAGAAGGGCCTGCAGGTGCAGCTGACCGACGACGCCGAGGAGCTCGGCGTCCAGTCGGCTGCGATCAACGTGTCGCTGGGCGAGCTGATGCTGACCGGCCCCGACAGCGGACGGCCGACGATCGCCTTCCCCAGCGGCGGCCGCGACTTCTACTTCGACCAGGCCGTCGCCAGCCGGCTGGACCGGCAGATCAAGCCGCTCTCGGACGCCGGGGCGGTCGTCGACCTGATCATCCTGGTCTACCGAAGCGCCAACCCGCACTCCGCCGCCCGGATCCTGATGGACCCGGCCGCGTCGCCGACCGCCGGCACAGTGATGGGCTTCAACACAACCACCCGCGAGGGCGTTGCCCACCTGACCGCGGCGATGGAGTTCCTCGCCGAGCGCTACACCGGCGACGACCAGCGGCACGGCCGGGCGGTGGGCTTCATCATGGGCAACGAGGTCGACGCCCAATGGGAGTGGTCAAACTCCGGCGAGAAGACACTCGAGGAGTTCCTCGACGCTTACTCGCGGGCGCTGCGCATCGGCTGGCTGGCGACCCGCAGCGCGTACGCCGACGCCCGCACCTACGTCTCGCTGACCCACAGCTGGACCCGGCCGAGCGGCGCCAACCCGGACGAGCAGCGGCGTACCCGCTTCTACGCCGGCCGCGACGTGCTCGACCGGCTCCAGGAGCTCTCGGACACCCAGGGCTCGTTCCCGTGGCACGTGGCCTTCCACCCCTACCCGCAGGACCTCTTCGACCCGACGGTCTGGGACGACCCCGACGCCGTCGACAGCCCCGACGCGCCCGTCGTGACCTTCCGCAACCTCGACGTGCTGACGACGTACCTCTCCCGGCCGGAGCTGGCCCCCGACGGCCAGCGGCGCCGGGTGATCCTGTCGGAGCAGGGCTGCAACACCCCGGGCGGCGACGTCGATGTGGCCGAACGGCTGCAGGCCGCCTGCTACGCCTATGCCTACTACCGGACCCGGTTCCTGCCCGGCATCGACAGCTTCATCCTCCACCGGCACGTCGACCACCGCCTTGAGGGCGGCTTGGCGCTCGGGCTCTGGGCGGGCGACCCGGCGTCGCCGCATCCGGCGGCGCCGCTGCGGCACAAGCTCGTCTACGACGTCTTTCGCGACATCGACACACCGCGCTCGCTGGCCGCAACCGAGTTCGCGCTGGACGTGATCGGCATAGACAGTTGGGCCGACGTGATCCCCGGGTTCGACCCGGCGCTGCTAGGGCAACGGCCCGGAGTGGAGGTGGTTGGCAGTCGCACCGCCACCGATGCCGGCGACGGCCGGCAGCTCGGCGCGGGCTGGGAGGCGGAGCACAACGTCGCGGCGATCGAGCGGGTGCGGGGCGGGCTCCGCTTCGCCACCCCCGGCGACGTGTTCGGATCTCAGTGGCGCGGGGTCGGGCAGGCGCTTCCGAAGCCCATCCCCGTCGCCGGCACGCACTGGCTGACTGCGCGGCTGCAAGTGCCGGGCACCACCTTCCCGGGTGACGAGGTCGTGGCCCGGATCCGGGCCACCTCCGCGACCGGCCGGGTCGCGGAGGCCGATGCCCGCTTGGCCGCCGACGGCCGTTGGCGCACGATCGCGACCGACCTGCGTGGCTGGGCCCCCACGGCCCAGTTGCGCGAGGTGCAAGTGTGGGTGCGCGGCACCGGCACATGGCAGGCGGCCACGGCAGCGACCCTCGGGCAGGCGGCGCTGGTGCACAACGCGTCGGCGTCGCGCGCGTCCAATCTCCTGGCCTCGGCCACGATGACGGCCGACGCCGGACTCAGCGCGACCCTCACCCTCCACGTGCGTAGCCTGGACGCCGACCTGTTGCAGGGGGGCGCGACGCTGGTGGCCTGCGGCGGGCATGCCGTGGAGCAGCTGCGGATCGACTTCGAAGGACTGCGGCTCGGGGAAACCCGCACCGTGACCGCACCGGTCGACCTTGCCGCCGGCTCGGGCGCCGACCGGGTGTGCATCGACCACGCCGGCACCCGGATCGTGGTGCCGGTGGCCGCTCCGGACGTAGTGCTCGACGACCTGGAGGCCGACGCCGACGGCTGGTCGCCCGGGGACCACGTAGCCGGCGTACAGCTGGTCTCGCGCATCGCGAACGCGCCGGGTATGCCCTACCGCGGCTCCGGGGCGCTCGAGGCGACCGGCAACGCCGTCGATCCCAACGTGCTGCGCACCGCCCGCCTCGACTTCCCCGAGGCCCTCGACCTGTCCGCGATGGGGGAGGTGGCCGCCCAGATGAACGCCTACGGCGGCGCGGTCGGCGCGACCGGCTACACCGCCCGGATCGTGGTGGACTCCGCCGACGGAACCTCGGTCACCGCCGACCTCTCCTCCTTCACTCCGGACCGCTGGAACCGCGTCTCCGTCGGCCTCGCTGGCTGGCCCGGCCGGGCCGCGGTCACCTCGATCACGTTCGGGATGGCGGCCCGCGGCAGCAGCCTTCCCGCCTGGGCGCCCCGCTTCCAGGTCGACGACGTGGTGGCCCGCCCGCGCCCTTGACCGGGCCTGTCAGGTGGGTCCGTGGACGTGATCGTTGACTTCGTGGTCGCGCGATCAGCGTGCTCCGACCTGCTGAGCCGGCGCTGGGCGACCTTGTCGGAGGGAGCGTCGAGGAGCCGGCCGAGTGGCGACGGTGCGCTTCCAGGAATCGGGTTGACACGCCCCGGTGGGGAACCTACGTTCGCCTCTCTGAAACGATTTAGTGCGGGGATGTGTGACGCATCAGATGGAGTCTCGGAGCCTGCCGCTCGACGAGGACGACCTTGCCCTGCTGGCGCATCTGGCCAGCGGCGCCCAGGTCGAGGTGATCGCTCGCCGGCTCAGTGTCTCCGAGCGCACCATCCGACGCCGCACCCGGGGCATCTGCGAGCGACTTGGCGTCGACACCACCGTGCAGGCCATCGTCTGGGCCGCCCACCGCCGGTTGGTCTGAGCCGGCCGGCCGAAGGTCAACCGGAAAGCATCCCGGCCTGACCGCGCACGTGACGGTCAGCGCAACCACCTCGGTCGTCGTAGTCGCCGGCGGCATGACACACAGCGCGGACGCTCTCTTGGCCAAGATCCGCCAGACGCTGTACGGCTCAGCACTCGCGCTAGCGACACGAGACCTCAACGTCGTACGAGCACAGCTCGACGACGACGCGGCAACCGTTGGGGCCAGCCTGATGGCTTTGGATCACCTGTTCGCACCCCAACTGGCGGCCAAGACGTTCTCGATACTTGCGGGGGACGCGAGGGGCGCGGCCTAGGTCGTTGCCGGCGCCTCAGGGCCGAAACTGGGCCGTCGTCGACAGTCAGCCCGGACGAGCCTTGAGCTCGACCGTCACGTGCGGGCGACGTCTTGGTCAGTTACCGGGCACCTCTGATGCACTCACCGGGGCACAATCAACCACGTGTCATGGCTCCCCCTTCGTCGACGCGAGCGCCGCCCCCAGACCGAGACGCGTGCAGTCCAGCGGGGACCACACGACGACCCGTCACTGACCGACGAGCAACTGGTCGCCCAGCGGCTGAAATGGTTCGAGACGTACACCTCGCGGAGAAACGTCTTCGCCCCGGACTCGGGCGGTCCCTACTCATGTCCCTGCTGCGGGCATCTCACCCTGGATGAGCGCGGCGCGTACCAGATCTGCAGCGAATGCAATTGGGAGGACGACGGTCAGGACGACCACGACGCTGACGTCGTGCGGGGCGGACCGAACGGTCCTCAGAGCCTCGAGGACGCCAGGGCCGCCTACGTGCTGGACGGCGGCACGCCGTGCCCGCACTTGCCTCCGACTGCACCGGCCTAGCCGGCCGCTATCGGGGCGTACGTCGGCCGGTCAGCACCGGTCCTCTCGCTCTGAGGCGTCCCAGTGCCAGGACTCCGCGGCGTACTGGCGGAACCCGAAGTCTCGCGCGTACTTCTCCATGAACGCCCACACCGCGCTGCCCGGGTCGACGGCCCGGCCGCGACGGCACGAGCGCTTGCCCCGGACGTAGGTGCCGATGACGTCGATGGCGGTCCCGGTCTGGTGGTAGGAGAATCCGGGCGGCGCCACGAACGTGTAGTCGCCGTGGCTGCACTCGTCGTTCTCCCGGCACGTGACGCGCTGGTGCCGTTGGGTGCGGAAGGAGCTGGCGGCCTGCAGGGCGAGGCCCTTCCGGGCGGCGAACCGGAACAGCCGCAGGGTCTGCCCCGAGATGTCGGTGTGCACGATGACCAGGCCCTTGGCGCCCGGCACGTAGAACGGGTCGCCGGGGGTGCTCTCGTCGTCGGAGCTGGTGAAGCCGGGGACGGCGCAGAGCCGGGCGCGCTGGGCCGAGCCCTCGTCGTAGACGCGGTGCAGACCAAGGTTGCGGGTGCCGCGGTGACACCGCGCCCGGCCGGGCGGCGGGCCGGTGGGGGTCTGCGCCACCTCCGGCGATCCGGCGTCGCCGGACCCGAGCAGGTCGCTCGTCACCTCGCACCCGGACACGAACAAGAGCGCCACGAGCACCGCGATCACGGTCGCCCGACGGCGACTGGCTCCCCCCACGGCCGAGATGCTCCCCGTCGAACCGGGCCGAACGCAAAATGACGACGTCAGGCGTGGGCACGGCCATCGCTCGATCGAGCTCCCGGAACGGTCCCTCCTTCGAATCCCTGAATGAGTGCCTCGATCGTCGAGGCGAGTGGTTGACTCGTTGTGCCTTCCTTACTGAAGAAGACGACGCCTCCGTCCGCCTCCTCGAGGAGACGATGTCGGCCGCGTGGCGTTTCCACGACTGGGTCAGCGCGGCCGAGGACCCCGAGCTGTACGTGATGCGGATCCTGATCAACCAGTTCCGATGCGGATGTCACCCACCGGCTTGGGGCTCGCTCCAAGCCACTCTTCCGAGCGTGAAATGACGGTACTGCGCAGTGCGGCGTGGGTGGCCGTGGCCGGTCTGGGAGTCACTCTCCTGGCCTGGGTCGGTGGCCTCGGGTGGTTGAGCGGGAGCGCCGCTCAGGACGACCGGCCCAACATCCTGATCGTCCTCACCGACGACCAGAACCCGAACATGATGAGCGCGATGCCGAAGACCCTGGACTGGCTCGACGAGAACGGCGTCAACTACGTGAACACCGTCTCGACGACGCCGCTGTGCTGTCCGGCCAGGGCGAGCGTGCTCACCGGCCAGTACGCCCACAACCACGGCGTGAAGGTGCTCGGGCGTACCAGGACGGCCCTCGACTTCGCCGACTACCTGCCCGCGAAGCTGGGCCTGGCGGGGTACACCACGGCCATGGCGGGGAAGTTCGCCGTGGGCTGGCCGGACCGCCGACGGCCACCCGGGTTCGATCGCTACGCCATGATGAGCAACGGCCCGTTCGAACCCGACCTGCTGGCCGATCCCGCCACCGCGGAGACTCTCGGCGTCAAGGGTGGCGTGCCGACGACGTACCCGGGCTGGGGCTATCGGGCCATGACCCTGGCGGCGCTGGCGTGGCTGGACGAGCTCGAGGCCGATGACGACAACCCGTGGTTGATGTACCTGGCGCCCAAGGCGCCGCACAAGCCCTACAAAGGTGGCCAAGGGCCGGCGCCGGCGATGCCGCTCACACCGGCCATCCGGGAGAAGGACCTCTCCGACAAACCGCCGCACATGCGCGACCTCACGGCCAGTGGCCACGTGCCGAAGCCCCTCAGTTCGGCGTGGCGCGCGGCCTACCGGACCCTGCGACCGGTGGACGACATGCTGGGGCAGCTCAGGCAGAAGCTGACCCAGACCGACGAGCTCGATGACACGCTGGTGGTCTTCGCCTCGGACAACGGCTACATGTTCGGCGACCACCAGCGGCAGCGCAAGCGGGAACCGTACGACTCCAGCGTTCGGGTGCCGATGTACCTCTCGTGGCCCGGCCACGCCGACAGCGGCCGCACGGACCGCCGGATCGCCGGCCTGATCGACATCGCTCCCACCGTGTACGCCGCAGCCGGCGTCGACCCCGGGTATCCGGTCGACGGCCAGCCGCTGCAGGAGAGATCGACGCGCAAGCGCATCCTGATCGAGCATTTCCACGGCGGCCCGACCGCAGGGGTGGAGCCGGACTGGGCGGGCTGGTGGCGGCCGGACTCGATGTTCCGCCGGAACGTTTACGGTTCGTATCGGTCGAAGACGGGTCACAGCCCGGCGTGCTCGCGCCCTCGGCCCACGCTGTGCCAGGGATATCGGGGTCTGCCCGGTGCCGCCGAGCTCTACGACGACCCGGACCAGACCCGCAACCTGACCCAGCTCGGACAGTCGGCCGCGCAGTACCTGCCGTGGCTTCGCCGCGCCATGCGCTGCGCCGGGGGGAGGTGTCACCAGCTCGACGCCGCCTCCGTCAGAGTGAGGGCGCACCCGCTGGCCAGGACCTCGATGAGGCTCGCCCGGCACTGGCAGACCAACAGGAGTGGCAACGTCACCGTCCGGGTGCACAACCTCACCGGCAAACCCCTCAACCGGGTGCACGTCCGCCTCGGCCGCGGCATCGGCTGGAGGGTGTCGCACCAGGGCCGATTCGCAGTCAGGCGGATCGCGCCGCACGGCACCGTGACGCGCGTCTTCTCGGTGATCTTCCGCGCCCCCGGGGCGCTGGCTCTGCCCGCCTGGGCCGAATGGGGTGGCTCCCACGAAGCGTGGGCCTCGACCCAGATCACCGCACGCCGCTAGGCCGGTGCGGGTGGTCAGCAGCGGTGCTCGCTGCCGGAGGCGTCCGCGTCAGGTGCGGCCGCGGCGCCAGCCGAACATGGCGGCCGAGGCCAACCAGACGGGTACGACGACGAGCAGGACCAGGAACGCCAACGGCAGCGCCGCCTGGGCGAGCTGCTGCACCGTCCAGTCGTCCGCGTTGCTGCGGCACTTCGGTACGTCGAGGCCGTCGCCGACCAGGTCGCACTGCGGCTTGAGCGCGACGCCCTCCATCCCCTCCATGCCCTCCGGCAGCTCGAAGTCACCGGTGAGCTTGGAGCCGGTCTGCGTCCACCAGTTGTCGAAGGCGCGGAGCAGGGCGGCGTGTCCGCGGTCGTTCGGGTGGAAGCTGTTGTGGATCCAGTTCGCCGGGTTGAACCGCTGGTCCGCGAGCCCGCTGACCGATCGCAGGCCGACGAAGTTGACCCCGGGCCGCGCCCCGCCGGTCGGGTCGCAGAGCTGCACCCCGGCTTGCGCGAACGCCTGCTCGGTCTGCCCGAGGAAGGCGATCCCGGTCGCCGTGGCGGCGGCGTGGACCGCCCGATTGAGCTCGTGGAGGAATTCCTTGATGAACCGGACATCGCCGCCGGAAAGGGCGAGGTCGTCGCAGGGCTCGGTCTCGCCCGGCTCCATGTAGATCGGGTCCGGGTAGGCAGTGGCCACGACCGGAACTCCCTTGAACGCCTCCCGCACCTCCACGAAGGTCGACGTGAGCTCCCGCTGCACCTGGGGGAGCTCGTCGGTGAACCAGTTGTGCATGTCCTCGGTGTCACAGCTCCCGGGCACCGCGCACGCCTTGCCGATCGTGGAGAAGCCGGCGTCGTTGCCTCCGATGCTGATCACGACCAGGCCAGGGACGAACCCGTCTTCCTTCTGACGCTCGACGTACTGGTCGAGCTGGGTACCCCCTTCGCCGCTCTGTCCTCGAGGCTCCGGCGTCTGGGCCACCCCGAGCTCGTCGTGCCGCATGTTGTAGGTCCGTGCCCCGGAGCAGGCGAGGAACACCAGCCCGTCGAAGTACCGCTGCGCCGCCTGCACCGCCCACGCGGTCGGGGCGCGACGGCACTGGTTCCCGCCGCCGACGTCGGTGCCCTCGAAGTAGGTGTCCGCGCCCTCCCCGGACATGTACGAGTCGCCGAACGAGACGAGCACGCGCTGCCCGTTGCCCGGGTGGAGCGCGTCGGGAAGCGGCTCCTGCTGCGGCGTGACTCCCATCAGCGCGATGATGCCGAGTACGGCGAACACGTCGGCCAGGGTCCCGGACACGATCGCGAACACCAGCCCGGCGAGGACCACGAAGGCCAGGATCACGCCGGGGGCGCCGTACTTCATGCTGATGCCGATGGCCGCCGCCAACGCGATGACCGGGCCGACGAGTACGACGCCCAGCACCGTGCGCGGGCTGGTAGCCCGCTGCTGGTGGAAGTGGTCGATGGCGCGTTCGGCGAGCAGCGCCAGGGCGACGGGGGCGGAGATCAGACCGACGGCAAGAGCGAGCAGCGCCAGGGTGGCCACCCATCCCGGAGGACTGCCCACGAACGCGAAGATCACCAACGCCGCGAGGGTGAGGCCGGCGCAGAGGGTGGCGGCACGGAGGCCGATCGTCCATTGCCTGGAGGGCTCTTCCTCGGTGCGGGCCCGGGTCATCAGCCCGCCCGCAGCCAGGTAGGTGGCGATCACACCGGGGAACAGGAACCAACCCAGGATCCGGGACCCCGAGGCCCAGCCGCCGACGAACCCGATCAGGACGCAGGCGACGCCGCAGCCGAAGACGATCCAGAGCACCCGGTACGACGGCGTCTTCGCGTCGTACTCCGACACCCAGGTGACGTACTGCCGGCGTACGACGAGCGTGGCAGTGACGACGTACGCCACCAGCGCCACGATGACCAGCGGCCACTGCTGCCCCTGCCGACAGACGATGAACAGCGTCACGAGCGCCAGGAAGTAGAACGTCTGAGGGACGAGCGCGGCCTGCAGGTAGCCCTGGGCTCGTTGGTAGACCTGGCCCTTCGCCGGCACCCGCTCCGCCCCCTCCACCATCGGGCCTGCTCAAGTCCCCCACGTCATTGTGGACCCGAATCGCGGTTGGCGGTGGTTACTCGGTGGCGCCCGCAGGTCGGAATGGCCGACGATGCCGTGATGACCGCCTCGGATGAGAGTGAGCCCGTCCCTTCCAGGTGGACGGAGTCGACGGTCTTTGCCGACATGTGGGTCGACCCGGACGACGACCCGCGCGAGACCGATGCCGGGTCCGACGACGAGCGCGCGATCCTGCTCGACTACCTGCGCTACTACCGGCTCACCATCGAGATGAAATGCGCGGGCCTGGACGCCGCCCAGCTCGCCCAGCGGTCCGCGCCGCCTTCGACGATGTCGCTGCTGGGGCTGGTGCGACACCTCACCGAGGACGAGCGACACATGCGGCGGGTGATGGCCGGCGAGGATGCGCCGAAGCTCTACGCCACCGACGAGGACCGGGACGGCGACTGGAACGGCGCGGTCGCCGACCCGGCGGTCGTAGACGAGGCCATGGCGCAGTGGCGGACCGAGATGGAGCTCACCGACCGCCTCGTGGCCGGCATCACCGACCTCGGCAGCCGGAACGCCGGTGTCTCCGACCTCGGCCCCGACGGGGCCGACCTGTCGCTTCGCGACCTGCTGGTCGCACAGATCGCGGAGTACGCGCGGCACTGCGGCCACGCCGACCTCCTGCGTGAGCGCATCGACGGCCGCGTCGGACAGTAGCGGGTTCTACGCTGCGGGCCATGAGCTCCGAACCGGCCCGTACGTTCGTCCCCGTCGCTCCGGCCGAGCGGCCACGGCGTGCCCGGAGGACGGCCCGGGTCCTGCTCGTCGATGACCGGGACCAGATCCTGCTCTTCGCCGACTCGGACCCTGGCATCCCCGGGAGCGGCTGGTGGATCACCCCCGGCGGTGGCATCGACCCGGGGGAGTCCGATCTCGACGCGGCCGTCCGGGAGCTCGAGGAGGAGACCGGGGTCCGGATCTCCGCGGAGGCGCTGGTCGGCCCGATCCTGGTCCGTCCGGTCGTCCACGGTTACTCCGACGTGGTGATCGACCAGGAGGACGTGTTCTTCGCCTGCTGGGTGCCCGCGTTCGAGGTCACCGACGCCGGCCACACCGAGGAGGAGCGCCTCACGATGATGGCGCACCGCTGGTGGAGCCGGGCGGAGCTGGCCGCGACCACCGAGGAGGTGTGGCCGGTCGGCCTGGTGGACCTCTGGGCCGACGCCGACCGCCGCCGCGGCGCCGCGCCGTCGCCGCCGCGGGTCGGGACGCCGGTCGAGGAGTCGTCGGTCCCGGCCAGTTCCGCGCGTGAGCTGTACCGGGCGATCGTCGACGACGTCTTCACGGCGTACGCCGAGGGTCGGCTCGTGGACGGCCTGGCCCGGCTCGACGGCGTGCCGGGCGGGCTGGACGAGTGGCAGGCCGAGCTCGCCTACCACCGCGCCTGCCTGCTCGGTGCCTCCGGCGCTCCCGATGCGGCGTTGGCCGCGCTGCAGGCCTCCGTTGCGGCGGGCGGGTGGTGGGATCCCGAGGTGCTGCGCGGCGAGGACGACCTCTACGTGCTGCACGGTCGATCCGACTTCGCGGACCTGGTGGCGACCAGCGCGTCGAGGTGGGAGAAGGGCCAGACAATGGACCGCTCCGGCGACATGATCCTGGACCCGGCTGGTGCCCGACGCGGGCTGCTCGTCGCCCTCCATGGGGCGGACGAGGACGCATCGGATGCCGCGGCGGCGTGGGGCGCCGCCCGAGACGCCGGCTTCGCGGTGCTGGCCGTGCGGTCGTCCAGGCGTACCTCGCCGAGCTATCGCACCTGGGGCCCCGACGCCCGGTCCGCCACCGACCTCGCCGACGCCCTGGCCACCCACGGCGTCGAGCCGGGCGAACGCCTGCTCGTGGCCGGGTTCTCCGCCGGTGGCCGGATCGCGCTCGACTGGGCGCTACGGCGTACGCCGGTGCCCGTGACCGGCGTCATCGCCGTCGCGCCGGCGCTCACGGCAGCGGATCTTCCGCCCGTTGCGCCCGGGCCGAAGCTCGACCCGGCCCGCATCCTGGTCGGCCGCAAGGACGACCTGCTGGAGGACGTGCTCGCCGTGGGTGAGTCCCTGGCCGGGGCAGGCTTTCGGACCGAGGTGCTCGAGGGCGTGGGACACGCGGTCCCGGACGTCCAGGTACGCCGAGCGATGTCGGAGCTCCCCGGCCGGTTCTGAACAATTCCGGCCGGACCCGTATCTTTTCCAGCGCTCGACGCTCTGCCCTTGCACACCACCAACCCTGGGGGCATGGCATGGCCGAGCTCGTTGCACTGCGCTGGAACGAGGAGAAGGCGTACTTCTTCTCCGGCGACCAGTACGTGCGCTGGGACGTCGCGTCGGACCGCGGCGGATGGCGGCTACCCGCAGCCGATCACCTCGGGCTGGAAGGGCATCTTCCCCGACGGCGTCGATGCCGCGGCCCTGTGGAACAACGGCAGGGCCTACTTCTTCAAGGGCGCGGAGTACACCGCGTTCGACGTGGAGACCAACGTCGCCCTGGACGGCTACCCGCGCCCCATCGCGGACGACTGGCCCGGAGTTTTCCCCGACGGCGTCGACGCGGTGGTGGTGTGGGACAACGGCAAGGCCTACTTCTTCCGCGGCGAGGAGTACCTCAGCTACGACCTGGCCACGGACACGGTCGACGAGGGCGATCCACGGCCGATCCGCGACGGATGGGAGCTGCCGTTCGACACCGGCATCGACTCCGCAGTCCTGTGGAACGACGGCAAGGCGTACTTCTTCAAGGGGGACGAGTACGTCCGCTATGACGTCGAGACGGACCTGGTGGACGCGCACTACCCGCAACCCACCAGCCATGGGTGGCCCGGTGCCCGCGGCACGGCGAGGACCGCGACGGCGGGCGAGCACGGGTGCCACGCGAGCGTCCGGGACTACTTCCTGACGTTCACCGAACCCCTCGAGGGCCGCATCCACTGCATGTACCTCGACATCAGGGGCCTGGTCACCACCGCCGTCGGCAACCTCATCGACAACGAGGAGGACGCCTGCCGCCTGCCGTGGACCAAGCCTGACGGGACGCCGGCGACCCAGGCCGAGATCCACGCCGAGTGGCGCCTGGTCAAGGGCATGACCGAGCTGGCGCGCCAAGGTGCTGCGGCCGCCTCCCGCGTGACCGAGCTGCGTCTGACCGACGGCGCGATCGACACGCTCGTCCTGTCCCGGTTCGACGCGAACACCCAGATCCTCCGTCGCACGTACGCCGACTGGGACTCGTGGCCGGCGGACGCGCAGCTGGGCTGCCACAGCATGCTCTGGACAGCGTCGTTCTTCCCGCTGGACAGCCACTGGCCGAGGTTCAACTCCGCTGCCCGCGCCCGCGACTGGGTCACCGCCGCCGACCGGTCCCGCATCCAGGACCAGAACAACCGCGGCGTCACCGACCGCAACGCGGCCAACCACCGGCTCTTCCTGAACGCCGCCGCGGTCGACGTCAACGGCATCGACATCACGTCGCTCGTCTACCGCCACTGGCACTGACCCAGCCACCCATCGCCGAACAAGGAGACCGCGTGTCCAAGCTCGTAGCACTGCTCTGGGACGACGACCACGCCTACTTCTTCCGGGGCGATCAATACGTCCGCTACAGCGTGAGCGCAGGCGCCGTGGACAGCGGCTACCCGCTGCCGATCAGCTCGGGCTGGAAGGGCGTGTTCACCGAGGACATCGATGCAGCGGCGGTGTGGAACAACGGCAGGGCCTACTTCTTCAAGGGGTCGGAGTACTGCGCCTACGACGTGGACGCGGACACCGCCATCGAGGGCTACCCCAAGAGCATCGCCGAGAACTGGCCCGGCGTCTTCGTCGACGACATCGACGCCGTCGTGCCGTGGGGCGACGGCACGGCGTACTTCTTCAGCGACGACCAGTACCTGCGCTACGACATGGTCACGGACACGGTCGACGAGGGCTACCCGAAGCCGATCTCCGACGGCTGGGCCCACGACTTCGCCGAGGACATCGACTCCGTGGTGCGCTGGCCGAACGGCAAGACCTACTTCTTCAAGGGCGACCAGTACCTCGCCTGTGACATCGCCGGTGACGTCGTCGACGCCGGCTATCCGATCGACGTGGGGGAGTGGCCGGGAACGCTCGGCGCCGTGGGGGACACGGCGTCAGCGGGGGACAGGGCGCCGAGCGCCCGGCGCTCGAAAATCATCGACGAGCTGCTGCCCGGCGTACTGCCGAGCAAGTACTACGAGCTGAGGTTCCTCAAGCTCACGTTCGGGCTCACCAAGGAGAGCCCCGCGGTCAGTCCCGGCCACACGACGTGCGGCTCGTTGCCCATGTACGTCGCTTGGTCCTTGGGCGACAAGGCGATCCGCGGCACCGACGGCGTCCGCACGGCCGGGGTCGAGAACGGTGCCTGGGTGGAGGCCGGCGGCGACGCCCGGCCCAAGCCGGGCGACATCTACGCGCTGCTGCGCAAGGACGCCACCGACCGTGCGAAAGACGAGATCTCGCACGTCGGCGTCATCGTCGACGCGTCCACGGACGAGTGGCGGACCGCCGACGCCGGCCTGGGCGACGGCTGGGCGGCCGACTACGTCACCCGCGAGTACGACCCGGAGGCCGGCACCCTCTCCGGCGAGAACCTCGGCACCACCGGAACCAGGTCGGCCCAGGTCCTCGCCGGCTGGATCGACGTGGACCTCTATCCGTTCCCGTGATCCCGCCTATCACCTGGGGCTAACCCCCATTTATTGCCCGAAGTATCGACGTTCCGTCACCGTCCCACGCATGATGGGCGCAGTGACCGAGCGGCAACCTCTGGTGACCCGGCGGGACCGCCTTTTTCGACGGATGGACAACACATGACCGGGGCGTGGGGCCCACCTGCGGGTGAGCCCGCAACGGCGAGCGAGGAGTCCCTACTGCGGGGTGCCCGCGCGGGGGAGCGAGCCGCGGTCGAGCGCCTGTACGCCAAACACGTCGCGTCGGCCCGCCGCCTGGCCACCATCCTGGCCGGGCCGGCTGCCGCCGACGACCTGGTCGCGGAGTCGTTCGCCCGGGCCTTCGGGCAGGTGCGCGCCGGGCGCGGGCCGAGCACGAGCTTCCGGCCGCTCCTGCTCACCACCATGCGCGACCTCCACCGCGCGGCGGGCGGGGCCGTCGTCCCGCCGTCCGACCCCGATCCCGGCCCCGAGCTCGACGCCGCCGGGGCGACGGCCGCGCTGGCCGCCCTCCCGGGGAACTGGCAGCAGGTCCTCTGGCATGCAGACGTCGAGGGTCAGTCTCCCGAGGAGATCGCCACGCTGCTCGGGACCACGCCCTCCGCTGTCTCGTCGGCCCTGGACCGCGGCCACAACCAGCTCCAGGGTGCCTATCTCGACCACCGCGAACCCACGGCCCCGCCCGCGCACGAGGTGTGCCAGTACACACGCGAGCGGCTCGGTCGCTACGTCCGTGGCGACCTGGGTCGCCGCTCCTCGGCCAAGGTGGCCGACCACCTGGTCGGCTGCACCCCGTGCTCGGCGGCGCGTACCGAGATGGAGGGCGCCCAGAAACAGTTGGCCGGCTCACTCGTCCCTGTCGTGCTCGTCGGCGCCATGGGCCTGGTCGATGCGGCGGCCGAGGTCGCGCCGGCCGCCGCGCCCGAGGGGTCTCCCGCTCCCGCGAAGGACGGGCGATGAACGAGAACAACCCGCTCGTCGCCGAGCTGACGGCGCGCGCCAATGGCACCCCAGCCGCCGACGCGGCCGCCGCGGCCCGGGCCGGATCGCGCGGGCTCGGCGACCTGCCGGGCCGTACGACGATCGCCGTCGTCGCCTCGGTCCTGGCGGTGGTGGCGATCGCGGCCACGAGCTGGGGCCTGTCCCGCCACGACGGCAAGGAGAGCGCCGCACCCAACTCACCGGAGTCGAGCGAGATCACGTTCGGGCCCAACCAGCCGGTCACCACCCCGACGGCCGGACCCACACTGCCGGAGGCGTCGACCCCCGGGTTCCCGTCGACCGACCTGTTCTCGCCGTCCTACCCGACCGCGTCAGCGCCGGCGTTGCCGGGCTACACCACCCCGACCTACTCCTACCCGACCAGCACGACGCCGTACTCGCCTTACACCCCGCCCACGACGACCCCGACCAGTCCGACCACGTCTCCCACGAAGAGCCCGACCCAGGTCACCCCGCCCGCGCCGACCGCTACCAAGATCACCCGCTGCGGCACCTACGGCTCGGTGAAGGTCACGAAGACCGACGGCGTCCGCTACGAACTGACCGTCGGCAACGGGACGCCAGGGGCGATGGGTGCTCCGAGCGACCGCGCGGAAGGGCTACGTCATGACGAGCGGCGCCACGACCCGTTGGAGCGGAAACCTCGGCAAGTACTACAAGTGTCCCTCGATCAAGAAGGTGACCGTGGCGACGGACGAGCTGCGACCGACCAGTGGCGGGTCACGGTCAGCACGGCTGTTTCCGAGAGGGACAAGCGGAGGTTGTCGGTGGTCTACGAGTTCGACACCGACGTCACGGTCGACGGCTATGGCGGGGCCGGCTGGACCTGCACCGGCCCCGTAGGCGAGCGGTCCCGACGATGGCCCGTTCGAGTGCACGTTCGCTGCCAGCGGGACAGCAGCCGCCGCCTGTGTTCCTGTCCGTCGGGACCCCGGTTGCACCGTCGGGCACGGTCACGCTGTACGCGAACGACGACCGGGTCGACGTCGCCAGGTTCAGCGACTAGTGAACGGGTACGGCGCCGCCCGGCGAGGTCAGCGGACGTACCACGCCCGGATGATCCGCTGGTACAGCTCCGATCCGGCGTCGTCGTGGGCGTGCACCCGCAGCGAGACGAAGCCGTCGCCGCGCGGCAGGGTCACCCGGTGCCCGCTGATGCTCGCTCGCTTCCAGGTGTCGCCGTCGTCGTACGACGCCTCCACGGTGACGTCGATCGCGGCGTCGGAGCCGTCGAGGTGTGAGAGGTCCAGCCGGAAATCGCGGTCGCGGGTGCGGTTGCGCAGGTCGACGTCCACGTCGTAGTCGGTCACGATCGCGGGCTGCACGGCGACGTCGTCGGCCGGCACGGGCACCGAGTCGAACGTCCACTCGGTCTCGGTGTGAGTGGACAGCTGGGTCCACGACTGGGGGTTGTCTGCGGTGAACGAGATGCTCACCCGCGATTCTCCCTGGGGCAGTACGGCGGTGCCCTGCGGCGTGGCGGTCGTCGCTGCGATGAGCTCGTCGTCGGCCCGGATCTCCAGCTTGGTGCTCATCCCGCTGTCGTCGGTGTGCGAGATGCCGTAGTTGCCGTCGGCGTCGAGGAACCCGGACACGACGACGCGCATCCGGTCACCGGTCCGCTCGAACGGCGCCGCCGGGTTGGGGCCCGCGGTGACCGGCGCGGCACCGACCGGTTTGTGCGACTCGCTCGCCGGCGGCGTAGGTGCGGATCTGGGCATCGGTGAGCAGCATCCCCAGCACGGGGTCGTGCGGGAACAAGGAGTTGTACTTCGTCTCCGGCGTGGTGGACGCGAACCTCCACCGGGTGTCGGGGTCGGCGAGCCGGTACTCCGTGCGCGTCTGCGGCCCCCCGCGCAACGGGAAGGTCCTCGACGAGGCGACCGTGTCGCCCGGCTGCCACGGGTAGGCCGCCTCGCTGAACGTGGCCCCGATGCTCGGCTGACCGTGGAACTCCCGGACCTGCTCGGAGAGGTTGCCGTTGCGGCCACGCCGCGCGACGTAGACCGGGTCCCGGCGGATCTGGCCCTTCTCCTTGAGCACCATGTCGTAGACGTACGGCGTGACCGCCTCGCCGCGCACCTCGACCCGGTCGCGACGCCGTAGGTCGAGCAGCTCCCGGCCCTCGGCACGACTGAGCCGCACCGTCGGCACCTCGAGCATGCGGCCGGTGCCGTTCGGGTCAGCGTTGTCGCCCGGACCGTCGTTGTAGACGGCGACCAGCACCGCACCAGCGGCGGCGGCCCGGTTCGACTGCTCGGCGACCGAGTACGCCTCCGAGCGCTCGACCACGGCCAGGGCGCCGCGCAGGTCGCGGCCCGCCAGGTCGTCGTCGGTGGCGTGCCCGGCGTCGACCACGCGCAGTCGGTCGCGGCCGTCGTACACCGGGAACTGGGAGGAGAAGTCGGAGAACCACGAGGCTTTGTAGTACGCCGGGTGCAGGTCATCGGTCCGTGGCGCGTCGAGCTCGATGGCCGGTGCCTCCAGCCGCAGCCGGGTCAGCGTCTGCAGCCCGCCGGTCCGCACACTGGCGGTGGGCTCCATGTAGAAGTTCTGGTCGAGCTGGCTCCCCGGCCGCTGCCACACCTTGATCGTCTGCCCGTTGGCCGCGGTGCGGTAGTAGCCGAGCTCCATCGCGCCGTTGTCGTTCGTGCTGGTGCGGGCGCCGGGCGTCCGCACCTCCACCCGGCGGGCGCGCCGGGCGTCGAACGTGAACGTGCGGTCCTCGGTCACCTCGACCTCTGGGTCGCCGACGAGGGAGAGGTTCTGGATCGTGGACTGATCCTGGTCGCTCGGCTGGTCGGCGGGCATCGTCTTGACCAGCCCCATCAGGGAGTAGGTGCCCGGCGGCACCAGGATGCAGGGCGCCGGCGACGACGGTGTGGCCGTGCACTCGGCGTCGGGATCGCCCGGCAGCCTGCGGTAGGCCGACACCGCGGCGTCGTCGACGTCGAACACGTTGATGTGCGCGAGACCCGGGCGGCCGTCCCGGCCGATGACCTCGAAGCGCAGCTCGACGAGCTCCTCATCGCTCGCCGCGTTCGGAGCGGCGAAGGGCGTGGCGTTGCCGTCGACGAGCACCGGGGCCGCGTCGCTGTCGGGGGCCTCCACGGTCGTGGATCGTCCGTCGGAAGTGACGATCAGCCCCGGCGTCGTACCGTCCTGGCGCGGGAGTGGCTGCAGGACCTGCCGGCCGTCGTCGGTCGGTGTCACCAGTGCGCGGTCGGCGTCGCCGAAGGCGACCACGGGTGCTGCGGAGTCGACGCGCAGCCCGGGATCGACGGCTCCGGACCACGACGGTCCGGCGGCGAGCACTGAGGCCGTGAGGGTGGCGGCACCGAGCAGCGGAACGAGACGACGACGGGACATCGGGTGACTCCAAGGGTCCGAGACAAACGTGCTCCCTGTTGATATCCCCCGAATGCGCGGGCCGACAGGCAAACGGCTGGCGGTGTCAGGACTTGGCACCAAGTCGCCAGGCGTTCGGTTACCGTGCTCGCATGTCGAAGCGAGCCGTGACCGTCCGTCTCCTGGCCGTAGCCGTGGCCGCCGTCCTCGCTCTCACCGCGGCGCCGGCGCCGGCCGCGACCCCCGCCGAGGTGAAGTACGGCAACAAGATCATCAACCTGGTCAACAACATCCGGGACAACCACAACCGGGTGGAGCTCAGGAAGAACAGATGCCTGCAGCGCTTCGCCAACAAGCAGGCCGCGAGGATGGCCAACCAGCGGCGGCTCTTCCACCAGGACCTGGGCAGGATCCAGCGCGCCTGTGGCGTCGGGTTCGTGGGCGAGAACGTCGCCCGCGGGAACATCACGGCCAACCAGATGGTGGGGCTCTGGATGAACTCGCCCGGCCACCGGTCCAACATCCTCCACCGGCAGTACCGGCTCACCGGCGTCGGGGCGCGCAGGGGCGGCGGCCAGTGGTGGGCCGCGCAGGTGTTCGGCCGCAAGCTCTGACCCCACGGGTCACCGCGTAGGCTTGACCCTCGTGGCAGGCCCCGACTTCGAGACCGAGATCAAGCAGCTCCAGGCGACGATGAGCACCATCGGTCAGGTGCTCGACCTGGACGCGATGCGCCATGAGATCGACGAGCTCGGCGTCCAGGTGGCCGCCCCCGACCTGTGGGACGACCAGGCCAACGCCACCCGCGTCACCGGCCGGCTCTCCGACCTGCAGGGACAGGTCGACCGCTACACCGAGCTGTCCACCCGGATCGAGGACATCGGGCTGATGGTGGAGCTCGGCCGCGAGGCGGGCGACGAGCAGACTCTCTCCGAGGCCGAGGTCGAGCTGGGCAAGGTCAAGAAGGCCGTCGAGTCGCTCGAGGTGCGCACCCTGATGTCGGGGGAGTACGACGCCCGCGAGGCGCTGGTGACGATCCGCTCCGGAGCCGGAGGCGTCGACGCCGCCGACTTCGCCGAGATGCTGATGCGGATGTACGTCCGCTGGGCCGAGCAGCACAAATACCCCGTCGAGGTGTTCGACACCTCCTACGCCGAGGAGGCCGGCCTGAAGTCGGCGACCTTCGCCGTGCACGCGCCGTACGCCTACGGCACGCTGTCGGTCGAGGGCGGCACCCACCGGCTGGTGCGGATCAGCCCCTTCGACAACCAGGGCCGCCGGCAGACCAGCTTCGCCGCGGTCGAGGTGGTGCCGGTGCTGGAGCAGACCGACGAGATCGAGATCCCGGAGGAGGACGTCCGGGTCGACGTCTACCGCTCGTCGGGCCCCGGTGGTCAGTCGGTCAACACGACCGACTCCGCGGTCCGGCTCACCCACATCCCGACCGGCACCGTCGTCTCCTGCCAGAACGAGAAGTCGCAGCTGCAGAACAAGGCCAGCGCGATGGTGATCCTCAAGGCCAAGCTGCTGGCGATCAAGAAGGCCGAGGAGGAGGCGCACCTCAAGGAGCTCAAGGGTGACGTCGACGCCAGCTGGGGCGAGCAGATGCGCAACTACGTCCTGAACCCCTACCAGGTGGTCAAGGACCTCCGCACCGGCTACGAGGTCGGCAACCCGTCCGCGGTGTTCGACGGCGACCTCGACGGCTTCCTGGAGGCCGGCATCCGCTGGCGGCGCGGCGCCGAGCGCGCGGCTGCGCAGAACTAGCAGCCGCCGCCCGCTCCTCTCCACAGGCCCTTCGAGGCGACTGGCGACGTCTCGCGCCAGCGCGGTTCGCTCCTCACATGGAGGCGGTTCGGGGGCGGCGACGGGGCGGGCGGTGGACGCGCATCTCCCACGGCCTCCACGTACCGGCGGGCGCTGGCGATGCCAAGGCACTGGCCGCATGGCAGCTGCTGCTCCCGGACCACGGTTGCTTCACCCACCTGACCGGCGCCGCCTTGCGACGCTGGTGGCTGCCCGACATACCCGACGTGCTTCCGGTGTTCGTGGCGTTGCGGCCCCACGACGTACGTCCGGACCGCGCCGGCATCCGCAGCGTCCGAACTCGAGGGACATTGGCGCCTGACGTGATCGCCGGGCTTCGCGTCGCGCCCGCGGCGGAGATCCTCCTCGCATGTGCCCGTGACCTCTGCCTGCTCGACCTGGTCGTGCTGGTCGACGGCGCCTTGCATGTCGGAGACGTGGCCAGGGAGGAGCTGTCGGCCGCCGCCGCGCCCCGGCGCCGAGGTGCCCCGGCGCTCCGCCGCGCGATCGACTGGGCGGATCCGAGGTCGGAGTCAGCGTGGGAGACGGCGCTGCGGATCTTCCATCGGGTGTGCGAGATCGAGGTCGAGCCGCAGCACGAAGTGTTCAACCAGCACGGCGCCCTGGTGGCCCGGGGGGACCTCTGGCTGGTGGGGACGACGATGTTCCACGAGTACGACGGCGGAGAGCACCTCGAGCGCCGCCGCCAGGTCAAGGACCTTCGCCGCGTGCGCCGGCTGGACGGCGAGTCCTGGTCGCGGCGCGGGTTCACCTCCGAGGATCTGGTCAACCGTCCGATCGGCATCCTCCGCGATGCGGACCGCACTTTGGGTAGACAGCATCGGCCGGAGCGGATCAAGGCGTGGTACGCGCTGCTGCGGGAATCGTGTTTCACGCCTGCCGGGCAACGTCGCCTGCTCGAACGCCTCGGTCTCGACACCGCGGCATGAGTGAAACTGGCGGCAAACGACAGGATTCGAGGCACAGATCGGTCGTCTGCCGCCAGTTCCTGGAGAGGTAGGCCGCAGGCGCATTCGTCTGTCGCTCTAACGCCCGTCCGGCCAGACCTCCTGGTCGAGGAAGGCCTCGACCGCGATGACCACGTCCACCATGACGCCGACAGTCGAGGCCAGCGGGCCTGGCAGGTGCAGCCCGTGGTCGGCGCCCGGCACCTCGACGACATGCGGGCTGAGGCGACGGGCGAGCTCGCCGTCCCACAGCGCGTCGCGGGTGCCACCGACGATCAGGCAGGGCGCCGTGCTCGCGTCTACGCCATCGATGAAGATGCGCGGATCGAGCCCGCGGGCGTCGGTCAGCACTGGGGTGAGCCAGACGGCGGCCAGGTCGCGGGCGGCCGCGACGGGGCTGGCGAGGGTCCCGAGCGACTTGGCGAAGAGCACGGGGCTCGTGCCGCGCAGCTCGACGTCGAGCACCGCCTCTACCCGCGACGCGACCATCGCCGGAGCTCCGCTGTCGGCAGGCACCGGCTCGGGATCTCCGGGCCAGCGCAGAACCTCGACCCGCGCACCCCTCGCCTCAGCTGCCTCGCAGCAGTAGTACAGCGTCGGCACGTGCGGGCCGAGCATCGCGCCTGGCACCGCGAGGCAGGCGCGGTCAGCAGCCACGGACGCTGAGCTTGTAGGCGCCGAGGCTGCCGTAGTCGTTGTACGACGACGACGGGTTGCCGCGACCGACACCGTCGACCTCGGCGTAGTAGACGCCGCGGCGCAGGTTCTTGGTGACCGTGGCGTTCAGGCCGGAGGCCCGGTCACGGTTGACGGCGCCCGACGGCGGGTTGACCGAGGCGACCGGCTTGCCCTTGCGGAGCAGCCGGAGCCGGATGTCGAGGTTGGGGCTGATCCGGGCGACCGCGGCGCGGACCTTGACCCGGCCGGAGCACGGGCCGAGCCGGAAGACGTCGACGTCGCCGCGCTTCGTGATGTACGCCGTGCCGGCAGGTGGCTTGTGGGCCGCCGACCTCGGCCTGCCACCGGCCTCGTCGCGACGGTAGGGCGCACCCCGCTTGCGAATGATCGCGAGGTCGTCCTGGTGGGTCGTGGCGCCGGCGTAGGAGCCACGGCTCCACTGGGAGATCGGCCGGAAGTACGCCGCGCCCATGATCGGCGCCCAGGTGCCGTGGCCCTCGTAGTAGCTGCTCAGCGGTCCGCCGTCGTGCACCAGTCCGAAGGTGTGTCCGGCCTCGTGGGTCGCCGCCTCGGCCACCGCCTTGGTGTCCTGGCTCAGCCCGGCCGGGAAGACCCACGCGGGCTGGTGCCGGCGATGCCCCTTGCCGACCGCGGAGAAGGCGTTGATGAACGCGACGCCGCCGCACTGGAGGTTGCAGATCCGGGACTGTGCGTTGCGGCTCTCACTGATCAGCACCCGGGTGCCGTACACCTTGTCGCTCCTGCGGCTGCGGTCGATGCGGGCGACGGCGGGCTGCTGGGTCGTGACGTCGATGGAGAACGGCGCGTAGTCCTCCGCCACCCGTGCCCACACGCTCTGCACGATCCGCTTCTCGCGGCCGGTGAAGCCCCGACCGTTGCCGGCGGGGTCCCAGCCGGCGTGCCTGCCGGCGCGGACCCCGACCTGTTGGTTCCACGCGGTGCCCTTCACGTCGGTGCCGTCGAAGTCCAGGAAGATGGTGCGCCGCGCGCGGGGGTTGCTGTGCAGCCGGAACGTCTGCCCGAGCGGTGCCACCGCGCGGGCTGCCGTCGCCGGGCCGATCCGACCTTGCGCGGCCGGGTCGACGACGTAGGCATGGCCGTCATCGGTGAGCCGGACCGTCGCATCGCGCAGGAGCTCGCGCATCTCTGGAACGTCGAGCCCGTTGAGCTCGGCGAGGCGGCCGACGCGGGCGCGATCATCGTCGCGCCCGTCGGGTTCGGCCGTTGCGCCGGACGGGAGTCCGAGCAGCGTCGAGGCCGCCAGGGCGACGACTAGAGGGATACCGATTCGGGTTGCGGGAGGGAGCGAACGCACGCTCCCACCCTAAGACGACTCTCCTACCGCGGTCGGATCGCGTTGGACTTCGCGCTCAACGCTCCGAAGCCCAGAGCGTTGCGGGCCTTGACCGCGAACTTCAGCTTCGCCGACGAGCTCGACGTGAAGGTGATGGAACGCACACCCGGACCCTGCACCGGCGAGGTGCTGACCTTCACGTACTTGCCGCGCTTGTTCAACCGGTAGGCGACGATCTGGAAGCCGTTGATCGCGGGGTTGGCCGCGGCTGCCGGCGGCCGCCAGGCGATCTTCGCCGTCTTCGCACCGCCGCGCTTGCCAGGTGTCGCCTTCCCGATCCGCGGCTTGCCCGGCTTGGTCGTCTGCGGTGGCTCCGCAACGCCGTCGCAACCGGTGCCGGTGATGGTGTACGCACCGACGCTGCCGTAGTCGGTGTACGACGTGGTCGCGTTGCCGCGGCCGATGCCGTCCACCCGCGCGTAGTAGGTCCCCGACGGCAGCGACGTGCCGGAGGTGGTGGCGTCCATGCCGGACGCGACGTCGCGGTTGACGAGCGCCGACAGCGGGTTGTCGGTGTCGATGGTGGATCCACCCGAGTCCAGCAGCTGCAGCTCGATGTCGAGGTTCGGGCTGACCGGGGCGTTGTTGGCCGTGATCGTGACGTTGCCGGAGCAGGTGCCGAGGGTGAAGTAGTCCACGTCCGTCCGGTTGCGGATGTACGCGCCACTGGCGGGAACTGCACCTGCGTTGCCGGTCGACGTTCCCGGCTCGTCCGTGCGGAACGCGCCGCCGTGCGTGGTGATCGTGACGAGGTCGTCGGGGTTCGGCTGCAGCGACGGGTTGGGCCCGCCGAGGTCGGCGTCCGGGTAGTCGCTCAGCGCGAACTGACCGATCGGCCGCTCATAGGCGACGCCCATGATCGGCGCCCACATGTTGTGGCCGGCGTAGTACCCCTGCACCGACGTGGCGTCGTGGTCCAGACCAAGGTTGTGGCCGACCTCGTGGGTGGTCGCCTCGGCGATGTTCTTGGGGTCGTCGCCGAGCGCCTGCGGGAAGACCCAGGCGGGCTGGAGCTGGCTGTGCGTCTCGACGAACCCGTCCTTGCCGGTGTGGTGATCGAAGACACCGATGAACGCCACACCGCCGCAACCGCCGCCACAGATGGTGTTCAGCGCGGCGTTGCTGGAGCTGATCAGGGCGCGCGTTCCGTAGACCTGGTCGCCCGCGTTGGTCCGGTCGATGTCGGCTGCCGGCGGCTCCTGGGTGGTGACGTCGACGTCGAACGGCGCGTAGTCCTCGGCCACTCGCTGGTAGATGTCCTGGATCTGCTGCAGCTCGCCGTTGGTGAACGCGTTCCCGTTGCCGGCCAGGTCCATCGCCGGGTGGTTGCCGTTGGGGAGGTTGTTGCCCGACGGGCCGTTCCAGAGCGTGTTGCTCACGTTCTGACCGTTGAAGTCCAGGTAGATCGTCTTCGACGAGTCCGGCTTGCTGTGCAGCAGGAACGTGTCGGCCAGCGGGAACGCCTTTGCGGTGATCGGCGCGGGCGTCGGGCTCTCGGTGACCGCGGGTTCGACGATGTAGGCCCAGCCGCCGGACGTCAGCCGGAAGCCCGATTCCTCCCGGAGGCGGGTGCGCAGCGCGTTCTCGCTCACCCCGTAGTTGTCCGCCGCTCGGGCGACCGCACCATCTCCCCGGTCGGGTGCTGCGTCGGCGATGGAAACGCTGGAAAGGGTGCCCCCGAGGGCCAGGGCAAGAAGGACGGCAGCGGCCGTCACGCGTCGGGGAGGGGTGCGCATGCCGTCAAGGTAGGAGCGAGACGATATCCCTAATGACGAATGGGCGCGACCCTTTACCGCGATTTACCGCGAAGTAGGTACATCGCTTGCGGCTCGGGCCACCGCGACGCACCATCTGCCGGTCCGGTCGACCGCCTCATCTTCGCTCTGACCTGAGGAAACGTCCGCAAACCGAATGCTGCAGACGAGCCACGCGTCCCCGAACAACCCGCGGAACGAGACCTCCTGCCCGAGCCGTCCGGTACAGACCAGGCCGAGCGAGGGATCGCCGTACGCCGGCGCGTCCGGGATCGGCTCGCAGCCCTTCGCGCCCTGGGCCCGGCGCAGCAGCTGGTCGGCGGTGGCGCGCGGCACCGGAGGCGCGAAGACCCACCCCGAGGCGGTGACGCCGTTCGCGCTCCACTGGCAGCCGTGCTCGTGCGCCCGGTCGCGCACCTCCTCGGTGAGCTGGACCCGGTCGCCGTTGGCATAGGACGACTCCTGATCGGGCTCGGCCTGCAGGGCCTCGGTCACCGCGGAGTCCGCCACCCCGTCGCAGAACCCGGTCCGCAGGATCGTCACGTCGCCGGTGTCGAAGGAGGAGAGCGGCGCGCTGGTGCCCACCGGAGCGCTGCCACCGGGCTTGTCGTCCGCGAACAGCACGACGCCGCCACCTACCGCCGCCGCGGTCAACACCGATGCCAGCAGCAGGCGGAGCACGACGGGCATGCCGCACAACCTACGTTGCACCGCTCGCGTACTGTCGGGCCAGTGATTCGCTTCGAGAAGGTCACCAAGAGCTACCCGGGACCCGGGACTCCGGCTCTCGACCGAGTGACGGTCGACGTCGAGAAGGGTGAGTTCGTCTTCCTGGTCGGCGCCTCCGGGTCCGGCAAGTCGACCGCGCTCCGCTTGGTGCTCCGCGAGACCCGCCCGACGAGTGGTCGCGTCTACGTCGCCGGCAAGGAGATCAACCGCCTTGCTGGCTGGAAGGTGCCGCGGCTGCGTCGCCAGATCGGCACGGTCTTCCAGGACTTCCGGCTGCTGCAGAACAAGACCGTCGCCGAGAACGTCGCGTTCGCCCAGCAGGTGATCGGCAAGTCCCGCAGCGAGATCCGGCGGGTGGTGCCCGAGACGCTGGAGCTGGTCGGGCTCAAGGACAAGGCCGAGCGACTGCCCGACGAGCTGTCCGGCGGCGAGCAGCAGCGGGTCGCGATCGCCCGCGCGTACGTCAACAAGCCGATGATCCTGATCGCCGACGAGCCCACCGGCAACCTCGACCCCACGTCGTCGGTCGGCATCATGAGCCTGCTCGAGCGGATCAACGAGACCGGAACGACCGTGCTGATGGCCACCCACGACCACGGCATCGTCGACCAGATGCGCAAGCGCGTCGTCGAGCTCGACCACGGCCGCGTGGTCCGCGACGAGGCCAAGGGCGCCTACGGCTTCCAGCACTGACCCAGCACTGACTCAGGAGATCCCCGAAACTCATGCAGCTGCGTTATGTCTTCAGCGAGCTCCGGCAGGGGCTGCGGCGCAACCTCTCGATGCACATCGCGGTGGTGCTGACCCTCTTCGTCTCGCTCACCCTGGTCGGCATCGGTGCGCTGCTGAACATGCAGGCCAACAAGACGGCCGACCACCTCGGCTCCCAGCTCGAGGTCATCGTGTGGCTCTGCACCCCGGAGGACCCGAGCAACAACGCGTGCACCGGCGAGGTCACCGACCCGCAGAAGGAGCAGGTCGAGCAGGCCATCGAGGACAGCCCCGAGGTCGACGACCTACCACTACGAGTCCAAAGAGGTCGCGTTCGAGAAGGCCAAGGAGCTCTACCCCGACCTCGACTTCGAGGGTGACGACGCCGCGATGACGTCGACGGACATGCCGCAGTCCTACTGGGTGACGCTGAAGGACCCCGACGAGGCCGACGGGATCACCAGCGCGGTGCAGGGCCTCGACGGAGTCAGCTTCGTGGGCGACGTGCGCGACGAGCTCGAGCCGGTCTACACGATCATCGACGTGCTGAAGTATCGGCTCCTGGGCCGCCGCGGCGATGCTGGTGCTAGCCGCACTGCTGCTGGTCGCCAACACGATCCGGCTGGCCGCGCTGGCCCGGCGCAAGGAGATCGGCATCATGCGGCTGGTCGGCGCCTCCACCCTCTACATCGCACTGCCGTTCCTCCTCGAGGCGCTGGTGACCGCGGTCTTCGGCGTGGCGCTGGCGGCCCTTGCGCTGGCGGCGTTCGTCCAGTTCGGCATCACCGACGGGCTCGCCGACCTGATCGACTTCCTGCCCTGGATCGGTTGGGACGACTACGTCGATGCCCTGTTCGGCTTCCTGCCGCCCGGCATCGTGATCCTGGGCCCGGTGCTGACGCTGGTTCCGACACTCCTGCTGACCCGCAAATACATCAAAGTCTGATCCTCAGCGCTTACGGTCGAAGCGTTCTCTTCCCCGAACGCAAGGCTGATTCGTGCGCTTCTTCCCCAGCGCCCCCCGTCGGCGGGTGATGGTCGCTGCCTCCGTGGCATGTGCCGTCTCGCTCGGCGCGGTGGCGATCCCCGCCCTCGCCGACGACGACCTCAAGGACAAGAAGCGCCGCGTCGAGCAGCAGATCGACACGCCCACAACGACCTCGAGCACTCCAGCAAGGCGGTCCGTCGGGCCTCCGCCGCTCTCGTCAACGCCCAGGCCCAGCTGCGCGACGCGCGCCACGAGCTGGCCGTCGTACGCGACAAGCTGGCCACTGCCCGGGAGACCGACGCGCGGATGCAGATCGAGCTGACCGGCGCGCGGCACGAGCTGATCCTGGCGACCGTCGAGCTGGCCGAAGGGGCGTACGCCGTCGACCTCCAACAGGGCGAGGTGAGGGACACGGTCACCCGCTTCTACACGGAGGGCGATCCGCGGGTACAGGCGATCGCGTCGTACATCGATGCCAAGTCGCCCTCGGACCTGATGCGACGGATGGCGACCGAGAAGGCAGTGGTCGGTCACCAGACGTCGGTGTACGCCGACCTCGACGAGGCGGAGGACCTGCTCGCCGCCCAGCAGGACAAGGTGGAGGACGCCAAGGTCAAGGTGGCCGATCGGCGCCGCGAGGCCGCCGACCACCTGGTGGTGGTGCAGGGGCTCTTCGAGGACTCCCAGGACGCCAAGCAGGCGGTCGACCAGCTCGTGGTCGAGAGCCGGGGCGCCCGGCAGCGCGCGATGAAGGCGCGGCAGGCCGACCGGGCGGCGCTGCAGCGGCTCGAGGCCCGCGAGGAGAGGATCCGCAAGGAGATCCTGGCCGCGGCGGCCGCCGCCGGAGGCGGCAACTACAACGGAGCGACCGGTGGCCTGCTTGCCGCTCCGGTCAACGGCCCGGTCACTTCGCCGTTCGGATATCGCCGGCACCCCATCTACGGCTACTGGGGCCTGCACAACGGCACGGACTTCGGCGTCGGCTGCGGCAGCCCCGTATTCGCCGGTGCCGCCGGAACCGTGACCAGCACCTACTACGACGAGGTCTACGGCAACCGTCTCTACCTGAGCATCGGCACTGTCAACGGCGCCAACCTCACGCTCGTCTACAACCACATGTCCGGCTACAAGGTCTCGAACGGCGCCCGGGTCGGGCGCGGCGACGTCGTGGGGTACGTCGGCACCACCGGCTGGTCGACCGGCTGCCACATGCACTTCACGGTGCTGCGCAACGGCAATCCGGTCGATCCCATGCAATACCTGTAACTACGCTGGTCGGATGGCCAGGGAGCAGGGGCGCAAGCTCATCGCGCAGAACAAGAAGGCGCGCCACGACTTTTTCATCGAGGACACGTTCGAGGCGGGTCTGGTGCTGCAGGGCACCGAGGTGAAGTCACTGCGGATGGGCCGGGCGACGATCGGCGACGGGTTCGTCGACATCGACGACCACGAGGCCTGGCTGCACGGCGTCCACATCCCTGAGTACACCCAGGGCACCTGGACCAACCATGCGGCGCGTCGCAAGCGGAAGCTGCTCCTGCACCGCACCGAGATCGACAAGATCGAGCGCCGGGTCAACGAGCGGGGGCTCACCGTGATCCCGTTGGCGCTCTACTTCGTCGACGGCCGGGCGAAGATCGAGATCGGCCTGGCCAAGGGCAAGAAGTCGTGGGACAAGCGGCACACGCTCGCCGAGCGGCAGGCCGACCGGGAGAAGGAGCAGGCGATCGGCCGCCGGTTGAAGGGCATGGATGACTGAGGAAGCCCAGGCCGTCACCGCGTTCTGGCGCGGGCTCGGCCTCCCGGGGCTGTTCGACGCCCATGTGCACTTCCTGCCGCCCAACATCCAGCGCGCGGTCTGGGCGCAGTTCGACAACGCCGGCCCGAAGATCGGCCGCGAATGGCCGATCCGCTACCGGGGCGATGTCGACGAGCGGGTCGAGCAGCTGCGCTCGTTCGGGGTACGCCGGTTCCCGACGCTGCCCTACGCGCACAAGCCCGGGGTGGCGGCGTACCTCAACGAGTGGGCGCGCGGCTTCGCCGCCGACGTGCCTGAGTCGCTGTGGTCCGCGACGTTCTACCCCGAGCCGGAGGCGCCGGCGTACGTCGGCGAGCTGGTCGCAGCCGGCGTCGAGGTGTTCAAGGTGCACCTGCAGGTGGGGGAGTTCCACCTCGACGACCCGCTGCTCGACGAGGTGTGGGGCGTGCTGTCCGACGCCCGCACTCCGGTCGTGGTGCACGCCGGCTCGGGGCCGGTCGGCAACGACTTCACCGGCCCGGCGTCGATGGCGCGACTTCTGGCGCGGTTCCCACGGCTGGTGCTGGTCGTGGCACATCTCGGCTCGCCGGAGAGCGAGGCCTTCCTCGACCTCGCCACGGAGTACGACGGCGTCCACCTGGACACCACGATGGTGTTCACCGAGTTCTGGCCGTTCCCGTCGGAGCTGCGCCCACGACTGGCCGAGCTCGCGCCACGGATCCTGCTGGGCACCGACTTCCCGAACATCCCCTACCCCTACGTCCACCAGCTCGAGGGGCTGGCCCGCCTGGAGCTCGGCGACGACTGGCTGCGGGCGGTGTGCTGGGAGAACGGCGCTCGTCTATACAACTGACGCTTCGCCCGTCCATCGGACGTAGCGTGACGAGATGCGGATCAAGCGGTCGGTTGTTGTCTGTCTCGCAACTCTCACGCTGGCGGCGCCGGCGCTCGGAATGCCCTTCGAGGCAGAGCAGCGGGCGGGAGCGAGCCCAGGCGCGTCCGGCGCGGGTGACCCCTACTTCCCGGAGGACGGGAACGGCGGGTACGACGTCCGCCACTACGACCTCGACCTGCGCTACCGGCCGGTCTCGGACCGGCTGTCGGGTCTGGCCACGATTTCTGCGACGGCCACCAAGAAGCTGTCGCGGTTCAACCTCGACCTGGTCGGCCTGAGGGTCAACGGCATCAAGGTCGACGGCAAGCGGGCGACCTGGACCCGGAACGAGCACGAGCTCAGGGTGAAACCGCACAAGGCGATCGGCAAGCACGCGAAGTTCCGGGTCAAGGTCGCATACGAAGGAGTGCCGATCGGGCTCGAGGGTGCCGGCTTCGTGCACACCGACGACGGCGCACTCGTGATCGGCCAGCCGCACGTGGCCGCGAGCTGGTACCCCGTCAACGACCATCCGTCCGACGCGGCGTCGTACAAGTTCCACATCACCGCACCTCAAGGCCGCAGCGTGGTGTCCAACGGCAAATTGGAGCGGAAGGCGACCAAGCACGGGTTGACGACGTGGACGTGGCACGCACGCGATCCGATGGCGAGCTACCTCACCACGCTGGTTATCGGGGACTACGCCACGGACGCCTACGCCGCAGATGGCATCAAGTACGTCGATGCGATCGAGGCCGACCTGCTCGGGACCGTGGCCGAGCCGACGGATGGCTCCCAGTTCGCGATCTCGCAACCGGCGAACTCGGCGTACAAACGGCTTCAGCACTCGATCGCCGTCCCCGCCGGAGGTGCCACCGTGGACTTCACGATGACGCGCAACACCGAGACCAACTGGGACTTCGCGTTCGTGGAGGCTCACACCGTGGGTCAGGACGACTGGACGACGCTGGAGGACCTCAAGGGGCATACCACGCAGGACCCGGGGGACTCCTGCCTGACCTGGCCGGACCTGCACCCGTTCATCCCATCGCACTACCAGACCGTTGACGTGGACGAGGAGACCTGCACCGCAGAGGGTGAGACCGGCGAGTGGTGGGCCGCCTCGGGGGCCAGCGACGGACCGGAGGAGTGGCAGGTCGACCTGGGTGAGTTCGCGGGCAGCACCGTGGAGCTGTCGATCAGCTACGCCAGTGACGGCTCGGTTCCGCTGCCGGGACTCTTCGTCGATGACGTCCAGGTCTCCACGGGCGAGGGCACGACGTCGTTCGAGTCCGGGCTCGAGGGCTGGGCCGTGCCGGGTCCGCCCGCGGGGAGCCCTGGCAACGACAACGACTGGATCGTCGGCGACGTGGACGATGTGCCGGAGGCGCTGGGCGTCATCGCCGAGGCCTCGCTGGCGCGCCAACCCGAGATCATCGACTTCCTCTCCGGAGTGTTCGGGCCCTACCCGTGGAAGAGCTCGGGCGGCATCGTCTTCGGCACGCCCGGCATCGGATTCGCCCTGGAGACCCAGACCCGCCCGGTCTACGCATCCGAGTTCTTCACCGACACGGAGTCCGGCGACAGCGTGATCGTCCACGAGCTCGCCCATCAGTGGTACGGCGACAGCGTGCGCCTACACCGCTGGCGGGACATCTGGCTGAACGAGGGGTTCGCGCAGTACTCCGAATGGCTCTGGTCCGAGCACGAAGACCTCGGCACGGTGCAGGAGAACGCGGACTTCTGGTACGGCCTGTTCCCGGAGGACGACCCGTTCTGGCAGTTGCCCATCGGCGATCCGGGTCCCGATGCGCTCTTCGCCGGCCAGGTCTACATCCGCGGTGCCTTGACCGTGCACGCGCTGCGTCTCGCGGTCGGGGAGTACGACTTCTTCAACATCCTGAAGGCCTGGCCGCATCAGCGGGCCGGCAAGACGGCAACCACAGCACAGTTCATCGCGCTGGCCGAGCGGATCAGCGGCGAGCAGCTCGACGAGCTCTTCGACGCCTGGCTGTTCCAGCCGGTCCGGCCGTCCGCACCGTCGCCCAAGGCTCGGGTCGCCCCAGCCCCGGCGCCACCGGGAGCCCTCGCCGCCCTGGGCCGTTTGAAGGTGGCCGCGGGGAATGATTGAGCATCCTGGGACGCTGTTCCGTAGGATGGGACTAGTGGTCGAGCTTGCGAGACCACCGTTCAATAACTCAAGAGGGGCTGATCGGTTTCGACTTGGGACGTTAGTTCCAGGGGAAGCGGGTCGAGGAGCCAGCGTCATCTCGTAAACGATCGCTGGAAACATATAACTGCCAACGCTAAGCGCAGTTCCTTCGCTCTCGCCGCCTGAGCGGTGATCGAAGCGTCAGACCGGGCATCCGTCTCCGTCCCGGACCCTGGCGTCGACTAGGAGACTTGCTGGTCACTCTCTGTCAGGAGGGGTGACCGGGACTCAATCCTGACTGGGCCTGTCGGCGACGTGTCAGTGCGAGCGCCGGGGCCGAGAAAACGACATCACTGACTGCACCCGGAGAAGACCTGGTTCGACGCTCGAGGACGCGGGTTCGATTCCCGCCAGCTCCACGAGGGGCTTGGCCGCACTGAGCGGTCAGCCCCCGATCTCAGGGACACCGAGGCGTTCCGGGCCGTTGCTGCCCACGTCCGACCCGGTGCTGGGCATCGCGGCCCGCAGCGAGGTCTCGAGCCGAGTGGCTACCTCAGCACGCCGAGCCGCGGCCAGGAGTGCTTCGGTGATGATCGAGGTCCGGGTCCGGTCGAGTGTGATCAGACCGACGGCCGGACCGGGGTTCTTGGATTCCATCGGCCGGGCGGCCATGCCCTGGGGGATCCCGAACGCGTGCACCCAGGGGTGGGCGACGATCGCCGCCAGGTCCTCGCCGGCGCTCAAGTGCACGTAGAGGGCGCCGACGGTGTTGGCCTCGATGGTCGGTCGGATCGTCACCCCGTGCAGCGCCATCTGTGCGTCCAGGATCCGCCGGTTCCGCATGTCGCTGGTCAGCGCGCACAGCGGGAGACGGGCCGCCTGCGTCCAGGGGACCTCCGAGCTCGACATCAGCGCATGGTCGGCAGGTGCGAGCAGCAGATAGCGCTCCCGGTAGAGCTCGACTCGGCGAGTGCCGGGGGGAGTCTCGTCATCGAGGTAGGTCAGACCCGCGTCCAGCTCGAACTCGGTCAGCAGGCGCGCGATCTCCCGTGAGGGGAGAGCGAGCACTTGGCAGGCAGCGGCCGGGTTGGCCCGACGGAACTCGGCTGTCAAGAACGGCACGGCCGCGACCGAGGTCGGGATGGCACCGATCCGTGCGGTGGCCGTGAGCTGACCCTGCATCCGCCCGACGTCGGCCAGCATCTCCCGCTGCTCGGCGAGGATCCGATGCGCCCAGGTGACGATGCGCGCACCCTCATCTGTGAACCCTTCGAACCGTCGGCTGCGGTGAACGATGACGACACCGAGCTCCTGCTCCAGCCGGCGGATCGCGGTGGACAACGCGGGCTGGGTGACGTGGCAGGCGGCCGCGGCGCGGCCGAAGTGCCGTTCCCTGGCCAACGCCAGCAGGTACTCGAGCTGCTGCAACATTGGCCGCTCCTGATAACGCGCGATTATCAACACATCCACAGTACCCATCGCCGATGCCCTTGTGGACGCGCGCAGAGTGGGGAGAACGTGGGGGAACCCGTCGCCTTCATTGCTATGCGTTATCGAAAGGACTGACTAGAACGATGGCCAAGATTCTGTGCGTGCTCTACGACGACCCGGTCTCGGGCTACCCGAAGGAGTACCCGCGGGACGGCCTTCCGGAGCTCGGCGGCTACCCGGACGGCCAGACCCTGCCGACACCGTCCGCGGTCGACTTCACGCCGGGGCAGCTGCTTGGCAGCGTGAGCGGCGAGCTCGGGCTGCGTAGTTACCTGGAGGGCCTGGGACACGAGCTGGTGGTCACCTCGGACAAGGAGGGTGCGGGCTCGGAGTTCGACATGCACCTCGCCGACGCGGAGGTGGTGATATCCCAGCCGTTCTGGCCCGGCTACCTGACCGCGGAGCGGATCGCCAACGCGCCGAACCTGAAGATCGCGGTGACCGCCGGCATCGGGTCGGACCACGTCGACCTGGACGCGGCCATCGACAGCGGCGTGACGGTGGCAGAGGTGACGTTCTGCAACAGCATCAGCGTCGCCGAGCACGTGGTGATGATGATCCTCTCCCAGGTGCGGAACTACCTGCCGTCGTACCAGACCGTGCTGGATGGTGGCTGGAACATCGCCGACTGTGTCCAGCGCTCCTACGACCTCGAGGGCATGGACGTTGGCACAGTCGCGGCCGGTCGGATCGGCTTGGCCGTGCTGCGCCGGCTCGCGCCGTTCGACGTACGCCTGCACTACACCGACAAGCACCGGCTGCCGGAGGAGGTCGAGCAGGAGCTGAACCTGACCTTCCACGAGTCGGTGCGCGACATGGTGCCGTCCATGGACGTGGTCACCATCAACGCGCCGCTACATCCCGAGACCCGTGGCTTGTTCGACGACGACCTGATCGCCACGATGAAACGCGGCGCCTACCTGATCAACACTGCTCGCGGACTGATCTGCGACCGGGACGCGGTGGTTCGCGCCCTCGAGTCCGGCCAGCTGGCTGGGTACGCCGGCGACGTCTGGTACCCGCAGCCGGCTCCGGCCGACCACCCGTGGCGGACCATGCCGCACCACGGGATGACGCCCCACATCTCCGGGTCGTCACTCTCGGCGCAGGCGCGGTACGGCGCCGGTACCCGCGAGATCCTCGAGTGTTACTTCGAGGACCGCCCGATTCGCGAGGAGTACCTGATCGTGCAGGGCGGCGCCCTGGCAGGGGCGGGGGCGCACTCCTACACCGCACGCCGCTGACCGCGGCCCCGGGGCACCGCGGGCAAATGGCAGATTGTTCGGGCCCGGGTCTGCGCCCACACGCACGCAAGGACAACGCCCGGCTCCGCCATAGCGGAGCCGGGCGTTTCCTACCGGGTCCCGGAGCACGCCGCAGCTGGGCCTAGTGCTGTGCCTTCTGTCGTTGCTCAGCGAGCTCGTAGAGCCGGCGGTCGATGCCTTCCCTCGCGTTCGGGTCACTGGCGTCGAATGGCACCTCGACGGACGGGGGAACGCCCGGGGCCGGGGCCTCGGAGTCCGTGTCCCCGGTCACGCCGAGGATCAGCGCGGTGAGGCCGGCGCCGAGGCCCAAGACCACGACGGCTCCGGCGGCTACCAGGCCGAGGTGGGGCTTGCGCTCGGTCGCGGTGGACGCGTCAGGCTGGGTGGTCTCGCCCGTCTTCCGTTCGGTCGTGGTCATGATGTTCTCCTCGGCGTGTCGGGCACTGATTGCCCGTTCGCCTCGAGGCTGAACCAGGTCCGTGGCCGATCCGGGCCAGTTCCGTGGCAGTGCCGTGGCAGCCGTGGCAGTCGCGTGGCGCGGGGAACGGACTCACCCCTCCGGGCAGGTGTCGGTATGGAGGTACTGCTGGCACTCGGCTGTGGTCAGCCCTCGCGTCACCCGCTCCTCAGCGATGTCGACGAGCTCGTCGAGGTCGAGGGTCCAGATCCGGGTGATGCCGTCGTCCCATACGGTGACGAGCCGCTCGCCGTCCGGGGTGAACTCCACGCCCGTCGCGGCCACCGGCGTTGCCAGCCGGAGCACCAGCTGCTGGCGCCCGGTGCGCGGATCCCAGACCCGCACGGTGCCGTCCGCGCCGGCGGTGGCCACCTGCTCGCCTGCGGCGTCGAACGCCAGGTCGGTGACGATCCCGGGATGACCATCGAGGGTGGACACCCGGTCGCCGGTGCCGGCTTCCCACACGTCCGACACGCCTTCGTTGGAGACGGGTGCTGCCCAACAGATCGCCCCTCGGGCGAACGCAACCCAGGATGCGTTGGCCTCGATGCGTCCGACGAGCCTGTCCTCTCGCCAGTTCCAGAGCCGGATGTCGCGCTGCTCCGGTTCTTGTCGGGATGAGGCTGCCGGTGGTCGCGATCACGTCGCCGTCGCCATTGAAGCCGAGCGACAGGAGCCTGATGCCCGGCTCCCCAGAGACCCGGCCGACCTCGGCTCCGGTCCGGTCGTAGACGCGGACCTGAGACTCGACGTCGTCCTCCGTCGTCCCGGGGTCGTTCTCCGCCGTTCGTGTGATCTCCACCGCGAGCCGCTCGCCGGATCCGTCCCAGTCGACGAAGTAGGTGATTCCCTTGACGCCCTCCCCGACGACGAACGCGACCTTGCCGGTCAGCGTGTCCACGACCGGGAAGGGCGTCTCCCAGCCCGTGACGGCCAGCAGCCGCCCGTCGGGACTGAGCCAGAGGCATTCAGACGACCCGGTCCACGGCTTCGGCAGCCGTTGCACGCGTCGTCCGGTGACCAGGTCGTATCGCCCCAGCGCGCCGCCGTCCTCGGCCACCCACACGGACTCGCCGTCGGGAGCGATGGCCGACCCGCAGTCCGCACCGGCGTTACCGGGGATGTTCACGACCTCCGCGGCTCCCGCCTCCCGCACGTCCCACACCTTCACCGAGGTGATCGCCTGGGTCGCTGGTCATGAGCTGCTCGCCGTCGGGCGAGAAGGCCACCGCGGCCACGCCGCTGCGCAGGTCCTGGGCCGACAAGCGAATGACCTCGTGCGCCGCGTTCCGGTCGACGGCGAAGACCCGCGCAGTGCCGTCGGTGCTGCCGGTGGCGAGCCTGCCGGAGTCCGGGCTCCACGCCGACTGCGAGCAGGTCGCTGGCGTGCCCCGTGGTCACCAGCTGCAGGCGGCCGGTGCTGCGCATCGTGCACGGCTGCACCGTCGAGGCGGGCCAATGCGATCCGCCGCCCGTCGGGGCTCCAGGCAATGTCCGCAGTGCCGCACGCCGTGCTGCCGAACGTGAGCACCTCGCGGCGGGACCTCACGTCGAAGACGCGCACCCCGCCGTTCACCACCGAGCTGATCGCGAGTCGTCGGCCGTCGGGGCTGAACGCTGATGCTCCGGACGGGCTCCCCGCCGATCACCCACGGCTTGCCTCCCGTAGCGGGGAAGACCCGCACCTTGCCGGCCTCGCCACGACGCCGCCACCAACCGGCCGTCGGGGCTGACGGACACCCCCCAGGGCTGGCCCTCGGACGTGACGGTCACGTCGCTGAGCCTGCGGCCGGTGGCGATGTCCCAGACCCGGACCGAGCCCGTCGTCGCCAGCCGTGACCACCCGCCTGCTGTCCGGGCTGAACGCCACTCCGCTGAGGTCGATCTTGTCGGCCCGGAACTTCTGAACGGTCTCGCCCGTGACGGCGTTGCGGATGTCGAGGATGCCGCTCTCCTCGGGGCCCTCGGTGACGAACAGCCTGCCGTCGGCGCTCCAGTCCATGGCGCCGCCGACCCCGGGGAACGAGCGCAGGATGCGGGCCGAGGCCACCCCGCGGTGCAGTGCCTCCAGGGCCTCCGGCAGCACCGGCTCGTCGTGCCGCCGGGTCGCGTCCACGGCGGCCAGGGCCAGCAGGATGCTGCGCTCAGGGTCGTCGAGGATGTTGGCGTCGGCGGCGGCCGCCAGCTCGCGGGCCACGGCGATGTGCTGCTCGCGGACGGCTTGCCGACGTTGGTCGAGAGCGACCAGGCCGCCCACCAGGGCTACCACCAGCGCGACGGCGATGCCGACCAGCTGCAGGCGGAGCCGGCGGTTGGTCCGGGCCTGGCGGCGGATCACGTCGACCTGCTCGGCCCGCTCGGCATCCCGCGCGAGCCTGCTCGCGTCCACGTACTCGTCCTCGAGCGGCGCCAATGCGGTTCGCCTACGAGTGACTTCGAGTGCCGCCTCGAGCGCGGTGCCCCGCAGCAGGGCCGACGAGTCCCGGCCGAGCTCCGTCCAGGTGGCGGCCGACTCGCGGATCCGCCCGAGCACGATCAGCTCGTTGCGGTCGTCCTCGATCCACTGCCGCAGTCGGGGCCAGTCCCGGACCAGCGCCTCGTGGGCAACCTCGACGGTCGGCACTCGTGTCTGTGGGTGGACGTTGAGGGTGAGGAGTCGCGCGGCGGCCCAGCGGTCAACGACCTCCGCCGAGCCCTGCAGCTCCTCGCGGGAGGCTCGGCGCCGGGTGGGCTCACCCTCGGCGGACACCACGACGAGGCGCTCGAAGAGCTCGCGCACCTCTCCTCGGTCTGCGTCGTCGAGCGACAGGTAGAGCTGCTCGGCGCGCGACGCGATCGCCCCTTCGATCCCGCCCAGCGCACGGTAGGCGGCGAGCGACAGCGTCCCGTCCGGGCTGTGCTCGGCGAGCTCGAAGAGGACGAACTGCAGCGCCGGCAACGCGGCAGGCTCGGTCGCGAGAGCGGCGACCAGCTCGGCGGCCAGGGCACGCTCGACGCGCGCGGCCGGCGCGCCGCGCCGGCTCGACCACGGCCGCCTCGATCTCGGCCGGGAGCATCGCGGGGATGGTCACGGTGGCGTCCTGGACGAGCGACCCGAAGGGTTGGACCGCCAGCGGGCGGTCGTAGTAGTCGGCCCGCAGCGTCGCCACCACCCGAAGCCGGCTGTCGGGGACCGTCAGCGCGTGCGTGATCCCCTCCAGGAACGCCCGCTGCTCCGCCTCCGGCGACAGGGTGAACAGCTCCTCGAACTGGTCGACCACCAGCAGCAGCTCACCACCCTCGGGGACCACGCTTCTCAGGGCGCGGTCGATCCCCTCGACCCCCGTGAGCTCCGAGGCGAGGCCGGCGGTGTCGCCCACCGCGATCGTGCGCAGGCTCTCCGCCAGCTCCTTGTACGGCGCTCCGCCGGGCAGCATGGTCGCGACGAACCAGCTTCCGACCCGGTGGCCCCGCCGGCGCGCAACCGCGGAAGCAGGCCGGCCCGCACCGCACTCGACTTGCCGGTGCCCGACGCCCCGACCAGCAGCACCAGCCGGCTGCTCAGCCCCGAACCCGACAACCGGCGCCGTCACCTCGTCGATCAGCGCGGCGCGGCCGAAGTAGTCCTCGGCGTCCGCCTCGTCGAACGCTCGCAGGCCCCGATAGGGGTTGCGTCCCGCGGGTCGGCGCGTGAGAGTGAGAGCCGAGCGCGGGCAGCAGCGCCGCGGTCAGCTCCTCGACCGTCATCTCGTCCGGTGACCCGAGGACGCCGGCGACCTCTGGTGAGATGTCACTCCCGGCCAGGGCCTGGGTGACCAGCGCCGCGAAGGCGCGTACGTCGTCCTCGGGTGCGGGGACCGCCGGGCCGCCGAGCCAGAAGTCGGTGAGGACCGGCTCGCCCGAGCCGTCGTACAGCACGTTGTCGCAGCCGTGACCCTGCCATGCGCGAGCCCGTTGGCGGCCGCGAGTGTGAGTGCCCCGCCGACGCGCTCGACCAGCGTGACGACCTCGCGGTGCCCGAGCGGGGAGCGCTGCAGGCGGTCGTGCAGCGTCATGCCGGGCAGGCGGGGCATCACCACGTAGGCGGCGCCGGGTTCCCGCCACCAGTCGTGCAGCGCTACGACGGCCGGGTGGCGTAGCGACGCCACCCGGTGCGCGGTGGCCTCGAAGGTGCGGATGAACTCCGGGTCGTCGGCGATCTGGGGCCGCAGCGTCTTCAGGACGAGGTCGCGGTCGACGCCGGGCAGCCGCGCGGCATGCACGGTGCCGTCGAGCCCGGTGCCGAGCCGCTCGCCGAGGCGGTAGCCGCGTAGCGGCTCGCCCCCGGTCATTGCGTTGAGCAGGTCGGGCTCCTGGGCGAGGATCCTCTCCTCGAGCTCGACCAGCGCCGGCGACGGGTCGATGCCGAGCTCCTCGGAGAGCTCGGTGCGGAAGCCGCGGAGGACCGCGAGGGCATCGGCCTGCCTGCCCGCGCGGTAGAAGGCGGTCATCAGCTGGCCTCGGAATGCTTCTCGAAGCGGGTGCTCCCGGCACAGCGCCTCGAGGGCCGGGATGACCTGCTCGGCATGGCCACACGCGAGCTCGGCGTCGATGAGGAGCTCCTCCGCCGTCAGCCTCAGCTCCGCCAGTCGCTGCGACTCGGGGTAGGCCCAGGGCTCGTCGGCGAACTCGGCGTACGCGTCACCGTGCCAGAGCGCGAGGGCGGTGTTCAGTCGCTCGACGGCGCCCGCCGGGTCCTGCCGTTGGAGCGCCGCACGGCCGGCCTGGACGCCTGCCTCGAAGTCGACGACGTCGATGGCCAGTCCCGCCGTATCGAGCTGGTAGCCCGGTGACCGGGTGACGACGGCGCTTCCGAGCGTGCGGCGCAGCCGGGCCACGTAGCTGCGGAGGGTGGTGGCCGCCGCGTCGGAGGGTTTGCCTTCGAAGACCACCTCCGCGACCCGGTCGACGGAGACGACCGTGTCGCGGTGGATGAGCAGGACGGCGAGCAGGCGCCGCTGGCGGCCGCCGCCGACGTTCTGCTCGACGCCGTCGCGGCTCACCCGCACCGCGCCCAGGGCTTGGATGTCCAGCGCTGACGTGGTCGCCGTCGTCTGACCATGGAGTCCGCCCACGACCGCCACCTCCTCGGTGTCCCCGCTTGCGGAGTGCAGCCCGAGTGCCGGTTGCCACGCTGCCCGGCCGGTGTGGCAGTTCTGTTGCACTTACCATCCCACCGAGTCCGGCGCATGGGGCCGTCTCACCCCAAGGAGATGAGGCGGGCATGTTCGCGGGTGGTCCAGCATCGTTAGGGTGCCGAACATGCCGACCGAGAAGCCGGGCACGCTCCAGACCCAGCCCAACGACTCGCCGCCGCACCCGGGCATGGTCTGGATCCCGGGCGGCACCTTCCAGATGGGCTCAGACGACCACTACCCGGAGGAGGCGCCAACACGCAAGGTCAGCGTGGACGGCTTCTGGATGGACCAGCACACGGTCACCAATGCGGACTTCGCCCGGTTCGTGAAGAAGACCCGGTACGTCACGTCCGCCGAACGCGCGCCGGACCCGGACGACTACCCGGGAGCGTCACCGGACCTGCTGGTCCCCGCGTCCGTGGTGTTCCAGCAGCCGACGCATCCGGTCTCGCTGGACGACCCCTACAACTGGTGGACCTACATACCGGGAGCCAACTGGCACCAGCCGCACGGGCCGGGCAGCTCGGTGAAGCGGATCCCGGACCATCCGGTGGTCCAGGTCGCCTGGGAGGACGTCGCGGCGTACGCCGAGTGGGTCGGCAAGGAGCTGCCGACCGAGGCCGAGTGGGAGTACGCCGCTCGCGGCGGGCTCGACGGGGCGACGTACGCCTGGGGCGACGAGCTCACGCCCGACGGCCGATGGATGGCGAACACCTGGCAGGGCGACTTCCCCCTCCACAACACCGGCGACGACGGTCACAAAGGCACCGCGCCCGTCGGCTCGTTCCCGCCGAACGGCTACGGCCTGCGCGACATGACCGGCAACGTCTGGGAGTGGACCATCGACTGGTACGGCGCCCACGAGCCGGCCGAACATGCCTGCTGCAGCATCGAGAACCCTCGCGGTGCCGAGCGCGAGGGCAGCCAGGATCCGGCTGAACGTGGCGCGCAGATCCCGCGCAAGGTGATGAAGGGCGGCTCTCACCTCTGTGCGCCCAACTACTGCCAGCGGTACCGGCCCGCGGCTCGGATGGCCCAGCCCATCGACACCTCGACGTCCCACCTCGGATTCCGCTGTATCACCCGGGGTTGAGTGCGCGGACGGCGTCACGCAGGATTTCGGGAGCGTCCACAGGCATCTGGGCGTGCATCAGAATGACGTCCCCACGTGCCAGGCCGCGCTCGATGACGGGGCGGACCACGTCGAGGTCGGCGTCGCCGGACAGCACGAGAAGGGCCGAGCTCTCGGGGTGCAGCTGCGCCCTCATCTCCTCGAGGAAGGCCTGATCGATCCCGGTGCCGCGGAGTCGATGGGCCAACGCGGCAAGGCGCGCACCGTCTGCCGACTCTGCTGAGGGGGCCAGGAAGATCAGGCTCACCAAGCCGCGGAGCACCGAGCCCCGGGCGGTCGCCGTTGATGCCTCGTGCCGCAGGTGTCCGATCCTGGGTCGATGGGACCCGGGCATCCACGACACCGTGATGGCGTCATGGACCTCGAGCGCGTCGCGATCTCTGAGGTTCCTCAGTCGCACCTGAGCTGCTGCGGCGCCGAGTGCTGTTTCGTAGATCCAGACGGTCAGAGCGGGGGCGGGTGCTCCTGACCGATTCGACATGGCGCTGGCGTCCCTTCGTGAGAGGGAGCTGGCGCGAATCTTCCCATCACCTCGCAGTGTTCGCCAGCGTGGAGCCGTGGACGTCACCCAATCAGGGTGAACTTTGGGCGGGCATCTTGCGAGTCACCCGCAGAACGCCTCGTCCAGGAACGCGTCGACAGCGACGTCGAGGTCGTCGGGGTCACCGCTGAAGTCGGGAGTGAGGGCGACCGTGGCCAGCTGGTGCGCGTCCCGCGTGGAGAACGACCAGGACTGGTACGACAGCGCGTCGCCGTCGTTGCCGTAGACGGGGACCCCGCACGAGGTGTCCCGCCAGGCGAGGCCGAGTCCGTACGTCCCGCCGCGGACTCCGGGCGTCTTCATCTCATGGAGCAGGTGGTGGTCGAGCAGGCGTCCGCGGAGCAGTGCGGCGAAGAAGCGCTGGAGGTCTCCTGCGCTGGAGATCATGTCGCCACCTGCGCCGAACAACGACGGGTTCATCTCGGTGAAGTCGACGATGCGGATGCCGCCGTCGTGCTCCACCGGCGCGTAACCGTGCGGGTGCGGCCCGCGGATCCACGGCGTCGTGCCGGGCAGCGAGGTCTGGTGCAACCGCAACGGCCGGATGATCCGGCGCTGGATCTCGCTGGCGTAGGAGCGCCCGGTCACCTGCTCGATGATCTGGCCGAGCACGAGGTAGTTGGTGTTCGAGTACGCGAACATCGACCCGGGCGGTTCGAACGTCGGCGGATGGGCGATGGCGCGCTCGATCTGTTCGGCTGCGGTCCAGGTCCGCCACCGGTTGTCCAGGAACTCCTGGCTCGGAGGCAGCGCGAGGGTGAGCCGGTAGTCGTACAACCCGCTGGTGTGGTTCAGCAGGTGGCGCACGGTGATCCGGTCACCGTCCGGGACGACCCCGGGCAGCCACGTGTCGACCGGGTCGTCCAGCCGCAGCCGCCCCTCGCCGACCAGCTGCAGGACCACGGTGGCCACGAACGTCTTCGTGATGCTGCCGATCCGGAACCGACCGTGGGTCGGGACCGCACGCGTCGTACCCAGCTCGGCGACACCACTGTTCCCCAGCCAGCCGCGGTGCCCGTCCCGCACCACGGCGAGCGCGCCCACGGCACCGGCCGCGACGACGTCGTCCAGCCGCTCCTGCAGCCCGGGACGATCCGGCTGTACCGGTGCGGCGGTGGCGGCTGGCGCCGCCGTCAGCGCCAGCGCCGTCGTCGCCGTCACCAGGGCCCTTCCAACGTGTTTCATCGCGACCTTCCCGAGAGCTGTCATGGCGCGCAAGCCTCGGCGCTGCCGCCGACAACGGCATCGGGGACCACCCTGGGATGTCCCCCGAGGAGGTGACCCACTCCCTCTGCGGGGGGAGCAGGCCCACCCACCTCCCCGCGCACGCTGGTGTCATGAACAGCAATCTGGCCGTCGTCGACCGATGGGACCGAGCCGGGGAGGTCGCCGCGTACGGCGCAGCCCTGGCCCTGACGCCGTACCTCGTGATCAAGGTGTCGTGGGTGGCCGGTGCCCTTGCGGGGGTGCTACCGACCGGGGACGGGATGCGGACCTCGGAGTGGGTGGCGCTGAACCTGGCGACCATCGTGATGTCGGGAGTCGGCATCGTGGTCGCCCTGGCGCTGGTCCGGCCCTGGGGACGGCGCCTGCCGGCGCGACTGCTGGTCGCCTGCTCGTGGATCGGCGCCGGGTTCCTGGTCCCGTTGCTGCCCTACGCGGTCGTGGGGCTCGTCGACATCGATGCCGGATCGATGCCCGTCTGGGAGGCGGCGCTGATCCAGGCCGGGTTCGTCGGCATGGGCCTTGGCCTCGCGGTGGCGCTGCCGGCGTACTTCCGGCGGCGATGGCCCGACGCGATGACGGGTCGGGTCGGCGATCGACGCCTGGACGGACCGTTGGTCGGCTGGAGCGTTGCTGCCGCCGCCGGTCTCGCGGCGATCTGGACCTATGCGGCCTTGGATAGGGGGATGATGCTCGGTCTGCTCTTCGCAGCCTGGGCCTTGGCGGCCGCAGTGGCGGTGTGGTGCCTGGTCGCCGGCCGTCCGTCGTCGACGCCGCGGTGGATCGCGATGACCGTGGCCTGGCTCGGGTCCGGGTCGTTGTTCGCGTGGAGTGCCTGGAAGCTGCCGCTCAGCAGCCTCGTCGACACCGGCGCGCCGGTGTGGACCTTCGTGGTCGGCATCCTGGTGGGCGCGGTGATGCTGCGAACGCTGGTCGGCGGAGGACAGCGATGAGCGCCGCGTGGGACGCCGCCCACCGGCCGGTCGCCGGTGTACCCCGGTGGGCGGTGCGGGCGGTGTGGGCGATCCAGCTGAGCGTGCTGCCGTCCTCGCTCTGGCGGATCCTCGCGTTCACGTTCCACGTCCCGATCTGGCGCGGTGAGGTGGGGAACGGCAGTCTCCCGGTCTGGATCCCGACCGAGCTGTACGTCGTCCTGCTGTCGCTCGTCTCCGAGGTGCTGGCGTTCTCCGCCTTCGGGCTGGTCTGCCGGTGGGGCGAGGTGTGGCCGCGATGGGTGCCCCTCCTGAGGGGACGCGCGATCCGGCCGGCCGTGGCCGTCGTACCGGCGGCGACCGGTGCCCTGGTGCTCACGGTGATGTGGACGTGGACCACGGGGATGGCCCTGCTGGGTCGCAACGTGCAGGGGGAGCCGCAGCGCGACCCTGGACTGACGTTCGAGACCTGGCAGGGCACCACGATGCTGCTGGTCTACCTGCCGTTGCTGCTCTGGGGACCGCTGCTCGCCGCCCTCTCCGTGCACTACCGCCGACGGCGGCTAGCCGGACCTGGGCAGCGGGAGCTCGACGACGAGCTCCCAGGTCCCCTCACCGTTGCGGTGGGTCACGCTGCCGCCGAGTGCGCTGGCGCGCTCCGCGAGGCCGGTGAGCCCCCGGCTGCCGCGGCGCCGCGTCGCTGACGCGCGCGCCGGGTTGGCGAGCGTGATGACCAGTCGCTCCGGACGCCGTTCGAGCCGAAGCCGTGTGGTCGGTTCCGAGGCGTGCCGCAGAGCGTTGGTCAGCCCCTCCTGGACGATGCGGTAGGCCTCGCGGCTCACCACGGGAGGGAGTTCCGCGAGGTCGCCGTCCACCTGGGTGCGGACCTCGAGTCCGGCACGGCGGGTGGCCATGACGAGGGAGTCCAGGTCGCCGAGGCCGAGCGCCGGGCGGCCGGGCGCTGCTTCGGTGCGGTCACGGAGCAGGCCGAGCATGTGGTCGAGCTCCGCGGTGGCCGCCCTGGCCGTGGACTCGATCGCCTCGAGCGCCGCCTCCGCCGCCTCGGCATCGCGAGCGTGCAGCCGCCGCCGAGCGCCCGCGGACTGCAGGGTGACCACGCTGAGCGCGTGCCCGACGCTGTCGTGCAGCTCGCGGGCGATCCGGTTGCGCTCGACCAGCCGCGCGGTCTCGGTCTCCAGCTGCTGGAGGCGTTGCGGGTACGACGGTCCCAGCAGGGGCGGCGCCACTCGGGCCATCGCGGCACCCAGCAGCAGCGGGGCCACCAGCGTGGTGGCGAGCAGGGCGAGGCCGGCGGGCAGGCGCAAGGCGTCCGGCGCGGTCACGAGGGACAAGCCCAGCGGCAGCAGGACCACCAGCCCCATCACCGCGGCCCCGCCGCTGACGACGTGCAGCACGAACCAGGCGGTGGCACGGAGCCGCTCCTCCAGCCGGTGGGCGGGGCCGGGGGTGCCGTCCGGGAACTCGACGCCGAGCAGCGACTCGGCCGCGACTCCTTCGACCTGGCGGATCGGCGGCACCAGCGCCGTCACGCCGATGGGGACCGCGACGATCACCACGGCGACGAGGACGAGCGCGACCCCGCTGAGGTACTGATCGGCGACCACCACGAGGGTGGCGTCGAGGATCGCGAGAGCCACCGCCAGGGCGGCACCGAGCAGAAGGAAGACCAGCCGGAGGTAGGTGAGCGGCCGTCCGAGATGCGTTGTCACGCTGACCACGGGTTCCATCCTGCCTTGTGCAGAGGGGCCGTTGTTAGGGTGCCGGGGTGTCGCTCGGGCAGGTCAGCGTCTTGATCGTGGACGACGAGCCGCTCGTCCGCAGCGGGCTGCGGGCCATCCTCGAGACCGAGGACGACCTCGTCGTCGTGGGCGAGGTCGAGGACGGCGCCGACGTGCCGGCGGCGGTCGGCCGGCTCCGCCCGGACCTGGTGCTGATGGACGTCCGGATGCCCCGGATCGATGGCATCGAGGCGACCCGGCGGCTGCTGGCCGGGTCCGGTCCGCACCCCAAGGTCCTAGTGGTGACGACGTTCGAGAACGACGAGTACGTCTACGACGCCCTGCGCGCCGGGGCCAGCGGCTTCCTCCTGAAGCGGGCGCCGAGCGAGGAGATCGTGCACACGATCCGCACCACGATGGTGGGAGATGCCCTGGTCTTCCCCCGGGCGATCCGGACGCTCGCCGAGACCTACGGCCCCGGTCCCGAGAACGCCGTCGCGCAGGCCCGGCTCACCGACCGGGAGCAGGAGGTGCTGCGCCTGGTGGCCGCGGGCCTCACCAACGCCGAGATCGCCGGGCGGCTGTACGTCGGCGTCGAGACAGTCAAGACCCACGTGGCCAGCCTCCTGGCGAAGCTCGGCGCCCGGGACCGCACGCAGGCCGCGATCGCTGCCTACGAGTCGGGGTTCGTGCGGCCGGACCCGGAGCGACGGCGCCAGTAGGCGATCGTGAGCGCGGCCAGCATCGGGCCCCACAGCAGCAGGGGTGCGTAGGCCGCGATGGCCAGGACCCCCTCGAGGTCGCGGGTGTGCAGCGGGAAGTCGGCCGGCTTGGGCTCACCCCGGATGGTCGTGCCGCGCAGGCTGGAGACGGCCGACAGCAGGGTCACCAGGGTCAGGACGACAGACCCGGCGGCGGCCGGCACCCCGACCAACGCCCTGGGGAGACGGTCCCCCCACCTCGTGATCAGCGCGTACGCCGTGAACGCCAGGGCCTCGGAGAGCACCGACAACAGCACGACGTACACCTCGATCGGGAGCCAGCCCGGGAGGTCTTCCCGCCCGCCGCCCTCGGGCGGGAAGAACCACACGACGGTGACCCGCCAGATGCTCGAGGGGAGCACGACGAGCGGGATGGCGGCCGCGAACGCGACCGCCCATCGGGGCACGTCGGCCACAGGGTGATGGGCGGCGTTCCAGGCCCTACGTGGTGTGGCAGCGATGTCCATGACGCCACCCTGGGCGTCGGCCGAGGGCTGCCGCACCGCTCGACCGAGGGAACTGGCTCCCGCGCGCGGGGGAGATCAGGGAGTCACTGGACCGCGCGCAAGCCCCCGGCTTCGCCCCAGTGCAGCCGGTCGAGGGCCGCTCCGGTCGCCTCGTCGGCGGGCACCAGGACCAACAGCTGCTGACCCTCGCCGGCCGGCAGGTCCATGGCCTCGCACTCCAGGCGCAGCTCGCCGGCGACGGGATGCTGCCACCGCTGCGGTCCCGCGGCGGCCAGCTCGTGGCGTTCGAGGCGGCGGGTGAACTCCTCGCCGGCGGTGGCGGAGAGCTCGGCCTCGAAGGCCGCGGCACCGTCGGTCCTCGGCGCACGCCATACCTCCAGCGCGCGCTGGTCGGCGATCAGGTCCCAGTCGGGGAAGGCGTCGCGGGCGCGCTCGTCGGTGAACACGAAGCGGGTCAGGTTGGGTGCCGGGTCGTCGAGCAGTCCCAGCGGGCGGGTCAGCCGGTCGAACCCGGAGGTGTAGGCGAGGAGGTCGCCGAGCCGGTTGGTCACGACGGCGATCCCCGGCTCGATCTGGTTGAGGACCGCTTGCACCGGGGGGCGCACCTCCGTGCTCGGAGGAGAGGGAGCCACGCAGTGACCGTTGGACGCCTTGGTCAGGTACCGCAGGTGCTCACGCTCGCCGGTGTCGAGCCGCAAGGCGTCGGCGATGGCATTGATGACCTGCACCGACGGGTTGCGGTCGCGCCCCTGCTCGATCCGGGTGAGGTACTCGACGCTGATGCCCGCCAGGGAGGCCAGCTCGGTGCGGCGCAGACCGGGCGCCCGCCGGCGCTCCCCGGTGGGTAGACCGACCAGCGCCGGTGTCGTCGCGTCGCGGCGGCCGCGGATGAAGTCCCCGAGTGGAGTAGCCACATCGAAAGAGTACGGCGGCCTGCGCACCCGTTCGAGAGGAGATGGTGGCCCTGCCAGGGCCAGCCACACCACGGTCTCCCTGCGGGGCCTACGACGGCGGAGCCTGATGCCATGAACGAGAACAGCAAACTGGTGATCATCGTCGGCAGCGTGCGCGACGGAAGGTTCGGCCCGGTGGTGGCCTCGTGGGTCGCCGAGCGGGCCCGCGAGCACGGCGGCTTCGACATCGACGTCGTCGACCTCGCCGAGGTCGAGCTCCCCCTGGCACTCCCCGCGGAGTCGCCGAAGTACGCCGGGGACTCCTACCCGCGGCCCGAGGGGATGGCGGACCTGACGGCCCGGCTCGACGCCGCCGATGCCTTCATCGTGGTCACCCCCGAGTACAACCACAGCTATCCCGCCTCGCTGAAGGCGGCCATCGACTGGCACTTCCATCAGTGGACGGCCAAGCCCGTGGCCTTCGTGAGCTACGGCGGCGCGGCGGGCGGCCGGCATGCGGTCCTGCACCTGGAGAACGTGCTGACCGAGCTGCACGCCGTCACGATCCGGGAAGGCCTGTCCTTCCCCAACTACTTCGTGAACTTCGACTTCGAGGAGGGTCGTCCCCTCGACGAGATGTCGGAGGGCTACGCCAAGACGATGCTCGACCAGCTCGCGTGGTGGGCCTCGGCGCTCCGCAACGCCCGGCAGCAGGTTCCCTACCCGGTCTGACCCGGTGCGCACGCACGGCGGAACGCGGCCGGCGGCACGCCGTACGCCGCCTGGAACAGCCGGCCGAAGTGGGCGGCGCTGACGAACCCCCAGCGGGCACCGATCGCCGCGACCGAGACCTCGAGCTGGCTCGGGTCGAGGAGGTCGTGACGGCACCGCTCGAGCCGGCGTCCGCCGGATCAGGTCGGCCACCGTCGACGGCTCCGACTCGAACACTCGGTGCAGGAGGCGGACGGAGACGAAGTGGGCGGCGGCGATGCTGCGCGGTGACAGCCCCGGGTCGGCGAGGTGCTCGTCGACGTACGCGTGCACGCTGTGCAGCAGTGCTCGGCGGCGGGAGTCCGGCGGCACCTCCCGTCCCCGGTCGAGCCGGGTCAGAAGCGTGGTGGCGAGGAGGTCCAGTACCGTCGAGCCGAGCCGGGTCCCCTCGGCGAGGGTCAGGTCGTCGAGTCGCGCGGGGAGCTGCCGGGTGAACGACGACACCAGCGCGCCGAGTCCGCTGTCACCCGTCAGGCGCTCGCCGGTGAGCTGCTCCAGGTCGGCTCGACCCAACGGCAGCAGGCTGCGCGGAAAGGTCACCGCGACCACCCGCGAGGCCGGCTGGAACGCCCAGACGCTCGGCCGCGCGAGGTCGATCAGCGTGAAGTCCCGGGGGCGGTACCTGGCCTCGCGCTCACCCTGACGGATGACGCCTCGCCCCCGGACCTGTACGTCGATCTTGAACAGCTCCGGGTCGGAGCTGCTGATGTGCTTCGGCTTCCGTACCGCGTGGCTGGGCTCCCCGGTGCTGACCTCGATCACCCGGACCTGGCCCAGATCCCCGACGTACAGCCGGTCCATGGCTCCGAGACCCTCGCGGGAGAGTCGAAGGTCCAGAGGCGTGAGCGACTCGGCGACGACGTTGTGCCAGTAGTCGACCCGCGTGCGCACCGGGTGATCATCAGCCTGGAAGACCGTGCTCACCGTTCTCACGCTAGTCCGGGCTGCGCGCGTCGTCACGAATCGTGCACGGATAGTCAATCGGGGTCATGTCAGGGGTGCGTGGCGGAGGGAGGATGGGTTGGTGGTGGAGTACCTGTGGCTGGCGGTCATCGGCGGGGGAGGCCTCGCGTGGCTCGGAGTGCGGCTGCGCGCCCGGCACGCACAAGGCCGCGCCCGGGCCGCCGACCTGGCCCAGGTCCGGAAGCTGTGCGAGGAGGACATCACCCTGCTCGGTGAGCAGCTGCGCAGTCTGGATGCCGAGACCGCGGCGCATCCGCTCGACGACGCGGCCAGGGTCGACTACCAGAGCGCGCTGGACGCCTACGAGTCCGCACAGCGAACGGTGCGCCGGATCACGGACGCGGACGAGATCAGCAAGGTGACCGACACGCTGTCCAGTGGCCGGTACGCGCTCGCGTGCGTCCAGGCAAGGGTGGCCGGCCAGCCTCTCCCGGAGCTGCGGGTGCCGTGCTTCTTCAACCCGCAGCACGGCCCGTCGGTGATCGACGTGCAGTTCACCCCGCCAGGCCGCGGCACCCGCAAGGTGCCCGCGTGCGCGATGGACGCCGCACGCCTCAAGGCCGGGGAGAAGCCGGTTATCCGCGAGGTCGAGATCGGAGGTCGGCGGGTGCCGTACTTCGAGGCCGGCGCGGCCTACGCGCCGTACGGCGAGGGCTACTTCATCGGGGTGGCCTCGGCGCACTCCCTCTTCGTGGTGCCACCCAGCGCCATGGGTGACGGCTTCTACGAGCACGGCTCGGGTGGGTACGACGGGGGCGGTTTCGACGGCGGCGGCTTCGACGGTGGTGGTTTCGACGGTGGTGGTGGCGATGGCGGCTAGCAGCGGCCCTAGTCGCTGAGGTCCGGTTCGAGGAGCAGCGTGGCCAGTCCGCGGGTCAGACCGACCCGTCCAGGGGTGGACCGCGTCGCCAGGAGCGTGCCCGCGACGTACGGCGCCGGGCTGTTCCCTGCGTCTTGGCGGATGACCAGCCGCTCCTCGGGAAGACCGAACACCACCTCGGTCGACGACACGAAGCTGGGCAGCCGCACGGAGTGGACCTGAGCACCCCCGATGGTTCCGCCCCGGGCGGCGCGCAGGCCGGCCGTGTCGCCGACCTCCACCTCGACATGGGGTGCTCGCACCTCCGCCAGGGTCTCCGCCATCTCTCTGGCGGTTCCGCTCGGAGCGTCCGGCTTGGCCGCCGACGCGTAGTCGATGATCTCCCAGCTCGGCAGGAATCTCGCAGCCAACTGGGCGGCTGCTTGCGCGACAGCGGCGGTCATGGAGAAGTTGCCGGCCGCGAGGACGGCGACCGCCTTCTGGCGCGCTGCCCGGTCGATCTCGTCGTAGTCCTCCGCACTCAAGCCCGAGGAGCCCACGACCACCGAGACGCCGTGCTCGATCGCGAAGAGCGTGTTCTCGCGGACGGTCTCGTGGGACGTGTACTCGATGAGGACGTCGACGCCGTCCAACGCGTCGGCCACGGTGGAGAACACCGGTACGTCGTTTGCTTCCCCTCCCCAAGCGCGTCCCAGGTCCGTTCCGGCGGCGGCTCTGCTCACCCCGGACACCAGGCGCAGGTCATCGGCGTCGAGGACGCCCCGGGCAACGGCGCTCCCGGTCCAGCCGGTCACTCCTGCAACACACACGGAAAGGGTCATCTGGGCGCTCTATCAGGCTGCGCTCGGATGAGTCAATCGAGGGGATATCAATAGGCGTCGGGCCGGAGGAGACTCGATCGATGAGGTTCGCGCTGCTGATCGTGCTCGGCGTGGTCTGCCTCGTCTGGTTGGGACTCCATCTGCGCGCGAGACGCGCACGAGGCCGGGAGCGTCTCGCGGACCTGGTCGAGCTGCGGAAACTGTGCGACGAGGACATCGGTGTGCTCGGCGAGGAGCTGCGGCGGCTGGACGCCGAGACGACTGCCCAGCCCCTCGACGACGCTGCCAGGGGCGACTACGAGGCGGCCCGGGACGCTCACATGACGGCACAGCGCATGTTCGGCGAGGTCACGGATGCCAAGGAGATCAGCAAGGTGACCGAGACGCTGGCGAGCGGAGGCTACGCCCTGGCCTGTGTGCACGCCCGTGTGGAAGGTCGCCCCGTCCCTGGAGCTCCGGGTGCCGTGCTTCCTCAACCCCCAGCACGGACCGTCCCTGATCGACGTGCAGTTCACCCCGCCGGGGCACGGCACCCGCAAGGTGCCCGCGTGCGCGATGGACGCGGCGCGGCTCAAGACCGGTGAGAAGCCGGAGATCCGCGAGGTCGAGGTCGGCGGGCGACGGGTGCCGTACTACGAGGCAGGTAACTCCTTGGCTCCGTACGGCGAGGGCTACTTCGCGGGCGACGCCGCCATCCAAAGGCTCTTCGTGACATCGACCTCCTGGTCGGGCGAGGGTCGATCAAGAGTCGCCTCCGACCCCATGGGACTCCGAACGGACGGCACGGGTACCTAGGGACTCACTTCCGGGACACGCTCGGTCTGTTCGCCAAGTCAGCTCAGCACGGCTCGGGCTCGCGTCAGCACCTCGTTGAGCACCCGGGTCGTTGCGGCGACGTCGGCCTCGGGGAGGTCGGCGAACAGCGGGGCGGCCAGCCCGGCGACCTCCGCCTGGATCTCGGAGTACAGGGCGCCGCCTCGCGCGCTGAGATGGCCCTGCTCGATCAGGCCGGCGGCCGTCAGCCCGTCGACCAGCGCGTCGACGTCGGCGAAGCGGGTCCGGTCGGCCACCTCGCGCGCGAGATCCTCTGCGCTCGCAAGCTGCCCCTCCAGCTGGTGCGCCAGCCGCAGCGTCACCCACTGCGGTTCGCTGAGTCGATCGCCGAGGGCGGTGTCGAGGAGTGCGTTGAGGGTCTTCTCGGTCTGTCCGATGAGCTGGGGTCCGAACGGAGTGGTCATGGTGTCCGCCTTCAAGGAGGGCCAAATTGTTGGTGGCACCAACGATAGCCGATCGTTGGCCAGACCAACAATCTCTACACTGGTCGTCATGTCGACGTTGAACCGAGTGGCCGGCCAGCCCACGTGGTTGCTCAGCCGGGCGCACGCCCGGGCCCAGGCGATCCTGACCGAGGCCTTTGCGGAGGCCGGGGTGCGCGGCTATCACTTCCGGCTCCTCGCCGCTCTCGACCAACACGGTCCGTCCAGCCAGGCCGACCTCGGCCGCGCCACGGGTATCGACAGGAGCGATGTCGTGGCGATGCTCGACGACCTGACGGCGTGGGGGCTGGCGCGCCGTGATCCTGACGAGGCCGACCGCCGCCGCAACGTCGTCACCATCACCGACGACGGCCGGTCCCGGCTCGACGAGCTGGGCACCGTCCTCGTCGGCGTCCAGGCCGCGGTCCTGGAGCCGCTCTCCGATCGGGAGCGGACGGCCTTGCTCCGATTGCTGCGCAAGCTCGGCTGAGCCACCCGCCGATCCGCCAGTTGTCACCACCCCCTCTTGATCGTATTGTGTAGTGAATCCCTAAACTTAAGAGGAAATGAGGGCGGCATGGAACGCGGCTTGTCGCGGGAGCAGGACTACGACGCGGAGCGAGCGGAGCGGGTCCGGAGTGCCGGCCTGAGCCGTCGACGGCTGCTGTGGGCAGGTGGCGCCGCGATCGGCGCGGCGGCCGTGACCGGGAGCCTCGGCTCATGGCCCGCGTTCGGATATGACACTCCCATCGTCAAGCCGCTTCCGGAGGATCTCTTCATCCCGCGCAGCACCAACGCGGAGATGCGCTGGGAGGCGATGCGCGGCCAGGGCTACCTGACACCCGTCGATCGGTTCTTCGTCCGCAACCACACCGCCACTCCGGAGATCGACCGAGCGACGTGGCGCCTCCGCGTGCACGGGACAGGGGTCCGCCGCGAGCTTTCCTTGTCGTACGACGACCTGTTGCGCCTGCCTCCGGTCACGGTGATCCGAGCGGTCGAGTGCGCGGGCAACGGTCGCGGCTTCTTCGACACCCAGCAGGGCATGCCCGCCGCCGGCACCCAGTGGGGTCTGGGCGCGATCGGTGTCGCCTCCTGGACCGGCGTACGGCTCTCCGATGTTCTCGATCGCGCCGGTCTCACCCGCCGCGCCCTCGATGTGATGCCGGTCGGTCTGGACACCATGGCGGTACGCCGGCCCATCCCCGTGGAGAAGGCCCTCGCCCGCGACACGCTGCTCGTGTACGGCATGAACGGCGACGTGCTGCCGCCCGACCACGGGTTCCCGGTACGGCTGCTGGCCCCCGGCTGGATCGGGGTGGCGAACGTGAAGTGGGTCGGCTCGATCGAGGTCTCCGAGACCGCCCTCGAATCGCAGTGGAACACCACGAGCTACCGGCTCTTCGGCCCCGACTACCCCGATGCGCCCTTGCTGACGACGCAGGTCGTCAAGAGCGCGCTGGAGCTTCCCTTCCCGGCCACGCTCCGTCGCGGACCACAGCGGTTGGGCGGCCGTTCCTGGTCGGGGGAGGGACGAATCACCAGAGTCACGGTGGCCTTCGATGACCACGGTCCGTGGCGCCCGGCGCGGTTGGACCGCACCAACGTCTCCCGGGCCTGGCGACAGTGGTCGATTCCTTGGAACGCACGGCCCGGGCGGCACACCATCCGGGTCCGCGCCTACGACGACCGGGGCAACGTGCAGCCGACCTCGGTCCCGTTCAACGAGCAGGGCTACCTGTTCGGAGCGGTCGTGGCGCACCCGGTGACCGTCGACTGAGGGGGCCCGCCTTGCGCTAGCTCTCCGAGCAGCGCCGCTTCCCCGTCATCGGCTGAACCCGTTCCGTTCGGCGACGGTTCACCCACGGCCGGTTGGGTCGCGCCATGACATCTCGGATGAACCGACTCGCACCCCTCGCCCTGACCGCCGCGCTCGTCGCTCCGGTTCTACTGTCCCCGCCTACCCCGGCCGCCGCCGCGGAGTCGAAGCACCACTCGAAGCGCGCCGAGCCGATCGTGATCGGCCACCGCGGCGCGTCGGGCTACCGCCCCGAGCACACCCTCGCGTCGTACCGCCTCGCGATCCGGCTCGGTGCCGACTACGTCGAGCCCGACCTGGTGTCGACCAAGGACGGTGTGCTCGTCGCCCGGCACGAGAACGAGATCAGCGGCACCACCGACGTCGCCGACCACCCGGAGTTCGCCGATCGCCGGACCACCAAGACCATCGACGGTCGCGCGGTCACCGGATGGTTCACCGAGGACTTCACGCTCGCCGAGCTCAAGACGCTGCGCGCCAAGGAGCGGCTCCCGGAGGTGCGCCCCGACAACACCCGGTACGACGGCCGGTTCGAGGTGCCCACGTTCCAGGAGGTCCTCGACCTGGTGAAGGAGGAGTCGCGGCGGAGCGGCCGGCGGATCGGCGTCTACCCCGAGACCAAGCACCCGACGTACTTCGACTCGATCGACCTCTCGCTGGAGGAGCCGCTGGTGCGCACCCTGCGCCGCAACGGCCTGGACAAGTCCAGGTCCAAGGTCTTCATCCAGTCCTTCGAGACCGGCAACCTGCGCGACCTCGACGAGATGACGAAGGCGCCGCTGGTGCAGCTCGTCGACGCCCAGGGTGCGCCGTACGACCTGGTCGCGGCCGGCGACCCACGGAAGTACGCCGACCTGATCACCCCCGACGGGCTCGACGAGATCGCCGAGTACGCCGACGGCCTGGGCGCGAACAAGGAACTCGTCCTGCCGCGCGACCCAGGCTCCGGGGCCACCGGAGAACCCAGCGCGCTGGTGGACGACGCCCATGCCGAAGACCTGATCGTGCACGTGTGGACGCTTCGCGACGAGAACCAGTTCATGGCCACGAACTTCCGCCGCGGCACGAACCCGAACGCGAAGGGCGACATCTTCGCGGAGGTGACCGCGTTCCTGCAGGCAGGCGTCGACGGACTGTTCGCCGACTACCCGGACTCGGCGGTCGATGCACGCGACGAGTGGGTGGGTACGGCACACTGACCGAATGCCGGTTCCGTTCGGGCTGACCCTCGCTTCCCCCGACACACTGACGCGATCGAATTGACCGATAGTTTCGGTCGATGCGCAACGTGGACGGTGCCCACTTGCGTCATACGTGTGGCTGCATCAACAGACGTACGTGGAGGGGAGCAGGAGTGGGATCGATGACGCGACGCAGGATGGGGAGGCGGCGTGCGTGGGGTCGTTCCAGGCGGTTCCTGACCATCTCGTTCACCGCCCTGCTGCTGACGCTCGGACTGGCGACCGCTCCGGCGACCGCCGAAGCCGCCACGTCGCTGACCCTCACCGCCTCGAAGGGGTACGCCGGCACGCCCACCCACCTGCGGATCGCGCTCGCCGACGGAGGCAGCCCGTTCGTGGGCACGGTGGTCGTCCAGCGGCGGGTCGATGGTGCCTGGACCACGATCGCCACGCCCACGACCGACGCCCAGGGCCACGCCACCGTCGACGCGAGCCTGGCCCAGCAGTCGAGGGACAACGTCTTCCGGGCCCGATACGCCGGCGACGGCACCCACAGCGCGGCCGAGTCGGGTCCGCGGCAGGCGCAGCTGGTCCGGCGCCACAGCGTGGTCGTGGTCGGCGGTCCGAAGCGGGTCGTCGACGGCCGTCGCACCGTGGTCCGGGTGCGGTGGCACACGGGCATGGGTGAGGCGGTGTCGGGCTCGGTCCGGCTCTACCAGCGGCTCGGCGACCGCGGCTGGAAACGGGCCGCCACGGTCCACACCAACGCTCAGGGAATGGCGACCCTCCGGGTGCGGCCGCGGGTCGACTCGCGGTGGCGCGCGACCGTGCGCAAGCGCGACTGGATCTCCGGCGGCCGCAGCCCCGTGCACCTGATCGACAACCTGCCGCCCGGAGACGCGGTGCGGCTCCCGCGCGCCGCGCCCAGGCCGCGGGTCGGCGTGCCGCCGCAGCGCCGGGCCGTCGGCAACGGCGCCCACCCCGCCGTCACCCGCATCCCGGACGGCATCTGGCGGCAGATGACCGGCCGTACCTGGCACCGTGGCTGCCCGGTCGGCCGCGCCGGCCTCCGCCTGGTGCGGGTCAACTACTGGGGCTACGACGGCTACCGCTACCGCGGCGAGCTGGTCGCCGCCGCGAGCGCCGCGCCCCAGATGGCCGGCGCGCTCGCCGAGATGTACGCGAAGGGCTTCCCGATCCGGTCGATGTACCGGGTGGATAGGTTCGGCTGGTCCGGTCGGCTGCACGGTGGTGACGACTACAGGTCGATGGCGGCCGGCAACACCTCGGCGTTCAACTGCCGCCAGGTCGTCAACCGGCCCGGCGTCCGCTCCCCGCACTCCTACGGCCGCTCGCTCGACATCAACACGTGGGAGAACCCCTACCGCTCGCCCACCGGGCTGGTGCCCAACTCCTGGTGGCAGCACCACTCCCACCCGCTGGTGGCCTGGCGTTCGCGATCGCATCCGGTGGTGCGGATCATGGCCCGGCACGGGCTGCGATGGACCTACGGCATGGGCGACACGCAGCACTTCGACGCGACCCACGGCAGCGGCAGGGTGCCGGTCTACCCGGGCTGCGAGGACGTCGTCTGCGACTAAGGGAGCTGCCCGTAGGCTGAGGGGAACCGCCGGCGCCGACATCCTCCATTCGGAGACCTGGGCCGGTCGAGAGGCGGACGTCATGTCGACGTCGACAGTTCCCATCCCCGCGGCCGAAGTGCGTTCAACGCGCCTGCCACTGCGGCTTCGCATGGTCGAGCACGTCGGCCGCGACCGCCTCGACGGAGGTTGGTGGCCGCAGAGTCGGGATCTCGCGGTTGAGCTGGCCGACCTGGTCGAGCATTTGCCGAAGCAGTACGGGCGGGTCGTCCGCGCCGTGTACTCCCCACCCGACTGGGACGGTGCGCCTCGCCGGGTCCCGGTGCCCGGTGGCTATGTGAAGGTTGGCTCCTTCCCGCGGGACGACACCCACGTGATCCACCTCAAGACCTACGACCACAACGTGTTGCAGGTCCTGGTCGTCCCGCCGCAGTTCACCGATGACCAGGGCGACGAGGCACTCCTCGCCGCGGCGTCGCCCGGCAACTCGCACTCAGCCGGTGACGTGCTGGACCGCGTCACCGAGCACCCGGACGTCGACCCGGCCGACCACTGGGAGTGACCTCCGGCCCGCCGGACTAGCCTGCGACTGTGGTCGACTGCGTCTTCTGCCAGATCGTGTCCGGCGAGGTCGAGGCCGACGTGGTGCTCGACGAGCCGGACTTCGTGGCGTTCCTCGACCGGCGGCCGGTGTTCAAGGGGCACACGCTGCTCGTCCCGCGTGAGCACGTGGTGACCTTGCCCGACCTGCCGGCCGGGCTGCGCGACGGGTTCCTGGAGGCCGCACAGCGGCTGGCGAGCGCCGTGGTCGACGGGCTGGGCGCGCAGGGCAGCTTCGTGGCGATGAACAACGTGGTGAGCCAGTCGGTGGCGCATCTGCACTGTCACGTGGTGCCGCGCACGAAGGGCGACGGCCTGCGTGGCTTCTTCTGGCCACGCACCAAGTACGCCGACGGGGAGGCCTCCCAGTTCGCCGAGCGCTTGCGGGCATGTCTACAGTGACCCGGATTGCCCACAAAGATTGAGGAGTTCGAGCTGATGGGTCGATTCGACGGACGCGTAGCAGTGGTCACCGGCGCTGCGCGCGGCATCGGGTTCGGCACCGCGACTCGCTTCGCCGAGGAGGGCGCCTCGGTCGCGGTCATCGACCTCGACGAGTCCGCGGCCGCCGAGGCGGCCGGCAAGCTGCCGGTCGGCGACGACGCGAGGGCGATCGGGATCGGCTGTGACGTCAGCGACGCCGCGTCGGCCGACGCCGCCGTGGGCCGGGTGGTCGAGGAGCTCGGCGGCATCCACATCCTGGTCAACAACGCGGGCATCACCCGCGACAACCTCCTCTTCAAGATGACCGAGGACGACTGGGACCTGGTGATGGGCGTCCACCTCAAGGGTGCGTTCCTGATGACGCGGGCCGCGCAGAAGCACTTCGTCGAGCAGAAGTACGGCAAGATCCTCAACCTCTCGAGCGTCTCCGCGCTGGGCAACCGCGGCCAGGCCAACTACTCCGCGGCCAAGATGGGCGTCCAGGGGTTCACCCGCACGCTCGGCATCGAGCTCGGCCCGTTCGGCATCAACGCCAACGCGATCGCGCCCGGCTTCATCGCCACCGAGATGACCGACGCGACCGCGGCCCGGCTGAAGATCGACGTCGAGGACTTCCGCAAGATGAACGCGGAGGCCAACCCGGTGCGCCGCGTGGGCTTCCCCGAGGACATCGCGGCCGCTGCTGCGTTCCTGTGCAGCGACGAGGCGTCGTACATCACCGGACAGACGTTGTACGTCGACGGCGGAGCCAAGCTCGGCTAGCGCGGCGACACACCGGAGCGCACGTTCCGGAAAAGTCGACCCCGCGGGGTCAGACTGAGATTGAACAATCTAAAGTCGAGTAACACACTATACGTTTGGAGCTTCCCCCAGCATGCGTCACGTTCGAACCCGTTCCTTCCGCCTGCTCGCCGCGGGCCTGGCCGCCGGCAGCCTGATGCTCGCCGGCTGCGGCGGCGATGACGCCGACGGCTCCGAGCCGGATGCCGAGCCGGATGCCTCGAGCTCGCAGACCGCTGAGGAGCCCGAAACCTGGCCGCTCACGGGCGAATCGGTCGACAAGGGCGACTCCGCGGAGCAGAAGCACCCGGTGCTGGTGCTGAAGATGGACAACACGCCCTCCAGCGCCCCACAGGTCGGCCTCAGCAGTGCCGACCTGGTCGTCGAGGAGCTGGTCGAGGGCGGGATGACCCGGCTCGCGGCGTTCTACTACTCCGACATTCCCGGCGACGTGGGGCCGGTCCGGTCGATGCGGGCCAGCGACATCGGCATCGTCTCGCCGGTCGACGGCTCGATCGTGACCAGCGGCGCCGCCAACGTGACGCTCCAGCGGATCCGCGACGCCGGCATCGACTACTACAGCGAGGGCTCGGCGGGCTTCTTCCGCGACGACAGCCGCAGCTCGCCGTACAACCTGTTCACGGACATGGGTGCGGTAGCCAAGAAGGCGGCGAACAAGAAGACCGCCCGTCCCGACGACTACCTGCCGTGGGGCACCGAGGACGACCTGCCGAAGGGCCAGAAGGCGACCCACCTCTCCGCGACCTTCTCGCCGGGTCACACGACCAGCTGGGTCTACAAGGACGGCGGCTACGTCAACGAGAACAGCTTTGCCGCCGACGGCGACGAGTTCCCCGCCGACACCGTGCTCGTGCTGCGGGTCCCGGTCGGCGACGCGGGCTACACCGATCCTGCCGGCAACCCGGTGCCCGAGACCCAGTTCGAGGGCAGCGGCGATGCGATGATCTTCCACGGCGGTCGGCTGGTGCGCGGCACCTGGTCGAAGAAGGCCCTCGACAAGGCGGTCACCCTGTCGACGAAGGCCGGAGACCTGAAGGTGCCGGCCGGTCGGGTGTGGATCGAGCTGGTGCCTAAGGGCACCGGCGACGTGACGTTCGGGAAGTAGCGGCTAGCCCGGCACCTCGGGCAGCTCGCGGCCGTCCTCCACCAGCGCCTGGATGCCGGAGAGCAGGAAGCCCACGGCGGTCTCCACCCGTTGTGCGGCGAGCTCGGTGTCGGTGGCGGTCGCGACCACCTCGCCGGCGGCCGACATGGTGCCGAAGAAGATCCGCGCGAACGTCTGCAGCATCTCCTCCTCGAGCTCCCAGGTGCCCGCCGTGAGCACCGCGCGCACGATCTCGACGACGTTGGCGTACGTCGTGCGCTCCTCCTGCTCGCGGAACCGTTCGTAGCCGAGGACCGAGGGGCCCTCCTGGATCACGATCCGGCGGTAGCGGGGCTGCTGCACGATCAACATGAAGGCCTCGACGCCGGCCAGCGCCTTCTTCCATGGGTCGCGGGTGCCCTTGATCGCCTTCTGGATGGTCTGCGCGGCATCGGCCTCGATCCGCTCGAAGACCGCCTCGAACAGCGCCTGCTTGCCGGAGAAGTGGTGGTAGAGCGCGCCCTTGGTCACCTGGGCGCCGGCGACGATGGTGTCCAGAGAGGCGTTGGCGTAGCCGTTGTCGGTGAAAAGCTCCTCGGCCACGTCGATCAGGGCCCGCTTCGTGGAGGCGGAGTACGCCGCTCGGCGGCTGGCGCCCGGCACGCTGGGAACCTTCGGGACCAGCTTGCTGACCGAGGACTTCACCACGCGATCGAGTCTAGGTGTAACGGCCGTCACGCAGGTGGGCGGAATCACGTCCGCCGAAGTTGGATACCGACGGTCGGCTCCATACTCTTGGTACGTACTCCCGGTATGGACGTACCCACGCGGCCGGCCGGAGTCTGACCGAAGAAGGAGCTGACCATGACCTGGAAGTCCTTTCACAACCGGGGCGAGATCCTGCGCTCCGTGATCGCCACCGCCGGCGTCCGCCGGGATGGAAACCTCCCCATGGACGTCTTTGGCGTGGCGGAGACCTTCGGCGACGAGCTCACCCTGCTCGCCGCCCTGCAGCTGAAGTGGCACACCCGCCTCTCGGGCCATATCGAGCGCGAGCTGGTCACCCAGCCGATGGACCTCGAGGGGGCCGTCGTGGCCGCCTGGGGTCACGCGGCCGAGGAGCTGCCCGGCGTACGCACGATCCTGGACCACTACCGAGCCGAGCCCGCCGACGCGGCGATGGCCACTGCGATGACCAAGGCGACCGGCAAGGAACATCTGCTGCTCGCCGTGATGGCCGGGAAGTCGAGCGTCGCCGACCCGAAGGCGGTGCCGATCGGCGCCGACATCGAGAAGCGCGCACGTGATGCTCACCTTCACGCCGTCACCACCACCGCCGGCCCGATCGACCAGCCCAGCCTGTTCGAGCGACTGAAGGCCGTCGTCGCGGCCTGACCCAACCCGACCAGGCGGCCCCGGCCCGACGCAACTCCCTCCCTCAGCGTCGGCACCGGGGCCGTCTTCTATTTGGTTCCTGCTGTGGGAGCCCTGCGTCATGATGGGCGGGTGACGGAGATCCGCCCGGGGGTGCTGCTGCTCGCGACTCCGGTGCTGCTCGACCCCAACTTCGCCGACACCGTCGTCCTGATGCTCGACGTCGGCGGCGAGGGGGCCCTCGGAGTGGTGATCAACCGGCCCACCGGGCTGGCCGTCTCCGAGGTGCTCAGCGACTGGGGTGACGTGGTCGCCGAGCCGGAGGTGCTCTTCCAGGGCGGGCCGGTCGAGACCGAAGGCGCCCTGGCGGTCGCCCTGCGCAGCTCCACCGAGGGCGAGGCGGTCGGCTTCCGCGAGGTCGCGGGCCCGCTCGGGCTGCTCGACCTCGACACCCCCGTCGAGCTGGTCACCGGCTCGCTGGCCGGGCTGCGGATCTTCGCCGGGTACGCCGGCTGGGGGAGCGGCCAGCTGGAGCAGGAGATCGCCGAGGGGCACTGGTACGTCGTGCCGGGCCGCGGCGAGGACGTGTTCCGAAGCGACTCCCGCGAGCTGTGGCGCGATGTCCTGCGCCGCCAGCCGGGCGAGCTTGCCCTGCACTCCACCCGCCCCGTCGACCCGGACCTCAACTAGTGCCCCGCGTCCGAAGTCTTCGCGCGCTTCGCGCGCCCATGGCACGCACCTCGCTGAGTTGGCGTCGCTCGACGTGCGCCCAGCATGCCAGCGCTCCGCCGCCTTGCGATGCACACACCCTGAACACGCCAACCACATGAATACTCCGAACGCGAGGCACTAGATGACCGACCATCCCTGGGCGATCCAGACCCTCGACCTCGACGGCTACCTCGGCCGGCTCGGCGTCGCGGCGCGCGCACCTTCGCGCGAGGCCCTCGACGAGCTCCACGAGGCACACGTGCGCACGTTCACGTTCGACAACATCGACGTGCTGCTCGAGGCGCACCCGGGCGTGAGCCTGGAGGCTGTGCAGGCGAAGTTCGTCGGCCGTGGTCGGGGCGGCTACTGCTTCGAGCACGCCACGCTGTTCGCCGCGGCGGCCGAGCGGCTCGGCTACGACGTACGCCGTCATCTCGGCCGGGTGGGTGACCCGGGCGCCGCCCCGCGGACCCACTTCGTGGTCGAGATCGTCCTCGACGGCCGGAGGTTGCTCGCCGACCCCGGGTTCGGGATGAGCGTGCTGCACCCGATCGTCCTGGAGGACGGCGTGGAGGAGGAACAGGCCGGCTGGCGCTACCAGGTCAGGCGGGCCCCGGGCGAGGAGGTCGCGTGGGAGATGCACCGGCTCCGCGACGGCGGGTGGGAGCTGATGCACACGTCCGACGAGCTGCCGGTCCGACCGGTCGACGTGGTGATGGGCCACCACTACACGAGCACCTTCCCCGCCTCACACTTCCGCAGCACGCTGATGGTGACCCGGCACCTCGACGGCCGGCACCTGACGGTCACGGCCGACGCGGTCACGGTCCGCCGCCCCGGGGAGCCCACCGAGCACCGCTCGCTCCGCGACGGCGAGCTCGTCGACCTGCTCGAGGAGCTTGCCGTGCCGCTCACCGACGACGAGCGGACCAAGCTGCTGGAGGTCGTGGCGGGGATCCGGAGTGAGGGCCGATGAAGGCCGGGCTGTGGCTGCCGTTGTTCGACGACCTTGCCGACCCACGCGTGTGCGCCGACCTCGCCCGGGAGGCGGAGGAGGCGGGGTGGGACGGCGTATTCGTCTGGGACAACGTGCGCTGGCTCGAACCGGATCGAGCGTCCGGGGACCCCTGGATCACGCTCGCGGCCATCGCGGCCGCCACCCGCCAGGTCCGGATCGGTCCCGTGGTGACACCGCTTGCCCGGCGCCGGCCGATCAGGGTCGCGCAGGAGACGGTGACCCTCGACCTGCTCAGCGACGGCCGGCTGGTGCTCGGGGTGGGCCTGGGCAGTGACGGGTTCGCCAAGGAGTTCGTCGACACCGGCGAGGAGACCGACGCCCGACGCCGGGCCGCCATGCTCGACGAGTCGCTGGACATCGTGACCGGCGCCTGGTCGGGCGAGACCGTGCAGCATCGCGGCGACCACTACCTCGTGGACGGCATCCGGTTCCTCCCGCGTCCGGTGCAGACCTCGGGCGTGCCGGTGTGGGTGGCCGGGACAGCCGGCGTGTCCCGGCCACTGCAGCGGGCGGCGAGGTACGACGGGTACGTCCCCATCAACCTGAGCGGCCCCGACCAGGTCGCCGAGGCCGTGGCCAGGATCGCCGACCTGCGCTCCTCGGCCGGGACGAAGGCCGACAGGCCCTACGACGTGGTCGTGGCGCTGCCCGTCGACGACGACCCGGCGCCGTACGCCGCTGCGGGGGCGACATGGTGGCTGCCCGAGCTCGACCCGAACCAGCTCACGCTCGACTCGATCCGGGCCCTGATCCGGCAACGGCAATCGAAGAGCGGTCTTTCCACGACGTGACGCTGGTCGCGTTTCAGGACCCCGCTGAGCGGGGCTGACCCCGCCGCCGTGTGACCGCGGCTACTTCTCGGTATCGCTCGACTTGAGCCGTGTCAGGGGCGTTTGACTCACTGGTTGCTTGCAATAGCAAGCATTTTGCTTGCACCAGAGAGCAGGAAGCAGCCCCAACATGAACACCCGTCTCCGCCATGCGTTGCTGGCGCCCGGCCTCCTGGCCGCGCTCGTTGGCAGCCTGACCGTGACGAGTCTCGCCGCGTCCGCCGGCACCTCGGCCCCAGCCGCCTTGCCACTGCCACCCATGCAGGTCGAGGAGGGCGAAGTGATCCGACCGCTGCAACTTCCCTGGCAGGCCCCCGTGCGGGGCTTCCGGATCACCGGGGAGTTCGGCAGCACCGGCAGCAACTGGTCCAGCACCCACACCGGTCTGGACTTCGCGGTCGGCTACGGCACCCCGATCCACGCCATCACCTCCGGCGTCGTCACCGAAGCGGAGTACGACGGCTCCTTCGGCAACAAGACCGTGATCACCATCGGGGGCGGCACCGAGATCTGGTACTGCCACCAGGAGTCCTTGGCGGTCAATCCGGGTCAGCGCATCGCCACCGGCCAGGTGATCGGCGCCGTCGGCATGACCGGCAACACGACCGGCCCGCACGTGCATGTCGAGGTTCACCCCGGTGGCGGTGACCCCGTTGACCCCGCCGCGGTGCTGGAGGGACATAGAGTGGTCCTGTGACCCAAATCGGCTTCTCGACCGGCACCGACGTCCGCGAGGACCGGCGTACCGTCCCGACCGAGGACGGGGACCACGAACGGTTCTCCCACTACGTGGACAAGGACAAGCTCACCGAGGCCATGGTGATGGGCACCCCCGTCGTCGCGCTCTGCGGCAAGGTGTGGGTGCCGAGCCGGGCCCCGGAGAAGTTCCCGGTGTGCCCGGAGTGCGAGGAGATCTGGGAGTCGCTCAAGCCCGGAGAGCCGGGAGACGGCGAGGAGTGAATCTCACCCCTGCCTGGCCGGACCGCGCGGCCTGGGGGACGGCCACGTCCCTGCGCGCCTGGCAGTCCGCCGCCATGGACGACTACCTGCGTCGCCGGCCGCGCGACTTCCTCGCTGTCGCGACGCCCGGGGCGGGCAAGACGACGTTCGCGCTCCTGGTGGCCGCCGAGCTGATCGGCCGTCGGATCGTCGACCGGGTCACCGTCGTGGCGCCGACCGAGCACCTGAAGCGCCAGTGGGCCGACGCCGCCGCCCGCGCCGGGATCCCGATCGACCCGACGTACTCCGCGGGCAAGGGCAAGATCTCCAGCGACTACCTCGGGATCGCGGTCACCTACGCCGGGGTCGCGGTCAACCCACTCGCCATGCGGGTGCGCACCGAGCGCTTCAAGACGCTGGTGATCCTCGACGAGGTGCACCACGCCGGCGACGCGTTGTCCTGGGGCGAGGGCATCCGCGAGGCGTTCGAGCCGGCCACCCGCCGGCTGGCGCTGACCGGCACGCCGTTCCGCTCCGACGTCAATCCGATCCCGTTCGTCACCTACGCGCCAGCCGCCGACGGCGTACCGCGATCGGTGGCCGACTACTCCTACGGCTACGCGCACGCGCTCGCCGACCACGTCGTGCGCCCGGTGCTGTTCCTCGCCTACTCCGGCGACCTGCAGTGGCGGACCCGCGCGGGCGACGAGATCGCCGCGCGGCTCGGCGAGCCGCTGACCAAGGACCTCACCGCGCAGGCGCTGCGCACCGCGCTGGACCCGACCGGCTCGTGGATCCCGCAGGTGCTGGCGGCCGCAGACCGGCGGCTGACGGAGGTACGCCGGCACGTCCCCGACGCGGGCGGGCTGGTGATCGCCAGCGACCAGGAGTCCGCCCGCGCCTACGCCAAGCTGCTGCGCGGCATCTCGGGCGAGGCGCCCACGGTGGTGCTCTCGGACGAGAAGACCGGCTCCCGCAAGATCGTGGAGTTCACCGAGGGCGACCGGCGCTGGATGGTCGCGGTCCGGATGGTCTCGGAGGGTGTCGACATCCCGCGGCTCGCCGTCGGTGTCTACGCGACGACCACCTCGACCCCGCTCTTCTTCGCCCAGGCGGTGGGCCGCTTCGTGCGTGCCCGGGCGCGCGGCGAGTCCGCCTCGGTGTTCCTGCCTTCGGTGCCGACGCTGCTGGAGCACGCCGCCGAGATGGAGGTCCAGCGCGACCACGTGCTCGGGCGCACGATCACCGACGAGGCCGACATCTTCGCCGCCGAGCGCGACCTGCTCGCGCAGGCGCAGGCGGGGGAGTCGGCATCCGCCGAGCAGGACGGTCTGCCGTTCGAGGCACTCGGGTCGGAGGCCCGCTTCGACCGGGTCCTATACGACGGCGGCGAGTTCGGCCACGAGGGCGAGGTGCACGTGGGCTCGGAGGAGGAGATGGACTTCCTCGGCATCCCCGGCCTGCTCGACCCGGCCCAGATGCGCGAGCTGCTGGCCCAGCGACAGTCCGACCGCGCGAAGTCCCGTCGCAGGGCGGGTCCCGAGCCCGACTCTGTCGCCGCCCTCACCACGCACGAACAGCTCGCGATGCTGCGCCGCGAGCTCAACGGGCTGGTCGCCGCCTGGCACCACCGCACCGGCCAGGCACACGGCATCACGCACGCGGCGCTGCGCAAGGAGTGCGGGGGGCCGGCAGCGGCCGTCGCCAACGCCGACCAGCTCCAGGCCCGGATCGACCTGCTGCGCGACTGGGCGATCCGGCGTACGTCGTAGCGTGCCGGCGTCACCGCGCTGTGCGCAGGTCTAGTCTCGGCGCATGCCCGCCGAGACCTCGCAGACCCTGGACCGTGGGCTCCGTGTGCTGACGGTGCTGGCCGGCGCCCCCGGAGGGCTCACGGTGACCGAGCTCGCCGAACGGCTCGAGGTCAACCGCACCGTCGTCTATCGCCTGGTGACCACGCTCGAGCAGCACGGCCTGGTACGCCGTGATTCCCGCTCGCGGCTGCACGTCGGGCTGGGCGTCCTGCACCTCGCGTCCGCGGTGCAGCCGGTGCTGCGCGACATCGCCGCACCGGTGCTGCGCCGGCTCGCCGAGGAGATCGGCTGTACCGCACACCTCACCGTCGCCGACGGGGAGGAGGCCCTCGCCCTCGCGGTGGTGGAGCCGTCGTGGACCGACTTCCACGTCAGCTACCGGGTGGGGTCGCGACACCCGTTGGGGCAGGGCGCGGCCGGCAAGGCGATCCTGCTCGGCCGCGAGCCGGTGGACGACCGCGCCGCCTACGTCATCACCGCCGGCGAGCTTCAGGCCGGCGCCCAGGGCCTGGCCGCGCCGGTCCCGGACGTCGAAGGACTCGAGGCGAGCGTTGGCATCGTCACCCTCGGCGACCTCGACGCGTCGACGTCCGGCCCGCTGGTGGCGGAGGCCGCGTCACAGCTGGGGGCGCTCCTGCACCGCTAGGTCCCTACCCTGACCAGATGACCGATGTGGCGGTGACCTGTGGTCGTTTTGGTCGGCACGAAGCGACCACAGCTCACCGCTGTGCCTCGGCGCCGAGAAGCGGCAGCACCCGGTAGGGCACCTGCGTGGCCAGCGCCATCACCGTCGAGGTGCGGACGATGCCGGCGTAGCCGACCACCCGGTCGATCACCCGTTGCAGGTCGCTGTTGGATCGGGAGACCACCCGGCACCACATGTCGCCGGTGCCGGTGATCGTGTAGGCCTCGAGGACCTCCGGGATCTTCGCGAGGTGCTCGGCCACGACGTCGTGACCCTTGCCCTGGGTGATCTCCAGGGTGAGGAACGCCATCACCGGGAAGCCGAGCGCCTCGGTCGAGAGCTCCGGGCCCCAGCCGGTGATCACGCCGCCGGCGACCAGCTTGTCGATCCTGGCCTGGACGGTGCCCCGTGCAACGCCGAGCCGGCGGGAGGCCTCGAGCACACCGATGCGAGGCTCCTGGGCGAACAGGTCGATCATTGTGCGATCCAGGTCGTCCACGGACACCTCCAGTAGTGGGCAGATTGTCCAGTGTTTCGACGTACTGTTGCACATATTGTCGAGAGTCGACAGCATGTGCCCATGACCCTCACCCCGGACGAGCTCAAGGCCGACCTCACCCTCGAGCAGCTCAAGGAGCTGGTCGGGCTGGTGGAGTACGACGCCAGCCGCGACGTGTTCCCGGTGACCGCGATGGACGCGGTCTGCTTCGTGGTCGGCAACGCGACCCAGACCGCGAGCTTCTACCAGCTGGCGCTCGGCATGCAGCTCGAGGCCTACCGCGGGCCGGAGACCGGCAGCCGCGACTCGAAGTCCTACGTGCTGCGCTCCGGCAGCGCGCGGTTCGTGTTCACCGGTGGGGTCACTCCCGACTGCCCGGTCCTCGACCACCACCGCCGGCACGGCGACGGAGTCGTCGACCTCGCCCTGGAGGTGCCCGACGTCGACAAGTGCATCGAGCACGCACGCTCGGTGGGCGCCACCGTGCTGGAGGAGCCGCACGACGAGTCCGACGAGCACGGCACGGTCCGGATCGCCGCGATCGCGACGTACGGCGAGACCCGGCACACGCTGATCGACCGGTCCCGCTACGACGGCCCCTACCTGCCCGGCTACGTGGCGAGGGAGACCACGGTGGCCCGTCGTGAGGGTCACCCCAAGCGGCTCTTCCAGGCCGTCGACCACTGCGTGGGCAACGTCGAGCTCGGCCGGATGGACGAGTGGGTGGAGTTCTACAACAAGGTCATGGGCTTCACCAACATGGCCGAGTTCATCGGCGACGACATCGCCACCGACTACTCCGCGCTGATGTCGAAGGTCGTGGCCAGCGGCAACCACCGGGTGAAGTTCCCGCTCAACGAGCCGGCCGTCGCCAAGAAGAAGTCGCAGATCGACGAGTACCTCGAGTTCTACGACGGCGCCGGCTGCCAGCACATCGCGCTGGCGACCAACGACATCCTGCGCAGCGTCGACATCCTGCGCGACAACGGCATCCAGTTCCTCGACACCCCCGACTCCTACTACGACGACCCCGAGCTGCGCGCCCGGATCGGCGAGGTGCGGGTGCCGATCGAAGAGCTCAAGAAGCGCAAGATCCTGGTCGACCGAGACGAGGACGGCTACCTGCTGCAGATCTTCACCAAGCCGATGGGCGACCGGCCGACGGTGTTCTACGAGTTCATCGAGCGGCACGGCTCACTCGGCTTCGGCAAGGGCAACTTCAAGGCGCTGTTCGAGGCGATCGAGCGCGAGCAGGAGGCTCGGGGCAACCTCTAACCGGTGGTTGAGGAAGGCGTGCTCGCGCCTGTCTCGAAACCACCCGTCGCAACCGGCAGCGGCGCCCCGTCGCAGCAGTTCGCCTTCATGTGGCAGTGCGGGCACAACCAGCGCGTGGAGATCGGGTCGAACTCCTTGCCGCAGAAGTCGCAGGGCATGCGGCCGAGCGTAGAACAGCTCAGACCCCGTCTCCGGTAGCCACGAGCGCGGCGCTGTGCACGGAGTGTTCGGGCGGCGGCTCGACCCGCAGGTAGCGGGCGCCGTACGCCAGGATCCCGATGGCGACAGCGACCGCGCCGGCGCCCATCCAGAACGGCGCGTGGATGCTCACGTCCTCGCCGAGCCGGCCGGCGACGTACGGCGCGAAGGCGCCGCCGGAGAACCGGACGAACGAGTACGCCGCCGACGCGACCGGCCGCTCGACCGGCGCGGAGCCCATCACCGCCTCGGTGATCACCGTGTTGTTGACTCCGAGGAAGGCGCCCGCGACGACGACACCGGCGACCAGCACGGTCTTGTCGTCGGTCCACACGGCCATCGCCACGAGGTCCAGGGCGAAGAGGGTCAGGGCACCGAGGACGGTCGGCACCGAGCCGAACCGGCGCTGCATGATCGGGGCGACCCACACCGACGTGATCGCGAGCAGCAGGCCCCAGCCGAAGAAGATCAGCCCGACCTGGTGGGCGGTCATGTCCAGCGGGAACGGGGTGAACGCGAGCAGCGTGAAGAAGCCGACGTTGTAGAAGAGCGCGGTCAGCGCGATCGTCAGCAGGCCCGGGTAGCGCAGCGCCCGGAACGGGTCGGCCAGCGAGGTACGTCGTGCGGCCAGTGGAGTCGCTGGGAGCAGCACGGCGGTCGCGACCAGCCCGACGGTCATCAGGACCGCAACGCCGAGGAACGGCGCCCGCCAGGAGATCGAGCCGAGCGCGCCGCCGAGCAGCGGCCCGGTCGCGATGCCGAGCCCGAGCGCGGCCTCGAACAGGATGATCGCCTGAGCCGTCGAGCCGCGCGCGGACATCACGATCGTGGACAGGGCCGTCGCGATGAACAGCGCGTTGCCCAGCCCCCACCCGGCTCGGAACCCGACGATCTGGCCGATCGTGTCGGAGAACCCAGCGAGCGCGCTGAACACGATGATCAACACCAGACCGAGCATCAGCGTGTGCTTGGCGCCGATCCTGGTGGACACCACTCCGGTGATCAGCATCGCGACGCCCATCACCGCCATGTAGCTGGTGAAGAGCAGCGACACCTGGCTCGGGCTGGCGTCCAGCTGGTCGGCGATCGGCTTCAGGATCGGGTCGACCAGGCCGATGCCCATGAACGCGATCACGCACGCGAAGGCGACCGCCCACACCGCGCGGGGCTGCCGCAGGAAGGACCCTTCGTTCGGACCGCTGCTCACTGCCGTTCCTCGCTCTCCGTGTCGAACGTCTCCAGAACGTCGCGCAGCACGGCCACCGCCGTGGCCAGGTCCTGGCTGGTGTGGGTGGGGTGGGCCTCGATCGCGTCGACGACGCGCGTCCCGGCGCGGTGCCGGGTGCCCTTGAGCTCTCGTCGGCCGGCGGCGGTCAGGGCGACCACGCTGGCGCGGCCGTCGGCCGGATGCGGTCGCTTGTCGACGAGGCCGCGCTCGATGAGGTCGGCGACGGCGCCGGACATGGTCGGCTGGGAGCAGCGGTCTGCGGTCGCGAGGGCACCGACGCCCAGCGGCCCGTGCTCGTCGAGCAGCGAGAGCACCCGGAAGCCGGCGGGCAGCTGCTGTGCGCGACGGACCGCCCGGACCAGCCGGGCGGCGTACACGACCAGGTCGCTGCCGAGGTCATGAGTGGACACGCCACGCAGATTACATAGGAAACCTATGTACTTCTACGTGGCATGCCTCACTTCGATCACCGGCGCCGCAGCTCGGTCACCGGAACCGACTCTGGTGCCGCGAACGACGAAAGTGGCCGCCCGGCCTCGGTCGTCGCTCCTTCCAGCGCGTGCCAGACGAACGCCGCCAGGTATCGGCTCACCGCCGCGCGCGACATGGTGCGCCGCTCGAGCCACCACTCCCCGGTGGTGAGCCCGATGCCGACCACGCTCTGCGCCCACGGCTCCGCGCCCGCGGAGTCGATGCCGATCTCGCGCAGCGCGTCGCCGAGGACCCGCGCCAGCGCCGCCGCGATCCTGGCCTTGCCGTCCGCGAGCGGGTCACCGCCAGCGGCGCGGTGGCGCACCAGGAGCAGGAAGACCTGGTGGTGCTCCTCGATCGCGGCCAGGTAGGCCGTCATGCAGCGCTCGATCCGCTGGCGCATCGGGACGTCGGCGAGCAGCGGTGGTACGACGCGGGCGAGCACCTCGTCGGCGCCCCACTGCCCGACCGCCACGAGCAGCTGGTCCTTGTCGGCGAAGTACCGGTAGAGCACCGGCTTGCTCACGCCGGCCTCGACGGCGATCGCGGCCATGCTCACGTCGGGACCGTCGCGGTCGATGGTGCGGACTGCTGCATCGACCAGCTCGCCGCGACGTTCCTCGCGGTGGCTGTCCCACCGGGTCGCTCGGCCGTCGCCGGGCTTGCCCTCTGCTGGCATGGGCTTCACGGTATCTGTCATGGCGACGTACCTAGGGTTTCTCCGAGCGATCAACCTCGGCCCCACGCGCAAGTTCCCGAAGGCCGACATCGTCGCCGCCACCGAGGCCGCCGGCTTCTCGGACGTGGCGACGCACATCAACACCGGCAACGTTCGCTTCGAGACCAGGATGCGCTCGCGGGAGCGGATCGAGGACGCCCTGCAGACGGCCTACCTGGCCGACCGCGGGTTCGAGGTGTCGACCGTCGTGTTCACCCCGGTGGAGCTGTGCGCGATCGCCGACGAGGCCGAGGAGGTGGCCGGTGGCCACCCCGGCACGCACTACGTGTCGTTGCTCAAGAAGGAACCGAGCGCGGCGCTGGCCCGCCAGATGGAGGCGCTGAGCACCGAGCGCGACATCGCCCGGGTTCGGGGTCGCGCCGTGCACCTCGTGATCACAGATCCCTATCACCACGCCCGGTTGACCAACGCCGAGATCGAGAAGCAGCTCGGGGTGGCCACCAACCGCAACCTCAAGGTGATCCGGGCGATCGCCGAGAAGTGGTGCCGCTGACTCCGCTCACTCGCCGCGGAAGGACGGGCGCCGGCGCTCCGAGAACGCCCGCATGCCCTCGGCCACGTCGGCCGTCCGGAGCAGCACGGTCTGACCCGTCCGCTCGCGCTCCAAGGCGTCGTCGAGGTGGGCGAGCGTCGCGGCGTTGATGGCCTTCTTGGTGGCTGCGTAGCCGAGCGGTGGTCCAGAAGCGAGCCGCCGCACGATCTTGGTGACCAGGTCGTCGTACTCGCCATCGGCGGCGACGTGGGTGACCAGCCCGGCGTCGTATGCCTCGCGCGCGGTCAGCGGCTCGGCCAACAGGGCCATCCGCATCGCTCGGGCACGACCGATCGAGGCTGCAACGGTCGCCGTGGTCCCGCCGTCGGGCATCAGGCCGATCCGGGCGAACGCGAGGAGGAACGTCGCCGACTCCTTGGCGATGACGATGTCCGCGGCGAGCGCGGCCGAGCAGCCGACGCCGGCCGCGACCCCGTTGACGGCCGCCACGACGGGCTTGTCGAGGTTCGTGATCGACCGGATGATGCGGTTGGCGAGGTCCAGAGCGCGCACGTCGAAGTTCTCGTGCGCGTTCTCCCCGGAGATGTCGGCGCCCGCGCTGAACGCGTCGCCGACGCCGGTCAGCACCACCACGCGGACGGCGTCGTCGCCGACGGCTTTCTCGGCGTACGACGCCACGCCGTCGCTCATCTCGGGTGACATCGCGTTGAGCACCTCGGGGCGGTTCATCGTCAGCCAGAGGGCGCCGTCGTCGAGGCGCACGTCCAAGTCGGTCACGCACGGCAGTGTGCCACCATGGCGACGTGTCAGCGCCGAGCCCGGTCGAGGTCGAACCCGACCTCTCCTCTGACGAGATGACGGTCGTCGCCACCCCGTGGGTCACCATCGTGTGGAACGACCCGGTGAACCTGATGTCCTACGTCACCTACGTCTTCCAGAAGTACTTCGGCTACAACAAGAAGAAGGCCGAGAAGCTGATGCTCGAGGTGCACCAGGACGGCAAGTCGGTGGTCAGCACCGGTTCGCGCGAGGAGATGGAGCGCGACGTCCAGGCGATGCACGAGTACGGCCTCTGGGCAACGCTCAGCAGGTCAGAATGAGTGCGTTCACCAAGCACCGGCGCAGCGGGTTGGTGATCGCGAACTTCACCGGCTTCGAGGCCGATCTGCTGCGCTCGCTGGCCTCGCAGCTGGTCGAGCTGCTCCGCAACGAGGAGGCGGTGCCGCACGGGCAGGACCCGTTCGAGACGCTGATGGACTTCTCGGGTCCGACCGCCGAGCCGGAGGACCCGGTGCTCGCTCGGCTGTTCCCGACGGCGTACGCCGAGGACGAGGAGGCGGCCGCCGAGTTCCGACGCTTCACCGAGGCCACGCTCCGCGACGGCAAGGCCGCGGCGGCCTGCGTGATCATCGACGGTCTCGAGGAGGCTGGGCTGCCGCCCCAGCTCGAGGAGGACGGGCTGATGATCGACGTCGAGCTCGACCGGCCGACAGCGGAGACCTGGATGCGCTCTTTCACCGACCTGCGGCTCGCGCTGGCCACCCGGCTCGGCGTCGAGCAGGACGACGACGCCTACTGGGAGTCGCTGCCCGACGAGGACCCGCGGGCCCAGGCCCACGACATCTACGACTGGGTGGGCTATCTCCAGGAGACACTGGTCCGTGCCCTCGCATGAGACCTCATCTGAGGCCGCATCTGAGAAGTGGCCAAATTAGTGAGACCTCGACGGCGGGGTTTCGGGCCCGGTGGTTGACTCGCCCCCATGAGGCGCCTTCTGATGATCGTGCCCGCTGTCTGCCTGATCCTGGCAACCGCGGGATGCGGCGGCGTCGACGACGAGGGCACGGACGAGGAGAAGGCCGACGAACCGACCTCCGGAGCGCCCAGCAGCGACGACTCCGAGGACGTCCGCAAGCCCGCCAAGGTCGTCGACTGCACCGCCGAGACGAGCACCAGCGGCGGGTACGACGCCGAGTGGGAGGGCGAGGCGCAGGTCCGCACGGGCGGCAAGCCCGCCGACGACCCTGGCCCGAAGGCCGTCTACACACTGACTCACGGCAAGAACCGCCTCGCGCTCTACAGCCCCGGCGCCGAGTTCAAGGGAAGCGTCTCGCTCTCGGCCGACGGCACCGTGTACTCCAGCGACCCAGCCGACGCGGAGTCCCTCGACATCGACCCGCATGGCACTAGCGCGTCGGTCGACGTGACCCTGACCTCCACTGGTGGCGACAAGGTCGACCTGGTGGCCGACTTCACCTGCGGCCAGCCCTCGAAGCAGTGAGGCCCCCATGCTGACCATCGCGCAGGCGACGTACGACGCGATCATCGCGCACGCCAAACGGGACCATCCGGACGAGGCGTGCGGTGTGGTCGCGGGGCCCGAGGGAAGTGACCGGCCGGAGCGGTTCGTCGAGATGGTGAACGCCGCCGGCAGTCCGACGTTCTACGAGTTCGACTCCACCGACCTGCTCGAGCTCTACCGCGAGATGGACGAGCGCGACGAGGAACCGGTCGTGATCTACCACTCGCACACGGCGACCGAGGCGTATCCCTCTGTGACCGACATCGGCCTCGCGAGCGAACCCGGGGCACACTATGTGTTGGTCAGCACGCGTGAACACGGGAATAACGACGGCCCGGTGGAGTTCAGGTCGTACAGGATCGTGGACGGCGTCGTGACCGAGGAAGAGGTGGACGTCGTTCCCGCGCTTCCTGGCCCAGAGAACAGCACCGGAGCAACCTGAGGAGCAGCTGCAATGACCATCGAGGTCAGGATCCCGACCATCCTGCGCACCTACACCGACGGCGAGAAGGCGGTCGCCGGCGAGGGCGCCAGTCTGTCAGCGCTGATCGACGACCTCGAGGCCAACCACCCGGGCATCAAGGAGCGGCTGATCGACGACGGCGACCTGCGGCGCTTCGTCAACGTCTACGTCAACGACGAGGACGTTCGCTTCATCGGCGGGCTCGAGGCCGAGCTGGCCGACGGCGACCAGGTCGTGGTGCTGCCCGCGGTCGCGGGCGGATGAACACCCCACGACGTTCTTCGTCTCCCCCGCTTCGCTCCTCCGACGAACAACGACGCGGGGACCCCAAAAGATGATACCCGAACCTCCTCGCCTCCGTCGGCGATACGCCGATGGTGGGCCTGCCCCGGCTCTCCCCGGCGCCCGAGGTGCGGCTGTGGGCCAAGCTCGAGGACCGCAACCCCACCGGGTCGATCAAGGACCGGCCGGCGCTGCGGATGATCGAGGAGGCGGAGAAGGACGGCAGCCTGCGCCCCGGCTGCACGATCCTCGAGCCGACGTCCGGCAACACCGGCATCTCCCTGGCCATGGCCGCCCAGCTCAAGGGCTACCGCATCGTCTGCGTGATGCCCGAGAACACCAGTGACGAGCGCCGCCAGCTGCTGCGCATGTGGGGCGCCGAGATCGTCTCCTCGCCGGCGGCCGGCGGGTCCAACGAGGCGGTCCGGGTGGCCAAGCAGATTGCCGGTGAGCACCCCGACTGGGTGATGCTCTACCAGTACGGCAACCCCGCCAACGCGCTCGCCCACCAGGACGGCACCGGTCCGGAGATCCTCGCCGACCTGCCGAGCATCACCCACTTCGTTGCCGGCCTCGGCACCACCGGCACCCTGATGGGCGTCGGCCGGTTCTTCCGTGAGGCCAAGCCCGACGTGCGGATCGTCGCCGCCGAGCCACGGTACGGCGAGCTGGTCTACGGCCTGCGCAACCTCGACGAGGGGTTCGTGCCCGAGCTCTACGACGCCGAGCTGATCGACGCCCGGTTCTCGGTCGGGCCGCGCGACGCCGTACGCCGGACGCGCGAGCTGCTCGAGCTCGAGGGCATCTTCGCCGGCATCTCGACCGGGGCGATCCTGCACGCCGCGCTCGGCCAGGCGGCCAAGGCCGTGAAGGCCGGCGAGGCCGCCGACATCGCGTTCGTGGTCGCCGACGGCGGCTGGAAGTACCTCTCCACCGGCGCCTACGAAGGCACCATCGACGAGGCCGAGGACCGGCTCGAGGGTCAGCTCTGGGCTTAGGCTGCCCCGGTGGTTGAGGTGCGAGGAGCGATACGCGCCGCTTTCATCATGGTCACGCTGCTGACGTTGGGGATGGTCGGCACCATCCCGGCCGACGCGGCGAGCGACGTCGTGAATGTGACGCCGCCTCAGGTCACGGGCACGCCGATGTTCGACCGGGTGCTCCGGGCCGGGCCTGGCGTGTGGGATCCGGCCGACGTCGACGTCGCCTACCGCTGGCTGCGCGACGGTGCGCCGATCCCGGGTGCGCGCGAGCGCAGCTACCGGCTGCGGCTCGGCGACCTCGGCCACCGGATGTCGGTGCGGGTCACCGCGACCGACGCCGATGGCGCCAGCGCCCAGGCCGTCTCCGCGCCGACCGCGAAAGTGGTCCGCGCGCCGCTGGTCAACAGGCGCCTGCCCGAAGTGGTCGGCGTCCAGCGCTACACGAGGATGGTGACCGCCACTCCGGGTCGCTGGTCGGCCAACGTCTCTCGCGTTCGCTACCAGTGGCTGCGCGCGGGCCGCCCCATCCGCGGCGCGACCACCGCGCACTACCGCTTCGTCCCGCAGGACGTGGGCCGCGGTGTCCGCGTGCGGGTGACGGTCCAGAGCCCCGGGCACACCCAAGGACTCGCCACGTCGGCTCGCACCCGTCCGGTGCAGCACCGGGTCGACGTACGCCGAACCGTTCGCTACAGCGTGCGCACCCGCGGCACGATCGTCGCGAGCGTGGGGGAGTTCCGCCGGCTCGCGCAGCAGACCTATGAGGACCCGCGCGGCTGGCGGGCCAAGGGCGTCCGGTTCGTCCCGGTGGCCCGGGGCGGCTCGTTCACCCTCTGGCTGGCGGCGGCCGGCACGGTGCCGGGCTTCTCCTCGGAGTGCAGCAGCATGTGGAGCTGCCGGGTCGGCCGCAACGTGATCATCAACCAGACCCGCTGGCGGTTCGCCTCACCTGCCTGGAACGCCGCTCACCGTTCGCTGCGCGACTACCGGCACATGGTGGTCAACCACGAGACCGGCCACTGGCTCGGCAAGGGCCACGCGCGCTGCCCGGGCAGGGGCCGGCTGGCGCCGGTGATGATGCAGCAGTCCAAGGGCACCCACGGGTGCCGGTTCAATCCCTGGCCGACGCCGGCCGAGCTGCGCTGAGTCGCTGGTCCGGGTCGACCGGCAGCACCGTTCGCGCCGGGACCGGTGTGGCCACGACGAACGAGCTGGTGGTCTGGCCGTGGATCAGGAACCGGTCGAGCACGCTCTCGAGGTCCTCGATCCGGGCGACGTGCACCTTGAGCAGGAAGCAGTCCTCGCCGGAGATCCGGTGGCACTCACTCACCTCGGGGGTCCGGGTGGCCAGGTCGGCGACGTTCGGGAGCTGACCCGGCCCGGGTCGGATCCGCACCCAGGCGGTCACGGGCAGGCCCAGCGCGGCGGGGTCGACGTCCACCCGGTAGCCCCTGATCACGCCCGCCTCCTCCAGCCGGGCGATCCGGTCACGCACGGCAGGGGCCGACATGCCGACGAGCCGGCCGAGCTCCACCGTGCTGGTCCGGGCGTCGGCGCTGAGCGCATCCAGCAGACGCCGGTTGGTGGCGTCCAGGGGCGAACCTTCGTTTCGACGGCGCTGTCGTCCATTGGCCTTGATTTCTGCCATTGCAGGGCTCCGATGCCTTCGTTCGACCATGGAGAATGCCTGATTTGCTTTCTAGTCTAAGGTCATGACAAACAGCACGGCGACCCCCACGTCGCAACGCGTCCCCCCGCACGCGTACTTCGTGGTCAGCGCGGTGTTCCACTACCTCGGCCCCGCGTTCGCGGTGCTGCTGTTCGCTCGGATCGACGTCCTCGGCGTCGCCTGGCTCCGGATCGCGTCGGCCGCGGTGGTGTTCGCACTCTGGCGCCGGCCGTGGAGGACCTGGGCGCTGCTCGAGCGCGACACCCGCCGACTGCTGGTTGCCTGGGGAGCCGTGCTGGCAGCGATGAACGCCTGCTTCTATCTCGCGATCGACCGGCTGCCGCTGGGCACCGTCGCCGCGATCGAGTTCCTGCCGGTGATCGCACTGGCCGCGGGCGCCGTGCGCACGCGCGCCAACCTCGCGGCCCTCCTGCTCGCCGTCGCCGGTGTCTACCTGGTCACCGACGTGCACCTGGTGCACGACCCGCTCGGCATCACGTTCGCCGCCGCGAACGCCGTGCTGTTCGCCGTCTACATCGGCCTCGCGCACCGGGTGGCCACCAGCGCACCGATCACCGGCGTCGACGGGCTGGCGCTCGCGATGATGATCGCCGCCGTGGTCGCCCTGCCGATCGGGCTCGCGGACGCGGTGCCGGCCGTCACCGACCCGGTGGCGCTGGCAGCCGCCTTCGGTGTGGGCATCGCGTCGTCGGTGGTGCCCTATGTGTGCGACCAGCTGGCGATGGCGCGGCTCGCGCGGTCGACGTACGCGCTGATGGTGAGCCTGCTTCCGGCGACGGCGACGGTCCTTGGTGCGCTGGTCCTGGCGCAGGTGCCGACCCCGGTCGAGGTGGCGGGGGTCGGCCTGGTCGTGGTCGGCGTGGCGTTGCATCGCTCGCCGACCAAGGAAAGTGATGTCGTAGAACCTGAGATGAGGAAGGTGGCAGCATGACCAGTCGCATCATGTCGATACCGATCGACTGCGCCGACCCCCGTCGGTTGGCCGACTTCTGGGCCGACGTGCTCGGCTGGGAGGTCGTCGCCACCGGGTGGCAACGCACCGAGCACGGCCGCGACGGCGCGTGCATCGGCCCCAAGGGCGGCGGCCCGTTCCAGATCGACTTCCGATGGGTGCCGGACCCGCCGACCGACGCCAAGAGTCGGCTCCACTTCGACGTCAACCCGACCGACCGCGACCAGGCCGCCGAGCTGGAGCGGCTGCTCGAGCTGGGCGCGACGCCGGTCGACGTGGGTCAGAGCCCGGAGGTCAACTGGCACGTGCTGGCCGACCCGGAGGGCAACGTCTTCTGCCTGTGCCGGGACCGGATGCCGGCGCTCAGCTGACCTGCAGCAGCTGGGCGGCGTCCCACAGGCTGTCGGGAACCGGCCCCACGCCGAGCAGGTCCGCCGCGAAGTTGGCGACGTCGCCGTTGCGGATCGGCTGCTTGCCGCCGAAGCCCACGCGCTTCTTGCCGGGATCCTTGAACGCCGGGTTGAGGTCGTAGAGGTCGTCGTGGGCGACGCCGGGACCCCACACCAAGAACGGCACCCGGTAGTTCGCCAGCTTCGTCGGGACGTCGTGGTCACGGCCGTTGCCGCCGTGGTCGGCGGTGAGCACGATCGTCAGGTCGTCGAGCTCGTCGTGGCCGTCGATCGCGGCGAGCAGCATCCCCAGCTTGCCGTCCATCCGACGCACCGCGGCGAGGTACGCCGGGGACATGAAGCCGTTGGCGTGGCCGGTCTTGTCGACGCCGCCGAGGTGCAGGAACGTGAACGCGCGATGGTGCAGGACCAGGTCGCTGCGCACCGCCTTGGTCAGCGCCCCGTCCTTCTCGTCCTTGATCGTGACCCGGTTGATCCCGGGCCACGAGCGGTCGAACAACCTGAACTTCGACTTGGCGGCGAACAGCGCGACGTTCATCCCGGCGTTGTGCAGCACCGAGAAGATCGACCCGACGTCGTGGCCGGCCGCCCTCTGCACGATCGTGCGGGGGCGGTCGGTGTTCCAGGTGACCCCGTGACCCCCGTGCGTGCGGTCGATCCGGCGGCCGGTGACCATGCTCGTGTGGTTGGGCAGGGTGAGGGTCTGTTCCACCTGGGCGCGGGCGTTGAGGGTGAAGGCCCCCTCCGACATCAGGCGGTGGAAGTTCGGCGTGCCCTTCACCCCGAGCCGGCGCAGCGCGGTGGGGTTGAGGCCGTCGACGGAGATCACCAGGACGCGGGTCTCCGGTGCCACCCCGGGTGATGAGACGGCCGGCTCTACCGTCGGCGAGACGAGCGCCGCCGAGAGAGCGCACGCGACCAATGCCCCATGGAATCGCACCCGGCAAAGATACCGACGGAACGTGACCTCGGTCGCCACTTCGTGCGTGCGGCGGGTCCCAGCACCTACTCTTGGTCCTCGTGCCAGCGACCACCGATGCCCCGATCGGCATCTTCGACTCGGGGTTCGGCGGACTCACCGTCGCTCGCTCGGTGATCGACCAGCTGCCGCACGAGTCGCTGCTGTACGTCGGCGACACCGCCCGCCAGCCCTACGGACCCAAGTCGATCGGCGAGGTCCGCGAGTACGCCCTCGAGTGCCTCGACCACCTGGTCGGTCAGGGCGTGAAGGCGCTGGTGATCGCGTGCAACTCGGCCAGCGCGGCGATGCTCCGCGACGCCCGGCAGCGCTACGACGTCCCGGTCGTCGAGGTGATCCTGCCCGCGGTGCGCCGAGCGGCCGTGGCCTCCCACACCGGGCGGATCGGGGTGATCTGCACCCAGTCCACGGCGGAGTCGCTGGCCTACGACGACGCGTTCGCGGCCGCCCCGCACCTCGAGGTGACGATCCAGACCTGCCCCCGCTTCGTCGACTTCGTCGAGGCCGGCGTCACGGGTGGCGACGAGCTGCTGGCCGCCGCTCACGAGTACCTCGACCCGCTGACCCGCGCCGACGTCGACACCCTGATCCTCGGCTGCACGCACTACCCGCTGCTCACCGGCGTGATCTCCTACGTGATGGGTGAGGAGGTCACCCTGGTGAGCAGTGCCGAGGAGTGCGCCAAGGACGTCTACAAGATGCTCGCCGAGACCGGCCTGATGCGGCCGGGCGGGGTGCCGGCGTACACCTTCGCGACCACGGGAGCGCCGACCGAGTTCGAGACCATCGGCCGGCGGTTCCTCGGGCCGGAGATGGTCGCGGCCACCCAGTTCGCCGGTGGCCTGACATGAAGATCACCGTGATCGGCTGCTCGGGTTCCTTCCCCGGCCCCGACTCACCGGCCTCCTGCTACCTGCTGGAGGTCGATGACTCCGAGGGCCGCTCCTGGCGGGTGCTGCTCGAGCTCGGGAACGGCGCACTCGGGGCCCTCCACAACTACATCGACCCGCTGAGCGTCGACGGCGTCCTGGTCAGCCACCTGCACCCCGACCACTACATGGACCTGTGCGGCTACTACGTGCTGCGGCGCTACGGCCCGCAGGGGCCGCAACGGCCGATCCCGGTCTGGGGGCCGGCGGGCATCGCCGACCGGATGGCTCACGCCTACGACCTGCCGCTCGACCCGGGCATGCGCGAGGACTTCGACTTCCACGAGTACGACGGGAAGCTCGAGCTCGGCCCGTTCACGGTGGAGCCGATCGAGGTCGACCACCCGGTGCTGGCCTACGGGCTGCGGATCAGCGCCGACGGCGCCACCTTCGGCTACAGCGGGGACACCGGGCCGTGCGACGGGTTGGACCGGGTCGCCGCCGACGTGCCGCTGCTGATCGCCGAGGCGTCGTTCCGGTCCCGCGACGACAACCCGCCGCACATCCACCTCACCGGCGCCGACTGCGGGTCGGTCGCCAGCCGCAAGCGCGTCGGCCGCCTGGTGCTGACCCACATCCCACCGTGGTTCGAAAAGGACATGGCGATGGCCGAGGCCACCGCGGCGTTCGCCGGCGACGTCGAGCTGGCCAGGCCGGGCGCGGTCTACGAGCTCTGAGCCGGCGCGATGCTCTGCACCATCCGCACGGCTTGTTCAGCCACGGCGAGGTCGAAGGGCGCCTGCGTAACGTCGTCCGGCCACTCCTCGACAACGCCGATCGCCCACTCGGCCCACTCCGCCACGCAGACGTAGTAGGCGGCGATGAACTGCCCGCTGAGCTGGTTGAGGGCCGCTCGCTCGGGGAACTCGCCGCGCTGCTCGAGGTAGGCGCGGGCGGTCGCCAGGTTCTCCACGTTCTCCTCCCGCACCCACTCGAGGGTCGCGTGCAGGTTCGCCAGCACGGCGGCCTTCGTGTCGCTGTCCGCGAAGTGGATCTTGACCAGCTGCTCGAACTCGAGGGAGGGCCCTGTTCCAGGTTCCCGCACCCACTCCGCGAGCGCCCGGCGGCCCCGGGCTGTGATCGTGTAGCGCGTCCGCGGCCGCCGCCCCACCGAGGCGTCCTCCGCCCGGGCGAAACCGTGGGCGACCAGCTTCTTGGGCTCTTCGTAGAGCTTGCTCGCGGTGCGCGGCCAGATCCGCCGCAGGCTCCGGTCCACCTGTTGCACCAGCTCGTGGGTGGTCCACGGCTTCACCGCGAGCAGGCCGAGGATCGCGTACGACGTCGAGGTCAGTCTTGGGCTTGACATTTTCTCCCCTTGGGAGGATCTTTCCTCCCAAGGGGAGAGTACCGGAGGAGCTGAGATGTCGGAAGCCAGCACGGTGCGTGTCGCACCATCGAATGCCGAACAGCTCGGGGCCTGGGACGGCGACGAGGGCGAGTACTGGGCGTCCCACGCCGACGACTACGACCGCTCGGTGGCGGTGCACCATCGGGCCCTGCTCGAGGTGGCCGACGTGCGGGTCACCGACCGGGTGCTCGACATCGGCTGCGGCACCGGACAGACCACGCGCGACCTGGCCCGGGCCGCGCGCGCCGGCTCGGCGCTGGGCGTCGACCTCTCCTCCCGCATGCTCGACGAAGCCCGCCTCCGTGCCGTCGCCGAAGGCGTGGACAACGCGGCGTTCGAGCAGGCCGACGCGCAGGTCTACCCGTTCGAAGCCGGCTCGTTCGACCTCGCGCTCAGCCGCACGGGCGCGATGTTCTTCGGTGACCAGACCGCGGCCTTCGCCAACATCTCGCGGGCCCTGCGCCCTGGAGGTCGGCTCGCTCTGGCGGCGTGGCAGGCCCCCGAGCGGAACGAGTGGATCCAGGCGTTCTTCGGTGCGCTGGCCGCGGGTCGCGCCCTGTCGCTGCCACCGGCGGGGGCACCCGGCCCGTTCGCACTCGCGGAACCTGACCACGTTCGCACCGTCCTCGGTGGCGCCGGGTTCGACGACGTCGACCTCGAGCCGCTGCAGGCACCGATGTGGTTCGGCCGGACCGCCGATGAGGCCCACGCGTTCGTGCTGGGGCAGCTCGGATGGATGCTCGAGGGTGTGGACCCCGACGCGCGTTCGCAGGCGCTCGAGGCGCTGCGCACCGTGTGCGTCGCGCACGCGACCGCCGACGGCGTGCTGTTCGGCTCCGGGTGCTGGCTGATCCGGGCGGTGCGCCCCTGACCGGTCAGGTGCTCTGACCGTTCAGCCCGGACTCGTGCACGCAGATCGCGATCTGCACCCGGTTGGTGACCTCGAGCTTCTCGAACAGCCGCGACACGTGTGCCTTGACCGTCGGCACCGAGAGGTAGAGCTCCGAGGCGATCTCGGCGTTGCTCATCCCGCGGCCGACCGCCATGGCCACCTCGAGCTCCCGATCGGTGAGCGCCTCGAGCCGCTGCTTCGCCTCGGCGGCCCGGTCGGCCGCCGGGTCGGTGCGCACCTTGTCGATCAGGGTGCGGGTCACCGACGGGGACAGCATCGGGTTGCCGTCGGCCACGCTGCGGATCGCCTCGAGGATCTGGGCGGGTGGCGTGTCCTTGAGGAGGAACCCGTCGGCACCGGCCGCGAGCGCCGACATCACGTGCTCGTCGGCGTCGAACGTCGTCAGCACGATCACGTGGGGCGGGTCGGGGTCGGCGTACAGCGTCCGCGTCGCCTCGAGCCCGCTGACCTGCGGCATCCGGATGTCCATCAGGACCACGTCGGCGCGCTGCTCCCTGGCCATCCGGACGCCGTCTCGGCCGTCGCCGGCCTCGCCCACGACCGAGATGTCCGGCTGCCCGCCGAGCATCAGGCTGAGCGCCGAGCGGACCAACGGATCGTCGTCGACGATCAACACCCGAGTCATGGCGCCCACGGTATCCACGCGTGCAGCAGGAACGTCTGCCCGTCGCGACGATGCTCCAGGCGGCCGCCTGCCAGCTCGGCCCGCTCGGTGAGCCCCACCAGGCCGAGGCCGGCGCCCGGTGCCGCCGAGGGCCCGAAGCCGAGCGGGTTCCGCAGCCGGATGTCGACGCCGCCCTCCGGGGAACCACTGACCTGGATCGTCAGCCGGCTTCCGGGCGCGTGCTTGCGGGCGTTGGTCATGCCCTCCTGCACGATCCGGTAGAGGGTGCGACCGACCGCGTCGGGCACCGGCGTTCCCCGCGTGTCCAGCCCGTCGTCGAGGCCCACGTTCAACCCCGACTCCTCGGCCTCGATGACCAGCGCCGGCAGGTCGGCGTACGTCGGCTGCGGCGCCTCGCCGGCCTGGCCGCTCCCGTCGTCACGCAGCACCCCGAGCACGCCGCGCAGGTCGGTGAGCGCCTCGTGCGCCTTCTCCTGGATCACCGCGACGCTGTCGCGCATCTCGTCGGTGGTGAGGTCGTCGCGGAAGCTCAGCGCGCCGGCGTGCATCGAGATCTGCGAGATCCGGTGCGCCAGCACGTCGTGCATCTCCCGGGCGATCCGGGCCTGCTCGTTGGTGCGCGCCTGGCTCACGCGGAGCTCCTGCTCGGCCTCGGCGGTCTCCGCGCGGTTGCGCAGCGTCCACAGCAGCTCGCGCCGCGACCCGAGGTACATGCCCCAGGCCATGATCCCGCCGATGACCACCACGTTGGTGCCCAGCGTCACCCACTCGGGTTCGTCGTCGGTCAGGGGGTGGACGAGGACGAGCGTCTGCGCCGCGGCCAGGTTGAGAGCCGCGACCACGCCCACCTGGATCCAGCGGCGCCTGGTCGCCAGGGACACCGCAGCAAGGGTGGCCGGCCCGGCGGCCAGTGACGACACTCCGCTCAGAGCCGCCGTGACAACCGCCACTGTCATCGGCCAGCGTCGCCGGAAGAACACGAGCACGACGGCGGGCAGCCCCAGCGCCACGTCGAGCAGGAACCGCCCCTCGGTCTGGTTCTCGGCGACCGTCAACCAGACCACGACGCTGATCGCCAGCATCAGGATCGTCCGCCACGTGTGGCTCCACCAAGTCAGCCGGGGCTGGTAGTCGTCGGGGCTGGGCAGGTCCACACCCGAACGCTAGGGCCGAGGGCCTCCGCGGCACAGGACCTCGGGTGTCCGGCGCCCCCTACTTTGGTCGCGACACGTCATCCACGCGGACCATGTGTTGGTCCCCATCCATGGGGCAGAGTGGCGAGCATGATCACAGTCGAAGGCCTCACCAAGGCATACGGCGGCTTCAAGGCCGTCGACGACATCAGCTTCGTCGCGCAGCCAGGACGGGTCACCGGGTTCCTCGGTCCCAACGGCGCCGGCAAGACCACCACGATGCGCGTGATGGTGGGCCTCACCCCGGCCACCCACGGCAGGGCCACGATCGGCGGCCACCTCTACCACGACATCCCCAACCCCGGCCGGCACGTCGGGGTCCTCCTCGACGCCTCCGCGCAGCACGCGGGTCGCACCGGACGCGAGATCCTCACCATCGGTGCCAAGACCATGGGTCTCCCGGAGTCCCGGGTCGACGAGATGTTGCACCTGGTCTCGCTGAGCGACACCGAGGCCAAGCGCCGGCTGCGCAATTATTCCCTGGGCATGAAGCAGCGGCTCGGCATCGCGCACGCGCTGCTCGGCGACCCGTCCGTGCTGATCCTCGACGAGCCCGCCAACGGCCTCGACCCGGCCGGCATCCGCTGGATGCGCACCCTGCTCAAGGGGTACGCCGACCGGGGCGGCACGGTCTTCCTCTCCAGCCACCTGCTCAACGAGGTCGAGCTGATCGCCGACGAAATGATCCTGATCGGCATGGGCAAGATCGTGGCCCAGGGCGACAAGAAGTCGCTGCTCGCCATGGACACCAACGTCAGCTCGCTGGTGATGAGCCTCGACAACGCGCGGCTCACGGAGGCCCTCCAGCAGAAGGGCTACCCCGTCGCCGCCGAGGGTGAGGGCCTCCGAGTCGGCTGCGCACCCGAGGACGTCGGCCGGGTGGCCCTGGAGGCCCAGGTCGTTCTCGTCGACCTGCGTTCCGGGGCCGCCGGGCTGGAGGACCTGTTCCTCGAGCTCACCTCAGACTCCCAACGCGACGAACTCCCCGAAGGAGCCACGGCATGAGCACCACGACCGCCCCCATCCCGATCGACGTCAACGCCACCGAGCACGTGCCGATGTCGCGCCTGGCCGCGGTGGAGTTCCGCAAGGCACTGGACACCCGGGCCGGCCGCTGGTTCGCGGCCTCCATCGTCGCGCTGGTTCTCGTCGTGCTGACCATCTACGCCCTCGCCGCAGCGGACACCGAGAAGAACTACGAAGACTTCATCAGCATCGCCGGGTTCGTACTGGGCTACTTCATCCCGATCCTGATCATCATGCTGGTGACGAGCGAGTCCAGCCAGCGAAACGGTCTGGTGACGTTCGCCCTCGAGCCGCGGAGATCACGCATCATCATCGCCAAGCTGCTCGCGGGCCTGCTCCTTGCCGCGTGCGTGATGGTGCTGGCGGCGCTGATGGCGGTGATCGCCACGCTCTTCGGCAGCCTCACCGGCGGTACGCCGGAGTGGGGCGTGGACGGCAACCTGCTGTTCAACGGGTTCGTCCTGGCGAACCTCATCGGGGTGCTGGTCGGCTTCGCCATCGCGACGCTGCTCATGAATACCGCGGCCGCGATCGTCGTCTACTTCGTGTACACCTTCATCCTGCCCACGGCAGTCGGCATCCTCAGTGCGCTGAGCGAGGGCTTCGAGAAGGTGGCGCCCTGGATCGACTTCAACACGGCCCAGCTGCCGCTGTTCGAGGGTGACTACATACCCAACGGCGAGGAGTGGGCGCAGCTCGCCGTCACCGGCACGATCTGGCTGATCATCCCGCTGTTCCTCGGCATCCAGCGGCTGCTGCGGATCGAGTTCAAGTAGCGCAGGTCAGCCGAGGCCTGGTTCAGCGCCCTCGCCCACCTGGACGGCGTCGAGGAACTCGATCATGGTCGCCACGCTCCAGCCGGCGGAGTCCGGGTACTGCACCGACACGGTGCCCCCGGGCTCCCCGGCTCGAGTGCGGACCTGGACCGTGCTGTGGTCGCCACCGCCGCTACGGCTGTAGAACTCCCGGCCGTCGACGACGGTCACATCGCCCGACAGAGGGTTCTGGTCGTACATGATGACCAGCTTGCCCACGAAGCTGTAGGGCTCCTGGTCCTCGAATCCCACCGGCGCGATCGTCACCCCCTGCGCGTAGGCGCCCTGCACCTCCCACCCGACGGGCAGCTTGCCGAACGTGTACGCCCCTTGCGTCTCGTTGGCGGCGAACAGCACGCTCTCCTGCTTCTCGACCTCGACCGTCGGGGAGCCCTCGGGAGACCGGTCGAGCACCGACGGTCCGGCGACGACGGCGAGCACGCCGACGGCGCACAGGGAGCCGACGGCGACGAGCCCGTGCCGGCGTCGCCGGCGGCGTACCGCCGCGTGCGCCCTGGCGAGGTCGTCGGCGATCGGCAACGGCGTCTCGCCGAGGTCACTGGCGCGGTCGAGCAGGTCGGTGAGGTCGGTCATGAGGTGCTCCTGGTGGTGAGGTCGTCGGTGAGGTCGCCGAGAGCGGTCCGTAGGTGGGCGAGGGCCCGGGAGTTCGTGGACTTGACGGTCCCGCTCGAGCAGCCGAGAGCCTGGGCCGTGGACTCCACGTCGAGGTCGAGCCAGTGCCGGAGTACGACGACGGCGCGCTGCTGCGGCGCGAGCCCCGCCAGCGCGGCCATCACCGCCTCGCGCACCGTGGGGTCGGCGGGCTCCGCGACGGCGGTCCGGGTGTCGACGGGCTGTGGCTCGGATCTCTCCCTGCCCCGGTAGGCCCGCCGGGTCTCGTCGATGAAGGCGTTGGTCAGCATTCGGTGCGCGTAGCGCACCGGGTCGTCGGCACGCTGCACCTTCGGCCACGCGACGTACACCTTGGTCAACGTCGTCTGCACCAGGTCCTCGGCCAGAGCCTCGTCCCCTACGGCCAGCAGACGGGCGGCGCGGACCAGCCGCGCCCGCTGAGCGGTGACGAAGGCCGTGAACTCCGCGTCGCGATCGCTGGTCCGCACCCGGTCTCCCTTCGGTGGTTCATGGTCTCTCACCCTCTTGACGGGTGCGGTGCTCGCAGGGGTTGCTCTGGTACGACGCTGGTTGAGGTGCGAGCGCCAGCGAGCCTCGAAACCACCACGAGCGGGGTGCGTGGTTTCGAGGCTCGTCGCTGGCGCTCCTCGCACCTCAACCACCGGTCAGCAGCGTCGGCACGCCCCGATAGGTTGACCGCCATGACTGCCCGAGACGACGGCCGAGCCGACGACGAGCTGCGACCGATCACGATCACCCGCGACTGGCTGGACCACCCGGCGGGGTCGGTGCTGATCGAGTTCGGCCGGACCCGGGTGCTCTGCGCGGCATCCGCCTCCGAGGGCGTCCCGCGCTGGCGCAAGGGGTCCGGCCTGGGCTGGGTCACCGCGGAGTACGCCATGCTTCCCGCCGCCACCAACACCCGTTCGGACCGCGAGTCCGTCAAGGGTCGCATCGGTGGCCGCACCCACGAGATCAGCCGGCTGATCGGCCGCTCGCTCCGCGCCGTCATCGACTACCAGGCGCTCGGCGAGAACACCGTGCAGATCGACTGCGACGTCCTGCAGGCCGACGGCGGCACCCGCACCGCGGCGATCACCGGCGCCTACGTCGCGCTGGCCGACGCCTGCGCGCACCTCGGCGTCTCGGGGGCGTTGACCGGCTCGGTCGCGGCGGTCAGCGTCGGCATCATCGACGGTGCGCCGCGCCTGGACCTGCCCTACGTCGAGGACGTGCGGGCCGAGACCGACATGAACGTCGTGATGACCGGCGATGGCAAGTACGTCGAGGTGCAGGGCACCGCCGAGGGCGCCGCGTTCGACCGGACCGAGCTGGATGCCCTGCTCTCGCTCGCCGAGAAGGGGTGCGCCGACCTCACCCGGCTGCAGCAGGAGGCGCGGGCCGGTGGTTGAGATCCACCTGGCCTCCCGCAACGCCAAGAAGCTCGAGGAGATGGAGCGGATCCTCGCGGACCACCTGCCAGGGGTCCGGGTCCTCGGCCTCGACGACGTGACGGCGTACGACGAACCGGTCGAGGACGAGCCGACGTTCACCGGCAACGCCCTGATCAAGGCCCGGGCCGGTGCAGCCGCGACCGGGCTCCCCAGCCTGGCCGACGACAGCGGCCTCTGTGTCGACGCGCTCAACGGGATGCCCGGCGTGCTCTCCGCGCGGTGGTCCGGCCCGCCCAAGAGCGACCAGCGCAACAACGAGCTGCTCCTCGCCCAGCTGGCCGACGTGCCCGACGAGCGGCGCGGCGCCCACTTCACCTGTGCCGTGGCCTGCGTCCACCCCGACGGACGCGAGCTGGTCGGCGAGGGGCGGATGCAGGGCCGGGTGATCCGTGAGGTGCGGGGGAGCGGTGGTTTCGGCTACGACGTGGTGTTCGAGGCCGACGACCACCCCGGCGTGACCACGGCGGAGCTGTCCGTTGCGGACAAGGACGCGATCTCGCACCGGGGCCGGGCGCTGCGCGACCTCGCCCCTCAGGTGGCCGTGCTGCTCACCGGAGCCTGACGGATCCAGCGCGTGATCACGGTGCCCCAGGCGAGGGCCAGCACGAACATCAGCAACGAGTACACCGCCGCTGGGACGGCGATCTCGACGTTGTCGAGCACGTTCTCGGCGACGAAGATCGCCAGCGTCGCGTTGTGTACGCCGATCTCCATCGACGAGGCGATGGCCTGGTCCTCGGCCACGCCGAACGCACGGGGCACGACGTACCCGACCACCAGGCTGATCGCGCAGAACAGCCCGGCGACCACGCCCACGTCGGCGAAGGAGTCCCCCACCGTGTCGCGCTCGGAGGCCAGGATCCCGATCACCAGCAGCGTCAGGATCAGCACCGAGGCGATCCGGACCGGGCGGTCCATCCGCCCAGCGAAAGCCGGGCGACTTGCGCGCACGATCATCCCGATCCCGACCGGCACCAGGATCAGGATGAACACCTTGACCACCTCCGAGAGCGGCATCGAGACCGAGTCGCCCTGGTCGAAGTAGTCGATCGCGAAGTTGGTGATCAGCGGCAGTGTGGCGATCGAGATGATCGAGTTCACGGCGGTCAGGGTGATGTTGAGCGCGACGTCGCCGTGGAACAGGTGGCTGTAGAGGTTGGCGGTCGTGCCGCCGGGCGAGGCGGCGAGCAGCAGCATGCCGATGGCGAGCAGCGGGTCGAGGTCGAACAGCCGCACCAGCCCGAAGCACACCGCTGGTAGCAGTACCAGCTGGCAGGTCAACGCGACGACCACCGCCCGCGGGTGCTTGCCGACCCGCTTGAAGTCCGCGACGGTCAGCCCCAGCCCGAGCCCGAACATGATGATGGCCAGGGCGATCGGCAGGCCGACCGAGGTCAGCGCGGAGTCCATTGGCGGACTCTAGTGTGGACGGGCTACTCCCAGGACCAGGAGTCGTAGATCTTCTCGTAGGCGTCCGCGGGGCCGTCGTCCTCGGCCTTGTTGGAGGCGGTGATCACCACGGCGTCGTCGCCGTTCTTCACGATGTACGCCGTCTGCTCGACCTCGACGCCGGAGTCGTTGGTCCGGGTCAGGAGCACGCCCGCGGCTTCCTCGCCGTCGATGTCTCGGTTGTCGAGGTCCTCGATGTCGCCGCCGAGGCTGCTGAGGTTGTCGGAGAGGATGCCTACCGCGTCGTCGAGGTCGTTGTAGGTCCACGAGGAGACCTCGACGATGACGTTCGCCCGGCCCTCCTCGACGGACTCGCCCCACGCGCTGGCCGTGTCGAGCGTCGGCTGGCCGGGGTTCTCCTCGAGGACCTTGTCGGTGATGTTCTGCCAGCCCTCGGGCAGCTGGTACTGGTAGCCCTCACCCTCCAGGCACGGGTCGCAGGTCTGGGTGTTGTTGCCGTTGTCGTCGGCCTGCTCCTCGGGGTCGTCCCCACTGGTGACCAGCGCGAGCACCACGGCGGCGGCGATCACGGCGATCCCGGCCGCCACCAGCCCCACGATCAGGCCGGTGCGCTTCTTCTTCGGCGGCGTCGGCGCGGTGCCGTAGCCCGCCACGGGTGAGGGGTGCGACGGATGCGGGCTCGGCCAGGCAGGGCTCTGCACCGGAGCCTGGTGCGGCGGGCTCTGCACCGGGGGAGGCTGGTACGCCGGGCTCTGCACCGGGGGAGGCTGGTACGCCGGGCTCTGCACCGGAGCCTGGTGTGTCGGGCTCTGGTGCGGCGGGCTCTGCACCGGGGGCTGCTGCGCGGCCGGCGAGGTGGCGCCGTACGGCAGCCGGGTGACGTCACCTTCGAGCTGACTCCGCACGATCACGGCGTCGATCCGGCCCAGCGCGTAGCCCATCGCGGCGACCGCCCAGCGGGACCGCTGCTCGTCCGAGCTGCGGTCGCGGGCCAGCTCACCGCCGGCCTCCCGGACCGCCGCATCGGGGTCGGCGCCGTTGTCCAGCATGGCCAGCAGCCGCTCGACGCCTCCGAGACGGACGGCGTCGACGAGCAGGTTCAGCTCGCCCTGGGTCGCGTCATCCTCGGTCAGGTAGTCGTCGAGCGCCCCCCTGAACTGTTCGGAGTTGTCGACGATCCCGGTGCCGTGCTGCGACACCAGGCTGCGAAGTTGCTCGTGCAGATCTCTCATGGCTCCCTAGCTGGTCCAGGTCCAGCTGTCTTTGATCACGTCGAACCCGGCCTCGGCTTCGTCGTCGGCCGGCTGGCTCGAGAATCCGATCGAGTAGACGATCTCCTGATGAAGGGTCAGGTAAACCGTCTGGAAGATCTCCGTGCCGGATGAGTTGGTGCCCTTGAGCTGTACGGCGTAGGCGCTCTCACCGTCGATGATCACGTCCGGCAGCCGCTCGAGCTCCGAACCGCCGGAGGTGAGGTTGGTCTCCCAGCCGTCCCGCTGCTCCTCGAGCGTGCCCTCGGCCGAAGCGGCCTCGACCAGCACGTTGGCGCGGGATCCGTCGATCTGCTCGCCCCAGGCGGACGCGCTGTCGACGACGGTTCCGGCCGCTGCCGCGTCGGCGGTGGCGTCCACCCACTGCTCACCGGGGAGGGAGTAGGTGTAGTTGGTGCCCGACACCGTGCCGCCGGTGTCAGTGGGCTCCTCAGTGGGCTCGTCCGTCGGCTCCTCGGTCGGCTCGTCCGTCGGTTCCTCGGTCGGCTTGTCCGTGGCCTTCTCGCTCGACGTCTCGTTCTTGTCGTCGTCGTCGCCGAGCAGCAGGATGCCGCCGACCACCAGGCCCCCGATCACCACCAGCGCGGCGACGATCGCGCCGATCATCAGGCCGGTCCGCTTCTTCGGCGGCGGCGGCGGGGCACCGGGGTAGCCAGGACCGCCCGGCCCGCTGCCGAAGCCCTGGCCGCCGCCGTACGGCTGCTGACCGTAGGGCTGTTGACCGTAGGGCTGCTGGGGCGGGGTCCCGTAGGGATCCTGGTTACTCATTGCCTGCTCCTGTAAGCGTGAGGGTGCCGGAGGGGGGACTCGAACCCCCACGCCTGAGGCACGGCATCCTAAATGCCGCGTGTCTACCAATTCCACCACTCCGGCGGGACTAGCAGCCCAAGTCTAGGGATCGATTCCGAGGTTGCGACGAAGCTTCGCCACGTGCCCAGTCGCTTTGACGTTGTACTGCGCGATCCGGATCCGTCCCTCTTCGTCGACCACGAACGTCGAGCGGATCACGCCCTCCACGACTTTGCCGTAGAGCTTCTTCTCGCCGAAGGCGCCGTACGCCAACAGTGCCTGCCTCTCCGGGTCGGACAGGAGGGTGATCGTGAGGCCGTCGCGCTCGCGGAACTTGGCCAGCTTCTCCGGCTTGTCGGGGGAGATCCCGAGCACTCGGTAGCCCGCCGCCTGGAGCGCGTCGAGCGAGTCGGTGAAGTCGCACGCCTGCTTGGTGCAACCTGGCGTCATCGCGGCGGGGTAGAAGTACACGATCACCTGCTCTCCACGCAGGTCGCTCAATGAGACCTCCGTCCCCTTGTCGTCGGAGAGCGTGAAGTCGGGGGCGGCGTCACCGGGGGAGAGGCGAGGGGTCGGGCTCACGGACGGGGCTCCTGTTCTGCGCGGCGGAAACGGCTACTGCACATTGTTCGCAATAACGTAGAGTTCTTATATGCACGTGCCCGACGGATTCCTCGACGCACCCACCTCGATCGCGACCGGGGCGGTCGCCGTGGCCGGAGTCGCGGTCGCGCTGCGCAAGGCCCGGACCGAGCTCGACGACCGTACCGCTCCGATGGCCGGCCTCGTCGCCGCCTTCGTCTTCGCCGCTCAGATGATGAACTTCCCGGTCGGCGCGGGCACCAGTGGCCACCTGCTCGGCGGTGCCCTGGCGGCGGTGCTCGTGGGCCCGTGGACGGGCGCGCTGTGCATCGCGGTGGTGCTGCTCGTCCAGTCGCTGTTCATGGCGGATGGCGGCGTGACCGCGCTCGGCACCAACATCACGTTGATGGCACTGATCGGCGCGGGCGTCGGGTACCTCGTCTTCCGGCTCGTGATCGCCCTGCTGCCCAAGCGGCCCGCCGTGGTGCCACCGGCCGCCGCCGTGGCGGCGCTGGTGTCGGTCCCGGTGGCCGCCGTCGCATTCACGCTGCTGTTCGCGATCGGCGGCACCGCGCCGGTCGAGACCGGCAAGGTGCTCACTGCGATGGTCGGCTGGCACGTCGTGATCGGGATCGGCGAGGCCGTGGTCACCGGTCTCGTGATCGCCGCCGTGATGACGGCCCGCCCAGACCTGGTCCACGGTGCCCGCCATCTGCGGAGCGAACAGCAGCTCGAGATCCGCAAGGCGGCCACGGCATGACCAGGCGCACCTTCTACGCCTCCGCGCTCCTTCTGGCACTGGTCGTCGCCGGGTTCGGCAGCTACTACGCGAGCGCCCACCCCGACGGACTCGAGTACGTCGCGGAGCAGACCGGGTTCATCGACTCGGCCGACGAGTCCAAGACGGCCGACGGCCCGTTCGCCGACTATCAGACCAAGGGCGTCGACGACGAACGGCTGGGCGGCGGTATCGCCGGTGCCGCGGGAGTGGCCGTGGTCCTGCTCCTGATGGGCGGGCTGGCGTTCGCGATCCGCCGACGGCGTACTCCAGAGGACGTCGAGCACTAATGGGCGCCGGGCACGGCCATCGGCTGCACTTCCACGGACACAGCGCGATCCACCGCGCGCCCGCACATCTCAAGATCCTCGCCCTCGTCGGCTTCATGCTCGGTGTCGTGGCGACCCCGCGCGAGTGGTACCCCGTCTTCGGCGTCTATCTGCTCGTACTGGTGGGTGTGGTCCTGGTGTCGCGCGTGCCGTTGTCGTACCTCGCGAAGCGAATGGTGATCGAGGTCCCGTTCCTGGTGTTCGCGGCGCTGATCCCGTTCATCGCCACCGGACCGCAGGTGGAGGTGCTGGGGGTCACGGTCTCGGAGCCCGGGTTGCTGGCCGCGTGGGGTCTGGCGGTCAAGGGAACGCTCGGCGTGCTCGCCTCCTTGACCCTGGCCGCGACCACCGAGCCGTCCGATGTGCTAGCCGGGTTGCAGCGGCTCCGGATGCCGGCCCTGATCGTGCAGATCATGGGCTTCATGATCCGCTACCTCGACGTCGTGACAGACGACCTCGGCCGGATGCTCGTCGCGATGCGGTCCCGCGGCGTCGACCCGCGGTCGCCACGGCACTGGCCGGCGCTGGCCCGGACCCTCGGCGCCCTGTTCGTCCGCTCCTACGAGCGCGGCGAGAGAGTGCACCTGGCCATGCTGTCGCGGGGCTACGACGGGACGCTGCGATGAGCGTCCCGGTGCTCGACGTAGCCGGGCTGGCGTACGCCTATCCCGACGGCCACCAGGCACTGTTCGGCGTCGATCTGCATGTGCACCAGGGCGAACGCGTGGCCCTGCTCGGACCCAACGGCGCCGGCAAGACCACGCTGGTGCTGCACCTCAACGGCATCCTCCAGGCGGGCGCCGGCACGGTGGAGATCAGCGGCCTCCCGGTCGCGAAGCCGAACCTCAAGGAGATCCGGCGCCGGGTCGGCATCGTCTTCCAGGACCCCGACGACCAGCTGTTCATGGGCTCGGTCCGTGCCGACGTGGCGTTCGGTCCGGCGAACCTCGGGATCTCCGGGGCGGCGTTGGAAGCCCGGGTGATGGCTGCGCTGGAGCAGGTCGGCATGGCCGAGTTCGCCGACCGGCCGCCGCACCACTTGTCGTTCGGCCAGCGGCGGCGGGTCGCGGTCGCGACCGTGCTCGCGATGGAACCGGAGATCCTGGTGCTCGACGAGCCGTCGTCCAACCTCGACCCGGCGTCCCGTCGGGAGCTCGCCGACATCGTGCGCTCGCTCGATGTCACCGTTCTGATGGTCACCCACGACCTGCCCTATGCGCTGGAGCTGTGCCCGCGGTCGGTGGTGCTGAGCGACGGCCACGTGGTGGCCGACGGGTCGACGTACGACGTGCTCACCGACACCGAGCTGATGCGTGCCCACCGGCTGGAACTCCCCGTCGGGTTCCAGCCGCGGGCCATTGGTAGCCTGCCCCGGTGAGCAAGAGCAACCAGACTGCGGATCTCGAGCATGAGATCGAGGAGACCCGCGAGCGGCTCGCGAACACCATCGACCAGCTTCTCTACCGCTCCAGCCCCAAGACGATCGTCAGCCGCGAGATCGCATCGCTCAAGGCGGTCTACGTCGACCGCGCGACCGGTGAGCCGCGCACCGACAACATCCTCAAGACGGTCGGAGGCGTCGTCGGTTTCGTCGCCCTGCTCGTCGTGATCCGCAAGGTGACGTCCTGAGTCTCTCCGCGGCCGGCGCCGGGTCGGACAAGACTCCGATCAAGATGCTGCACGACCGCATCCTGTGCGAGGTCGACCAGGAGGCGGGGGAGCGACGGTCCTCGGGCGGCATCGTGATCCCCGCGACCGCGGCGATGGGCGCCCGCCGGCTGACCTGGGCCCGGGTGGTCGCTGTGGGGCCGCACGCCCGCTCGATCCAGCCCGACGACCGGGTGCTCTTCGACCCCGACGACAAGGCCGAGATCGAGGTCCAGGGCGACGTCTACGTCGTGATGCGCGAGCGCGACGTGCACGCGATGGCGTCGGAGCGGCTCGCCGACGAGGCCACCGGGCTCTATCTCTAGGGCAAGCACGCTCGATAGCGCCGCACGCACGACGCCAGCGTCCCGGCCTGCAGCAGCAACGTGACCGCGATCGCCACGGTCACGCCGGTCGGCCAGTCCCTGACCTCCACCGCCACCAACGCGACCGCGAGGAAGAGCAGGAACAGGCCGCCCCGGACGATCCGCACGGCGAGAAACGTCCGCTCGACCCGCCTCGCCGAGTCGGCGTCGAGCCCGACCGGGACACCCCGCGGCACCATGCTTCGATGCTAAGGCGTTGCCACGACCCGCTTCTCAGGCGCAGACTCTAGGGGTGAGTTCCGGTCGGATTCCGGAGATGGTCCCCGTTCTGTCGCGGGGCAAGCACCGCAGCCCGCGCAAGGGCGCCTGCTTCATGGAGTTCGCGTCGTTCCTGGCTGGCGAACCGTGGTCCGACCACCCCGGCTGCACCCACCCCCTGCTCGCCGCCCTGGCCAGGGAGGTCAACGACTCGATCAGCGATGGGGCCCGCCGCGAGATCGCGCCGCTGGTGCCTCAGGTGATCGGCCTCAACAGCAGCGATCCGACCGTGGACGCCCGCCTCGCCCGTGAGGTCGCCCTGGCCGCCCTCCCGATCGCCTCCATGCGGAGGCAGCGCGTGGCGGCCGTGGGCCTGATCCGCTGCGAGCAGGTGCTCAACGAGCTCGAGGGACGGCCACCCCACCATGTGTCGGCCCGGGTCGAGACGGCACTGGCAGACGTTCCGGAGGCGCGCGACTGGGCGCGAGACTTCTGTGACGTCGGCGTCGGACGGGTCGAGAAGTTCCGCAGCCGTGCCGCGCCCGCGATCGTGCACTCCGCCGTCGTCGGCATCGCCGAGGCCGCCGTGGGCGATGCCGAGCAACGGCTGGTCGACCTCCTCCGCCGGTCGATCGCCAGCTGCACCGAATGGATGGGCCACGAGGGTCGCCCCGTCACCGCCGAGGAACGCCGGGAGATCGGCCAGCTCCCGACCCCGAGGCGCAGGTGGTCCGCGGCGCGTCGCTGACTACGCTCATCAGGATGACCCGGATCTTCACCACCCCCTTCGCTTCGGTCTATCCCCACTACGTGACGAAGGTCGAGAAGAAGGGGCGCACCAAGGCCGAGCTGGACCAGGTGATCGAGTGGCTCACCGGCTTCGACGAGTCAGCGTTGAGCGGCCACCTGGTTACGGGTACGACCTTCGAGGACTTCTTCGCGGAGGCCCGCCTGAACCCGCAGCGTCGTTGATCACGGGCGTGGTGTGCGGGGTGCGGGTCGAGGACATCGACGAACCGCTGATGCAGAAGATCCGATACCTGGACAAGCTGGTCGACGAGGTTGCCAAGGGCAAGTCGATGGAGAAGGTCCTGAGGGCATAGCGTTTCAGCATGGGCGGCTGCCGCCTTTGGCCTCAGCGGATGGACTCCCCGGTTCAGCAGCGCGACAACGCTCCACTGGTGAGTAGCAGCGCATATGCCGCCATGGACTTCCCGTCGGAGAGTGTGCCACCGCTGATCATCCGCACCACGTCGCTACGGGCAAACCATTTCGCTTGCATGTTCTGCTCCTCCGGCTCCCGCTGAGGTTCGCCATGGGTGAGGCCAGTCGCCAGAAAGACGCTGCATCGCTGGTTCAGGGTGCTGGGCATGACCTCTAGCGTGCCGAGCAGAGTCAGTCTGCTGGCCAGGAGTCCTGTCTCCTCTCGTAGTTCGCGTACGGCGACGGCCGCCGGGTCTGTGTCGAACCGCTCGTCGACGCTTCCGGAAGGAAACTCCCACCGCCGGCCGCCGACCGGATACCGGTACTGCTGGACGAGGTGCATTCGGTCCCCATCGACTGGGATGACCAGCGAGATGTCAGCGCTGTCGACAACCGTGTAGGTGCCGGTCGAGCCGTCCGAGAGACGAATTGTGTCTTCGCGAACGGTCAACCACGAACCGGCGTACACCCGTCTGCTGGCCAGTGTGTCCACGTCGTCAGTCTGCCCAATGAGGTCTGGGCCAACTCAGCCAGCGTCCGCCTAGCGGCCTTACGGATCGCGTCGGGGATGGTCGGGCGCGTTCGCGTTGTGGCGGGAGCCATACTCGCCGCGGAGATAGGGTCAGCGCGTGGAGCAGGGCGAACCGCAACATCTCGGATCCTCGTTCGGCGCAGCCGCGGCTGCCTATGCGGCGCACCGCCCGGACTACGCTCACGCGGCGGTGCGCTGGGCGCTCGCGGCCGCTCCCGGCCCACGGGTGCTCGACCTCGGTGCGGGAACCGGCAAGCTGACCGCCACTCTGGTCGCGGTAGGCGCCGAGGTGGTCGCGGTCGAACCCGATCCGGCGATGCTTGCCGAGCTGCACGGCGTACTGCCAGAGGTGCGTGCCTTGTCGGGGAGTGCCGAGTCGATCCCACTGCCCGACGGGTCCGTTGACGCGGTACTGGCGGGCCACGCGATGCACTGGTTCGACATGGCCGTGGCCGGACCCGAGATAGCCAGGGTGCTTGCGCCCGGCGGCATCCTGGCCGGCCTGTGGAACGTCATGGACGACCGGGTCGACTGGGTGGCCGGACTCGAACGAGTCGGAGGGAGCGCCGCCGTGGGCGAGCGCGACCTGCTCAGTAGCTGGCGAGCCGCGACAGAGCGCAGGCACCTACCGAGCGATGGTTCGGTCGCCCGGTTCGGTTCCCTCGAGCAGGTCGAGTTCCCGCACGACCAGCGCCACACCGCCGACTCTCTCGTTGCGAAGATCGCGACGCATGCGGGGCTGCTGGTCATGCCAGAACAGGAACGCGAGGCCACGCTCGGCCGGATCCGCGACTACCTCGCGGGCAGGCCCGAGACCGCTGGCGAGGAGTTCACCCTCCCGATGCTGACCGGCGTGCTGCGCGTCCGGCGACTCTGACGAGTGCCCTCAGCGTGACGTCCTAGAGCGTTGCGACGCGTCGGCGTACCGCTGGGCCAGGCGCGTCACCTCCGCGAGCAGCTCGGGTGAGTCGAGCACCTCGAACGGCGCGTCCCACCAGGCGAGGTACTTCGCGAGCATGGCGGCATCGTCGGAGCCGACGGTGACGACGCAGGCGTCGTCGCCATCGGGCTCCACGTCGACCGAGGTGGGTGCCCGTTCGCGGATCACGTCGGCCGAGGTGAGCAGGCGCACCCGATAGCGCTTGTGCCACGACGCGGTCTCCAGCGCACGCACGACGAAGTCCTCGAAGCCGCCCTCGGGGTCGGGGCGCGGCCGGAAACGGCGACCGTTGGGCACCTTGACCCGCAGCCGATCGACCCGAAAGGTCCGCCAGTCGTCTCGCCGGAGGTCCCAGCCCAGCAGGTACCAGCGGGCACCACGAAGGACGAGGCGGTACGGCTCGACCTCCCGGTGCGTCTCTTCGCCGGAGGCGTCGTGGTAGACGAACCTCAGCTGCTCGCGCGCGTGGATCGCCGCCGCGATCGGGGGCAGCGAGTCAGTGGTGACCGAGGGACTCCCGAGTGGAGCGTGCAGAGTGGCGTCCGCCAGCGACTCGAGCCGGGGACGGAGGCGCGAGGGCAGCAGCGCGACGACCTTGCTGAAGGCTCGCATCGAGGAGTCCGCGGTATCGGACAGCCCATGGGACGCCGCCAGGATCAGCCCCAGCGTCACGGCCATCGCCTCCTCGTCGTCCAGCAGGAGGGGCGGGAGCCGACTCCCGGAGCCGAGTCGGTAGCCACCCGCGACCCCCGGTGTGGCCGCCACCGGGTAGCCCAGCTCGCGGAGCGTGGCGACGTCGTTGCGCAGCGTGCGCACCGACACCCCGAGCTCGGCGGCCAGGGACGGTCCGCTGTGGTCGCCTGGCACCTGCAGCTGGGCGAGGAGGCGAAGCAGCCGGGCGGAAGTCGTCAGCACAGGGTCAGGTTACGAGACAATGCGGAAGCGAATCTGCCGCAATGGGTGGAATCGTGGAGACCAATCCACGAAAGGACACTCGTCATGGGTACTCCCACCATCGCCACCGTCGTCTTCCCGGCCCGCGAGTTCGAGGCCGGCGTGACGGCGTGGACCTCTGTGTTCGGCACCGGCCCCACCTTCTCCAGCAGCGGTCAGCAGACCGCGCCCGGCGAGGCCGACTTCGCGGTGTTCAAGACGCCGGACATCGAGATCGCGCTGACGTCCCTGCCCTGGGTGGACGAGCCGCTCCTCTTCCTCGACACCGACGACATCGAGCAGACCCGCCAGGACCTGGTCGGCTCCGGCGCCACCGGGCTCGGTGAGGTCGCCGACGGTTCGCTCGCCGAGCTCGGCAGCGCTCCCATCACCAACGGAAGTGCCGAGACCGGGATCGTCGAGGTCCCCGGGGCCAAGCTCGCCGTCGTCCGGCTCGCCAATGGGAACCTCCTCGGCCTACGCCAGTCGATGCCCGCGGCCTGGTGACCAGCGGCTACCGTCGCGGCTCGTACCGCATTGCCACTGCACCCGAGCCGAGCTCCAGCCGGCTCACGAGGCTCAGATCGACGTGAGTCGATAGCCCCGCGAACAACGTGGGTCCGTGGCCCGCGAGCCTGGGATGCACGACGAACTCGTACTCATCGATCAATCCCAGCTCCGTCAACGCCAGTGCGAGCTGCACTCCTCCCACGAACAGTCCCTTGCCCGACTGCCCTTTGAGCTGCCGAACCGCCTCGCCCAGATCTCCGCGCACGAGCTCCGCGTTCCAATCGACCTGCTCCAGGGTGCTCGAAACGACGTACTTCTTGGCCGCGTTGATTGTCTGGGCGAAGGGTTCCGCCCACTCGGGTCTGGCTTCCGTAGATGCCGGCAGCCGAAACGCTGACCTCATCATTTCGTACGTCACCCGGCCAAAGAGAAGGGCATCGGCCTGATTGAGGTTCTCTACTGCGTGACGATGCAGGTCTTCGTCCGCAGGGATTGCTCGATGATCGCAGCACCCGTCCAACGTGACGTTTATCGAGTACCGAAGGGGTCGCATTTTCGCGAGACTACGGTGCCGGCACCAGCGACTCGACCACGGCTTGAAGGACACGACACATGACCGACCTGGACCTGACCACGTTCGAGGCGCTCAGCTTCGACTGCTACGGCACCCTCATCGACTGGGAGGCCGGGATCGCCGCCGTCCTGGCACCGTGGGCGCGCGAGGAGGGGCTCGAGCTCACCGACGAGCAGCTGCTGCTCGCGTACGCGGACAACGAGGCAGCGGTCGAGCACGAGACTCCCGCAGCGCTCTACCCCGAGGTCCTCGCGACCGCCTTCCGCCGCACCGGCGACGGGCTCTGCCGCGCCGTGAGTGACCGGTGGGCGCAGCGGCTGGGCAACTCGGTGCCGAACTGGCCGGCCTTCCCCGACTCGGCCGACGCGCTCGCGCGTCTGGCCGAGCACTACCAGCTGATCATCTTGTCCAATGTGCACCGCGACGGGTTCGCGGGTAGCAACCAACACCTGCACGGTGACTTCGCGGCCATCATCACAGCCGAGGACGTCGGCGCCTACAAGCCCGCCGAGAACCACTTTCGCGCCCTCGACACCACGCTTGCCGAGCTCGGCGTCGAACGCGCGGGGCTGCTGCACGTGGCGCAGAGCCTGTTCCACGACCACGTCCCCGCGAAGCGCGAGGGGCTGCCGTCGGTGTGGATCAACCGTCGCCATGACCGGCCCGGCTGGGGAGCCACCCCGGAGCCGTCGGGTGATTGGGCCTACAACCTGGAGTTCGGCTCGATGGGGGACTTCGCCGACGCCGTCGACCATGCCTACGCCGACGCTCCCGCCGCTGACTGACCGCGACACCGGACGGCGCTGCGCGAGCACCTGAGCTCGACATGGGAGTTTCTCCGGCGTCAGCTGCCGGAGAACCTCCTCTGTTCGATCCCACCCCATCCGGCTCTCCGGCGTTGCGGTCTCGACGACGCTCGCTGGCGCTCGCTGCTCGACCACCGGCGGGCGGTCTTGCGGAACCGCCCCACGGCGTAACCACCGTCACCTCCGGGAGTTGAGCACTGCGTGCTCCGTCCTCGCCTGGTCGCCCTGCTTGCAGCCGTCTCCTTGGCACCGCTGGGGCTCCTGGTCCACACCGCCGATGCGGCGCCCGAGACGACCGCAGTCGCCCCCGCCGCCAAGGCGAAGTACCGCGCCACCGTCCGGTTCACCGAGCACGGCATCCCGCACATCACCGCGAAGGACTTCGGCTCGCTCGGGTACGGGAGTGGGTACGCCGCGGCGGAGGCGTCGATCTGCAACCTCGCCGACACCGTGGTGACGGCTCGAGGGCAGCGCTCGCGTTGGTTCGGGCCGAACAAGAGGTACGACGACCAGGTCTCGATGGAGGGCTCCAACCTGCAGCTCGACACGCTCGTGACGGACCTGCACCAGCGCCGTGTGGTCGAGAAACTGCTGAAGTCCGCGGCGGGACCGGGCAAGCAGGCCCGGCAGATGGTCGAGGGCTACACCGCGGGCATCAACCGCTGGCTGCGCACCAACGAGGTCACGGACCCGGCCTGCCGCGGGGCCGGCTACCTCCGGCCGATCGCCCGCCCGATCGACCTCTGGTACGGCGTCTACCTGGCCAACCTGCTCGCCTCGACCGGCGTGTTCCTCAAGCAGATCGTCGACGCCGACCCACCGTCGCTCGACGACCCCGGCCTGCCCGAGCTGCCGATCCTCCCCAAGCCGTCGGAGATCGACCGCGACAAGCTGCTGAAGGGCTTGGGCCGTGACCCCGAGACCCCGTTCGGCTCCAACGCCACGGCCGCCGGCAAGGAGATCACCTCGACCGGCAATGGCATGTTGCTGGGCAATCCCCACTTCCCGTGGCGTGGCCGCTACCGGTTCACCCAGCAGCACCTCAGCATCCCGGGCAGGTACGACGTGGCCGGCGCCTCGCTGATCGGCTCCCCGGTGGTGAACATCGGCTGGAACAACGACGTGGCGTGGAGCCACACGGTCTCCACGGCGTACCGGTTCACTCCGTACGAGTACAAGACGGTCGGCCCCGGCACGGCGTACCTGACCACCGACGGCCTGCTCAAGCGCGCCGAACGGCGGGTAGTGAAGGTGCAGGTCAAGCGTGCCAACGGGCGGCTGGCGACGGTCACCGAGGACCTCTACCGCACCCCGCAGGGCTACGTGATCGACGACCCCGCGCAGTTCATGGGGTGGAGCCCGGTCAGCTTCTGGGCGATCCGCGACGCGAACGGCGAGCAGCTCCGCACCATCGACACCTTCCTCAACATGGGCAAGGCGACGAACGTCCGCGACCTGCTGCGCCGCCAGGACAAGGGCGGCGGGATGCCGTGGGTGAACACCACCGCGGCCGACCGCAACGGCAACGTCCTGTACGCCGACCACTCGGTCGTCCCGCACGTCACGAATGGCATGAAGGCCCGCTGCCTGACACCCGTCGGCCTGCTGCTGGACTCGGTGGCCGGGCTGCCAGGACTGGACGGCACCCGCGCCGAGTCCGACTGCAAGTGGGGGACCGACGCCGACGCCCAGCGGCCCGGCATCCTCGGCCCGCAGCACCTGCCCGACGTGGTCCGCAAGGACTGGGTGATGAACGCCAACGACTCCTACTGGCTGCCGAACCCGAAGTCTCGCCTCGAGGGGTACCCCACGATCATCGGCTGCGAGCGCTGCACCCGGACGATGCGCACCAGGATGGTGATGCAGTACGTCATCGACCGCACCCGCGGCGGGCGCAAGGAGACGCCGCGGAGCTTCCGCGGTCATGAGCACGCGAACCGGGTGCGTGCCGCCGAGGTGATGAGGGCGAACGGCGACCTCGACAAGCTGTGTCGGTCCACCGGTGCGACCAAGGCCTGCACGGTGCTGCGTCGCTGGGACGGCCGCTCCGACCCGGACTCGGTGGGCACCCACATCTTCGAGGAGTTCATCAGCCGGGTGCCGCCGGACGGCGCGCTGTGGGAGGTGCCGTTCTCCGCCGACGACCCGCTGAACACCCCACGCGACCTGAACGAGACGGACCCGCGGGTGATGAAGGCGATGACGGAGGCGATCGCCTACCTCAAGAGGCACAAGGTGCCGTTCGACGCGGCCTGGGGCTCCCTGCAGGTGGCGGGCGACCGGGGCGCACCACCGATCCCGCTCGGCGGCGGCACCGGCGACGCGGCCGGCAACGCCAACGCGCTGGCGTCGCGGAACCCGATCCAGAACACCCGGAAGTACCGACCGATCACCTACGGCTCGTCGCACATCCAGGCGGTCTCGTTCCTGCCGGGCGGCCGCATCGACGCGCGGACGATCCTCACCTACAGCCAGGATGAGAACCCGCTGTCGGCGTACTCGTCGGACCAGACGCGGTTGTTCTCGCAGGGGAAGTGGGTGCGGTTCGCCTGGACGGATGCACAGATCCGAGCGGACCTGGTCCGGACGGTGGATCTGCGCGGTTAGCGGCAGGCACGTAGCCGAGGTCAGCGTTGCTGGCGTCCTCAAGCCGGGAGTGCGTGGGCTGCCGGTGGATGTCGGGGATGAAGCAGGCGACCGCGGTCGCGCCGACCATGGCTACGGCGAGGAGCACGAAGCCGAAGGTGTAGCCGCTCTCGGCCGGGAAGCCGAGCGACCCGTGATGAGCGGTCACCACGCCAGCCATCACGGCCGCGCCCACCGAGCCGCCGATGGTGCGGATGTTGGCGTTCATCCCGCTCGCGACGCCGGTCTGGTGGGCGGGGACCGAGGCGATCACCACGCCGGCGAGGCTGGAGAAGACCAGGCCCGAGCCCACCCCCTGGACGGTCGTGGCGGCGTAGAGCTGCCAGGTGCTGTCGTGCCACAGAGCGATCGCGAGGAACGCCCCAGCCATGGTCACCGCCCCGCTCACGATCACCTTGCGGGCACCGAAGTCCCGGATCAGGGTCGCCGTCCAGAACCCCACCAGGAAACTGGCCACCGCGGACGGCAGCAGCAGCCGGCCGGACTCGGAGATGCTCGCCCCGAACCCGTAGCCGGCGACCTCAGGGGTCTGCAGGAACTGGGGCAGGAAGCCGAACGCGGCGAACATGGAGAACCCGACACAGAACGCGACCGCGTTGGTCGTCCACACGCCGCGGCGGCGCATCATCTGCATGTCGATCATCGGCACCGGCACCCGGGTCTCGATGACGATCCAGGCCACCACGCCGGCGGCCGCGACGGCGAACAGGCCGAGGACCCTCGGTGAGGTCCAGCCCCAGACGTTGCCTTCGCTGAGTGCGAGCAGCAGCGCGACCAGCCAGACCGCGAGGAGTACGGCGGGCAGCAGCGGCAACCGGGCCGGAGTGCGGATCGGCGACTCCGGGATCAGCAGTAGTGCGGCGATCGCGGCCAGCGCGGTGACGGCCATCGGCAGCCAGAACAACCCGGTGTAGCCGAAGACGTCGACGATCGGCCCGGCGATCACGATGCCCAAGCCGAAGCCGACGGCGGTGAGCGAGGCCAGCACCGACAGGGCGCCGGTCATCTTCTCGCCGAACTCGTCGCGGACGATCCCGAACGACAGTGGCAATACGCCGCCGCCGGCGCCCTGCACCACCCGGGCGACGATCAGCCAGCCGATGCTCGGGGCCAGCGCCGCCATCAGCGAGCCGACCGCCAGCGCGGACAGGGTGATCACCAGCATCCGGGTCTTGCCGACCACGTCGCCGATCCGGCCGAGCAGCGGGGTGGCGATGCTCGCGGAGAGCAGGTACGCCGTCAGCACCCAGGTCACCGTCGTCTGGTCGGTGTCGAGCTCGTGCTCGATGGTCGCCAGCACCGGCACGATCAGCGACTGCAGGAGCGCGAACGACGAAACCGACACGGCGAGCACGGCGAAAGTGAGCCCACGGCGGCCGCGGAGCGCAGGGCTCACCGGAGCTCCTCTCGTGACGGTCATCGGGATTGGTTGCCGATTGCAACTAGTGATGGAGTGTATCCGACGGGCTCGACGGCGACTGACGTCACAGTCCACATCTCGGGTGTCATCCGCAATCCTTGTTTCTCTATGATTAGTATCTCAAGTAATTCAGTAGAGATTAACCACTTGAAGGGACAAGGCATGAGGAAGAGCACCAGACTCCGAGCCGGTGCGGCAGCCGGGGTGCTCCTGGTCGCCGGGAGCGTCACGGGGTGCTCCGCGAACGGGGCCGACGGCGAGACGACCACGATCCGTTACCAGACCAACGCCGGCTTGGTCGATCTCCCTGAGCTGGCCGACGCGCTCGGCTTCTTCGAGGGAACCGGGATCAAGCTCGACCGCGTCGGCGACGTTCAGGGTGGCCCGGAGAGCCTGCGCGCGGTGGCCACCGACCAGGTCGACTACGGCGGCGCGTTCAACGGGGCGATCGCGAAGCTCGCCTCGACCGGGGCGCCGATCACCGCGGTGATCTCCTACTACGGCTCCGACGACGAGGTGAACTCCTCGCTGCTGGTCGAGAAGGGCTCCGGCATCGACAGCGCCGAGGACCTGATCGGCAAGAAGATCGCGGTCAACACCCTGGGCGCCAACGCGGAGGCGGTCATCGACACCTACCTCGAGAAGGAGGGGCTCAGCCAGGACGAGATCGACGAGGTCACCCTGGTGCCGCTGCCCAGCATCAACGCCGAGGCGGCGCTGCGAGAGGGCCAGGTCGACGGCGCCTACCTCTTCGGCAGCCTGAAGGAGGCCGCTCTGGAGAAGGGCGGCCTCGAGGAAGTGGTCAGCGACACCGAGCTGGTCGGCCCCTACAACGGCGGCAGCTACGTGCTCAGCGACCAGTTCATCAAGGAGAACCCGACCACCACCAAGAAGTTCGTCGGCGCCATCGCGAAGGCGCTCGACTACTCCCAGACGCACTCGGTCGACGAGGTGCGCGAGGTGATGAAGAAGTACCTCGAGGAGCACGGGCGGGGCGACTTCGCCGGCGCCCTCGACCTGTGGAAGGGCACTGGGGTGCCGAGCAAGGGCGGCGTGATCAGCGACGACGACTTCACCCTGTGGCTCGACTGGCTCGAGGCCGAGGGAGAGGTCGACACCGGCGCGATCGAGCCGAGCGAGATCTACACCAACGAGTACAACCCGTACGCCGAGGAGAAGTGAGATGGCGGGCAAGATCAGGCTCCACGACGTCCGGCAGGTCTTCTCGGTGCGCGGGGCAGCGGATCGCAAGGCCCACGAATTCGTCGCACTCGACGGCCTCGACCTCGAGGTCAACGACGGCGAGTTCCTGACGCTCGTCGGCCCGAGTGGGTGCGGCAAGTCCACGGTGCTCGACCTGCTCAGCGGCCTGGCCGCACCGGCCTCGGGTTCCGTCGAGGTCGACGGGCAGCAGGTCACCGGCCCCGGCCTCGACCGGGGGGTGGTCTTCCAGCAGTACACGCTGCTGCCCTGGCGCACCGCCCTCGGCAACATCGAGTTCGCTCTCGAGGCCGTGGGCCGTTCGGGTCGGGCCGAGCGGAAGCGGATCGCTCGGGACTACCTCGAGCTGGTCGGCCTCACCGAGTTCGCCGACCGCTACCCGCACGAGCTCTCCGGCGGCATGAAGCAGCGGGTCGCCATCGCCCGCAGCCTCTCCTACGAGCCCGAGGTGCTGCTGATGGACGAGCCGTTCGGGGCGCTGGACGCGCAGACCAGGGAGCGGCTCCAGGAGGAGCTGCTGCAGATCTGGCGGCGCACCGGCACCACGATCGTGTTCATCACCCACGACATCGAGGAGGCGGTCTTCCTCGGGCAGCGGGTGGCTGTGATGAGCGCACGGCCGGGTCGGATCGAGGCCACCCTGCGGATCGTGCTGGACCGCACATCGGACGAGGACGACGTACGGTCCACCGCGCGGTTCGCGAAGTACCGGCACCAGATCTGGGAGCACCTACGCCAGCCGGTCGCCGCGGCCACGGCCGAGGAGGTGAACCGCGTTGCCTAGCCTCCTCGCCGAGCGCACCGAGGCGGGGCTGAACCCCCGCCAGGCCGCCGCTGCCGGCAACGTGAAGGTGGAGCGGGTCGGTCGCGGCCGGGTCTTCCGGGTGCTCCGCGGTCTGATCGGCATCGCCGCGCTCGCGGCCGTATGGCAGATCGCGCCGAACGCCGGGCTCGTCGATCCCTACTTCGTCTCGCCACTCTCCGAGGTGCTCAAAGCGTGGTGGGAGCTGCTCGTGAGCGGCCAGCTCTGGACCCACCTCAGCGCCAGCCTGATCCGCTCCGGAGCGGGGTTCGGCCTCGCGCTCGCGATCGCCGTACCGCTCGGCACAGCGATCGCGTGGTACCGCCCGGTCCGCGAGCTGGTCTCGCCGGTGCTCGAGCTGTTCCGCAACACCGCCGCGCTCGCGCTGCTCCCGGTCTTCGTGCTGATCCTCGGCATCGGGGAGACCTCGAAGGTCGCGATCGTGCTCTACGCCTGCTTCTTCCCGATCCTGCTGAACACGATCAGCGGGGTGGAGTCGGTGGACAAACAACTGCTGCGGTCGGCCCGGGTGCTGGGGCTGTCGCCGGTGACGACGTTCCGCAAGGTCGTCTTCCCGGCGGCTCTGCCCACCATCTTCACCGGCATCCGGATCGCCGGCGCCGCCGCGATCCTGGTGCTGATCGCCGCGGAGATGATCGGCGCCACCGCCGGGCTCGGCTACCTCATCAACTACTCGCAGTACAACTTCCTGATCCCGCAGATGTACGCCGCGATCATCACCACTACCGCGCTCGGCCTGGCCGTCAACTACGGCCTGGTCTCCATCGAGCGCCGCTTCTCGCGCTGGCGTGCCTGACCTTTTCGACCCTCCCGAAAGGAACCACTGTGTCCCGACAGCTGAACCTGAACGCCTTCCTGATGAGCACCGGCCACCACGAAGCCTCGTGGCGGCTCCCTGAGAGCGACCCGTACGCCGCGGCGAACGTCGCGCACTACCAGGAGCTCGCCCGGATCGCCGAGCGCGGACGGCTCGACTCGGTCTTCTTCGCCGACAGCCCGTCGCTCTTCAGCAACCCGGCCAGACGCCCGCCACAGAGCCTCGAGCCCACGATCCTGCTCGCGGCGATGGCCGCCGTGACCGAGCGCATCGGCCTGGTGGCCACGGCGTCCACGACGTACGAGTCGCCGTACAACCTGGCCCGGCGGTTCGCGTCGCTGGACGCGATCAGCCACGGCCGCGCCGGCTGGAACGTGGTCACGACCGCGGCCCTCGACGCCGGTGCGAACTTCGGCTTCGAGACCTCGCCGACGCACGCCGAGCGGTACGACCGGGCCAACGAGTTCCTGGAGGTCGTGACCGGCCTCTGGGACGGCTGGGAGGACGACGCCGTCGTCGCCGACAAGGTGTCCGGCGTGCACACCGACCCGGACAAGATCGCGGTCCTCGACCACCGGGGCAAGCACTTCCAGGTCCGCGGTCCGCTCACCGTCGGGCGCAGCCCGCAGGGCCGTCCGGTGATCGTGCAGGCCGGCTCGTCGGGTCCGGGCATCGCGCTGGCGGCGGCGTACGCAGAGGCGGTCTTCACCGCGCAGCGGACGCTCGAGGAGGGCCAGGCGTTCTACCGCGAGCTCAAGTCGGCCACCGCCGCGGCCGGGCGCAACCCCGAGCACGTGAAGATCCTGCCAGGCATCGTGCCGATCATCGGGGACACCGAGGAGGACGCCCTCGCCAAGGAGCGGCAGCTCGACGAGCTGCTCGTGCACGAGCACGCACTCCAGCAGCTCGCCGCCGACATCGGCATCCCGGCCGAGGAGATCGACCTCGACGCTCCGCTGCCCGAGGACATCCGGCCGCCGAACGACATCGAGGGCAACCGGACCCGGTACGAGCTCACCGTGGCCTTCGCGCGCCGCGACAACCTCACCGTGCGGCAGGTCCTGTCGCGCCTCGGTGGCGGGCGGGGTCACCGGACGCTGGCCGGCACCGCCGAGCAGATCGCGGACTCGATCGAGGAGTGGTTCACCCACGGCGCCGCCGACGGCTTCAACGTGATGCCGGCGGCGATGCCCTCGGGCCTCGAGGCGTTCGTCGAGCGGGTGGTGCCGATCCTGCAGGAGCGCGGGCTGTTCCGCCGCGACTACGAGGGCAGCACCCTCCGCGACCACTACGGCCTGCCGGTCCCGGCGCGATCCGCCGCGATGCTGGCACACACGGGCTGACCGCCCGATGACTCAGCCAGACACAGCGCAGTCACGCACTGCGGTCGTGGTGGGCAACCCCAAGCCGGGCTCGCGAACGCTCGCGGCGGCGGTCCACGTCGCTCGCGAGCTCGGCGAGGGCGAGCCCGGCTTGGTGGCCGACCTGGCCACACTCGGGCCGGCCCTGCTCGACTGGCAGGACCCGACGGTCGCGGACCTGGTGGCCGCAGTCGGTGCCGCCGACCTGGTCGTGGTCGCCAGCCCGACGTACAAGGGCACCTACACGGGGTTGCTCAAGCTGTTCCTCGACCGCTTCGCCACCGACGGCCTCCGCGGGGTCGCCGTACCACTGATGCTCGGCGCTGGGCCGGCCCATGCGCTGGCCCCCGAGCTGTCCCTGAGGCCGGTTCTCACCGAGATCGGCGCGAGCATCCCCAGCCGCTCGCTGTACCTCCTGGACTCGTCGTACGACGATTCCGCGGCCTACCTGCCCTGGCTGGAGGAGGCCCGGCCGCGCATCGCCCGACAGCTCGCCGCCCTGACAGGAGTGACCGCATGACCGTCGCCCGGCTCACCACCAACCAGGATCTCGATCCGCAGCGGCTCCGGGAGGCCTTCGGCGTCTTTCCCAGCGGCGTGGTCGCCGTCGCCGCCGACGTGGAGGGCGAGCTGATCGGGCTGGCCGCGAGCTCGTTCACCTCGGTGAGCCTCGATCCGGCACTGGTGTCGTTCTCGGTCGCGAACACGTCGAAGACCTGGCCCGCACTCCGGCGGGCCGAGCACCTCGGCCTCACCGTGCTCGCCGACCACCACGGCGAGGTCTGCCGGCAGCTCGCCGGACCGGTCGCGCACCGGTTCGACGGGCTGACCGTCAGCACCACCGAGACCGGGGCGATCACCCTGGACGACGGGCTCGCCCGCTTCGACTGCTCGATCCACCGCGAGGTGGAGGCCGGCGACCACACTCTTGTGTTGCTGCGGCTGCACGCGGTCGAGCACGCGGACACCTCGCTGCCGCTGGTGTTCCACCGCAGCGGATTCGGCAGGCTCTCGGCATCGGCCTGACGAGATGCATGCTCCTCGCCCCGGCTGGAGACCGGAAGGGAGGCCTCGAGGCGAGGAGGACACATGGGGGACGCAGGTCTGTCTGTCGGGCTGTTGGTGCTCGGGTTGCTGGCGATCGTGGTACTGGTCGCGATCTATGTCGTGGTCCCTTGGGCACGACGTCAGGAGCGAGAGCCGGAGCGGACCACCGACTCTCGCAGCGAGTGTCTGGTCTATGAGGTGCCCGAGGGTCAGGACGCCGCCACGATCGTGACCGCCCTGCGCCACGACGGGCTGGACGCCACCGAGGTGCTCCGCCAGGGCCTCCAGCGGGTGGTGATCGCCTGCCCGGAAGGGCGGGCGGACCTGCGCCCCCGGGCCCGGGCGCTGATCGCCAACGAGGCGAACCTCAACTTCGAGGGTGACCCGGCGCAGAACCCCGACATCACGTTCGTCGACGAGTGACGAGGGTCATACTCGCGATTCTTCGCGATTCTGCGGACAACGCTTGACCCGTGGGGCATGATCGGCGTCAGCCCCGCTGGAGATAGACCCGAGACTACCTCCGGCGGGGCTTCTTAGTGCCCGGGAGACGGGTTTCAGCCCCGGTAGTGCTCCACGGTCTCGGTGGGGCGGACCTCCGCCTCGGACTCGGGCTGACCGAACTCGCGCTTCGCACGCCGTTGACGGAGCAGGTCCCAGCACTGGTCGAGCTGCTCCTCGAGCCGGCGGAGCCGGTCGGGGTCGGTGTCCGAGCCGTCCCGCAGCCGGTGCTCCTCTTCGACGAGCTCGTGGATTCGGGCGAGGATGTCCTGGTCGGCCATTCCCTCACTGTGGCACGTTCAGCCGTTGGCGAACACCGCCGCCGGAGCGGAATCGGTGCCCGGGGCCGGCCGTTGAGAGGGCATGACGAATCCTGTGCGTCTTCCCCTGGTGCTGCTGAACGACGTGGTCGTGCTGCCGGGCATGGTGGTGCCGATCGAGCTGGACGAGGCGGCAAGGGCCGCGGTCGACGCGGCGCAGCTGGCCGCGCGTGACCCGGAGACCGGCGCCGACGGCACGGCTCGGGTGCTGGTGGCCCCGCGTCTCGAGGACCGCTACGCGTCGTACGGCGTGGTCGCGACGATCGAGAAGGTCGGCCGGCTCTCCGGTGGTGGTCCCGCCGCGGTGCTGAAGGCCGGCAACCGAGCCTCTATCGGGACCGGCGTCTCCGGGCCCGGCGCCGCGCTGTGGGTCGAGGCCGAGCCGGTGGACGCGGACGAGGTCACCGACGAGGTGCGCGAGCTCGCCGAGGAGTACCGGCGGCTGGTGATCGCCATCCTGCAGCGCCGCGAGGCCTGGCAGGTCGTCGACACGGTCAGCCGGATCGAGGACCCGGCCGCGCTGTCGGACCTGGCCGGCTACGCGCCGTACCTCTCCAACGACCGGAAGCGCGAGCTGCTGGAGACGCCCGACGTCGCCGAGCGGCTGCGGGTGCTGATCGCGTGGACCCGCGACCACGCCGCGGAGAGCGAGGTCAACGACAAGATCGCCGAGGACGTGCGGGAGAGCATGGAGTCCACCCAGCGCGAGTTCCTGCTGCGCCAGCAGCTGGCCGCGATCCGCAAGGAGCTGGGGGAGGACGACGCCGGCGGTGTGGACGACTACCGGTCGCGCGTCGAGGCGGCGGACGTGCCCGACAACGTGCGCGAGGCGCTGCTGCGCGAGGTCGACAAGCTCGAGCGCACCAGCGAGCAGAGTCCCGAGACCGGCTGGATCCGGACCTGGTTGGACACCGTGCTGGACCTGCCGTGGTCCGTGCGCACCGTGGACACCAACGACGTGTCGGCCGCGCGCGAGATCCTGGACGCCGACCACCACGGGCTCGACGAGGTCAAGGACCGGATCACCGAGTACCTCGCCGTCCGCGCGCGTCGCAGCGAGCGTGGCCTCGACGTCGTCGGCGGCCGCGGCTCGGGTGCGGTGATCCTCCTGGCCGGACCTCCGGGCGTGGGCAAGACCTCGCTCGGCGAGTCGGTGGCCCGCACGCTGGGCCGGAAGTTCGTCCGGGTCGCCCTCGGCGGAGTGCGCGACGAGGCCGAGATCCGCGGCCACCGGCGCACGTACGTCGGCGCGCTGCCCGGCCGGATCGTCCGGGCCATCAAGGAGGCCGGCTCGATGAACCCGGTCGTGCTGCTCGACGAGGTCGACAAGGTGGGCGCCGACTATCGCGGCGACCCGTCATCCGCCCTGCTCGAGGTCCTCGACCCGGCACAGAACCACACGTTCCGCGACCACTACCTCGAGCTCGACCTGGACCTGTCCGACGTGCTCTTCATCGCCACCGCCAACGTGGTCGAGCAGATCCCTGCGGCCCTGCTGGACCGGATGGAGCTGGTCACCATCGACGGGTACACCGAGGACGACAAGGTCGCGATCGCCCGCGACTTCCTGGTGCCCCGGCAGCTCGAGCGCGCGGCTCTCACGCCCGACGAGGTGACGATCAGCGACGAGGCGCTGCGCGAGATCGCGGCCAACTACACCCGCGAGGCCGGCGTCCGGCAGGTCGAGCGGCTGCTGGCGAAGGCGTTCCGGAAGGTGGCGACCCGACTCGCCGACCCGGCCGTCGATCGGGTGGACATCGACGAGCCGGTGCTGCGTGAGCTGGTCGGCCGGCCGCGGTTCACTCCCGACTCCCACGAGCGCACGTCGGTGCCAGGTGTCGCGTCCGGCCTGGCCGTGACCGGCATGGGTGGTGAGGTGCTCTACATCGAGGCCAGCGTCGCCGACGGGAACGCCGACCTGACGATCACCGGCCAGCTCGGCGAGGTGATGACCGAGTCGGCGCGGATCGCGCTGTCCTGGGTCCGCGCCCACGCCCGCGAGCTCGGCATCGAGCCGTCCGCGTTCGAGCGGTCGATCCACGTGCACCTGCCGGCCGGGGCGGTGCCCAAGGACGGGCCTTCGGCGGGTGTGACCATGGTGACCGCGCTGGTCTCGCTGCTGACCGGACGCCCGGTACGCCCCGAGGTGGGCATGACCGGCGAGGTCACCCTGAGTGGTCGCGTGCTGCCGATCGGTGGCCTCAAGCAGAAGCTGCTCGCGGCGCAGCGGGCTGGGCTCACCGAGGTGTTCATCCCGGCCCGCAACGAGCCGGACCTGGACGACGTACCCGCCGAGATCCAGGAGGCGGTCACCGTACGTCCGGTCGGCCGGGTGACCGACATCCTCGAGTCCGCTCTGGCGCCCGCCACGGCTCACCGAGCACCCTCGGCCGCCTGACCCTCAGCGGCGACTCGGGCGCTCACGCAGCCGGGGGTACGCCGGCGACACCGTGTTGCGGGCGGCATGGGTGTGGTCGATGCCCTCGCCGTCGAAGACCTTGCCGAGCAGTCGGCGGCTGTGCTCGGGGGCACCGCTGAGGACCACGGGGATCCCCGCGGCCGCGAGGTCGCGGCAGATCGAGCGCAGGGCCAGCGCCCCGGTGACGTCGATCCGGCCGAGCCGCTGCAGGTGGATCTCGACGCGGCCGAGGCGCTGATGGGCGGCGAGCTCCCCGAGGATCCGGGCCTCGAGGCCGGGGGCCGAGCCGAAGTAGAGCACGCCCTGGGGGCGTACGTGGAGCAGGTCGTGCTCGTCCCACAGATCCATGTCGAGCCGGAGCTCGCGCCACAGGTGCAGCGCCAGCGCGAGGGCCACGCCGGTCACCAGGCCCCATTGCACCTGCGGCGCCGCGACCACGGTCACGGTGGCCGTCGCTAGCCCGACCACGAGCTGCGGTCGCGACCAACGCGCCAGGTCCAGCACCGGGCGCGGGTCGAGCAGGACCAGCACCGAGGCGATGACCAGCCCGGCCAGGGCGCTCCGAGGGAGGTCGGAGAGGACGTCGACGAACGGCAGGCAGGCGAGCACGGTGGCCCCGGTGAACATGCCGCTCCAGCGGGTCCGGGCGCCGGACAGGTGGTTGAGCGCCGACCGCGAGAACGACCCGCCCACCGGGTAGCCGCCGGTGACCGCCGTGCCGATGTTGGCGAGGCCCTGGCCGACGAGCTCGCGGTCCGGATCCCAGGACGACCGCTCCGCCGAGGCATACCTGCGGGCGATGCTGGCGGGCTCGGCGAAGCCGACCAGCGCGATCACGAGCCCGGGCACGAGCAGGTCGAGCGTGGCACCCCACGGCAGGTCGAAGCTCAGCGGCGGCAGGCCGGACGGGATCGTGCCCACCGTCGCCACGTCCCACCCCGTCGCCTCGACGACCAGCATCGAGGCGACCACGCCGATGAGAGCCCCCGGAACCAGGGGGTGGAGGCGGCGGCCGCCCAGCGTCACCACCAGGACTCCGAGTGCGATGCCGGCGGCGACCACGGACCATGCCTCCGGATTGCCGAGCGCGCCCAGAGTCGCGGCGAGCGGATCCTCGTTCGGGGCCGTCACGCCCAGGGCGGTCGGCAGCTGCGACGCCACGATCAGCGCGGCCGCCGCCCAGGTGAACCCGGCCAGGACCGGCTGGCTCATCAGGTAGGCGAGTACGCCGCCACGGGCGAGGCCGAGCACCAGGCGCGCACCCCCGGCGACGAGAGCGAGCAGGGCCGCGTGGGCGGCGTACTGGGTCGGAGACAGCTCGGGCAGCGGCGCGATCGCACCCAGCACCAGGAGGCTGGTGATCGCGGTCGGCCCCGTCTGCAGGTACGGCGACGACCCGACCAGGCCGGCCAGGATCGGCGCGACGGCGGCGGCGTACAGCCCGTGCACGGGTGGCAGCCCGGCCAGGGTCGCGTACGCGAGCGACTGGGGGATCAGCACCAGGGCCACGGTGAGGCCGGCCAGCAGGTCGCCTCGCACGGGCCGTGGGAAGCGGGGGACGGGCACGGAGATCGGGACCGGCTCAGTCAGGAGGTTCGAGGCGAGCGCTGGCCTCGGCGATCCGGCGGTTCGCGGCCCGTCGCGCATTGCGCACGTGCGTCTGCGCTGCGCGTGCCGCCTCGGCGGCATTGTTCTCCAGGACCGCGCTGAGGATGCGCAGGTGCTCCTCGCGCGACTCCTCCGCGCGCCCCTCGATCGCGAGCGTCGTCTGCATGCCCTTGACGAGCAGCTCGTTGAGGACCCCTTGGCTCTGCTCGAGGAGCCGGTTGCCCGCGGCCTGGACGATCCGCAGGTGGAACACCGCGTCGAGTCTCTGCAGCAGCTCGAAGTCCCGCGGCTCCTTGTGCAGCCCCTCGTCGAGGTCGGCGAAGGCCGCGCGGATGGCCTCGACCTCCGACGCGTCGTGGCGCTGCGCGGCCCAACGCGCGGCCGGCACCTCGAGCACCTCACGCATCGCGAAGAGCTCGCCGAGACTGTGGTCCAGCTGCGTCAGCGACTCGCGGAGTGACTTCTGCATCGCGGGTTCGGCGACGAAGACGCCCTGCCCGTGCTTGACCACGAGGCGGCCCTCGGCCTGTAGGGAGCGGACCGCCTCGCGTACCGACGGCCTGCTCACCCGCAGCGACGCGGCGAGCTCTCGCTCGGAGGGCAGCCGGTCGCCGGGTCCGAGCTCGCGGGTCTTGAGGACCCGGAGGATCTCGGTCCGGATGCGTTCGCCCAGGGTGCCTTGGCCCAACGGCTGAAAGCCGGTGAGGGCGCTGTCGGCGTCCATGGCACCTCCTCCTCGATCAGGGTCAGCGAGGCTTGCGCCACGCTGAACGCGTCACACTATAGTGGACAGACCTCTATCCACTGCACCATCTCGTGCTGCTTCTCGGCCACCCGGAAAGGACGCGTCCATGCCTGGTTCCGCATGAGGTACGGGTTCGCGATCGACCAGCGCACCTGCATCGGCTGTCATGCGTGCACCGTGGCCTGCAAGACCGAGCACGAGGTGCCTGTCGGGCAGTTCCGGACCTGGGTCAAGTACGTCGACTCCGGCACCTTCCCCGACTCGCGTCGCGACTTCGGCGTGATGCGGTGCAACCACTGCACCGATGCGCCGTGCGTGGAGATCTGCCCGACTGGTGCTCTCTTCACCCGCGATGACGGCATCGTCGACTTCGACGGCTCCGCGTGCATCGGGTGCAAGTCGTGCCTGCAGGCCTGCCCCTACGATGCGATCTACATCGACGAGAACACGCACACCGCCGCGAAGTGCAACTTCTGCGCGCACCGCGTCGACGACGGGCTCGAGCCGGCGTGCGTGGTTGTCTGCCCGACGCAATCGATCTGGGTGGGAGACCTCGAGGACGAGTCCTCGGGCATCTCCCAGCTCCTGGCCAACAACGAGAGCACCGTGCGGGCGCCGGACCAGGGGACCGGGCCCAACGTGTTCTACCTCGGCGCCGCACGCGCCGTACTCGACCCCCTCGAGGCGCCGGTCAAGGACACCTACCTGTGGGCCGAGCCCGACCAGCACCGGCTCACGACGTCGGCCGACTTCACCGGCTCGGACCCCACAGCGGCGACGACCCTCAACACCGCGCATCCGCGCCCGTGGGGCTGGCGGGTGGTCACCTACCTGTGGACGAAGGGCGTCGGCGCCGGGGCGCTCTTCATAGCCGCGCTCGCGGCCGTTCTCGATGTCGGCCTGGGTGGCGTGGGCGACGTGGTGGCGCCGGTGATCGCGGCGGCCGCGGCCGCCGCCACTGGCGGGTTGCTGGTGTGGGACCTCAAGCGGCCCGAGCGCTTCTACCTGCTCTTCACGCGAGGCAACCATCGGTCCTGGTTGGTGCTCGGCGGCTACGCGCTGTTGGGCTTCGGGGCCGCAGCGACAGCGTGGTTCGGCGCCGCGGCGCTCGGCGCCGACGGTGCGCACCGCTGGCTTGCGCTGCCGGTCGTGCTGCTGTCGGCGCTGGCGGCGGGCTACACGGCGTTCCTGTTCGGCCAGGCCGAGGGCCGTGACCTCTGGCAGTCCCGTTGGCTGCTGCCGCACCTGCTCGCCCAGGCTGCGATGACCGGAGCCGGTGCGATGGCGGTGGCCGTGGTGTTGGCCGACGCCGGCGGCGACGCCACCGCGCTGGTCGCGCGCACCCTCGTCACCGCAGCGGTGCTGCACCTCGGCATCGCCGCCCTCGACCTCGGTGGCCGGCACGAGAGCCGGCGGGCCGCAGTCGCGGCGTCGACGATCCTGCGCGGTCGCTACCGGACGGCGTTCTGGTGGGGCGCCGTCACCCCGACCGTGGCGGCGGTCCTGCTGGCCGTCCTGTCGTGGAACGGCGACCACGTCTGGGCGGTGCTCGCCGCCGGGGTCCTGGTCCAGCCCGCCCTGCTGACCTACGAGACCGTCTACGTCCGCGCGGCCCAAGACGTACCGCTGTCCTGACACACCGAGAGGCGACGATGACCGCAACCGAGGACCACCGGGTCGACCCGGGCAGTGCCGCGCCCGACCTGCCGGGGGCCCGTGCGCACGAGGGCCTGCGGAACTTCCCCCCGCCCGAGAACTGGGACCACCACGTCGCGAACGACGCGCGAGCCCATCCGCGCAAGGTGCCACGCGAGTTCATGCTGATCCCGACGACCTGCTTCAACTGCGAGTCCGCGTGCGGGCTGCTCGCCCACGTGGCCAAGGACGACCTGACCATCACCAAGGTGGAGGGCAACCCGGCGCACCCTGGGTCGCGCGGCCGCAACTGCGCCAAGGGCCCGGCGACCATCAACCAGGTCAACGACCCCGAGCGGATCCTGTACCCGCTCCGGCGGGTCGGCGAGCGCGGCGCCGGCGGGTGGGAGCGGTGCACCTGGGACGAGGCGCTCGACGATGTCGCGGCCCGGATCCGCGCCTCGATCGAGGCAGAGCGTCGAGACCGCGTGGTCTACCACGTCGGTCGGCCCGGCGAAGACGGGTTCGCCGAGCGCTTCCTGCTGGCGTGGGGTGTCGACGGCCACAACAGCCACACCAACATCTGCTCGGCGGGTGCCCGACTGGGCTACACGACCTGGGGCGGCTACGACCGCCCGGCGCCGGACTACGCGAACGCCAAGGTGATCCTGCTGCTCTCCTCGCACCTGGAGTCGGGCCACTACTTCAACCCCCACGCGCAGCGGATCATGGAGGCCAAGCACGAGGGCAACGCCAAGGTGGTGGTGCTCGACGTACGGATGTCCAACACGGCCAGCCACGCCGACCTGTGGCTGGCGCCGTGGCCCGGGAGCGAGGCGGCGATCCTGCTCTCCGTGGCGTCCCACCTGCTACGTACGGGGCGGATCGACCGCGACTACCTGCGGCGCTGGGTCAACTGGCGCACCTACCTCGAACGACTGCACCCGGACCGGCCCCGCGACTTCGACTCGTTCCTCGCGGCGCTCACCGACGACTACGCCCGCTACACGTTCGAGTTCGCTGCCGAGGAGAGCCAGGTGCCGGTCGAGCGGATCCGCGCGCTGGCCGAGATCGTCGCCGAGGCGGGGTCGGCCCTCTCGGCACACATCTGGCGCTCCGCCGCTGCCGGCAACCTCGGTGGCTGGCAGGTGGCTCGCTGCCTGTTCTTCCTCAACGTGCTCACCGGCAGCGTGGGTACGCCGGGTGGGACCAGCCCCAATGGATGGCACAAGTTCATCGCCCACGGCTTCGACGTCCCCGAGGGCCACGACGGGTGGAACGAGCTGCTGTGGCCGGGGGAGTACCCCCTGTCGACCAACGAGATGTCGTTCCTCCTGCCGCACTTCCTGCAGGACGGACGCGGCGAGCTCGACGTCTACTTCACCCGGGTCTACAACCCGGTGTGGACCAACCCCGATGGCTTCGCCTGGATCGACGCCCTCACCCGCACCGACACGATCGGGCTGCACGTCGCCCTCACCCCCACCTGGTCCGAGACCGCGGCGTTCGCCGACTACGTGCTGCCGATGGGGCACTCCACCGAGCGGCACGACACTCACTCCTACGAGACCCACGCCGGTGCCTGGCTCGGCTTCCGCCAACCGGTACGCCGGGTCGCGATGGGCAAGCTCGGCACGCCGGTGAGCGACACCAGGGAGAGCAACCCGGGAGAGGTCTGGGAGGAGAACGAGTTCTGGATCGATCTCTCGTGGCGGATCGACCCGGACGGTGCCCTGGGGATCCGGCGCTACTTCGAGTCGCCGTACCGGCCCGGCGAGAAGGTGACCGTGGACGAGTACTACCGGTGGGTCTTCGAGAACCGGGTCCCCGGTCTGCCGGAGAAGGCTGCCGCGCAGGGACTCTCGCCGATGGAGTACATGCGCAAGTACGGCGTCGTCGAGATCTCGCGCGACGTCTACCGCCGCGACGAACGGCCGCTCACCGACGCCGAGCTCGAGGGGGCGGAGCCGGACGCGGACGGCGTGCTTCGCAAGCCCACCAACGACGAGTCGACGCCGCCGCTGATCGGCGAGGCCGGCTCCGTCGGGGTGCAGCTGGACGACGGGTCCCGGGTGGCGGGGTGGCTGACGCCGAGCCGCAGGCTGGAGCTGTGGTCGGACCCCGTCGCCTCGTTCGGATGGCCCGAGCACGCCGCCCCGACGTACATCGAGTCCCACGTCTCCCGCCGCAACGTCGATCTGGCCGCGGGGCAGCGGGTGCTGGTCCCGACGTTCCGGCTGCCCACCCTGATCCACACCCGGTCGGGCAACGCGAAGTACCTCAACGAGATCAGCAACACCCACCCGTTGTGGGTGCACGAGGACGATGCCGAGCAGCTCGGCTTCGGGACCGGTGACCTGGTCCGGGTGACGACCCGGATCGGCCACTTCGTCGCGCGCGCCTGGGCGCACCAGGGGATCCGGCCGGGCGTCGTGGCGCTCAGCCACCACATGGGCCGCTGGCGCCTCGACGACATCCATGCCAGCCGCTGGGCGAGCGGGAAGGTCGACCTCGAGCGCAGCGACGAGGGGGTGTGGCGGATGCGCTACGCCGAGCACCCGAAACCCTTCGAGAGCGCCGACCCGGACAGCTCGCGGATCTACTGGGAGGACCCGGGCGTCCACCAGAACCTCACGTTCCCGGTCCAGCCGGACCCCTGGTCGGGTGCACACTGCTGGCACCAGCTGGTGACCGTGGCGCCGGCCGAGCCTGACGACCAGTACGGCGACATCCAGGTCGACACCCGGCTGGCGCGCGAGGCCTACCGTGAGTGGCTGGCGATGACCCGACCCGGTCCCAACGCGGAGGGGCTGCGCCGGCCGGAGTTCATGATGCGGCCGGTCAAGCCCAAGCGAAAGGCGTTCCGGGCATGAACACCTCCCGGGTCCGGAGCGCGGTGGCCGGGGTGGCCGAGCCGCTCAGCGATCGTCCGCTCGGCGAGCTGGGCCTGGTCGACGACGTCACCGTTCGTGGCCGCAAGGTCCGCGTCGCGGCCACGGGCCTGGACGACGACCCGGCGTACCAGGCAGAGCTCGAGCAGGCCCTTCGGGCGGCGGTCGCGGGCGAGGTGGAGGTCCGGCTCTCCGTGGCCGGACCCGATCGACGGCAGGCGGTGGCGACGGCGCTGCGGCGAACGCATCGGCGCCCCGGCGCCCTGGGCAGCGCCACCAGGCTGATCGCGGTCGCGTCCGGCAAGGGCGGCGTGGGCAAGTCCACGGTGGCCGCCAACCTGGCCGCCGCGCTGGCCCTCGACGGGGCACGGGTGGGCGTCGTGGACGCCGACGTGTGGGGGTATTCCCAGACGACCCTGTTCGGCGTCAGGCAGGCGCCGGTGGCGGTCCCGGGCCTGATGTTCCCCGTCCCGGCGCACGGCGTGCGAGTGATGTCGGTCGGCTTCTTCGTCGACGAGGAAGAGCCCCTGGTGTGGCGCGGGCCGATGCTGCAGAAGGCCCTCGAGCAGTTCCTCGACGACGTCTACTGGGGCGAGCTCGACGTGCTCCTGGTCGACCTGCCGCCGGGCACCGGCGACGCGACGTTGTCGGTGCTCGGGCTGCTCCCCGATGCGGCGATGGTGGTCGTGACGACGCCACAGGCTGCGGCGCGCACCGTGGCCGCTCGGGTTGGCCGGATGGCACGTGACGCCCGCACGCCCGTCCTCGGGGTGGTCGAGACCATGGCGGGCGACGTGTTCGGCGCCGGGGGAGGCGAACGCCTCGCCGGCGATCTCGGGGTCCCGTTCCTGGCATCGGTGCCGATGGCCGCCGAGGTCTGCGCCGCGGGCGATGCCGGCGTACCCCTCGTCCTGTCGGCGCCGGAGCACCCCGCCGCCTGCACTCTTCGCGACCTGGCGGCGCGGTTGCCGGACGCGCGCCGCTCGCTGGTGGGGCGGTCGCTGCCGCTGTTCGTCGGCTAGCCACCGCCGGACCGGGGCCGTTGACAAGGCCACTTTCCCGAATCTAGGCTCAGCATCAGAGGTCAGACCACTTACCAGAAAGGCCGACATGGCGAACCCGAGCTTCTTGGCGCACAAGGACGGCGACTACGTCGCGGTGGCGGTGCGGGACGTCTCCCGAGGAGAAGCCGTGGTCGGCTACCTGGACGGCACCGCCTCCGAGACCGTCGAGGTCACCGCCGAGATCCCGCTGGGCCACAAGGTCGCGCTCCGCGACGTGCCGTCGGGCGACGACGTCATCGAGTACGGCGTGCGGACCGCGATCGCCAGTGCCGACATCACCCGGGGCGACTACGCCCACACCCACAACCTGAGGAGCGCACGGTGGCAGAACAGCGTGGCCTGACCGGATACCGCCGGCCCAACGGGGCGGTCGGCACCCGCAACTACGTGGCGATCCTGCCGGTCGACGACCTGTCGAACGCCGCGGCCGAGGGGGTGGCCTCGCTGATCCCGGGCACCCTCGCCCTGCCGCACGCGTTCGGCCGCCTCCAGTTCGGCGACGACCTGGACCTGACGTTCCGCACCCTGATCGGCATCGGCTCGAACCCCAACGTCGCCGCGGTCCTCGTGATCGGCGTCGAGCCGAACTGGACCGGCCGCGTCGTCGAGGGCATCGCCAAGACCGGAAAGCCGGTCGAGGGGATGTGGCTCGAGGGGTTCGGCGACCTCACGATCGTCGAGCGTGCGTCGCGGGTCGCCATGCAGTTCCTCCAGGACGCCAGCGAGCACACCCGCGAGCCGGTGGAGCGGTCGGAGATCCTGCTCACCACGAAGGACGGCGAGTCCGACACGACCACCGGCCTCGGCTCGTGCCGGATCACGGCGTACCTCAGCGACTTCTGGGTCGACCAGGGCGGCACCATGATCTTCGGCGAGACCAGCGAGCTGACCGGAGGCGAGCACCTGCTGGCCGAGCGCTGCGTCAACGACGAGGTGCGCGCCCGGTTCCAGGGCTTCTACGACGACTACATCGACATGATCGAGCAGACCGGCGCCAACCTGCTGGGATCGCAACCGACGCAGGGCAACATCGCCGGCGGCCTCTCGACGATCGAGGAGAAGGCGCTCGGCAACATCGTGAAGACCGGCACCCAGCCGATCGTGGGAGCCCTGGCGCCGGCCGAGGCGCCGACCGTCGCCGGCCTGCACTTCATGGACACCTCGTCGGCCGCCGCCGAGTGCGTGACCCTGATGGCAGCGGGCGGCGGCGTGGTGAACCTGTTCCCCACCGGCCAGGGCAACCCGATCGGCAACCCGATCCAGCCGGTCGTCAAGATCTCCGCGAACCCGAAGACGGTGGCGTCGATGGGCGACCACATCGACGTCGACTGCTCGGGGATGCTCACCGAGGGCCGCTCGGTGGAGGAGCAGGGGGAGCACCTGATCGACATCGTGGAGCGGACGATCAACGGGCGCCTGACCGCGGCAGAACTGCTCGGACACCGGGAGTTCACGCTCACCAAGCTGTATCGCAGCGCCTGACCGGACCGGATCGCGAGGAGGACGGATGAGCACCACCAGGGCGCGGCCGCCGACTGCAATCGTTCTCTTCGGGCGCCCGGACCCCGCTCCGCTCTTGACAGACCGCCTCGGGCACGCTTCTATCGCAAACGTTTGCGGATACAATCAACAGAAATGCCGTTGAGGAACTCATATATGGAGAACGCCGCGGAACCGACCCCCACCTCTCGCCGATCGCCGGCGGTCGAGGCCCACGACGTGACCGTGACCTACGACCGGGTGCGGGAGAAGGACACGCTCATCGCGCTCAAGGACTTCAGCATCGAGATCGAGCACGGCGAGTTCCTGGCGATCGTGGGACCCAGCGGCTGCGGCAAGAGCACGTTCCTCAACGTGGTCGCCGGGCTGACCTTCCCCTCGGCCGGCGAGATCCGGGTGAACGGCAAGCCCGTCACCGGCCCCGAGACCGACCGGGCGGTGGTCTTCCAGGACTACGCGCTGCTGCCGTGGCGCACCACCGAGCAGAACGTGCGGTTCGGGCTCGAGATGCAGCGGCGGATCGACTCCGAGACGAAGGACAAGGTCCAGCACTACATCAAGATGGTCGGGCTGGAGGGCTTCGAGCGGGCCTACCCACGCGAGCTCTCCGGCGGCATGCGGCAGCGCGTCGGCCTCGCCCGGGCGCTGGTGACCGAGCCGCGGCTGCTGCTCATGGACGAGCCGTTCGCCGCGGTCGACGCGATGACCCGTGAGGTGATGCAGGACGAGCTCGCGCGCATCGTCTCGGAGACCGGCCAGGCGATCGTCTTCATCACCCACAGCGTCGACGAGGCGATAACGCTCGCCGACCGGATCGCGGTCGTGACCAACCGGCCGGGCCGGATCCGGGAGATCCTCGCCGTCGACATCCCACGGCCGCGCAGCCGGGCCAGCCGCAACCTCCCGGAGTTCCAGGAGCTGCGCGACCGGATCTGGGGCCTGCTCTCCGACGATCCGGCCAAGGCAGTGGCCCCGCTCATTGACGTCCCGCCCGTGGGGGAGCCTCGCACCACCGAGTCGACCGAGGTCGAGCCGCCACGATGAGTGTCCCCACCGCCACGCCGGTCGACGCCGTCTCGCCCGAGCACATCGGACCGCCCCGCAGCACAGGGTCGTGGGGAAAGCGGGTCCGGTCCCGGCTGCCCGGGCTGATCAGCCTGGCGGTCTTCCTGGGCCTCTGGCAGGCGGCCGTCACGCTGACCGACCCGAGCCCGCTGATCCTGCCCAGCCCGAGCGCCGTCTGGGACGCGTTCAAGGTCGCGGTAGAGGACGGCCAGGTCTGGGCTGCGATGAAGGCGAGCGCCGGACCGCTCGCGATCGGCATGTTGTTCTCGCTCCTCGCGATCCCGGTGGGACTGCTGATCGGCCTGTCCCCGACCGCCGACCTGATCACCTCGCCGTACCTGTGGGGGTTCTTCGCGCTGCCGAACGTCGCGTTCGCGCCGCTGCTGATCCTGATCACCGGTTTCAGCACCACCACCAGCATCTGGATGGTCTTCCTGTCGGCATCGGTGCCGCTGTGTCTGAGCTGCAAGGACGGCGTCCAGTCGGTCGACAGGGGACTGGTCCGGGCGGCCCGGTCCTTCGGCGGTGGCCGGACCGCGGTGTTCTTCAAGGTGATCGCGCCCTGCTCGATGCCGTTCATCGCCAGCGGCGTGCGCAACGCGATCTCCCGCGGCTTCGTCGGGCTGCTGTCGGTGGAGCTGCTGATCGGCGCCAACGGGATCGGCGGTGAGGTGATCCAGTCCGCACGGGCCTACGACACCGCCCGGATGTTCGCGTTCATCCTGCTGCTGATCGCGATCGCGCTGCTGCTGGTCTCCGGGTCCCGGTGGCTCGAGGTCTGGGCCAGCCGCTGGCGCGAGGAGGTGGTGATCTGATGACCACCACCCTCCAGCCAGGGACCGAAGGCCGGCGCCCGTTGGTGCCCGGCGCCTTCCGTCGGCAGCGGATGCCCCATCGCCGCGGCCGCCGCCGGGTGTTCACCCGGCGCCAGCGGATCGTCATCTCGGCGCTGAACCTGACGGCGTTCTTCGTCATCTGGCAGCTGGTCGCGACCTACGGCAGCGTGCCCACGCTCTACCTCCCGTCAGTGACCGACGTCTGGCAGGCGCTGGTCGAGCTGAACGAGGAGGGCATCCTCTGGAACAACCTGTGGATCAGTCTCTCGATCTACCTGATCGGGTTGGCGATCTCGATGGTGGTCGCCATTCCTCTGGGCCTGCTGATCGGCGGCATCCCGGTCCTCGACAAGGCGCTGAGCACGTACGTCTGGGCGCTCTACACGTTGCCCCGCATCGTGCTGATGCCGCTGCTCCTCGTATGGGTCGGGATCAACGACGCCGCCCGGATCTGGATCATCGTGCTCTCCGCGGTGCCGGCCACTCTCGTGGTGGTCATGGAGGGGGTCAAGACCGTCGACAACAGCCTGCTGGTCGCGGGCCGCTCGTTCGGGGGCAGCCGCTTCCAGCTGTTCGCGAAGGTGGTGATGCCCGCGACGGTGCCGTTCATCGCGATCGGGGTCCGGATGGGCGTGTCCCGGGGCCTGCTCGGCTTGTTCATCGGCGAGATCTTCACCGGCGTCGACGGGATCGGCTACATCCTCACGCTGGCCCAGAAGACGTTCGACAGCGCCACGATCTACGCGATGTTGCTCGTGTTCGTCCTCTTCTGCGTCGCCATGGTGAGCGCGACTACCTGGCTCGAGAGGAAGGTGATGGAGGGCCGGCGCCAGCTCGACTGACGAGCTTGGCCACGGCCCGCGACTCCGCGACCAGACCCGGACTCGGGGCTCCGGAACGACGAGGCACCACCGGTGTGTCTGCCTCGACCAACCCAGCATGGAGGTAGCAGTGAGGAAAGCGATAGCGGTAGTCGCGGGGCTGAGCGCGGTCAGCGTCGGTCTCACGGCGTGCGGCGGTGACGAGAAGGGGACCGAGGACGGCGAGGTCGTCCAGGTCCGGATGTCCTACGACGGCGACGACTACATGAACCAGATGACCTGGATGGTCGCCGACGAGAAGTTCTGGCCTGAGCTGGGTTTCACCGAGCCGGCCGAGGTCACCGCCTCCCCGGAGTACCTCGCCGGTCTCATCGGCGGTGACGTGTGGGTCGCCCAGGGCGAGAGCGACGTGATCTGGGCTGCGGTCGCCGAGGGCAGCGTGCCGCTGACCATCGTCGGTGTGGCGAAGAGCAAGGAGAACTGGTGGTTGGGCTCGCGCGAAGGTGTTGACCCGGACAACCTCGAGGGGCTGCGGGTCAGCGGCGGCCCGGTGGGCGATCGCAACATCACCGTGACGGAGACGATCCTCGAGGAGATGGGCGTCGACCCCGACTCCATGGAGTGGGTCCCGGTCCAGGGCGGCTCCGACGAGCGGCTGCAGGCGCTGCTTGCGGGCCAGATCGACGTGGCGAACCTCCAGCCGCGCCACCTGGCCCAGCTGGAGAAGGCCGGGGGCACGATGTTCCACCAGGAGGCGCGCGAGGCGCCGCAGGAGGTCTGGGTGGTGCGCAGCGACTTCCTCGAGGAGAACCGCGACGCCGTCTGCAACTACATCAAGGGCCGGGTGCAGGGCTTCCAGTACGCCGCCGAGGGCGAGACGCACACCGACAACCAGGACGAGCTCGTCGAGCTGACCCGGGACCGCGGGCTCGAGCCGACCGAGGACGAGATCGCCGAGTGGGAGGCGGAGATGGGCAACCAGATCGCCCTCACCGGCGGCGCCAGCGAGGAGTCGTTCGAGGCGTGGAACGAGGACATGATCGAGAACGAGAACGTCCCCGAGGACTTCGACTGGCGTGAGCACGTCGACTTCTCGTGCCTCACCGAGGTCCAGGAGGAGCTGGGTCTCCCGGTCGAGCCCGGCGACATCTGATCCGCGCGTGAAGCTGGTTTCGTACGACGGTGGGTTCGGGCGCCTGGACGGGGACGAGGTCGTCCGCATGGGCGGGGACCTCGTGGAGTTCCTGCGCGGCGCAGCGGTGGAGGAGAGTGAGTCGGTCCCGGCCGGCTCCCTCTCCCTCCTCGCGCCTGTCCCGGCGCCCGGCAAGATCGTCTGCGTCGGTCTGAACTACCGGGACCACGCCGCCGAGACCGGGAAGCCGATCCCGACCGAGCCGGTGCTGTTCGCGAAGTTCGCGAACTCGGTGGTCGGCCACGGCACCCGGGTCGCGATCCCGGCCGCCACCGCGGAGGCGGACTGGGAGGCCGAGCTCGGTGTGGTGATCGGGCGGGAGGCCACCCGCGTGTCCGCGGAGCACGCGCTCGCGCACGTCGCCGGCTACCTGTGTGCCAACGACCTGACCGCCCGAGACCTGCAGCGCTCGGGCGGGCAGTGGACCCGCGGGAAGGCGATCGACGGCTTCCTGCCGATGGGGCCGGTGCTCGTCACCGCCGACGAGGTGCCGGACCCGCAGCAGCTGGGCATCCGGTGCACGCTCAACGGCGAGGTGGTGCAGGACTCCTCCACCTCGGAGATGGTGTTCGGGGTCGCCGAGCTGATCAGCGTGATCAGCCAGACCATGACCCTCTCGCCGGGGGATGTCATCCTGACCGGTACGCCGCCGGGTGTGGGCATGGCGATGACCCCGCCCCGGTTCCTCCGCGAGGGCGATGTGCTCGAGGTCGAGATCGACCGGCTCGGGCGGCTGGTCACCACGATGGCGGGGCCGGCCGCCTGACGGCCATCAGCTGCGGAGGGGGCCGTCCAGCTCGACCAGGTTGCCCGCGAGGTCTGCTCGTGGGAAGAAGCAGAGCAGCACGAGCTCCTCGTCGCCCTGCGCGACGGTCGCGTGCGGCGCGCCCTGGGGGACCAGGAGCAGGTCGCCGGAGCTGACCGGCGTACAGGTATCGCCCTCCCAGGCGTTACCACTGCCCGAGACGACGTAGGTGACCTCGTCGGAGTGCGGGTGGAGGTGTGGCGTGCGAGGACCGGGCGGGACGCGGACCACTCGGACCGAATAGTCGGCGCCCCGCCCGGCGGGCACGGGGTCGGCCGAGAGCCGACCGGGCAGCCGGGCGAAGTCGAGGTCGGTGCTGCGGACGACGGGCACGACCTGAGTCTCTCAGGCGGTGGGGACCGCCTGGGCGCCCTCGATGACCTCGTCCAGCGTCACCGCCGCGCCACCGCGGGCCGAGGACTCGATCACCGCCCGGACCACCGCGAGAGCGCGGACCGCCTCGGTGGCGCCGACTTCGACCGTGGCCTCACCCCGCGCGGCGCGACCGAACTCCTCGAGCTGCTCGCGGAACATGTCGGTACGCGGCTGCTCGACGACCTGGCGCTCGGACTCGCCGTAGAACTGCGACCTCAGGGTCGACCAGTCGTCGGCGAGATGCGACTCGTCCCAGTGCGTGAAGTCGAGGTCGTACATCAGGTTGGCCTTGGTGCCGAGCAGGTTCATCGTGTAGACGCCCGGCGAGGCCCAGCCGGTGCCGATGTAGCCGAGCGGGCCACTCTCGAACTCGAGAACGGCCATGATCGCGTCCGGGACCTCGGACTTCGTGTAGAGCTTGCGCGCGTGCGCGGAGACGCTCTTCACCGGGCCGAGGAGGAACTGGAGGGTGTCGGCGTGGTGGACGCCGAGCTGGATGAACGCCCCACCGGGGCTCTTGTCGGCGTACCACCGCCAGGTCTGCGGGGTCAGCTCGAGACCGCGCTCGTTGGAGAAGTTGGCCTCGGCCAGCGACACCTCGCCCAGTCGGCCGTCCTCGATCCAGCGCTTCATCTCACGGTGTCCGGACAGCCGGCGCGAGCTGTGCCCGACCGCGAACACCCCGCCGGTGCGTCGCACGGCGGCGGCGATCAGGTTGGCGTCCTCGAGCGTGTGCGCGATCGGCTTGTCGGTGTAGACGGCCTTCCCCGCTTCGAGGGCCTGGGTGATCACGTCCTTGTGCGTGTCGTTCGGCGTGGTGATGATGACGCCTTCGACCTCGGGGTCCGCGAGCAGCTCCTCGTACGTCGCGGCCGCGCGGGCGATGCCGAACTCCTTCTGGAACGCGGCCCGCTTCTCGGGGTCGCGGCTGAAGCAGCTGTAGAGCTCGACGGCGTCTCCGCGCTGGGCACCCCGCGCCAGGACCCTCGCCCAGCGGCCGAGCCCCACGGGCGCGAGTCGGACCTTGTCAGTCATTCGCTCTCCTTCGTTGAACCCTGCGATGGGTTGGCCGAGCGGGCGCGACGCGCGCTCGTCACCGCCTCGATGCCGGCCACCACGCCCCCGGCCACCACGTCGGTGAAGTCCTTGGCCCGGTCGACCGTGGCCCAGCCGGGGTTGCCGTACCAGCCGTCGTCGGCGAGCTCGGTGACGTCGGTGATGAACCCGTAGACCTCCGGCGAGCGCCGCATCCGGTCCATGTCCTCCGCGCCCGCGGGCCGGGTCGGCTCACCGGCGCGCTCGGCCTTGACCAGGCTCTCGTCGTAGGCGAGCACCGCGAGAGTCTCGATCCCTCCGCCGTGGGTCAGCTCGCCGCCGTCATCGCGGTAGAGACGCTGGGCGGTGTAGCAGGCCTGCGCGGCCACGAACGTGACGTCGTGCCGATCCTGCAGGTCGGTGGCCACCGCGTTCATCGAGGCGATGTTGCCCTCGTGCCAGTTGACCAGCACCACGGTCGTGGCGCCGGCCGCGATCAGCTCGGAGCACACGTCCTCGAGCAGCGCCTCGAACGTCTCGCGGCGCAGGGTCACCGAGCCGGGGTGACCGGCGTGGATCGGCGTGACGCCGTACGGACAGAACGGGGCGTAGACAGCGTCGAGGCGGGCGGCCACCTCCTTGGCGACCAGCTCTGCGGCCATCGTGTCGGTGCCGTTGGGCAGGTGCGGGCCGTGCTGCTCGATACTGCCGATCGGCAGTACGACGGTGCTGGTGCGGGCCAGGGCGTCGCGAGCCTCCGGGCTGGTCATCCGGGACAGGTCGTGGGTCATGCGGGTCTCCCATGGGCCTCGGGGGTCGGTGGCGGGACGACGGGGTCGAGCAGCGGCTCGCCGGCGAGGAGTCGGGCCGCCTCAGCCGCCGCCTTGCGGCGCAGGTCCTCCTCGGACTCGTCGGTGTACCAAGCCATGTGCGGGCTGAGCAGCACCCGGTCCTCGACGCCGGAGAACACCTGGGCGTCGAACGGCTCGGTGGGGTAGACGTCCAGGGCCGCCTGCGCCGGCCGACCGACGGCGAGCGCCTCGACAAGGGCCAGGACGTCGACCAGCGAACCACGCGCGGTGTTGACCAGCACGCTGCCGGGGCGCATCCGGGCGAGGGCGGCGGCATCGAGCAGCGGTCCGGACCGGGGGTCGCCCGGCGCGTGCAGGCTGACCACGTCGGCGGTCTCCAGCAGGGTGCCGAGGTCGACGCCCCGGACCCCGGAGTCGGCGGGCACCTCGACGTACTCGTCGTGCGCGACGACCGTGAAGCCCAGGCCGCGGAAGTACGCCGCTGCCTGGCGTCCGATCCGTCCGAACCCGACCACGCCGGCGGTCAATGTGCTCGGCAGGTGCAGCGGCCGCAGGTCCGCGAAGCCCCAGCCCCCTGCGCGGATGGCGCGGTCCGCGGCGGGCAGGCGCCGGACCAGCGCGCAGGCCATCGACACGGCGTGGAACGCCACCGCCTCGGTGCCGTAGTCGGCCACGCGGCCCACCGCGATGCCGTGCTGCCGGGCCGCGTCGAGGTCCACCGAGTCGGTGCCGACGCCGTACCGCACGATGCCGCGGCAGCGGAGCGCGGCCAGCACGTCGGCGGTGAACCGGGGTGCCGAGCCGGCGAGGACGATGTCGGCCGCGCCGGCCGCGGCCACGATCGCCTCGGGGGACCCGCCGGGATCGCTCACGATCGTGGCGCCGAGGGGCGCGAGCGCCTCCTCCTCGATGGCGAAGTCCGGGTAACGCGTACCCAGGATCGCGACGAGCGGTGCACTCACGACGGGAGCCCTTCCAGCGGTGTAGGGGAGTCGGGGCAACGTAACGCCAATCGTTTGCATGGTCAAGCCGCCGGCCGCTACTCTCGGCGGGTGACGGATGACCGGACAGTTTGACAGGAGCAGAACGCGGGCCGGACAATCCATACGTTTGGCTCGGCCAGCCCCGAGGAGGAGCCGTGACGGAGCAGCACAGCGCCCCCACGGAGGACTCGTCCCCCCGGCGCCACCGTCCGACGTTGCGGGAGGTGGCCCAGGCGGCCGAGGTCGACATCTCGACGGTGTCTCGCGCGCTTCGACCGGAGACCCGCCGGCGGGTGAAGCCCGAAACCGCCGCGCGGGTGCTCGCAACGGCCGACGCCCTGGGCTACCGGGCGAACCCGTTCGCGCGGGGGCTCAAGGACCAGCGCTCGATGACCATCGGCATGCTGGTGCCCGACCTGGGCAACCCGCTTTTCCCGCCCATCGCTCGTGGCCTCGAGGACGGTCTGCGTGAGCACGGCTACGCGATGATCCTGGGTAGCACCGACCAGGACCTCGAACGCGAGGCCCACCTGCTCGAGGTGTTCCGCGAGCGCCGCGTCGACGGCCTGGTCCTGGCCACCGCCCTGCGGGACTACCCGCTGCTGGACCGGCTCCTCGAGTCCGAGGTGCCCGTCGTCCTGGTCAACCGCACGGTCGACGACCGGCGGCTGGCGATGGTGTCCGGCGACGACCAGCACGGCATCGGCCTCGCGGTGCGGCATCTCGTGGAGCTCGGTCACCAGCGGATCGCGTTCGTCGGGGCGGCGCTGTCGGCCTCCACGGGCTTCAACCGCTACCAGTACTTCCTGGCTTGGATGCAGTCGGTCGGCCTCGAGGTCGACGACGACCTGATCGTCTTCGCGCCCTGGTTCAACAAGGACGACGGCGCGGTGGCGGCCGAAGAGCTGATCGCCCGCGGGAAGGACTTCACCGGGGTGATCGCCGCGGGCGACATGATCGCGCTCGGTTGCTATCGCGCGCTCCGCGCGCACGGCCGGTCGGTGCCAGGCGACGTGTCCGTTGTGGGATACAACGGCTCGCGGTGGTGCGACGAGTTCAACCCCCCGCTGACCAGCATCCACGTTCCGAAGTACGACATCGGCCGCGAGACCGCCCGGCTGCTGATGTCCATGCTGCGCGATCCCGACGCCGGGCCCACCAGCGTGCTGCTGCCGACGACCCTGCAGGTGCGGGAGTCGACGGCGCCGCCACCCGCCTGACCCAGCGCCAGAGGGCGTTCCTTGACACCCGCTTCCCTGGCGTCTACCGTCCGATGCCAAACGTTTGGCAAGGAGTTGGCACATGCTCACCTGGCCGTCTGCTGAGCCGACCCGGCTCCGGACCGAGGTTCTGGTCATCGGCGGAGGCGTCGCCGGCTGCCTGGCGGCCATCCAGGCGCGGGACGCCGGGGCCGACGTACTGGTCGCCGACAAGGCCAGGTTCCTCGAGCGCGCCGGCAGCGTCGCCGGTGGGGTGGACCAGTTCATGACCCCACTCGACGACGGACCTGAGTGGGACACCCCCCAGCACCTGATGAGGTTCGTGCCGATGCTCACCGACGGGCTCACGGATCTCGATGTCGCCGAGCGGGCGGTGCACGAGCTCCCGCGAGTCTTCGAACGGCTCACCGAGATCGGGATCGACTTCACCGACCCCACCACGGGTGAGTACTTCCGGACCCGGGCCTTCGGGCTGCCGGGGGAGTATCACCTGAACTTCGACGGCAGCCTCTTCAAGTACCGGCTCGGCCGGTACACCGTCGGTCACGGAGCCAGGTTCCTGCCCCGCACGATGATCACCGACCTGCTCACCGACGCCTCAGGCCGGCGGGTCGCGGGCGCGGTCGGCTTCAACTGCCGGACCGGCGAGCGGTACGTCATCCAGGCCAAGGCGGTCGTGGTGTCCACCGGCGACATCAACCGGATCTCGCGGAACGTCTCGGGGTTGCCGTTCGACAGCTGGCACTACCCGTACAACACCGGGGACGGGCACGCGATGGCGTATCGGCGGGGGGCCCGGCTGGTAAACATGGAGCTCGTCGAGGCCACGCTGACCCCCCTCGGCTTCTCCACCCAGGGCACGAACTCCTACGCCGGGCAGGGAGCGCACTTCCTGAACCGGCACGGCGAGCGATTCATGTTCAAGTACGACCCGAAGGGCGAGAAGGCGCGACGCACGATCCTGGTGAATGCCGTGATCGAGGAGGTGCTCGCCGGCAACGAGCCGATCTACGTCGACATCCGGCACCTGCCGGAGGACACCAAGGACGACTTCGTCCGGACCCTCGGAGTCGACCGGTACACGCTCCCGTCGTACTTCCGTCAACGCGGTCTGGACATCCGTCACGAGCTGCTGCCGATCGGCATCTCGGAGATGTCCATCCGGCGGGGTGGCTCCTACTTCCGCGGGTCGGGCCTGGTCGTCGACACCTCGGCGGAGTCCAACCTTCCTGGCCTGTTCGGCGCGGGTGACTGCTCGATGGTCAGCGGAGGCATCTCGGCAGCCGCCGCGATGGGGGCGATCGCCGGGCGCGGCGCGGTTGACCGGGTCCGCGCCACGCCGAGCGATCCGGAGCCGGACGATGGCTCGCTCGCCGACTCCCTCGAGCGGATGGCGGAGCCGCTGGAGGTGGAGGCTGGTGGCAGCTGGCGCGACCTCGAGGGCACCGTGCGCGACCTGGTCACGGACTACGTCGGCATGCGGCGTACCGAGCGTGGCCTGCGCCGGGCGCACGAGGTGCTCCTCGAGCTGCAGCAGCAGGAGGCAGTCCTCCAGGCCACGTCGTTCCACGAGCTGATGCGCACGCTGGAGGCGAAGAACATCCGATTGGCCGCCGAGCTGATGACCATGGCAGCGGCGCATCGCACCGAGAGCCGCAGCGGGGCGGCGCACCGACGCCTGGACTTTCCGGCGACCGACGACACCGTGTGGCGCAAGGCGATCGTGCTCAGCCGCGACCCGTCCACCGGGGTGGACGTCGACTACCTGGTCGAACGGCCGACGCCGGAGCCGGTATCGGCGGGAGGAGACGCATGACCGGCGGCACGGGCCACAACCCGATCGTGATCAACCCCGAGACCTGCATCACGTGCATGATCTGCGACTACGTCTGCCCGGGGGACGTGATCCATCAGAAGCCGCGCTCGAAGGAGCTGCCGGTGGTCGCCTATCCGGACGAGTGCTGGTACTGCGGACTGTGCGAGCAGGCCTGCCCCACGCAGGCGATCACGGTGGTGTTCCCGCAGGAGATGCTCGATCCGACCACCCCCGTGACATCGCTCCTCGGCCGCGACCCCGATTAGCGGTGGCGCCCGCACCGCAGCCTCGGTGCAAGATGTAGCGATGGCGTTGGAGGCTGCTGGACTCGGGCCGGAGCAGGAACGCGCGTACCGGACTCTGGTGCGGTCGGGCGATGCCTCGGCCGCCCACCTCGCCGACGTGCTCTGCGTCGGCGAGGTCGCGGTGAAGGAGGTGCTGGCCGGCCTGCAGGAGCTGGGACTGGTCATCGCGATCGACGGCGATCCGGTGAGGTACGCACCGACGCCACCGGACGTCGGCTTCGCCCCGCTGCTCCTGGGCGGCCTGGAGGCGCTGGACCGGGCCCGCGGCGCGGTCGCCGAGCTGACCGACGAGCACCGCGCCGCCACCCGGCGCCGCGACGCCAACCAGCTGGTGGAGGTGATCACCGGCGCCAGCGCCATCCGGCAGCAGCTTCGCAACCTGCAGCTCGGCACCCGCTCGGAGATCCTCTGGTTCTGCCGGGCCGGCCATGTGGCGATGGCCTCGAGCGACAACGACGAGGAGTTCGCGATGCTGGCCCGGGGCGTCAGCTACCGCGTGATTTACGAACAGGAGCTGCTCGAGGAGCCGGGCATGCTCGACAACCTGGTGCTCGGCATCCGAGCGGGAGAGGTCGCCCGGGCCACGCCGACCCTGCCGGTCCGGATGGCGATCTCGGACCGGTCCATCGCGCTCTGCCCGCTGGTGCCCGGCGGGGACGGCATCTCGGAGCCGACCGCGGCACTGGTCCGCGACAGCAGCCTGCTCACCGCCCTGCTCGCCCTGTTCGACAGCTACTGGGCGGCATCCTCTCCGCTGCGCGTCTCACTCGACCCGGACCCGGGCGCGGCGGGCATCGACATCGTGTCGCCCGCCGACCCCACGTCGGACGAGGAGCGCGAGCTGCTGTCCCTGCTCGTGGCCGGCGTCAGCGACAAGGCTGTTGCCAGCCGGCTAGGGGTGAGCATCCGCACCGTCCAGCGCCGGATCAGCGAGCTGATGGCCGTGACCGGTGCCCAGACCCGCATGCAGCTGGCCTGGCAGGTGGCCCGGCGCGGCTGGCTCGATCAGCCGGGCGCGATGCCGTAGGCGCGCACCACCCTCTGGTCGATGGTGTTGCCGTCCCGATCCTCGGCCCGGACGCGCAGCGAGGCGTACTCAGCGTCCCGTGGGTGCCGCACGGTCGCGCTCCGAGAGTTGCCGTGCCCGCCGCGCAGGTCCAGCCGCTGCCACGAGTCGCCGTCGTCGTACGAGATCCAGGCGTCCACGTCGGCCACTCGAACCTGTGCCTCGGGTCTCCCCGCGTAGCCGACGGAGAACTCGAGACGTTCGTACCGCCCGCCCCGGACCTCGTTGTCCAGGTCGACCGGAATGTCGTAGTCGACCTGGAGCAGCGGCAGGTTCGCCGGGCCGGACCCGGGGCGGGCGGACTCGAACCCCCAGGTCGTGTCGGTCGTCGTGGAGTAGTCCCACTGCGGGTCCTTCGTCCGGGCGACGCCGAGCTCGAGGCGGTAGTCGGCCCGGGCCGAGGTGGCCGTGTAGGTGCCCCATGCCTGGTCGCCGGAGGCCAGCAACCGGCCGTTCTCGTAGAGCTCCATGGTGGTCTCGGCGGGGCCCGACCGGTCGTAAGTCGTGCCGCCGTTGCCGGCGAGCTCGGCGACCTGGAGGAGCAGTCCGTCTCCGGTCCGCCTCGGCACCATTCCGGCGGGAACAGCAGGCCGCACCACCGAGCCGAACCAGTCGTACGACACCCGCTCCCGCGGCTGGTAGGTGCGCAGCGGGTGCACCGCCCCTGCCTTGATCGGGTTCAGCGTGTCCCAGCTGAAGAGGTGCAGGACGTGCTGGCGCCAGAGGGTGTCGGGGCTGCCGCTGGAGATCGTCTCGGTGCGCCGCTGGGGGGTATGCAGCTCCTGCTGGTTCTCGACGACCGTGCTCTGCTGCCACGGCCGCCACGCGTAGCGCTGCTCCTTGGCCCAGGGCTCACCGCCCATCTCGTGGTAGTTCGCGGTGATGGTCGTGCTGTTGCCGGGGGACACGGTGTGCACCGGTCGATTCGGCACCCGCTCCTTGGCCACCTGCACCACGTCGTAGGTGTACCGGCTGTCGGGGGTTCCCTCGAGAGTGAGTGTCACCGGCCGTGGCCCGGCCATCCGTTCGGTGAGCTGGTCCCGTTCCCGGGGGGACACGACGATGACCGGGATCGGGAGACGGGCCCCGCGGCCGGTGTACTTCGTCCACCACTGGGTGCCCTCCTTGGGCGCGATCAGCAGCATCGCCGCGCCCGCGGCGACGGCCGCGTTGACGTCCTGGCCACCCTTCTGTGCCGGGTGGACCATCGCGATCTTCCCGGCGACGTCGAGACCCGCGTAGTCCGCTGCCTTGCCCGCGCAGGCTTCGACGACCTGGAGCCGTCGGGTCCCGTCGATGGGGGGAGAGGTGCGCTCGTACTTCGGCAACAGCCGGAGGGGCGGGCCGAAGCCGGTCGTGCGCGCAGTGAGCAGCGGCTCGCCCAGCTGCCACCGCGACGTGAACTCGAAGTACCCGCCCTTGGCCTTCTCGGTCGGCGTGACCCAGATCGAAGTGGTGCCGTCGAACTTCATGACGGAGTGGTAGAAGGTTCGCCCACGTGCTTCGCGGTACGTCGTGTAGCCGAGGTTGCCCCGGGGTGTCGTTGGCTTCGGGGTGTCGATCTCGATCCGGTGGGCCTTCCGGGCGTCCAGCACGACCTCGCGGTCCTCGGTCACCTCGAAGTCCGGGTCGACGAACGCAACGCCCGAGTCCTCGTCGTACACGTCGGGGGTGACCATGGCGCTCATGAAGTAGTCGCCCTCGCCCAGCTCGACGGTCTCGGTCGTGTCCTTCCAGACGTGCACCAGCGTGTCGAACTGCGGGTCCTCGCCCACCAGGATCACCGGCGTCGCCGTGATCGACTGCCCGTTGAAGTCGACCGCGCTGAACGTGACCTCGTGCGTCGGCGGGGCCATCAGCACGCCCACGGTGGTGTGCACGGTGACGTCGCCGCCGGTCGCGACCAGCTGTCCGGCGTACCGGCCGTGGCCGAGGTGCGCGGGGTCCACGGTCAGCGGGACGGTGGCGCTGGAGCCGGCGGGAACGGTGACGGAGTCGGCGCCCAGCGTCAGTGCGCCGGGGGCAGGAGCGTCGCCGCTCAGCTTCGTGACATCGAGCTCGAGGTCCAGCTCGACGTCCTCGTCGGTGGTGTTGGTCCAGGTGATCTGCTGGGTCACCGCCGCGCTGCCCGGGGTGAGGCTGCCCAGGTTGACCGTGCCGGTGCCGTAGACGCCCTGGGTCACCGCCCTTGCCACGTCGACCCGGCCGCCACCCTGCTCGACCTCGGTGAGGTCGCCGGGTCGGGCGGTGCTGACCAGGCCGTCCTTGAGCTGGTCGCCGGTCCAGGTCGGGTGCTGCGTGGCGAGCAGCGCGGCCGCCCCGGCCACGTGCGGCGCGGCCATCGAGGTGCCGCTGGCACGGGTGTAGAGCGCGTCCACCGGTGTGCCCATGGAGGTCCCGGAGGCGCGGGCGGCCGCGATGTCGACGCCAGGTGCGGTGATGTCCGGCTTGATGGCGAGGTCGCCCAGCCGCGGACCACGGCTGGAGAAGTCGGCGAGTGACTCGTCCCGGTCGACCGCGCCCACGGTCAGTGCGCGGTCGGCCGTACCGGGCGTGCCGACGGTGGAGCCGCCGGGCCCGTCGTTGCCCGCGGAGACGACGAAGAGCGTGTCGCTGGAGTCGCTCAGCTCGTTGAGGGCCTCGCTAAGAGGGTCGGTTCCGTCGGTCGGTCCGCCGCCGAGGCTCATGTTCACGACGTCGGCGTCTTCGCCGACGGCCCACTCCATCCCCGCGATGATGTCCGACTCCCAGCCGGAGCCCTCGTCGTCGAGCACCTTGCCGGAGAGGATCGTCGCTCCGGGCGCCACCCCCTTGCGCAGGCCGTCGGAGCCCGCGCCGGTGCCGGCGATCGTGGCCGCGACGTGGGTGCCGTGGCCGAACCCGTCCTGGACGGTGTCGCTCGCGGAGAAGTTCTGCTCCGCACCCACCTGGCCAGCCAGGTCCGGGTGCTCGGCGTCGACGCCGGTGTCGAGCACCGCGACGGTGACGCCGGTGCCGTCGTACCCGGCGTCCCAGGCGGTCGGGGCGCCGATCTGCGGGACGCTGTGCTCGAGGTCGGCGGTCACCTTGCCGTCCAGCCACAGCTTCTGGACCCCGGCGGCGAGACGGGACCGTCCGGCGCCGGTGACCGACTCCCAGAACGCAGACGCCTCGTCCTTGTCGACGCTGAGCGCGCTGCCGTCGATGCTCTCGAGCGGCTCGCCCTGATCGGCCGCGGTCAGCGCCGACAGTGACCGCGCGCCGCCGGTGGTGGTCGCGATCAGCGGTACGGCGTCGAGCGAGGCATCGTCGTACCCCTCCGCGACCAGGGCGTCGATATTGAAGAGCGCCCGGTCCAGGCGGTCGTCGGAGAGGTACGGCAGCGCGTCCGACGGGAACAGGTAGAGCTCATCGTCGATGTCCACCTGGTGCACGTCGATCTCGTCGCGCCCCTCGGCCGGCTCGAACGTCACCGACCGCTTGCCGCCGGTCTCGTCACGGAGCACCACCCGGTCGCCGGTCACCAGCGTCACCGACACCGAGGACCCGTCCGAGCGCACGTCGTCCGCCGGGGGTGTGGGCTCTTCGCCGTCACCGGCGGTGGAAGGCGCGGCCGAGGCGAGGGTGGTCACCACGACCGCCACGCAGGCGAGCGCGACCAGGCGAAGGCGGTCGGCGAGGGGCAGGGCAGCACGCATCGGTGGTTCCTTCTGGCAAGGGAGTCGGGGACTAGGTCCGTCGACGACCTTGCGCCCGGCCGGTGCGTGCTGTCACCGGTTCCCCGCTGCGGGCTTGCGCCATGTCAGAAAGGCGACAGCGCGCGAGGTCAGCTGTCCCAGGAACGCAGCTGCGGTGCTTCGGCACGGTCCATGGCCCAGGCCGCCAGCGCCACGGGATCCGTCCGGGCAGCCAGCCCGGCCACCAGATCGGGGAGGAGCAGGTCGACGAGCGCGGCCGGCCAGTCCGCCGGCGTGTACGTCAGCCCGAGATCGACATGGTGGACCTCGACCTCTCTCCAACGTGACCGGAGCATCCGGTGGGCAGGCATGAGTGGTCCGGCGGCCCCGCCCCGCCGCACCTGGCGTTCCCAGACCTCCGCGGGGATCGTGCCCACCAGGTCGTCGAGGGCGAGGTCGGCCGCTTCGAGGTCGTTCGCCAGGTCCTGCGCGGATCTTCCGGCACCATCGTCGATCTCGGCGGCGCGTCCGGCCGCGCCGCCGGGGTACTGGTCCACGACGTTTCCGCCCTGGGCGGCGACGAGGCGGCGTACGACGGAATCGGCGTTGCGGGCGAGGTGCGTGATGACGTGACCGATGCTCCACCCGGGCAGGAGACTCGGCCGGCGCACCTGGTCGTCGTCGAGACCGCGGACGGTCAAGTGCAGTCGCGCGTGCGAGGCCCTCAGTTCGGCGACTTCGATCACCCGCTCATCCAAGCAGCGTCTCGCCCCACAGCGGATCGGGTCGCGCGCGGAGGTAGTCGGCGACCGGGATGGCGATCTGGGTCGCGCCCACCAGCCGGCCGTCCGCTCCATCGACGACAGCCACGAGCGTCAGCGTGGTCGGTCGCGCGCATCGCCCCGCGGCCAGCGTCGCCACCCTGGCTCGGGCCGCCGCGGTGCGGGCCAGCACCGCAGGGCTCGGCGCGCACAGGGCGGTCGGGTCGGCCATCGTCAGGCGACCTCGGCCTCCATGGTGGCGACGAAGTCGCGTTTTACCTGCCGCCAGTCCTCGTCGGTCATGTGCCGGCGCCAGTACGGCGAGCAGGACATGACCTGGCGGGTGAGGCCGCGCTCGGAGAGCAGGTGCCGCCGGATCCCACGGATCTCGTCGGCCTCGCCGTGGACGAACGCGTGCACCAGGCCCGGCGGGAACGCCAGGTCGCGGAGCGCTGAGACCAGCAGCTCGCGGTCGTCCGTCCCGGTGCGGTGGAGCCACCTCATGTCGAGTCGTCCCGGGCAGGACAGCTCCAGCTCGTGGTCGGGGCCGTCGCAGAGGAGCCGGACAACGGCAGGAACCCCGGCTGGGACCGCCGCCAGCGAGGCGGCGATCGCCGGCAGGGCCGACTCGTCACCGATCATCAGGTGCCAGTCGGCCTCAGGGTCGGGGCGGTAGCCGCCGCTGGGTCCCTCGAGGACGAGCAGGTCGCCCGGCCGGGCGGCCAACGCCCAGGCCCCCGCGACACCGACCTCCCCGTGCACCACGAAGTCGAGCGTCAGCTCCTTGGCCGATGGGTCCCACGACCGGACGGTGTAGCGACGACGCGCCGGCCAGAGCTCTCGGGGGTGCGCCTCGCGGACCTCCGCCGGGTCGAACGGCGCGGCGTACGGCGCGCCGGCGGGCGGGAACGCCAGGTTGACGTAGGCGTCGGTGGTCGCGGGCATCGCGAAGTCGCGCAAGCCGTCGCCACCGAGGACCACCCGGACCAGGCTCGGCGTGAGCCGTTGCGTCGACATCACCTGCGCGTGCATTCGGACCTCCTCAAGTCAGCTAAGGCTAGCCTAACCTGTCCCATGGGGTATGCGCACTCGCCTGGCTGGGGACTGGGCGGCAGCCTCGTCTACCCTCTGCGGAGTGAGTCGGCACCGGGAAGGATCCGAGCGATCCGCACAGAGCCCGCGGCTTTGGGCGGCCGGCGCCTTCGTGGGCACCACGGCTCTGGTGGCGGGAATCGTGGCTCTCTCCACCATCACCGACGACGGCCTCCGCGGCTCCGCCCACGCGGGGGTCAGCCTGGCCACGGCCGCGCCGAGCGAGTCCGAACCCGCCACCCCACTGACCCGGAAGCTGCCCCCGCTGAAGGTACAGCCGGGAGCCGTGATCCGGCCGCAGCGCGGACCAGTGCTCGTCAAGGCGTCGACCGGCCGGGTCGGATCGGGACTGGCCCTCGGTCCGCTCACCGGGGTGGATGCGCCCGTGACCGAACCGCTGAAAGGCACGGTCAAGGCCTCCGTGGCGAACCTCCCCAACCGCACCAGCGACGGTGGCTTCGCCTCATCCCTCGGCACGCTGACGTCCGCCGACCAGGACTTCGTGATCCTCAACGAGGTCAGCCGGCGCAGCATCGACGGCATTCGCTCGATCGCTCCCGCGTACGACGCCTACCGCGACCCCCAGGCGGATCGGAGCACCGGTGGGTCGCAGTCCATGAACAACGTCGTGATGTGGCGCTCGGACCGGTGGCTCCTGGTCGACGCCGGCCGGATCAAGGTGGTCGACAATGACACCGGGTTCCTGCAAGGGCAGGCGTTCACCTGGGATCGCTACGCGACCTGGGCGATGCTTCAGCGCAAGGAGGACGGGGCGATCGTGTCGGTCGTCTCCACCCACATGCCCACCAACCCGGGCAAGTTCCCCCAGCAGCACGGACGAACCTCCATGTCCCGCGTCGAGCGCTACAGCCGGGGCATGGACGTTCTCGTCAGCACGGTACGGGTCCTCGCCCAGCACGGTCCGGTGCTGGTCGGTGGCGACATGAACTCCCACCACAGCCAGGGCGCGTGGAGCGCGGCCGCCAAGATGACTGCTGCCGGCTACCAGTACGTCAAGGACCAGGGCGTGATGCACCTCTTCTTCCCCGGCGCCGCGGACGTCGTGAGCCACCAGCAGGTCGGAGTCGCATCCGACCACCCCGCGATCGTCACGACGCTGGATGTGAACGGGCTAGGCCCGGGTTAGGCCGCCTGCCGTGCGGGGGGCTGCCACTCGGCCTGGTGGGCGATGGCCACCGCCGCCAGCTGCGAGCTGACCCCGAGCTTGGCCAGGATCGCCTTGACCTGGGTGCGCAGGGTGGCCTCGGAGACCACGCTGCGCGTCGCGATCTCGCGCACCTGGTTGCCGAGCATCAGCTCACCGAGGACGACCTGCTCTCGATGGGTCAGCTGCTCGAGGCGGCGACGCAGCTCGTGCGTGGTCGCCCGGTGCGCGTGCCACAGCTGGAGCAGCTCCTCGCGCTCCTCGGTCTTCACCACCGGAAGCCCGTTGCAGATCCGCCTGACCGTCGCGATGATCTCGTTGAGCCGGCTGCTCTTGGGAACCACCCGGCGCGCGCCGTTGCGCATGCACTCGCCCCACAGGACGTGGTCGGCGTTGCCGGTGACCACGACGACCGCGATGCCCGCACGCGCCAGCGGCTCGATCAGGCGGACTCCGTTGCCGTGGGTCCCGAGGTCGAGGTCGAGCAGGACGATGCGCGGGTTGGCGCGCAGGATCGCCGGCAGCAGCGTGTTCACGCTGCGGGTGTGCTCGGGCAGGTCGATCCGGCGTACGTCGTGACCCTGGATCGTCAGGGCGATGTCGAGAGACTCGGCGAAAAGGACGTGGTCCTCGACCAAGGCGATTCGAGTTCCCGGCGGTGGTGTGATCGTGCGTTGGTTCATGCGTTCGTTCCCCCTATTTCGGAAGCGTCACTGAGAGCGACGCCCGGCCAGCAGCCGACGAGAACGCACTACGCATTCGATGCAAAAACCACGAGCCCCCCGGCAAACTGCAAGATAAGCCGGATTCGGACCGCCCGTCTGGCCAATGGGGTGTCCTACCCACAATTGGGGACGTTTCGTCGACAGTGGTGCAGACCGGTTCACCCCAGGGCCGTGTCGACCGCGGCCCGGGCATGAAGCTGGGTGGTGGGGAAGACCGGGACCGGGCTGTCGCCGGCTCCGACGAGGAGCTCTATCTCGGTACAGCCCAGGATGACGCCCTGGGCACCTGCGTCGATGAGCCGACCGATGACGGCGCGGTACGCATCGCGCGAGGGCTCGGTCACGACTCCGAGGCACAGCTCGTCGTAGATGATCCGATGGACGAGCTCACGGTCCGCGGGGTCCGGCACGAGGGTGGTGATCCCGTGGGTGGACAGTCGTTCGCGGTAGAACGCGGCATCCATCGTGAAGGCGGTGCCGAGCAGCCCGACCGTGGTGAGCTCGGCGGCGCGGATGGCGGTGGCGGTCACGTCGATGAGGTGCAACATCGGGATGGACACCGCTGCCTGGATCTGGTCCGCGACGATGTGCATCGTGTTCGTGCAGAGGACCAACAGCTCGGCGCCGCCGGCTTCGAGGGTCTTGGCTCCGGCGGCGAGGATCTCTCCCGCTTCTTCCCAGCGTCCCGCCTTCTGCAGCTCCGCGATCCGGGCGAAGTCGACGGAGTAGAGCAGGCAGTCGGCGGAGTGCAGGCCCCCGAGTCGCTGGGCGACGAGGTCGTTGATCACCCGGTAGTACTCGACGCTGGACTGCCAGCTCATGCCGCCGAGCAAGCCGATGCGGCGCATCACGACCGCGTCCCCTCGCGAGCCTCCGCGGTGACCTTGAGCTCGCCGAGCCAGGAGTCGAGTGTCTTCTGAAGGGATCGGCGCATCATCCGTGGGAAGAGTCGCGCCGGCATGCCGTCCCACGACTCCTCCGTGTGGGCGATCGTGGTGTCCCCATCGCGCTGAAAGCGCCACACGTGCACCGCACTCATCCCCATCGTCCGCCCGGTCCAGCTGAGCTCGGTGGGTCTCTCGACCGTCTGAAGCGTGGAGACGAGCTTCGCGGGTCCCGCCTTCCATCGGAAGACCTCGCCGGATACCACGGGACCGAGCAGCGACGTGCTCTTGACGTCGGAGTTCCACTCCGACCATCGCTTGATGTCGGCGAGCAGGTCCCAGACGACCTCGGGGCTGGCCTCGATGGTCACCGCTCCGGTTGCGACCACGGGAGCGGACTCGTTGATCTCCATGCCGACCATCCTGCGCGCCGGACGTCGCCGTGGGCAGGGTGCTGGCCGCACGATCCGGTTCGGACCTGTGCCGTGCGCCTTCGGGTTGCCGAAAGAATCTGTGGGTTTCCAAGGCCTTCCCGAGGGCCTAGTCTGTTTATTGTCAACAATGTACAGTCACGCGCGAACGGGTCCCGAGCACGTTCGCACCGATCGAGTGACCGACGACCGAAGGTAGGACCGTGACGAACCAGGCCGGATTGTCCAGACGAGGTTTCTTGCTTCGAAGCTCCATCGTGACGGGCGGCCTGATCGCCAGTCCCGCCCTGATCAGTGCGTGCTCCAAGGCCGATACCGGGAGTGGCAGCAAGCTGGACGCGCTCAAGTCCGATGGCAAGATCACGGTCGGCATCGCCGGAGAGCAGCCATATGCGTTCCTCGACCACGGCGACCTGACCGGCGAGGACCCCACCGTGCAGAAGGCGATCTGGAACGCGGTCGGCATCGACAACGTGGAGGCGAAGCAGGTGGCCTTCGACTCGTTGATCCCCGGCCTCAATGCCGGTGACTTCGACGTGATCGCGGCGGGCATGTTCATCAACCCCGACCGGTGTGAGCAGGCGGCGTTCTCGGAACCGATGTACTGCGCCCCCAATGCCTTCATGGTCCCGACCGGGAACCCCGACGGCATCAGCGACTTCGAGTCGGTCGCCGCTGCCGGGATCAAGCTGGGCGTCTTCAGTGGCGCCGTCGAGGGCGACTTCGCGAGGGATGCCGGTGTGTCCGACGGCAACATCGTCACGGTCCCCGACATGGCGACCGGGGCCACCCAGCTCGAGCAGGGCCGGATCGGGGCCATCGGGCTCACCAGCATCACCCTGAACTGGCACCTCGAGCAGAACCCGGACACCGACGCTGAGGTGACCGAGGCGTTCACCCCCGTGGTGGACGGCAAGGAGGTCCTGGGGTGCGGGGCGGCGGTGTTCCGCAAGGACGACACCGACCTCGTCGAGGCCTTCAACAAAGAGCTGAAGAAGCTCAAGGACTCCGGCGAGCTCACCAAGATGATCGAGGAGTTCGGGTTCGGGCCGGAGACGCTGCCACCGGACGGCGTGACCACGGAGAGCCTCTGCGCGGGCTGAGCTGAGCGCTCATGGAGGGCTTCGAACGGTTCGAGCTCGGCCCCTGGATGGACCTGGTGCTGGATGGGCTCTGGGTCACGGTGTACGCAACGGTGCTGGGGACTCTGCTCGCCATCGTGATCGCGTTCGTGCTCGGCCTCCTCTCCCTGTACGGGAACAAGCTGCTTCGGGGTTTCGCCCGCGTCGTGGTGGAGTTCTTCCGGGGCACGTCGCTGGTGGTCCAGCTGTTCTGGATCGTGTACGCCCTGCCGGTGATCACCGGCTACAAGATCGGCGAGAACGAGGCCAACGCGATCATCGCGCTGGGCCTGAACTTCGGCGCGTACGGCGCCGAGGTGGTCCGCGGTTCCATCAAGGCGGTGCCTCGCCCGCAGCAGGAGGCCTGCACCGCCCTGAACATGTCGGCGTACCTGCGGTTCCGCCGGGTGATCCTGCCCCAGGCCATCCCGCTGATGATCCCGCCGGCCGGCAACCTGGTGATCCAGCTGATCAAGAGCACCCCGCTGATGTTCCTGGTCGGCGTGGTCGACCTGTTCACGGTCGGCGACTTCATGCGCCAGGCGGAGCCCGAGTCGATCGGGCTGATCTACCTGGGACTGGGGGTCGTCTACTTCCTGCTCTCGATGATCGTCGTCGGCCTGGCCCAGCTGCTGGAGAACCGGGCCAAGCGACGGCTCGGCCAGAAGCCGGTCAGCGTCGTCGAAACTGCTCTGGGTGACTCGTCGACGGCATCCACCCACGCACCATCGGCTGGGGGCATGGGGCAATGAAATGGGACATGGACTTCGCGCTGGAGATCCTGCCGGACATCGTGCATGCGTTCCTGCGCTACACGCTGGTCATCACCGCCCTGGCGACGCTCCTCGCGGCGGTGCTCGGCCTGGTGTTCGCCGTGATCCGCTACCTGAAGGTCCCAGCCCTCTCCCAGGTGACCACCGGGTTCGTCCAGTTCACCCGGGCCACACCCATCCCGATCCAGCTGTTCTTCGTGTACTACCTGCTTCCCGACTACGGGATCCTGATCGGCCCGGTGACCACCGGCGTGCTGGTCCTCGGCGTGCACTACGCCTGCTACTTCGCCGAGGTCTACCGCGGGGGCATCGAGGCGATCCCGCCCGGGCAGTGGGAGGCGTGCACAGCTCTGTCACTCCCCGAGTCGGCCGTGTGGCGCCGGGTCGTTCTGCCCCAGGCGATCCGCAAGATCCTGCCCTCGCTGGGCAACTACGTGATCTCGATGTTCAAGGAGATTCCCTTCCTCCTGTTCATCTCGGTGCCCGAGATGGTCCTGGTGGCCAAGGACCTCGGCGGCAGCAACTTCCGCTACGTCGAGCCCTTCACCATCTGCGGGATCTTGTACCTGTTGATCAGCTACCCCGCCTCCGTGGCGATGAGGAAATTGGAGACCCGCCTTGAGTACGCCTGAGAGCACTGCGCCGCCGGCGAGCGAGAAGTCGTTCATCCACTTCGACAACGTCGTCAAGGAGTACGGCGCCCTCAAGGTGCTCGACGACCTCTGCATCGACATCGACGCGGGGGAGAAGGTGACCCTGATCGGCCCGTCGGGCTCGGGGAAGACGACCATCCTCCGACTGCTGATGACCCTGGAGACCCTGACCAGCGGCTACATCTGGGTCGACGGGAAGCCGCTCTGGCACCAGTACAAGGGAGACCAGCTGGTCCCCGCCGACAAGAAGCACCTGCGCGATGCGCGCAAGGCGATCGGCATGGTCTTCCAGCACTTCAACCTGTTCCCGAACATGACGGTGCTGCAGAACCTCATCGAGGCACCGGTCCGGTGTCTGGGTACGCCGAAGGACGAGGCCGTGACCCGGGCCCGAGAGCTGCTGGACCGCGTGGGTCTCGCCGAGAAGGAGTCGGCTCACCCGAACCAGCTCTCCGGCGGGCAGCAGCAGCGGGTGGCCATCGCCCGGGCGCTGGCGATGAATCCCCGGGTGCTGCTCCTCGACGAGGTCACCTCGGCCCTCGACCCGGAGCTCGTGGCGGGAGTGCTGGCGGTGCTGCGCGAGCTCGCGGAGACCACCGACATCACGATGCTGATCGTGACCCACGAGATGCACTTCGCCCGTGACGTGTCGGACCGGGTGATGATGTTCGACAAGGGCAAGATCGTCGAGCAGGGCCCCCCGAGGCAGATCTTCGACGCCCCCGAGCACCAGCGCACCCAGGACTTCCTGAGCGCGGTCCTCCAGGCGGGCTAGAACTTCGGCATCACCGGGGTCGCCTCCAGCGACCCCGAGTCGCGGAACGCGTAGCCGTTCGGGTCGCTGCGGTACGCATCGGCGTACCGGCCCACCCGCTCGGCGTCCAGGGTGACGCCGAGGCCCGGTCCGTCGGGCACGGTCAGGCAGCCGTTGCGGTACGGCAGCGGGCTGGCGCCCTCGACGACGTCGTCGGCGAGGAACGACCCGTAGGCCTGGCTGGCGAACAGCGCGTTCGGGATCGAGGCGAGCAGGTGGGCGCCGGCGTACGTCGCGACGCCGAGCTCGCCCAGCGAGTGCTTGAGGACGGGCAGCCCGGCGACCTCCAGCATCGCGGCGCCGGACTTGAGGTTGGCCAGCCCGCCGTCCATCTGGTTGTCGACCGAGACCACGTCCGCGGCGCCCTGCTTGATGATCTCGAGGTGGTGCCAGCGCGTCCACGATGCCTCGTTGGCCAGGAGCGGTACGTCGAGCCGGGAGCGCAGGTAGGCCATCTCGGTGAGGTTGCGCCCCGTCACGGGCTGCTCGGCGAGCTCGAGGCCGAACCTGGCCATCTCGTTGAGGATCCGGATGGCCGCGCCGGGGGTCCAGGACTCGTTGGCGTCGACGCGGATCCCGGCGTCCGGCCCGATCGCGGCATGGACCGCCTCCACCCGCTCGACGTCGTCGTGGGGGTCGGCGGAGCACGCCTTGAGGTAGAAGACCCGGAATCCCGCGTCCCGGCCGACCTTGGCGTCGGCCGCCATCCCATCGGGCGACTTGCGGGACAGGTAGTAGAAGTACTCCACCTCGTCCCGCACCCGCCCGCCGAAGAGGTTGACGACGGGCTGGTTCGAGGCCTTGCCCAGCAGGTCCCAAAGCGCCATCTCCACCGCGGCGATGGCCGGGCTGGTGGCCTGCACGTGGTGCCAGGTGCCGACCACGTTGATGCGCTTCATGATCCGCTCGATGTTGAACGCAGACTCGCCCACGACCAGCGGCTCGACCGTACGGAGCACCGCCTCGATGATGTCGGCACTCGGGTAGGCCGCCGCCTCGCCGAGGCCGACGAGTCCTTCGTCGGTGTCCACCTCGAGCAGGACGCTGACCATGCCGGTGCGCTCGCCGAAGGCCCAGGCCTCGGGCTGCGTGAACGGGACGGCGACGGGGGTGGCACGGATACCGGTGATGCGCACGGGGACCAACTCTCAGACGGGTACGACGATGGGTTCACGGGAGACGGTGGTGAGCAGCCGACCGCCGTCGTCGGTGGCCAGCACGGTGTCGGAGAGGACGAAGTCCGCCGGCTCCTGGTCCAGCAGCCACGAGAGCACGTGGAAGGTCATCCCGGACCGCACCTCCCACTGGCTGTCGCTGCGCAGCCCGACGACGTGCGGCCCGCCCACCCAGCTGGGTGGGAAGCCGATGCCGATCTGGTAGCCGCAGTGGTGCCGGCGATAGCGGTCGTGGCCGAGCCCCTTGTCGACGACCCGCTGCCACGCGGCGTACACCTCGCCGGCGGGAGTGCCCGGCACCAGCGCCTCGGCGACGGCCGCGAGCCCGTCACTGGCGATCTCGGCGGCCACCTCGGTGCCCGCCGGAGGCTCGCCCACATAGGCCATCCGGGTCAGCGGCGCGTGGTAGCGCCCCACCGAGGCAGACATCTCGACGAAGATCGCGTCGCCGGGTCGGACCGTGCGGCTCCGCCAGGTGACGTGCTCCTGCAGCAGGGCCTCGCGGAACCGGATGAGCGGCGCCATCGCGGGGTACTCGCTGCCGCGTCCGACCAGGTCGGTGTAGATGGCCGCCGCGACGTCCTGCACGTCGACGCCGACCCGGATCGCGGCGAGGCCCGCCTCCATCGCGCTCGAGGAGAGCACGGCCGCCCTGCGGATGCAGTCGATCTCCGAGGCGCTCTTCACCTCACGGTGCGCGGCGACCCAGCGCGACGTGTCGACCCAGGTGGCGCCGGGCAGACCCGCCGATACTCGCTCCCAGGTGGCGATCGGGAACCACATCCCGGCCTTGTCCACCCCCAGCCGGCGTACGGCGGGCAGCTCGGCCAGCGCGGTCAGCAGCACGTCGGCAGGGTGCTCGAAGTCGCGGAACGGGACGTGCCGGCACCAGGGCACCTGAACGGACAGCGTGGTGTGCTCCATCTCCCGCGCGACGACCATCGGCTCGCCCGTCGCGGGGACCACGAGTGCCGTGAAGGCGAAATGGCCCTGGTGGTCGAGGCCGGTGAGGTAGTAGATGTCCTCCGGGCCGGTGACGCACACCGCGTCCACGCCTTCGCGCAGCATGTCCTCGCGGACCGCGGCGATCCGGTCGTGGTGCTCCTCGACGGTGGCGGCGCTCAACCTGTCACCGCGGCCACGGAGTCGGCCCAGATGCCGGCCGCCTCCTGGATGTGGTCGGGCTGGACGACGAGCGCCGGGATGAACCGCACCACCTGGCCCCACGCGCCACAGGTCAGCAGGAGCAGGCCGCGTCGGGCCGCCTCCTGCTGCGCAGCGGTCGCGGTGGCTCCGTCGGGGTTGCCGTCGGCGTCGCGGAACTCGTTGCCCAGCATCAGGCCGAGACCCCGGACGTCGGTGATCGCGGCGAACTTGCCGGCCACGTCCTCGAGCGCGGCGCGCAGCGCCGCACCCTGCGTCGCGGCGTTCTCGACCAGCTTCTCGTCCCGGATGACGTCCATGGTCGCGAGGGCGGCCGCGCACGCGACCGCGTTGGCGCCGTACGTGCCTCCCTGCGACCCTGGCCAGGCCTTCGCCATCAGATCGGCCGGCGCCGCGATCGCCGAGAGTGGGAATCCGGAGGCGATGCCCTTGGCGGTGATCAGGATGTCGGGCCGGACGCCGAAGTGGTCGAGGCCCCAGAACCTGCCCGTGCGGCCCCATCCGGTCTGCACCTCGTCGAGCACCAGGAGCATGCCGTGGCGGTCGGCGCGCTCACGCAGGCCTGCGAAGAACCGCTCGTTGCCGGGCACATAACCACCCTCACCGAGCACCGGCTCCACCAGCAAGGCGGCCGTGTCGTCGGGGTGGGAGATGGTCTGGAACAGGTAGTCGAGCTGCTTCAGGCAGAAGTCGGTGGCCTCGTCGACGCTCCATCCATAGAGGGTGGCGTCCGGGAACGGCGCAATGTGCACCCCGCTCATCAGCGGACCGAAGCCGGCGCGGAACTTCGTGCCCGACGTGGTGAGGGACGCGGCCGCCACGGTCCGGCCGTGGAAGCCGCCGTGGAACGCGATCACGTTCGGGCGCCCCGTGGCCATCCGGGCCAGACGCAGGGCGGCCTCGACCGCCTCCGAGCCGGAGTTGGCGAAGTACATGCGGTCGAGGTGCTCGGGAAGCACCTCGCCCATCCGCTCGGTGAGCGTGAGCAGCGGCCGGTGCATCACCGTCGTGTACTGCGCATGGATCACCTTCGCGACCTGCTGCTGGGCCGCCTCGACGACGCGGGGATGGCAGTGCCCGGTGCTCGTCACGCCGATGCCGGCGGTGAAGTCGAGGTAGCGGCGGTCGTCCTCGTCGAAGAGAAGCACCCCCTCTCCACGGTCGGCGATCACGCCTGTTGCCTGCTTCAGGACTTCCGAGAGAAGAGCCACGACACCTCCATTGCATATTGTCAACAATCAGAGTATAGGCTGGTGCGGACGTGCCACAAGACGCCAGGGACAGCCGCTAGAGGGAGGACTTCGATGGGTCTCAACGGTCGGGAGGAGAAGGTCGTCGCGGCGGTCCCCACGCAGCTGCGCATCGGCGATCGTTGGGTCGATGCCGAGGGCGGAGCGACGTTCGACGTCGTGGACCCGGCGACCGGCGATGAGCTGTGCAGGGTGGCCGACGCAACGCCGGCGGACGGCATGGCGGCGTTGGACGCCGCGGCGGCGGCCCAGCCGGCGTTCGCCGCGCTGCCGCCCCAGGCCCGCGCCGACATCCTGACCCGTGCGTTCCAGCTGCTGCACGAGCGGATCGACGACCTCGCCCTACTGATGACGCTGGAGATGGGCAAGCCGCTGGCGGAGGCGCGCGGCGAGATCGCCTATGCCGCGGAGTTCCTGCGCCACTTCGCCGGCGAGGCGACGCGCATCTCCGGCGGCTACCAGACCGCTCCCGCCGGCGGCGCGCGGTTCCTGATCGCCCGGCAGCCGGTCGGTCCGTCCCTGCTCATCACGCCGTGGAACTTCCCGATGGCGATGGGCACCCGCAAGATCGGACCGGCCATCGCCGCCGGGTGCACGTCGGTGATCAAGCCGGCCCACCAGACACCGCTCTCGATGCTGGCGCTCGTGGACATCCTGCTCGAGGCCGGCCTCCCGGACGGTGCCGTCAACATCGTCGCCACCACCTCGCCCGGGCCGGTGATGGAGCCGATGATCCGGTCGGGCAAGGCGCGCAAGCTCTCCTTCACCGGATCGACGAAGGTCGGCAAGGTGCTGCTCGAGCAGTGCGCCGAGAAGGTGATGCGGACGTCGATGGAGCTCGGCGGCAACGCGCCGTTCATCGTCTTCGAGGACGCCGACGTCGACGAGGCGGTCGCCGGCGCGATGGCGGCCAAGATGCGCAACATGGGCGAGGCCTGCACGGCCGCCAACCGGATCTACGTCCACGAGAGCCTGATCGACGAGTTCGGCCGCCGGATGGCGGACCGGATGAGCGAGCTCGTCGTTGGCCGTGGAACCGAGGACGGGGTGAACGTCGGGCCGCTGATCGACGACGTCGCACAGGACAAGGTGTCCGAGCTGGTCGAGGACGCCGTGTCCCGCGGCGCCACGTTGCTGACGGGGGGCCAGCGGCCCGACGGCCCCGGCTACTTCTACCCGCCGACGGTGCTGACGGGCGTGACCTCCGATGCGCGGATGGGTCACGGCGAGATCTTCGGACCCGTGGCGCCGCTGACGTCGTTCGCCGGCGAGGACGAGGTGGTCGCCACGGCGAACGCCACGGAGTACGGCCTCGTGGCCTACGTGTTCACCAACGACCTTCGCCGGGCTCTGCGGGTGGCGGAGCGGCTGGAGAGCGGAATGGTCGGTCTCAACCAGGGGGTGGTCTCGAACCCCGCCGCGCCGTTCGGCGGGGTCAAGGAGTCCGGCCTCGGCCGCGAAGGAGGTTCTGTCGGTATCGACGAGTTCCTCGAGACCAAGTACGTCGGCATCGCGCTGGCAGACTGACCACCATGACCCGTGACGTATACAGCACCACCGACGCGCCCGCACCCGTGGCGTCGTACTCACAGGCCTGCGCGAGCGGCAACGTGCTCGCCGTCGCCGGGCAGGTGGGAGTCGACCCGACCGGCGCCCTCGTCGACGGCGGAGTGGCGGAGCAGACCGAGCAGGCGCTGCGCAACCTCGAGGCCGTGCTCGCAGCGGCGGGCGCGTCGATCGGCGATGTCGTCCGGATGGACTGCTACCTGACCTCGTTCGACGACTTCGACCGCTTCAACGAGGTCTTTGGCCGCTGGTTCCCGGCGCCCGACCCGCCCACGCGCACGACGGTCGTCGTCGGGCTCCCGCCCGGGCTGCTGGTCGAGGTCACCGCGCTCGCCGTACGTCGCTGAGTCGGGTCACTCCTCGCGGTCGCGGGCGAAGGTCAGCGTCTCGCCCCGGGCGCCACCCATCCACACGTCCTGGCAGGCCGCGGCCATCTCCGGGAGGCCCTCGACGATCTCACCGAACACGTTGCCCGGCACCCAACCCTGGTCGCCGTTGATGAGCAGGTTGTTGCGGCCGTAGAAGATCGCCAGGTCGATGATGTTGGTCATCGACCGGTGCTCCTCCTCCGCCTCGTAGCCGTAGGCCGGGTTGCCCAGGTCGTCGCCCTCGAACGTGAACCAGCAGACGTCCCCGGGGATCGGGGTGATCGTGGTGTTCTCCTTGCCGGGGTCGGCATCGGAGAAGGCCGGCAGCAGCGCGTAGATCTCGTTGCGGGCGTACTTGCCGTGGAAGACCGGCGCGCTGAGCGGCAGTGCGTCCCAGACCGCCGCGCAGGTGCGCGGGGCGGCGTCCTCGAGGAGCCGCGCCGTGCAGCTGACGCCGCGCTTGTCCAGGGTGATGGTCACGTAGCGGGTCATGGGTACTCCTGTTGTCGTCCGGTGGGTCAGTCTTCGAGCAGCGCGGGGGTGAGCCCGTGCCAGGGCGTCAGTGCCTCGTAGGCGCGGCCGACCCGCAGCACCACGTCGTCGCCGTGCCGGGGCCCGACGACCTGCAGCCCGATCGGGCGGCGGTCGGAGGTCAGTCCGCACGGAACCGAGAGCGCCGGCTGCTGGGTCATGTTGAAGGGGTAGGTGTACGGCGTCCACGAGGTCCACAGCTCGCTCGGCCAGCCCTGGGGGCTGGGTCGCCCGGACTCGAACGCGGCGATCGGCATGGTCGGGGTGAGGAGCGCGTCGTGGGTCTCGTGGAGGCGGGCGAACCGGCGTCCCAGGTCCATCCGGACGGCGGTGGCGTCGAGGTAGTCGGACGCCGTGGCCGTGAGCCCGTAGGTCCGGACCGCCTGCGCCAGCCCCGGGTCGATCCGGTCCAGGGCGTCCGGGCCGTATGGCTGGAGCACCTTCGCCGCGCCGGTGAACCAGAGCACGTGGAACGCGTCGACCGGGTCGCTCAGATCGAGCTGCACCTCCTCGACGTCGGCGCCCGCGCCGGCGAGCACCTCGGCGGCGGCTCGGATGGCGGCGGTCACGTCGGCGTCGTTCTCGCCGTAGCCGAGGTCCAGGGAGAGCCCGATCCGCATCCCGGCGACGCCGCTGTCGAGACCATCGAGGAAGGAGCGGGTGGGCGGCGGGAGCGCCGACCAGTCGCGCCAGTCGCGCCCCGCGATCACGTCGAGCATCATCGCGGCGTCGGTCACCGTCCGGGTCTGCGGGCCTGCGTGCGACAGCGTCCCGTACGGGCTGGACGGATACATCGGGACCAGCCCGTAGGTCGCCTTGAGAGCGACGGTGCCCGTGAAGGACGCCGGGATCCGCACCGAGCCACCGCCGTCGGTGCCGATCGACCAGGTCCCCATGCCGAGCCCGACCGCGGTGGCCGACCCGCCGCTGGAGCCTCCGGAGGTCAGACCGGCTCCCCATGGGTTGCCGGTGACGCCCTGCCGGATGGAGTCCGTGACGCCCTTCCAAGCGAACTCCGGAGTTGTCGTCTTGCCGAGGAAGACCGTGCCGGCCTCGCGCAGCCGGGCGGTCGCCGGACCGTCCTCGTTCCAATCGACGTCCGCGTCGATGAGGTTGCTGCCGCGGACGGTGGGCCAGCCCTTCGTGAGGAACATGTCCTTGATGGACACGGGTACGCCGTCGGCCGGTCCGAGCGGCTCACCGGCGGCGTAGCGCCGGGCGGAGGCCTCCGCCATCTCCATGGCGACCGGCTCGTCCACGATGAGGAAGGCGTTCACCTGGTCGTCGTACTCCTGGATTCGCTGGAACGCAGCCCTGGCCGCGTCGACGGGGGTGAAGTCGCCGCCGATGTAGCCGGCGACCAGGTCCGGAGCGCCCAGTCCGCACAGGTCCGTCACGTCGGCGTCCTGACGTACCCGAGCTCCTTGTCCACCACGTTCACCAGTTCCTTCCCGGCCAGCCAGCGTTCGGCGTTGTCCACGAACTGCCGCGCGAGCGTGTCCCGCCAGCCGACGACGTCACCGCTCATGTGCGCCGAGACGATGACTCCTGGGGCACTCCACAGGGGCGAGTCCTCCGGTAGCGGCTCGCTCCGGAACACATCGAGGGAGGCGCCGTCGAGCCATCCGGAGTGCAGTGCCTCGAGCAGGTCGTCCTCCACCACGCTGGCGCCGCGTCCGACGTTGACGAAGTGCGCCGTCGGTCGCATCGCCCGGAAGACCGCCGCGTCGAAGAGCCCCGTCGTGGCCGGGGTCAGCGGCGTCGCGTTGACGACGTAGTCGGCCCACGGCACGGCGGCCGCCAGGTCGTCACTACTGACGATCATGCCGAAGTCGGGGTCGTCGGCGGTCGGCCGGCGACCGGCGCCGCGCACGTCCAGGCCGGCCGCGCGCAGCAGTCGCGCGATCTCTCTGCCGATGGCACCGGTGCCGACCACGAGCGCGGTCGCACCGGCGACGCCCCGGGTCTCGCGGTGCCGCCACTCGCGGTGGGCCTGGAGGTCGTGGCTCTCGTGCAACAGCTTGGCGTGTGCGAGCACGGACGCGAGCACGAACTCCGCGATCGGTCGGTCGAAGGTGCCCCGCGCGTTGGTCACCACGACCCGCGACGAGACCAGCTCGGGGAAGAGCAGCGTGTCGACGCCGGCTGCAGCGACGTGGATCCACTCCAGGTCGCCGCAGTGTGGCCAGACGTCGCGGACCGCGGCGGAGAAGAAGTCCCAGAGCAGCAGCCCCCTCGCCCCGGCCAGCGCGTCCTCAAGGCCGTCACGGCCGGTGACCCGCAGCTCCATCCGCTCGTTGAGAGCCTCGAGGTGGGGTGGCCGATCGTTGTCGTCGGCACCGAGCACGACGACCACAGCGCGTGCATCAGTCACACGGATCCTCCGACACCCTGTGAACGTAGGGAACGGCCTGTCCGATTGTCAACAATCTCTGGCACGATGGGCCAGTGACCGATGACAGCGCAGGCTCGGCCGGCCCGGTGGGGATCGGGGTGGTCGTCCCCTATGACATGGCGCTCGACCGGGAGCTGTGGCGGTGGACCCCCGGGCGTGCGTCGCTACACCTGACCAGGACGCCGTACGAAGACATCCCGGTGGGGGTGGGACAGGCCCTTGCGATCGGCGACCCGGCCACCGTCGCCGCGGCCACCCGCAGCGTGACCATCGTCGACCCAGCCGTGGTCGCCTACGGCTGCACCTCCGGCAGCTTCGTGACCGGACGCGCGGGCGAGGCCGCGCTACGCGACGCGATGGTCTCCGCCGGCGCTCGGCGGGCGGTGACCACGAGCGGAGCACTGCTGCGCGCCGTCGAGGCTCTCGGCATCGGATCGCTCGCCGTGGTGACGCCGTACCCGGACGAGGTCGGCGAGCGCCTGGTGGCATTCCTGGCGGAGGCGGGCGTCGAGGTCACCGGCAGCTCCAACATGGGACTGACCGGCCGGATCTGGGAGGTGCCGGACGACGTGACCGCCGAGCTGGTGCGGAGCACGGCGAAGGCGGGGGGCGATGCGGTGTTCGTGTCGTGCACCAACCTGCCGACGTACGACGTCATCGCGTCGCTCGAGGACGAGCTCGACCGCCCCGTCCTCACGGCCAACCAGGTCACCATGTGGGCGGCCCTGCTCGAGGCCGGAGTCGACGCCGTCGAGGTCGACACCCGACAGCGATTGTTCGCAGGCTGATCGAATCCTCACGCTAGTATTGTCGACAATCTACGTATGGCGAGGGGGCCCGGATGACGACGGTCGGCCTGCTCTACCCCGGCTACGGCGCGGAGGACGACTTCCCGGCACTCGAGGAGCGCCTCCGTGACGCCGGCCACGACGTCTCACTTCCGCTGGTGCACACCTCTGTCGGCGAGGACGCTCACCGGGTCGATGCACTCCTGGATCTCGGCGGTCACGAGCGGCTCGTCGTCGGCGCCCGCGTCCTGGCGGCTGAGCATCGGCTCGACAGCCTGATCTGGGCCTGTACGTCAGGGAGCTTCGTGTTCGGCTGGGAGGGCGCGCACCGCCAGGTCGAAGCGCTCGCGGAGGCCACCGGACTTCCGACGTCGTCGACGTCGTTGGCGTTCGTGTCCGCGTGCCGGGCGCTCGGGTTGACCAAGGTCACCGTCGCGGCCTCCTATCCCGAGGAGGTCGCCGATCACTTCCGCGCGTTCCTCCAACGGGGCGGCATCGAGGTGACCGCGATGGGGAGTCACGACATCTACACCGCCGCCGAGGTCGGCACGCTCACCCGCGACCAGGTGGTCGCCATGGTCGCCGGCGTCGACCGATCCGGCGCCGAGGCGGTGCTGGTGCCCGACACCGCGATGCACTCACTGGCCTGGCTGCCCGATTTGGAGGCAGCGGTGGGCATGCCGGTCCTGACGGCGAACCAGGTATCCGTCTTCGAGGGGTTGCTGCTGGCCGGTCCCGTGCCCGAGCTGCCGCAGCTCGGCGCGCTCCTCGCTCGCGAGACCGCGGGTGCCCAGTGAGCGACGCGACCCGGCCCGGCCGCGAGCACGAGCTCGAGCCGGTCGTGCTGGAGTCGACACCGATGACCATCGCGGCACGAATCCGCGAGGCGATCGCCTCGGGAGTGATCCCGCCAGGTGCCCAGATCGGCGAGGCCGAGTTCGCCCGACAGCTCGCCGTGAGCCGGGGGCCGCTCCGCGAGGGGCTCCAACGCCTGGCCCAGGAGGGCCTGGTCGTGGCCGTGCGCAACCGCGGCCACTTCGTGATCGAGATGACTCCGGAGAACGTCCGCGACATGTACGTCGCCCGCGCGGCCGTCGAGCGCGCGGCCGCTGCGCGGGCCCACGAGCTCAACCCGGAGGGCACCTCCTCGCTCCTGCTGGAGTCAGTGGCCGCCATGAAGGCCGCCGCCGACGAGCGCGACGAGGCCGGCGTCAGCACCTACGACATCATGTTCCACCGCGACCTGGTCCACAGCGCCGAGAGTCCACGGCTCACCCGCATGCACGAGACCCTGATGGCCGAGACCCGGATGTGCATCCATGCCCTCACCCCGACGTACGCCGTCGGCAGCCTGCGGGTCGCGGAGCACCGGCGGATCGCCCGGTCGTTCACCAAGGGGGACCCGGAGCTCACCGACCAGCTGCTCCTGCGCCACATGGACGACGGTGTCGTGCGCCTGGGCGCGGTGAGGGAGCCCGAGGGCACCGACGAGCTCAGCAGCTGACGCGAGCCGGCCACGCCGGTGACCGCCCGAGGTGAGCGAGGATGCGATCGAGGTCGCCCACCTCGCCGCTGCCGGGCACGGCGGGCATGAACGGCGCTCCGGTGCCTCGGCGGCCGTCGTCCGGGACCGCGAGCGCCAGCGGCAGTACGGCGGCGACGACCTCGCTCGGCAGCTCGAACGCGACGCCGAGGCTGCGCGCGACGTCCCAGCCGTGGACCACGTAGTCGATGAAGTGGAACCCGATCGCCCTTGCACCCGGGAAGGTAGCGCCCGGTCCGAACTCGGGGAGGGCGAAGGACGCGTCGAGGACGCCCTCGACCCCGAACGCATCGAGCACGTCGGTCGCAGCCGCGACATACGTTCCGGCGGGGTCGGTGGTGACGGCATCCGCAACGATCGCGGGGTCCCATATCCCGCTGTCGCCGCCGTGTCCGCGGGCCGCAGCCGCGAACCCGCGGTGCTGCACGGTCATGTGCGCCAACAGGTCGGCCAGGTCCCAGCCGGCGCACGGCGTCGGTCTGGCTAGATCGTCCGGAGTGACCGTCTCGACCGTGTCGACGGTGGCCAGCACGGCCACTCGGTGAAGGGGGAGGGTGTCCGCGGTGATCGGCATCCACAGATCGTAAGCATGCGCTTATGATTGGTCCAAGCCTATTATTCGCCCATGGCGAGCAGAGCGAGACGCCCCGACCTGGCGGCGATGCTTGCGCCGCTGCTCCGCGACCTGATCGCCGCCGAGCTACCGGTGTTGGAGGCGCGCGGCCTGTCGATGTGGGGCTACGTCGTGCTGGTGGCACTCGACCAGTCACCGATGCGAACCCAGGCGGCGCTCGCTGACGCGATCGGCGCCGACAAGACGCGAATCATCCCGGTCCTCGACGAGCTCCAGGAGCAGCGGTTCATCGAGCGGCGGCCCGATCCCGATGACCGACGGGTGCGCCTGTTGGAGATCACCGACGAGGGCCGCGCCGTCAAGAACGCGACGCAGGCGGAGATCCAGCGCGGTGAGGAGCGTTGGCTGCGGAAGCTCCCCGCGGACGATCGCCGTTCGTTCGTGCGCGTGCTGCAGCAGCTCGCCGTCGATAATTGAGTCGATCGGTTGACGGCGCCAACTTAAACTCGCCCGGTCAGATTCGGCGCTCTCGAGGAGACCACGTGTTGAACGATGCCCGCGACGAGATTTCCGGGAGCCACGATGCCCGGCTTCCTGCGACGTTCGTCGACTTCCTGACGTCGCACTGGCGGTCCGACGCGGTCGACGTACCGGTGGCGCCCCACCTTGCCCTGCTCGCGGGTCGTCGGGAGCGGCTCTCCGAGGCATTTCCGGGCGACCTGTTGGTGGTGCCGACCGGCAACATCCGGTCGCGGACTTTCGGAGCGACGTACCTGTTCCGCGGCGGCAGTGACTTCCTGTGGCTGGTCGGCGACGACGAGCCCGACTCGGTGCTGGTCATGCACCCGACGAAGACGGGGCATGAGTCCGTGCTGTACGCGCGCCCACGGTCGGACGCCTCGTCGGGCGCCCAGTTCCTGGACCGGATGGACGGCGAGATCTGGCACGGCCGGCGGTGGTCCCCTGCGGAGAAGTCGCGCCTGCTCGGCATCGAGACCCGGCCGCTCGACGAGCTGCCGGCGGCGCTGACTCCACCGCGCGGCGGCCTGCGCCGGGTGCTGCGCGGCTACGACGCCGTACTCGACACCGAGCTGCTTCCCCGGGGCGATGGCGCCGGCGCCGACCTCGACACCGACGTCCGGCTCGCCGAGGTCCTCTCGGAGCTGCGGCTGCCCAAGGACGACTGGGAGATCGCGCAGCTCCAGAATGCTGTCGACGCCACGGTGCGTGGGTTCGAGGATGTCGCGCGTCGACTCCCCGACGACCGACCGGTGCCGGAGCGGGTCCTCGAGGGCGTCTTCGGATGGCGTGCCCGGGTGGAGGGCAACGGGGTCGGCTACAGCTCCGTCGTTGGCGGCGGGCAGCGGTCGACCGTGCTCCATTGGTCGCGCAACGACGGGCTGGTGGAGCCGGGGGGAGTGCTGCTCATGGACATGGGGGTCGAGAACACCTTCGGCTACACCGCGGACGTCACGCGCGTCCTCCCGGTGTCCGGCAGTTTCAGCCCGGCGCAACGGGAGGTGTACGACATCGTGCACGCCTCGCGGGACGCGGGACTGGCTCTCATTGCGCCAGGCGTCGGCTTCCGGGATATCCACCACGCTTGCATGCGCGTGCTCGCCGAAGGCCTGCACCACCTGGGCCTGCTGCCGGGGAGCGTCGACGAGGCGTTGGACGCCGACAACCTGTACTACCGTCGCTGGACGCTCCACGGCTTCGGACACATGCTCGGTCTCGATGTTCACGACTGTGGTCGCGCCAGCGCGAAGATGTACGCCGACGGCCCGCTCCGCGAGGGGTACGCCCTGACCATGGAGCCGGGTCTGTACTTCCAGCCGGACGACGAGCTCGTGCCAGCGGAGCTGCGCGGGATCGGCGTACGCATCGAGGACGACCTGGTCGTCACCGGTGAGGGGCATCGCGTGCTCTCCTCGGCGCTGCCGACCCGGGCGGACGACGTCGAGTCCTGGCTCGCCAGCCAACGGAACGCCGGCCCCCGGGAGCCGGGACCGTCGTGAGCCGTCCCCCGGAATTCAGCGGGGCGTCACCGCTGCGGCCATGAGCCGCTCCGCGTGCACGAGCAGCTCCGGGCGTTCGGCCGCGAGGTTGGTCTGTTCGAGCCAGTCGCGCTTGAGGTCGTACAGCTCGAGGGGCGCACCGTTGAACCGGATCGCCTTCCATCGTCCCCAACGGATCGCCTTGTCGTTGCGCTTCTCGTTGTTGAACTCCCAGTAGAAGGTGTCCCGCTCGGGGTGTCGCCGGCCCTGGAGCAGGGGCAGGAGGGAGATGCCGTCGACGCCGCGCGGCACTCGGGCATCCGTGAGGTCGGCGATCGTTGGCAGCAGGTCCCACACCGCCACGGGATCGGTGACCACCCGTCCGCGAGACCATCGTCCGCCGCGATCTCTCGCCGGCAACCGCACGATCAGAGGAACCCGGATCCCGCCCTCGTACATCGATCCCTTCCTGCCCCGGAACGGTCCGTTGCCGTTGAAGAACTCGTCGTCGTGCGGGAGCGTGCTGCCGACGTGCCCGTAGTCGATTCCCTCTGGGTGCGGTCCGTTGTCGCTCATGAAGATGATCGCGGTGTCGTCGGCGATGCCGAGCCTCTCCAGCCGGGCCAGCACGCGTCCGATCTGACCGTCGGTCCAGGTGATCTGCGCTGCGTGGTTGCGCTCGCCCTCCGGCCAGTCCTCGTCGGAGTACGGCGCGTCGTCGGGGATCTCGTTGGGCGCGTGGGGAGTGTTGTAGGCGAGGTAGAGGAAGAACGGGTCGCGGCGATGGCGCTCGATGAACTTCAGCGCTTCCTCGGTGACCAGTTCCGGGGCGTACGTGACGTCGGCGCCGTCGTTCTCGGGGAACTCGACGCGCTCGTGGTTGCGCCACAGGTGCGTCGGCCAGTAGTCGTGCGCGTCGCCGTGGGTGGCGTAGCCGAAGTAGTGATCGAAGCCTTGCTGGTTCGGGTGGCTCGGGCTGTCGGCGGCGTCTGGTCCGAATCCCCACTTGCCGACCACCGCGGTCGCGTACCCGCGGGACCTCACCACCTCGGCCACGGTCACGTCATCGGGTCCGAATCCGCCGAGCGCGTCCTGATTGGACCGGATCGTCGCGTGACCCATGTGCTGGCCGGTCAACAGCGCTCCTCGCGTCGGCGCGCAGACGCTGTTGGCGTACGCCTGGGTGAAACGCACACTCTGCTTAGCGAGCTGGTCGATCACCGGAGTCTGGATGACCTGCTGGCCATAGCAGCCGAGCTCACCCCATCCCAGGTCGTCGAGCAGGATGACGATCACGTTCGGCTTGTGGCGCGCGCGGCGGTGGCCGTGCGGTGCCGTGCGCCGGTCTGCCGCTGTGGCACTCGCGGAAGCGACGGGTAACGCGCCGCCGACCGCGGCGGCGCCGATGCCACCTAGGACACGACGACGGGTCACACCGGAACGTGGGGGCGGGGTCGGCACGGGAGCTCCTCCAGGGTCGTTGAACAACGAAATCGCACTTACTTTAGTAGATTAGTGTGATTCGCTGAACCCGGGGTGTGGCTCAAGCCCTGAGCTGCAGGCGGTGGAGGAGCGTTGGCGGGCTTCCCGCTTGTTCGTCAGGTCACTCGTCGTGGTGATGGTCGGAGCCGGAGCCCTCCGGCAGCTCGCAGGGATCGATCGAGATGCCGAGGCTCTCGAAGGCGGCGTGGATGTCCTCCAAGTGGTGCTCGGCACCCTGGATTCGAGCGGACACCAGTTCTTCGGTGTTGTCCCAGTACATGCGGACGGTCTCGTTGCGAACCGCCCCGAAGAACACCCCAGTGGCCATCTGGCACCTGAGCTCGGCCGGCAGCCGGCCACGCGCCGCCTGGAGAGCCGCCAGATCGGTGTAGTGGGTGAGGTAGAGGTCGAACTCCTGGTCGTCCTCCTGGTCGAAGCAGCCCAGCCGCTCCGCCTGTCCTCCCAGCACGCTGACCGGGTGACAGATCGCCGGGTCGATGACCGCTGCGAAGTCACCGAGCACGGCGTACTCGGTGGTTACCTCACCGGGAGCCGCACCCTCGTCATCGTGGTGGTCGGCCGACTCGGTCGGTTCTGTCGAGTCAGTCGGGGTCGGGGTGGCCATCGGCATGGTGGTGGGGGCGGCAGTCGCAGGGGGAGCGCCGTCGTCATCCAGTTCCAGCGCGAGCGCAGCCGCTCCGAGTGCCACTGCCAACACGGCAGCCACCGCGAACAGCCACATCCAGGATCGCTTGGTGGCCTGCTGCTGGAACGGTGGACCCGTCTCCGCCACCGGACCAACCACCGGGCCGGGGATGTGGGTGACCGCAGTGGGTGGGGCGTGAGTGACCGGGACCGGGAAGCTCCGGGTGTAGGGGAACCGGGACAGCGTTGTCTCGTCGATCCGATTGGCGGCGAAGCCGAGGCAGGCACACGCCCACCGGCAGCCGGCCGGGTTGTCCCCGCCACGCTTCTCCGACAGGGCATCGCCCGCGGTGATGATGGCCGCGTCCGGTGCTGCTCCGCTGCTGAGCAGATGAACCAGTTGGGCGAAGGCGTCGAGTCGTACCGCGTCGATCAGCAAGTTCATCTCGCCGGATGACATGTCGTCTTGCTCGAGATAGTCGTCCATTGCGGCCCGGAACTCGGAGGAGTCCTCGAGGAGGCGCGGTCCCATCGTCCTGACCAGTAGCCGGATCTTGTGCGGTAAGTCCATTTCAGCCACCTGTTCCTATTGAAGTGATCTCATCGCACAGGGGCTCGGATAGTCCTCACCGAAGTTGATGAAGGTCTCGTCGCCGGTGTGTGCCACTCCTCGACGGGTCCGCAGGTCACCTTGACCTCACCCGCATGGTCTTCCGCGTCCTTCCAGACGACGCTGAGCTGGGCTCACGCTCGGAGATGACAGCTGGTTTCGCTACCCTGCAATGGGCGAGATCGCCCGAGAACCAGAGGGAGAGGCGAGTGTTCGCCGACGACTACCCACGGTTTATTGAGCTCAGCGAACCCACACCGGAAGAACAGGACCGAGGCAGCAACAGCCAGCGGCAGCGGAACCGGATGAACGAGCGCTACGAGGCGCTGTTCGCCGGCAACCGGGACATCTTCGATGGGGCGCGGGTGCTCGATCTGGCCAGCCACGATGGGCGATACTCGTTCGCCGCACTGAAGACCGGGGCGGCGCACGTGATCGGGGTGGAGGTCAGGCAGAGCCTCATCGACAGGGCTCAAGAGGCATTTGCCTTCTACGGCCAGGACCCGGAGACCTACCGCTTCGTACGCGGCGATGTCTTCGAGGCGTTGGCCCGGGAGGAGTTCGACGTCGACGTGGTGCTGTGCTTCGGATTCCTGTACCACACGTTCCGGCACACGGAGTTGATGTACCGCCTCAACAAGCTGGCCCCGAGGCACCTGATCGTCGACACCATAGTCACGCCTGAGACGCAGCGGCCGACCCTCAGAATGATGCGGGAGTATGACGCCGCGGACAGCCGCAGCGCCGCTCAGGACCCCTTTGCGCTGCGTCAGGTACTGGTGCTGCGGCCCTCGCTGCCCTCGCTGCAGCTGCTACTGGGCTCCTACGGCTTCGAGATTGAATCCCTGTACGACTGGAAGGGCAGGCTGGCCGGCCGACCGCACATGCTTGGCGTCAGAGGCTACGCAAGGGGCAAGCGCGTGAGCCTGCGATGCCGCTCCCGCAAGGCTGCTAAGGCAGCCGGATTGGCGCCGGTGGCCCCGCTCCGAGTTGCCGACGGCCCACGACCCGACTCGGGCGGGCGCGAACGGACCCCGACACCGCCCCACACGCAGCCGGCCAGTGGGTGGCGCGAGCGAGTCAACAAGATGCTGGCCGCAGTCACTGGTTACGAGATGCGCCGATCCGCCAGGCGTAGACGCTGATCGTCGCAGGAGTGGAAAGCGCCTCTGAGCTGCGAAACGCTGTGGTGGTGGTACGCCAGCAGGGTGTGATCCGTCAGGACATCCCGCACACATCTCTCAAGACATCCCGGACATGGACCTCACCAGACCCGACCAATTTGACGACCACCTGGACGCCGTTGCCGCTGCCGGATCATCTTGTGCCCCCACCGGGCTACACGCCTTCTGAGTGAGTCGGTGGCCAAGTCCTCCCCCCCCCCTGCTCAACGCGGCCGACCTGCGTGCGTCGGTCGCCCCACAGAGGACCAAGGGTCATGAGTAGTGGTCGCATTCTCCAGACAGTTTCGGTTGTCCAACATCAGAGCACTGAGGTTCATCCGTTCTCTTGGGACGCTGCGGTGAACGCCGAAGGGTGCACTGCGACAACCTGCTCACCTGACTTCAAGGACCGATCCGGAGTGGGTCCGTGCCACCTCGACACGACGGCGCCAGGATCATCTCTGCCCCGCCATCGCGTTGCAGACCGATTCGTGCTGCCGAAGCAATCGGAAGCCTTCGATTGGTGGAGTTCGAGCACGACTCCCCGACCTTGTCCCGACATCATGTGGTCGTGAGCGAACTGAGCTGTGTTGCACCCTCATTGGCCTCCGATCGGTCCAGCGCCGTCAGCGGCGGTCCCTGCTGATGGGCCACGGCCACGGCCACGGCCACGGACATGGGCACGCCGCCGGTCACGTCGGCGGACGTTATCGGTGGCGGCTGGCCGTCACGTTCTTCCTGGTGCTTGGCTTCATGGTGGTGGAGCTGGTTTTCGGCATTCTTTCGGGGTCGCTCGCACTGATTTCCGATGCCGGCCACATGTCGGCCGACGCCGTTGCCTTGGGAGCGGCGCTAGTGGCGACCCGTATCGCGACGAGGCCGGACAGGTCGGGACGGCGCACGTATGGCTCGTATCGCGCGGAGATCTTCGCATCCGGGCTGACCGTGCTGATCATGCTCGGGGTTGCGGTCTACGTCGTGGCGCAGGCGATTGGGAGGATCGGAGACGAGGTCGAGGTCGAGACCGGCACGATGCTGGCGGTCGGTCTTCTCGGTTTGATCATCAATGTCATCTCGATGGCGTTGCTGCACCAGGGGGCGAGCGAGTCCCTCAACGTGAAGGGGGCCTATTTCGAGGTGGTGGCCGACGCCGCGGGAAGCGTCGGGATCATCATCGCCGGACTCCTGGTGAGTGCGACCGGCCAGCCCGTGTGGGACACGGTGATCGCCTTGGCCATCGGACTGTTCGTCGCTTTGCGCTCCGTCGTCCTCGGGCGCCAGGTGTTGGCGGTGCTCGCCCAGCACGTTCCCGAAGGGGTCGACCTGACCGCTGTGGTCGCCGATCTGGAGAGCGTGCCGGGGGTGGCGGAGGTGCACGACTTGCACGTCTGGGCGCTGACGTCTGGGATGGACGTGGCGACTGCACACTTGGTCACCGCGCACGATGCCTCACCGCAGGCGGTCCTTACCAGAGCTCAGGAGGTGCTAGCCGTACGACACCATATCGAGCACGCGACCCTGCAAACTGAGAGCGCGCCGACGAAGCAGTGTCACGAGGTGACCTGGTGACTCCGACTGAGCGCGCGGACACCGCATGAGCCGGGTGGGTCAGGTGGCCCCTGTGGACATCCTCGGCGTGCCCACGCCGGTGTCCGCTGTACTTTCGCCCGACGGGCAACGCGTCGCCTATCTCGAGGTCGACTTCGCTGACTCACAGTGGGCCGTGGCGGGTGCGCTACGCGTCGTGGACGTCGCCGACGATGCTGAACCGCTGACAGTGTCCACGCAAGGCCCGATCACCGCGCACGCATGGTCCGACGACGGGTCACTGTGGTTCCTTGATGGTGACGCGATTTGCCGGGTTCCGCTCGCCGGCGGCACGGCCACACCGGAGCACATCGCCGAAGTGCACGGGGCCGTGCGGTTCAACCTCGTATCGGGCGCCGGCGAAGGACCCACCGGCGTCCTGGTTTGGGTGGCGCCTGCTGCTTCGGACTCCGCTGTTGTTACACCTGGCCGTGTTTGGGGCACGCACCGGCCGGGGGTCTGCCTGCAGTGGCACGGCAGCCCCGGCTGCCAGTTGCCGGACGACATCGACGCCGACCTGGCCGGCACTGATGGTCGGCATGTGCGGACTGTCACGATCCGTCCCGACGGCGGAGCCCTCGCTATCCTCAGTGCCGCGTCCCCCGACCGTGCCTTCGGTCTATTCGACCATGTCATCGACATCATCGACCTGACTGGTCTTGGTGCTGGGCGGCGCTACGCCGCCCGGCCTTTCACTGATCCGACCGGCGGTTTGGCGTGGCATCGGGGGCAGGCCGGATGGCAGGTGCTCTACGTGGCACGTGCCCCAAATGCCGTCGAAGGTCGGCGCGTCGTCGCCCTCGACGTCGGATCGGGGGAACAGATCACGGTGGCGCAACCATCTGATACCTGTCCGGTGATGCTCGACGACGCCGAGAATGGTACTTGGGCAGTGCTCGCGCGGGACCTCGACAGCATGCTCGCTTCATACGAGGCTGACTCGGCCACCCTGGTACCGACGGCCGAGCTCACCGGGGAAATCTTGGGTCTATCTTGCGATGCGGAAGGCCGGTCCTGGGCCCTGACCAGGCGGGCGAGTTCGGCGTACGGCATTGTGACGGTGGGTCAGGCCGACACCTCGGTCGCGGAATGGCCGAATGTCGTGTTCGGTGGACGCGGAGCACCTCGGCCGGCTCATCGGCGTCGGGTGAGTTGGAGGTCGCGGCAGCTCGGGTCGATCCACGGCCTCCTGCTCACGCCTTCAGACAGCTCCAGTGGGGGAGCCCTTCCTGCCCTGGTCGTGCTGTTGCACGGGGGCCCCTACGAGCGGTTCGCTGATGCCCCCATGGCGGATCCGCATCTCAACGCGGAGTACCTCGCTGCGCACGGCTACGCCGTACTGCAGGTCAACACCCGTGGGAGTATCGGCCGCGGGACGCAGTTCGCGCACGCGGTCGGCGCCGGTCTCGGGGGCGGCGAGTGGGCCGACGTCGAGGGGGGCATCGACGACGTCGTCGCAGCCGGTCTCGTCGACGGTGATTGTGTGGCCATCTGCGGATGGAGTCACGGGGCGTCCATCGCAGCGTGGGCCATCGGCCATTCGACACGATTCCGGGCTGCCGTGCTCGGAGCGATGATCAGCGACTGGCGATCGATGGCGGTCACCTCTGACGGCGCCGCCCTACAGGCAGAGCTCCTGGGCAGCATGGGTTGGGAGCCGGGAGTGCCGCACCGGCACGCCGAGCTCAGCCCGATCTCCTCGGTGGCCGTAGCCGCCGCGACCCCCACATTGCTCCTGCACGGCGAATCAGACACGATCTGCCACCCGTCGCAAAGCCTGTGGTACGCCCGCGCCTTGAAGGCGGCTGGCGGGAAGACCGAGCTGGTGACGTACCCCGGCGCCGGCCACCGTCTGTCCGGCCGTGACCAGCAGAGCGACGCGCTGCTGCGGACGCGGCGGTGGCTCGACCAGCACCTGGGTCGAGGGTCGTGAGGGCCACGGACGCGTTCGATCTCACAGCGATGATCGACGACATCGAACGATTGGTGGCTTGCGAGTCGCCGTCGGACGACCTGGCCGCAGTGGCGAGGAGTGCGGACGTCGTAGCCGATGTGGGCGCGCACCGGCTGGGGCGTGAGCCGGAGCGGATCGTGCTCGCCGGTCGCTCTCACCTGCGGTGGCGGTTCGGCGATGGACCGCAGGTGTTGGTGGTTGGTCACCATGACACTGTGTGGCCGACCGGGTCGCTGATCGATCACCCGTTCGAGGTGTCCGACGGCATCCTGCGCGGGCCGGGCTGCGTGGACATGAAGGGCGGTCTCGTGATGGCTTTCCATGCGTTGGCGGCCCTCGACGACTTGACCGGGGTCACGGTCCTCGTCACTGGCGATGAAGAGCTCGGTGCGCCCTCGTCGCGGGCGCTGGTCGAGGACGAGGGGCGAGCCAGCCGGGCTGCGCTGGTACTTGAAGCTGCGGCCGACGGCGGCGCCCTGAAGACCGAGCGGAAGGGTCTGTCGATGTACGAAGTGCGGGTCCGGGGCCGCGCCGCGCACGCGGGCCTGGCGCCGGAAACGGGGGTCAACGCCTCGGTGGAGGCCGCGAGTCAGCTATTGGCTGTCGCAGCAATCGGTGATGCAGTGGCCGGCACGACGGTGACGCCCACGGTGGTGCACGCCGGCAGTACGACCAACACAGTGCCGGCAACCGCGCGCTTCGCCGTCGATGTGCGAGTGCCCGACACAGGGGAGCAACGGCGGGTCGACGCGGCGATCAGGGCGTTGCGACCTCGGTTGGACGGGGCGAAGGTCGACATTCTGGGTGGACCCAACCGCGGGCCGCTGGAGGCAGCGGCGTCGCGGCAGCTCTTCCGGCGCGCTAGGGAGTTGGCCGAGGACTTGGGACTCAGCCCGTTAGCTGCGGCAGCGGTCGGGGGTGTCTCCGACGGCAACCTCACCGCCGCCGTTGGCACACCGACGCTTGACGGGCTCGGTGCCGTGGGCGGTGGTGCCCACGCCCCTGATGAGCACGTCGTCGTCGACGAACTACCCGACCGGACCCGACTGCTAGCCGCACTGGTCGCCGATCTGCAGGGTGAGGTTGCTCGAAGTGGATGAATCGAAGGGCATTGCTTAGCGCTCTCCGATCACGACGCCGGCTTGTGGCCCCATGAGAATGCCGATGTGAGTGATCTGATGGGCTCGGCGCCCACGGCCCGGGCGTCGGACGTCGTCGCTGCGGCCTGCCTCGCCGCCGACGCTGCCGCCCGTGCCGCCGCGGTGGAAATTCGTGGACTGACGAGCCTTGCGGAACTTGGCCACGTCCCTCCGTTGTTTGAGCGGATCTGGCAAACGTCGCCTGGCGCGTCCCCGGTAACCGCCGACATGCTGAAGGCCCTCGTCAAGGCGGGCAGTTACGTGTGTGGCGCGTATGACCGCGACGAGCTGGTTGGCGCGTGCGTGGGGTTCTTTGCCGAGCCCGCCCGGCATGCGCTGCATAGCCACATCGCTGGGGTCTCGGCGGCCGCTCAGGGACGCAGCGTGGGGTTCGCGTTGAAGCTGCATCAACGCGCCTGGTCGCTGCTGCGTGGTATCTCTGAGATCTATTGGACCTACGACCCGCTGATTCGGCGCAACGCGTACTTCAACATGGTCAAGCTCGGTGCCGAAGTGACGGAGTACCTGCCGAACTTCTATGGCCCCCTCGACGACGTGCTCAACGGCAGCGACGACACTGACCGGGCTCTTGTGAACTGGCGATTGACGGCTCCGGCGGTGGTGGCAGCTTGCGACGGTCGACGGCGGCTGGTAGGCGCTACCGATGTCAGCCAAAAGGCGGCAGTCGTCGGTCTGGATGTCGGGCCGACGGGGTGGCCAGTGCGTGGCCAGGTCGACGCCGCGACCGTGCTGGTCGGCGTCCCCAGTGATATCGAGGCCCTGCGCGGAGCGGACCCGATGTGTGCGGCGGCTTGGCGCGCTGCGTTGCGCGACGTCCTCGGTGGCCTGGTCGACGACGGCGGGCGGGTGCGCGGGTTCGACCCTCTTGGCTGGTACGTCGTAGACCGGCTGGCGAAGGCGTGAGTCGGCCGGCGGTGAAGCTCGCTGGCATCGAGCTCAGGACCGTGGAGTTGCCGCTGGTGGCGCCGTTCCGCACTTCGTTCGGCACCGAGCACGTGCGCACCGCCCTCCTGGTGCGCGCGGTGACCGACGAGGCGGAGGGTTGGGGCGAGTGCTGCGCCTCTGACCGACCGCTGTACTCCTCGGAGTACCTGGGTGCTGCCATTGAGGTGCTCCGCAGGTTCCTGGTCCCCGCCGCGGGGGTGGTCCCGGACCTCACAGCAGCCAAGATCGCGCCGGCGGTGGCCGCGTTCAAAGGCCACCGGATGGCGAAGGCCGCTTTGGAGATGGCTGTGCTCGACGCAGAACTGCGTGCGGTCAACATACCCTTCGCCCAGGCACTCGGGGCGGTACGGGAGGCCGTTCCTTGCGGGGTTTCGGTGGGCATTGAGGATACGATCCCGCAGTTGCTGGACGCTGTGGAGGCGTACCTGTGCGCCGGCTATCTCCGGGTCAAGCTCAAGATCGAGCCAGGGTGGGACCTCGAGCCGGTCAGTGCCGTGCGTGAGCGGTTCGGCGACGTCCCTCTGCAGGTCGATGCCAACGCCGCATACGGTCGGAGCGACCTGCGACACCTGGCCGCCCTTGACACCTTTGGTCTTCAGCTTCTTGAACAACCGCTGCCAGAGGACGACCTGCTGGGGCACGCCCGGTTGGCCAAGATGATGAGCACGCCGATCTGCCTCGACGAGTCGATCGTCTCCGCCCGCGCCGCCGCGGACGCCATTGCTCTCGGGGCTTGCGAGGTGGTGAACATCAAGCCGGGGAGGGTGGGCGGGTACCTGGAGTCCCGGAGGATCCACGACGTCTGCGTCGGTCATGGCGTGCCGGTCTGGTGCGGCGGCATGCTCGAGACGGGGGTGGGCAGAGCCGCCAACGTCGCCTTGGCGGCGCTGCCTGGATTCAGCCTTCCCGGCGACACCTCGGCGTCCGACCGCTACTACCAGACCGACGTCACCGTGCCGTTCCGTCTGCACGAGGGGCATCTTGCGGTGCCCACCGGACCTGGTCTGGGTGTCGCCCCGCTGCCCGACGTGCTCGATGAGTTGACCAAGGCCTCGGAGTGGATACCTCTGTGACCTCCCCGGGTGAGCACCTCCGGACGCGTTACGATCGGGTGGTGTCGGATGAGAGTCGAGGAGCAGGTCGCGCGGCGGCCCTGATCGAGGCTGAGTGACGGTGCAAAGCCGACCTCGCACCAGCCTTGGGCGCGTTCTAGAGGATCTCGGCAACACACTGCTCGACCTCGTCTGCGGTGACGTCGACTCGGCCTTTGACGTCCACGGGCTCGGAATCTACGACCCGCTGGACGAGTTGGTGCTCCCCGAGCAGGCCCTGGTTCTCGGAGTGGGTCTCCACGGTGCGAGCCAGATAGCCGAGGTGCTCGGGTACCTCGAGACCCACGCCGCTGCGGCCCTGGTCGTGCGCGCACCAGTCGAGCCCGATCCGCTGATCGTTAAGGCGGTCCGGTCGACTGGGGTGCCGCTCCTCGCTCTGACCCGGGGCGCGTCCTGGGCTCAGCTGGCTGCGCTCGTTCGGGCGTTGATCGAGGACGTCAGCGCCGCCACGGACTCGGCCACGCTCGGCGGCATGCCAGGGGGTGACCTCTTCGCGCTGGCTAACGCGATCTCAGCCCTGCTGGACGCGCCAGTGACGATCGAGGACCGCAACTCACGGGTCCTGGCGTTCTCCGGCCAGCAAGACGACGCCGACCCGTCGCGGGTCCAGACGATTCTCGGTCGCCAGGTGCCGGAACGGGTCAGCAGGATCCTCGAAGAGCGAGGTGACTTCCAAGCCATCTACCGCAGCGAGCGCCCGGTGTTTCTGGAGGCTCTCCCTGCTGCAGACGGACAGACGGCGTTGCACCGCGCGGCAATCGCGGTGCGCGCTGGCGACGAGATCCTGGGCTCGATCTGGGCGGCCATCAGGGAACCGCTGAGCGAGGAGCGCAGCGACGCCTTGCTGGACGCTTCGCAGCTGGTGGCGCTTCACCTACTGCATCAGCGCGCCAGCCTCGAGGTAGAGCGGCGGCTGACCGCCGATCAGCTCGGTCGGGCACTCCAGAGTGGCACCGAGGCTGCCGAGGCGGCGCGCCGACTCGGACTTGCCGACCTGCCCGGCGTCGTCTTGGCGCTAACGCTCGTCGACGCATCGGGCGCCACCTCCGAATCCACGAGCGCCGAGTTGGTCGCCGAGCGGAAGCGGGTCGCCGATGCCTTCGCGGTGCACCTGAGCGCCGTGCACCCGCGGGCGGTGGCGGGTCTGATCGGGGACGTCGCGTACGGCGTGCTCCCCTCAGCACGAGGAACGGGCGAGGTCGAAGAGCGTGCGCACCGGATCGCCACCGACTTCTTGTCGCGGATCTCGCCAAGGTCACGCGCACTTCTCGCCATCGGGCCGTTGGCCCCTGACGGCCTCGCGCTTGCCCAGTCCAGGGCCGGGGCGGATCGCGCGCTGCGTGTGCTCCGGGAAGGTGACACGGACCTGCGGCTCGCGAGCCTGTCCGACGTACGGGTCGACTCGATGCTGCTCGAGCTAGCGGACATCATCTCTGCGCGTGAGGAGCCGCTGGACGGTCCCCTAGCGATCCTGATCGCTTACGACACCAAGCACGGCGGCCAGATGGTCGAAACATTGGCAGCCTGGCTCGACGCCTTCGGCGACGTCGCGGAGGCCTCGGAGATGATGCACGTGCATCCCAGCACGTTGCGCTACCGATTACGCCGCATCGCCGAAGTGGCTGGCTTTGACCTCGAGGACCCGCGATCACGTTTCGGCGCGATGCTCGACCTGTACCTGATGAGAAGTGGCGGCCCACAGCTCGGTGGACGGTCTGCCCGACCGGTGTGACGCACATTACTCGGAGTGGACGAAGTGGGAGCGAGCATTTCGCGCGAATCGACCACGACGCCTTCCCGGCGCCGTCGCAACAATGCTGTTCTTGAGTGATCTTGGTCAGGACCTGCACCCGTTGCCGCAGGCTTTGTCAGGCCGAGATCCCGTCAGATTGTGGAGGTTGTGATGGGTGGTTCCAAGGTGAGGAACAAGGTCGGCATGCGCGCCTCCGCTCGATGGTGCTCGGCGGCCGTACTGGTGGTGGCGGCGTCGGCCTTGGTCGCGGGCTGCGCCGAGGACGACGCGGGCGGCGCCGGGGCCGACGCGGTCCCAGCGTCGGACCACTATCCCGTGACGGTCGAGAATTGCGGTCGCGAGATTACCTTCGAGCAAGCACCGAGCCGCGTCTATCTCGGCTACCAGTCGGCTGCAGAGCTGTTCTTCGGCCTCGGCCTCGGTGATCGGGCCATGTGGCAGATCCAGCCGGCCGATCCGCCCCTGACGGAGCAGGAGGCCGACTTCGAACGGGTGCCGGATAAGTCTCCCGACCCCTACGTGCCGGTTGGCAGGGAAGAGATGCTCTCGCTCGGCCCCGACTTCTACTTCGCATACGTCAACTCCGAGTACGGCGGTCCCGACCAGCTGGCCCCCGGACTGGCCACGCTTGAGGACTTCGACAAGATCGGTGCCAACGTCTACGCCCTCGTCTGTCCCGACGAGGATCCGATCAAGATCGACTTCACCTACCGGGCCATCACCGACCTCGGCCTCATCTTCGACATGGAGGACGAGGCAGCAGCGCTAATCGAGGACATTCAGGCGCGGCTTGCCGATGTCCAGGAGCGAGTGGCCGGGAGCGACCCCGTCCCGGTCTTCTTCTACTACGGAGGCGAGGCGCCCATGGGCACGTGGGGCCAAGGCTCGTACCTCGACCAGATGATCGAGCTGGCCGGCGGTGAGAACGTGTTCGGGGAGACGTCCGGGGGACGCCGCGGCTACCTCCAGCTGTCGAAGGAGGAGGTCGTCAACACCGCCCCCGAGTACTTCCTCATCAACGGGACGGCGACCGATGATAACGACGTGGAAGCCAAGGCACAGTACCTCTTCGACACGTTCCCGGACATGCCTGCCAGTCAGGATGAGCGTTTCGGCATCACCTACGACACGGCGAACACGCCGGGGTGGCGCTTCGTCGACATCGTCGAGGACCTCGCTCGCGACTTGCACCCGGAGGCCTTCGAGGATGTACCCGAGGATGGGAGCACCGAATGACGTCGCTCGTTCCCAAAGCCGACCCGTCGCTTGACGTTGGCGATGGTGCCACGCAGGAGCAACCCGCCGCGGTGCTCATGGAGACCGGTCGCACCACGGTGGTCCTGATCGGTCTGGGAGTCGCGGTTCTTGTGAGCATCGTGCTCTCGACGTGCCTCGGTCCGATCCGGATCCCCCTTCGGGAGAGCGTGCAGGTGATCCTGTACAACATCTCGTCGGAGTGGTTCAGACCCCCAGAGCTGTTGGTGCATAACCAGATCGTGTGGGAGATCAGGCTGCCGCGGGCTTTGCTGGGTGCGGTGGTCGGAGCCGGGCTGGCAATGGTCGGGGTCGTTCTGCAGGCCGTGGTGCGTAACCCGTTGGCCGATCCCTACCTGCTCGGGGTCTCTTCTGGCGCGTCGTTCGGAGCTGTGCTGGTGCTGGTGTTCGGTTCATCGGCGGCAGCCGGGCTCGGACTTTCGTCGGCGGCGTTCGTTGGCGCCCTGCTCGCCACGTTGACGGTGTACCTGCTGGCACAGCGGGCCGGACGGGTCACGCCCTTCCGCCTGATCCTTGCTGGCGTCGCGCTGGCCTACCTGTTCCAAGCTCTCTATGGACTGCTGCTGCTGCAGGCCAACCCCTACGACGTGCAGGGCGTCTTGACTTGGCTCTATGGAAGCCTGGCCTCTACGGAGTGGAGCGACGTGGGCATCCCCGCCGCCGGCGTGCTCGCCGGCACCGTGTATCTCTTCTCCCAGGCGCGGCAGCTCAACTCGCTGTTGGCCGGCGACGAGACCGCGGTCTCCCTCGGCCTCGACATCGCCAGGTTCCGGGTGAAGATGCTGATCGCCACGTCGCTGCTGGTCGGGCTGATGGTCGCCGTGAGCGGCGCGATCGCGTTCGTCGGGCTGATCATCCCGCACATGTGCCGGATGCTCGTCGGCGCGAACCATCGGCGACTGCTGCCAGTCGCCGCCCTCACCGGTGCGGCGTTCCTGGTGCTTATGGACCTGTGCGCACGCACAGTGCTGGCGCCCAACGATCTTCCGCTGTCGATCGTGACCGCGGTCGTCGGTGTGCCGTTCTTCGTGTGGCTGTTGCGCAAACGTGAAGCGGGAAGAGAGGGTCGATTCGGATGACCGGGACTTTGAACGGTGCCGACCTGCGGGTCGTAGTCGACGGGTTGTCGGTCAGGCTGGGCAACAGCCCGATCGTTTCCGAGGCCAGTCTTGAGGTGGCCCCCGGGGAGCTGGTTGGCATCGTCGGCCCCAACGGCAGCGGGAAGTCCACATTGCTGCGGGTGGTCTACAGGGCCCTGAAACCCGCGGCCGGAGTGGTCAGAGTCGACGGCGACGATGTCTGGAAACTGACGGCGCGCCAATCCGCGCAGCGCACGGCCGTTGTGGTTCAGGAGTCCGGTGCGGACTTCACCCTCTCGGTCGCAGATGTCGTCGCGATGGGACGCAACCCGCACAAGGGTCCCCTCGGCCGAGACACCGCCGAGGACAGCCGGATCTGCGCTCAGGCGCTGGCCCGGACGGGCGTCAGCCACTTGGTGGGTCGCGACTTCGACACGCTGTCAGGTGGTGAGAAGCAGCGGGTGTTGCTCGCCCGCGCGCTCACCCAGCAGCCTCGGCTGCTGGTGCTCGACGAGCCGACCAATCACCTGGATATCCGCTTCCAGCTTCAGCTACTCGACCTGATACGCGACGTGGGGGTGACCACGCTGACGGTCATTCACGACCTCGGGCTGGCTATGGGTCACTGCGATCGCGTCTATGTTGTCAACGGTGGCACGGTCGTCGCTCAAGGGCCGCCGGCCGAGGTGCTGACGTCCGATCTGGTCGCCGAGGTCTTCGGGGTGCGGTCATGCAGCTGGACTGACCCGGACACGGGAAAAACCCACCTCGGGTTCTCCCCCCTCGTCGACCGGCCGGTCAACGGAATCGCGGCCACCGCGGCCGATCGTCGCTGAGCAGCTGCATCCTCGAAGTACGACCTCGGCGCCCGGTCATCAGGCCGGGCGCCGAGCTGTGTGAGGACTGCGTGGCCTCCGTGAACCGTCTCTGTTCGGCCGCGCTTAGTCGACCAGGTCGAGCGCGGTCATGACGACCGATCCGGCGTCGAGGCCGTGATGCCGGTAGACGCTGGCTAAGTCGCCCGACTGGCCGAAGCGGGTCACCCCGAGGTGGGCGCCCGGTACGCCGTTGACGCTGGTCAGGAACGTGAGGGTGTGCGGATGGCCGTCGAGCATCGTGACCATCGGTCGGGCCCGGTCGCGTGGCAGGAGCGCGTCGAGGATCCATTCTGGGGCGTCATCAAGGCCACGGCGCGCTTGCGTCGCGCGGAAGAGCAGGTCGGGGCTGCTCACGCAAACGACGTCCGCTGGGAATCCCTGTGCCTCCAGCCGGTGGGCGGCCTCGAGTGCCTCCGGTACGACAGCGCCCACGGCGCAGATCGTCAACGCCGGATTCGCCGCGCGGTCGAGCATGTAGCCGCCGGCCACGAGGTGTCGGCGGCGCCGGTCGCGCGCATCGATGTCCTGCGGAACCCGCGCAAGGCTCTGGTCGACCGGGCGGGTCGACAGGCGCAGGTAGGCGGAAGTCCCTTCGGGGCGGCCCAATCGTGCCAGGCTTGCCAGTAGGACCCACTCTGCATCCAGGGCGAAGGCCGGTTCGTAGTAGACGCAACCGGGCTGCTCGAGACCGATCGCGGGGGTCTTGATCGACTGGTGCGCGCCGCCTTCCGGGGCGAGGCTCACCCCGGATGGGGTCCCCACCAGGATTGACTGGCCTCCGGCGTAGATCCCGAACGACCAGGGTTCGAGGGCACGTTCTACGAAAGGGTCGTACAGCACTCCGATGGGCAGAAGCGGCTGGCCCCAGCGGCTCCAGGTGGCGCCGAGCTCGCCGATGGCGCTGACGAGGTTCGTTTCGGCAATGCCGAGCTCGATGTGACGTCCGCTGGGCTGTTCGCGCCAGTGCAGAATTGTCTCCGGGTCGTCGGCGAACCAGTTGTTTCGTGTGCTCGGTGACCACACTCCAACCTTGTTCACCCAGCCCCCTAGGTTCGTGCTTGACGCCACATCGGGGCTGATGGTGACGATGCGTTCTGCCAGCAGAGGGGCGGCCCGGTTCAGGTCGAGCAGGGTGCGGCCTAGGGCAGCCTGGGTGGTCGTGGTCCCGGCCGGCGTCCGACCGAGGTCAGCGGGCACTGGGGGCGGTTCGATGAAGTTCGTCGGTGGGCGGCGAAGCCGAGCGGCGACCTCTGCGCACAGCCGGCCTTCGGACGTCCCTTCCGAAAACCTGGCCCATGGGACAGCCCGATTCACTCCGAGCCGCTCGGCGAGCGCGGTCAGCTGGTCTGCGCTGAGCAGTGCAGAGTGGTTCTGCGGGTGACCCTCCGTCGCAAGGCTGTGTCCCTTGATGGTGTAGGCGAAGATCACCGTCGGGCGCGAGTCGTCGATCTCGGCGAATGCCGAGAGGATCGTCGCGTGGTCGTGTCCTCCGAGGTTGCGGACTGCGGCATGCACGGTCGCGTCGTCCACCGTCTCGAGCAGTCTGGCGATCGCGGCAGCGCCGCGGCCGTTCCCGGGCAGGCGGGTCCGGATCTGGGTGGCGTCGCAGCGCAGCAGGCGCTGATACTCGGGGTTCGTCATCGAGTCGATCCGGTCGCGTAGGTCCATGCCTCCCGGCCGTTTGAACAGGTCCTCCAGCAGGGTGCCGTACTTGACCTCGAGGACCTGCCAGCCAGCGGATGCGAACATTCCCTGCAGACGTCCTGCAGCGATCTCCGGCACGACTCGGTCCAGCGACTGGCGGTTCAGGTCGACGATCCATACGACCTCGCCGAGCTCAGTGACCAGGGGGTCGATCACTGCCTCCCAGCAGGCGCCTTCGTCCAGCTCGGCATCGCCGACCAGCGAGTACTGTCGGCCGGGCCGGCCAGACGCACCCTCCATGTGGCTGTCGAGGTAGCGACGGGAGAGTGCACCCCAGATCGGCGCGGTGGCCCCGATACCGACCGATCCCGTCGAGTAGTCGACCTGGTCGGGATCCTTGCTCCGGCTGGGGTAAGACTGGAGTCCGCCGAACTGCCGCAAGGTCGTCAGGTAGGCCGCGTCCAGATCCCCAGTAGGTAGTTGATGGCGTGCAGCACGGGCGAGGCATGTGGCTTGACTGAGACTCGGTCCCCCTGTTGCAGTTGCTCGAACCACAGGACAGTCATGATCGAAACCATCGAGGCGCTGGACGCCTGGTGACCCCCGACCTTCATCCCTGACGGGTTCGGCCGATCGTGGTTGGCGTGGTCGATGATCGCCGTTGACAGCCACAGAATGCGGTTCTCTATGGCGGTGAGCACGTCGGCCCGCGACGTAGCCGTCGAGGTGTCCGAGACGGCGCCGGCCGTCATGCCTACTCCTGTTCCGTAGTCGCCCTGCTCGGGCGAGCTGGCAACTCCTAGCGGGCCACCGTGTCTAGCGCCTGCAGGACGTCGGCACGTAGGTCGTCGATGTCCTCGAGGCCGACGGAGATGCGAAGCCAACCGTCGACGTAGTCGCAGAGCGTCACGACGTCGCCGAGGCTGGTCGCTCGCGTCACCAGCCGGAAGGCATCGAAGACGTTGCGGGCGTTGGTGGCCATGTTCGCCACGGCAAAGGAGAAGACGCCGCCGAAGCTTTCTCCGACGAGAGCGGCGGCCAGGTCGTGGCTGGGGTGGTCGGGGAGCCCTGGATAATTCACCTGGGTGACTGCCGGATGCGCCGCGACCGACGTGGCGAGCGCGAGCGCAGACTCGCACTGCCGTGCCTCGCGGACCGCGAGCGTCTTGATTCCGTCGAGCATGCTGGCGGCGTTGTGCGGAGTCATGATGCCTCCGGTGCGACGACGCAGTTCTGCCACCGGGGTGAGCAGCTCGTCGGAGCCAAGTAGAGCGCCTCCCAGGACGCGCCCGTGGCCAGCGATGTACTTTGTCGTGCTGTGCACGACCAGGTCGGCACCGTGCTCCAAGGGGAGGAACGCGTACGGCGACAGGAACGTGTTGTCGACGATGACCAGCGCGCCGGCGTCGTGGCATCGGTCGACGATGGTTGGCAGGTCGAGGACGTGAAGCAGAGGGTTGGTGAAGAACTCCAGGAAGACAGCCCTCGCGCCCGACTCCAGCGCCGCAGTCAGGTTCCGTGGGTCACGGAGGTCGACGAAGGTGACGTTGAAACCCAGCTCCGGGAACGTGTCGCCGAGCAGCAGCCGGGTTGTGCCGAAGACGTGCTCGGAGGTGATCACGTGGCCGAGTCGTGACGACAGGTGCATCAGCAGCGTGGAGATGGCTGTCATCCCGGTGTTGAAGGCCAGACACCTCTCGGCGCCCTCGACCGCGGCGAGTTTCTGCTCGAACGCGCCGACGGTCGGGTTGTAGCCGCGGGTGTATGACGGAAGGCCGGACATGTCTTCTTCCAGCGCCTGGTACTCGGCGAGCGAGCCGGCTCCGAAGGTCGCTGTCTCGAAGATCGGCGTCGCCACCGCTCCAAGGAAATTGTCCCGCTCGCCTGCGTGGACCAGGGCGGTGGCGAAGGACATGGGTGAATCCTGCATGGAGTCGTGTCTCCTATCGGTGGGGGCTGGTGCGATGCGACCTCATGCGAAGCGGCCGGGGCGGAAGTTCCGCAGCAATGTCGACGGCGACCCGATCAGCTCGGCCGCGACCAGTCGCCCGATGACGGGGGCCAGGCTCAGGCCGCTGTGCATGACGGCATGGTAGAGACCGGCGACCTGCGGGTCCCACCCCACGATCGGCAGTCCGTCGCTGGGGATGCACCGGACTCCGGTGCTCGCCGACTCGATCCGTCCTTCGGAAACGGCCGGCACCACGGTGGCCACGTCGCGGAGCACCTGGTCGTGCAGTTCGGCACGACCTGACGGCCAGTCCACGTGCTTGTCGTAGGCGTTCGACCTGACCAAGAGCCGGCCACCTTCGTCCGGGCGGATGGACAACGGACCGGCGTGCACCACCTGTTCGAGGCGATGGGGGATCGGGCTGGTTCGGAAGAGCAGCCCGGGTCGCTGGTCGACGGGTAGCGAGCTGCCGGCGGTCCGGGCCACCTCGTCGGCGCCCGGGCCGGCAGCGTTCACCACGATGTCGCAGTCGAGCCGCAGCCCCTGCCCGGCCACGACTCGTAGGTTTCCTTCCGGCGTGGACTCGAGGGCTTCGACCGGTGTGCCCTGGTGTAGTTCCAGGCCATAGCTCGTGCGCGCCGTGCTCAACAGCGCAAGCGTGAGTCCGTAGCCGTCCACCCATCCGTCGTCGGGGAAGAAGTACACCGTCTTCACGTCTTCGCCGATGATCAGGTCTGGTGCGATCTTCATCGCCTCTGCTGGGGTCATCTCGTGGACGGGGTAGGCGTACTTGCGCGAGACGGCGATCGCGTCGGCCTCGGAGGAGATGCTCGCTCGACCGTCCGGGTGCTGGCCCGGGGGTGCGAGGCGCTGCACCCGTGCCTGGTCGGGATCCAACTTGGCGTCCCACAGGAGGAGCCCGTGGCAGTGAAGGTACTTCGTGGTGCGCAGCTCGGCGGCGAGCATGTGATGCTCGCCCATTCCGGCTCTGTTGAGCTCCTGGTAGTCCAGCGGTGACTTCCCGTGCGCATTGACCCAGGAGAAGCTGTTCTTCGACGTGCCCTCGCCCGCGTTGCCGGCGTCAATGATGGCGACATCCCAGCCGGCCTGGGACAGGCGGTATGCGATCGAGGCGCCGATCAGCCCCGCCCCGACGATGACGACGCGACCGAGAGGTGAGTTGTGCATGCTATGGAACCCTTCCAGTTCAACATCCGCGGGGCGCGGAAACCCGATTGTTCAGGTCGGCATTGTGGACTGGCCGAGCGATTGCCGTCGTGCATGGTTCGCAGCAAGTCGTGGGGCCGAGTTCGTTCGACGCGACGAAGCGCGGACGTGGCGACAGTCAGATCGTGGCAATGGATTCGTCGTCCAGCCGAGAGCGAGACCCTAATCCATGTGCCAGAACCACGAGACCAATGACGTCCATCCGGCCGGTAACGGTGCCCTCGAGAGCGCGACACCTGTTGCCGTCGACCTTCACCTGCCCCAAAATGCCGGGCAGGCCGGTGGCAAAGGAGGCCGCTGAGGGAGCCGGCCCCTACCGCGACTACCAGGGGGACGCGGTACCGGTTCTGCCGTGCCGCCGGCGGGCCGCGTTTCGACCCGACCCGACAAGTACCCGACGCAGCCTGACGTCGGCACAACATGCCGGGCCGGCCAGGCTACTGGCGGTGAGCTTTCGGTCGGCGTCGGCCCGCGCAAGACGTCGCGAGCACCGCGACCGCCATCACCAACATCCCGGTCGTTACCAGGGCCCAGCGCGCTCCGATGGCGGACAGCACCACGCCACCTAGCAGCATCCCGGCTGAGTGGCTGGCGGACACAACGAACTCCTGGCCTGAGAGCAGGGTGCGCCGAGTCACTCCGACCGATGAGCGTGTGATGGCGGCGTTTACAGTTGTGGCGCCCAACGCGACGGAAGCTCCGCCGATGGCACCACCGACGGCCGCCCCAAGGGGATCGGGCCACGCGGCCACCGCGATCCAGGCGAGACCGGCCGTGGACCACGACACGCGCACAGTGTGAAGGACCGACCATCTGGGGATCAGTTGACTCGCCACAAGCGTGCCGAGGATGGCGCCCAGGCCGTAACTGGTCATGCCCCAGCCGATAAGCGCCCCCGGGCGCTCCTGCTCCGAACCGAGCACAGAGAGTCCGAGCGCGAATGCGAACCAGGACAGGCACCCCGTCCCGCGCGCCAGCCAGCCGGCGAACACTTCTGGTCGTGCGTTCAACGCGTCGCGGATCCGTAGTTCGGTGGACTCCGTTTCGCGTGTGGTGCGTTCTGCGGCCCGGACGGGGCACGCCAGCACTCCGGAGACCGTCATCGCAAAGGCCTGGGTCCACAGCAGCGCGGACGTCAGACCGGCTGCTACACCGAGTGCAGCCAGCGCAGGCCCCACGACCATGCCGATGCGGTGTATCAGGTCCTTCCAGACCAACATCCGCGCTGCGCCACCAGGACGCCATCGGTCACCCACATCAGCCAGGAGTGCCGCTCGCCCTGGTCGACTGAGCGTGTCGCTAGCGCCGAGAAGTATGCCGGCCGCGACGAGAACCACCGCGTTGAGGACGCCAACGGCCGCGGCAGTCGGTACCAAGCACATCGTGGCCCCCTCGAACAGGCCCAAAGCCGCCAACCGCCTCCCGGTACGGACCCACTGGCGGGCTCGGACCGCCCACCATGGAGAGGTGAGCACCGGGAGTCCGGAGGCGCCGGCGATCAGTCCGGTGAATGCCACGGAACCTGTCTCGGCAAGAACCACCAGCGGGAGCGCGAGCTGGGCCGCGGCGAAGGCCACGTCCTGCAACGCTGACCCCGCCAGCAGGACGGCGCCATCTCGAACGGGACGACCCGACGACCTGTGCACGAGTGAGGCGGTCGGGTCCATGTATCCAAGGTCGCTAACCCGCGACGCGGCTGGTAGTCACCGCGTGCGCATCACATCTCATAGGTTGGAGCAATGAGCGACATAGCTTCACTGGATGATCTGCGTTTGGTCGCCGCCATCAGCCGGACAGGGTCCGTGGGCGCGGCGGCGCGCGACATGCGACTATCTCAGCCTTCTGCGAGTCAGCGTTTGGCACGTCTGGAGCGCCGGTGTGGGGTCATGCTGTTTGAGCGCGACCGGCGAGGAGCGAGGCCAACCCCCTCGGGCGAGGAGATGACTCGACAGGCGAACGCGTTACTGGTCCGGCTCGAGGGTGTTGTCCAGGCTGTTCGAGACGCCGGGGCCGCTCGACGCCTGCGAGTGAGCACGTTCCCGTCCATGGCCAGCACGCTGTTTCCGGTGCTGGAGGAGCTCATGCCCGAGGTGCCGCTCGAGCAGCACGTCGACCACGGGGGGAATCTCGTGCTTCGGGTAAATGAGGGGACTTTGGACGCTGCGTTCGTTGCCATCGCCGATCGTTTGACGTTGCCGCGCGGTACGACCGCACGAGTCGTCGGGCGCGACCGTTTAACCTGTTTTCTCCCGAGAGCCGTTGCCCCTCCGCCGGGTACCCGGCACCCATTTCGGGACACTGAAGTCGTCTACGTCACCTACGACCTGGGCGCCGACTCCGTGCACGCGCGCCTGGCGGCACTCGGCGCTATTCCACGGCGAGCAGCGACATCGGACACCGTGCTCGCCACGGCGCGTCGGCAAGGCATGCCGGCGGTCATTCCACGGTCCGCGACCATCGCAGGGCTCCGAGCAGGTGAGCGAGTCGTGGACCTACCTTTCACAATGAGCTTCAAGCTCTCACTGGTGACTGGACGAAAGCCAGACCAGCGGTTGACGCGTGTGCTGCCGGCAATCCGCGAAATGCTGGCGCTCGGAGGATGAGGTCTCGACCTCTATGAGTTCGCCGTCGGGCGCCGGTGGGAACCGAGCCCGTCCACGCCGCACCATGAACGTCTGACAACGGTTCAAGCGGTTCCACTGCATCTCGCTCTGGGCGTCAGTGCTTTGCGTTACCTGCATCCATGTGCGCCGCGTGCCTCAAGGTTCTCCTTGCTTGCCCCAGAGGTGCAGGTTCAGATCCTGCCGCCGCTACCAGGTCAGAGGACGCTCCAACCATGAGGTTGGAAAGGGCGGGCTCTGCCGATCGCGCCCGCAGCATGACCGCAAACACTTGTCGTGAGACTCTTCTGTCTGAGGCCGTCTGCTCACTCGACGCGGACCGGGTCCGGCGGGACCAGGTTCGTCCGTCGGTCAGTACGACTAGAGCTCTGGCGCCACTCTTGCCCACGTTCACAGCAGTTGGTCAGACCAGCATTCGGCCGCACGACTCGACGTCGCCCTGCTTGGTCCGCATTAAGCCGGAACCAGAATTTCATCCAGACCGACGAGGTAAGAGAGTGGGAGAGCAGCCACCGTGGTGAGTGCCGCAGCCCAAGGCCATCCGGGCGTCCAGACTCTGGGGGGCGCATCGGCGGGCCGAGACAAGAGAAGGATGAGGTAGTTACCGCAATGTGCCAGAACCATGAGAACGTCGCCACCATCGATACCGAGACGGTCACCTGCCCGGTCATGGCCGACACACCGGTGGTCAAGGAGACCGCTGAGGCCCAGGGCCTGTACCGCGACCATGAAGGCGTGCGGTATTGGTTGTGCTGCGACACCTGCGGACCGCTCTTCGACGCCGACCCTGCGAAGTACACCGCCGCCTAAGCTCCCTGTGCAGGGGTGGGCGAGGTCGCTTGAGCGCCAGGACTCACAAGAGTGGCGGGGTCTCACCGAGCACCAGTCCTAGGAGACAGACTCGTGGCTAATCCCCACGTCGTGATCCTCGGCGCCGGTGCCGCCGGAGCAGCAGCGGTCCGAACTCTGCTCAGGTCTCCTAAGGTCGACCTCACCCTGGTAGGCCGTACCGGCGAAACCCCCTACAACCGAACACTCGTCGACAAGGGGGTTGCGGTCGGTGTCCTGTCACCCGATCAGATCGCCCTACCCCCGCCAGGCGTCGTCCTCCGCGCCGATACGGCGGAATCCGTGCAGTCGGTGGCGCGCGTCAACTCGCACGGCGCAGGGTCGCGCCCCTCGATCAGGTTGGCATCGGGCGCCGAGTTGAAGGCGGACTCCGTGGTCGTCGCCACGGGGAGCGTGCCCCGCCTTCTAGATCTCGAAATCCCTGGCGTCGGCGACGCCCTCCGCCGCAGCAGGATCATCACGCTGCACTCGCTAGAGGACGCGGTGGTATGCCGTGACACCCTTGCGTTCGGCCCGGCTCGGGTCGTGATCTTGGGGGGCGGGCTGCTCGCTTCCGAATTGTGCACTCTGCTCTTGGAACGCGGTCACAAGGTAACGATGGTCGCCCGTTCACCATCGCCTGGCGCAGCCGCTTTCGGCCCCACGGTGGCCCGACATCTTGCCGAGGTCCACGACCGCCACCTCGACACCCGGTTCGGGCGGCTGGTTGTCCAGGTGCAGGCAGACGACGCCGAGGTGGTTCTTACGTTGGATGACGCATCTGAAGTCTGCGCTGACCTCGTGGCCGTGGCGCACGGCACCCGGCCCGTCGGTCCTTCCCCCTGGCTCGATGGGCTCGAAGTCGACGGACGTTTGCGGGCCCGTAATAGTCGATGTATCTACGGGGCCGGTGGGGTCGCCTGGCACACTCATGCAGTAGCCGGCACGTGGCGGATAGATCACTGGGCCGAGTCCATTGCTCAGGGGGAGCACGCCGCGCGCACGGTCTTGTCTGATCTTGGGCTGGCCGAGGATCCCGGAGACTACCTCCCGCGGACGCCGCACTCGCTCGTCGTCCACGGCACCCCGATCATGGCGGCCGGGATCACTGGGCAGCAGACCCACGACCGGGTCGTGAACGAGTCACCGCTGGTCGTCGTGCACGACATCGGTGGGACGCCGGTCGGCGTTACTGGTGTGGACGCGCCAAGCATTGTTCTTCAATGGCTTTCTCGATTGCATAGCCCGGTCCGGCGGTAGAAGCGTGGACAAATGCGAGCCAGGAGCTCGACACAGTGGCAATCCCTGCGACCCCGGCTTCTCCGTCCCCGGCGGCTTGTTCAACCGGCCGGTGAACACCTTCCCGTTGTCGGTCAGGATCTCCTCGGGCACCCCATGAGTACGCATCGCCAACGCCAACCCGTCACAGACCCGCTGCGCGGTCTCCCGGTAGGCCAGATAGGCGCTGACACAGAACCGCGAGTGGTCATCGACGCCGGTCAGAGCCTTGGCCCGACCCCGTTGGCCAACACGAACCCACCCACCACATCCATCTGCCACAACTCCATCGGGACACCGCGCTCCCACCGCCGCCAATGCTCCTCACGCCGACGCCTGGCCCGCGGCACCACCAACCCGGCCCGCACCAGACACCGGTAGATCGCCGACCGCGACGGCACCGGCCCACCCTCACCGGCCCGGCGCACAAGTTCATACAAGATCCGCCGCGGACCCCACCCTGGATGCGCACGACGCATCTCCAAGACCCGCGCCTCGATCACACCCGACATCTGATGCGGACACGACCCCGGCCGCGAAGAACGCGGCTCCAGACCAGACAGACCCGCCTCCTCATACCGCCGCAGCCAGGCATGTACCGACTGCCGCGACACCCCCCACGCAGCCGCAACCTCATTCACCGCACGACCATCAGCAAGCACCGCCATGACCGCCAGGTACTTCTGCTCCTGCACGCTCAACTCCTTGACCATGAGCGAGTGTCAGGGAGGAACCGAAGCCACCGTCAAGCACCTACCGGAACCCTGTAAAGCAGGAACCCGAGCCACTCCGTCAAGGAGGACCCGGGCTCATACACATCTTCTGTACGCCAGCAGGGACTCGAACCCCGAACCCGCTGATTAAGAGTCAGCTGCTCTGCCAATTGAGCTACTGGCGCGTGGTGGTGAAGCGCCCTGAACTCTACCTGCGCGGCGGGGACGGAGGAAAATCGGCGGACCACCTATCGCATTGCGAGAACGGCCTGGGCGGCGTTGTGGCCGCCGATGGCGGAGATCCCACCGCCGCGACGCGCGCCGGCGCCGCACAGGAGCACCGAGGCGACGTCGGTCTGGACGCCCCATTGCTGGGCGGGGGTGTCGAGCCGCGAGCGGTTCGAGGCCCAGGGCCAGTCGAGGTGGCCGTGGTAGATGTGGCCGCCGGGCATCGCCAGATCGGTCTCGATGTCCTGCGGGATCTTGGCCTCGATGCACGGTCGGCCGTCGGAGTCGCGCGCGACGCAGTCGATGAGCGGCTCGACCAGGTGCTCGTCCAGCGAGGCGATGGCCCGGCGGACGGCGAGCTCCTTGGCGTCGGGGTCGCGGTCGAAGAGCGAGGCCGGAGTGTGCAGGCCGAAGTAGGTGAGGGTGTGGGTGCCGTCCGGTACGTCGCCGAGGATCGAGGGATCGGTCAGCGAGTGGGAGTGGACCTGGCCCGGCATCGACGTGGGCACCCGGCCGGCCGCTGCGTCGGCGTACGCCGCCTCGAGCTGCGAGTAGTCCCCGCCGAGGTGGAGGATGCCGGCGAACGCCACCTCCGGGTCCATTCCGGACTCGAGCCGGGGCAGCCGGTCGAGCAGGAAGCTGATCGTCAGCTGGGCGCCCTCGGGCTTGGTCTCGGGGTCGTCCGGCTCGCCCATCAGAATGCGGAGGACCCAGGGCGCCACGTCGGACAGCACGAAGCGCGCCGCGACGGTGTGCTCGACCGACCCGTCGTGCCAGGTGACCTCGGCGCCGTCGTCGCGGGCGCGGATGCCGCTCACCCCGGCGCCGGTCACGACCTCCGCGCCCGACTCGGTGGCGGCCTTCGCAAGCGCCGTCGCTACCGCGCCCATCCCGCCGACGGGGACCCGCCACTCGCCGGTGCCGTTGCCGATCCGGTGATAGAGGAAGCACCGGTTCTGCACCAGTGAGGGATCGTGCATCGACGCGAAGGTCCCGATCAGCGCGTCCGCGGCCACCACGCCCCGGACCGTGTCGTCGGTGAGGCGCTCGGCGAGAGTCGCCCCCAACGGCTGCTCGACCAGGTCGCGCCAGACGCCCTTGTCCACGCGTTCCCGTACGTCGCGCTCCAGGGGGAGTGGCGACAGCATCGTCGGAGCGACCACGTCGGCCAGGCCGGCGACGTCGGCATAGAACGCCCGCCAGGCGTCGTACTCCGCATCGGAGCCGGTCAGGTCCTGGAACGACTGTCGCGTCGCCTCGCCCTCGTCACGTTCGACGAGGAGGCCGCCGGGCTTCCCGTCGCGCACCACGGGTGTGTACGACGCGGTGGGCCGTGACCGCAGTGCCACATCGAGTCCGAGGTCCTCGACGACCTGCGACGGCAGCAGCGAGACCAGCGTGGAGTAGCGCGACACCCGGGTCTCGAAGCCGGGGAACAAGACGGCCGACACCGCCGCGCCACCGATGTGGTCGAGCCGCTCGAGGACGAGGACGGAGAGCCCGGCGCGGGCGACGTACGCCGCCGCGGCGAGCCCGTTGTGGCCGCCGCCGACCACGACGACGTCGTACTCACCACGTCCCGGGTCCACCCGGCGACCCTAGCCGCACCAACGGGGCCGCACGGAATATCCAACCTTCAACTACCGTTGGTGCGGTGACCCCGAGGAGGTGGGCGCAATGCCCGCAATCACCGTCGACGACCTGACCGTGCTCGACCGGGTGCGTGAGCCCGGGCTCGGTGACCAGCCGCGTCCGGTGTGGAGCGTCACCACCGCGCCGTCGGGCTTCGAGGGGGAGGGCTTCCCGGTCCGCCGCGCGTTCGCCGGCATCGACCTGGCGCACCTCGACCCGTTCGTGATGATGGACCAGATGGGCGAGGTGGACTACGCGCCGGGCGAGCCCAAGGGCACCCCTTGGCACCCCCACCGCGGCTTCGAGACCGTCACCTACATCATCGACGGCACCTTCGACCACCAGGACTCCCACGGCGGTGGCGGCACGATCACCAACGGCGACACCCAGTGGATGACCGCCGGCTCCGGCATCCTGCACATCGAGGCGCCGCCGGAGTGGCTGGTCGAGAAGGGCGGCCTGTTCCACGGGATCCAGCTGTGGGTCAACCTCCCGCGCGACGCGAAGCTCAACAACCCGAAGTACCAAGACATCCGCTCCGGCCAGGTGCAGCTGCTCACCTCCGCAGACGCGGGCGCTCTGGTCCGGGTGATCGCGGGGACGGTCGACGAACACTCCGGCCCAGGCTCGACGTACACGCCGATGTCGCTGGTGCACGCGACCATCGAGCCCGGCGCCCGACTGGACCTGCCCTGGGACGTCGACTTCAACGCGCTCGTCTACGTCCTCAACGGCCACGGCGCGGTCGGCGTCGACGGCCAGCCGATCCACACCGGTCAGGCGGCCGCACTCGGCGCCGGCGACTACCTCACCATCGCTGCCGACAAGGCCCAGGAGGGCAGGTCGCCGAAGCTCGACGTGATCGTGGTCGGCGGCCGGCCGATCCGAGAGCCGCTGGCCTGGGCCGGGCCGTTCGTGATGAACACCAAGGACGAGATCATGCAGGCGTACGACGACTTCCAGCACGGCCGGTTCGGGCACATCCCGGCCTGACCGGATGATGGGTTAGGGTCACCTAACCATGGCTCGGATCTATCGCGACGCGTACGGCGTCCCGCACGTCCGGGCCGGCTCGGTCACCGACCTCGCCCAGGGCCAGGGCGAGGTGACCGCCCGGGACCGCGCCTGGCAGCTGGAGTGGCTGCGACGCCGGGCCACCGGCACGACCGAGGAGATCTTCGGCGAGCCGGGCGCGGAGTGGGACCGGTTCGCCCGCGCCACCCTGGTCGTCGAGACCGCGCGGCGCGCCCACGCGGTGCTGGGCGAGGAGAGCCGCGCGTTCGTGGCGGCGTACGTCGTCGGGGTCAACGCCGGACTGCACGCCGACGCACCCGAGCTGGTCGAGCTGGGGATCGAGCCGCAGCCGTGGCCGGAGTGGATGCCGCTCGCCGTGTTCCACGCCCAGCACATCCTGTTCGCTGGCCTCGGCGGCCGGCTGTGGGACCGACGCGTCGAGCGTGTGCTCGGTGCCGACGCGGCGCTGCTCGACCATGAGGAACCAACAGGCAGCGGCAGCAACGCCTGGGCCGTCGGCGGCGACCGCACGGCCTCGGGAATGCCGATGATCGGCGGCGACCCGCACCGTGTCATCGAGTCGCCCGGCGTCTACCAGCAGATCCGGCTGGCGTGCGATGAGTTCGACGTGGTCGGCTTCGCCTTCCCCGGCGTGCCCGGCACGCCGCACTTCGCCCATGCGGGCGACGTCGCCTGGGCGATCACGAACGCGATGGCCGACTACCAGGACCTCAGCGACGACCCGGCCGATCCGGAGTTCGAGGAGGGCCTGCGGCTGCGCAACGCCTCCACCGTGCTGGGCGATCTCGGCTTCGAGGCGCTGCTGCCGCTGCTGCGGTCGCGCACCGTCGACGATGTGGACCGGGCGCTGGACCACTGGGTCGAGCCGGTCAACAACGCGGTGATCGCCGACCGGCACGGCACGGTGCGATACCGGCTCGCGGGCAGGGTGCCGGTGCGCGACGGCACGACCTGGGCCGGCTGGCTGAGCGACGCACACCGTGAGGAGATCGGCTCCGACGGCCACGTCGTCACCGCCAACGAGAGGCGCGGGCCGCACAGCGCGGCGGTCGGCTCGTCGTTCGCGCCGCCCTACCGGGCCCGCCGCCTGCACCAGCTGCTCGAAGGGCGCACCGGCCTGACGCCGGAGGACTTCCGGGCGATCCACAACGACACGCTGCTGCTGCCCGCCGAGGAGCTGCGGCGGCTGGTGCCGGGGGAGTTCGACGACTGGGACTGCCGGATGGACGCCGACTCCCCGACGGCCGCGGCCTTCGCCGCCTGGCGGTCGGCGCTGGTACGCCGGATCGCCGCCGACCCCGTGTTCGCGCCGCTCCACGAGCCGGAGCACACGCCGCTGTTGGCGGCCTGGCTCGACGTGACCGCCCGGATCGCGCTGGCCCTGCCGGGGCTGGCGGCCGCGGGCACGCCGTACGGGATTGACGTGGCGGCTCTGGCCGAGCTCGCCCTCGAGGACAGTCGCGAGCACCCACCGACCTGGGGCGACACCCACGTCGTGACGCCGGTGCACGCGTTCGAGATGCACGGGCTGGAGCCCCCCGGGGTGCCCGCGCTCCCGGTGTCCGGCGACAGCGACTGTGTGCGGTGCACCGGGTCCTACCCGGGCCTGACCGACGAGTGCTACCGGGGCTCGGTCGCCCGCTACGTGTGGGACCTTTCGGATCGGCAGGCAAGCGGGTGGGTGGTGCCGATGGGTGCCGACGGTGACCCCCGCGGGCATCACCACCACGACCAGCTCGCCGCCTGGGCGGCGGGCGACCTGGTGCCGGTCGTCACCGACTGGGACCGACTGGCAGAGGAGTCTCGATGATCGCGCCCGTGCTCACCCGTCGGCCGCTCGACCCCGACCAGGACGCGCCGCTGATCCACTCCTGGGTCGTCGAGGACCGCGCGACGTTCTGGATGATGCAGCACCACACCGTCGACGAGGTGCGCGAGATCTACACCTGGATCGACGAACAGCCCACCCACCACGCCTGGCTGGTGCACTCCGACGACGAGCCGGTGGCGCTGTTCCAGGACTACGACCCGACGGCCGAGGAGGTCGGGGAGCACTACGACGTGCAAACCGGCGACCTCGGCGTCCACTTCATGGTGCGGCCGGGCCGGGCGCGGCTGGTGCTGCCGTTCCTGATGCGCGAGGTCTTCGCCGACCCGGCGGTCCGGCGCGTCGTGGCCGAGCCCGACGTCCGCAACGCCCGTTCCCTCGCGCTGGTCGAAAAGCTCGGCTTCGAGCCGGGTCCGGACATCCAGCTGTCCACCAAGCCCGCACGGCTGGTGTTCTTCACCCGCGAGGCCTACGAGCGCAGCCCCTTCTCGAACCAGGCCCGCGCGTAGGGGTTGTCGTTGTAGCGCCCGATGGCGCCGTATCCGGCACGCTCGTACATCGCGATCGCCTCGGTCAGTGCCGAGTTGGTGTCGAGGCGGACCACGGCGTAGCCCGCACCGCGGGCGTCGTCCTCGAGCCGCCGCAGCATCCGGGCTCCCAGGCCGGCACCGCGCCACTCGTCGTGCACCCACATCCGCTTGATCTCGGCGGTGCCCTCCGCGAGGGGTTGGACGCCGCCGCAGGCCACCGGGTCGCCGTCGCTGCGGGCGACGACGAACGTACCGTGGGGCGGCCGGTAGAGAGCGGGGTCGTCGCCGGGGCCGGGGTCGAACCCGGTGTCGAAGCGCCGGTCCAGCTCCGCGAAGTAGCGGTCCACCGCCGTGCGGGCGTCGGGGTCGGTGGGGTCGACCTGCTCCAGGTTGACGGTGGCGGCGCGGACCAGCAGGTCGGCGGTCGCCAGCGCCTCGCTCAGCCTGGCCCGCTGCCGGTTACTCAGCGGCGCGACCAGCCGCGCAGCCAGCGCCTCGGAGCGGTCGTCGAGCTTGCCTCGGGTACGCCGGCCGCGCGCCGTGAGCCGGACCAGGCGCCGCCGGCGGTCGGCGGGGTCCGGCTCGACGGCGACCAGGTCCTGCTCCTCCAACGAGCGCAGCAGCCGGCTGAGGTAGCCGGAGTCGAGGCCGAGCCGGGCCCGCAGCCGCTGCACGGTCGGCGCCTGCTCGGCACCGATCTCGAACAGCAGCCGGGCGCTGCCGAGCGGCAGCCCGAGGCCCATGAAGGACTCGTCGAGGGCGCCGATCCGCTGGGTGTAGCTGCGGTTGAAGCGGCGCAGGACCGCCGTACTCTCCATTCTCTGACCATAGTCAGAGATCCCTCGTAGGTCGAGTATCCGCGAGCGACGAAGGAGCGAGTGGCGTATCGAGACCACCCGGCAGGTCTCGATACGCCCGCCGCTCGTCCCTCGCGGCGGGCTACTCGACCAACGAGGCGACCGTCAGCTCAACAGGTTGCCGAACATCCCGCCCTGCTGCTGGTTGGCCGTGGTGGATTCCGAGATTCGCGGATGTGACGCTGAGTATGCTCCGAGGGTTTCCAGACCTGGAGGGCAGATGGCGGGATTCCTCGACAAGGCGAAGGCTGCCGCGAGCGACCTGGCGGCCAAGGCCGAGACGCCCTGAACAGCACCGGCGCCGCCGGCGGACCCGACCCGGCGACCCTCTACCGCGACCTCGGCCGGATGACGTACGACGAGCACGCCGGTCGTCCGGTCGACCAGGAGGCCAAGGGGCGGCTGCTCGCCGAGCTGACCTCACTCGAGCCGCTGGGCAGGCTCGCCCAGCCGCTGGCACCCGCCGGACCGCCGCCGCCTCCGGGCGCGGCCGCCGCGCCGCCACCTCCGCCCGAACCCGCGGCCCCGCCGCCTCCCGCGGAGCCCGACCCGCCGCGGGCCGCTCCGCCGCCACCCCCGAGCGGGTGGCCCAGCACCTAGGGCGCGGTCAGCGAGTGCCGCTGGGCGAACTCCTCGAGCTCAGCCAGGCGGTCGTCCGGGTCGGCGGCCGTCGCAGACACGACGAGGCGGCTCACCCCCTGCCGGGCGCGGTCGTCCACGTCGCTCTCGCTCATGTCGATCGTCCCGTGGCGGGTGTAGTCGAGGGCAGATGGGTCGCGTCCGGCCTCGGCGGCCACGGACCTCATCTGCTCGAGCTGGTCGGCGCGCTCGACCAGGCTGAGTCGGCCACCCGGGAAGTAGCCGTCCCCTCGGAGTCCCGCCCGGCGAGCCGCCGCGCGGCTCGACCCACCGATGCGGATCGGCAGCTCCTTCCCGCCGTGCGGTTTCGGGTACGAGCAGACCGCGTCGAGGTGGAAGAACTCGCCGTGGTGGCTGACGCCGTCCACGCCGCTGTTCCAGAGCAGGCGCAGCACGTCGATGGCCTCGTCCGCCCGGCGGCCACGGGACCGGTAGTCGACGCCGACCGCCGCCGCCTCGCCGGGGAGGCTGCCCAGGCCGACCGTGAGCACCTGCATCCGGCCCTTCGAGAGGACGTCGACCGTGGCCAGTCGCTTCGCCAGGGTCACCGGGTGGTGGTAGGGCACCAGCAGCACGGCGGTGCCGAGCAGGATCGACCGGGTGGCGGCCGCGACGAACGTGAGGCACTCGAGGGGGTCCGCGAACGGCAGGTCCGTGGGAAGGGGCATCGCTCCGAGCGACGCGCCGGGATAGGTCGCCACATGCTCGTTGACGAAGAAGGACTCGAAGCCGAGTGCCTCGGCATGCCGGGCGACGCCGACCATCTGATCCGGGTCGATGCCGTGGTGCGCGGTGTTCCAGGAGACGCCGAACCTCACGGTCGTGCCAACCCGCTCATGGACGAGCCCATTCCCGCCGGGGCCTCCCGGGCGCCGCGCACAGCGACGACCACGGCGACCGCGCAGACCGCCGTACCGACGTACGCGATGGGTCCCGGCCGGTCGCCGAAGGCCGCGGCCGCCCACAGCATCGTGCAGGGCGGCGTGAGGTAGAGCCAGGTGCTGACGGTCGTCGCGCCGTTGCGGCGCAGCACCCAGAAGTACAGGCCGTAGCCGCCGAACGTCGACAGGACCACCACCCAGGCCACCGCGAGCCAGAACGTCGTCGACGCGGGCGGGGCGAGGTCATCGGTGACCTGCGCGCCGGCGATCATCACCAGGGCCACCACCGCCGTCTGCGCGGTCAGCCCCGTGATCGCGTCGTCGTCGAGCCGCCACCGGCGATCCAGCACCGTGCCCACGGAGAGCCCGGCCATCCCGGCGAGCGGCAGCAGGTACGCCCAGCCCGGCGCGGTTCCCCGGCCGAGGTCGGACGACACCACCAGCGCCACCCCGACGACGCCGAGGGCCAGCCCGACCCGCTGCCGCCGGCTGGGCGACCGGCCAAGCAGCACGTGTTCGAGGAGGCTGACGACGAGGGGCTGCCAGGCCGCGATCAGCGCCGCGGTCCCGGGTGGTACGCCGAGGCCGACCCCACCCACGACGCCGCCGAGGTACGTCGCCTGGCACAGCAGCCCGATCGAGGCGTGCCGCCAGGGGCTGCGGACCCGCCACTGCCGCCGCGTCCAGGCGACGTACAGGACCAGCGCGGCCGCCGCGACGACGTAACGCCAGGCGAGCAGGGTCGACGCCGACGCGTCGCGGGTCCCGAGCTCGGCGCCGATGAACCCGGAGCTCCACGCCACGACCAACGCCAGGCCGCCGACGAGATCGGCGGCGCGAGAGTGCGGAGGAGGCGCCATGCGGCGAGGTAACCATACCGGTCGGTATACTCACAGTGGAGTCGAAGGAGGAACGTCAGTGACACCCGCCACCACCGCCGCAGTGGACTTCGCGTCCGAGCCGGTCCTGACCCCGGCCGGCCACCGCCTGCTGGACGCCGCCTCGGCCCTCTTCTACGCCCGCGGCATCCGCGCGGTCGGGGTGGACCTGATCGCCGAGGAGGCGGGCACCACCAAGAAGACCCTCTACGACTGCTTCGGCTCCAAGGACGCGCTGGTCGCGCTCTACCTGCGGCGCCGGGCGATCCGCTGGCAGGAGTTCCTGCGCTCCCGGCTCGACGACCCCGCGGGCGACGCCGGCGACCGGGTGCGCCGGGTCTTCGACGCCCTCGAGGAGTGGCACGAGTCCGGTGAGCGGGGCTGCGCCTTCGTCAACGCGTACGCCGAGGTCGGGAGCGCCAACGACCCGGCGGTGATGGTGATCCGCGCCGAGAAGCAGTGGATGCACGAGCTGTTCCGGCGCCTGGCTCGGGAGGCCGGCGCCGCCGATCCGGACACCGCGGGCACCCTCCTGCACCTGCTCTACGAGGGAGCGCTGGTGCAGGCCACGGCGGGTGGAGAGCCCGGCTCGATCGGCCGGGCGCGCGCGGCGGTCGTCGGCGTACTGGGGTGAGTAACGGGACTTGAACCCGCGACATCCGCGACCACAACGCGGCGCTCTACCAGCTGAGCTATACCCACCATGCGGACCCGATGCTGCCTGGGACCGGGTGAGAGTCTAAACGGAATCGGGCGGAGTCTCTGAATCGGGGGCGGGCTCCGGGAGGCTGTTCAGCGAGCCGCCGTGCCGGAGCGCGATCGCGCGCGAGGCGGCGGCGTCTGGGCCCGGTGGCGGCACGAACACGGCGTCCCGGTAGTAGCGCAGTTCCTCGATGCTTTCCTGGATGTCGGCCAGGGCCCGGTGGTTGCCGCGCTTGGCCGGCGCGCCGAAGTAGGCCTTGGGGTACCACCGCCGCGACAGCTCCTTGATCGAGGAGACGTCAACGATCCGGTAGTGCATGAACGCGTCCAGGGCCGGCATGTCGCGGGCGATGAAGGCCCGGTCGGTCGAGACCGTGTTGCCGGCCAGCGGCGGGCGGCTGTCGGGGGCACAGTGCTCGCGGATGTAGGTGAGCACCCGGTCCTCGGCCTCCGACAGGGTGACGCCGTCCCCGAGCTCTTCGAGCAGCCCGGAGTGCTCGTGCATGGTGCGGACGAACGGGATCATCTGGTCCAGCGCCTCGGGGGGCGGTTTCACCACGATGTCGATGCCGTCGCCGATGACGTTGAGGTCGAAGTCTGTGACCAAGGCTGCAACCTCGATCAACGCATCGTTGATCAGGTCGAGGCCGGTCATCTCGCAGTCGATCCAGACCATTCGTTCGTTCACGATGGGCAACATTACGTCGCCGTGCGCTCGCTTGCGCCGCTCAGGCTCTGCTCAGGACACACCCGTAGGCTCAGGCCACGTGAAGGCATGGGCGGGGCTGGCTGCGCGCCTCGTCGTCGGAGGAGTGTGGATCTACGCCGGCGCGATCAAGCTCCCGAATCCCGATGAGAGCGTCGCCGCGGTGCGCGCGTATGAGCTGCTGCCCGGCGACACGGCGGTGACGGTGGGTCACCTGCTGCCCATGCTGGAAGTGGTGGTGGGCGCCATGCTGGTGCTCGGGGTCCTGGTGCGCGGCGCCGCGGCGGTGTCCGCGCTCCTGTTCGCGGCGTTCATCGTCGGTATCGCGTCGGTCTGGGCGCGCGGCATCGAGATCGACTGCGGATGCTTCGGTGGTGGGGGTTACGACCCCGACGCCACCTCCAAGTACCCCTGGGAGATCGCCCGCGACGTCGTCCTGCTCGCCCTCTCGCTGTTCCTGGTCTGGCTGCCCCGCTCCCGCTGGGCGCTGGACTCGGTCCTGTTCCGCTCCACCCATGAAGAAGCCGACGAGCCCGTCGAGACGCTAGAAGGAACCTGATGTCGAAGAAGAGCAAGGCCGAGGAGCGCGCGGCGAAGGCCGCCGCCGCGCTGGCGGAGCGGAAGCGCAAGGAGCGTCGACGCAACCTCCTCACGATCGGCGCGGTCGTCCTCGCGATGGTCGTGATCGTCGCCGTCGGGTTCCTGATCAACCAGTCCCGCGACGAGAAGGCGGACGAGCAGGTCGCGGCCGCCTCCTCGACGTACGAGGTGAGCATCGGCGACGAGGACGCCCCGCACGAGATCGTGATCTACGAGGACTTCCTCTGCCCGATCTGCCGGGGCGTCGAGGCGGCCACCCGCGACCAGCTGGCGGAGCTCGCCGACGCGGGCAAGGTCCGGGTCAGCTACCGGCCCTTCAACCTGTTCTCCCAGGACGACGACCCGCGCAAGGCCTACTCAGTCGCGGCCGCCGCGGCGTTCGCCGTGGTGCTGGACACCTCCGGGCCCGATGTGGCCAAGAAGTTCCACGACCTGCTCTACGAGAACCAGCCGGCGGAGACCGGGCCGTTCCCGAGCGACGACGACCTCGTGAATCTGGCGGTCCAGGCCGGCGCCACCGAGGCCGACGTCCGCGAGGGCATCGAGAACGGCGACGGGGACGACTGGGTCGAGAAGGCGACCGCCGCCGCCGAGGACCTCGGCATCAACAGCACGCCGACGATCTACCTCGACGGCAACGAGTTCCGCGACGGCCGGACGATGGAGGAGCTGGCCGCCAATCTGGTTGCGGCGGTGAGCTGAGGAGGTGGCACGATCTGGCGCGTGACCGTCTCCTCTTCCCACTCCGACTTCATCCGCGACCTGCCGAAGGCCGAGCTGCACGTCCACCACGTCGGCTCGGCCTCGCCGCGGATCGTCGCCGAGCTCGCCGAGCGGCACCCTGGCACCGTGCCGGCGGACCCCGAGCAGCTGCGTGCGTTCTACGAGTTCCGGGACTTCGCCCACTTCATCGAGGTCTACCTCGCGGTGGTCGACCTGATCCGCACTCCCGAGGACGTGCGGCTGCTGACCTACGAGGTCGCCCGTGAGATGGCCGAGGGCCAGTCGGTGCGTTACGCCGAGCTCACCTGCACGCCGTACACCTCGGTCGTCAGCGGGGTTCCGATCGAGGCCTACACCGAAGCGATCGAGGACGCGCGGATCGCGGCGGAACGCGACTTCGGGCTTGTGCTGCGCTGGATCTATGACATCCCCGGCGAGTCCGGCGTCCCGGCTGCGGACGCCACCCTGAGCTACGCCCTCGACCACGCGCCCGACGGGCTGGTCGCGTTCGGGCTCGGGGGGCCGGAGGTCGGGGTGTCGCGGCCGCAGTTCGAGCCGCACTTCGCCGCGGCGCGCGCCGCCGGCCTGCATTCGGTGCCGCATGCGGGGGAGACGACGGGGCCCGAGACGGTCTGGGACGCGCTCCGGACGCTGGGCGCGGAGCGGATCGGGCACGGTACGTCGGCCGCCGCGGACCCCGCCCTGCTCGCGCACCTCGCCGAGCACCGGGTCCCACTCGAGGTGTGCCCGTCGTCCAACGTCGCCACCCGCGCGGTCGCGACGCTGGACGAGCACCCGTTGCGCCAGTTCGTGGACGCCGGCGTGGTGGTCACGATCAACTCCGACGACCCGCCGATGTTCAACACCACGCTGAACCGCGAGTACGAGATCGCGGCCGACCTCCTCGACCTCGACGAGCAGGGGATCGCGGACCTGGCCCGGGCGGCCGTCGACGCGTCGTACGCCCCCGAAGATGTGAAGCAGCGGCTCCACACCGAGATCACGGATTTCGTCGGCTCCGACCTCTTGCGCGCTGAGCCGCCGCGGGCGTAGAACTGTCCCTGTCGGAAGGACTTCGGTCCGGAAGACACCGAGGCCTCGCCAACTCATACTTGGCGAGGCCTCACCTATTTCGCAGCAGTCACACGCGTCACAAGGCCCCGCACACTCATACTGTGCGGGGCCTCAACCTTTGTATCGGTTGCGGAGCGGCGCATGCGGGATCCGACGCCGCGTGTCGGCCGATCCGATGGTTCCGGTGCGAGGATGTGCGAGTGCCATCCACCCTGGTGGGACGGGACGCCGACCTTTCCCTGCTGGAGTCTCAGCTCGACCTGGCGGTCGCCGGCGGACGGCGAATCGTGCTGGTCTCCGGGGAGGCAGGGCTGGGCAAGACCGCGCTGGTGGACGAGTTCGCGGCGGCGATCGGGGACCGTGTCGATGTCCTCCGTGGGCTGTGCGTTCCGATGGGGGAGTCCGGGCTGCCGTTCACGCCGGTGCTGGGCCTGTTGCGCGCGGTCCAGGAGCGGCACGGCACTGAGCGTCTCGTCGAGTGGGCCGGAGGCGGCCGCCGGGCACTCGGCTCATTGCTTCCCGACGTGCTGCAGCCGGCCGAGCCGGCCGACGGCCTGCAGCTGCAGATGTTCGAGGCCGTCACCCGGGTGCTCGAGGGCGCGGCCGCCGAGGCGCCCCTCGTCGCCGTGGTCGAGGACGTCCACTGGGCCGACGAGTCGAGCCGCGGGCTGATCCAGTTCGTCGCCCGCCGGCTGGGCGAGGTGCCGGTGCTCCTGGTGTGCACCTACCGTCCGGACGAGGTGACGGGCACCCGGCAGCTCCGGCCGTTCCTCGCCGACCTGGAGCGGTTGCCGTGGGCGGTGCGGGTGGAGCTCTCCAGGCTCGGGCGCTCGGACGTGGTCGAGCTGCTGACCAGGCTGTCCGGGTCACGACCGGCCGCCGACCTCGCCGACGACATCCTGCGGCGGAGTGAGGGCGTGCCGTTCTACGTCGAGGAGCTCGCGGGGCTCGACGCCTCGAACGTGCCCGAGTCGTTGCGCGGTGCTCTCGAGGCCCGCACCCTTCGCCTGGACGCGCCGACCCGGGCCACTCTCGGACTGATGGCGGTGGGCGGGATCCGGATGCACCACGAGCTGCTCGTGGAGTCCGCCGACGCCGAGGTCGAGGAGATCGAGGCGCACATGCGGGCCGCCGTCGACGTCGGGGTCGTGCGCGTCGACGGCGCCGACTACGCCTTCCGGCACGCGCTCTTCGGTGAGGCGTTGTACGCCGATCTGCTGCCCGGGGAGCGGGCCCGGCTGCACGCCGCGGTCGCCCATGCGATCGAACGGCGGCCGGACCTGGTCGCGGACGGCACCCGCGAGCACGAGGTCGCGCTGCACTGGTCACGCAGCGGCGACCACGCGCGCACCTTCGCCGCGGCGGTCCGGGCGACCCACGCACAGACCGGCGCGCATGCGGAGACCCTGGCGATGTACGAACGAGTGTTGGAGCTGTGGGACCTGGTGTCCGACCCCGAGCGCACCGCCGGTCCCCGGCTGTCGGTGCTCACCGAGGCGGCCCGGGCCGCCCGGGATGCGGGAGAGTTCGGCCGGGCGATCGACCTGTTCACCGCCGCCATCGACGAGACCGGGCCGGACGACGTACCGGGTCGCATCGAGCGGCTCTTCCAGCGCGCCCAGCTGATGAGCGACGCGCTGCGCGTCGGGGGCGACCGCGACGTCGAGGAGGCTGAGAAGCTGCTCGCCACCGTCGACGACCCGACCTTCCGCGCGCGGATGCTCACTCGACTGGCCACCTACCGGCTCAACGTCGGGCTGGACGCCCTTCCGCGCGGCAAGGAGGCGGTCGAGGCGAGCCGGCTGGTCGGCGACCGTGCCGGGGAGGCTGACGCGCGCACCACGCTGGGGACGGCGATGGTGGCGGCGGGTCTCGACGAACCCGGCCTCGAGGAGCTGCGGCTGGCCAGGGAGGCGCCGCTCACAGGGGTCCGACCTCCGCTGCGCAACCTGCTCAACACCTCCGATGCGCTGCACCTGATGGGCCGCTACGAGGAGGCCATCGACATGGCACTCCAGGGCCTCTCCGAGGCGCGGACCCTCGGCGTCGAGCGGGCGTTCGGCACCTACCTGGTGGGCAATGCGGCGGAGTCGATGCTGGCGACCGGCGAGTGGTCGAGAGCGGCGGACCTGCTCGCCGACGCGGTGACGCTCGACCCACCGTCGAGCCACCGCGCCCACCTCGACCTGCTGCTCGCGTGGCTGCACGTGTGGCGCGATGAGCCGGACCTGGCGGACGAGGTGCTGGCCGAGCACCGGGGGCTGATGGCCGTCGACGCCGACCAGCCGATGCCGCAGTTCGTGGCGCAGCTGATCCGGATCGATGGGGAGTTCGCGCTCATGGCCGGTCGTCCAGAGTCGGCGTGGAGCAGCTTCGGGGTGTTCGTCCGGAACCGGCAGCTCTACGACCACCAACGGAGCTGGCCGGTGGTCGCGGTCGGCGCGGCTGCGGCGGCACAGCTGGATGCGCGGGGTCCCGGGGGTCGCGCGGACGTCGTACGCGAGCTGATGGCGGAGCTGGCGACCACCACGATGACGCCGGTGTGGCGCGGACTCTCCGAGGCGGAGCTCGCCGACTCACGGGAGGGCTGGGAGCAGTGCCTCGACGTGCTGCGCGGCAGCTCGTGCCCGGTCCATCTGGTGCCGTACGCCGAGCTGCGGCTCGCGGAGCACCTCTCCGGCGACCGGGACCGTGCCGCCCTGCGCAGCCTGCTCGACGAGGCGCTGCCCGCGAGCCGCCGGCTGGGCGCCAGGGCGGTGACCAACCGGTTGTCGGCGCTCGGGCAGCGGGCCGGACTCGATGGTTCCGAGCCACTGACCACCCCCGCGCCACTCGCTGCGCTCACGCCGCGGGAGCTCGAGGTGCTTCGACAGGTCAGCGCCGGGCGGAGCAACAAGCAGATCGGCGAGGAGCTGTTCATCAGCGCCAAGACCGCGAGCGTCCACGTCTCCAACATCCTGGCCAAGCTCGAGGTGTCCAGCCGCGGCGAGGCGGCCGCCCTTGCGCACCGGCAGGGACTCTCGGGCTGAGGCCCGGCGGGCTCAGGTGCCGTAGGGCCGCCAGACGTTCTTCTTCTCGCTCGGGCCGGGGGACCAGTTCGAGATCCACGGGCCGGTGCCCTCGGACTGGTCGATGACGCCGGCCTCGAGCCAGGCGAAGTCACCGTCGAGCACGGCGGCCGCGACGCCCTTGTCGGTGTCGTCCGTGTTGGTCCACAGCCGCCCGAACAGCTCGTCGACCCGGATCCGGGCCTGCTGGCAGAACGCGTCGGCGAGCTCGAACGCGGCCTTGCCCTGGGTGGGGTCGTCGTCGCGGAGCATTCGCGCCCGCGAGCACACCGCCGCCATCGCGAACAGCTCGGCGCCGATGTCGACGATCCGGCCGAGGAAGCTCTGGCGGTACTCGAGCTTCGCCTGCCAGCGGGACATCCCGTAGAAGGTCTGCCGGGCCAGCTTGCGCGACGACCGCTCGACGTAGCGGAGGTGGGTGGCCAGCCCGTCGAACTCGGCGTACCCACCCGGGAGGGTGCCCTTCCCGCCGACCAGCTTCGGGAACCACGTCGCGTAGAAGCCGCTGGCCTTGGCCGCGGCGACCGCTTTGTCCTTGCCCGAGGAGTCCTTGTCGGCGAGCGCGCCGGCCGCCTGCAGATGGGTGTCGACGGCCTCGCGCGCGATCAGCAGGTGCATGATCTCGGTCGAGCCTTCGAAGATCCGGTTGATCCGCAGGTCGCGCAGGATCTGCTCGGCAGGCACCGAGCGCTCGCCGCGGGCCGCCATCGAGTCGGCGGTCTCGTAGCCGCGGCCGCCGCGGATCTGCACCAGCTCGTCGGCCACCTTCCACGCCATCTCGCTGGACCAGAGCTTGGCCAGTGCCGCCTCGATCCGGATGTCCTTGCTGCCGGCATCGGCCAGCTGCGCTGACAGGTCGAGCACCGCCTCCAGCGCGAAGGTGGTCGCGGCGATGAACGAGATCTTCTCGGCGACGGCACCGTGCTGGCCGACCGGACGGCCCCACTGGACCCGCTCTGCGGACCACTCGCGCGCGATCTTCAGGCACCACTTCGCGGCTGACGCGCAGCTGGCCGGGATGGCGAGGCGGCCGGTGTTCAGGGTGCTCAGCGCGATCCGGAGACCCTCGCCCTCACGCCCGAGCCGGTTCTCCACCGGGACCCGGACCTGGTGGAAGCGGGTCACGCCGTTCTCGAGGCCCTTCAGGCCCATGAAGTCGTTGCGGTTCTCGACCGTCACGCCCTCGGAGTCGGTCTCCACCACGAATGCGGTGATCCCGCCCTTGGCGCCGTCGTGGGGCGGCACCTGGGCCATCACCACGACCAGCTCGGCGACCACGCCGTTCGTGGTCCAGAGCTTGACCCCGTCGAGGGTGTACGCCGATCCGTCCTCGGTCGGCACCGCCGTGCTCCCGAGCCGCGCCGGGTCGGAGCCGACGTCGGGCTCGGTGAGCAGGAACGCCGTCACCGCCCCCTTCGCGCAGCGTGGCAGGAACCGTTGCTTCTGGTCGTCGGTGCCGAACGCCTTCACCGGCTCCGGGACGCCGATCGACTGGTGCGCGGACAGCAGCGCGCCGATGGTGGGGTGGATCGAGCCGGCGAGCATCAGCGCCTTGCCGTAGTAGGCCATGGTCAGCCCGAGGCCGCCGTACTCCTCGGGCACCTTCATGCCGAAGGCCCCGATCTCCGCGAGCGCGGTCACGTCCTCGTCGCGGAGCGCGGCCTCCCGCTCGATCGCCCGGCCGTCGATCCGTTCGCAGACCTCGTGGAGCTTGGCCAGGAACGCCTCGCCCCGCCGGACGTCGTCGGCCTCGGCGCGTGGATGCGGATGGATCAGGTCCAGGTCGAACCGGCCGAGGTAGAGCTCCTTGGCGAAGCTCGGCCTCGTCCACGTCGTCTCGCGCGCCTCCTCCGCGACCTGTCGCGCCTCGCGCTCGGTCGCCTCGCGGCGGCTGCTGCTGGGGGTCTCCGTCTCGGTGGTCACGAGTCACCTTTCCGTCGGCTACCTCCATTACTACTCGCTAGTCACAAGCAATGACAGGGGCGTGTTGAGGAGTGGGCCTAGCGACGGCGCAGCACTGCGAGGCGGGCGGCGTACTCCTCCTCGTCGATCTCGCCGGCGGCGTACCGCTGGGCGAGCACGGTCTCACCGGCGCGCGGGCCGGCGGCGTTCCGGTTGCGGCGGCTGATCACCACGGCGGCCACGATGCCGCCGGCGATGATCAGGAACCACATGATCGGGAAGATGAACCAGTAGTCGGGCCGGTCGCCGTCCCAGCGGTCGGCGACGGTGGTGGCGGCGGTGGCGATCGTGGTGATCATGACGAGCTCCTTCGTTGGGGTGATTGATGCATCCAGCGTCGCTCCGGACGGGCCTCCGCACATCGGCGCCGGAGCGGCAGTCGCCTACGCGTTTCTGCGTACGTCGGGGCCGCACCGCCTCAGGGTCGGGTCAGGGCAGTCCGGGCCGAACGGAGCATCCTGCGGGTGCGCCAGCGACGCTGACCGTCGGCACCCTCGGCTGCCTGCGCAGCGAAGGGGGTAGCCTCGGTGTTCCGGCGGCCGTGTCGGTGTGGTTGCTTCCCGAAGGAGATCCGGTAGTGGCGCAGTCCAGGTTGTGCCTGATCTGCGGGGCCGTGGTGGACACCTCCAAGATCACCGTCCATCGCCAGTTCCACGGCGACCTGGACCGCATGGTGCAGGTGACCGAGGACCTGAAGCGGCAGGTCAAGCGGCTGGAGAGCCGCCTCAAGCGCAGCGAGGAAGCGCTGGAGGAAGCCGCGCCGGAATAGGCGCCGCGATTGGCGTCAGCCGGCCGTCGATGCCCGCCCGACGAGTTCCGGAGTGAAGCTGATCTGCTGGTGCACGTGGTCGGGGTTGTCCGCCTCGTCGAGCAGCAGCTCTGCGGCCGCGCGACCCAGCTCGTGCCTGGGCTGGCGCACCGAGGTCAGCGGTACGGCCGCTGCACCGGCGAAGTCGATGTCGTCGAAGCCGACGATCGCCAGGTCGTCCGGCACGCGGAGGCCGGACAGGATGACGTGCTGGAGGAGGCCCAGCGCCACCAGGTCGTTGGCGCAGAACGCTCCTGTCGGCCGGCGCCGCTTCGGCACGCCGGCCAGCCGCTCACCGGCTGCCCGTCCATCTGCGAAGCCAAGGGCCGGCGTGGTGATCGTGAGGAGATCGTCGGGAGGAAGGCCGGCCTTCTCCCAGGCGAGGCTGGCGCCGAGCTTGCGGTCCCGGACCTGACCGAGCGCTTCGGGGCCGCCGATGTAGGCGACCCGGTCGTGGCCCTGGTCGATCAGATGCTCCAGCGCCTGCCGGCCACCCTCCACGTCGTCGGCGGCAGCGGTGCAGAACGAGTCGTCGCCACGGGTGCGGTCGACGATGACCAGCGGGGTGTGCCGGGCGATGTCGTCGAGCAGCGGCGAGTAGGCGTCGACGGGTGTGACCAGGATGCCTTGCACCCGCTGCTGTCGAAGCTGCTCGAGGTGCGCGGCCTCGCGGGCGCCGTCGTTGTTGCTCGTGCAGAGGAAGAGGGCGAGGTCCTTGTCGGTGGCAGCGTGCTCGATGCCACGGGCGACGTCGGTGAAGAACGGGTTGGCGACGTCGAGCATCACGTACGCGAGCGTGCGACTGGTGCCCGCCCGGAGCTGACGCGCGGACTCGTTGCGGACGAAGCCGAGCTCGGCCATCGCGCGCTCCACCCGCGCGCGGGTCGCGACGCTGACGCGATCGGGGCGGTTCAGCACGTTCGAGACCGTGCCCAGCGAGACACCGGCCGCAGCGGCGACGTCCTTGACCGAGGCGGAGCGTTGTCCGGGTTGGTTCGCCACGCGGCCCTCGCTTTCGGCTTGAAACGTCACGACAAGGTACGTCAGAGGACCGGCGCACGTCTGGAGAACCGCAACCCGCGGATCCGGCGAATCCCAGGTTCAAACAAGATTGTAGGCGGCCCTTGACGTCTGTGAGCGTCACCACATACGGTGCGTTGAAACCTTTCAATCATTGCATGAAGGAGACCTGTTCATGACGGAGCAGGCAACGCCTGGCCCGACGCTCGAGCTCCGCGATGTCGTCAAGTCGTTCGGCCCCGTGACGGCGCTGCGCTCCGGGTCTCTGGCCGCTGAGCCGGGCTCCATCCACGCGTTGGTGGGCGAGAACGGCGCCGGCAAGTCGACGCTGGTGAAGATCGTGGCCGGTGTCTACCGCCGCGACGCCGGCACGTTCCGGTTCCGCGGCGAGGACGTCGACTTCCACTCGACGGCCGAGTCCAAGGCTGAGGGCATTGCCGTCATCTACCAGGAGCCGACCCTCTTCCCGGACCTCTCGGTCACCGAGAACATCTTCATGGGTCGGCAGCCGCACGGCCGCTTCGGCCGCATCGACCGGGCACGGATGTACGCCGAGGCGGAGGCGCTCTTCCAGAGACTCGGAGTCGCCATCGACCCGCGCCGTGAGGCTCGCGGTCTCTCGATCGCCGACCAGCAGATCATCGAGATCGCCAAGGCGATCTCGCTCGACGCCTCCCTGCTCATCATGGACGAGCCCACGGCGGCGCTGAGCGGTGTCGAGGTCGAGCGCCTGTTCGCCGTGGCGCGCAGCCTGCGGGACGAAGGCCGGGCGCTGGTCTTCATCTCGCACCGGTTCGACGAGGTCTTCGACCTGTGCGACAAGGTCACCGTGCTGCGGGACGGCTCGTACGTCGACACCCTCGACATCGCGGAGAGCAGTGTCGACCAGATCGTGTCCCTCATGGTCGGCCGCGAGGTCAGCGACCTGTACCCGAAGTCCGAGGCGGCGGTCGGTGACGTGATGCTCGACGTACAAGGGCTTGACGTCGACCGGTCTGTTCCGCGACGTGGACCTCCAGGTGCGGTCGGGCGAGATCGTGGGCCTGGCCGGCCTGGTCGGCGCGGGAAGGAGCGAGATCGTTCGCGCCATCTTCGGCGTCGACAAGTACGACGCCGGCTCGGTCCGCCTCCACGGCAAGGACGTGCCGACGCACAACCCGCGGGCCGCGATCCGAGCCGGCATGGCTCTGGTGCCCGAGGACCGGCGCCAGCAGGGCCTGGTGGTGGAGAGCTCGGTGGCCCGCAACGTGGCCGGCGTGATTCGGCGCGGTCTGGGTCACTTCGGGCTGCTCACCACCGGAGTCGAGAACAAGGCCGCTGCCCCTTGGGCGTCGCGGCTGGAGGTGAAGACCAGCGCCCTGGACATGGCGGCCACCACGATGAGCGGCGGCAACCAGCAGAAGGTGGTCATCGCCAAGTGGCTGGCGACTCGTCCTGGGCTGCTCATCATCGACGAGCCCACGCGGGGCATCGACATCGGCACCAAGGCAGAGGTGCACCGGTTGCTGTCCGACCTCGCCGGGCAGGGGATCGCGATCCTGATGATCTCCTCCGAGCTCCCGGAGGTGCTCGGCATGGCGGATCGAGTGGTCGTCGTGTGCGAGGGCCAGGTCACCGCCGAGTTCGCCCGCGCCGACGCCTCGCCCGAGGCCGTCATGCACGCCGCCACCCACGTGCACGGCCACGTGGCCGGAGCGACTCACGTCGATCCGGCGACCGAGCCCGGTGACCCGTCCGACCGACAGGAGGTGACGGCGTGACCGACACGCTGATCAAGCCGAGCAGCGCTCCACCGCTCCAGAGAGCGCTCGGCGCGGCGCTGCGATCCCGCGAGATCGCGGTGTTCCTGGTGCTCGCCGCACTCGTCCTCATCGCGACGCTGAAGAGCCCCAGCTTCCTCTTCGGCAGCGACGGTTGGCGCGACCTGCTGGTCACCCCCGCGATCCTGGTGCTGCTGGCGGTCGGGCAGACCGTCGTGATCATCACCCGCAACGTGGACCTGTCCGTCGGCTCGATCCTGGGCCTTACGGCGTACCTCACCGGCAGGCTCTTCGTGGATCAGCCGGGCATCCCGATCGCCCTGGTGTTCGTGGCCGGGCTGGCGTTCGGCGCCCTCCTCGGCCTGGTGAACGGCGTCCTGGTCGCGTTCGGGAAGGTGCCCGCTCTCGTGATCACCCTCGGCACGCTCTACATCTACCGCGGGATCTTCCTGGAGTGGGCCGGCAGCGACCGGATCAACGCCTCGGACATGCCCGACGCCTTCCTCCGCCTCGGCACCAAGCAGCTACTCACCATCCCGGTCCTGACCATCATCGCGTTGGTGGCGCTCGCCATCGTCGGTTACTACCTGCACACCGCACGCGGTGGCCGGGAGCTCTACGCCATCGGCTCCGATCCCGCCGCCGCCAAGCTCTATGGACTGCCTGTCACGCGCAGAGTCCTCTCAGCCTTCGTCGTCTGTGGGGCGCTCGCGGGGCTGGCGGGGGTCTTCTACGCCGCCCGCTACGGCACCGTGAGCTCCGGAGCCGGCCGCAACCTCGAGCTCGAGGCCGTGGCCGCCGCGGTCATCGGGGGAGTCGCCATCTTCGGCGGCAGCGGCACGGTGTGGGGCGCGGCCATCGGGGCGTTCCTGCTCGTGACCATCGACCGGGTGCTGCCGATCATCGGCATTCCCGACTTCTGGCAGCGCGCGGTGGTGGGCGCACTCATCATCGGCGCGGTGGTGCTCGACCGGCTGCTGTCCCTCCGGCGGGAGCGACGACTCGTCGAAGCCCAGGCGGAGCTCAAGGAGGAAGCCTCAGCATGAGTACCCCGACCTTCGACCGCGCCGTCGACGAGCGCACGTACGCCGCCTACTCCCGACCATTGCTGTGGCGGCTGATGATGACCCGCGAGTTCGCCATGATCGTCGTCCTCGGGCTGGTCTTCGTGTACGCGAACGGCAACGTCCCCAACTTCGACGGCCCGCTGACGCTCTACTACCTGTTCCTCGACACCGCTCCGATCATGCTGATCGCGCTGCCGATGACCCTGGTGATCATCACCGGCGAGATCGACCTGTCGGTGGCGAGCGTCATGGGCCTGGCCAGTGTGTCGCTCGGCATCCTCCACCAGGACTTCGGCCTCTCGATCCCGGTGGCCGCGCTACTCACCCTGCTCGTGGGAGTGCTGTGCGGCGCCTTCAACGGGTTCCTGGTCGCGTACGTCGGGCTGCCCTCGCTGGCCGTCACCATCGGCACCCTGGCCCTGTACCGGGGCCTGGCCGTGGGACTGCTCGGCACGGAGGCGATCACCGACTTCCCCGAGCGATGGACCGACCTCGCGAAGGAGCGACTGGTCGAGGAGTCCAGCTATCCGGTGATCCTGGTGCCGATCGGGGTGCTGATCGTGCTGTTCGCCGTGCTGCTGCACTTCTCCCGGTTCGGGCGCGGCGTCTACGAGATCGGCCTCAACGCCGAGGCCGCGCGGTTCAGCGGCGTCAACGTCGAGGTCACCAAGTTCTGGCTGTTCGTGATGTGCAGTGTCGTCTCGGCGTTCGCAGGCATCTACTACACGATGCGATACGGGAGTGCCCGCGGCGACAACGCGGAGTTCTACGAGCTGCAGGTGATCGCAGCGGTGCTCCTGGGCGGGGTCTCGATCTTCGGTGGCCGCGGAGCCCTGCACGGGGTCATCGCCGGCGTGCTCCTGATCGGCGTCATCTCGAGCGCCCTGCGGCTGGAGAACATCTCGAGCAACGTCACCAACATCGTCATCGGCGTGCTCCTGATCCTCTCCGTCATCTCCACCAGCTTCCTGTCCTGGGCCTCCGGGCTGCTCTCAGGGCGGGCAAGACGGGCCGAGGCCAAGGCCTCGACCCGACAGCAGTCGGGCCACACCGGTGCCGGCGGCGGGTCTCGCGACCACAAGTCAACGAAAGGCAAGACACGATGAAGATCCACAAGCAGCGGCTCGCCGCTCTCGCCAGCCTGGTTCTCGTGGCCGGCCTTGGCCTCACCGCGTGCGGTGACGACGACGACGGCGGCGGGTCGGACGAAGGCGGCAGCAGTGCCATCACGTTCCTGCCCAAGAACCTGGGGAACCCCTACTTCGACGCCAGCACCACCGGCGGCGAACGGGCCGCGGACGAGTTCGGCGGCAGCATCGACCAGGTCGGGCCCGACCAGATCACCCCCGACTCGCAGGTGTCGTTCATCAACACCGCCGCGCAGCAGGGTGTGGGCGCGCTCGTCGTGTCGGCCAACGACCCGACCGCCATCTGCGACGCCCTGGAGGAGGCACGGGACGCCGGCGTCAAGGTGATCACCTTCGACTCAGACACCGATCCCGAGTGCCGCGACGTGTTCGTCAACCAGGCGGACGCCGAGGGCATCGCCAAGGCCCAGGTGGACCTGATCGCGGAGCAGATCGGCGACTCCGGCGAGATCGCGATCCTCAGCGCCGCGGCGAACGCCACCAACCAGAACTCCTGGATCGAGCTGATGGAGGCCGAGCTCGAGGCCAACCACCCCGACATCGAGCTGGTCGACACGGTCTACGGCGACGACGACGACCAGAAGTCGTTCGACCAGACCGCCGCCCTGCTCTCGGAGCACCCCGACCTCAAGGGCATCGTCTCGCCGACCACGGTCGGCATCGCGGCGGCCGCCCGCTACCTGTCGGATTCCCAGTACAAGGGCAAGGTGGCGCTGACCGGGCTCGGCACTCCCAACCAGATGCGGGAGTTCATCGAGAACGGCACGGTCACCGAGTTCGCTCTGTGGAACCCCGAGGACCTCGGCTACCTCGCGGCGTACACCGCGCACGCGATGATCGAGGGTGACATCGAGGGCGATGAGGGCGACACCTTCGAGGCGGGCGACCTCGGCGAGTACACCGTCGGTCCCGACGGCGTGATCGTCCTGGGCGAGCCGTTCGTGTTCAACGCCGACAACATCGACGACTTCGACTTCTGAGTCGTCGACCCGCGGGAACAGGGAGCCGTCGTGCGCTACTGCTTCAACCTCCAGGTCCGACCAGAGCGAATGGCGGAGTACGTCGAACGCCACCACGCTGTGTGGCCGGAGATGCTGGAGGCGCTGCGCGAGGCCGGATGGCGCAACTACTCCCTGTTCCTGCGGGACGACGGGCTGCTGTTCGGGTACGTCGAGTCCGACGACCTGACCAGCGCCCAGTCCGCGATGGCAGCCACCGACGTCAACAGCCGGTGGCAGGCCGAGATGGCGTCCTTCTTCACCGGCATCGACGGCGGACCACCCGACGCGAACATGCTGTTGCTCACCGAGGTCTTTCACCTGGAGGACCAGCTGGAGCGGGTCGCGCCCACCGCATGGCGAGACCGGCCCGGAGAAACGAAGAGACGAGAGATGACGACATTCACGCAGATCGCCCCGCTGCTCGAGGGACAGGCGATCGAGGTCCCCTCGTGGGCGTTCGGCAACTCAGGCACCCGGTTCAAGGTGTTCGGGACGCCGGGCACGCCGCGCACCGTGGAGGAGAAGGTCGCGGACGCGGCCACCGTGCACCGGTTCACCGGTCTCGCTCCCTCGGTTGCCCTGCACATCCCGTGGGACCTCGTGGACGACTTCGGCGCGCTGCGCCGGTACGCCGAGGACCTCGGCATCCGGCTCGGCACGATCAACTCCAACACCTTCCAGGACGACGACTACAAGCTCGGCGCGCTCACCCACACCGAGCCCAAGATCCGGCAGAAGGCCATCGACCACCACTTCGAGTGCATCGAGGTGATGCACCGGACGGGTTCGCGCGACCTGAAGATCTGGCTCGCCGAGGGCAGCAACTACCCCGGCCAGGCGGACATGCGTGGCCGACAGGACCGGCTCGCCGAGAGCCTGCGCACGATCTACGACCGGCTGGACGACGACCAGCGGTTGGTGCTCGAGTACAAGCTCTTCGAGCCGGCGTTCTACCACACCGACGTGCCTGACTGGGGCACGTCGTACGCCCACGTGGCCGCGCTCGGTGACCGGGCGTTCGTGTGCCTGGACACCGGGCATCACGCGCCCGGCACGAACATCGAGTTCATCGTCGCCCAGCTGCTGCGGCTCGGAAAGCTCGGCTCGTTCGACTTCAACAGTCGCTTCTATGCGGACGATGACCTGATCGTCGGCGCGGCCGACCCCTTCCAGCTGTTCCGGATCATCTTCGAGGTGATCCGCGGCGGCGGGTACGGGCCCGACTCCGACGTCGCGTTCATGCTGGACCAGTGCCACAACATCGAACGGAAGATCCCGGGTCAGATCCGGTCCGTGCTCAACGTGCAGGAGATGACGGCGCGTGCCCTGCTCGTCGACCGGGACGCGCTCGCCGCGGCCCAGGAGGCCGGCGACGTACTGGGTGCCAACGAGGTCTTCATGGACGCCTTCTACACCGACGTGCGCGCCGACCTCGCCGAATGGCGGGCCGAGCGGGGCCTGCCCGCGGCCCCGATGCAGACCTACCGGGAGAGCGGCTACCAGGAACAGATCGAGACGGACCGCGTCGGCGGTACACAGGCAGGATGGAACTGAAGGCATGACGAACCCCACCGTCACCGAGCTGGTCGACCGGTCCAACCGGCTCGGCGCCGACCCCAAGAACACCAACTACGCCGGCGGCAACACCTCCGCCAAGGGCAGCGACATCGACCCGGTGACCGGCGAGCCGGTCGAGCTCCTCTGGGTCAAGGGCTCCGGCGGCGACCTCGGGACCCTCACCGAGGCTGGACTCGCGGTGCTCCGACTGGACCGGATGCTCGCCCTGGCCGACGTCTACCCCGGTGTCGAGCGCGAGGACGAGATGGTCGCTGCCTTCGACTACTGCCTGCACGGCAAGGGTGGTGCGGCGCCGTCGATCGACACGGCGATGCACGGTCTGGTCGATGCCCCCCATGTCGACCACCTGCACCCCGACTCCGGGATCGCTATCGCCACCGCCGTCGATGGTGAGGCGCTCACCAAGGAGATCTTCGGGGACCGGGTCGTCTGGGTCCCGTGGCGCCGCCCCGGCTTCCAGCTGGGGCTAGACATCGCCGAGATCAAGCGGCAGAACCCCGGCGCGGTCGGGTGTGTCCTCGGCGGACACGGCATCACGGCTTGGGGGGACACCAGTGAGGAGTCCGAGCGCAACTCCTTGTGGATCATCGACACAGCAGCGGCCTACATCGAGCAGAACAGCAAGGCCGAGCCGTTCGGCCCGGAACGCCCCGGTTACGGTGCCCTCCCCGAGGCGGAGCGACGGGCGAAGGCCGCCGCCCTGGCGCCGACGATTCGCGGCATCGCCTCGCAGGACCGGGCGATGGTCGGGCACTTCACCGACTCGGACGTCGTGCTCGACTTCCTGGCCCGGGCCGAGCACCCAAGGCTCGCCGAGCTCGGCACGTCATGCCCGGATCACTTCCTCCGCACCAAGGTGAAACCGCTGGTGCTCGATCTGCCCGCCACCGCCTCGGTCGAGGGCTCCATCGACCGGCTCCGGGAGCTCGCTGAGGCCTATCGGGACGACTACCGGTCCTACTACGAGCGGCACGCGACGCCCGAGTCGCCGGCGATCCGCGGGGCGGACCCGTTGATCGTGCTGATCCCGGGCGTGGGCATGTTCAGCTACGGCAAGGACAAGCAGACCGCTCGAGTGGCCGGCGAGTTCTACGTGAACGCGATCAACGTGATGCGCGGGGCCGAGGGCCTGTCGACGTACCAGCCGATCGACGAGTCGGAGAAGTTCCGCATCGAGTACTGGGCCCTCGAGGAGGCCAAGCTCCAGCGGATGCCGAAGCCCCGGCCCCTGGCCACCCGGATTGCACTGGTGACCGGCGCGGCCAGCGGGATCGGCCGGGCGACCGCCCAGAAGCTCGCGGCGGAGGGGGCGTGCGTCGTGATCGCCGACCTCGACCTGCAGAAGGCCCAGGACGCGGCGGCCGAGATCGGCGGCGCGGATGTCGCGGTCGGCGTCCGGGTGGACGTCAGCCGGGCCGACGCCGTGCAGGCGATGGTCGACGCCACCGTCCTCGCGTTCGGTGGGCTCGACCTGGTGGTCAACAACGCCGGCCTCTCGCTCTCGAAGTCGCTGCTCGAGACCACCGAGGCCGACTGGGACCTGCAGCACGACGTCATGGCCAAGGGCTCGTTCCTGGTCTCGAAGGCCGCGGCCAAGGTGTTGATCGAGCAGGGGATCGGTGGCGACATCGTCTACATCTCCAGCAAGAACTCGATCTTCGCCGGCCCGAACAACATCGCGTACTCCGCCACGAAGGCTGACCAGGCTCATCAGGTCCGGCTGCTCGCGGCCGAGCTCGGGGAGTACGGCGTCAAGGTCAACGGCGTGAACCCCGACGGCGTGGTGCAGGGCTCCGGCATCTTCGCCGGCGGATGGGGTGCCGAGCGGGCCGCCGTCTACGGCGTGGAGGAGAAGGACCTGGGCAAGTTCTACGCCCAGCGCACGATCCTCAAGCGGGAGGTGCTCCCCGAGCACATCGCCAACGCGGTGGCCGTGCTCTGCGGTCCCGGGATGACGCACACCACCGGCCTGCACGTGCCGGTGGACGCGGGCGTGGCGGCAGCGTTCCTCCGATGACCGCGGAGGACCCGCTCCGGCTCGCCGCGGTCGACCTGGGCGCGACGAGCGGCCGGGTGATGGCGGCGCGGGTCGGGCCCGAACGCCTGGAGCTGCGCGAGGTGCATCGGTTCCCCAACGCCGGCGTACCCGTGGGCGGCTCGCTTTTCTGGGACGTGCTCGGCATCCATCGTGAGGTCCTCGCCGGGCTGCATGCCATCGCTGGATCAGGGCCACTGCACGGGATCGGCTTCGACTCCTGGGCCATCGACTACGGGCTGCTCGATCGCGATGGCAACCTGCTGGGCAACCCGCACAGCCACCGGGACCCCCGCACCGTGGGGGTCGCGAGCCGGGCACTCGAGGCGGTGTCGGCCGAGCAGCTCTACTCCATCACCGGACTGCAACAGCTGCCGTTCAGCACGCTCTACCAGCTGATGGCCGCCCGGGGCACGGCCGCTCTCGAGTCCGCCCAGACGCTGCTGCTGCTGCCGGACCTCCTGGCGTACTGGCTGACCGGCGAGATCGGCGCGGAGCGCACGAACGCCTCGACCACCCAGCTCTACGACGTCCGGAGCCGGGAATGGGCCGCGGAGCTCGCGGGCCGCCTCGACATCCCCTGGTCGATCCTGCCGCCACTCCGCGATCCGGGCACGGTGATCGGCCCGGTGCTCCCCGAGGTGGCAGCGGGACTCGACGTCGAGGGGCAGGTGCCGGTCATCGGTGTGGCCTCCCACGACACCGCGTCGGCGGTGGTGGCCGTTCCGGCGGTCGACGACTCGTTCGCCTACATCTCCTCGGGCACCTGGTCGCTCGTCGGGCTGGAGCTGGACTCACCGGTGCTGACCGAGGAAGCACGGCTGGCCGACTTCACCAACGAGGGCGGGCTCGACGGCACGGTGCGCTTCCTCAAGAACGTCACCGGTCTCTGGGTGCTGTCCGAGTGCGTCCGTGCCTGGGCCGGTCGCGGCGTCCCCGGCGCCGACCTGGCCTCTCTGCTCGGCGCTGCGAGCAGCGCGGCGCCGCTTCGCACCGTCGTCGACATCAACGACGCCAGCCTCCTCCCGCCGTCGACGGCCACCGATCCGATGCCCGAGCGGGTGGCCGCCCTGGCCCGTGGCGCCGGTGAGCCGGAGCCCCTCACGCCGGGAGAGATCACCCGGTGCGTGCTGGACAGCCTGGCCCTCGCCTATCGCCGCCACCTCAACCGGGCGATGGCACTGGCACATCGCAGCGTCGAGGTCATCCACGTGGTCGGTGGCGGTTCCCAGAACCACCTGCTGTGCCAGCTGACCGCGGACGCCTGCGGACTGCCGGTGCTGGCGGGGCCCGCGGAGGCCGCTGCCCTCGGCAACGCGCTGGTCCAGGCGCGCACCCTGGGAGCCGATCTGCCGGACCTTTCCGCCATGCGCGCCCTGGTCCGACGTACGCACGAGCTCCGACGGCACGATCCGCGGCCCGGGCCCGACTGGGAGGCCGCCGAGGCGCGGCTTCCCGGTTCTCATGATGGAGTGAGGGTATGAAGCGCCAGCTGCCCAAGCGCCGCGACCTGGCGCCGTTGCTGCGGTTCAAGCGTCCCGTGTGGTCCCTGAAGCGGCGCCGGCTCGCGGCCGCGCTGACGGTCGACGACCTGCGCCGGATCGCCAAGCGGCGTACGCCGAGGCCGGCGTTCGACTACACCGACGGTGCCGCGGACGGCGAGGTGTCGCTGGCCCGGGCCCGGCAGGCGTTCGCCGACGTGGAGTTCCGGCCGGCGATCCTGCGGGACGTCTCGAAGGTGGACACCTCGCGAGTGGTGCTGGGGGAGCGGGTCGAGCTGCCGTTCGGGATCGCGCCGACCGGGTTCACCCGGATGATGCACGCAGAGGGCGAGGTCGCCGGGGCGACCGCCGCGGCCGCTGCCGGGATCCCGTTCGCGCTCTCCACGATGGGGACGACGTCGATCGAGGACGTCGCGGCGGCGGCACCGGGTGGCCGGCACTGGTTCCAGCTCTACATGTGGAAGGACCGCGACCGGTCGATGGCGCTGGTCGACCGGGCCGCGAAGGCCGGCTACGACACACTGCTGGTCACCGTCGACGTGCCGGTGGCGGGCGCCCGCCTCCGCGACGTGCGCAACGGAATGACGATCCCGCCCACCCTGACCCCGCGCACGATCGTGAACGCGATCCCGCGTCCGGCCTGGTGGTACAACTTCCTGACCACCGAGCCGCTCGCCTTCGCGAGCCTGGACGCGTGGTCCGGGACGGTCGCCGAGCTGCTGGACACGATGTTCGACCCGACCGTGACCTACGACGACCTGGCCTGGATCCGGGGCCAGTGGCCGGGCCGGGTCGTGGTCAAGGGCGTGCAGACCGTCGACGACGCCCGCCGGGTGCGTGACGTCGGGGTCGATGCGGTGCTGCTGTCCAACCACGGCGGTCGCCAGCTGGACCAGGCCCCGGTGCCCTTCCACCTGCTGCCCGAGGTGGCCGCCGCTGTCGGCGACGACATCGAGGTGCACCTGGACACCGGGATCATGTCCGGGCAGGACATCGTCGCCGCGGTCGCTCACGGCGCCCGCTTCACGCTGGTCGGGCGTGCCTACCTCTACGGCCTGATGGCCGGTGGCCGCGACGGCGTCGACCGGGTCATCGAGATCCTGTCCGGTCAGGTCGAGCGGACGATGCGGCTGCTCGGCGTGACCACGCTCGACGAGCTCACCCCCGAGCACGTCGTCATGATGCGGCGGCTGCTGCCTCCACCGGGGCGCTCGTCCTGATGGACGAGGGCCGCAGCATCGTCCTGTTGCTGGCCACCATCGCCACCGGTCTCACCGCGGGCGTGTTCTGGAGCTACGGCAACGCGGTGATGCCGGGCCTGCGCGCCACCGACGACCGCACCTTCGTCGCAGCGTTCCAGTCGATCGACCGGGCGATCATCAACCCGTGGTTCCTCGGCGGAGGGTTCTTCGGGGCGCTGATCCTGACCGCGGTCGCGGCCGCGATGCACCTCGGAGACGACTGGCGTTCGGCACTGCCCTGGATCGTGGCCGCGTTCGTGCTGCACCTGGTGGTCGTGATCATCACGGTGGCGATCAACGTGCCCCTCAACGACGGGATCAGGGCCGCCGGCGACCCCGCGACGATCGACGTCGACGCCGTCCGCGAGGCCTTCTCGGAGGCCAAGTGGGTGGCGTGGAACCGGGTGCGCATCGTCCTCGACATCGCCGCATTCGCGGCGCTGGGCATCGCACTGGTGCTGCACGGCAGGGCCGGGGTGTAGGACCGTGGGCATGAAGGTCATCGTGATCGGTGCGGGACTGGCGGGACTCTCCGCTGCCGGAGAGCTGACGCACGCCGGGGCGGACGTGGTTGTCCTGGAGGCCCGCGACCGGGTCGGTGGTCGCGTGGAGGGCGGCGTGATCGAAGGTCACCCGATCGAGCTCGGCGGTACCTGGCTCGGCGAGGGTCACTCCGAGATGTACTCGTTGGTCGAGAGCCTTGGGCTGGCCACCTTCCGGACCTGGAACGATGAGGGTCGCGTCCTGATCGAGCTCAGCGGAAAGCGAGCGCTGATGGACGGAAAGAAGGGCGCGGTCCCGAAGCTCAATCCCATCGCGCTCGCCGACCTGGCCCAGGGGTTGGCCAGGTTCGAGCGTCTCGCGCGCAGCGTTGATCCGGCTCGGCCCTGGGCGCACCCGCGGGCGCACCTCCTCGACGGTCAGACCTTCGAGACCTGGGTACGTCGTACCTTGCGAACGCCGAGTGGCCGCGCGTACTTCCGGGTGGCGACGGAGGCGTTGTTCGCCGCAGACACCCGGGACATCTCGCTCCTCCACGCCCTCTTCTACGCCAGCAGCAACGGCGACTTCGAGACGCTCATCTCCGTCGACGAGGGCGCGCAGAAGGACCGCGTCGTCGGTGGCTCGGTCCTCGTCGCCGAGCGACTCTCCGAAGGGCTCGATGTGAGGCTCGCATCGCCGGTCTCATCTGTCGCTCAGAACGACCGCGGCGTCACGGTCACGACAAGGTCCGGCGAGACCCACTCGGCAGACCACGTGGTCGTCGCGCTGCCGCCGACTCTCGCCGGCCGCCTGCACTACGACCCCCTGCTCCCCGCGTGGCGCGACCAGCTGACGCAGCGGGTTCCGGCCGGAACGGTGGCGAAGACGTTCGCGGCGTACCCGACACCCTTCTGGCGCGAGCAGGGACTCAACGGGCAGGCGGTCTCGGACACGGGACCGGTCAAGGTCACCTTTGACGTGTCGCCCCCCGGTGCCGAGATCGGTGTCCTGCTCGGCTTCGTGGAAGGCGGCGAAGCCCGTCAGTGGCAGCGCCTCAACGCAGCAGATCGGCGTCGCACGGTGCTCGAGTGCTTCGTCAGGTACGTCGGCGAAGAGGCCGCCGGCCCGACGTCGTACGTCGAGAAGAACTGGAGTACCGAGGAGTTCACGCGCGGCTGCTACGGCGCCCACTTCGCTCCCGGGGTCTGGACCAACTACGGAGAGGCGCTCCGGTCACCGGTGGGCCGGATCCACTGGGCCGGTGCGGAGTACGCGATCGAGTGGAACGGCTACATGGAGGGCGCCGTTCGCTCAGGAGTCGCCACCGCACGCGAGGTCCTCGGGCCGCCCACTCGGTAGACGCCCGACTGCCGCGCGCGCCTCGGCCGGGCGCCTTCCCAGCCGCGAGAACGACCCCTAGGGTGATCGCAACCGGCTCACACTCTCGGGAGGCCGCTGATGCGCCGCTTGGTCGCGCTCATGGCAATGTTCGCCCTCGTCCTGCTCGCACTGGCGCCTGCCGAAGCGGCGCCCCTCCGCTCCGACCCACCCAGTCCGCCTGCGTGGCTGCTGGTCGAGGACGGCATGACCCAGCCCCAGTTCGATCTCGCCGAAGCCGTCGAGGAGACCCTGTGGGTCGAGACGAGCGTCGACTCCGACCTCGACGGTGAGAACGACCGGGTGCGGGTGCAGGTGTCGCGTCCGGCGGAGACCGAGTCCGAGGGCATCAAGGTGCCGGTGATCTTCGAGCACAGCCCCTACCGCTCCAACACCGGCGGTGGCAGCAACCACAACGTGGACTTCGTCCGGATGCCCCAGGAGGGCATCCAGCCACGGAGCTCCTTCGGCTCGTCGTCAGCGGGGCCGGTCATCAAGCCGAACCTGCCCGGCAGCCTCGACGACTACTGGGTGCCCCGCGGCTACGCCGTGGTGCTGGGCGAGAGCATCGGCACAGGACTCTCCGATGGGTGCGCGACCGTCGGGGACCGCAAGGAGACGCTGGCCACGAAGGCGGTCATCGACTGGCTCAACGGTCGCGCGGCGGCGTACGACGACAACGGCGACCCGGTCGACGCCGACTGGACGACCGGAGACGTTGGCATGACTGGCGTCTCCTACAACGGCACCCTGCCCAACCAGGTCGCGACCACCGGTGTCGAAGGACTGCGCACGATCGTCCCGGTCTCGGCGATCTCCAACTGGTACGACTACTACCGCGCCAACGGCTTGGTGCGGGCGCCCCACTCCAACGCTTCCGGCGTCGGCGTCAACGGCTACCTGGGCGAGGACCTCGACGTCCTCGCCGACTACGTCAACGGGCCAGGCCGGGTCGCGAAGTGCCGTCACGTCGTGGAGGAGATGCTCGCCCGTCAGGATCGGGTCACCGGCGACTACAGCCCCTACTGGGCCGCACGCAACTACCTCCCGAAAGCCAAGCAGGTGAAGGCCAGTGTCTTCGTCGTGCACGGGCTCGAGGACTACAACGTGATGCCACGAGCGTTTGCGACCTGGTGGGAGGAGCTCGCCGATGCCGGCGTGGAACGCAAGATCTGGCTGCACAAGGACGGCCACGGTGGCCCGCGCGGCGTGACCGACTACCAGGACACGCTCAACCGGTGGATGGCCTACTGGCTCTTCGGCGTTCCCAACGGCATCACCGAAGAGCCGCGGGCCAACATCCAGCGTCCCGACGGCACCTACGAGCAGTACGCCGACTGGCCGGTGCCCGGCTCGCGCCCGGCGACACTGCACCTCGGCGCCACCCGGGTCTCGGAGCCCGGGACGCTCACCCCACACCCACAGACCGGGGGTCCGCGCCCGCGCCAGTCCTTCACCGACAACGGTCGGGCGCTCAACACCGACGCCGACCTGCTTCCGGCGCCTGACACCGCCAACCCGAACCGGTTGGTCTACCTCTCAGCCCCGATCAAGCGGTCCGCCCACCTGTCCGGAACCCCCAAGGTCTCCCTGCGTGCCTCGGTCGACAACCGCTACGCCGCCAACCTCACGGCCGTGGTCGTCGACTACGGGCCCGTCGGGAGTGCCGCAGCGCCGGTGATGGTGACCCGGGGGTGGACCGACGTGCAGAATCGCCAGCGCATCGATCGCAGCAGCCCGATCCAGCAGGGCCGGGAGTACACCTTCACCTGGGAGCTCGAGCCCGACGACTACATTTTCCCGGCGGGACACCGCATCGGACTCGTGGTCGTCTCGACCGACCAGCAGTACACCGTCCGGCCGGACCCCGGCACCCGGCTGACGGTCAACCCGTCGCGGAGCTCGGTGATCCTCCCGGTGGTCGGTGGCGCTGCGGGTCTCGCCCAGCGCCGCTAGCACGCAGACGTCAGACGGCGGAGGCAGTACGACGCCTGCGGCGTAGTCCCAGCATGTACGGCATGCCGGAGCCGGCGACGGCAAAGGTTCTCCCGACCCGGCCGAGCAACAATGGTTTCGGCAGCGGGGGGAGTGAGTCCGGAAGGTCCGCGACGTCCACGAAGTACGCCCGAACCGGCCCGATCCCCTCCACGTCTTGAGACACCTCCTGCACCGGGCCAGGCAGATCGCTGTCCGAGGTGCGGTAGAGCTCCTCGGAGAGAAGGACGTACTCGGGAACGTCGACGGGGTTCTTCAGCAGCCGGTGGACGAGTATCACGTCGATCCCGACGAGCTTGCGCTGCTGCCTGATGGTCTGGGTGGCGACCTCGCCGATATGCGATACGAACTTCAGCTTGAGGTTGTTCGCCTGGGTGCAACCGTTGCACGGGCACAGGTTGGTCGCGACATACTGCCGCTCGAGGTGGAACGCTCGGTGCATGGCCGTGGCGGCCTGGAGTGTCAGGGCGACCGTTTCATCAGCGTTCAACGTGTCGGCCCGACGAGAGAGAAAGGCCGCGTCACCCTCGATCTCGATCAGATCGAAGTCGGGCACGGCATCGATCACCTTCTCCAGCAGCCGCGTGGTGTTCACCTCGGCATGCGCAAGGCTCATCCGGTGGAATCGCATGTACTCGGTGTAGCCGCCGATGTCAGCGATGAGGAGGAGCGAGCGGCCAGACGTCATGCGTGAAGGTACCAACGTGGACGAGGCGGTGACTCATGAACGAATCGAGTGGTGCCAGATCCTGCTACTGAGGCGGTTGCTCGACGTCGTCACCCGGTGCGAAGCGGTCGAGCCTCGAGTCGACCACCGTGCCCGCCTCGCGAGCGCTCGGCGTGTAGCCGAGCACGACTGGAAGGAAGTGGTCGGAGCGCAGCGCCTGGAGCCGGAGCTCGCTGGCGGCTCGCACGGTGGCCGTCCGGCGGATCCGCCGGAGCAGGGCGATCTCCCCGAACCCCTCCCCTGGACCGAGCTCTGCCACGACCTGTCCGTCCCCGATCACCTCGGCCTCGCCCGATTCGATCACGTAGTAGCGGTCCCCGACGTCGCCCTGATGAACGACGACGTGACCGGCGGGCACGTGGACGGGTTCCAGGCCGCGAGCGAGCTGCTCGATAGCGGGCAGGGGCAGGACGTTCAACATGGCCACCCTCTGCAACAGGTCGATGTCGTGGTCTTGCACGTCGATGGACCGGTCCATTCCCCGCAGCCGCCGCCATGACACGACGGCGAGCACCGGACAAAGCAGACCGACAGTCACGAGCGCAGGACGTACGCCGGCCCAGTCGACCACCAGCGAGGCGACGATCGCTCCCACCCCGATGGACAGGGCGACCAAGCTCTCCAACACGCCGAAGACCCGCGCCAGCACCTCGTCGGCCGCCAGCCTGCCCAGGAGCGTGAAGCCTCCGAGATCGATCAGCGAGTTCCCGACGCCGACACATGCCAACAGGACCAACGCCGCGACCTGTTGTGGGAAGACGCCGATCAGGATGACCGGCGTGCCCCACAAGGCCACGCCGACCGCGTACCAGGCGCCGAGACGCCGAGTGCCGACCAGCAACGACGCGGCGAGTGAACCCAGGACCGCACCCGCGCCGATGGCAGCGGTGAGGATGCCCACGCCCGGTTCGCCGGTCTCCAGCAGCTCGATGGCGACCACCACGGTGAGGACGGTCAGCGCCCCCCGGGTGAACGACTGCGCCGCTGCCAGGCCGATGATCAGAGCAAGGTCGGCGTTCCGGCTGACAACTCGAATGCCCTCGACGGCCAAGCCCACCAGGTTGGTCTCTCTCGGGGCCGATGGCCGCGGAGGTGCGTCGTACGTCAGTCGCAACAACAAGGCTGCCGCCCACAGCGAGGCGCCCGCAGCCACGGCGAACACGACCGTCACGTCGGCGAACTGCAGCAGCAATGCGGCCAGCAGCGGACCCGCCAACGTGGCGGCGGCGTCCAGCAGCCCGCGGACCACATTGGCGCTGGCGAGCTCGTATCCGGTGTGGCAGAGCGACGGGAGCAGTGCGGAGTGCGCCGGCCGGTAGAGGGTGGCAGCGATGGTCGACAACACCGCCAGCGCATAGACGATCTGCGTCGGTCCGCCCACGCCCACGACGACCGCGGCCGCACCGGTGACGACACCACGCAGTAGTGAGACCAGGATCAGGACTCGCTCCCTGCGGCCCGTGTCCGCCAACGACGACAACAGGGGGGCCAGGATCGCGGACGGGGCCATCCGAAGGAGTCCCACCAGCCCGACAGCTGTCGCACCACCGTCCCGGTAGGCGACGATCCCCAGGCCCACGGTGAACGCCCACTCCGCGGTCCAGGCGCCCAGAAAGCTGAGCTGGGCGCGCCGTAGGTTGGGGTTTCGAAAGTTGCTGGTGAACGCGCCCGAGGCCTTGCCCAGCCTGCCCCGGAGTCCCTCACCCGCCACCCGGGGACAGTACCGTCGGGGCCGTGGATGCCTTTGACGTGCTCGACTGGCGACGTCGGGTCTTCGCGCTCTACGCCGCGGTGCGGGCCGAGTCCGAGCCGGCCTCCGGTCACGACCTGTGGCGACGCGGGCGAGACCGCCTCTTCGCCGAGCACCCGGCGAGCCCGCTCCTGCCCGACCAGCGGGAAGCGTTCCGCGGCCTGACGGTCGCGCCGTACGACCCGGCGTGGCGATTCCAGTTGGAGGTGCGACCTGCCGCCGCGACGCAGTGGGAGGTGCAGACCGGCACCGACGGGATCGTCCCGTTCGAACGACTCGGTGTGGTGTCAATTCCAGGGCTCGGCGACGTCGACGTGTGGCGGCTGACGACGTACGGCGGCGGGGTGTTCCTGCCGCTCCGCGACGCCGGCTGCGGAACGCCCGGCGGTGGCTACGCCGGTGGCCGCTACGTGCTCGACACCGTCAAGGGAGCCGACCTGGGGTGCGACGGAGGGCACCTGGTCATCGACCTCAACTTCGCGTACGCGCCGTCCTGCGCGTACGACCCCGCCTGGGCTTGTCCGTTGGCGCCGGCCGGGAACCGAGTCGAGGTCGCGGTCCCGGTCGGCGAGCTGCAGCCCTGACCGCTCCCCGGCCCGCTCTCACCCAGATCGTGGGGTCGGGAACGCGGCGGGACTGCGGCGACCCTGCGCGTCGACGGAGCGGACGGCGAAGAACACGTTGTCCTTCGACAGGTCGACGACCTCGCTGGTCTCGCCGACAGGGATGACGTGCGTCCAGTCGTCCTCGATGGTGGGTCGCCACACGACCTCGTAGCCGGCCGCGCCGGGCACCGCGTCCCACGACAAGGCCGTGTTGTTGTCCAGCGCGCGGGTGTCGACCCGGGCGTTCTTCGGCGTACCGGGAGCCATCGCCAGGGACCAGAGTGTGGCCGCGTTGACGCGGGCCACGCGAGCGATGAAGTCGAAGTCGCAGAACTCCGGCAGGTCGCCGAACTGGACGCCGTCCTGGACGCGCACGTCCTGGTGCTGGTGCGCGTAGTTCTCGTTCGGCTCGGTGAACCGGGCGGCCGGCAGGCCACGCTCCAGGAACGGGATCTGGTCGCCGCCGCGGAGGTAGCGATCCCGACGGTAGATCACGCGCACCCTCATGTCCGTGGCTCGGTTGTCGGCGACCTCCGTGACGAACCGGGCCAGCTGCCGGGCTGGTGAGTCGTTCTCGCCGCCCACGGAGCGCCGGACGTTCGCCTCGTCCTCGGTCTCGGCGGTGGGCACACCTTCGGCGAAGAGCCGGAGGCTGTGGGGGTCGCGGGTGCCGTCGTCGGCGGTCGAGCTGCCCACGATGTCGTTGGTGAACATGCCCTGCACGTCGACGCCTTGGTCCTGCAGGACCTGCGCCATGTGGTCGGACCCGTAGAGCCCCTGCTCCTCGCCGGCGACTGCCGCGAAGATCAGCGTGGCCCCGGGCTCGTGGGCCGCGAACACCCGGGCCAGCTCCATCGAGACCGCCACGCCCGACGCGTCGTCGTCGGCGCCGGGGGCGTCGGCGGTGGAGTTCATGACGTCCGTGACCCGGGAGTCGTAGTGACCCGAGATGAGGTAGACCCGGTCGGGATCCCGGCTACCCCGCAGCGTTGCAAGCACGTTGGTGATCACGGTGTCGACGGGGATACGGTCGCCGTCGGCCTCCTGGACGTAGGACTGCTTCTCGACCGTCATCCGCCCGTCGGACGCCGCGGCGTACGACGACATGGTGTCGAAGATCCAGTCTCGCGCGGCTCCGATGCCGCGCGTCGGGTCGTTCTGCGACGACAGGGTGTGCCTGGTGCCGAACGAGGCGAGCTTGCGGACGTTGGCCTCGATCCGATGGGGGTCGATGGCGCGCAGGATGCGCCGGAGCTCGGCGTCCGGCACCTGAGGGCGGTTCGGGCGGCCGGGGCCGTCCGGCCAGTCCTCTCCCGAATCGTGGGCGCCGGCGGCGTGCGCGGCGGTCGGAAGGCCGACGAGGGTGGCGCCGGTTCCAGCCGCGGTGCCCGCCAGGAAGACCCGGCGCGTGGCATGTGCGTGTTCCCGAGAGTTCTCAAACATTCATTCATCTCAACGCCAACCGAGGGAGATGTAAAGGGGCCAGGGGCGGCCGGAGTGACGGGGCGCCGAGGATCGGTCCAGGTGCTGTGAGAGCCGATTGGTGGGTACAGATCGCAGGACAGGCCCGTGGGAGCCTGACCCGGTTTCCCGGACACGGTTGGGTGTGTGGTGATCATGACCGCGGACCTCCTGGGTGTTCGGTGGGACTGGCCGACTGCTCTTGGGTTCACGCTTGCTGTTGGGCGCGAACCGTTTCACGGTCCGGGCTGGTCGCCATGTTCACCGACGGTGCGGTGCGGGGCCAGGTCCAGGCGTACCGCAGGATGAGAGCGAGAAGGATCAATTCCAGCACGATGCCAAGGCCGTAGAAGTACAGCCAGTGCCCGCCTACCGCGTTGAATGCCGTGACGGGGACGTAGACCGAGGCCACGATGAGGTTCGTGATGCGGTTCGCCCGGGCGGGCAGCGTCATCGACAGCACGACCATGAGGGCCGGGATCGCCACGAGGGTCAGCGCCGCGACCGAAAAGGTCTGGGAGAGGTCGAACTCGAAGACCTTGCCGTCGAGGATGTCTTCGACGACGCCTGGCGTGAAGAAGTTGAGAATGTCCACGTAGGCGTACAGGAACATGAAGCTTGTCCACGCTGCGGCGAGCTTGGCGCGCACCGGGATCGGCTGGTCTTCCAGTGTGGTTGTGGCGGGTTGACGTGTTCTCATCATGGGCTCCGTCGTTGTGGTGAGGATCGGTAGGTCCACGATCGCTGAGCCGGGCGGCGGGCGCCTCGGTCCGGAGGCTGGGGTTCGCCTGGCCGATGGCATGGTCTCTCTCTCGTTCTTTCGGCGGGTACGCCGAGGCGCGCCGATCCCTAGGCTGGAGCCGTGGTCACTGTCCGGCGCTCCATCTGGCATGAGCCGCGGCCTGCTGACGCCCCGCCCATCGGTCGTCTCGACTGGCTGCTGGTGGGCGTGTTCGCGGCCGCCGCCTTGGTCGAGGGCATCGCTCGGCCGGGCTTGGCCTGGCGACCCCTTGTGACGGTGCTCGCCCTGGCGGTGATGCTCTCCCTGCTCTGGCGGCGGGGCCGCCCCCTGATGGCCGCCCTGGTCGGGTGGGGCGTCGCCGGGCTGCTCTCGGTCCTCCAGCTGACTGCGCACGCCGGGGACCTCGGCCTCTACTCCATGATGGCCGTCCTGATCCTGCTCTACTCCCTGGTGCGGTGGGGCTCGGGACGGGAGATGGTCTTGGGGACGGCGTTCGTGACAGTCGTCGTCGCGCTGGGGATGTACGCCTCCTCCGCGGGCTGGGCCGACGTTTTCGGCGGGAGCGTCCTCTTGCTGTTGATCGTCGCCCTCGCGGCGGTGTTCCGCTACCGCGCGGACCTCTGGCATCGCCAACAGCGCGAGATCCGCAATCAGGAGCGGGTGGCGCTGGCGCGCGAGCTGCACGACACCGTGGCCCACCACGTCTCGGCCATCGCGGTGCAGGCGCAGGCCGGTGGCGTGGTTGCCGGCATCGAGCCTGAGAAGGCTGCCGAGGTCCTGGCCGCGATCGAGTCTGAAGCGTCGCTAACCCTGGCGGAGATGAGATCCATGGTGCGGGTGCTGCGTGAGGAGGAAGCCGTCGCCTACTCACCGCAGCTGGGTGTCGCGGACCTGCCTGCTCTGGCGCGCGCCGACGCGACGCCCACCGTCGAGGTCTCGCTGGACGGTTCGTTGACCCGGCTGGCACGACCCGTGGACGCCGCGCTCTACCGGCTCGCGCAGGAGTCGCTGACCAACGCCGTACGGCACGCCCGGAGCGCGACCCGCGTCGGGATCGACGTACGCCGGGAGGGCCACGCCGTCAGGCTGCGTGTCAGCGACGATGGACAGACCGAGCCGGGGCCAGCCCCGGAGCCTGGGTTCGGCCTGCTGGGCATGGCCGAACGCGCCCAGCTCCTCGGCGGATCGCTCTCCGCGGGGCCGGGGCCCGAGGGTGGCTGGGTGGTCGAGGCCGTGCTGCCGGTGGAGGCGCTGGCATGAGCATCCGTGTTGTCGTAGCCGACGACCAGGACTTGGTCCGGACCGGGCTGGTGATGATCCTCGGCGCCCAACCCGACCTCGAGGTCGTGGGGGAGGCAGCAGACGGGCTCGCAGCGCTCGACCTGGCGACCCGGCTGCGTCCCGATGTCCTCCTCGTCGACATCCGGATGCCCGGGCTCGACGGCGTCGAGGTGACGCAGCGCCTGGCCGGGCCAGACGTGAGGGACCCGATGGCGGTCGTCGTGATCACCACCTTCGACCTCGATGAGTACGTCCTCGGCGCCCTACGCGCCGGCGCCCGCGGCTTCCTGCTCAAAGACGCCGGGCCGGAGCTCCTCGTGCAGGCCATCCACGCGGCGGCCAACGGGGACGCGCTGATCGCCCCCAACGTCACCCGCCGGCTGCTGGCGACCTTCGCCGACCAGGCGCCGGTGGTACCGGTCCAGCCCATCGACCCGCTCACCGAGCGCGAGGAGGAGGTGCTCGCGCTGGTGGCACGGGGCCGGACCAACGCCGAGATCGCCACCGAGCTCTTCGTCGGCCTGAGCACGGTCAAGACCCACGTCGCATCGTTGATGACCAAGCTCGGCGCCCGCAACCGCGTCGAGATCGCGATGTGGGCATACGACACCAGACGCGTGAGAGCCGATTAGCGGGTACAGATCGCAGCGTAGGCCCGTGGGGGTTCGGTGGCCCAGGAGCACTGCCTCTGCAAACAGGTGTACCTAGGCTGCGGGTATGGGAGGACGAGAACAGAGCAGCCAGGAAATCCACCGCGAGGAGTTCGTGCATCTGGTCGACCTCTCGCACGACCGAGTGCTGATCGCTTGGGGCGCCTTCTGGTTCCGCCGCGATGAGGCGGACTGTCGATGGCACATCCTGGACGACTCCGAGCTACCCGACGCGGTGGGTCGGCGTACCTGCATCGGACACGCGGCCGAGCCTTTCGGCGAAGCGCAGGTCGAGGTGCTGGCCATGAGTGGCGAGGTTGTCGCCGAAGCGAGCACCGCGAGCCAGTGCTGGGTGTGGGTGAAAGGCCTCGAGCCCGACACGGAGTACCACTACCGCATCCACGTGGACGGTCGGGAGTGGGCGACCGGCGAGCGGTGGGACTGGGTGCATTGCGCGGCGGGCGGCTACGACCTCGGACCGGGCAGGTCCTACGACCTGGGGTTCCGCACCTTTCCGCCTCCGTACAGCGAGACGCCGGCGATGCGGTTCGTCGCCATGGGCGACTACGGCGTGGGCATCCGGTCGGACAGCGAGACCAGCCGCCGGCAGCGCCGCATCGCCGACGTACTCGACGAGCTCGTGCGCAACCACGACGTCCGCTTCGTGCTGTCGCTCGGCGACAACATCTACCAAGGGGAGCAGGGTCAGGTCGACGACGAGAGCGGTGGTGAGGACGACGACTGGTACTCCAGCTTCTTCCAGCCCTACCGCTACGTCATCTCGCGGGTCCCGGTGTTCCCCACGATCGGCAACCACGACACCAGCGACACCGAGGGGAGCGACGACCGCGCGCAGATGGAGGACAACTTCCACGTCCACGAGCGCTTCCGCGACCACCAGGACCGCGCGTCGGTCGGACCCGGGCTATTCTACCGCTTCGACTTCGGTCGTGACCTCGAGCTCGTCTGCATCGACACCTCCCAGGACCGCGACGACCCCGACTACCACCGGTTCTTCCAGATCCCCGACCACCGGCAGTGGCTCGAGGACGCGCTGGCGGAGGAGAAGCCGACGTGGCGGATTCCCTTCTCCCACCACCCGGTCTTCTGCGCCGGACCGTCGCACGACAACGACCAGGAGATGATCGAGGCCGTGCTGCCGCTCTTCGAGCGCGGCGGGGTCCGGCTCGCGCTGGCGGGACACGAGCACAACTTCCAGGTCTCCGAGGTGGACGGCCGCACGTACGTCGTCTCGGGGGCCGGCGGCCAGCTCCGCGAGGAGATACCCGAGGGTTTCGAGGACGCCCACACCACGGCCTGGGCCGCCCAGGCGCACCTGCTCCTCGTCGAGATCGACGGAGGCGAAGCGCGAGTGACACCGGTCTCGGGTCTACTGCCCGACGGGTCACTGCACCTGATGACCGCCCTCACCCCGCAGAACGAGGTCGTGTGGCCGCCGATCGTCGTACGTCGTCGGGGCGGCGGTGCCTGACTATTCGACTGGGCCGAGCCACCTCCACCGCCAGATGAGTCCGTCCTCGGGTCCTCCTGCTCCGGAGTGGTGCGTACCCTGCGCGAAGGAGGTTCCATGGTTGACGTTCCGGCCACTACCCGCCAGATCCGCAGCCTCGTTGGCGAGACGGGAGAGGTGCGGGTTTCGATCGCTACGGTCGAGACTCCGCTGCCGCGCTCGCACCAGGTCCTGGTCCGTGTGGAGGCCGCCCCACTGAACCCATCCGATCTCGGCCTGATGCTGGCGATGTCTGACATCGACAACGCGACAGCCGGCGGATCTCCCGACGAGCCTGTGGTCAGCGCACCGATCTCCGACAAGGTGATGCCGAGTCTCAAGGCCCGCGTCGGGCTCTCCATGCCGGTCGGCAACGAGGCATCCGGTGTCGTCGTGGCAGCCGGTGACTCCCCGGAAGCGAAGGCCCTGCTCGGGCGGCGGGTCGGGTTCGCCGGCGAGGGCACTTACGGCGAACACGCTCTCGCCGCTGCTCAGATGTGCCTGCCCCTGCCGGAGGACGCCAGTGCCGCTGCCGGCGCATCCTCCTTCGTCAACCCCTTCACCGCCTTGGGCATGGTCGAGACCCTGCGCAGGGAGGGCCACACCGGGCTGGTGCACACCGCGGCAGCCTCCAACCTCGGCCAGATGCTGAACCGGATCTGCCTCGCCGACGAGGTGCCCCTGGTCAACGTCGTTCGAAGGCCCGAGCAGGCCGAACTCCTGCGCGAGCAAGGCGCGGCGTACGTCTGCGACTCCAGCACCGAGACGTTCTTCGCTGACCTGGTCGACGCCCTCAGGGCGACCGGCGCCACGATCGCCTTTGACGCGGTCGGCGGTGGTGGGCTCGCCAGCCAGATCCTGAATGCCATGGAGGTCGCGGTCACCGACCCCGGCGCGCCATACAGCCGCTACGGGACGGAGGTGTGGAAGCAGGTCTACGTGTACGGCTCACTTGACCGCCGGCCACTGGAGCTCCGTCGCGGCTTCGGGTTCGCCTGGGGCATCGGTGGATGGCTGCTCATGCCGTTCCTCAGCACGCTCGCACCCGAGGACCTCGGCCGGCTGCAGCGCCGCGTTGCCGACGAGCTGACCACCACGTTCGCCAGCAGCTACACCGACGAGATCTCCCTGACGCAGGCGTTGGACCTGCAGATCATGCGCCGCTACGCCCGGCAGGCCACCGGCGAGAAGTTCCTGCTGACTCCCCAGCGCTGAGGCAACCGGCTGACCTGACCGAGTCGCTGGCTAGATACCGTGCAACGCATGCCCATCAAACTCGACAACGTCGGGATCGCCGTCCGAGACCTCGAAGCGACCATCGCCTTCTTCACCGACCTCGGGCTCACCGTCCTCGGCCGTGACACGGTCAGTGGAGACTGGACCGACACAGCCGTCGGCCTCGACGGCAACCACGCCAAGATCGCCATGCTCCAGACGCCAGACGGCAGCGGTCGTCTCGAGCTCTTCGAGTACATCCACCCCGACGCGATCGAGACGGAGCCCACCCGGCCCAACGAGATCGGCATGCACCGCGTGGCGTTCTCGGTCGACAACATCGACGAGGCCCTCGAGATCGCCGCGAGGCACGACTGCCACCCGCTCCGCGGCGTGGCGACCTATGAGGACGTGTACAAGCTCACCTATGTCCGCGGCCCCAGCGGCATCCTGGTCATGCTTGCCGAGGAGCTGAAGAAGAGCTGACCCTGGTCGATCCTCATCGGGCGCCGGGAAGCGGCTAGCGGTGCTTCTTGCGTGACTCGTGGCGACGTCCGAGGACAGCCCCGTCGGTTCGGGTGCCGAGGATCGAGGTGTTGCTTTCGTCGCTGAGGATGGAGCAGTTGCTGCGTCGGCTGAGGATCGAGCAGTTGCTCTGGTAGGACAGCATCGAGAGGACCGACGTGAGCCCGCCGAGCGAGCCGACGGACAGGACCGACCCGATCGAGCCGATCGATGCGATGGAGCCGATGCTCCCAACGGAAAGCACCGATCCCTCGGAGCAGATCGACAAGAACGAGTTGCGTGAGCGCCACGACATCACCCGATCAGCGTAGCGACGCCCGGCCCGTCCCGAGAGGATCCGCCTTCGACGCGGACATGCCGCTTAGCTAGTGGGCGCCCTCATCTCGTGCCGCGATGACGATTCCCCAAGCGCCGATGTGCGGGCGGTACTTTTCCGTGCACCGGTGAACGCCATCGGCTCAGTTGGGCGTGGGCAGGAGTGAGTGCTGTTGTGGGGAACCCAGACGCAAGGTCCCGGGTCTACGTCGACATGGTGGGCGACCTGTTTCACGCGGGTCACGTCTCGCTTCTGCGTGAGGCGCGTCGTCATGGTGACTGGCTTGTCGTTGGTGTGCTTTCCGACGACACCGCCGCCTCGTACAAGCGCCGACCCATCATGACCCTGGCAGAGCGTGTCGCCGTGATCGAGTCGTGCAGGTACGTCGACGAAGTGATCGAGGACGCGCCTCTCCGAGTGACGGAAGCGTTCCTAGACGAGCATGCGATCACCCTGGTTGTACATGGTGACGACTTGTCGCCTGAGGGGGCGGAGTCTGTCTACGGGCCCGCTGCAGCATCCGGCAAACTGGCCTACATTCCGCGCACCGGAGGGATCTCAACCACCGAGTTGATCCAGCGGGTCCTCGACGCAGCCGCCTCAGGTGAGTGATCGGATCTGCCGAGCGGAGCGCCTCGTACAACGACGGAGTGAAGTCGGCTGGTCAAGCAGGCGCCGAGTGTGCAGGCGACGGAAGCTGAGGACTTACCTCCGTCCCCGTACGCGAGGCGGATGGGGTGCGAAGGCCAGGCGGCAGGTCGTGGCCGGGAGCGCGTCAGCTCGAACCTCCAACCGGTGTGCTGGCGTCACGGGGAGCCGTTGTGGCATCGTCATGGAATGTTGCGCTGGTTGCGTCAGCGCCGGGCGGAGACGAGTCAGCCGGTCTGCAGGTGCGGGAATCCCCTCCACTTGCGGGTCGTGGGTGTCGCGCAGCGTTGGGGCGGTGAGCCGGTCAGCGCAGTTTTCTGCTTGCACTGCGCACGATGTGGGGACGTGAAGGGGCAGTAGGCGCCGAGCAGATCAACCGAACTCGAGCCGTTCGACGTCCGTTGCGGCCTGCTCCGCCGGTGTCGACCAGGGCGTGACTGGCCGGGGCTGCAGTTCACCGTCGACGCGGATGTCGGTGCGTTCGTTCCAGAAGGCGATGCGGTCGCGCACACGGAGCGCGTCGTCGAGCGGCTCGGTATAGGTCCATGCGATGTCGCGTCCCGCCACCCGGCCGTCGGTGGTCGAGAGGTACGACGCGTGGCCCTTGTAGGCGCAGGTGCTGCGGGTGCCGCTGGGGGCGAGGCGGGACAGATCGACGTCGCCGGGGGGCAGGTAGTAGCGGGGCGGCAAGTGGGTCTCGAGCAGTACCAGTGCGTCGCCGGTGTCGGCGAGCGCGGTCCCGTCGAGAGAGACCTCCACGCGCCGCCGTGAGCGCAGTACGTCGATGCGCTTGAACGGGTCGTGCGGATGTCCGACCAGCTCCTCGTCCTCCGCTAGCCACAGGTCGAACGACGCGAAGTCGAGAACGACCAGGTCGTCGAGGTCTGGGTCGTCGGCGACGAGTCCTGCATGGGCCAGGATCCGGTCGCCCACGGCCAGGTCGACGACCGTCCCCGGCGTCGTGTGCGGCTCGAAGCTCTCCGGGCCCAGGACCGGTGCGAGCTCGGCGGGATCAGGTGCCGGGGGCTGCGGGTCGGCGGGAGCGGTCGTGCCGCGTATGTCCCTGTCCGGGACGGCATAGACCGGCACGATCCGCCGCGGCTCCCAGACCAGGACGGCGTGCCGGGAATCAAGAGCGACGACGTTGCCGACATACGCCCGGATGCGTACCGGAACCGGATCGAACACCAGCCGTGGCACGGTCTGGCCGAGAAAGTGCCTCATGCGCAGGGCCATGCTTCAGTGAACACCCGGACCGCTGTGCAGGCGAGACCCGCCGTGGCCGACCGAGCGCACCGAGCCAGGGATCCAACAGCGGACGCGTGCCTCGTACAGCCAGACGGGCGCTGGCGGGTGCGCCGCTGCGCCCGTGCTGCTCAGTACCAGTTGAGGCGTTCCGAGTGCTCCCACGCGCCCTGGGGGTTGCCGTACCGGGCCGCGATGTACGCAAGCCCCCATCTGATCTGCGTGTTCGGGCTCGTCCGCCAGTCGTCCCCCACGACCGCCATCTTCGTGGCCGGCAGTGACTGCGGGATTCCGTACGCCCCGGACCTCGGGTTCTTCGCCAGGTGGTTCCAGCCGGATTCGCGGGTCCACAGAGCGTCGAGGTAGGGCCACTGCTCGGCACCGAACCCGAAGTCGATCAGGAGCTGGTACCCGAGCGCGCGGTTCGTCCCCGGATCGACGTCGGCCGGCGTCGGAGCGGGCGTCATCGTCGGCAGGCGCTGCGCGATCCGCTCGGCGGCGGCCCGGAGCTGCTCCAGAATCACTGCGTCGGGGACGTTCGCGCGGGCACCCGTCTGGCGGGGCGGCTGGGTCGGACGGACGGGGTCTGCGGTCGACTCGGTGGCACTGGCGGGTGCTGGATCCGGCGGTTCCGCCCCGGGGGAATCGCAGCCGGTGACGGCCAGGGCGGCCAGCGCCGCAACGACCCTCGTGGCGTAGGGACGGTAGGGGTACGGCGCCCTGCGGTCGAGGCTCATGACGAACCAAGCGGTATCAGTAGGAACGGGCTGACCGCTACCTCCGAAGCCACGATGCCGCGCGCCGACTCGGAGCGTATGACGTTGTGACGCCCGGACATGCCGCACTGCGCAACAACATGGAGAGGATCGACATCGCCGACCAGGCCGGGTCGCTGATCTCCACGGGGACGCTCGATAATCCTGGTGCATGACCTCCCGACTCACCGAGATCAACGTCGACTGCACCGACCCGGCCGGGCTCGCCGGTTTTTGGTGCGCGGCACTGGGCTACTCCGTCCTCGACGCCACCAACGACCTCGTCGAGATCGGCCCGGACCGCCGCCCCGACGCCGAGCTGCTGGACGCCGTACGCCGGGAGCCGGTCGCGCCGTCGATGTTCTTCGCGCTGGTGCCCGAGCGCAAGACGGTCAAGAACCGGCTGCACCTCGACATCTCCCCGGTCGACGGCACGCAGGCCGAGGAGGTCGCCAGGCTTGAGGCCTTGGGGGCGCGGCGCGCGGACGTCGGCCAGACCGGTGCCGAGACGTGGGTGGTGATGGCCGACCCGGAGGGAAACGAGTTCTGCGTGCTCCGCAGCCTCGCGCCGGGCGAGTTCGACCTCTGAGCTACGGAAGCCGGGCCCCCAACCCGCCCGGCTTCCGTGTGGACGCCTTCGTCCTGGCCGCTTGACCGGCGGCTAGCGCCGCCGGAGCCCGACCGCGACCAGGGCCGCGCCGATCAGGGCGAGCGCTCCGCCGGCGATCCACAGTCCGGTGACGACGTTGTCCAGCACCGGAACGGTCGCTCCGACATCGGCCTGAACGTCGACACCAGCGGTGCCGTCGGCGTTCATGATCACGGCGGTCCATTCGCCTTCCTCAGGCGTCCACTCGACGCTCTGGGTGTCCGGACCGCTCGACTGGGCGACCCAGATGTCGAGCGCGGCGGGATCGGTCGCGGGTGCGCCACCGTCGTGCTCGACGTACTCGGGATCGTCCAGGTCGGTCACGGTGGAGTGCTCGACGTCGCGCAGGTAGTCGGCGACGTCGTCGGTGCGGGCGATACCGAGGAAGACGGACTCGTCCGGGTCCGAGCTCGTGGCGCGCACACGTGCGTCCCCGAGGATCCAGTCGCCGCTCAGTCCGTCGAGGTCGATCTCCTCGACCGACAACGCATTGCCGTCGGCGCTCAGTGTCGTCTCGTCGGTGGTCAGGTACTTGCCTTCCCGCCGCTCGTCGTCGACGCCGTCCAGCCAGGCGGCGCCGCCCAACGTGCCGGCCGCTCCGACGAACAGGAACGCCGCCAGCGCGAGCGGAATGACGCGCCCGGGCGTCCATCGGGGTGCCGGGCCGGGTGGTGTCGTAGGGATCTGGGTTGCAGTGGTGGTACTCATGTCGTGCTCCTTTTGCTGAAGTGTGTGAAGGGGGGATCGAGGGGTGGATCAGTCCGTGACCACCGCCTTGAGCACGTCGACCTTGGCGGCCGAACGTGCCGGTCCCATGGCCGCCAGCACGCCGGCGACGGCGGCCAGGGCGACGTACAGGGCGATCTGCGGGCCGGGGATCGCGATCCCTGTGATGCCCTCGTCCTCGAGCATGTGGGCGAGGCCCACGCCGATCCCGATGCCGAGCCCGGCGCCGGTCACCGCCCCGATCAGGGCGATCACCACCGACTCCCAGCGGACCATGGCCCGGACCTGGCCGCGCGTCATGCCGACCGCGCGGAGCAGACCCAGCTCTCGGGTGCGCTCGAAGACCGACAGGGCCAGGGTGTTGACGATGCCGAGGAGCGCGATGATGACCGCGAGCAGCAGCATCACCGTGACGAAGATCAGCAGGCTGTCGATGAACCCGCTCGCGTCCGCCTCGAACTGGTCCTTGTCCATGACCTTCGCGTCCGGGTGGTCGGCCAGGGCCGCCGCGATGGCGTCCTGGACCTCGTCCCGGTCGGCACCCGACGCCAGCTTCACCAGCGACGTGGTGACGAGCTGCGGCCCCGCGAGGGCGGTCTGCTCGTCGATGTCGATCACGTAGTCGTCCATGACCCAGCCCTTGGTGTCGTAGATGCCGACGACCTCGAGCTCGTGCTTGCCACTGGACGCGAACTCCGTGTCCACGGTGTCGCCGAGCTCCCAGCCGTGGGTGTCCGCGGCCGACTTGGACACCACGACGGTGTCCTCGCCGAGGTCGGAGAGCGAACCCTCCGAGAGCTCGAGCCGCATCAGGTCACCGGCGGTGGCCGGGTCGATCGCCGAGTAGCTGGCGTCGAAGCCGGCGAACCGCGCCATGCCCCAGCCGTTCGGCGTGACCGTCTCGACGCCCTCGACGTCCTTCACCGCGTCCAGGACGGTCGGGCTGTACCCAGGCCCCTGGGCGCTTGCGCCGGTGACGAAGAGGTCGGCGCCGGTCTTGTCACCGATCACCTCGCCGAACGAGGCCTTCAGCGAGGAGGCGAAGACGCTCATGCTGACGACCAGGGTCAGTCCGATCATCAGCGCAGCGGCCGTCGAAGAGGTACGACGCGGGTTGCGCGTCGCGTTCTGCTTCGCCAGCTCCCCTGGCAGCCCGCGCAGCTTCATCGGCGCCGCGATCACTGCCGCCAGCGGGCGGACCAGCAACGGCAGCGACACGATGACGCCGACGAGCGAGGCGAGCAGGCCGAGCCCGAAGAGCGCCATGCCGGCGTCCCCGAACAAGCCGGCCGACAGACCCGCCGCACCGAGACCGAGGAGCGTGACCCCGGCGAACGCGCGTCGCTTCGAGAGCTTCTCGGCGCCCACAACGGACTCGCGGAGCGCCTCGACCGGACGCACCCTGGTGGCACGACGGGCCGGGACCATGGCGGCCACGACGGTGACGATCGTGCCGACGAGCATCGAAACGATGATCATCCGCGGGTCGATCTGCAGCGAGGTGGTCGGCAGGTTGAAGCCGGCCACGTCCATCAGGGTCTGCAGGCCCTTGCCGACGCCGATCCCGAGCGCGACTCCGACAGCCGAGGCCCCGGTACCGACGAGGACGGCCTCGAGCAGCAGGCTGCGCTTGATCTGGCGCCGGGTGGCACCGATCGCCCGCATCAACGCGATCTCTCGCGAGCGCTGCGTGACGATCATCGTGAAGGTGTTCCAGATGATGAAGCCACCGACGAACAGCGCGATGCCGGCGAAGATCATGAGCAGGACGCTCACCATCTTGAGGTCCTTCTCGACCGCCTTCGCGTTCTCGTCCGACACGGTGGCGCCCGTGACTGCCTCGGCGCCCTTGGGGACGACCTCGGACAGTCGGTCTGCCAGCTGAGCCTGGCTCACGCCTTCGTCGGCTCCGACGTCGATCGTGTCGAAGACACCCGGGGAACCGAGCACCTCCTGCGCGGTGTCGATGTCGAAGTACGCCGACGTGCTGCCGCCGAGGTCCTTGTCGTCGCCGAAGCCGACGGTGCCGACGACGGTGAACTCCTCGGTGGGGCCGCGGAACAGGACCTTGATGGTCGAGCCGACCGCGATGTCGTTCTCCTCGGCGCTGGAGGCGTCGATGACGACCTCGTGCCGGCCGTCGGGCGCCTCCCCGGAGAGGACCTCGACGTCGCCGCGGAGGGCTTCGTCCTCGGCCATCGTGGACCCCGTGGTGGGCAGGCCGCCCGCGGGGATGATCGCCTTGCCGTCGTTGTCGGTGAGCAGCGCGTAGCCGCTGACCGATCCCTCGGCCACCCGGACGCCGTCGACCTTCTTGACCTGGTCGAGCACGCCGGCGTCGATCGGCGCGCGGCTGGTGCCGACGCCCTCCGACTCGGTGTAGGAGGCCTGGGTGCGGACGACCGCGTCGGTGCCGGCCGAGACCTTGTCGAAGAGCCGCTCGAACGCGGCTCCCATGGTGGCGGTCAGCACGAGCGTCCCTGCGAGGAACGCGACCCCGAGTGCGATCGAGGCAGTGGTGAGGACGAGTCGCAGCTTGTGCGCGAACATCCCTCTCAAAGTGGTGGTCAACATGATGCTCAGGCCCCCAGGGTCTTCATGTAGTCGTGTACCGCGTCAGCGGTGGGTTGCGCATCTCGTCGACGATGTGGCCGTCGGCCAGGAAGATCACGCGGTCGGCGTAGCTCGCGGCGGTGGCGTCGTGGGTGACCATGACGACGGTCTGACCCAGCTCGTTGACCGCCTTGCGGAGGAACCCGAGCAGCTCGGCGCTGGAGCGCGAGTCGAGGGCACCGGTGGGCTCGTCCGCGAAGACGATCTGCGGCTTCGAGGCCAGGGCCCGAGCCGCGGCGACGCGCTGCTGCTGGCCACCGGAGAGCTGCGAGGGCCGGTGCTTCAACCGGTCGGTGAGACCGACGGTGTCGACGATCGATGCCACCCAGTGGTCATCCGGCGTACGACCCGCGATCCGCATCGGGAGAACGATGTTCTCCGCCGCGGTCATGGTCGGCAGCAGGTTGAACGACTGGAAGATGAACCCGATCCGGTCCCGACGCAGGAGCGTGAGCCCCTTGTCGTTGAGCGTGCTGATGTCGGTGTCGCCGAGGAACACCTGGCCCGACGTGGGCTGGTCCAGCCCGGCGAGCATGTGCAGCAGCGTCGACTTGCCGGAGCCGGAGGGCCCCATGATCGCGGTGAACTCGCCGGCGGCGAGACCGACGCTGACGTTGTCGAGCGCGGTCACAGCGGCGTCGCCGGTTCCGTAGCTCTTGCTGAGGTCGACGGCTCCGGCCGCGGTGGTGACCGGGCGGGTGGCCAAGGTGAGGACGGACATGGTGGTGTCTCCTGTGCTGGTCTGGGGGTAGGTGGGTCGCTCGATCGAGCGAGGTGTGACCAGCACACGCGATTCGCGGCCCGGTGCCGATGGTGCTGAGCGCACGCTCGGCGCCACTGCCCGTCCGGCTCAACGGGGGTACGTCGGGGGGCCACCACCCCCCAAGGGGTTCGGTCAGACCCCTCCCTTGGCACAGCCGTTTGGGCGCAGACTGCTCGACATGAGCTGGTTGGCCCGCCTGCGCAGGCGCTCGCGCCGCGAGTGGATGGTGTCGGCCGTCGTCCTGGCCGGACTGCTCGGGTACGTGACGCTGGTCTACGCGGTCGTCGTGCTGCTCGGCGGTGCGCTGCTCGGTCGCCCGTCGACGTCGCCCGGGGTGGCCCTCTCGATCATCGCCACGGCGGTGGTCGCGCTGACCTTCGACCGGGTGTCGTCGTACCTCGACGAGCGCGCTGCCCGCCTGGTGCACGGCGGGCACGCGTCGCCGTACGACGTGCTGCGCCAGTTCACCGGCACGGTGACCGGACGGTACGCCGCCGAGGAGCTGCCGTCGCGGATGGCCCGGGTGCTGGCCATGGGGACCGGCGCCGGGTCGGCGCAGGTGTGGCTGATGGTCGGGGATCGGCCGACGCTGGCGGCGACCTGGCCCCCCAGTGCGCAGATCGACCCGGGGGAGGACCCGCTGGAGCCGGGGCTGCGAGGGCGCCGGGTCCAGCCCGTCCGGCACGGCAATGAGCTGTTGGGCGCGCTGGTCGTCCAGGAGCGCGACCAGGTGCCACTCACCTCGGTCGAGGAGCGGCTGTTCGCCGGCCTGGCCCACCAGGCGGGCCTGGTGCTGCGCGGAGCGCGCCTGCGTGCCGAGCTCGAGCGTCGTGCCGTTGAGCTGTCGGCGCGTGCCGACGAGCTGCGGCTTTCCCGGCAACGGTTGGTCGACGCGCAGGACAACGAACGTCAGGCGCTGGAGCGGGACGTCCACGACGGCGCCCAGCAGCACCTCGTCGCGCTGGCGGTGAACCTCCGGCTGGCCCACACCCTGGCCACCGGGTCACCCGAACGTGCGGCACAGCTGCTCGCCGGCCAGGAGACGGCGGCGGCGGACGCGGTCGAGACCGTGCTCCAGCTGAGCCGCGGCATCTATCCGCCGCTGCTCGAGGAGAGCGGCCTGGAGGTCGCGCTGCGGGCCGCGCTGGACAACAGCCCGATGCCGGTCGAGCTCGCGGCGGAGTCCGTCGGGCGATACCTCGCCGGGCCTGGAGGCGGCGGCGTACTTCTGCTGCCTGGAGGCGCTCCAGAACGCCGCGAAGTACTCCGGCGCGTCGCGGGTCATCGTGGAGCTGCGCGGTGCGCCCGACGGGTCCCTGACGTTCGGCGTCGAGGACGACGGCACCGGCTTCGACCCCGCGACGATCCGCCCGGGCAGCGGGCTGACCAACATGCGGGACCGCCTCGACGCGGTCGACGGCGTGCTGGAGATGACGTCGTCCCCGGCCGCGGGCACCCGCATCGCCGGCCGCATCCCAGCGGGGGTGGGCTGAGATGCGCGCCCGGTTGGCATGGGCGCTGGCGTGCCTCACCGCAGTTTTCGTGGTCGCCGACGTGGCCGTGACAGCGGCGTACAGCTCGTTGTTCTCGGAGGAAGCGGTCGCGGTGCACGGGTTCCCGTTCACGCAGCTGGCCGTGCTCGGCTCGGCGCTGATGGGTGCGGTCATCCTGTCGCGGTACGAGCGACACGCCGTGGGGGTGCTGCTCAGCACGATCGGGGTGCTGTCCTCGTTCTCACTGGTGACCGAGGCCTACCACGTCTGGGTCATCGACGAGGGCGGGCCCGGTCCCGCGAACCTTGCGTCCGTCGCCGGATGGCTGTCCAGCCTGACGGGTGGCCAGCTCGCCTTCGCCCAGCTGGCGGTGATGTTCCTGCTGGCGCCCGACGGGCACTTCCTCTCGCGCCGCTGGCGCTGGGCCGCAGGCGTCATCGGGGTCGGAGCGCTCATCTGCAGCCTGGTCCTCGTGAGCATGAACCCGATGGAGTTCGACCTGCGGGACGTGGACGTCGGCGGGGTGCGTGGCCCCGCCTTCACCCTGGGCTTCTTCATGATCGCCGGCGGGCTGGTCGCCGCGCTGGTCTCCATGTGGATCCGGCTGCGCCGCAGCACGGGGGAGGAGCGGCAGCAGGTCCGGCTGATCGCGCTGGCGGTCGCGGCGCTGGTCGTCGGCCTCGCGAACATGCTGATCGTGCAGAGCCTGAACGGTGGCGAGCAGACCTGGGTGGCGTCCCTCCCGCTTCTGGTCGCCTACGTGCTGCTCCCGGTGACGTTCTCGCTGGCCGCGCTGCGCTACCGGCTCTACGACATCGAGGTGGTGATCAACCGCACCGTGGTGCTCGCGGTCGGCGTCGGGTTCGCCGCCCTCGGCTACACGACGGTGGTCGTGGTGGTCGGGCGCCTGGTCGACACCCGCACCAGTGGACTGCTGCTCTCGTTGCTCGCGACGGCGCTCGTCGCGCTGGCCTTCCAGCCGCTGCGCCGAGCGGTGATCAGGGTGGCCAACCGGGTCGCCTACGGCTCGCGGGCCCAGCCCTACGAGGCGCTCTCGAGCTTCAGCCGCCGGCTGGCCGACACTCCGGCACCCGCGGAGCTGCTGCCCGCCGTCGCGGAGGCGGCCGGGCGTGCTGTGGCCGCACGGCGTGCGACCGCCGCGCTGCACGCGCCGACCGGGGTGATCGTCTCGGCGGCCACCTGGGGCGCGGAGGGGGCCGACGACGCCACGACCGCACACGTCGTTCCGGTTCGCCACGGTGACGTCACGCTCGGCAGCATCGAGGTCGACGTGCTCGACGCTCGCCCATTGCGCGCGGCCGACAAGCGGCTGCTGATCGCGATCGCCGACCAGGCGGCGGTCGCGTTCCGCAACACCGCCATGGAGGCCCAGCTCACCGACCACGTCGCGGATCTCGATCGGACCACCCGCCAGCTCGCGGAGTCCCGGGCCCGGATCCTCGAGGCGGACGTGGTGGCCCGCCGGGAGCTCGAGGAGGCGATCTCCCACGAGGTGCTGCCACGACTCGTCGTGCTGCCGGACCAGCTGCGGGTGGCCCGGGCGGCGGTGGAGGACCGGGCCCCGAACGAGCTGGAGGCGCTGGTGGCCGACACGAACTCGGCGCTCGAGGAGCTGCGGGAGCTGACCCGCGGGGTGTTCCCGACCCAGCTCGCCAGGACCGGCATCGAGCCGGCCGTTCGGTCGCATCTCACCCGCACGGACCCTGCGCCCACGCTGCACGTCGACGAGTCGGCGGCGTCGCTGAGGTTCCCGGAGCGGGTGGAGACCGCGGTCTACTTCTGCTGCGTCGAGGCGACCCGCCTGGGCCCGTCGACGATGGGACTCTCGATCGTCGGCACCGACCTGGTGCTGGAGGTCAGCGGGCTCAGGCAGTCCGCCGCGGACCTGCAGCCGGTGCTCGACCGGGTGGAGGCGGTCGGTGGGACGCTCTCCCAGGCGGACGGCTCTGTTGGAGCTGCGGATCCCCGTCGATCAGGAACAGGCGGCGGACCAGCTCTCGGCCAGTCGGTCCGGTCCCAGCGCCGCCTTGGCGACGTAGGCCGCGGCACCGGACCCGGCGACGTCGAACTGGTCCTCCTCGTAGGTCGAGAGCAGGAGCACCACCGGCCGGTCAGCGGATGAGGTGAGCCGACGGGTGGCCTCGATGCCGTCGATGCCGGGCAGGTTGACATCCATCAGGACCAGGTCGGGGCGCAGCTCGGCGGCGGCGGTCAGCGACTCCTCGCCGGTCGTCGCCATGCCGACCACGACGAAGCCGTCGGTCTCCTCGACCACGGCCGCCATGGCCCGGCGAAACGGCTCCTGGTCGTCGACGATCAGGACGCGGACGTCTCCCACGTGACACCTCCTGGCACCAGTGTCCAGCTTCGCGGCGGGCAATCGGGAGGGTGCTAGCCGCCCGGTCGAGGTGGGTTGTCCGCACGTCCCGTGGCATCCAGGAACACGAGGACCGCCATCACCCGCCGGTTGACGTCCGACTCCTGGGTGAGGTCGAGCTTCTGGAAGACGGAGCTGATGTGCTTCTCGACCGCACGATCGCTCATGAACAGGGCCGCCGCGGTCGCGGCGTTGCTGCGGCCGGCCGCCAGCTCTTTGAGCACCTCGAGCTCCCGCTCGGTGAGGCCGAGCAGGGGCGAGCTCTCCTGGCGGGTCTTGCGAGCCATCAGGCCTTCCACGACCTTGGGGTCCAGGGCCGAGCCGCCGCGGGCGACGGCCTGCAGCGCACCGACCAGCTCGTCGACCTGGCTGACCCGTTCCTTCAGCAGGTAGCCGAGCCCGGCGACGCCGTCGGAAAGAAGGTCGAACGCGTAGTCCTCCTCGATGTACTGCGAGAGGACGAGCACGCCGGTCTCGGGGAACTCGGCTCGGATCCGCTTGGCGGCGTCGATCCCCTCGGTCGTGAAGCTCGGGGGCATCCGGATGTCGGTGAGGACCGCGTCGGGGCGGTGCTCCTTCACGGCTGCGTGCAGCTCGACGGGGTTGGTCGCGGTCGCGACCAGCTCGACCTCAGGCGTCTCCGTCAGGAGTCCGGCCACCCCCTCCCGGACGAGGAAGCTGTCATCGGCGAAGACGACGCGCACCGTCATTCGCTCACTGTAGGGCCGAGGAGCGGTTCCAGGGGTCCAGGCGGCGGTGATCTACCCACAACCGGAGGGGACAGCACCCGCAGGCGTGCGGTCAGCAACATGTCGGCAGAGGCCCCGCGAACCTAGCGTCAGCGACATGACCACGACTGCCGTCCCCAGCACCCAGGACACGATCTCCCCGTCGCGAGGCATCCGGCAGGTGCTGCGGGAGCACCGGGTGTTCTTCGCGGCAACGGCCACGGTGATGCTGCACATCGCCGACGACAACTTCTTCCAGCCGAACGACGGCATGACCGCGAGCGACCACCTGGTCAGCGGGCTGGTCCCGCTCGGCGTACTGGCGGCGGGCACGGCCCTCTACCCGCGAGTGCGGGCCGGAGCGCGGGCGGTCATCGCCCTCCTCATCGGCCTGATCGGGATCATGGTCGGGTTCATCGAGGCGGGCTACTACACGGTCGCGGTCGGCCCCTCGGGCGACGACTTCACCGGCCTCCTGGCCGGCGCCGGCGGGGTGGCGCTGCTCGGCCTGGGCGCGGTCACGCTGTGGCGCTCCCGCAAGCCCGGCGGCAGCCGGACCCGCCGCTACCTGCGCCGGGGTCTCCTGGGGTTCGTCGGGGTCGCATTCCTCGCCGAGCTCTTCCTCCCGTTCGGGGTCAGCTACATGAGCACCCACGTCCACACGGCGGGGGCACCCGAGGCGAAGCTCGGGGTGGCCTACGAGAACGTGACGTTCACGACGAGCGACGGGCTCGAGATCTCGGGCTGGTACGTGCCGTCGCGCAACGGCGCCGCGATCGTCATCCCCGGCCGCACCAAGTCGCAGCCCCACGCCCGGATGCTCATCGAGCACGGGTACGGCGTGCTGCTGTTCGACCGGCGCGGTGAGGGGGCCAGCGAGGGCGACCCGACCCTGTTCGGCTGGGGCGGCAGCCGCGACATCGACGCCGCCGTCGACTTCCTCGAGGGACAGCCGGAAGTGGACCCCGGTCGGATCGGTGGTCTCGGTATGTCGGTCTCCGGCGAGATGCTGCTCCAGGCCGCCGCCGAGAGCTCGGACCTGGCCGCCGTGGTCTCCGAGGGTGCGGGTGCCCGCACCATCAGCGAGGAGCTGGAGCAGTACGACGCGTCGACTACGGTCACGTCCCTCGCCACCCTCGTGGCCAAGCACGCGGGCCTGATGGTGTTCTCCAACGAGCGCGCCGCCGCCGAGCCTGATCGACCTCACGCCGCGCATCGCACCCCGGCCGGTCCTGCTCATCTGGTCGCCGAACACCGGCGAGCTGGAGGCGCTGAACCCGACCTACCAGCGTCAGATCGGCCCGTCGGCCGAGATCTGGACGCTCCCCGACGCACCGCACGTCCAGGCCATCAAGAAGCACCCCGAGGAGTACGAGCAGCGCGTCATCGGCTTCTTCGACTGCGCCCTCCTGGACGACGCGCCGGCAACAGGCGAGTGACATGGCCACATCAGCACCGGAGCGCACCCTGGACACGACCGTCCCCGTCGCCGAGGCGTGCGCCAGGTGCTGCAGCGAGCACCACGTGTTCTTCGCGGCAACTGCCGCGGTGATGCTGCACATCGCCGACGACAACTTCTTCCAGCCGAACGACGGCGTGGCCGCGAGCGACCACCTGGTCAGCGGGCTGGTCCCGCTCGGCGTACTGGCGGCGGCCGCGGCCCTCTACCCGCGGTGCGGGCCGGGGCGCGCGCCGTCATCGCCATCCTCATCGGCCTGCTCGGGATCCTGGTCGGGTTCGTCGAGGCCGGCTACTACACGGTGACGGTCGGCCCCTCGGGCGACGACTTCACCGGGTTCCTGGCCGGCGCCGGCGCGGTCGTCCTGCTCGGCGCTCGCCGCGGTCACGCTGTGGCGCTCCCGCAAGCCCGGACGCAGCCGGCCGCGCCGCTACCTGCGCCGAGGTCTCCTCGTGTTCGTCGCGCTCGCCTTCCTCGCCGAGGTCTTCGTGCCGTTCGGGGTGGGCTACCTGAGCACCCACGTCCACACGGCCGGCGTGCCCGACGCGCACTCGGGGCGGCCTACGAGGACGTCACCTTCACCACGAGCGACGGGCTCGAGATCTCGGGCTGGTACGTGCCTTCGCGCAACGGCGCCGCGGTCATCATCCCCGGCCGCACCAAGTCGCAGCCGCACGCCCGGATGCTCATCGAGCACGGGTACGGCGTGCTGCTCTTCGACCGGCGCGGGGAAGGCGCCAGCGAGGGCGACCCGAACCTCTTCGGCTGGGGCGGCAGCCGCGACATCCACGCCGCCGTCGACTTCCTCCAGGACCGGCCGGACGTGGACCCCGGTCGGATCGGCGGTCTCGGGCTCTCGGTCTCCGGCGAGATGCTGCTCCAGGCCGCCGCCGAGAGCTCGGACCTGGCCGCCGTGGTCTCCGAGGGCGCCGGCGCCCGCACCCTCAGCGAGGAGCTCGAGCAGTACGACGCGTCGACCACGGTCACGTCCCTCGTCCACCCTCGTGTCCAAGCACGCGGGCCTGATGGTGTTCTCCAGCGACGCGCCGCCGCCGAGCCTGGTCGACCTCACGCCGCGCATCGGACCCAGGCCGGTCCTGCTGATCTGGTCGCCGGACACCGGCGAGCTGGAGGCGCTGAACCCGACGTACCAGCGCCTGATCGGCCCGTCGGCCGAGATCTGGGCGGTCCCCGACACAGGACACGTCCAGGCCATCAAGCAACACCCCGAAGAGTACGAGCGTCGGGTCATCGGTTTTCTTGACAGCGCCCTCCTGAACGACGTGCCGGCAACAGGCGAGTGACATGGCCGCCCTGCTGTCGCCGTACGGACGCGTGCTGAGGCTGCCCGGAGCGCTCGCCTTCACGATCAGCGGCCTGGTGGCGCGGATGCCGATGTCCATGGTCAGCCTCGGCATCGTGCTCCTGGTGTCGGACCGCACCGGCTCCTACGCGTTCGCGGGAGCCGTGTCCGCGTCCTTCCTGGTCGCCAACGCGGTGTTCGCCGTTCCCCAGGCCCGGCTGATCGACCGCCTCGGCCAGCGCGTGGTCCTCGCGCCGGCTGCGCTGGTGTCCGGCGCCGGGCTGCTGGCGATGATGGTGTGCGTCGAGCTCGACCAGCCGACCCCGTGGCCGCACCTCGCGGCGGCGATCGCCGGTGCGACCCTCCCGCAGATCGGATCGTCGATCCGGGCACGGTGGTCCTATCTCGTCGACGACAAGACCGCGCTGCACACGGCGTACTCCTTCGAGTCGGTGGTCGACGAGGGTGTCTTCATCGTCGGTCCGGCCCTGGTGACGGGGCTGGCCACCGTCGTGCACCCGCTGGCGGGCCTGACGTTCGCTCTCGTCGCCACCGTCGCCGGCACGGTGGTCCTCGCCGGCCAGAAGCGGACCCAGCCGCCCGCCCACGGCTCCGTCCACCAGGACGACAAGCCCGGCATGCCGTGGCGGGTCCTGGCTCCGCTGATCGTCTCCGCCTTCGCGATGGGCGCACTCCTCGGCGGCGCCGAGGTGGCGACGGTCGCGTTCTCCGACGAGGCCGGTTCCACGGCGATGGCCGGGCCGCTGCTCGCCATCTGGGCCGTCGGCAGCCTGGTGAGCGGCGTCATCACCGGAGCGGTGGCCGCCCGGACGTCGAACGCGTCCCGGTTCCGCTGGGGCATGCTCGCGCTGGGCGTCCTCATGCTGCCGCTGCCGTTCGTCGACGGGTTCGTCGCGCTGGCGGGGTTCCTCTTCATCTCCGGCTTCGCGATCTCGCCCACCCTGATCGCGGCTTTCGCGTGGATCGAGGAGTCGGTGCCCACGGGTCGGATCACCGAGGGCATCACCATGTTCACCACCGGTCTCGGAGCAGGCCTGGCGCCCGGTGCGGCACTGGCCGGCCTGGTCGTCGACGAGTCCGGAGCCTCGGCGAGCTACTGGGTCGTCGTCGCGGCCGGCCTCGCCGGCGCCGCGGTGGCCTGGCTGGCCACACCGCGGTCGCGTCAGCTCAGCCCATCCGCAGTCCCCGACCACGCCGACCACAGCTCCGCGTAGCGCCCGCCGAGCGCCACCAGTTCGGCATGCGTGCCCTGCTCGACCACCCGTCCGTGCTCCATCACGAGCACGCGGTCGGCAGTGGCGGACTGGCTCAGCCGGTGGGCGATGACCAGCGCGCCACGGCCCTCGGTCACGGCCAGAGCCGCGCGTTCCAGGTCACGGGCGCCGGCCGACCCCGCCTCCGCGGTGGCCTCGTCGAGGATCACGAACCGGGGATCCAGCAGCGCCACCCTGGCCAGCGCGAGCTGCTGGGCCTGGGTGGCCGTCAGGTGGTGGGCGTGCTCGCCCACCAGCGTGTCCATCCTCTGGGGCAGCGCTCGCACCCACTCCCAGGCGAGCACGGTGCGCAGCGCCGCCTCCACATCAGCATCGGCGGCTTCGGGGGCGACCAGGGTGACCCCGTCGCGGATGGTGCCGGCGAACACGTGCACGTCCTGGCTCACCAGCGCGACGTGGCGACGCAACCGGGTCCGGCCGATCTCGGGGAATGCCCGGTCCGCGAGCCGGATCCGGCCCCTGGTCGGGGTGACCAGCCCGGCCGCGATCATGCCGACGGTCGTCTTGCCGGCGCCGGTCGAGCCGACCAACGCGACCCGCTCGCCGGGCGCGATGGCGAGGTCGACGTCGTGGACGACGGGCACGCCGGCGTCGTACTCATAGGTGAGGCCTTCGACCGTGAGCGGACCGGGGTGGACAGGCGTCTCGGGCGGCTCGTCGGGCATGGGCATCAGGGCGACGCCGGCCAGTCGGGTCAGTGAGGCCCCCGCCGACTGCACCTCGTCGAAGAGGACCACGAGCGCGCCGACCGGGTTGAAGAGGCGGTGGAACAAGAGGGTGGCCGCGGTGACCTCGCCGACGGACGCGGCGTCGTCGCGGACCAGCAGGAAACCGGTGACCAGGATGGCGAGCAGGCCGAGGCACTCGGCGCGGTTGTTGCGGGCGAAGAACCGGGTCAACAGCGACCACACGTCGAGGGCCAGCTGCGCGGCGGTCCACGAGGCGTCCCGGATCCGGCCCAGCTGGTGGCCCTCGAGCCGGTAGGCACGCAGGGTCTCGGCGCTGTGCAGTCCGGTGACCAGGGCCTCGGCTCGCTCGCCCTGAGCAACCCGCTCGCGGCGGTAGTACGGCGCGGATCGAGGGAGGTACCACCGCAGGCCGAGGACGTACGCCGGCGCTGCGACCAGGCCGGCGAGGCCGAGGCGCCAGTCCAGGGCGACCAGGCCACCGACGGTGAACACCACGGAGACCGCCGAGCCGATCATCGTCGGCACCACCGCGTCGAGCGACCGGCCGATCGTTCTGACGTCGTCACCGACCCGGCTCACCAGGTCGCCGACGCCGGCCTCCTCGACGCGCTGGTGGTCGAGGTGCAGAACGTGGTCGACTACCTCTTCGCGGAGCTCGGCCAGCGCGGGCTCGGCGGCCCGGGCCAGGGTTCCTTGTGCGGCGATGCTGGCGACGCCGACGACGGCCGCGGCGGCGCCGATGGCGACGGCGTACCAACCGATCGTCGAGGTATCCCCGTCGCTCAGCACCACGTCGACGGTCCGGCCCATCAGCCACGGAGCGACCAGCTGGGCCAGCCCGACGACGCAGAAGGCGAGGCCGCTCAGGACCAGGACGCCGCGCCGAGGGGCGAGCAGACGACGCGCGACCCTCCAGGCGTCGCCGGCCGAGGCGGTGTCGAGGATCCGGCGGGTCACCGCAGCACCAGCTCCTGGTAGCTCGCATCGTCCATCAGCGTGTGGTGGGTGCCCTCGGCGACCACCCGTCCGTCGCGCACCACGACCACGCGGTCGGCGGCCTCCAACAGCGCCGGGCTGGTGGTGAGCAGCCAGGTGGTGAGCCCGTCGCGCACCTCGCGGATGCCGCGGGCGATCCGGCCCTCGGTGACCGAGTCGACGGCGGTGGTCGGGTCGTGCAGGACGAGCACCGGCGCGCTGCTGGCGAACGCCCGCGCCAGCGCGATCCGCTGCCGCTGCCCTCCGGAGTACGTCGTGCCCTCGGCGGTGACCTCGGCGTCCAGACCGCCGGACCGCAGCGCCGTCACGTCGTCGGCCGCCGACGCGGCGAGCACCTCGCTGAGCCGCTCCTCGGCGGCTCGCTCCCACGGGTCGACGTTGCTGCGGAGCGTGCCCTCCAACAGGTCGGCGCGGTGGGGCGCGACCACCAGCAGCCCGCGGCGGGTGTCGACGTCCAGCGTGGTCACCGGAACGCCGCCGAGCCGGACCTCACCGGTGACCTCGTCGGCCGGGACCTGCGCCGACAGCACCCGGACCAGCGCCTGGGAGTCGCCGGGGTCGGCGCTGACGATGCCCAGCACCTCGCCGCCGGCGGAGGCGATGTCGAGCCCGTCGAGGGACGCATGACGGACGTCGACCAGCTCGAGAGACGCCGAGGCAGAGTGCGGCGCGTCGGCCCCAGTGGTCGCCGCGACCGTCAGCACCAAGGGGCGGGCCAGGAACTCGGCGATCCGCTGACCCGAGGCGAGGGCCGCGGCCACCTGGGCGCTCATCTCGGCGAGCACGGTGATCGGCTCGACCAGGAACTGGGTCAGCCCCACGATCGCGATCAGCTCGCCGATGGAGATGTCACCCTCGAGCGCCAGCCGCCCCGCGAGCAGGGTGACCACGCCGAGGAAGACCCCGCCCAGCACCTGGGCCAGGCCGACCAGGGAAGCCCGCGCCCAGGCCACCTTGATGCCGGCATCCCGGGCCTCGCGGCTCGCCACCCGGTAGCGTGCCGCGGCGGCGTGCTCTCCGCCGATGCCCTGGAGCACCCGGATGCCGCGCACCAGGTCGACCGCCACACCGGCGGAACGGGCAACCCGCTCCTGCTGGGCGCGGCTGCGCCGGCTCACCAGCGGGGTGGCGACCTGGGTGAGCAGCAGGCAGACCGGCACGCCCCCGAGCACCACGAGCGCGAGCGCCACGTCGATCCGCAGCAGCACCACGGCGGCGACCGCGACCGCGGCGAGCGAGGCGACGGCGTACCCGAGCATCCGGAGCGCGTACCCCACCTCCTCGGCGTCGGACGTGGCCAGCGACATCGTCTCGCCCGAACCGCGGTCCGCCCGCAGGCCGCGGGGGTCCAACGCGTGGCCGGCGATCTCCATCCGCAGCAGGTGGATCTCGGTCTCGATCGCGCGCCGTCCGACACGCGACCCGAACCGGTAGCCGGAGCTGAGCAGGGCGAACAACGCCACGAGCAGCGCCGCCCAGGCGAGGAAGGTGCTGCCGTCGCCGGTCTCCACGCCGTGGTCGATGGTCAGCCCGACCACGACCGGGACCAGTGCCTCGCACAGCTGCCATACGACGAGCAGGGAGATGAAGGCGGTGGTACGGCCGCGATGCCGGCGGATGGTCCGGCGGAGGAGCGCCGCGCCCGTCCTCGGGACGGGCTGCGGTCGACCAGGCATGCGAGCAATTTAGGCTCGCCTTACCCCCGGCTCGTCGCCGGGTCGGGAACGACCTCGGTCAGGCGTCGTCGGCGTCGAGGTCCTGCACGACGAGCTCGGCGATCTTGGCAACGGCCGCGTCGTCGTCGCCGGCCACCTCGACGGTGTCGCCGTACTTGGCGCCCAGCGTCATGATCATCAGCGACGAGCCGGCGTCCACTCCGTTGATCGTCACCCCCAGCCCGGCCGCGGCCTCGGAGATGATTGCGGCGGGTCGGGCGTGCAGGCCGATGGAGGAACCGACGGTCACGGACGTGCTGGGCATGGGGTCTCCTAGGTGGGGTCGAGCGACTGGACGGCGACCCGCTCGGGGTGCAGGTCGGCGGGATGGGGGATGGTCGTCCCGGGAAGCCCGGCGGCGGCGGCGCCGTACGCGACGGCGAGCGCGAGCCGGTCGGGTGCCGGGAGCTCGCGCAGCGACCCGAGCAGGTAGCCGAACAGCGTGCAGTCGCCGGCTCCGACGGTGCTCACCACCGTGGTCGGCGGCGACGGCGCGTACCACGCGCCGTCGAGGTCGACCAGCACCGCGCCCTTGGCACCCAGGCTGGCGAGCACCGCGCCCACGCCGCGTTCGACCAGGGTGCGGGAGGCCTTCGCGGCCGCGCCCGGGTCGGCCTCGAGCGCAGCGGCCTCGGTGCCGGTGATCGACGCGAGCTCCTCGGCGTTCGGCTTGAGCAGGTCGGGGGCGTTCTGCGGCAGCCGCTCGACGAGCGCCGCCAGCGGGGCGTCGCTGGTGTCGATCGCGACCCGGCTCACGGCGCGCAACCGCGGGACCAGGTCGGCGTAGTACGTCGCCGGCGCACCCGGCGGCAGCGAGCCGGCCAGCACCGTCCAGGCCCCGTCGACCGCGTGCCGCACCAGCATCTCGGCGAGGTCCTCGAGGTGCTCGGGGGTCACCGCCGCGCCCGGGCCGTTGAGTTTGGTGGTGGTGCCGTCCGGCTCGGTGAGTGTGAGGTTGACCCGGATGTCGCCGGCGGGGCGAGAGGGCCGGCAGTCGATGCCGGCCTCCGCGAGCTCGTGCACGATGGCGTCGTCCGGCCGCGCAGGGAGCACGGCAACGGTGGCGAGTCCGGCTCCGACCGCCGCCCGCGAGATGTTGACGCCCTTGCCGCCCGCCTGCGACGTCATCGCGTCGACCCGATGAACCGCGCCGCGCTCCAAGGGCTCGGGCAGCGCAATCGTCCGGTCGAAGCTCGGGTTGGCGGTCAGGGTCACGATGGCCCCCGCGGCGGTGGCCACCTCAGGCCCGGACGACCTCGAGGCCCGCGGCCTCGAACGCCTTCGCGTCGGCGGTGTCGATGGAGTCGTCGGTGACCAGGACGTCGACGTCGTCGAGGTCCGCGAACCGCACGGTCCGCTCCTGGCCCACCTTGCTGGCATCGGCGAGTACGACGACCCGCTCGGCCCCCGCCGCCAGCGCCCGCTTCGTCGCGGCCTCCTCGGGGTCGGGCGTGGAGAGGCCGTGTCGAAGCGAGATGCCGTTGGTGCCGAGGAAGGCGAGGTCGGCGCGAAGCTGTCCGATCGCCTCGACCGTGCTGTGCCCCACTGCCGCCTGCGTGGCGGCCCGGACCCGGCCGGGCAGCAGGTGCAGCTCCACGTGGGCGAGCGGCGCCAGCTGGGCCGCGATCGGGACCGCGTGGGTGATCACCGTCCAGTGCTCGGATGTCGGGAGGTGGGCTGCGAGCCGTGCGGTGGTGGTGCCCGCGTCGATCAGAAGCGTGCCGCCGCCGTCCGGGAGCAGCGCGACGGCGGCCCGGGCGATCCGTTCCTTCTCCTCGGCGTTGACCTGGTCGCGGTCGGGGAGCTGGGCCTCGAGCATCGTCACCGAGCGCGTCGAGACCGCACCGCCGTGGACCCGCCGCAACAGCTTGAGCTTCTCGAGCTGGGACAGGTCGCGGCGCACCGTCTCCGTCGTCACCTCGAAGTGGCTGGCCAGCTCGGTCACCGCCACCCGGCCGCGGCTGGCCACCAGCTCGGCGATGGCCTGGTGCCGCTCTTCGGCGTACATGGGTGCTCTCCTGACGGGCTCGGCGCGCGAGCGATCTGTGAATATGTTGTTTTAGTCCCGAATGTGTTGACTGTCAAGGCCGGCCTGAGGTTCCATGTGGCCATGGTCACCTCTCCGCCGTCCGCCGGTCCAGCCGCCGCGCTGCGTGGCACGCCGGTCGTTCCGGGCCTCGCTCACGGTCCCGTCGTCGTGGTCTCCCAGGAGGTCCCGCCCCAGGCGATCGAGGCGTACGGCGACGGCGGCCACGCCGATCCCGACGCCGCCATGGTCGCGTACGACGCGGCTGCCGAGGCCGTCGCCGCCGGGTTCACCGAGCGGGCCGCGCGGGCCAGCGGTGCCGCGTCCGAGGTGCTCACGGCCAGTGCCGGCCTGGCGCGCGACTCTGGACTGCGGCAGGCCGTGGCCACCCGGGTCTCCGATGCTGGCCTGCTCACGGCCGTGCACGAAGGTGTCGCGCAGTTCGTCGACGTCTTCACCGCCATGGGTGGGCTGATGGCCGAGCGCGCCACCGACCTGCTCGACATCGAGCGCCGGATCGTCGCCCGGCTCGTCGGCGAGCCCGAGCCCGGCGTCGCGCGGCCCGACGTCCCGTCCGTGCTGGTGGCCGAGGACCTCGCGCCGGCCGACACCGCCGGCCTGGACCCCGAGTTGGTCGTCGCCTTGGTGACCGAGAAGGGCGGCGCTACCAGCCACACCGCGATCATTGCCCGCCAGCTCGGGATCCCCTGCGTGGTGGGCGTCGCCGGTGCACTCGAGCTTCCACCCGGTGCCCACGTGCTCGTCGACGCGACGGACGGGACGGTCGATGCTGGCGTACCCGAGGAGGAGGCCCGGCAACGGGTCGATGCCGACCGCGCGGCCCGGGCGGCCCTCGAGACCTGGACCGGTCCGGCGCGGACCACGGACGGCGTACACATCGAGCTGCTGGCCAACGTGGCCGACGCGGAGTCGGCCCGCTCCGGCGCCGCCGCCCCCGTCGAGGGTGTCGGGCTCTTCCGCACCGAGCTGTGCTTCCTCGACCGCCGTGACGAGCCGAGCGCCGAGGAGCAGGGCACGATCTACGCCGAGGTCCTGGCGCCGTTCGCGGGCGAGGACCGGCACGTCGTCGTCCGCACCCTCGACGCCGGGTCCGACAAGCCGATCGCGTTCGCCACCTTCGACGACGAGGAGAACCCGGCGCTCGGTGTCCGCGGCCTCCGGCTGGCGGCGAACAACCCAGGTCTGCTCGAGCGGCAGCTAGACGGGATCGCCGCCGCGGCCGCGAGCAGCGGGGCCGACACCTGGGTGATGGCACCGATGGTGGCGACGGTCGCCGAGGCCGCCGACTTCGCGGGGCAGGTCCGCGGGAGGGGGTTGAAGGCCGGCGTGATGATCGAGGTGCCGAGCGCCGCGCTGCTGGCCGATCGGATGCTCGAGGTCGTCGACTTCCTGTCCATCGGCACCAACGACCTGACGCAGTACGTCATGGCGGCCGACCGGCTGGCCGCCGACCTCGCACACCTCACCGACCCGTGGCAGCCTGCCGTCCTGCAGATGGTCGCCCGGACCGCCGAGGCGGGGCGGCGCGCGGGCAAGCCGGTCGGGGTGTGCGGCGAGGCCGCCGCCCACCCGATGCTGGCCGTCGCGCTGGTGGGGATGGGCGTCACGTCGCTGTCGATGGCACCCGCCGCCGTACGTGCCGTCGGTGCGCAGCTGTCTGCGGTCAGCTCGGCCACGTGTGCGAAGGCGGCCGAGGCGGCGATCGCCGCGGCCGACCCGATGGCGGGACGCGAGGCGGTCCGCGCAGTCATCGCTGGTTGAACCATGGCCGACGGCGTTGGTCGAGCAGGCGAGCCCCTGGGCGGGCCGTTGTCGAGACCACGGGAGGTCAATGGCTGGTTTCCCGAGATCGGTTCCGGGGTCTCGACGACGCTCGCTGGCGCTCGCTGCTCGACCAGCGCTATTACGGCTCGACTGTGACCTTGATCGCCTCGCCGTTCTTGACGATCGAGAACGCGTCGAGGACGTCGTCCAGCGGCAGGTGCCGGGTGATCAGGTCCTTGACGGGGACCTGACCGGTCGAGATGTACTCGAGCGCGCGCTTGTTGTGCTCGGGGGCGGACCCGTTGGCGCCGTGGATGTGCAGCTGGCGGTAGTGCACCAGGTTCGAGTCGCACTTGATGAACGGGTCGGTCTTCGGCAGCCCGCCGAAGAACGAGATCCGGCCGTTGCGCGCGGCCATCGAGATCGCCTGCTCCTGGGTGACGTTGGCCGCGGTGGCGGTGATGATCACGTCTGCCCCACGACCGTCGGTCAGCTCCATGACCCGCTCGACGACGTCGACCTGTGAGCCGTCGATGGTCTCGTCCGGCTGCACCGCCTCGGCCGACATCTTCAGCCGCTCCGCGTTGACGTCGACGAGGTAGACGGGCCCGACCTGGTGGACACCGCGCGCGATCCGGATGTGCATGCAGCCGATCGGGCCCGCTCCGAAGACCACGACGGTGTCGCCGGGCTCGATGCCGAGCAGCTCCTGGGCGTTGATGGCGCAGGCGAACGGCTCGGCGGCCGAGGCCTCGTCGTACCCGACGTTGTCGGGGATCCGGTTGAGCCCGTCGACCTTGAGCACCTGCTTCGGCACGATCATGAACTCGGCGAACCCGCCGTCGTACTGGTAGCCGACGGAGGTCTGGTTCTGGCAGACGGCCATCCAGCCCTTCCGGCACTCGTGGCACTCGCCGCAGGGCACGGCGGCGATGACCTGGGCCCGGTCGCCCACCTGCCAGCTCGAGCCGTACGTCGTGTTGACGTCGGCGCCGACCTCGACCACCTCGCCGGCGATCTCGTGGCCGATGGTCCGCGGGGGAGTGAGGTTCTGGTGGCCGTTGTGGAAGATCTTGACGTCGGTGCCGCACGTCGAGCAGTTGCGCACCCGCAGCTTCACCTCGTCGGGACCGCACGAGGGTTCGGGCACGTCCTCGAGCCGGACGTCCTCGGGAGCGTAGAAGCGCAGAGCCTTCATGACGGGCTGTTCCTTTCGCGGGGCCGACTGGGTGCGACTGCGGCGACGGTAGTGCGGTCCCGGGAAAAAGACCACATCAACGGGCGAGAAATTCTGCCCGAATACTTGGCAACATGCCCGTTTGTGTGCAAACTAGCGGGCATTGGGGCGTGATGCGCGTCACGCTCCCGAATGATGAGAGGAACCCCAGATGGCCGCCACCACCACCGCCGAACCCCGTCGTGGTGCCCGTGTCCGGGTGCAGCAGTTCGGCACGTTCCTGTCCAACATGGTGCTGCCGAACATCGGCGCCTTCATCGCCTGGGGCCTGATCACCGCCCTGTTCATCGAGGTCGGCTGGATCACCCTGATCGGCGACAAGATCTTCGACTACCACGGCGGCTACGGCTTCGTGGAGGAGCTCGGCGGTTGGGGTGCCGGTGCGGACGGCACCGGGATCGTCGGCCCGATGATCACCTACCTGCTGCCGATCCTGATCGGCTACACCGGCGGCCGGATGGCGTACGGCGACGACAACGTCCGCGGCGGCGTCGTCGGTGCCATCGCCACGATGGGCGCCGTGACCGGTGCCGACGTACCGATGTTCCTCGGCGCGATGATCATGGGACCGCTCGGTGGCTACACGATGCGGCGGCTCGACGAGCGCTGGGCCGGCAAGATCAAGCCCGGCTTCGAGATGCTGGTCAACAACTTCTCCGCCGGCATCTGGGGCATGATCCTGGCGATCGGCGGCTTCCTCATCGCCGGCCCGTTCGTCGAGGCCTTCTCCGACCTCGCCGGGAACGTCGTCGACTTCCTCGTCGACAACAGCCTGCTCCCGCTGACCTCGATCTTCGTGGAGCCGGCCAAGGTCCTGTTCCTCAACAACGCCATCAACCACGGCATCTTCACGCCGCTCGGCACCACCGAGGCGGCCGAGCAGGGCCAGTCGATCCTGTTCCTGATCGAGGCCAACCCCGGGCCCGGCTTCGGGCTGCTGATCGCCTTCAGCATCTTCGGCAAGGGCCTCGCCAAGGCGTCGGCACCCGGCGCGGCGGTCATCCAGTTCTTCGGTGGAATCCACGAGATCTACTTCCCCTACGTGCTGATGAAGCCGAAGACGATCCTCGCCGTGGTCCTCGGCGGTATGTCCGGCGTTGCGGTCAACCTGATCTTCGACTCGGGCCTGCGCGCTCCAGCGGCTCCGGGCTCGATCATCGCGGTCTGGCTCCAGGCCCCGGCCAGCAGCCTGGTGGGCGTCACCATGTCCGTGATCGTCGCGGCCGGGGTGAGCTTCACGGTGGCCAGCATGCTGCTCAAGATGGAGCGGAAGGACGACGAGGGCGACCTCGCCGAAGCCACCGCGAGCATGGAGTCGATGAAGGGCAAGAAGTCGGTCGCCTCGTCGGTCCTCGGGTCCGGCCGGAGCGGGGACATCAAGTCGATCGTGTTCGCCTGCGACGCCGGCATGGGTTCCTCCGCGATGGGCGCATCCGTGCTGCGCAAGAAGATCCAGGCCGCCGGACACGGAGACGTGACTGTGGTCAACAAGGCGATCTCGAACCTGAACGACGGCTACGACCTCGTGGTCACCCATCAGGACCTCACCGAGCGGGCGAAACAGAAGTCGCCGTCCGCGATCCACGTCTCGGTTGACAACTTCATGGGCAGCCCGAAGTACGACGAGATCGTCGAGCTGATCGACCAGACCGATGCGACACCGGCCGCAGCGCTGGCCGAGACCTCGGCCGACGAGACGCCCGACGACGTGCTGGCGAGCAGCGCGATCGTGCTCGGCGGCACCGCCCGGTCGAGGGACGAGGCAATCGACGAGGCCGGCCGGCTGCTGGTCGACGCGGGCGCAGTCGAACCGTCGTACGTCGACTCGATGCACACCCGTGAGGCGTCGGTGTCGACCCACATGGGCAACGGGCTGGCGATCCCGCACGGCACCAACGAGGCCAAGGGCGCCATCCTGCGCACCGCGATCTCGTTCGTCCGGTACGACCAGCCGGTCGACTGGAACGGCAAGCCGGCGGAGTTCGTGCTCGGCATCGCCGGCGCTGGCGACGACCACCTGGCGCTGCTGTCGCGGATCGCGGAGGTCTTCACCGACGACGCGTCCGTCGAGCGACTCCGCGCCGCTCAGACGCCGGACGACGTACTGGCCACCCTTGACGCGGTCAGGGTGTGACGGCGGGCGCCCTCCGACTCAGACGGCCTTGATCAGGTTGTCGCCGAGGTTGTGGGCGATCTGCCCGATCCGGGCGTGGTCGTGGAGCCGCCGGGTCACGTACGCGACCGCGTGGTCGTTGGTGAAGGACCAGTAGCCGGCCGAGCCGCCAAGGCCGCCCATGCCGACGAAGAAGTCCGTCCGGAACATGCCCAGCGTCCAGTTGACCCGCTCCTGGACGGTCTCGTCGAGACCGGTCACCTGGGTCGTGATGAAGTCGTGGTGGAGGCTCTCGCCGAGCAGCTCGCGGAGCGGGCCCTCCTCGTCGGCGACGGTGGCGTAGAAGCCGGCGAGGCCTCGGGCCGAGGTGTGCAGGTTCATCGCCGCGAAGCTCGACTGGCGGAACTCCGTCGAGTTGATCCGGTCCATGTCCATCGCCCCGTGGGGGAGGGCGAGCGTCCGTTCGTACGTGGGGCAGACCTCGACCAGCATCTGCGCGGCGCCTCCCGGGAGCCCGTGCTCGAGCTCCGCGACCCTGGGCAGGTCGGCGGTCGGTACGCCGAACCATGCGTCCATCCCGAGCGCCGGCCGGGCGACGTCGTTGAACCAGTGGGCGAGGGTCTTCTTGGTGGCCGCGCGCAGGATCCCGTCGAGGAGGTGGCCGTAGGTCAGCGCGTGCTCGGCGATCACCGTCCCGGGCTCGGACTCGGGCGCGGCCTTGACGAGCGTCTCGATCAGCGCGTCCTCGTCGACCAGGTCGATCGACTCCGCGGTGGGCGGGAAGGCGGGCTGGCCGGCTGTGTGGGTGAGGACCTGTCGCAGTGTGGTGCGTTCCTTGCCGGACGCGGCGTAGTCGGTCCAGTACGTCGACACCGGCTCGTCGAGCGGGAGCTCGCCGGCCGCGACCGCGGTCAGCGCCGCCAGGGCAGCGAAGGGCTTCGACGTCGAGTACGTGTGGACCAGGGTGTCCGCTCGCCACGGCTGTGTCAGTGCGGCGTCGCTCCAGCCGGCGCAGAGGTTGACGACCTCCTCACCACCCGACCAGATGGAGAGACCGGCGCCGGTCTCGAGGCCGTCCGCGACCAGGGTGGTCAGGATCTCCTCGACCGCCTCGTAGCCGTGGCCGGCGTGTCCGGTGACTGTCATGGTGGAACTCCTTCGGGAGCGGCCGGGCCAGGGTCTGGCGCCATGGGCGCGGTGTATGTAATCTAATTACAACGACTCCTGATGGCAACACCTTGACCCGAGCGGAAGGTAAGTCAGTGCAGAACCACGCATCCGGCCAGGAGGCCGACGTCGAGCAGCTGCTGAAGCTGCACCGTGACTGGTACTTCTCCAACTACAACATCAACATCCCCCTGATGCGGACGGTCTTCCCGGCCGGCAAAGAGGACTTCTTGATGTTCAACCTGAACGACCATCCGTACTTCGGCGTCGACGAGCTCGAGGCCTTGTGGGCCTTCTACGCACGCACCGATCGCTGGGGGAAGTGCGAGGACTACATCATCCGCGTCGACGTCGACGGCGACATGGGCTACATCGTGTCCGAGGGCATCTACCCGTCCTGGGTCATCAAGGACGACGACGGCAAACTCCTCCCTGAGGAGCTCGACGTGACGTTCCTCTACCGCTCGACCGAGGTCTACAAGCGCGACGACGGCGAGGGCGGCAAGGAGTGGAAGATGTGGCACTTCCACTGCTCGACGCGTCCCGACGACGACGAGATCCCGCCGCCGAAGACGGCCCAGGACACGTCGCGGGCGCGGGGGCTCGGCAACACGCCGTACAGCAAGGGCACGCTCGTCGAGTTCTGACCCCGACGTGATCGACTGCGACCTCCTCCTGACCGGAGGCTCCGTCGTCACCCTCGACGACGACCGCAGGGTCATCGACGGCGGGGCTGTGGCCGTCTCGGGAGGCCGCATCTCCGCGGTCGGCAAGGCGGACGAGCTGTCCGGTCTGACGGCCACGCGAACCGTGGACTGCTCGGGGACCGCCGCGATGCCGGGCCTGGTCGACACCCACACGCACCTCTACCAGGGCTTCGCCCGCAGCCTGGGCGAGGGCATGCCGCTCTGGTCGTGGTTGGCCGACTTCATGTGGCCCTACGCCGCGCACCTGACCCCGGAGGATGCCCGCGTGGCCGCCCTGCTCGGCGCGGTCGAGGCCGCCCGCGCGGGAACGACGGCGATCCTGGACCACCACTACGCGCCCTCCGACGCGGAGACGGTCCTGGACGTCGCGGCGGCGGTCGAGTTGGTCGGGCTCCGAGGCGTCGTCGCCCGTGGCATGGCCGGCACCCCGAGTGCCGTGGCGCGCGAGCACGGGCTCGACGGAGGCCTCTTCTCCCGGTCGACCGAGGAAGAGCTGGAGCTGACCCGCGCGTGCATCGACGCGCGGCCGCCGGGCAGTCGGGTCGCCGTCTGGCCTGGCCCGCACAACGTCACGTACGCCGATCAGGAGCTCCTGCGCGCCTCGGCCAAGCTCGCGTCCGAGACAGGCACCGGCTGGCATGCCCACTGCGCGTCGACCCTTCGCGACCCGGAGGTCTACGCCGCGGCGTACGACACGACTCCGGTCGCGTGGCTGCACGCGGAGGGGCTCCTCGGTCCAGCAGCGACCCTCGCGCACGGCATCCACCTGGACGACGCGGAAGTGGGGATGCTGGGCGAGACCGGGGCCGGCGTGGCGCACTGCCCGGTGTCCAACCAGTACGGCGCCGACGGCGTACTGCGGCTCCGTGACCTCCGGGAGGCCGGTGCGGTCGTCGGGCTGGGCACCGACGGGGCGGCGTACGACCACCGCCAGGACCTGTTCGAGTGCATGAAGCAGGCGGTGCTGGTGCAGCGGATGCACCATCTCGACCCCGGCGCGGCGCACAGCGACCAGGCGCTCGACCTGGCGACCCGCGGGGGAGCGCGACTGATGGGCATCGACGCGGGGGTCCTGGCGCCCGGGATGCTCGCCGACATCACCGTGGTCGGCCTGTCCGGCGCGCATCTGACGCCGCACCACGACATACCCGCCGCACTCGTGTACGCCGCCCGGGGGCCCGACGTCGAGATGACGATCGTCGACGGCCGGGTCGTGTACGAGCAGGGGCGCTGCACGCTCGTCGACGAGCAGGCGATCTGCGCCGAGGCCACCGAGCGAGCGCGCGCGCTCGTCCGCCGGGCCGGCATCCCCACTGGAAGGACCTGAGATGACGACCACCGAGGCGCACGAGGGCTTCGCGGAGACGATCCCGCTGGTCAACGGATGAGGACGGGTCACGCCGTGAGCACGAACTCGTCGCCGCGGTGTCGTGGTGGGTCGGGGGCGCGGCTTCGGTAGGGGTGGCCGGTGGGGGTGGTGGTCTCGACGGTGTGGTGGGTGCCGGGTGGTCGTTGGGCGCGCCAGCCGGGGGCTTCCTTGGCGTAGTTGCACGCCTCGCACAGGCCTTGCCCGTTGACAGCGGCGGTCTCGCCGCCCTCGGCGACCGGGAGGATGTGGTCGAGGTGTCGGATCGGAGCGTCGCACCACGGGCTGCGGCACACGTCGTCGCGGGCGATCAGGAACCGCCGGAGCCCGCCGGTGAAGGTGCGCCGTTCGGAGTCCATCGCCACCAGCTCCGACCCGTCCGGTGACGTGAACAGCCGCCGGATCCAGACGCGATTGGCCTTCCGGACGATGTCGCGGGCGAGGGCGGCGGGGATCGGCCCGAACCAGGCGATCCGTGCGGGTTCGTGGTCGTCGCCGAGCAGCGACCGGTCGGTCATCACCAGCTGGATCTCGGCGTTGACCGCATCGGCGGTGGCCTGGCCGGTGACTCGTTCGACCAGGGCGTCGGCCATGATCTGGCCGCGGCTGCGTGGATCGCCCTGGGCCCGCCGGGAGTCGGCGTACCGCTCGAGCGTCACCTTGCACGCCACGCCCTGCTCGACCGGGAGGAAGCCTGTCAGGTAGCTCATCGTGTCCGGTGCCGGCCGCAGCCCGACGTGCCGGTCGCCGCGTGCGCCGCGCGTGCGACGGAGCACCGAGCCGGGGTCGAGCCGGTAGCCGATCTTGCGGGCCTCCGCCGCGACCGCCCGGTCGCCGAGCTGCGTCAGGCGGCCGGCCAGCTCGGCGTCGACCTGGCGCCGGTGTGCCCGGGAGAGGACGGCGGTCTCCTTGACCATCAGCGTGGCGCGGTACTCCGAGATCTCGCCGCTCGTCAGGGCGGCGTGGGTGTCGGGCATCTCGTGGACCAGGGCGTTCGCGAACCCCAGGTGTTGGTTGCCCCGCACCTGGCTGTCGTGTCGGGCCAGCGCGATCTCCGCCGCGAGCCCGCGGCACCGCTCCTTGGCCGGCACCCCGCGCGCGGTCTCGGCCCGGCTCCGGGTCGAGGCCAACGTCGCGGTGACCCGCGCCTGCGCTGCGGCCAGCCCGCTCTTCACCTGCTCCATCGCGGTCAGCTGGTCGACCAGCTCCGCCTCGCTCGCACCCTGACCGTCGAGCGTCACGAGCCGTCCGAGCAGGGCGCGCAGTTCGGCCAGCGACGGTGCCGCGGATTCGATGACCGAAGAATCGAACATACGTTCGATCATACTGGGTTGTGCCGGCAGTAGCCATCCGGGCTCCGAGCCTGGGGATATCGGCACGGAACGACGCTGATGTGCACCGGCCACACCTGGGCGAGGTCAGGACCTTTCGCGGCGGAATGACGCATGTCGGCGACGTTCGGACCGCGGCAGATGCGTGGCCCGACGAAACCTCCTTCCACGGTGAGCCGCAAAGACAGGAGCCCCGGCAGGGAGTCAGGAACGTTCGCGCGCGAGCACCGACTCCAGGGTCGCCAGGCCACGGGCGGTGTTGCTCTTGACTGTCCCCTCGCTGATGCCGAGCTCGGCCGCGGCCTCGCGTACGGACAGGTCGAGCCAGTGGCGGAGCAGGATCGTCTTCCGCTGCATCGGCGGCAACTGCTGCAGCGCCTCAATCAGCTCGCTGCGCTCCTCGATCCCATATGCGACCGGGATCGCGCGGTCGGGCAGCGTCTCCGCCGCGTGCTCCCGGCGCCACGGCCGGCGCGACTCGTCGATGCTCGCGCGGACCAGGATGCGGCGCAGATAAGCCGCTTCGCCGCCGTCGCGGCGGACCCGCGGCCAGGCGACGTACAGCTTGACCAACGCCTGCTGCAGCAGGTCGTCGGCGCGGTGCCAATCACCGCAGAGCGCGTAGGCGATCCTGCGGAAGTGGTCGCGTCGGCCAGTCACGAACTCGACGTACGACGCCTCTCGTTCGGCACGGTTCATTGCACGCCCTGGACGGACGCGTTGCTGGCACGGTAGTAGGCGATGTAGTCGTCGAGGGTCTCGCCGGCGGCCGAGGTGTTGGTCGGACGGTATTCAGGGTTGCCCCCGCATTGGCAGGCGGCAACGAACCAGGGCTCGCCGTCGACCAGCAACTGGGCGACCACGGTCGACTCCGGCGGGAAGCTACCCAGGTCGACTCCCCTGCGCTGCTCGACGATCTCTACACGGGGGAGTGGTCGCAGTGTGCCGTTGTCGTTGAACTCGACGAATGGGTGCGCGTCGCGCCCCTGGTTTGCCGCGACCGAAGCGTCGATCCAGTCCTCGAGCCTCGCAAAGCCCTGTTGCCCCGGCGAGGATGAGATGGTCTCGCTGCCGGGCTCCGACGAAAGCAACATCCAGGTCGTCTGGCCATCGTGCTCCACGGCGAGGCCGATCGAGTACGCCTCGCCCTCGAGCCCCAGGGGGTTCGGGATCTGCTCGACGATCGCGGCGCCCTCGGCGACGACCAGGACGCCGTTGCTGTTGTAGTAGGCCGGGGGATCGCCCTTCCCGACGTCACGCCCGATGACCTCGACAAGGCGCTTTTCCTGCCCGACCCAGGTCGCGAGGTCGTCGGCCCCACCGCCGGCGTTCTCGCTTACGCCACCTCGGGAGCCGACGAGAAGCATCAACCGCTTTCCGTTGTCGTCGACCTCGTACGCGGCGTTGAACTCGTCGCTCCCCAACGGGTTGACGATGGTCTTGAGGACCCGGACTCCCGGGTCCCGGCGGACGGCACCCCGATCGGGCACGTAGTAGATCGAGATCGAACTGTCCCGGCCGCCGACCACCGGGCCCCGGCACGCGTCCAACTCCGACGCGGGCACCTCGTGGCAGTCGTTTGAGGGGTCATCGTCGACGGCGATCTCCTGCGACGGCGGCTCAGGCGCCACCAAGCTGGGCTCGTCATTCGGGGCCAGGAGCCAACCCATCCCTCCGAGAACAGTTGCCGCCATGAGGCCGGCGACTCCGGCCACGACGCGGCGTCGACGTACCGCCCGGCGGCCGGCGACCAACGTATCGCTCAGGTCGGGGGCGAGCCGGGATGGCTCGGCCAGCTCCCGGTCGAGTCGTTCGCGCAAATCCATCTCGGCCTCCTCGGGTCCAGCAGGTCGTGCTTTCGCAGGTGGATACGGAACGAGGCGGGCCGGAGGTTGCATCCCCACTGAAAGCACGTGTGTTCTTCCGTGCCGGGCGATCGATTCCTCCACGTCCATACGTTCACGTACCGCTACCTTCGCCGAGGAGTTTCTCCCTCGCCTGGTGCGTCAGGTCGGGCTCAAGAACAACTATCAGCTCGCGGTGACGATGGACTTTGCAAGCCGCGCGGCATGCGACGTCTACAACGATCATCCGAGCCATGTTGCGTTCGTCAATGACCGTTGGAACGCCGAGGTCACCGACTTCATGGAGATCGACCTAGCGGGGTTGCGTCCTGACGGGGCCGGAGAGGGATGAGCGTTGGTCACTCTCGCCGGGACTCGGGCGGGACGGCTGTGACTGAGGCGGCGAAGAAGCGCACCTCGGGGGTCGCTGGCCGGTGGATGCGGACGTGTCAGCTAGGAGCTTGCGAGAGTGCAAACGAGTAATCCGTGGCGAGGCGTAGCAGCTTTATCGATCCCGGCTGGCACGGGCGCGTGTCTGGTGCCTTTGTGTGAATCGCCCGGCGCGCTCACTGCGCCGCCGGTCAACTGGATCTTGCCTGCGCTAGCGGACCTCGAGGAACCTGGCCTGGATGCCCTTGCGGAGATCGTTCCAGGCAACCAGTGCTCGGCCCGGTGCGCCGATCGTGGTGGCGTGGGTGAATGGGTGCACTCCGTCTGGGGACAGCCGTCGGACTCGGGTCCAGGCGCCTCCGTGCAGGTAGCGTCCCTCCAGGCGCGCGCCGCGTTCGGGAGGTCGACGGGTCTTCCAGGTCACGAGGGCCTCGCCGTGCCGGCCGACGGCCAGCCGCGGCCAGTTGCTGGACTCGATGAACGTCCAGGACAGCTTCAGGTTCCGGGCGAGTCGATGCGGCTGGGCCCATAGCCCGTCAGGGTCGCTTCGCAGTACCCACACGCTGTGGTCACCGACGGCCCAGGCAAACGTGGCCCGGCCCCGACGGTCGATGCCGAGCGTGTATCGGGGGACGTGGATCCCGAGACCGGCTCCGCTGACTGTGTAGCTACTTCCCAGGGGCAGCGAGACGCTGTGGGTGCGCCACCGGCCGGCAGGGGTCATCCGCGCGAAGCGCATCTGGAAGCGGAAGAGGTGGTCGCTGCCATCGATCGGGATCAACCGCATCCAGTTCGCAACCGCGACGCCGCGGTCGTTGGCGACCACGTTGGCTTGTGAGGTGAACGGGTTCCCGCGCTGCAGCAACGTCGACCTGTCCCAGCCACTGCCGGGCTGGTAGCGGTTGGTGCGGATCGAGCCGCGTTGCGGATACACCAGAACGGCGCGCCCGCGGTTGTCGATCGCGACGACCGCTTTGTCTCCTCGGTATCCGGGGACGATCTCGCGGGCACTCCACTCCGGCGACCCCGCGGGGCGGAAGGCCGAGACCACGCGCCCGTTCGCCTGCCACACCAGGACGGCTGAGCCGTTGCCGCTGACTGCGAGGCTTAGGCCGCTCGGGCTCGGCGCCGACCGGCCCTGTGCGAGCTGGTTCGGGGTGGACCACTGTCCTCCGGCTGAGCGGTAAGATGTCATCATTCGCAGAGGGCCTAGCACATCGCCGGTTTCCGGGTCGTGGAGCGCGTGCAGCCATAGCGCAGTCAGGTTCCCGTTCTGGTCCGACGCCAGGAGCGGCGGGTTCTCATCGTGGTCGAGGAAGAGGGTCTGATCGTCGCCGGCGATGGTCTCGAGGATCGGTCCAGGCAGGTCTGCGGTCGAGTAGGCGCTGTTTGCGGTGAACCCGACAGTGGCCTTGTTCTGGCCGGTCATCACCGGCACCGACCAGTGGGCGGATGGGCAGCACGGGCCGCGTGGTGCGAAGAGGTCATGGACCGGGCCGAGGCTGATGCGGCTCGTCGACTCGGCGCGGTCGGGGGACCGCGTGGCCGGGTCCCCGATAGCGGGACCTGCCGCGAGCGCAACAAGGAACCCCATCAGCCAGACGCCTATCACACGGATCATCGGCTGCTTCCTCACTTCGCGGGGACGGACACCCGTTTCAGTGTCCCCCTCCCTCGGACCCCGCGCATGCGAAGCCGAGCAAACGTTGCATCCCGATCCGTCTGGCCGGCGCGCACTCACCCGGTCAGCGGCTTCTGGCACGTTCACGGTCGTCATCGGGACGCTGCGAGGCTCCCGTCTGCGGTGCCTTTGTTTGAGCCCGCCGGCAGGCACAATCGCGGGACCCCCGGCCGGAGCCGTCCCCAAGTCCTGCGTCTCGACCAAAGAACGTGCGTCAATCTCGGCGGTAAGACGCGCCCCGGAGCGCGTGCGCGGTTGCCCGCTGTCTGTCGGTTCGCCGGGCCTTGGCTACGTCCTAAAGCGCCGCTGTGGCCAACGGCGAGACCTCGCGTCCCGGCTCATACATCGAACGCACCAGGACCTCGCCGTCGGCGACCATGCGCCTGCCGCGAGCGATGACGTCGACGATCCGGTAGTCGTCGTCGAGCAATAGCAAGTCGGCGTCGCCGTCAACCCGAACACAACCCTTGGCCGACAGTCCCAATGCCCGGGCCGGGTTGCTGGTCACGAAGGACAGGGCCTGTGCGAACGGGATGTCGTGCTTCGTCACGAGCTCGACCGTGTCGCGCCACATCCAGTCGAGGCTCTTCTCGTAGGTGTCGCGGGTGCCGTCCTCGCGGAGGATGGGGACGCTGGCGTTGCCGTCGGTCGTCATCGTGACGAGGGCCGGGTCGACGCCGGCGGCGAGGGTGCGGACGATCGCCTCGGTGCACGGTACGGCGTTCGGGTGGCCGAAGTCCGGGGAGAGGATCGGGTTGAAGTCGACGTAGCCGCCGGCCGCGGCGACCTGGAGCGCTGCCTCCATCGTGTCGCCGGTGTAGTTGCAGTGCGTCGCCTGGAAGGCGTGGGCCGGACGGCCCGACGTACGCATCGCGTGCAGGAACCCGGCCGCCGGTTCGGCCGACTGGCCGAGGTGGGCGTGCAGGAGGCAGGCCTTGCCGGTGGCGCCGGCCAGGTAGTGCAGCTGGGCGGCGAGGTCGGCGAGCTCCTGGTCGGTGAACGCCGTGGACTTGGTCTCGCCCAGCGCGACCTTGACGCCGATCACCTTCTCGAGCGCGAAGATGTCGGTCATCAGTGAGCCGGTGACCGTGCGGAAGGGGCGCTGGAAGCCGCCGACCATCACGTACGCCGACAGGCCCTCGGCCTCGAGCGCGTAGGTCTTCGCGAGCAGCCCCTCGAGGTTCTTCGCGATCATGTCCAGGCCCGGCGGAGCCACCACGGTGGTGATGCCGGCCTCCACGAGCTCGCCGACCCACAGCTCGGGGATCCGGGAGGCGTACCCCTCGTTGCCCCCGCCGCCGATCACGTGCACGTGGCCGTCGACCAGTCCGGGCACGACGCGCCGTCCCGCGGCGTCGATCTCGACGACGTCCAGGCCGCCGGTGTCGAGCTTCTCCGCGATCGCCACGACCCGCTCGCCGGCGACCAGGATGTCACGGATGCCGACCTCCTCGGGATCGAAGAGGTGGGCGTTTCGGATGATGACGAGCTCGCTCACTGTGACCTCCCAGGTCGCCACTTGACGTGGCCCGACGGACCGCTACGCTGGGAATGTAATCAGATTACAAGTCTCGTCGCAACGGGGTCTCATGTCGGAGCAGCTCACGGCCGTCAGCGCCAGGTGGACATTGCTGCCGCGCCCGGTCGGTGGCATCGAGATGGCCGAGGGCGTGACCGTCCTGGTCCGGGGCAACCGCATCGCCGACGTCGTACGGCGGCCCTTCGACGGCCTCGTCGACCAACGGATCGAGCTGCCCGGCGGCGTGCTGCTGCCCGGCTTCGTAAACCTCCACAACCACGCGATCAACGGGCCGATCTTCCGCGGGATCGTCGACGACGTCGTGGAGCAGGACCGCCCGGGCGTCGTGGCCGACAACATCGTCTACAGCCTGCTGCTGCCGCTCGGCGACCTCGCCGGCGAGGTGCTGTCCGACGACGAGCTGCTGGCGGTCTACCGGCTCGCGATGCTCGAGCTGCTGCGGTCGGGCACCACCAGCTTCCTCGACATGCCGCGCGCGGCGCACCACTGGATCCTCGACGCAGCGACCGAGCTGGGGCTGCGGGCGTTCGTCGCGCCATACGTGTTCTCGTCGCCGGGCCGCGGCGTCGACGGTGCCGGCCGACCGCGGTACGTCGACATCGACGAGGAAGCCTCCCTCGACGCCGCGCTCGCCCTCGGGGACAAGTACGACGAGGGGCAGGGTGGGCGGATCCGGGTCGGCTTCGGCCCGCACGCCACCGACACCTGCTCGCCGCGCCTGCTGCGCCGGATCGCCGACCTGGCCCGCGAGCGCGACACGTTCGTGAGCATCCACGTCGCCCAGAGCCGCTTCGAGGTCGACGAGGTGCGGAGGAGATACGCCCGCACGCCCGTCGAGTACCTCGACGAGGTCGGCATCCTGGGTCTGCGGACCGTCGCCGCGCACTGCGTGTACGTCGAGGACCTCGACCTCCCCCGCCTCCGCGACAGCAACACGACCGTCGCCCACTGCCCGCTGACGTTCGCCCGGAGCGGCGTGACCGTGTCCCTCGACCGGTTCCACCGCCAGAGGGTGCGCGCCGGCATCGGCACCGACGCCTACAGCTTCGACTACCTGGCCGAGCTCAGGGCGGCGGGCTTCATTGCCAAGCTCACCAGCCGCGACAGCGGAGCGGCCACGGCGGATGCCCTGCTCCGGGCGGCGACCGAGACCGGCGCCTCGGCCCTCGCCGACGACCTCGGAGCCATTGCGCCCGGACAGCTCGCAGACCTGGTCGGCGTGGATCTGACCGCGCCCCATGTCCAACCGGTGCGCGACCCGATCCGCAACCTCGTCTGGAACGCCACCTCGGCGGACATCTCGCTCGTGATGGTCGACGGGCGCGCCCTGATGCAGGACGGCGAGGTCGTCGGCGTCGACGAGGGCCGGATCGTCACGGAAGCAGCAACCGCGGTCGACCACCTCTGGCACCAGGCCGAGATCGCCGGCGTACTTCCCGCTCGCGAGAGGAGCCCCGCGTGACCACCACGCAACCCCCGACGGACTTCATCGGCGCCCTGGCCAGGGGAGAGCTCAGCGTCTTCCAGGATGACGACGTACGTCGTGCCGAGCTGCTGGCCGACCTGGTCGCCGCCGCGTGGGGCACCCACGGCGAGTTCATCGACGCCGACCAGTTCCTCACCAAGCCCACCGTGCTCCGGCGACTCGCGTCGATCTTGGCCGAGCGCGTGCCGGCGGACGTGGACAGGCTGCTCGGCCGCGATCCGCACTCGTTGGTGCTCGGGGCCGCGCTCGCGCTCGAGACCGGGCTGCCGCTCGTGGTGGCGCGCGTCGTACCAGTCGACGGGCAGCCGCGATTGGCCTGTCATGGCGAGCTGCATGCGGGGGAGCGGGTGCTGGTGGTCGAGGGTGTGACCGGCACCGGTGCCTCGGCGGTCGAGGCGGTCCGCGCCGCCCGCGACCGCGGCGCCACCATCGTCGGTGTCCTCGCTGCCGTCGACCGAGGACACGGTGCCGGCGACCTGCTCGAGGGTGTGGCGGTCACGTTGGATGCGCTGTTCTCCGATGCCGAGCTGCGCCTCACCGCCACCAGAGGAGGCGAGGGGCGGTGACCGCCGACGCCGAGCGACTCTGGTCGACGCTGCAGACGATGGCCGTGCTCAGCGAGCCCGGCCCGGGAGTGACCCGACTGGCCTACACCGCGCTCGAACGCCAGGCGCACGCCCAGTTCGCCGAGTGGATGGTCGAGGCCGGCTGCGAGGTCACCGTCGACCCCGCCGGCAACACCATCGCCACCCGACCCGGCCGGACCGACGGGCCCGCGGTCGGCACCGGCAGCCACCTCGACTCCGTCTACCGCGGCGGCCGGTTCGACGGCATCGCCGGCACGATGGCCGCCGTCGAGGTCGCCCGCCTGCTGTACGACGCCGGGATCGAGACCGAGCTGCCACTCCGCTTCGTCGCCTTCGCCGGCGAGGAGGGGGCACGTTTCGGCCAGGCCTGCTGCGGTTCCAAGCTGGCGGCCGGGCTCTCCTCGCGCGCCGAGCTCGACGAGCGCCGCGACCGCGACGACGTCTCGCTCGCCGAGGCGATGACCGGCGTCGGGCTCGACCCCGACCTCGCCGTCGCTCAGCCGTGGCGGTCCGAGGACTGGTCGGCGTTCGTCGAGCTCCACGTCGAGCAGGGCTCCGTGCTCGAGCGGGCGAAGCTCGACGTCGGCGTCGTCGACCTGATCTCGGGATCGACCCGCCTCGAGCTGACGGTCAGTGGCCGCGCCTCGCACAGCGGCGGTACGCCGATGCTGGGCCGCGCCGATGCCCTGACCGCGGCGGCCGAGGCGGTGCTCATCGCGGAGCGGCTCGCGCTCGACCCGCAGCACCGTGGCACCCGCGCGACGGTCGGTCGCCTGGAGGTCGACCCGGGGTCGATCACCACGATCCCGGGCACGGTGACGTTCGCGCTCGACGTACGCGACGTGGACGCCGACCGGCAGCGCCGAGCGGCGGCGGAGATCGTCGGCCGAATGCGGGCCGCCTGCCTGCGCCGAGGCACCCGTCTCGACGCCCGGCTGCTCGCGGACACGTCCGCGGTCGTGCTGCCCGACTGGGTGCGGTCGGAGGTCACCGCGGCCGCCACCGAGAGCGACCTGCCGTATCGAGTGCTGACGTCGGGCGCCAGCCACGACGCGCAGATGATCAACCGGATCACGCCCGTGGCGATGATCTTCGTGCCCAGCCGCAACGGCCTCTCGCACGTGCCGGAGGAGTGGACGGAGCCGGCGCAGCTCGCGGTCGGCACCGACCTGCTCCTCGCCTCGATGCTCCGTCTCGGCGCCAGAGCGGCCCTCGCGCTCGGGCTCCATCACACCGTGGGAGGTGCCGCATGAGGACGGTCGTCAGGGGCGGGACGCTCGTGACCCCGCAGGGTCTCCTCGAGGCCGACCTGCTGTGCAACGACGGCGTCGTCGAGGCCTGGGTCGACCGCGGCGCCGCCGTCGAGGCGGACGAGCGGGTGGACGCCACCGGGCTCCTGGTGTTCCCGGGCTTCATCGACCCGCACGTCCACTCCCGCGACCCGGGCAACACCCACAAGGAGACGTTCCACCACTCCACGCTCGGCGCTCTGTGTGGCGGCACGACCACGATCCTCGAGATGCCGAACGCCGTACCTGCGGTGACCGACGTGGCCACGTTCGAGCAGCGCCGGGTCGACCACGCGGCGCACGCGTGGACCGACTTCGGGCTATGGGGGATGGCGCTCGGCCCGGCCAACCTGGCCGAGATCGCCCCGCTCCACGAGGCGGGTGCGGTGGCCGTGAAGTTCTTCTGGGGCTACGCGCTGGACAAGGAGACCAAGGGGTTGGTCTACAACTTCGCCGCCGCTCCTCCCGAGTCACTGCTGCTGCCGCCGGAGAACGGCGAGGTCCTCGAGATGTTCCGCGAGGTCGCGCGGTGCGGAGGCCTGCTGGCGGCGCACTGCGAGGACCGGCACGTGCTGGCTCGCTCCGCCGAGCTGCTCGGTCACCCGATCACGACCTACGACGACCTACTCGCCGCGCGACCCGCCGTCGCCGAGGCGACGTCGATCGCCGTCGGGGCCCAGTTCTCGCTGGCCACGGGCTGCCGCTTCCACGTCGTGCACATGGCTTCAGCGGCCGGCGCGCAGGTGGTGCGCGAGGCGCAGTCCGCCGGCGCCCGGGTGACCGCGGAGACGTGCCCGCAGTACCTCACGCTCACCGAGGCCGACGCCGAGCGGCTTGGCCCCGCCATCAAGGTCTACCCACCGGTGCGGTCGCAGCAGGACCAGGACGCGCTCTGGGCCGGACTCGACGACGGCACCATCGGCTCGGTCGGCTCCGACCACGCGCCGCACCTGGTCGAGGAGAAGCTGCGCGGCTTCGAGGAGGCGCCTGCCGGCGGACTGGGCGTCGAGACGCTGGCGCCGTTGATGGTGGACGCCATGGTTCGCGGCCGGATCGCGCCCGAGCAGCTGGCCGAGGTGCTCTCTGCCGGGACTGCTCGGTTGTACGGCATCTGGCCGCGGAAGGGCTGCCTGTGGCCGGGGGCGGATGCCGACCTGACCCTGGTCGATCCGAACGGCAGCGCGCGGGTCACCAACGAGCAGATGCACGCCCTGAACCCGGTGACGACGTGGGACGGCTGGGAGCTGCGCGGCCGGGTGGTCGCCAGCCTGATGGCCGGGACCGTCGCCATGCGCGACGGCGAGCCCGTCGGAGAACGCCGTGGCCGTTTCGTCGCCGCGCGGCACGAAGTGCCGGTCTGGTGATCGGCGACGTCGACGAGCTGACCCGGCTCGTCGAGCGGGTGGTGGCCGGCACCGCCGCGCTCCGTCCCGACGACCTGTCGCCGGAGGTCCTCGACCACGTCGGTCTCGTCGTTGCCGACACGGTGGGCGCGATCGCCGCCGGTGCACGCTCGCCCGAGGTCTCCGCTCTGCTCGCTGAGCCCTCTCTCGGTCGCGACCCCGCCACGGTGGCCTGGATCCGGGGCACAGCGGGCACGTTCCTCGAGCTCGACGAGGGGTTCCGCCCGACCGGCCACCCGGCGGTGCACGTCGTACCCGCCGCTCTCGCGACGGCCGAGGCGGTGCACGCGAGCGGTGCCGACCTGGCAGCTGCCGTGGCCGCCGGCTACGAGGTCGCGGCCCGGATGTTCGAGTCGTTCCGGCTGCCCACGCCGATGCACCCGCACGGCCACTTCGGCGCCCTCGGCGCAGCGACCGCCGTCGCGATGCTGCAGGGGCTCGACCCCGTCGAGGTGGTGCGGGTGGCGGCGACGCAGCCGCTGCTCACCGGGTGGTCGGCCTGCTACGAGGGCGCGACCGCGCGCAACACCTGGGCCGGTCACGCCAACCGCGCGGGCGTGCAGTCGGCGATGCTGCACCGAGCCGGGTTCACCGGGTCGCTGTCTTCACACCTGTCGGTCGTCGCGGCGTACGCCGTGGATCCGGGCGGGCTCCGCGAGCCCGTGGACGCCGCCACGCTGCGGATCACGCGCAACTACTTCAAGCTGCACTCGGCCTGCGCGCTGACGCACAGCGCCCTCGACGCGACCGTGCGGGCGTGGTCTCAGCTCGACACCGACGCCACCACGGTCGAGCGGATCGAGGTGTCCACGGTCGCGAACAATCTTCGCGTCGATCGGCAGGCACAGCCGAACGCGCTCTCCACCCGCTTCTCGCTCGCGTACGCCGTCGCGGCCGCGATCCTGACCGGAGAGACCGGCCCCTCGTCGTTCGAGTGGCGGGCGGACGTCGCCGACCTCGCCGCACGCGTGCACGTCGCTGCCGACCCCGACCTGGACGAGTGCTGGCCCGCGGCCGCTCCCGCCCGCGTGCGCATCGTGACCACGGCGGCAACCGTCGAGCACCAGGTCGACAACCCCCACGGTCACCACACCGATCCGGCGACCCGCGACGAGCTGCGCGCGAAGTTCGAACGGATCGCCGGGCCCGGTTCGGCGTTCGACGTCATCGCCGACCTCACCGCCGTGGCCGACTGCGCGGACCTTCCGCTAGGCCTCGAAATTGGGGTCTAGCCAGCACCCATCGGCTTATGTAATCTAATTACAGAAATCGTAGTCGGACCTCGGAAGAAGGTTCAGCATGACGATCCAGGCATCGGACGAGGAGCAGATCCTCCGCCTGCACCGCGACTGGTACTTCGCGAACTTCAACATCAACATCCCGCTGATGCGCACCGTCTTCGCGACCGGTGACGAGAGCTTCCTGATGTTCAACCTCAACGCCCACCCCTACTTCGGGGTCGACGACCTTGCCAACCTCTGGTCGTTCTACGCACGCACCGACGAGTGGGGTCTCTGCGAGGACCACGTGATGCGCCTCGACGTCTCCGGCGACATGGCGTACGTCGTGTCCGAGGGCAACTTCCCAGCCTGGCGGGTCCGCGACGAGGACGGCAACGACCTGCCGGAGCGCATCGACCGGCCGGCGTACTACCGCTCGACCGAGATCTACAAGCGCGACGACGGCTCCGGCAGCCCCGAGTGGAAGATGTGGCACTTCCACTGCTCCACCCGGCCGCCCGACGACGAGACCCCGCCCCCGAAGAGCCGGCAGGACGCCGCCGACTTCCGCGGCCTCGGCAACACGCCGTACTCCCGGGGGACCCGCACCGACTACGTCGAGTACGCCGACACGGCCGGCCGATGACCTTCTCGCTCCTCGCCCGCGACGCGGCCACCGGACAGCTCGGTCTGGCCACGGCCACCCATGCGTACGGCGTCGGGCCGGTCGCCGACCACACCCGCCCGGGCGTTGGCGTGATCGCGACCCAGTCCTTCGTGGAGGTGTCGTACGGCCCGCGAGGGCTCGACCTCCTCGAGCAGGGCGTGCCGGCTGCCGAGGCGCTCGCCAAGCTGCTCGCCGAGGACGAGGACAGCGACATCCGCCAGGTGGCCTACCTCGACACGACCGGCTCGATTGCCGAGCACACGGGATCGCGGTGCGTGCCGTCCTGCGGCAGCGTCGTCGACGGCTCAACGATCGCCATCGGCAACATGCTCGACAACGACGGCGTGCTGCCGGCGATGGTGGAGGCGTTCGGGGCGGCCGAGGGCGACCTCGCCGACCGGCTCCTCGCCGGCCTCGCTGCCGGTGACGCGGCAGGAGGCGACGCGCGCGGGCGGATGTCCGCCGCCTTGCGGGTGGTGAGCGGCGAGCGTCCCGAGAACGCCTGGCAGGGCACCGTGGCCGACCTCCGGGTGGACGTGGACCCCGAGCCGATCTCACGGCTCCGCGAGAGCCTCCGCTACCACCGCGCCTACGGCATCTTCTTCGAGTCGGTGTTCGCTCCTGGCCTGGTGACAGGCGCCGAACCGGTCCAGGGCGCCGACCTCGAGCGGGCCCTCGAGGGTCTCGCGGACACGCAGAAAGAGCTCGGCGACGACCCCGAGCCGACGGTCTGGCAGGGAGTCCTGCTGCTCCGCGCCGGCCGGCTCGACGAGGGCGCCGCCCTCGTCGCTCGCGCGATCGAGGCCCGCCCCCAGCTCGCGCACTTCGTCGACGGGCTGGCCCAGATCGGCACCATCCCGTTCGGCTCGGCCGAGGTCCTCGGGAGGGTAGGACGATGAGCACACGAGTCGGCTACGTCCTCGGCAGCACCTTCCACCCCACCGAGCTGGTGTCCGTCGCCCGGGCGGTGGAGGAGAACGGCTTCTCCAGCATCTGGAGCACGGAGGACTACTTCGCGACCGGTGGCGTCGCGGGAGCAGCGACGGTCCTGGCCAGCACCGATGCGATCCACGTCGGCACGGGACTGGTGTCGGTCTACGCGCGACACCCCGGCCTGCTCGCCATGGAGGCGGGCACGCTCGCGTCGGTCCATCCCGGTCGGTTCACGCTCGGCGTCGGCGCCGGCGGGCTCGGCTGGCTCGACCAGCAGGGCCTCGAGCACCGGCGGCCGCTCGGCGCCGTCCGGGGCACCATCGAGGCGCTGCGCGCCCTGTGGGCGGGCGAGACCCTGACCGGCGGGCGCGGCGGCTTCACCTTCGACGGCGTACACCTGGAGTTCCCGCCGCCGCAGCCGCCGCCGATCCATCTCGGCGCGACCGGTCCCAAGATGACCGCGCTCGCCGGCGAGGTGTCGGACGGCCTGATCCTGTCGGTGTTCAGCACGCCCGAGTTCGTCCGGATCGAGCGCGACATCATGGCGGCGAACGGCGGCGCGGACGCCCCCATCACGACGCTCGCGTTCCTGGTGCTCGGCGAGACGTCGGCCGAGGCCAGGGCCAAGGTCCGGCCGCTGCTGGGTCTCTTCCTGGCCGATGGCGAGAGCAGCGCGATGACCGACGCGATCGGCATCACCGATGAGCTGCGCGCGCTCGCGGAGAAGGGCGGCCCGGAGGGCCTGGCCGCCGACATGCCAGACGAGTGGGTGGACCAGCTCTGCGTCTGCGGCGACCTGGACGCCTGCGTCACGCGGATCCAGGCCCTTCTCGACGCCGGGTCCGACGAGGTCGCCCTCGCACCCCTGCGCGCCGACTCCCTTCTCGGGGACATCCAGCAGCTCGGTTCGGCCCTCAGCGTCGGCTGACCAATAACAAGGAGAAACCCGATGAAGCACAAGAGTCGATTCCTGGC
>CAVSMX010000001.1:0-100363 GCA_963729095.1 uncultured Actinomycetota bacterium | reverse complement strand
ACGCCGTCAGGGTGTGATCGCTGCGGTCGTCAGTCGGTGGGGTCGACCACGGGGGCGTGGTAGCCGACTCTGTGCCCGGCGAACTCGGGTGCCTCCGCGACGATCAGCCGCAGAGTGACCAGGCCCAGCTCCGGGAGGTCGAACCTGCGCAGCCGGGTGTGGTGTTCGCGGACGTCGTGGCTGTCCCACCAGCGGGCGAACTCGGGGCTGAGCCGCTTGAAGGCCGCCACCTGGCGCTGGAGGCGGCGAGGGTCGACGGCCACCGCCATCCGGCGCCAGCGGGCGACGATGTCCGCCACGTCGGACTGCCAGTCCGGCAGGCGCCGGCGGGCCTCCTCGCTCGCGAGCAGCCACCACATCATGTTGCGACGCGGCGGCGGCAGCCTGCCGAAGTCTGTGTAGTACGTCGTGGTGGCGGGGTTCCAGGCCACCAGGTCGCAGTAGCCGTCGAAGGCGTACGTCGGGTAGGGGCTGTCGTCGTCGAGCCGGACCAGAGTCGTCACGATCTCGCGCGGGGCGAGCTCGCCGGGCAGGCTCTCGAACGCTGGGTCAGTTGAAAGCCGGCGTAGGAACCGCATCTCGTCCGCGTCCAGTCGGAGCACCCGCCCGACCGCATCCAGGACCTGGTCGGAGGGGCGCACATCGCGGCCCTGCTCGAGGTACGTGTACCAGCTGGTGCTGACTCCGGCGAGCTCTGCCACCTCTTCGCGCCGCAGTCCCTCGGTCCGCCGCCGCGCGCCCGGCTCGATCCCGACTTCCTCCGGGCCGATCCGGGCGCGACGGGAGCGCAGAAAGTCACCGAGCTCCCGGCGCTTGGCGTGCGCAACCACGGCTACCGCGCCCTCAGGCGTCCAGCCGGTCGGCCACGCGACGCAACCGCTCGGCCAGCCGGTGCCGACTCGGACGCTCCGGCATCAGCGACCGCCCGCGCCGATCGGTGGCCTGCTGTTTCATCTCGACCTCCTGCACTCGTGCCTCGAGGCCGTAGAGGGTCTCGGTCATCGTGGTGCCTCCTCTCTGATTCCGTGCATTGACGTGGGCAGAACTTCTTGGTCCGCGGTGACCTGGCTCGGTGCCGGTCGAAGTCGAATCTGTGCCGTTGCCACGAACAGGCCGGCCGTCAGCAGCAGGGCCAGCGCGAGCAGCGCGTCGAAGCCCCAGACCGCCATCAGCGGACCGGACGCTGCCGCCGCCGCTGCGGACACGCAGGCCATGGTCGTCTCGGCGATGCCCTGGATCCGGGTGTCGCCGTGCGAGCACGCCGCGATGTGAGAGGTCGCGGCCACCGTGGCGAGCGACCAGCCCAGGCCGAGGGCGAACATGCCGACGGCGTGGCTCGTCGACGTCGTACCGAAGACTCCGGCGAGCACCGCGAGGGAGAGCGCCAGGACCACGCCGCCGATCCCCAGGGCGGGCCGGACACCGCACCGATCGGCCAGGAGGCCGGACAGCGGCGCGAGGGCGAACATGCCCAGGAAGTGCAGGGAGACCGCGACCCCGATGACCTGGTGCGAAGAACCGCCGTGATGCATGTCGATCGGCGTCATCACCATCACCGCAACCATCGTCGTATGCGCGCAGACGAGGGCAGCGATGGTCGGTGCGAGTGCCCGGACCGGCGGGGTCACTGCCGGACCGGCCTGGGAGGACGGCGCGGTCGGGCGTTCGATCTCGCGGGCCAGCAGCAGTGGATCGGGCCGCAGGAAGACGAACAACAGCACGGCTGCGGCTCCGGTGCACACCATGGCGAGGCCGAAGGGCCCGGCCAGGGGCGGCATCCCGAGATGGCGCGCCCAGCCCTCGGCGGCGGGCACCATCAGCGGGCCGGCGACGGCTCCGGCCGTGGCGGTCCACACCACGAGGGAGAGCGTGGTCGCGCGACGTGACGGGGATGCGAGATCCGTCGACGCGTAGCGGGACAGGCTGCCCGACGCGGAGGCGGATCCCAGCGCGACCGCGCCGGCGACCAGGAGCAGGAAGCTTCCGGTGGCGGCCGCGGCCATGCAGGAGCCGGCGCCGAGGGCGCCGATCAGGTAGCCCACCGCGAGTCCCCGCCGCCGGCCCTGTTGGTTCATCCAGGACGCGAGTGCGTACGACGCGATCGCCGCGCCGACGGTCTGGCTCGCCTGCGTGAACCCCACCGCACCGGTGGAGCCGGCGAGCTGCGCGGCGAGGATCCCGACGACCGCGAAGCCCACGGTCAGGGCGACGCTGCCGAGGGTCTCGCCCAGCATGAGCAGCACCACGGTGCGCCGCTGGACGCGCTGGACGTCGGTGTGCTGGACGGTCATCGTGGTCATGTCTCGACGCTAGGAAAATCGGACACACCTGTTCAAGATGTAATCCTATTACAAGTTGTACCCGGATGCGTGTGGTCGGGCACCTGTGCGCGACCGGGATCGCGGGCGAGGGCGTCGTACAGGAGGCTGGCCACCACCAGGGCCCCACCCAGTGCGTGGAACACGGTCACCTGCTCGCCGAGGATCGCGGCCGCCAGTAGAACTCCAAACGGCGGGATGAGAGTCAGGTAGGCGGCCGCGCGAGCCACCGGCATCCGCGTGAGCGCCGCCAGGTAGAGCCAGAACGGCAGCGCGTAGTTGAGGACGCCCGAGGCCAGCATCAGGACCAGGTCGGACGTTCGTGGGGTGTCCCAGGTGCCCGCGCCGGCCAGCCCGATGGCGAGCGTGGCTCCGACCAGACCGACCGCCCACACCTGCTGAGTCAGGGCGGCCGCCACGGGAGGCAGCTCCACGACCTGCGCTGAAGCGAGTACGACGTACAAGGCGGCGGCCGCCACGCTGCCGACGATCAGCAGGTCTCCGCGCCAGTCGGAGCCGCCGGACGAGCCGGAGACAGACACGAGCACGGAGCCGAGGGTTGCGGCGAGGACCACGACGACCATCCGGGCGCCCGGTCGCTCGCGGAAGAGCAACAGCAGCAGGATCGGGACCAGCACCGGCTCCAGGCTGCCCAGGATGCTCGCGTTGGTGGCGCTGGTCAGGGCCAGCCCTGCGAGCGCGAGGTAGTAGGCGATCCCGGGCTCGAGCAGTCCCACCCAGCCCTTGGACCACGCGCCGCGCAGCGGGGTGCGCGTGACGAGAGCCGCGAAGGCAAGCACGAGCACCGAGCCTCCGAGCTGCACAGCCAGCACCGAGGTGGACGGTGCGTCGCTGCGGTCCAGGACCAGCTTGGTGACCACCACGCCGGCGGCCCACGAGAAGGCGCTGGCCACCATGAGGAGGGGCCCGGAACGGCCGATCCGCATCGCACTCATGGCGCGTCAGGAGACCGCGAGGGTCACCGGGCAGGAGACCTGCGGGCAGTTGGCTTCGTCGCACATTCGGCAGATGTGCTCGGCTTGCTCGGCGCCGTCGGTGAGCATCGACAGCACCGCGCTCACCGCCCGCTCGAGGGCGGGCAGGTCGCGCGTCGGGACCGCTTCGAGCGCGGTGGCGAGAAAGGCGCGACGTCGTTCGACCAACGCCTCCCACATGGCCCGACCGGGCTCGGTGAGGTGGAGCGCGACCGTTCGCCCGTCGCGACCGGCGGCCCGAACCACCAGGTCGCGCCGCACCAGCGTGTCAACCACCCGGACCGTGCCGGGCTGACTGATCCCCAGGCCCATCCGCAGGTCGGTGATGCTGCAGCCGGGGATCTGCCCTACCCGGTTGAGTGCACTCGCTTCGGTGGCGGTCAGGCCCGGTTCGGTGACCTGGGCGACCTGCGAGTCGTGGAGGGCGGTGCCCAGTGCGCCGATCAGGTTCGCGAGTCGGTGATCCATCACTCGAATATATAACTCACGCATGTATTTCGCAACAGGGAGCGACTCAGACGGCCTTGATCAGGTTGTCCCCGAGGTGCACGGCGATCTGGCCGATCCGGGCGTGATCATGCAGCCGCCGGGTGACGTAGGCGACGGCGTGGTCGTTGGTGAAGGACCAGTAGCCGGCCGAGCCGCCGAGTCCTCCCATGCCGGCGAAGAAGTCGGTCCGGAACATGCCCAGCGTCCAGTTCACCCGCTCCTGGACGGTCTCGTCGAGACCGGTCACCTGGGTGGTGATGAAGTCGGTGTGCAGGCTCTCGCCGAGCAGCTCGCGGAGCGGTCCTTCCTCGTCGGTCAGGGTGGCGTAGAAGCCCGCCAGGGCACGGGCCGAGGTGTGCAGGTTGATCGCCGCGAAGCTCGACTGGCGGAACTCCAGTGAGTTGATGCGCTCCATGTCCATCGCCCCGCGGGGCAGCGCCAGGGACCGGTCGTACGTCGGGCAGACCTCGACGAGCATCTGCTCGGCGCCGCCGGGGAGTCCGTGCTCGAGCTCCGCGACTCGGGGCAGGTCCGCGGTCGGTACGCCGAACCAGGCGTCCATCCCGAGGGCCGGCCGGGCGACGTCGTTGAACCAGTACGTCAACGGCTTCCCGGTCGCCGCACGCAGGACGCCATCGATGAGGTGGCCGTAGGTCAACGCGTGCTCGGCGATCACCGTGCCCGGCTCGGTCTCGGGTGCGGCCTTGACCAGCGCCTCGCGCAGTGCCTCCTCGTCGAGCAGGTCGACCGACTCGGCGCTCGGCGGGAAGGCGGGCTGGCCGGCCCGGTGCGTGAGGATGTGCCGCAGGGTCGTGCGCTCCTTGCCCGAGGCCGCGTAGTCGGCCCAGTACGTCGCCACCGGCTCGTCGAGTGACACCTCGCCTGCCGCGACCGCGGTGAGCGCCGCCAGAGCCGCGAACGGCTTCGACGTCGAGTAGGTGTGGACCAGGGTCTCCGGTTGCCACGGCTGCGTCTGGCCGGCGTCGCTCCATCCGGCGCAGAGGTTGACGACCTCCTCGCCGCCCGACCAGATGGATAGTCCGGCGCCGGTTTCGTGACCGTCGTCCACCAGCGTGGCCAGGATCCTCTCGACCCCGTCGTAGCCGGGACTGGCATGTCCGGTGAGTGTCATGGTGGAACTCTCCTTGCCTCTGGCGCCAGGGTCGGCCTGTATGTAATCTAATTACATCTGGCCTCAAATGGAAGGGACATCCGTGCAGAACCACGCAACCGGCCAGGAGGCCGACGTCGAGCAGCTGCTGAAGCTGCACCGCGACTGGTACTTCTCGAACTACAACATCAACATCCCCCTCATGCGGACGGTCTTCCCGGCCGGCAAGGAGGACTTCTTGATGTTCAACCTCAACGACCATCCCTACTTCGGCGTGGACGAGCTCGAGGCCCTGTGGTCCTTCTATGCACGCACCGATCGCTGGGGGAAGTGCGAGGACTACGTCATTCGCGTCGATGTCGACGGCGACATGGGATACATCGTCTCCGAGGGCATCTACCCGTCGTGGGTGATCAAGGACGAGGAGGGCAAACCCCTCGCCGAGGAGATCGACGTGACCTTCCTCTACCGCTCCACCGAGATCTACAAGCGGGACGACGGCGAGGGTGGCAAGGAGTGGAAGATGTGGCACTTCCACTGCTCGACGCGTCCCGATGACGACGAGGTGCCGCCACCGAAGACCGCGCAGGACACGTCGCGGGCACGCGGGCTCGGCAACACGCCGTACAGCAAGGGGACGCTCGTCGAGTTCTGATCGTCGTCCGACGCGATGGACTGCGATCTCCTCTTGACCGGCGGCTCCGTCGTCACGCTCGACGACGACCGACGGGTCATCGACGACGGAGCGGTGGCCGTGTCCGACGGGCTCATCACGGCAGTTGGCAGCGCCGCCGAGCTGTCCGGCCTGGTCGCCGGGCGCACGGTGGACTGCACGGGCACCGCGGTCATGCCGGGCCTCGTCGACACGCACACGCACCTCTACCAAGGCTTCGCGCGCACGCTGGGGGAGGGAATGCCGCTCTGGTCGTGGCTGGCCGACTTCATGTGGCCGTACGCCGCGCGGCTGACCCCCGAGGACGCGCGCGTGGCCGCCCTCCTCGGTTCGGTCGAGGCCGTCCGGGCGGGAACGACCACGCTCCTGGACCATCACTACGCGCCCTCCGACGTGGACACCGTCCTGGACGTCGCGGCCGCGGTCGAGTCGGTCGGGCTCCGAGGAGCAATCGCCAGGGGGATGGCCGGTACGCCGAGTGCCGTGGCGCGCGAGCACGGACTCGCCGGCGGCCTCTTCTCCCGGTCGACGGAGGAGGAGCTGGAGCTGACCCGGGCGTGCATCGAGGCCCGGCCGCCGGGCAGCCGGGTCGCCGTCTGGCCGGGGCCGCACAACGCGACGTACGCCGATCAAGAGCTGATGCGCGGATCGGCGGCACTCGCATCCGAGACCGGGACCGGGTGGCACACGCACTGCGCATCGACGCTTCGCGACCCGGAGGTCTACGCCGCGGCGTACGACACCACCCCGGTCGCGTGGCTGTACGCCGAAGGTCTTCTCGGTCCTCGGGCGACGCTGGCCCACGGCATCCACCTGGACGACGCAGAAGTCGGGATGCTGGGCGAGACGGGCGCGGGCGTTGCGCACTGCCCGGTGTCCAACCAGTACGGCGCCGACGGTGTGCTGCGGCTCCGCTACCTCCGTGAGGCCGGGGCGGTCGTCGGCCTGGGCACCGATGGGGCGGCGTACAACCACCGCCAGGACCTGTTCGAGTGCATGAAGCAGGCGGTTCTCGTGCAGCGGTTGCACCACCTCGACCCGAGTGCCTCCCACAGCGACGAGGCACTCGACCTGGCGACCCGCGGCGGGGCCCGGCTGATGGGGCTCGACGCCGGCGTGCTGGCTCCCGGCAAGCTCGCCGACATCACCGTCGTCGGTCTCTCCGGCGCCCACCTCACGCCGCACCACCTGATCCCGGCTGCACTCGTGTACGCCGCTCGGGGGTCGGACGTCGAGATGACGATCGTCGCCGGACGGGTCGTCTTCGAGCAGGGCCGCTGCACGCTCGTGGACGAGGAGGCGATCTGCGCCGAGGCCACCGAACGAGCGAGCGCGCTTCTACGCCGGGCCGGGTGACTGAAGCCTGGGGACAACAGCTCGTTGCCTAGCGTCCCGTGCTCGACCCGTCCTGACGACGTACGACGATCGGCGGCCGCACCACCTCGTTCTGCGCAGTCAGCGCAGTCATCAGGTGCAGAGATCCGTCGGGTCGGAGCCCCGAGACAGGTGTCAGTCTCGCTTCGTCTCCGTCGATCTCGACGAGGAGCAGGTGCGCCTGGGCGGCCCAGGCGATGGTGTGGGCGTCCTCGAATCCCTCGGGTATTTCTTCGCGGAGCTTGCCGCCGGCCCCGGAGACCACGTAGGTGCGGCCGTCTACCTCCGAAACCTGGAAGTTGTGCTCGTGTCCCGCCAGTGCGAGCCGGACTCCGCCGCTCTCGAACAGCGGTAGCACGCTCTCGATCATCTCCTGGTCGTTCTCATGCGATGGCCCGGCGCAGAAGACCGGGTGGTGGGAGAACGGGATCCGCCACGATGGCTTGTCCACCGCCAGTGCGTCCTCGAGCCACTGCTTGTGGTCGGGGACCTGGAAGAACCGGTGATAGTCGGGGTCCTCGCTGTCCTGGGAGGTGTCGATACAGATCAGCTCGAGGTCTCTTCCGAAGCCGAAGCGGTAGAACAGCCCGGGTCCGACAGACGCACGGTCCGGCTGCCTGCGGAAGCGCTCGCGGACGTGGAAGTTGTCCTCCATCTGCTTCCGGTCGTCGCTCCCCTCGGTGTCTGTCGTGTCGTGGTTGCCGATCGTCGGGAACACCGGGACCCGCGAGATGACATCGCGATAGGGCTGGAAGAAGCTGGAGTACCAGTCGTCGTCCTCGCCGCCGCTCTCGTCGTCAACCTGTCCCTGTTCCCCCTGGTAGATGTTGTCGCCCAGCGACAGCACGAAGCGGACCTCGTGGTTGCGCACGAGCTCGTCGAGTACGTCGGCGATGCGGCGCTGCCGGCGGCTGGACTCGCTGTCCGACCGGATGCCCACGCCGTAGTCGCCCATGGCGACGAACCGCATCGCCGGAGTCTCGGTGTCCGGGGTGGGGAAGGTGCGGAACACCAGGTCGTAGGCACTGCCCGGTTCGAGGTCATAGCCGCCGGCCGCGCAAGGCACCCAGTCCCATCGCTCGCCGGCCGCCCACTCCCGACCGTCGACCTGAATGCGGTAGCGGTACTCACTGTCGGGCTCGAGGCCCTCCACCCATACCCAGCACTGGCTCGCGGTGCTCGCCTCCGCGGCGACCTCGCCATTCGTGCCAAGCACCTCGACCTGCGCCTCACCGAAAGGCTCGGCAGCGTGGCCGATGCACGTACGCCGACCCACCGCCTCGGGTAGCTCGGAGTCGTCCAGGATCTGCCACCGATCGTCCGCCTCGTCACGGCGGAACCAGAAGGCACCCCAGGCGATCAGCGCTCGGTCGTGCGAGAGATCGACCAGATGCACGAACTCCTCGCAGTGGAGATCGTCACTTGTCTGGTCTCGTCCTCCCATACCCGCAGCCTAGGTATCCGTGTCCGCGGACCTGTCGCGTGTGTCTTTCGGCGGTGTGCCATAGTGGCGCAGCCTGTCTAGACAGGTTGCGGAACGGCGATGGGGCTTTGGCCGACCGACTTGGAGGATCCGCTGATGTCGAAGGGACGTCACAGGGCCGGCAATGCTGCCGGCCACCGTCGAGCGAGCACGGATGTGCGCACTGCAGCGCCGGGTGCCCGGAAGGCGCCACCCGACGCACGCAGGGCGTCGCCCGCGCGAGTGGGTGGCGCCAAGGTCGTGGGCCGTCGGCTGGCGCAGGGAGATGGCCGTCCGGCCGTCCTGACCGCGCTCGGCCAGGGAGAGAAGATCCTCGCGCTACTACCGCTGGCGATCCTGTCCGTGGCCTCGGTCGCGGGGCTGGCGGCGAACGGGGAGGATGACCCGGCGACGTCGGCATCACCCCGCGATGCAGGTAGAACGGCCGGTCCGGTCGGGCATCAGGCCGCCCCTCGCCAGGAGCCCTCGGCCGGGGCTCCCACGTCAGCGCGGCCCTCGATCTCGAAGACCGCGTCACCGGTCGTGCCGGACGTAGCCACGAGTCCAGAGACGGTCGACGAGCAGCCCCAGTCGGTGGACGACGAGGCGACGCCGGCGAGTCCGCGGGTCGAGCCTCCGGCCGAACCCACGGACAGCCCTGCCGAAGCGGAGCCGCCCGCTCCTCCGACCGCATCCCCGACCGCGCCTCCGGAGACCGCCGACGACAACATCCTCACCAGGGCCGAGGCAACCGTGCGCTGCCTGGAGTCCGGGATCAGCAGCCTTGACGTCGTCGCCCTCGCGTCCTGCGTGGAGGAGCTGCTCGGCTGACGCAGGCGACGGCCGTCTCAGCGGCGGCCGCTCGCCATCGGCGACAGCGCCCGTCCCGGTTCGTACATCGAGCGCACCAGGACCTCGCCACCGGCGACCATCCGCTTTCCCCGGGCGATCACGTCGACGATCCGGTAGTCGTCGTCGAGCACGAGCAGGTCGGCATCGCCGCCGACCCGGACCCGACCCTTGGCCGGCAGCCCCAGCACTCGGGCGGGGTTGCTCGTGACGAACGACAACGCCTGCGGCAGCGGTAGGCCGTGCCTTGTCACCAGCTCGACGGCGGTCTGCCACATCCAGTCGAGGCTCTTCTCGTAGGAGTCGCGGGTGCCGTCCTCCAGGAGGATGGGCACGCTCGCGTTGCCGTCGGTCGTCATCGTGACCAGGGCCGGGTCGACGCCGGCGGCGAGGGTGCGGACGATCGCCTCGGCGGCCGGTACGGCGTTCGGGTGGCCGAAGTCCGGGCTGAGGATGGGGTTGAAGTCCACGGAGCCACCGGCCGCGGCGACCTGCAGCGCCGCCTCCATGGTGTCGCCGGTGTAGTTGCAGTGCGTCGCCTGGAAGGCGTGGGCCGGCCGGCCCGATGTCCGCATCGCGTGCAGGAACTCCGCCGCCGGTTCCGTCGCCTGGCCGAGGTGGGCGTGCAGCAGGCAGGCCTTGCCGGTGGCGCCGGCGAGGTAGTGCAGCTGGGCGGCGAGGTCGGCCAGCTCCTGGTCGGTGAAGGTCGTGGACTTGACCTCGCCGAGTGCGACCTTGACCCCGATCACCTTGTCGATCGCGAAGATGTCGGTCATCAGTGAGCCGGTGACCGTGCGGAACGGCCGCTGGAAGCCGCCGACCATCATGTACGCCGAGACGCCCTCGCTCTCGAGCGCGTAGGTCTTCGCGAGCAGCCCCTCGAGGTTCTTCGCGATCATGTCCAGGCCCGGTGGGGCCACCACGGTGGTGATGCCGGCCTCCACGAGCTCGCCGACCCACAGCTCGGGGATCCGGGAGGCGTATCCCTCGTTGCCCCCGCCGCCGATCACATGGACGTGAGCGTCGACGAGACCGGGCACGACCCGCCGCCCCGCTGCGTCGACATCGACGACGTCGAGTCCGCCCGTGTCGAGCTTTTCCTCGATCGCCACGACCCGCTCGCCGGCCACCAGGATGTCGCGGATGCCGACCTCCTCGGGATCGAAGAGCAGGGCGTTTCGGATGATGACGAGCTCGCTCACTGTGACCTCCCAGGTGGGGCTTGACGTTGCCCGGCGGACCGCTACGCTGGGCATGTAATCAGATTACAAGTCGCGCCGCAACGGGGTCTCATGTCACAGCAGGTCACGGCCATCAGTGCCAGATGGACGCTCCTGCCGCGCGCCGCCGGTGGCCTCGAGGTGGCCGAGGGCATGACCGTCCTGGTCCGCGACAACCGCATCGCGGACGTCGTACGACGACCCTTCGAGGCCACCGTGGACCTCCGGATCGAGCTGCCCGGCGGAGTGCTGCTGCCCGGGTTCGTGAACCTCCACAACCACGCGATCAACGGGCCGATCTTCCGCGGCATCGTCGACGACGTCGTGGAGCAGGACCGGCCCGGCGTGGTGGCCGACAACATCGTCTACAGCCTGCTGCTGCCGCTGGGCGACCTCGCCGGCGACGTGCTGTCCGACGACGAGCTGCGGGCGGTCTACCGGCTCGCGATGCTCGAGCTGCTGCGGTCGGGCACCACCAGCGTCCTCGACATGCCGCGGGCGGCGCACCACTGGATCCTCACCGCAGCCGACGAGCTCGGGCTGCGCGCCTACGTCGCGCCGTACGTGTTCTCGGCCCCGGGTCGCGGCGTCGACGCTGCCGGCCGACCGCGGTACGTCGACATCGACGAGGACGCCTCCCTCGAGGCGGCGATCGCCGTCGCCGACAAGTACGACGAAGGACCGGGCGGACGGATCCGGGTCGGCTTCGGCCCGCACGCCACCGACACCTGCTCCCCGCGCCTGCTGCGCCGGATCGCCGACCTCGCCCGCGAGCGCGACACGTTCGTGAGCATCCACGTCGCCCAGAGCCGCCTCGAGGTCGACGAGGTGCGCAGGAGGCACGGCCGCACTCCCGTCGAGTACCTCGACGAGGTCGGCATCCTGGGTCCGCGGACCGTGGCCGCGCACTGCGTGTACGTCGAGGACGGCGACCTGGTGCGGCTCCGGGAGAGCGGATCCACCGTCGCCCACTGTCCGCTCACGTTCGCCCGGAGCGGCGTGACCGTGTCGCTCGACCGCTTCCATCGGCACCGGGTGCCCGCGGGCATCGGCACCGATGCCTACAGCTTCGACTACCTCGCCGAGCTCCGGGCGGCGGGCTTCGTCGCCAAGCTCACCAGCGGTGACAGCGGGGCAGCGACGGCGGACGCGCTGCTCCGCGCGGCGACCGAGACCGGCGCCTCGGCCCTCGCCGACGACCTCGGGACCATCGCGCCCGGTCAGCTCGCCGACCTGGTGGGCGTGGACCTGACCGCGCCTCATGTCCAACCGGTGCGCGACCCGATGCGCAACCTCGTCTGGAACGCGACCTCGGCCGACATCTCGCTCGTGATGGTCGACGGACGCGTCCTGATGCAGGACCGCGAGGTCGTCGGCGTCGACCAGGACCGGATCGTCACGGAAGCAGCGACCGCGGTCGAAAGGCTGTGGCGCCAGGCGGAGATCGCCGGGGTGCTTCCCGCACTCGAGAGGAGCCCAGCGTGACCACCACGCAACCCCAGACGGACTTCATCGGCGCACTGGCCAGGGGAGACCTGAGCGTGTTCCAGGACGACGACGTACGACGTGCCGAGCTGCTGGCCGACCTGGTCGCCGCCGCGTGGGGCACCCACGGCGAGTTCATCGACGCCGACCAGTTCCTCACCAAGCCCACCGTGCTGCGGCGGCTCGCGTCGATCCTGGCCGAGCGGGTGCCTGCGGACGTGGACCGGCTGCTCGGCCGCGACCCGCACTCCCTGGTGCTCGGGGCGGCGCTCGCGCTCGAGACCGGGCTGCCGCTCGTGGTGGCGCGCGTCGTACCCGTCGACGGGCAGCCGCGGTTGCGGTGTCACGGCGAGCTGCACGCGGGGGAGCGGGTCCTGGTGGTCGAGGGCGTGACCGGCACCGGGGCCTCGGCGGTCGAGGCGGTGCGCGCGGCCCGCGAACGTGGCGCCACCGTGGTCGGCGTCCTCGCTGCGGTCGACCGCGGGCATGGCGCCGGCGACCTGCTCGAGGGAGTGGCGGTCACGTTGGATCCGCTGTTCGCCGATGAGGAGCTGCGACTCACGGCCACCAGGGGAGGCGAGGGGCGATGAACGTCGACGTCCGGCCGGCCGACGCCGAGCGACTCTGGTCGACCCTGCAGACCATGGCCGCGTTGAGCGAACCCGGGCCGGGGGTGACCCGGCTCGCCTACACAGCGCTCGAGCGGCAGGCCCACGCCCAGTTCGCGGAGTGGATGGTGGAGGCCGGCTGCGAGGTCACCGTCGATCCCGCCGGCAACACGATCGCCACCCGGCCCGGCCGGACACCTGGTCCCGCCGTGGGCACCGGAAGCCACCTGGACTCGGTCTACAACGGCGGCCGGTTCGACGGCATCGCCGGGACGATGGCCGCGGTCGAGGTCGCCCGTCTGCTGCACGCCGCCCGGGTCGAGACGGATCTTCCGCTCCGCTTCGTGGCCTTCGCGGGCGAGGAGGGAGCTCGGTTCGGCCAGGCCTGCTGCGGCTCCAAGCTGGCGGCCGGGCTCTCGTCGAGGGCCGAGCTCGACGAGCGGCGCGATCGCGACGACGTCTCGCTCGCGGAGGCGATGGTCGGGGTCGGGCTCGACCCAGACCTGGCCGTCAGCCGGTCGTGGCAGCCCGAGGACTGGTCGGCGTTCGTCGAGCTCCACGTCGAGCAGGGGTCCGTCCTCGAGCGGGCGAAGCTCGACCTGGGGGTCGTCGACCTGATCTCCGGATCGACCCGCCTCGAGCTGACCGTCAGCGGTCGCGCCTCGCACACCGGTGGTACGCCGATGCGCGGTCGCGCCGACGCCCTGGCCGCGGCATCCGAGGCGGTGCTCATCGCCGAACGCCTCGCGCTCGACCCGCAGCACCGGGGCACCCGCGCGACGGTCGGTCGGCTCCTGGTCGAGCCCGGGTCGATCACCACGATCCCCGGCACCGTGACCTTCGCGCTCGACGTACGCGACGTGGACGCCGACCGGCAGCGTCGAGCAGCGGCGGAGATCGTCGGCCGGATGCGCGCCGCCTGCCTCCGCCGGGGCACCCGCCTCGACGCCCGGCTGCTCGCCGACACGTCCGCGGTGGTGCTGCCCGACTGGGTGCGGGCGGAGGTCACCGCGGCCGCGGCGGACCGCGACCTGCCCTACCGGGTGCTGACGTCGGGGGCCAGCCACGACGCACAGATGATCAACCGGATCACTCCCGTGGCGATGATCTTCGTGCCCAGCCGCGCCGGGCTCTCGCACGTGCCGGAGGAGTGGACCGAGCCGGCCCAGCTCGCGGTCGGCACCGACCTGCTCCTCGCCTCGATGCTCCGTCTCGATGCCCGGGCCGCGCTGGCTCGTGGGCTCCGTCAACCAGTGGGAGGTACGGCATGAGGACTGTCGTCAGGGGCGGGAGGCTCGTCACCCCGGAAGGGGTGGTCGAGGCGGACCTGCTGTGCAACGACGGCGTCATCGAGGCGTGGGTCGACCGCGGTGCCGCGGTCGAGGCGGACGAGCGAGTGGATGCCACCGGGCTCCTGGTGTTCCCGGGTTTCATCGACCCGCACGTCCACTCCCGCGACCCGGGGAACACCCACAAGGAGACGTTCCACCACTCCACCCTCGGGGCCCTCTGCGGCGGGACGACCACGATCCTGGAGATGCCGAACGCCGTACCGGCGGTCACCGATGTGGCCACGTTCGACCAGCGCCGGGCCGAGCACGCGGCGAAGGCGTGGACGGACTTCGGGCTCTGGGGCATGGCGCTCGGTCCGGCCAACCTGGCCGAGATCGCCCCGTTGCACCGGGCCGGCGCGGTGGCCGTGAAGTTCTTCTGGGGCTATGCCCTGGACAAGGAGACCAAGGGGCTGGTCTACAACTTCGCCGCCGCTCCTCCCGAGTCGCTGCTGCTGCCGCCGGAGAACGGCGAGGTCCTCGAGATGTTCCGCGAGGTCGCCCGGTGCGGCGGGCTGCTGGCCGCGCACTGCGAGGACCGGCACGTGCTGGCCCGTTCGGCCGAGCTGCTCGGGCACCCGATCGCGACGTACGACGACCTGCTCGCCGCGCGGCCGGCCGTCGCCGAGGCGACGTCGATCGCCGTCGGGGCTCAGTTCTCACTGGCCACCGGGTGCCGCTTCCACGTGGTCCACATGGCCTCCGCGGCGGGGGCGCAGGTCGTGCGCGAGGCGCAGGCCGCCGGCGCCATGGTCACCGCCGAGACCTGTCCGCAGTACCTCACGCTCACCGAGGCGGACGCCGAGCGGCTGGGCCCGGCCATCAAGGTCTATCCGCCGGTGCGGTCGCAGGACGACCAGGACGCGCTCTGGGCGGGGCTCGACGACGGCACCATCGGCTCGGTGGGCTCCGACCACGCGCCGCACCTGGTCGAGGAGAAGATGCGCGGCTTCGAGGAGGCGCCGGCCGGCGGACTGGGGGTCGAGACGCTGGCGCCGCTGATGGTGGACGCCATGGTGCGCGGCCGGATCACCCCCGAGCGGCTCGCCGAGGTGCTGTCCACGGGAACCGCGCGGTTGTACGGCCTCTGGCCGCGGAAGGGCTGCCTGTGGCCGGGTGCGGATGCCGACCTGACCCTGGTCGACCCGGCGGGCAGCGCCCGCATCACCAACGAGCAGATGCACGCCCTCAACCCGGTGACCACCTGGGACGGCTGGGAGCTGGGCGGCCGGGTGGTCGCCAGCCTGCTGGCCGGTGCCGTCCTGATGCGGGACGGCGAGCCCGTGGGAGAGCGCCGTGGCCGCTTCGTCGCCGCGCGGCACGAGGTCCCGGTCGGGTGACCGACGATGTCGGCGAGCTGACTGGGCGCGTCGAACGGGTGGTGGAGAGGGCGGCCGCGCTCCGGCCGGCCGACCTGCCGCGGGCCGTCCTCGACCAGGTCGGCCTGGTCGTGGCCGACACGGTGGGCGCGATCGCCGCTGGGGCGCGCTCGCCCGAGATCTCCGCGCTTCTCGCTGATCCCTCCCTCGGTCGCGACCCCGCCACGGTGGCCTGGATCCGGGGCACAGCGGGCACGTTCCTCGAGCTCGACGAAGGCTTCCGGCCCACGGGCCATCCCGCGGTGCACGTCGTACCCGCTGCGCTGACAACCGCCGAGGCGGTGCACGCGACCGGCGCCGAGCTGGCCGCGGCCGTTGCTGCGGGCTACGAGGTCGCGGCCCGGATGTTCGAGTCGTTCCTGCTGCCAATGGCGATGCACCCCCACGGTCACTTCGGCGCTCTGGGCGCGGCCACCGCCGTAGCGATGCTGCACGGGCACGACCCGGTCGAGATGGTGCGACTGGCGGCGACGCAGCCGCTGCTGACCGGGTGGTCGGCCTGTTACGAAGGCGCCACCGCACGGAACACCTGGGCCGGACACGCCAACCGGGCGGGCATCCAGTCGGCGGCGCTCCACCGGGCCGGGTTCACCGGCTCGCTCTCCTCGCACCTGTCGGTCGTCGCGCCGTACGCCGTGGAGCCGGGCGGTCTCCGCGATCCCGTGGACCCCGCCACGCTGCGGATCAGTCGCAACTACTTCAAGCTCCACTCGGCGTGCGCGCTGACGCACACCGCGCTCGACGCGACGGTCCGGGCGTGGTCGGAGCTCGATCGCGACGTCGGGGCGATCGAGCGGATCGAGGTCGCCACGGTCGCCAACAACCTCCGCGTCGATCGCCTGCCTCGGCCGAACGCCCTCTCCACCCGCTTCTCGCTTCCGTACGCCGTCGCGACGGCGATCGTGACCGGCGAGACGGGCCCGGCGTCGTTCGAGTGGAGGGCGGACGTTGCCGAGCTCGCCGCACGTGTGCACGTCACCGCGGACCCGGATCTGGACGCGCTTTGGCCAGGAGCAGCGCCGGCCCGTGTGCGGATCGTGAGCACGTCGGGAACGGTCGAGCACCAGGTCGACAACCCCCACGGTCATCACTCGGATCCGGCGACTCGAGACGAGCTCCGCGCCAAGTTCGAACGGATCGCCGGGCCCGGTGCGGTGTTCGATGCTATCTCCGACCTCGTCGTCGTAGCCGACTGCGCGGCTCTTGCACTCGATCTCGAATTTGGGGTCTAGCCAGCACCCATCGGTTTATGTAATCTGATTACAGAATCGATCGACCGAGACTTTGGAAGAAGGCTCAGCATGACGATCCAGGCATCCGACGAGGAGCAGATCCTCCGCCTGCACCGCGACTGGTACTTCGCGAACTTCAACATCAACATCCCGCTGATGCGCACGGTCTTCGCGACCGGCGACGACACCTTCCTGATGTTCAACCTCAACGACCACCCCTACTTCGGGGTCGATGACCTGGCGAACCTGTGGTCGTTCTACGCACGCACCGACGAGTGGGGTCTCTGCGAGGACCACGTGATGCGCGTCGACGTCTCCGGCGACATGGCCTACGTGGTCTCCGAGGGCAACTTCCCCGCCTGGCGGGTCCGGGACGAAGAGGGCAACGACCTGCCGGAGCGCATCGACCGGCCGGCCTACTACCGCTCGACGGAGATCTACAAGCGCGACGACGGCTCGGGCAGTCCGGAGTGGAAGATGTGGCACTTCCACTGCTCCGCCCGGCCACCCGACGACGAGGCGCCGCCCCCGAAGTCCAGGCAGGACGCCACCGACATGCGCGGGCTCGGCAACACGCCGTACTCCCGAGGGATCCGCACCGACTACGCCGAGTACGCCGACGCGGCCGGCCGATGACCTTCTCGCTGCTCGCCCGAGACGCGGCCACCGGACAGCTGGGGCTGGCCACGGCCACGCACGCGTACGGCGTCGGTCCGGTCGCCGACCACACGCGACCGGGGGTCGGTGTCATCGCCACGCAGTCCTTCGTGGAGGTGTCCTACGGCCCCCGCGGGCTCGACCTCCTCGAGCAGGGCGTGCCGGCGGCCGAGGCACTGTCCAAGCTGCTGGCCGAGGACGAGGACAGCGACATCCGCCAGGTGGCGTACCTCGACACCACGGGTTCGTTGGCGGAGCACACCGGGTCGCGGTGCGTGCCGTCGTGCGGCAGCGTCGTCGACGGGTCCGTCATCGCCATCGGCAACATGCTCGACAACGACGGCGTGCTGCCGGCGATGGTGGAGGCGTTCGGGCAGGCCGGTGGCGACCTCGCCGACCGGCTGCTCGCGGGCCTCGCGGCGGGTGACGCCGCAGGTGGTGACGCACGCGGGCGGATGTCCGCCGCGCTCCGGGTGGTCAGCGGCGACCGTCCCGAGAACGCCTGGCAGGGCACCGTGGCGGACCTCCGGGTCGACGTGGACCCCGAGCCGATCTCCCGGCTCCGCGAGAGCCTCCGCTACCACCGGGCCTACGGCATCTTCTTCGAGTCGGTGTTTGCTCCGGGCCTGGTCACCGGCCCCGAGCCCGTCCTCGGCGCCGACCTCGAGCGGGCACTGGACGGCCTCGCGGCCACGCAGGCCCAGCTCGGTGCGGACCCCGAGCCGACGGCCTGGCAGGGAGTGCTGCTCCTCCGCGCCGGCCGAATCGAGGAGGGCGCAGCGCTCGTCGCCCGCGCGATCGCGGCCCGCCCCCAGCTGGCGCACTTCGTCGACGGACTGGCCCAGGTCGGCACGATCCCGATCGGATCGGCGGAGATCCTCGGGAGGGTAGGCCCATGAGCACACACGTCGGCTACGTCCTCGGCAGCACCTTCCACCCCACCGAGCTGGTGTCCGTTGCGAGGGCGGTGGAGGAGAACGGCTTCTCCAGCATCTGGAGCACGGAGGACTACTTCGCCACCGGCGGCGTCGCCGGCGCCGCGACGGTGCTTGCGAGCACGGAGGCGATCAAGGTCGGCACCGGGCTGGTGTCGGTCTACGCGCGGCACCCGGGCCTGCTCGCCATGGAGGCGGGCACTCTCGCCTCGGTCCACCCCGGCCGGTTCACGCTCGGCGTGGGCGTCGGTGGGCTGGGCTGGCTCGACCAGCAGGGACTCGAGCACCGGCGGCCGCTCGGCGCCGTCCGCGGCAGCATCGAGGCGCTGCGGGCCCTGTTGTCGGGCGAGACCCTGACCGGTGAGCGCGGCGGCTTCACGTTCGACGGGGTGCACCTGGAGTTCCCGCCGCCGCAGCCGCCGCCGATCCAGCTCGGCGCGACCGGTCCCAAGATGACCGCGCTCGCCGGCGAGGTGGCGGACGGCCTGATCCTGTCGGTCTTCAGCACGCCCGAGTTCGTCCGGATCGAGCGCGACATCATGGCGGCGAACGGCGGCGCCGACACCCCGATCACGACCCTCGCGTTCCTGGTGCTCGCCGAGACGTCGGCCGAGGCCCGCGCGAAGGCCCGGCCTCTGCTCGGTCTCTTCCTCGCCGACGGCGAGACCGCCGCCATGACCGACGCGATCGGCATCACCGACGAGCTGCGCGCGCTCGCGGAGAAGGGCGGCCCCGAGGGCCTGGCCGCCGAGATGCCCGACGAGTGGGTCGACCAGCTCTGCGTCTGCGGCGACCTGGACGCCTGCGTCGCCCGGATCCAGGCCCTGCTCGATGCCGGTTCCGACGAGGTCGCCCTCGCACCCCTGCGCGCTGACTCCCTTCTCGGGGACATCCACCAGCTCGGCTCGGCCCTCAGCGTCGGCTGACCAACACCGGCTGACCAAAACAAGGAGAAACCCGATGAAGCACAAGAGTCGATCCCTGGCGGCGATACTCGGCGCCGGGCTGCTTGTGGTCACCACCGCCTGTGGCAATGGCGACAACTCCGAGGGCGGGGGAGGTGCCGCCGACGAGGTGATCGTCGCGTTCAGCTCGGACGTCGACACGGTCGACCCGCACCAGTTCAAGTCGGTCGCCGCTTACGGCGTGGGCGGCAACATCTACGGCACCCTGCTCCAGGAGGGCTACTCCGACCCCGAGGACGGCGTCCTCGAGTACACCGGGAAGAGCACGCCGTACCTCGCGGAGTCGGCCACCTGGAACGACGACCAGACCGTGCTGACCTTCGTGCTGCGCGACGACGTCGAGTTCGCCAGCGGCGAGCAGGTCACCGCCGACGACGTGGTGTGGTCGCTGCAGCGCGCGCTCTCCGACGTCGGCTACGTCGCCGCAGTCGGCACCTGGCTGAACACTCCGGACCCCTCGAAGGACATCGTCGCCGTCGACGACAAGACCGTGGAGCTGCGGGTCACGCACTACTCGCCGCTGATCGAGCAGTTCCTCGCCTTCCAGATCTTCGCGATCCTCGACAAGTCGGCGATCGAGGACGAACTCGTCCGCGGACGACCCCTGGGGCGCCGAGTTCCTCGCCGCCAACTCGACAGCGTCCGGCCCGTACGTCATCGACGAGCAGGTGACCGGCAAGAGCACGACGCTGGTCAAGAACGACAAGTTCACCTCCACCGACCTGGCGGACGCGCCGAACCGCGTCGTGGTGCAGAGCATGCCGGACCCGCAGCAGGCGTTCCTCGCCCTGCAGAACGGCGCCGTCGACCTGGTCTACGGGCTGACCCCCGACATCGCCGAGGCCGTCGAGCAGGACGACAACCTCCGGCTCTACTCCCTCGAGTACAGCGACATCGCCTACGTCGGCTTCAACAACCAGGACCCTGCGCTCGAGGACGCCCGCGTTCGTCAGGCCCTGTCCTACCTGATGCCCTACGAGGCGCTCCGCAGCGACGTGATGAAGGGGTACGCCGGAGCGGCGTACGGCGCGGTGCCCTACCCGATGAGCGACTCGCTGGACGAGACCGGCGAGGAGGTCGCCTACCCGACCGACGTCGACAAGGCGAAGGACCTGCTCGAGGAGGCCGGCATCGAGGAGGGCGAGCTGTCGCTGACCCTCTCTGTCCCGTCCGATGACGTGTCGTTGCGGCAGTCCGCGGTGTTCATCCAGAGCGCGCTCGACGAGGCCGGGGTCAACGTCGAGATCGAGGAGCTGAGCGATGCCGACTTCAACTCGAACCTCGGCAAGATGCAGATGTACATCGACTCCTGGTACTCGTGGGGCCAGGACTCCGTCTACCAGATGTTCTTCCTGCTGACGTCGGGGCTGTTCACCAACTACACGAACTACAGCAACCCCGAGGTCGACGAGCTGGTGAAGCAGGCCATGGAGACCACCGACCCGGACGAGCGGCACCGGCTCTCCCAGGAGGCCCAGCAGCTCATCATCGAGGACGCGCCATGGGCGTTCCTCTTCACCCGTGACGTCCTGGTTGGTGCGCAGTCGAACGTCGAGGGGATCACCCACTCCAACGACGCCAACCTGCGCTTCGACCAGATCCGGGTCACCAACTAGCCGAGACAACCGAGGTGGCGGGCCGACCCGCTCGGCCCGCCCACCACCGCCCCGACCCTCGGAAGGGAGGTCACCATCGTGAGCACCATCGCCAAGCGGCTCGGCGTCGCGCTGATCAGCATCCTGGGCGTCGCCGTCCTGACGTTCTTCATCACCCAGCTGCTCCCGGGTGACCCAGCCAAGGTCGCGGCCGGCCAGTACGCCACCGAGGAGCAGGTGCAGCAGGTGCGGGCGCAGTACGGCCTCGACCAGACCGTGCCGGACCAGTTCCGCGTCTACATCGAGGACTTCGCGACGTTCGACCTCGGCACGTCCATCCGCACCAACCAGCCGGTCCGGGCCGAGCTGACCGACAGGCTTCCGGCGACCCTGGAGCTCGGGCTCACGGCGCTCCTGATCGCGGTGATCCTGGGCGTCGGTCTCGGGGTGACGGCGGCGGTGCACCGCTACCGGCTCGGCGACCGGCTGGTGCAGTTCTTCGTCATCATCTCCTCGGCGACCGCCATCTTCTGGATCGCCCTGGTCGCGATCTCGCTCCTGGTCAACAAGTGGGGTGTCTTCAACAGCCCGACCGGGCGGCTGCCCCGCGGCTACGACCCCCCGCCGGACGTGACCGGCTTCTACACGGTGGACGCGCTCCTCGCGGGCGACCTGGCGACCGCCGGCGCGGCCTTTCGGACGCTGCTGCTGCCCGCCCTGCTGCTGGGCGTCCTGGCCTCACCGTCCATCGTCAAGATCGTCCGCTCGGCGACGATCCGGGCGCTCGAGTCGGACTTCGCGCGCACCTCGCGGTCGTTCGGCTACTCCTCGAGGTCGATCCTGTTCCAGGACGGTCTCCGCAACTCGCTGCTGCCCGTGATCACCAACGTCGGTCTGGTCGCCGGCTTCGTCCTGGCCGGCGGCGACGTGATCATCGAGCAGCTCTTCGCGTGGCCGGGCATCGGCAGCTACGCCTACCAGTCGCTCCAGGAGAACGACCTCTTCGCCCTCCGCGGCTACGTCATCTTCATCGGCATCGCCTACGTGCTGATCAACACGGCACTGGAGTTCATCTACGGCTGGGTCGACCCGCGGGTGAACCTGGCGGGGGGCAGCTGAGCATGGCCGCCGTCAACACGACCACGATGATCCGCGGCAACGTCGCCGCCCGGTTCCGGATCGGGAATCCAGCGGCCGCAGTCGCCTTCGGGCTGCTCGGGCTGATCATCACGCTCGGCATCGTCGTGCCGTGGGTCGCCGGCAGCGGCGATGTCGCGCAGCAGAACCCCAGCCTGCTCGCCCCGTCGCTGGACCACCCGTTCGGCACCGACCGGTTCGGCAGGGACGTGTTCCTCCGATGCATGGCGGCGGCCCGGATCGACATCGCGCTGGGACTGTCCGTCGCGGCGGCTGCGCTGCTCATCGGCTCGGTGATCGGGGTGCTCAGCGCCACTTTCGGCCGCGCCGTCGACGCGGTCGTCATGCGGGCCACCGACATCCTGCTGGCCTTCCCGGGCGTCGTACTGGCGCTCATCATCACGGCGTCGCTCGGCAAGAACCCGTGGTACGCCGCCATCGCTGTCGTCATCGCGTTCGTGCCGCTCCTGGTGCGGCTGTCGCGATCCAAGGCACTCGAGGTGCGGTCCGCGGACTACATCGCCGCGGCCCGGCTGAGCGGGGCGAGCACCTGGCAGGTCGCCATCCGGCACGTCCTGCCGAACTCGTTCAAGTACCCGTTCGTGCAGTCCACCCTGATCGCGTCGTTGGCGATGCTCGACTTCGCCGCGCTGTCGTTCCTGGGGGTCGGAGTCCAGCCCCCCGACGCCGAGTGGGGCGCGATGATCGCGGAGGGCGTCGGCGACAACCTCCTGGGGAACTGGTGGCCCTCGTTCTTCCCGGGCCTGATGATCCTGCTGACCGCCGGCTCGTTCCAGGTCATCGGCGACTGGCTGGACCGGAGGCTGCGATGACTCTGTTGAGCGTCCAAGGCCTCTGCATCGAGACCACGGCCGGCGTCTCGCTGGTCCGGGACCTCTCGCTCGAGGTGCTGCCCGGTGAGGTGGTGGGCATCGTGGGGGAGTCGGGCTCGGGGAAGACGATGACCGCGCTGTCGCTGCTGGGCCTGCTCCCGGACGGCGTACAGGTGACCGCCGGCGAGGCGACGCTCGACGGCGACACGTTCCTCAGCGGGTCGAGCTTCCCCGGGCGTCCCAACGCCACGATGATCTTCCAGAACCCGACCGCGGCACTGAACCCGACCATGCGGATCGGGGCGCAGCTGCTGCGGCTGCTGCGCTTCCTCGAGCGCGGCGCTGACGAGGGCACGGACCGACGCGGCCGGCGTACGAAGGCGGTCGAGCTCCTGCGGTCGGTCGGCATCAACGACCCGGAGACGGTCCTGGACCGCTACCCGCACCAGCTCTCCGGTGGGATGAACCAGCGGGTGATGATCGCGATGGCGATCGCCGCCCGGCCGAGCCTGCTGATCGCCGACGAGCCCACGACCGGGCTCGACGTCACCGTGCAGGCGCAGATCCTCGACCTGATCCGCAAGACCGTCGCCGACCACGGCCTCAGCGTCCTGTTCGTCTCGCACGACATGGGCGTGATCGCGCAGATGTGCCAGCGCGTGGCGGTGATGTACGACGGCGAGGTCCGGGAGTTCGCCGACGTGGACAACGTCTTCCACCGGCCGCGCGACGCCTACACGCGGGAGCTGCTGTCGGCCGCGAGCGAGCAGCTGCTGACCGAGGAGGTGGGCGATGCAGCTCGAGCTGAGTGACATCGAGGTCGTCTACGGCCGGCGGCGACGGCGCAACCACGCGGTGCGTGGGGTGACCCTGTCCGTACGCCGCGGTGAGACCCTCGCCGTCGTCGGTGAGTCCGGCAGCGGCAAGACCACGATCGCGAAGGTCGCGGCCGGGCTGCAGAAGGCGAGCGCGGGCTCCCTCACCTGGAGCCAGGGTGACGGTGTCGCTCCCAGCGGGAAGAGCTCGGGGCAGCGGGTCCAGATGGTCTTCCAGCACCCCGTGCAGTCGCTGGACCCGACCTGGAAGGTCCGCAGGAGCGTCCTCGAACCGCTGCGCCACCAGGGCGTGTCCCACGACGAGGCCAACCGGCAGGTCCGCGAGCTGATCGCCGAGGTGGGCCTGGACCCCGAGGTCCTCGATCGGTACCCGCGGGAGATCTCGGGCGGCCAGGCGCAGCGCGTCGCCGTCGCCCGGGCTCTGGTCTCCCACCCCGAGATCATCATCCTGGACGAGCCGACCGCGAGCCTCGACCAGACCGTCCGGGGCCGGATCCTCGCCCTGCTCGCCGAGCTCCAGGCGCGCACCGGCGTCGGCTACCTGATGATCACCCACGACATCTCGAGCGTCCGGCGGCTGGCCACCCGGATCGCGGTCATGTACCGAGGAGTGATCGTCGAGAGCGGGCCCCGGGCCGCCGTACTCGAGGATCCGCGCCACCCCTACACCCGGGCGCTGATCGCCGCCGTACCAGTGGCCGACCCGAGGATCACCTGGGACGGAGTGGTCGAGCTGCCCCGCAACCCGGACGGCACGCTCGCCCTCACCACGTGCCCGGTCCCGGGCGACTGCGGTGAGCACGGCCCCGGACTGCACGAGGTCGACCCCGACCACCTTGCCGCTTGCACGAGCGAACCTCACTAGAAAGCTGCCACCGTGATCGACTTGATCGACCTCCGCCGGAGCCTCCACCGGACGCCGGAGCTCGCCCTGCACCTGCCGAAGACCCGGCAGATGCTGCTGGACGCGCTCGCGCCGCTCGGCCTCCAGGTGCACACCAGTGAGAGCTGTTCGTCACTGGCCGTCGTGATCCCCGGCGCCGGCCCCGGCCCCACCGTCCTGCTCCGCGGAGACATGGACGGACTGCCGGTCGCTGAGGAGTCGGGGGAGGAGTTCGCCTCGACCAACGGGAACATGCACGCGTGCGGGCACGACCTGCACATGGCGGGGCTGGTGGGCGCCGTCCACGAGCTGCATGGCCGGCGCGACGAGTTCCGTGGCGATGTCCTTGCCGTCTTCCAGCCCGGCGAGGAGGGCGCTGGCGGCGCGGAGCTGATGATCAGCGAGAAGACGCACCTGATCACCGGCCAGAAGCCGATCGCGTCGTACGGCGTGCACGTGCTCTCGTTCGTCGAGTCGGGGATGTTCACGTGCCGTGAGGGTGAGGTGATGGGCGCCGCGATGCTCTTCGAGCTCGAGCTGCTCGGCCGCGGTGGCCACGCGGCCAGGCCGCACACCGCGCTCGACCCGGTCTCCACCGCGGCGCTCGTCGTACAGGCGATCCAGACGTTCGTCGCCCAGAACAGCTCGCCCGGCGACCCGATCGTCGTCACGGTCGGCTCGCTCACGGCCGGGACCGCGGCCAACGTGATCCCCAGCCGGGCGCTGCTGAAGGTCAGCCTGCGCACCACCACCCACGAGAAGGCGCGGCGCTCCTACGAGAAGATCCGCGGGATCGCGACCGCCATCGCCGAGGCGTTCGGCCTCGGCCTGCGGGCCGAGGTGGGGCCGGACCTCGGCCCGACCGTCACCGACGCCGACGGCGCGGCCCTCGTCCGCAGCACCGTGACCGACCTGTACGGCGCCGAGAGGTACCGCGAGCTGGCCGTCCCCGAGATGATCTCGGAGGATTTCTCGCTGTTCCTCGAGGAGACCGGTGGTGCGTTCGTCCTGGTCGGCGCCGCGATGCCGGGGGAGCCGCAGACGCAGCCCACGAACCACTCGCCCGAAGCGCGTTTCGACGACTCCGTCGTGCCCGAGGTCACTAGCCTGTTGGCAGAGCTCGCGATCAGGCAGCTGAACTCGGCAACGAACGGGACGACACGTTGAGGACGGACTCGAAGTCAGGCAAGCCCGCCGCCAAGAAGCCGGCGAAGAAGACGGCCAAGTCCGCTTCCAAGACGGCGGACAAGGCGCCGGCCCGCGCGCACCTGAACAACGCCAAGGCCGAGGAGCAGCTCGGCCGGATCATCGAGATCGTCCGCCGCCAGGGCCTGGCCGGCTTCTCCCTCGACAACCTGGCCCCCCAGCTCGGCACCAGCAGCCGGATGCTCGTCTACTACTACGGCAGCAAGGACGAGCTCCTCGGCCGGATCGTCTACGCCCTGCGCGAGGACATCGTCACCCAGCTCGAGAGCGAGCCGGTCGGCACCATCACCGAGGCGATCGACCGCTGGTGGGACCACTACGTGGCGAACCCGACCGACATGCAGTTCTTCTTCCACCTCACGTCGCGCAGCTTCGAGGAGCCGGAGAAGTTCGAGGAGTTCTCGAGCACGGCGGTCGAGCTGTGGTTGTCGTACTTCCAGCGCAGCCTGCGCGGCCACGTCAGCGACGCCGAGGCGACGGCGATCTCGCGACTGGTGCTGGCGACCGTCCGAGGGCTCCAGGGCGACCTGCTCATCTCGGCGGACAAGGCCCACGTGGAGCGGTCCCTCAAGGTCTTCAAGCAGCTCCTCCAGGAGCATCTCGCCGCGGTGGCGAAGCCGGCGCGTCGCTCCTCCCGCCGCGCGGGCTGACCGCGAGGCGTCAGTCGCACTCGACCTGCATGTTGATGTCGTCGCCGAGTGCGATGGCGATCTGCGCCACCCGCATGTGGTCGTGGAGCCGCTTGGTCACGTAGCCGACGGCGTGGTCGTGGCGGAAGGACCACCAGGCCGCGGAGCCGCCGAGGCCGCCGAGCCCCACGAAGTTGGGGGTCCGGAGCGGACCGAGCGTCCAGTCGACGGAGATGCCGACCGTCTCGTCGAACCCGCGCGCCTGTGATGCCAGGAACTCCGCGTGCAGCTCCTCGCCGAGCAGTGTGCGAACCGGGCCCTCGGGGCTCGTCAGCCCGCTGTAGAAGGAGCCGAGGGCGGTCGCTGACGTGTGCAGGTTGATGGCCCCGAAGACCGCCTGGCGCCACTCCTGGGTGTTGAGGCGCTCCAGGTCGAGCAGCCCGGCCGGCCGCCGGAGCATGTCGTCGTACGACGGGCAGACGTCGGCGACGAACTGCTCGGGACCTCCCGGGAGCTGGAACTCGAGGTCGGCCACCCGCGCGAGGTCGGCGTCGGGGACTCCGAACCAGCCGTCCATGCCCAGCGCCGGTCGGACGTCCTCCGCGTAGATCTCGCCGAGTGATCGCCCGGTGGCGGCACGGAGGACCCCGTCGATGAGGTGCCCGTAGGTCACCGCGTGCTCGGCGGTGGTGGTGCCCGGCTCGTACAGCGGCTTGGCCTCGGCGAGCGAGCGGCGGAGGCCGTCGTCGTCCAGCAGATCGAGGCCGGCCGCCTCTGCCGGGAACGCCGGTTGCCCGGCCCGGTGGGTGAGCACGTGCCGCAGCGTCGTGTCCTGCTTGCCGTTCGCGGCGTACTCCTTCCAGTACTTCGCGACCGGTTCGTCGAGGGCGAGTGCTCCCGACGCCACCGCGGTGAGGGCGGCCAGCGATGCGAACGGCTTCGAGGTGGAGTAGGTGTGCACGAGCGTGTCGGCCGTCCAGGCCCGGGTCTCGCCGGCGTCGGCCGCTCCTCCGGCGAGCCCGACCACCTCCCTGCCGCCCTTCCACACGGAGAGGGCTGCCCCGGTCTCGGCGTCCGCTCCTGAACAGCTCTTCGAACGCGTCGCGGACCTTCTCGTAGCCGGGTTCGGCGAAGCCACTCACGGTCATGGGGCTGCTCCTCTGGTGCATGTAATCGTATTACAATAGCCTGCCTCCTGGGGTCCGGATCGTCAAGCCCCACGACCGGCAACCGACCAGGAGGATGGCGTGCTCAGGCTGACATCGATCGACACATCGCGAGGCAACACGCTGGACGTCGCCGTCGTCTCCCCCGAGGGGGAGGCGGCCGGGCCGCCGCTGCTGCTGCTGCACCCGATCAACATGCGCAAGGAGTGCTGGCTCGGCCTGCTGCCGGCCCTGGCAGCCGACCGCGACTGTGTCCTGGTGGACCTGGCGGGCCATGGCGACTCCACCGACGAGGCCACCTTCTCCCTGCAGGGGTGGGTGGCCGACTGCATCGAGGTGGTCGAGCAGCTCGGGCTCGGCGTACTCCATGTGATGGGCGGGTCGCTGGGGGGCGCCATCGCGCTCGGTGTGGCGGCGGGGTTGCCCGGGCGCGTCCTGTCGGTGACGGGACTGGGCAGCGCGATCGAGCCACACCCGGACCCGGCCGTCGAGCCCCCGGCGCCTGCCGACGACGCCGCCGCGGAGGAGCTGTTCGACAGCCTGGCCCGCGAAGCCGTGGCACCGGGTGCCGACGAGTCGATCGTGCGCACGGTGCGCCGGCTGACGAACCGGCACGGCGCCGACGTCGTCACCCGGATCCTGCGCGCGGCGTACTCCGCGGACGCCTCCCCGTGGCTCGAGGACGTGCGGTGTCCGGCGTTGTGGCTGACCGGCGAGTACGACGTCACGGTCTCCATCGAGACCAGCAGGGACATCGCCCGCAGGCTGGGCGGGCGCCACGCGACGCTGTCCGGCGTGGGGCACCTGGCGATGATCGAGGACGCCGGAGCCGTGCTCGCGCACGTCGTCCCGCACCTGCGTTCCGCGGACGCCCTCGTCCCGGAGCACTGAGGTGCGGTACCCGATCGCCGTGATCGGAGGGACCGGACCGCAAGGGGCTGGCCTACCGCTTCAACTGCTGAGCCGGCCGCCGATGAACCGCCCGGCCCTGGCGAGGGCCTGATCGGCCTCGTCGAGCATGCCGGCGAACCCGACGAAGACGTGCGGCACCTCCGGGGTCACGTCGAGGGTTACCGCGACCCCGTCGCTCGCGGCCCGTGCGGCGAGTCGGGTGGCGTCGTCGAGCAGCACCTCGTTGCCGCCGACCTGGATGAGCAGCGGTGGGAGGCCGGTGAGGTCGGCGAACACCGGGCTGATCCGGCCGTCGGCAGGGTCGTAGCTGGTCGCGTAGTCGCTGGCGCGGCGTTCGAGGCCCTCCGGTGTGACCGAGGGGTCGGCGTCCGCCTTGGTGGTCATGCTCTCGCCGGACACCGTCAGGTCGGCGAAGGGCGACGCGATGTAGATCCCCCCGGGACCCGGCAGGCCACTGGACAGGATCGCCAGGCAGGCGGCGACGGCGAGCCCGCCGCCCGACGACTCGCCGGCGAGGACGATGTCGGACGCCGGGACGCCGTCGTCGAGGAGTCCCTGGTACGCCGCCACCGCGTCGTGGAGGGCGGCCGGGTAGGGCCGCTCCGGGGCAAGGGCGAACTCCACGGACACCGCTCGGGCGCCGGCGTGCCGGGCCAGCTGGGAGGCGAGCCCGGCGGCGAGGATGGCGCTGCCGAGGGCGTAGGCCCCGCCGTGGAAGTACAGGATCGTGCCCTTCGGCGTGGTGATCCCGTCGATGGTGATGGTGACGACCGGGATCCCGCCGAGGGTGTCGTCCTGGGTGTGGACGTCATCGGGGAGCGGGATCGCGGACATCATGTCCGCGAAGATCCGGCGTTGCTCCTCGACGTCTCCGCCCAGGTCCAGGTCGCCCTCGCGGAGGATCCGGTCGATGGTGTCGCGCTGCTGCTTGGTCATGTCTCTCCGTCGTGAGGTCAGTGGGAGTGGTACCGTTCCAATTCGAACTACTTCGAACGTAGCATCTAGTTCCAATTCGAACAAATAGGAGCCCCGTGGTCGCGCACCTCAGTGACGACGAGCTCGCCGCCTACTTCGCGCTACGAGCCGCAGGCGATCGGATGCAGCGGGCGGTGACGCAGCAGCTGCGGTCCTACGGACTGACCGAGGTGCAGTTCTCGATCCTCGCTCAGGTGGACGCGGCTCCCGACGGCATGGGGATGGGCGAGCTGGCGCGGGCGCTCGTGGTCACCAAGAGTGGGCTGAGCTACCAGGCCGGCCAGCTCGAGGCACGCGGGCTGGTGACGCGCGGACCCGACGTCAAGGACGATCGGGCGGTGCGCCTGCAGCTGACGGCGGACGGGCAGGAGCTGCTCGCGAAGGTGATGCCTGACCACGTCGCTCTGGTGCGCGAGCTTTTCATCGACCGCGTGGACCCGAAGGACCTGGCGATCATCCGGGTCAGGCTCGCGCAGGTTGCTGCTCAGGACTGAGCATCACAGCAGGTTCAGCTCGCGGGCGCGGAGCACAGCGTCGGGGCGGGTGTCGACATCGAGCTTGCGGTAGATGCTCTTCACGTGGGTCTTGACGGTGTTGAACGAGACGAAGAGCGCCTCGCCGATCTCGCGCTGGTTGAGGTCGCTCGTCAGGAGTCGGAGCACGGCCAGCTCTCGATCGCTCAGCTCCTCGTCGTACGGCGTCCGCGCCGGGCGGCTGGGCTGGAGCCGGCGCTCGGCCCGCGCCACCCGGTCCGGCAGTACACCCGGGTCGGCACACGTCTCCGCCACCTGGCGAGCCTCCCGCAGCAGGTCCTCCGCGGCGGCACGATCGCCGAGCCTGGCCTTCACGCCCGCGTGGGTGAGCAGTCCATAGGCGAGGTCGAACTTGGCGTTGCCCCGCCGAGCGAGCTCGGTGCCGCGGGTCAGCGCCTCGTCGGCCTCGCTCCAGCGGTCCTGGCTCTGGAGCAGATCTCCCATAGCGACATGGGTCATCGACATGCCGAAGTAGTTCGCCAGCCCGGGCTCTCTGCGCCGTAGCGTCTCGGCGTCGGCCAGGGCCCGGTCGGCGCGGTTCGACTCACCGAGCTCCGCATGGGCGAGGGCACACCAGCCGAGGGCATGAACCAGCGCCAGGGAGTGGTCGGAGCTCGCACTCGCCGTCACCGCTTCGTCCAGCAGGGTCGAGGCAGCCTGGGCGTCGCCGCCCAAGAACATCGAGACGCCGTACGTGGTGAGGAGGGCGCTGCGCCAGTAGTCGGAGCCGGACTCCTCACGCCCGAGAGCCGGTCGGGCCGTCTCGGCTATCCCGCGCACATCGCCGAAGAAGTACAGGTTGATCGCCTGCGACGCGGCCACGCCGGAGGCCACCGACGCCGGACCGGCCTGGAGCGAGCCGTCGGCGGCGGCGCCCTCGGCGGCCGCGTCGAGATACTGCTCGGCCTCCGCGATCCGGCCCACCTCCTGCAGGGTCGAGGCCCGCACCAGGCACAACCGGGGATCCGCCGAGACGGTCGCGGGCGGGAGGTCGTCGATCCAGGCGATCAAGGTCTCGAGACGAGCGTCGTTCCGGAACTCGATCCAGTAGCGGAGGATCAGCTCGGACGCATCGTCGAGATCCGTGGCAGCAGTGGCGTGATGGATCGCCTCGGACGGGTCGCCGTGCTCACGGTGCCAGGCGCTCGCCCGGCGGTGGAGCACGTGGGCGTGCTCGGGGTCGTCGAGCGCGAGCTCGTGTCGCAACAGCTCCCGGAAGAGGTGGTGGTAGGAGTACCACTCGCGCTTCGTGTCGAGGGGGATGAGGAAGAAGTTCGAGCGCTCGAGCTCGCGCAGCACTCGCACCGAGCCGGTCCGGTCGGTGACGGCGTCGCAGAGGGGAGCGCAGAGGCGTTCGAGCACCGCGGTCTCGAGCAGGAACCGCCTGGTCTCTTCGGACAGTCCCGAGAGGACCTCCGAGCTCAGGTAGTCGACGACATGGCGGTCGTCGCCCGCGAACGCGTCGATGAACTCGTGAGCGCTCGCGCGGTCGCGGATGGCCAGCGTTGCCAGGTAGAGACCGGCCGCCCATCCCTCCGTCAGGTCACGGAGGCGGATCACGTCGTCTCGTTCGAGCCCCAGTCCGTGCAGGCCGTTCAGGAAGTGGTCGGCGTCCTCGTCCGAGAAGCGCAGCTGTTGGGCATCGACCTCGGCCAGCTCGCCACGCGCGCGGAGGCGGGCCAGCGGGAGCGCCGGCTCGGAACGGCTCGAGAGGACCAGTGAGACGGTCCGCGGAAGGTGCTCGAGAAACGATGCAAGGCCCTCGTCGATCTCCGGATTCCTGACCAGGTGGTAGTCGTCGAGCACGAGCAGGACCGGCTGTGGCAGCTCCGTGAGCTCGTTGAAGAGCGCGGGCAGTACGTCGTCGACGACGTTGGCTCGCGGCGCCCGGAGCAGGGGGAGCGAGACCCGGCCCGCGGTGGGGTCGAGGGTGCGGAGTGCGTGGATGAGGTAGGTCCAGAACCGTACCGGGTCACTGTCACCGGCGTCGAGTGCGACCCAGGCGAAGAGTCGCGCCTCGCTCTCGAGCTCGTGCCAGTCGGCGAGCAGCGTCGACTTGCCCCATCCGGCGGGGGCACGGATCAGCGTCAGCTTGCGCGGAGCGGCGGCACAGAGCTCGAGAAGGTCGCGGCGCGAGATGCGCTGACGCGGGACGGGAGCCTCCAGCTTCGACCGGATGATGGGGCGCCCAGCACCTCCGAGATCCTCGACCTCCGTCGCGGATGCCGGCATGGCAGGGAGTGTACGCCGGTGCGGTCCCCGTGCTCATGGCGTCGTCGTCCCGGCCGGAGTGCGCTCACGGGCCGCCGTACTCCGCATCAGAGCGACCACGATGACGGCGGTCACGGCCACTACGAGCGCGGCGCACAGGAACGCCACCTGCATGCCGTCGGAGAAGGCCACCTGCGCCTCGTGCTTGACCGAGGGGCCGAGCTGCGCGGCGAGGGCGAGCGACGAGCGGGCGTGCTCGGCGGCCGGATCCGCGAGTCCCGTCACGTCCAGGTTGTTGCGATACGTCGACTGCAGAAGGCTGCCCAGTACGGCGATCCCGAGGGCTCCGCCCAGCTCGCGAGCGAGGTCGTTCATCGCGGATCCGACTCCCTGCTTGGCAGCCGGCAGTGCGTCGGTGATCGCCGTGGTCGCCGGGGTCATGGCCAGGCCCATGCCGGCGCCGAGCGGGATCAAGCCGGTCAGCAGCAGCCAGTAGGAGCTCTCGGCGTCCAGTCGCGACAACACGACCAGTGCGCCGGTGATCAGCGCCAGGCCCAGGACACAGACCCGCGTCGCTCCGATGTGCTGCGACAGCCGGGGCGCGATCCCTCGTGCGCTCGGCATCATGGCGAGCGCCATCGGAACCAGGCTGAGCGCGGCGATCAGAGGCGTGTCACCGCGAACCAGCTGGAGGTACTGCAACAGCAGGAACACCAGGCCGAAGAACGCGAAGAACTGCACGGTGATCGACAGGCTGGCGGCAGAGAAGGCGCGGTTGCGGAAGAGGCGAGGGTCGATCAGCGGGTTCTCTCGCGAGAGCTCCCACCACACGAACCCGGCGAGGATCAGCAGGCCGATCGCGATGCCCACGAGCGTCCGGGGACTGTCCCAGCCGTGAGTGGGCGCCTCGATCACGGAGTACACAAGGGCTCCCAGGCCCCCGACGGTCAGGGCCGCGCCGAACATGTCGAGGCGGGGTGCGCCGGGTTCGGCGGACTCCGGAACCACGCGGGCCACGCCGATGATGGCCACCGAGGCCAGCACCACGTTCAGGCCGAAGACCGACTGCCACGACCAGACCTCGAGCAGCAGGCCGGACATCAGCAGGCCGAGGATGGCGCTGGCTCCGGCGACGCCCGCCCACGCACCAACTGCACGCGGCCGCTGATCGGGTGGGAACGTGCTGGTGATCGTCGACAGCGTCGCCGGCATGACCAGCGCGGCACCGACGCCGAGGACGCCGCGCAAGACGATCAACGCCGTGGGGCCGCTGACCATCATGGCCGCGAGCGACGCGCCGCCGAAGATGACGAGTCCCACGATCAGGGCGCGACGCCGGCCGTAGCGGTCGCCGACCGCCCCGCCGAGCAGCAGCAAAGCGGCGAACACCAACGCGTAGGCGTCGATGATCCACGACAGCTGGGTCTGGGTGGCATGGGTGTCCCGCGCGATCGACGGGATCGCGACGTTGAGGGAGGCCACAGCCGAAACGACCGTGGCCAGCGCCAGCATGATGACGGGCAGCGTCGCGCGATGTGTTCGCGTCTCTCGGCCGTCTTCGGAAACGGTGAGCATGGTGATCCTCCCGGGTCAGCGTCCTTTTCGAGGCCCAGACTTCGGCGAGCCTGGGTGAGTTGTCTTCACCCAGCGGCCCGATCACCCAGGGTGGTTCGCTCGCGGCCGGCAGTACCGTGAGCAGGTGCCCCAGGCTGCGGCAGCGAGCGGGACCCTGATCCGTACGAAGGTGCATCCGCCTGTGGCGCGAGAGCTCGTCCCCCGGCCGGTGCCGCTCGGCTACCTGTGCAGCGACTCGGCGCGCCGGTTGACCCTGATCCGCGCCCCGGCCGGGTGGGGCAAGTCGAGCCTGCTCTCTGCGTGGTTCTCCGCGGAGGAAGCGAACCGACACTTCGCCTGGTTGTCGCTCGACGGCGGTGACAACGACCCGGTGCTCTTCTTCAGGTACGCGATCGAGGCGCTCCGAACGGTGGCGCCCACGATCGGGGAGCGGTCACTGGCACTCCTGACGACTCCAGGCGCCGGCATCGTCGACGAGGGGATGCCGGTGCTCATCAACGAGCTGGACGCCCTGCCCGTCGGGTCCGTGTTGGTGATCGACGACTATCACCTGATCTCCAGCGCGGAGGTGCACGAGGCGGTGGCCTTCCTCCTGGACCATGCGCCGCCCGGGTTCGAGCTGGTGATCTCGACGAGGACCGAGCCGCCGCTCCATGTCGCTCGGCACCGGGCCCGGGGCGAGCTGCTCGAGATCACGGTCGCGGACCTGGGGTTCTCCGTCTCCGAGGCGACCAGCCTGCTCAACGAGCAGCAGGGGCTGGGGCTCGATCCCGCCGACGTTGCCCTGCTGGTCGAGCGCACCGAGGGCTGGCCGGCGGGCCTGTACATGGCGGCCCTGTCGCTGCGTGGCCGAGACGACGCGCACGACTTCATCGCCACGTTCGCCGGGGACGACCGCAACGTCGTCGACTACCTCACCTCCGAGGTCCTCAACGGCCAGCCTGCCGACGTCCAGACCTTCCTGCTGCCTACGTCCCTGCTCGAGCGGCTGAGCGCGGACCTGTGCGACGCGGTCACCGGGGGGACTGGCTCCGCCGAGATCCTGCGACAGATGGAGGAGTCGAACTCCTTCGTGGTGGCCCTGGACAACAGGCGGCACTGGTACCGGTACCACCACCTGTTCCGGGACCTGTTGCGCCACGAGCTGCTCGTCACCGACCCGGAGCGTGCGGTCGAGGTCCACCGCCGGGCCGCGCACTGGCTGCACGGTGCGGGCGACACGTCGGAGGCGATCCTGCACACGATCGCGGCGGGAGACATCGCCGACGCCGTCGAGATGGTGGCAGCCGCGTGGCGCCCGCTGTCCTACGTGGGCAGTCACCAGACCATCCAGACCTGGTTGGCAGCCCTGCCACCCGACGTCCATCGTGGCGATGCGCGACTCTGTGTCGCAAGCGCGGTCACCGCGATCGGGTCGGGGCAGCTCGATGAGGTGGAGCCATGGATCGAGCTGGCCGCCGAGGCCCCCGCGGCCGGCCAGTTCCACGACGGGTTCCCGTCCGGGGTCGCGGCCGCCGGCTGCCTGCGCAGCGTGAACAGCTGGCTGACCGGTGACCTCGGAGCCTGTCGCGAGTCCGCCGTGGAGGCGATCGACCTCCCGGGTGAGGCATCACTCTGGGATCCCTTCACCTACACCTGGCTGGGAGCCGCGACCTACTGGCTGGGCGACAGCCGGGAAGGTCTGGAACGCCTGGAGGACGCGCTCGACCGATGTCGGTCAGCCACGCTCCCGTCGGTCGACGGCGAGGCCGCCGTACGCGGCGCCAACCATCGAACCGGTGGCGCCACCGCGGTCGCCTGCCTGGGGCTGCTCGCCCTGGCCCACCTGACGGAAGGTGACGTCGACCGGGCCGACGACCGGGCCGAGGCCGCACTCGAGCTCTCGCGGGCCTCCGGCCTGGAGGAGTACTGGGTCAACACGGCCGCGCACACCGCGCGAGCGGGCATCCTCACCCGCGCCGGCCACACCGACGAAGCTCGGGCCGCGCTGGATCGAGCGCTCGAGGTAGCCGGGCGAGGGAGCGGCCCGGTCGAGCTGATCCACGCCCTGGTGGCTCGCGCGCTGGTCGCGGATGCCGACGGAGACCGGAGGGCCGCCCGCGCGTTCGTGGGTGAGGCCCGGTCGACATTGTTGTCCTGCTCCGACCCCGGACCGGTCGTGTCGTCGATGGTCGGGAAGGCAGAGGTTCGCTTGTCGGTCCCCCGCCGACCGGCTGGCTCGTCGGCGCCGCTCGTCGAGGAGTTCAGCGAACGAGAGCTCGACGTGTTACGGCTTCTCGGTAGCCAGCTCTCACAGCGGGAGATCGGCAACACGTTGTTCATCTCGTTCAACACGGTGAAGTCGCACTCGAAGAGCATCTACCGGAAGCTCGGCGTCGGGACGCGCAGCGACGCCGTCGGCAGGGCCCGCGAGCTCGAGCTGCTCTGACGGCTGCGCCGCCGCACCAGTCACCGATTCACCCTGGGTGAGTCGCTCTGTGGGTGATGACAGCTCACCTAGGTAGGTCCAAGAGTCTGCCCTCAGATCGAACGACTGAGGAGGTAGCGATGCGATCGGTGCGTTACACCATCGTCGTGCGAGGCAGGCTCAGCCAACGCTTCGCCAGCGCGTTCCCGGGCATCTCCGCAGAGGCCGGCCTCGACGAGACACGGATCGACACCGAGCCGCTGGACCTGAGCCAGTTCTACGGACTGCTCGAACACCTCCGCAACCTCGCGGTCGAGCTGGTCTCCGTCCAGGAGGCGAGCCCCGCCGAGAGCGGCGACCACGAGGCCGGAACCCCGTGACCCGGCCACCTTCCGATGAATGGAGAAGTCATGTGCACCTCGGCCACGAGTCACGTCGCCCGGAATCGGGCGTCGTCATGCGCGTCCTGATCGTCGGCGCCGGCATCGGCGGTCTCACCGCCGGCCTCGCGTTGCGACGGGCCGGGTACGACGTCGTCGTACTCGAACAGGCAGCCGAGCTGCGCGAGGTCGGGGCCGGGATCTCGCTGTGGCCGAACGCGATCAACGCGCTTCGGCGTCTGGGCGTGGGGGAGGCGGTCGAGGCGAACGGAAGTCGCGTCACCGACAACGAGATCAGGGACTGGCAGGGCGGGTCGCTGCACCGGTCTTCTTCCGACCAGATCGAGGCACGCTTCGGGGCGCCGCTGATCATGATCCGGCGGGCAGCGCTCCACACCATCCTTCGAGAGGCGCTCGGCTCCGGCGTGCTTCGGCTCGGCACCAGGTGCATGACGCTGGGACAGGACGGCCGCGGCGCCCGGCTCGGGCTCGCAGATGGTGGCAGTGAAGAAGGCGACGTCGTCATCGGCGCCGACGGACTGCACTCCATGATCCGAGCAGTGACCGTCGGTGACGGCGAGCCGCGCCACTCTGGCCTGCGGGCGTGGCGGGCCGTGGTATCGGTCGAGCGAAGCCTGGCCGACCGGCTCGCCGCGAGCGAGTACTGGGGTCTCGGCTCCCTGTTCGGCGTGCAGAGCCTGGGCGCGGACGCGTTCTACTGGTACGCCGCGAGCAAGGCCCGCGAGGCCGACCGGGTCGCGGGGTCCGACAAGGAAGTCCTGCTCCGCCGCTTCGGCTCCTGGCACGGCCCGATCCCGGAGCTGATCGAGGCCACCGACGCCGACACGATTCTGCGCAACGACCTCTATGACCGTCGCGTGCCGTCCAGCCTGGCGTTCGGCCGGGTGGCGCTGCTCGGCGACGCCGCTCACCCGATGCTGCCCACCCTCGGACAGGGCGCCTGCCAGGCGATCGAGGACGGTGAGGCGGTGGCCCGAGCGCTCAGCGAGGCGGCCGATCCCGCGTCGGGCCTTCGGCTCTACAGCGAACGTCGTCTCCCGACGGCGACCATGGCGGTCGCCCAGTCCCGGCGGATGTCGAAGGTCGCGCTGGCGCGTCACCCGATCGCCGTCGCGCTGCGCAACAGCCTGCTCAAGCGCGCCTCGCAGGAGAGCTCGCTGAAGCGGCTGGCGCCGATCGTGGCCGGAGATCCTCGCGAGCCCGTCGCGTCCGGCGTACCCACCCAACGATATGGAGAACGCGATGAATGACCATCGAGCAAGCCATGCAGCTTCCCCCGTGATCGAGGTCCACGACCTCACCAAGGACTACGGCGACGTCCGCGCCGTAGACCACCTGAGCTTCTCCGTCGCTGCCGGTAGCATCACCGGCTTCCTCGGTCCCAACGGATCGGGCAAGAGCACCACGCTGCGAGCCCTGCTCGGCCTCGTGGAAGCCACCCAAGGCACGGCCACCATCTCCGGCCGCCACTACAGCGACCTCGTGAACCCGCTGAGCGAGGTCGGGGCAATGCTCGAGGCGACCGCCCATCCGGCTCGCACCGCGCGCAACCACCTGCGCGCCATCGCGGCCGACGGACGGGCGCCGGCGCGGCGGGTCGACGAGGTCCTCGACCTGGTCGAGCTGACCGCGGCGGCGAACAGGCGGGTCGGTGGCTTCTCGCTGGGGATGAAGCAGCGGCTCGGGCTGGCCACGGCGCTGATGCACGACCCGCAGATCCTGGTGCTCGACGAGCCTGCCAACGGCCTGGATCCTCAAGGCATCCGGTGGTTGCGCGACTTCCTGCGGGCCCTGGCCGATGAGGGCCGCACCATCCTGGTCTCCAGCCACGTGCTCGCCGAGGTCGCCCAGACCGTCGACGACGTGGTCGTCATCGACCACGGGCGGCTGGTCACCCACCAACCTCTCGCCGAGCTCCTCGCCGAGGGCGCTGGCCGGTCCATCCGCGTCCGTTGCGCACGCCCGACCGTCCTCGCTGCCGCACTCATCGCCAGCGGTCTCCAGGTGGACACCGATGAGCCCGGGGTGCTGGTCGTCAGCGGCTCCACCACGGAGGCCATCGGGCAGATCGCGTTCGACAACGCCGTGGTGATCCACGAGATCTCGAGCGCCACGAGCAACCTCGAGGAGACCTTCCTCAACCTGACGTCCGACCCGGCCGAGGAGGCCCGAACATGATGACCATGCTCTACGCGGACGTCGTCCGCCTACGCACCTTGCGCTCGGGCTACGCCGTGCTGTTCATCCTGGTGGCGCTGGTTGCCGGGATCACCGGTGCCTCGCTGTCCGACGCGGGGACCGAAGGAATGTCCACGGCTACCCAGTTGCGTGAGCCGCTGACGGCCAGTGCCGGGATCCTGGTCGCCGTCGCGTTGGCCCTGTTCGCCGCGATGCGGGTCGGCGGCGAGTACCGCTACGGCACCATCGGCCAACGCCTGCTCGCAACACCACGTCGGGCCAGGCTGCTGATGGCCACGCTGAGCTTGCACGGCCTGCTCGGCCTCTTCGTCGGGGCGCTGACGCTGGGCATCGGCCTGGCCGTCGGGCTGCCGATGCTCGCGGCCGAGGACCGGAGCATGGACATGACGCCGCAGATCGTCGCCGCCGTCCTCTTCGCCGTCGTCGCGTTCAGCCTGATCGGCGTCTGCTGCGGGGTGATCTTCCGCAGCCAGTCAGCGGCGGTCATGGTCATCGTGGGGACCTTCGTGGCCGAGAAGGTCGTCGGGATGTTCATCGGCGACGCCGCGGCGTACCTCCCCTACGGCCTGCTCACCCCGCTCCTCCGCCTCGAGGGCGCCACGATCTCGCAGGGCGCCGCCGCTACCGCACTCGCGGTGACCACCGCTGGGCTGATCGCTCTCGCCGCCTGGCTGTTCGCCCGGCGCGACGTCAGCTCGTGAGTGGAGAAAGCCACATCAGATTCCGGTAGCCCTGTAGACATCGCCGTTTCGACCACGGGTTGGGCGCGGCTTGTCTTGACCCGTGACTCTCCGCAGTGAAGCCCAGCCCTTCGTCAGCCGTGTCGTCCCGGCCCGCCGGGGCACGGCGGTGAGGGTGCGAGCAGGTCAGCTGGTCCGGGTCATCGACCCGTTCGGGGGACAGGTCGGCGACCTGTTCGCGTTCGTCGACGACGGCGCGCGGCGGCTGACGGCGCACCTCAGCGCGGCTCACACGCGCGGTCACACCAGCCGCCTGTTCCCGGCCGTCGGCGAGGACTTCGTGACGGCGACACGTACGCCCGTGCTCGGTCTGGTCGAGGACACCTCACCCGGCCGCCACGACATGTTGATCCCTGCCTGCGACCCCGAGCGCTACCGCCTCCTCGGCGCCAGGGAGCACCGGTCCTGCGTGGTGAACGTGCACGAGGCACTCGCTGAGCTCGACCTCGCCGTCGACGCGGTCCCGCAGCCCGTGAACCTGTTCATGAACATCCCCGTGGGCGCCAACGGCGCCCTGAGCTGGCTACCCGCTCCCAGCCGCCGCGGCGACGCCGTCACGTTCGTCAGTCACCTCGACACCGTCGTGGTGCTCTCGGCCTGCCCGCAGGACCTCGTCGGCATCAACGCCGGCGCGCCCACCGACCTGGTGCTCGACGTACTCGACCGTCCCTGAAATCACAGAGAAGGAACCCAACGATGACCGCTCCTCAGCACGACCACCCCGCCCTGCGGCCCGGCACGCTGGGCCCACTGGACCTGACGAACCGCCTCGTCGTGGCTCCCATGACGCGGGTGTCCGCCCGCTCGGACGGGACGCCGACCGAGGCGATGGCCGACTACTACGCCGAGTTCGCCGCCGGCGCCTTCGGCCTGGTCGTCACCGAGGGCATCTACCCGGACGCGGCCTACAGCCAGGGCTACCTGAACCAGCCGGGCCTGGTCACCGACGAGCACGTCGAGGGGTGGCGGACCATCACCGACCGGGTGCACGCCGCGGGTTCGCGGATCGTCGCCCAGCTGATGCACGCCGGCGCGCTGTCCCAGGGCAACCCGCACCGGGAGGGCACGATCGGCCCGTCCGTCGTACCGCCGCTCGGCGAGATGATGCCGGCGTACGGCGGCAGCGGGCCGTTCCTCACGCCGCGCGAGGCGACGCTCGCCGACCTCCAGGAGGTCGTCGACGGGTTCGCCGCGGCCGCGCGCAACGCCGTGACCGCCGGCTTCGACGGCATCGAGGTGCACGGCGCCAACGGCTACCTGCTCGACCAGTTCCTCACCGAGTACACCAACCAGCGCACCGACGGCTACGGCGGCTCGACCGCCAACCGGGTGCGGCTGACCGCCGAGGTCGTCGAGCGGATCGCCGCCGAGGCGCCGGAGGGCTTCGCCGTGGGTGTGCGGGTCTCGCAGACCAAGGTCAACGACGTGGTCTACCGCTGGTCCGGCGGCGCCGACGACGTCGTCGTGATCGCGCAGGCCCTCGCCAAGGCGGGCGCGAGCTACCTCCACGTCGCGAGCGAGGGACGGTCCTGGTTCGACACCGCTCGCCTGGCCGACGGGTCGACGGTGACCAGCCTGGCCCGCGAGGTCTCCGGACTGCCGGTCGTCGCCAATGGCGGCATGCACGACCCCGAGCAGGCCAGGCGGGTGCTCACCGCGGAGGACGCCGACTTCCTGGCCGTCGGTCACGGCGCCCTCGCCAACCCGGACCTGCCGCGGCGGTTGGCCGCGGGGCTCGACCTCGCGGTGTTCGACCCGGCGATGCTGCGGCCGGATGTCACACTGACCACCACCAGCAGGTGGCGACAGGCGGGGTGAACGTGGTCGGTGACAACGACGCGTGGCGCGCTGGGGCGGCGGTGGTCGCCACCCTGACCTTCGACGTCGACGCCGAGACCCCGGTGCTCGCCCAAGGCGGCCGCTACGCCCGCCACCTCACGACGATGTCGCACCAGGCGTACGGCCCCGACGTCGGCGTACCGCGGATCCTCGACCTGCTGGACGAGCTGGAGGTGCCGGCCACGTTCTTCGTGCCGGGGTGGGTGGCCGAGCGGCGTCCCCACCTCGCGCCGTCGATCGTCGAGCGCGGGCACGAGGTGGCCCACCACTCCTACAGCCACCGCTCCGCGACTGACCTGACGCCGCGCGAGCAGCGGGACGACTTCGAGCGTGGCCTCGAGGTCTTCGCGAGCCAGGGCATCGACATCGCCGGCCACCGGGCCGCGCTGTGGCAGACCACGATGACGACGACGGAGCTGCTGGCGGAGCACGGCCTGGCCTACGACTCCTCGATGATGGGCGACGACCGGCCCTACCTGTTGCGGCTCGGGGACGACGCCGTCGTCGAGCTCCCGGTGCACTGGTCGCTCGACGACTGGGAGCAGTACGCCTTCCTGCCCGAGCCGCACGTAGGCAGCGCCATCGAGGCGCCGTCGAAGGTCCTCGACCTGTGGGGCAGCGAGCTCGACGCGATGCGCGACCACGGGTGCCTGTTCAACCTGTGCCTGCACCCGTTCCTCACCGGCCGGCCCAGCCGCCTCGCGGTCGTACGACGCCTGGTCGAGCGAGCCAGGGAGCACGGCGACATCTCGTTCGAGCGGTGTCGTGACGTGGCCGCTCGGGTCGCCGACGTGGGCGGGGTGCGTGAGGTCCGGGTTGCCGAGACCGCGATCGACCCCGGGACCTACCCGGACTGAGCCTCGCTAGCGAAGCGCGTCGGCCTCGAGCGCCAGGACCAGGTCGACCCGGTCGTTGGTACGCCGCGGGTCGCGTCGGGTGAGCTCGGTGATCTTCGCGAGTCGCTGGCGCAGCGTGTTGACGTGCACGTGGAGGTGGGTCGCGGTCTCGGCGTAGCTGCCGTCGAGCTCGAGGAAGGCCCGCAGCGTCGGTTCCAGGTCACCGCCACGCCGGCGGTCGTGCTCCCGGAGGGCACCGAGAACGCCGTCGGAGAACCGGGAGAGCGTGTCGTCGCCGAGCATGCCGAGGAGCAGGCGGTGGTTGTTGAGGTCCGAGAACGCCTGGATCTCCGGCCCGCTGCGCTGGTGCTGCATCGCGCGGCAGGTCTCGCGGGCCTGCACCAGCACGTCACGCAGCCCCGCGGACCCGTCGCTGATGCCGCCGATGCCGACGAGGACGCGGGCGTCGTCAACGCCGCGGTCGACGTGCCGTTGCAGGTCCTCGGCCAGCGAGCGGAGGGATCGGCCGAGCGACTGCGGCCACGAGACGAGAGCGATGGTCTCCCGCGTGCCTGAGGTGACCAGCGCGGCCAGGCTGCGGTCGACCAGGAAGCCGTTGATGGCCTCGGTCATGTCGACGCTCTCGTCGGCAGGAGCGTCGGCGACCGCCACGGCGAGGACGGCGATCTGTCCCGTCGGGTCGACGCCGAAAGCACGGAGCCGCTGGGCGACGTCACCCTCGCGGTGCGGTCCGGCCTGCACCATGTCGAGCACCTCGCCGGCGAACCGCTGCTCGATGGCGTGCACCGCTTGCTGCTTCGCCACCTCGAGGCTCAGGTAGTTGCAGGCCTGCTGGAGCGAGTCGAGCTCGGCAGGGGAGAGCTCCCGGTAGGGCCGGAGGCACACCAGCGCCGCATCGATATCGCCGACGGCCGCGACCAGGAACAGCGAGACGGTCACGCCGTCGAGCTCGAGCTCCAGGGGTGGGGGTCGTCTGGCGAGCGCGCGGGCCACCTCGCGCCGCTGCTCTGCGTCGAGGTCGGCTCCTGCCACCGCGAGCTGGCGCCCGGTCCGGTCGATCACCGCCAGGGGCAGGTCGTGGTCGCGGCGGACCACCTGGAGCACCCCGCTGGCGCCCGTGCCGCGGGACACGGCCGAGGCCAGCGCGCCACTGCGGCGGATCGTGCCGGCCAGGTCGCGCACCCGCGACTCCGCGAGGATGGAGGCGGCCGCCCGGGTGACCGCTGTGAAGGGCACGGCCACCGAGATCTCGGCGAGCGCGAGCCCCGTACGTCGACACGCCTCGACGAGGGCCGCGGGCGTGGTCGGCGCCTCCTCGCGCAGGCCGTAGACGATGCCCGCTCCCTCCGCGCGAGCCACGGCATCGACGAACGAGTCGGCGTTGGCCTCGTCGGCCCACATGCCGTTGGTCAGCACCAGCTCACCCGGCCGGAGATAGGGAGAGGGGTCGGGCAGCTCGGTGTTGTGGAGCCACAGCAGCTCCTGATCGGCGCCGTCGCCGGCGACGAGAAGGGTGAGCTCCAGCTCGGGCTGCTCGAGCAGGCGAGCCAGGGTCAGCATGCGGACGATTATCCACCCAGGAGTGGCAGGGCCTGTCGACATCTCCACTGACTTCGCGGAGCTTCCGCTGCTTCAGTGGCGTCGATCACACCCAGGAGGAACCATGACCGCAACGCCCACGGCCCCGACCCGAGAGACCGACGCCGTGCCCTTCGACGCCCACGGGATCGAACCCATTCCCACCGAGTCGCGCGACTCGACCCCGGCCGAGCAGTTCTGGATCTGGTTCGGCGCCAACCTGGCGCCGATCAACTGGGTCCTGGGGGCGCTCGGCATCGTGCTCGGGCTCAGCCTGCTGGAGACCGTCATCGTGGTCGCCGTCGGCAACGTCTTCGGATGCGCCCTCTTCGGGCTGTTCAACGTGATCGGGCACCGCACTGCCGTCAACCAGATGGTGCTCGGCCGGGCGCCGTTCGGGCGGCGCGGCAGCGTCGTACCCGGGGTCATCCAGTGCCTGCTGACCATGGCCTGGGTGGGCGTCAACACGTGGGTCGTCCTCGACCTGGCCATCGGCGTGCTGGGGGAGCTGGGCATCGAGGGCGGCACCGCGCTGCGGTACGTCGTGGCCGCGGTGATCATGCTCGCGCAGCTCGGGCTGGCGCTGTACGGGTTCTACGCGATCCGCACGTTCGAGAAGTACACCGTCCCGGCCACCGCGGTGGTGATGGCCGTGATGACGGTGGTCGCGCTGTCGCAGGTCGGCCTCGACTGGACGAGCGGCGAGGCGACCACGACCGCGGACAAGGTCACCGCGATCACCCAGCTCCTCACCGCCATCGGGGTGGGCTGGGGCATCACCTGGATCCCGTACTCCGCCGACTACAGCCGCTTCGTCAAGACCGACGCCTCGGAGAAGTCGGTGTTCTGGGCCGCGGCGGCCGGCATGTACGTCCCGACGGTGTGGCTGGCGGTGCTGGGCGCCTGTCTGGCCAGCGCCGGCAACGGCGGCGACCCCTCGGCCCTCGTGATCGGCACCTTCGGTGCGCTGGCCCTGCCGGTCCTGCTGCTGATCATGCACGGCCCCATCGCCACGAACATCCTGAACCTCTACTCGTGCTCGCTCGCCGTGCTCTCCATCGGCATCACTGCCGCGCGCTGGAAGATCACCCTGCTCGCCGGAGCCGTCGCATCGCTCGTGCTGGCCATCTTCGTCAACGCCGACAGCTTCGCCCACGCCTTCGACCTCTGGATGGTCTCCATCCTGGTGTGGATCAGCCCGTGGGCCGCGGTCGTGCTGGTCGACTTCTTCGTGGTCCGCGGCGGTCGGCTCGATGTGGCCAGCCTCTACCGGCCGGCGGAGGACTCGCCGTACGGCTCCGTCAACCGGTCCGGACTGGTCAGCCTGGCGCTGGGCATCCTGGCGGGCTGGAGCTGTCAGTACGGCCTGGTGCCGGCCATGCAGGGCCCGATCGCCCGGACGCTCAACAACACCGATCTCTCCTGGCTGGCGGGTGGCCTCGTCGCGGGCGGGCTGTACCTGGTGCTGAGCCGCCGCGCTGCGGCGCGGGCCGGTGCGTCACTCGCGAAGGCCATGGCCGAGCCGGCGGCGTGACCGACCATCGCGTTCCGGACTCCGTCTTCATCCGGCTGCTGCCGGATGAGGAGGACCGGGCGAGTGCCGCGTCCCGTGCGCGGCACCGCGCCGGCCGGCCTCTCGGCCCCTTGGACGGCGTCCGGATCGCGGTGAAGGACAACATCGACGTCGCGGGGGCGCCCACGACCAACGGGTCCGTCGTCGATGCCTCCGCCGGTCCTGTGGAGCGGGACGCGGCCGTCGTGCGACGTGTGCGCGACCACGGGCTGGTGGTGGTCGGGAAGACCAACCTGAGTGAGCTGGCCTTCTCCGGACTCGGCACGAACGAGCACTTCGGATCGCCCGTGAACCCGCTCTCCACGGACGAGCCGCTGGTCACCGGCGGTTCGTCGTCGGGCTCGGCCGCCGCGGTGGCCATGGGGCTGGTGCCGCTGGCCCTGGGCACGGACACGTCCGGCTCGGTGCGGGTGCCGGCCGCGTTCTGCGGCGTCGTCGGCTACAAGGCCTCCGACCAAGGCATCCCGCGCGGCGGGATCCGGACCCTGTCCCCGACCTTGGACAGCGTAGGGATCCTGGCCCGGACCACCGCCGATCTGCGTCTCCTGGCCAACGCGCTCGGAGTGCCTCCCTCGGCGGATGGCGGAGGCGTGCGGCTGGTCGTGCCCGAGGGCGATGCGGTCGTGGAGGGCTGTGAACCGGACGTGCTCGGCTGGTTTGAGGACGAGGTCCGCCGGCTCGAGCATTTGGACGGGGTGTCCGTGGAGCGACGCCCCGTGCCCGCACTGCGGCTGGCGCAGGACCTGATGGGCGAGCACGGCACGATCGTGGCGGCGGACGCCCACGAGAGGTACGGCCGTCTTCTGGACGACCCGCGTGGCCTGGACCCTGCCATCGCCCGCCGGCTGCGAGCCGCCGCATCGCGGGTGGGATCGGTCGGGGTCGTCCGGAGCCAGATGTCGACGCTTCGCTCGCGAGTCACCCGTGAGCTGGATGGCGCTCTGCTCGTGTGTCCGACCGTCCGGCACGGCCCTCCGACCATCCGCGAGGTCACGACGTCCGCGGCGGCCTTCGACCGGCTCAACGCCAGCACCCTCGCGACCACGATGGTGCTGAGCTACCTCGGGATGCCGGGAGTGAGCCTGCCAAGCGGTCGTGGGCGGTCGGCCGGCTACGGCCTGCTTGTCTCCGGCCCGTGCGGTTCCGACGGGCGGGTGCTGCGCGCGGCGTCGGTCATCGACGAGGACGCATCTTCCCGGTCACCGGAACCGCCTCGGTCGGCAGGTCGTCCTGGGAGGCGGCCCACGAGGCGAGGAGCTTGAGCGCGTCGGCCGTGGGGCTGCTCGGCCGGCGCGGTGTAGACGTTGAGCTGGAGTCCGGGTTCGGAGGAGAGTTCCATCGACTCGAAGTTGAGGTCGAGCTGTCCGACGACGGGATGGCGAAGCCGCTTCTGGCCGCTCCGGTGGAACTGCACGTCCTGGGACGCCCACCGCTTGCGGAACAGCTCGGACCGGGTGGACAGCTCACCGACCAGCTCGATCAGCGCCTTGTCGTGCGGGTTGCGGCCGGCCTCGAGGCGGAGCATGGCGGCGGAGTCGTTGGCGATCCGGTCGGTAGTCGACGAAGAACTCCTCGGCCGCCGGGTCGAGGTAGACGAAGCGCGTGGTGTTGGCCGGGCGGCGGGGGTCGGCGAGCACGGGGGAGTAGAGCGCCCGGGCAAGCTGGTTCATCGCCAGGATGTCGTGCCGGCCGTTGCGCACCCACGCGGGGGCGTCGGTCATGGCGTCGAGCACCTGCTGGATCGCGGGCCGGACGCTGGCGGGGGCCGTGCGGGTCCGGCGGTTGCCGCGCGCGCCGCTCTCCTGGCCAGGGCGAACAGGTGGGTCGCGCTCGGCCTCGTCGAGCTGGAGCGCGTCGGCCAGGGCCTCGAGCACGCCCTCGGAGGCGCCGGCGAGGTTGCCGCGCTCCATGCGGACGTAGTAGTCGACCGAGACGCCGGCCAGCATGGCGACCTCCTCGCGCCGCAGGCCCTTCACGCGGCGGTTGCCGCCGTAGGCCGGCAGGCCTGCCTGCTCGGGCGTGATGCGGGCGCGCCGGCGACTGCTGAGGAAGTCGCGGATCTCGGCGCGCAGGTCCATGCGTGCCCATGCAGTCCACCGTAGGCACGTCGTCCAGCCGCGAAGGAGGCACTGTCAGTACCCGGTCACGACAGGCACTCCCCGGCGAGCGGCTCGACCGACGTTGACTGTCAGACATGCGAGCCACCTTCATGTACGGCGCGGGCGACGTCCGCGTCATCGAAGTCCGCCGACCCGTCCCTCCAGCAGCCGACCGACGCCCTGGTGCGCGTGGTGCGCGCCTGTGTCTGCGGCAGCGACCTGCACCCGTACCACTCGATGCCGGCCGACGCCGGGCGGCACGCTCGATGGGCCACGAGTTCATCGGCGTCGTCGAGGAGACCGGTGCCGAGGTCACCACGCTGAGCGCGGGCGACTTCGTGATCGCCCCGTTCGCGGTCTCCTGACGGCCACCTGCGAGTTCTGCCGCGCCGGCCTCCAGACCTCCTGCTGTCAACGGCGGGTTCTGGAACGACCCGGGCATCGGTACCGCCGGTGGCCAGGCCGAGGCCGTCCGCGTCCCGCTCGCCGACGGCACGCTGGTCAAGGTGCCCGGTGTCGACGCCGGCACCGACGACGACCGGCTGGCCGGCCTGCTCACCCTGTCCGACGTCTACGGCACCGGCTGGCACGCAGCCCTTCGCGGCGGTGTGTCCGAGGGCAGCACCGTCACCGTCATCGGCGACGGCGCGGTCGGTCTTCTGGCCGTGCTGTCGGCCATGCAGCTCGGCGCGGAGCGGATCGTGCTGATGGGTCGTCACCAGAGTCCGCACCGACCTCGGCCGCGAGTTCGGCGCCACCGACGTCGTCGCCGAGCGCGGCGAGGAGGGCATCGCCAAGGTCCGCGACCTCACCGGCGGCGGCAGCCAGATCGTCCTCGAGGCCGTCGGCCACCTGCCGGCCTACGAGCAGGCGATCGGCGATCGTCCGGCCCGGCGGCGTGATCAGCCGGGTCGGCGTCCCGCAGTACGAGGAGGCGCCGGTCGGTTTCGGCAGCCTCTTCGGCCCCAACGTCACCCTCACCGGCGGCCCAGCCCCGGCCCGTGCGTACATCGAGCAGCTGCTGCCGGGCGTCCTCGACGGCACCGTGCAGCCGGGCAAGGTCTTCGACCAGCACCGTCGGCCCTGGACGACACCCCGAAGGGCTACCAGGCGATGGACGAGCGCACCGCACTGAAGGTGATGATCCAGCCATGAGCACGTCCACGCTCCCCTGCGCACGCTGAACAACGGCGTCGAGATGCCGGCCCTCGGGTACGGCGTCTTCCAGACGCCGCCGGACGAGACGGTGACGGCCGTCGAGACGGCGCTGGCCACCGGCTACCGCCACATCGACACCGCCGCTGCGTACCTCAACGAGCGGGAGGTCGGCGAGGGGCTCCGTCGCTCCGGGATCGACCGCTCGGAGATCTTCGTCGAGACCAAGCTGTGGATCAGCGACTACGGCTACGACGAGTCGCTGCACGCCTTCGACAAGAGCGCCGGCAAGCTCGGGATCGACACGATCGACCTGCTGATCCTGCACCAGGCGCTGCCCGGTGAGTTCGAGCTCACGATCGGTGCCTACCGGGCGCTGGAGAGGCTCCTGGCCGACGGCAAGGTCCGCGCGATCGGGGTCAGCAACTTCATGCCCGACCACCTTTCGCGGCTGCTGGCCGAGACCGAGGTGGTCCCGGCGGTCAACCAGATCGAGGTGCACCCCTACTTCCGCCAGTCGCAGCTGCTCGAGGTCAACAACGAGCACGGCATCCTCACCCAGGCCTGGTCGCCGATCGGCGGGATCACCTTCTACCGCGACGGCGCGCACGGAAGCACTCTCGAGGACCCGACGATCAACGAGATCGCCACGGCGTACGGCAAGACGCCGGCGCAGGTGATGCTGCGGTGGCACCTGCAGCAGGGCCGTCAGGCCATCCCGAAGTCGGTCACCCCGTCGCGGATCGCGGAGAACCTCGACATCTTCGACTTCGAGCTCACCACCGACCAGCTCGCCGCCATCGACGCCCTCGACACCGGCGTCCGCGGCGGTCCGGAACCCGAGCAGATCACCCGCGAGACCTTCGGCCGCGAGATCCCCGAAGCCTGAGGAGGCTGCACATGCAGGCATCGACCCGCGCACGCCGACGACCAAGAACCCACCCGAGCAGTTCACCGGCGACGTCTGGTTGGACCCGCATCGCGTCGACGCGCGAGAACGGGTCAGCGGATGATCGTGGCCAAGGTGCGGTTCGCACCCGGCGCCCGCACCGCCTGGCACTCCCACGCCCGCGGTCAGACCTTGCACATCACCCAGGGGTTGCCTGGGTGCAGTCTCGCGGCAGTGAGAAGGTCGAGCTGGCACGCCGGCCCGACCGTCTACTGCCCGCCGGGAGAGGAGCACTGGCACGGCGCCGCGCCCGACTCGTTCATGGAGCACCTGGCCATGCTGGACAACGCCGACGACCCGGCCACCACCACCACGTGGCTCGAGCACGTCACGGACGCCGACTACCAGGCCTGAGAACCGCCGGTGGTCGGTCTCACAGGCTCCCGGCGAAGGCGCGGATATCGGCGGCCAGCAGGTCTGGCTCCTCGATCGCCATGAAGTGGCCGCCGCGAGGCAGGACGGTCCAACGAGGCTCGTGGAACTGCCGATGCGCCAGGGACTCGGGTGGAACGCCGCCGATCTCTGCCTCGCTGCCGTACAACGAGATGGGGGCGGAGTCGGGCGTCAACAAGGGACGAGGGCCGGGCGGCAGGTCGTGCGCGTAGTAGTGCAGCACGGACGAGCCGAGAGAGTTCGTGGTCCAGTACAACGTCAGCAGCGTGAGCAGGACCTTCCTCGCCGAGGGAGTCGTGAGGTCCAAGGTGCTCCATGCGTGCCACTTCTCGACGACCCAACCCAGGACCGCCAGCGGCGAGTCGGCGACCGCGAGGGCGACGGTCAGCGGCTTGGTGCCCTGTATCTGGTGGTACGCCCCGTCTGTGGCTGACCACCGTTCCATCTCATCGAGCCACTCCTGCTCCTCGTGCGTCAAGGCTGCGCCGTGAACACCGGGGGTGGGAACCTCGCTCAGCGCGTTGGTGTCCATGTGGGCGCCACGAACCGCGTCGGGGTGCCGGACCGCCAGCCAGGCCGTCACCCGGGCGCCGATGTCGCTCCCCGACGCGAAGAACGAGTCGTACCCGAGTCGCGTCATCAGGATCCGCCATCGGTCTGCGATCGAAGCGGCCGTCATCCGGTCGATGGGCTCGAGTGCGTCTGAGTAGGCGAAGCCGGGCATCGATGGGACGACCACGTGAAATGCGTCGCTCGCCTCCCCGTCGTACTTCTCGGGCCGGGTGAGGCGGTCGAGCAGGGGAACGATCTCCAGGAACGAGCTCGGCCATCCATGGGTGACGATGATCGGCCTGGCCTGGGGATGTGGGCTCCGTGCGTGCAGGAAGTGCGTCCGGGCCCCGTCGATCGTCAACTGAAAGTGGGGGAGTGCCTGAAGGTCGGCTCGATAGGCGTCGAAGTCGAACTCGGTGGCCCATTGACGGGTCAGGTCGCGTGCGAAGCCGGCGGGGGTGCCCGCGGACCAGTCGGCCAGCGGTGGCCGTGCGGAGAGTCTCGACTCCGACTCATGCAGGCGTCGGACCAGATCCTGTACGACGGTTGGGTCGAGCGAGGGCGTGAAGGCCTCCGGCCCGGCTGGTCCTTCGATCACGTCCGAAACCTACGCCGCTCCCTAGGCCGGGCGTGATGATCCGTCCATCCAATTCGCGGCGACGGGGAATCCCGTCCGGAAGCCGCGGGTTGCTGAGAGCACAGCCAGCCTGCGTCGCGCTGGACGACGCCACGCACACGACCGAAAGGGGAGCAGCACAGTGTCAGGAGCACTAGTAATCGGGGTCGGCCCGGGCATCGGGACGTCCGTGGCGCGGGCCTTCGCCCGCGATGGGTTGCCGATCGGCTTGATCGCCAGGTCGGAGGCGACCCTCGAGGCGGTACAGCGGGCACTGCCCGACCCCGACGCCCCGACGTACCGGGCAACGGCGGACGCGACCGACCCGGACCGGCTGGGTGCAGCCCTTGCCGGGTTCGACGACAGGTACGGCGTCCCCGACGTGCTGGTGTACAACGCGGCCATCATCCAGCGGGACGCTCTCGGCGACCTGGACGTGCAGGGCCACCTTCAGGCGTATGCGGTCAACGTGGTGGGCGCGATCACGAGCGCGGCCACGACCCTGCCCAAGATGGCCGCTCGGGGGCACGGGACCTTCCTGATCACCGGGGGCATGCCCGAGGCGGTACCGGCCTTCCTCAGCCTGTCGTTGGGCAAGGCGGGCGTGCGAGCGCTGGTGGAGGCGCTCGACGCCCAGTACGCACCCGCGGGCGTTCACGTCGCCACGGTGACCGTGGATGGCCAGGTCGCTCCGGGCACGGCCTTCGACCCCGATGACATCGCCGAGCACTACCGGCGCCTGCACGCCCAGCCCCGATCGGGCTGGGACCGGGAGGTCGTCCACAGCGAGATCTACGGACGGCGCCCAGCCTGAGTGGGCTACTCGAACCAGGCGTCGTCGCGCACGATCTGCTCGAGCTGCGCGAGGGTGAGCGGTGGGTCGTCGGCGAGCACCGGTGAGTCCTTGCCGTCGGCCGCGTTGTAGGAGATCGCAAAGACCTCCCACCCGTCGTCGGTGAACAACGAGGCACCTTGACCGGACACCGCACCGTCGACGGCGGGCCCGGTTTCGGACCACCGCAGGAGGGTCGACCCGTCCGGGAGCTGGGTACACGTCGAGCCCGGCGACAGATTGCCGCAGGCCTCCCTAGCGGTCGACCCACCGGTCATCGCGCCGACGCTGGTGAGGAAGCCGTTCCATCGGAAGTGCGCGATCTGCGCGGTCGGTCCGTCGTCGATGATGCGACCCGTGCGGGCGGACGCCGGTGCGATCTCTCCTGGGTACAGCTCGGCGACGATCGCGGGGATCCGATCCGCCTTGACCGCCAGCTTGCGGGTAGGGGGTGGCGTCTCCTTCTGCGGTGGCTTGACCGGGTCGGGCTTGCCGGGGTCGGTGACCTGACCCTCGGTGCCCTGCGACGAGCCGTCGTCGAGGAGGCCCGGACCGACGCTCGCCGCGACACCGATGACGCCGACGACGGCGACCGCGGCGAGCGCCGTACCCACACGCCGGCGTCGGCGCAGCCCTTGGCCTCGAGCGGTGCCGCCCTCGACCAGACCGACCACGTCGGGCGTGAGCTCTGCGGTGGACTCGCGAAGCAGCGTGGCCAACCGATGCTCTTGATCGTGCATCTCGTGAGACATGCTCATTCCTTTCTGCCGCCCTCGCGGGGCGTGGAGAGGAGTGAGGCGTCGACGACGTCGCGGACCCGGTCCAGAGCCCGCATGCTGCGGTTGCGGACCGCCCCCGGCGAGACCCCCATGCGGTCGGCCACCTCGTCGACGCTGAGGTCCTCGAGGTAGCGCAGCACCAGCACCGTCCGATCGGCCGGCGCAAGTGTCGCCAGCGACCTCATCAGCGAGAGCCGGGTATCGCTGGCCTCTCCTGGGTCGCCGGTCACGGCATCCGGCAGGTCGGCGTACGGGATCTCCCCGCTGCTGCGCTTGCGGCGTGCGCTCAGGAACGTGCGCGTCAGCGCTGTCTGCGCGTACGCCGCGGGGTTGTCGATCGGGCGGCCGAACGGTCGGCGCCACCGGACGAAGACCTTGGCCAGGGTCTCCTGGACCAGGTCCTCCGCCTGATGCGCGTCACCGCACAGCAGCCAGGCCGAGCGATAGAGCTGCGGGGTCCGCGCGAGCGCGAACCTCTCGAACTCCTCGTCCCGGTCCCGGCGTTCCGTCAACGTGTCACTCCTTGGCTGGCGTCACCCCTATCGACGCGCCTCGCGACCCCAGCGTCACACCTCTGTCGCCGGTTGGTGGAAGGTCGGCCGCGTCCGCTACGGCCCACCGAGGTCTTCAGGCAGCAACGGCCGCATGAACGTCCGCTCGTAGCGAACCACGCAGTTGCTGTCATCCCGGATCTTGTCGGCAGCGATGAAGTCGGGGTCGACACCGAAGCGGCCGCGGTACTCCTCATAGGCCGCCAGGCTCGGGAACGTGAACAATGCGAGGGCCTTGTCGCTTGCCCCTTCCGCCGGCAGGAAGTACCCGTGGTGCTGGCCACCGTGCTGGTTGACCAGCTCGATCCATCGGCGGGCGAACGCCTCGAAGGCGGCGATCTCGGCAGGGTCGATCGTGTAGTCGACGACGCAGGTGATCATGGGTCGTAGCCAAGCACGCGGACCGCTCACCCGCTGCGCGGCGACGCCGGGTGTCCGGTCGATTCGCGAAGCACGAGCTCAGTGGGGAGAACCACTTGGGGAAGTGGGAGCTCCTGAGCCCGCGAAGGTCCGACGGCGCCGAGCAGGATGTCCACCGCGCTGCGGCCGACGTCGGCATGGGCGCCGCCGAGCGTGGTGAGGGTAGGGGTGCACAGGGTGGCGGCGAAGATGTCGTCGAACCCCACCACGCTCACGTCGTCCGGCACTCGCACCGAGCGCTGCGCGAGGCGTTGCACGACACCGATGGCCAACAGGTCGTTGTGCGCGACGATCGCCGAGGAGCCCGCGTTGAGAGCGCCGTCCGCCGCTGCGCCACCCTGTGACACCTTCGGCGTGAAGGGGCCGATACGACGAGCCGCCAGGCCGAGATCGTCTGCCGCGGTGCGCAGCGCCGACCACCGGGTGTTGGCCATCCACGAGTTCGCCGGACCCGCCAGATACGTCAGCTCGCGGTGTCCCAGGGAGGCGAGGTGCTCCACGATCTGCCGACATCCCTGCTCGTGGTCGAGGACCACGCTGGCCAGTCCCGAGAGCTCGCGGCTCATCAGTACGACGGGCCGCTGGGCTGCGATCTGCCGGAGGTTCTCGTCGGGCAGCCGGCTGGCGGCGAGGACGAAACCGTCGACCGAGGAGACCAGGCGCTGGATCTGGTCGTACTCGATGCGCGGAGACTCCTCGGCGTTGACGAGCACCAGCGTGTACTCCGATGCCCGCGCGCGCATCTCGGCGCCGCGGATCAGCTCGAAGTAGTGCGGGTTGGTGATGTCGGAGACCACCATCGCGACCGTGTGATGGCGGCCCGACAGGAGCGCGCGGGCGTGCGGGTTGGGCTGGTAGCCGAGCTCCGCGGCCACGGCCAGCACCCGCTCCCGGGTCTTGGCGTTGACCCGCGTGGGGCTGGAGAACGCACGCGACACGGTCGAGGTGGCCACGCCGGCTGCCGCGGCGACGTCGTAGATGGTCGGCCCGGACACCCGCTCACTCAACCCGAGTTGGCAACCCATGGCAACCCCTTGCCGTTCCCTTGCCAGGGTCCCTAGGTTCGCGTGTTGTGACGCCAGACACACCCAGTGAGCGCAGGCTCCTGGACCGCCTCCGGGCGCTCTTCACGGAGCCTCCGACCTGGCTGGCGTGGCTCACCAAGGTGGTCACCGGGATCGAGCTCGCGATCGGCGTCGGGGCGTTGCTGCTCATCTTCTTCCTGGTGCTCCTGCAAGCCGCCCAGCGGTACCTGCCCATCGACGGCTATCCCTGGACGGGCGAGCTGGCCAGGTTCTCCCTGGTCTGGCTCACCTTCGTCGTCGCCGGCGTCCTGGTGAGCAGCGACTCCCACATCTCCATCGAGATGATCGACACGGTGCGGAGCCCACTGCTCCGGCGGGTGGTGCGGGTGATCTCGTGCCTGATCGTCGCCGCCGTCGGCGTCGCGCTGACCGCGGAGGCCTGGGAGCTCGTCCAGACCCAGGGGATCCTCAAGTCCCCGGCGCTGCGGATGCCCATGTCGTGGCTCTACGGCATCTCGATGATCGGGTTCGTCAGCACCGCGGTCAGAGCCACGATCGCGGCGCTGCAGTACGCCCTGGTGGGCGTCCCCGAGCCGGATGAGGACGAGCTGCCGGAGGTGACCACACTGTGAGCCTCCTGGTGCTCTGCCTGCTCATCACCGGGCTCTTGGTGATCCGGGTCCCGATCGCGTTCGCGTTCTTCGGCCCGTCGCTGGCCTACCTGCTCAGCAACGACCAGTCCGTCGGGCTCGCCCTGCGACTCGTGGCCAATGCCACCGCCAGCTTCCCGTTGCTCGCCGTACCCCTCTTCATCCTGCTGGGCAGCCTGGCCAACCATGCCGGCATCGCCGACCGCCTCTTCGACTTCGCGCTGGCCGTGCTCGGCCGGGTCCGCGGAAACCTCGGCTACGTGAGCGTCGGCGTCAGTGTCGGGTTCTCGTGGATGAGTGGTTCCGCGGTCGCCGATGCGGCCGCACTGGGCAAGCTGCAGATCCCGGCGATGCTGCGCAACGGATACTCCAAGAAGTTCGCCCTGGGCGTGACCGGCTCGGCGGCGCTGATCGCTCCGGTGATGCCGCCGAGCATCCCGGCGGTGATCTACGCCGGCCTCGCCGCCGTCTCGACCGGCGCGCTCTTCGCCGCGTCGGTGGTGCCGGCGCTGCTGATGGCCGTGGGGCTGTGCATCGTCGTGTTCATCCTGGTGCGCAAGGACGACAACATCCAGCGCACCGATTTCAGCTGGGCACGGGTCCGGACCACCGGCCTGCGCGTGATCGCGCCGATGGGTGCGCCGGTGGTGATCCTCGGCGGCATCCTGGGTGGGTACTTCACGCCCACCGAGGCGGCGGCCGTCGGCGCGGCGTACATGGCGCTGCTGGGCTTCGCCTACCGGACGCTGCGCCTGCGCGATCTGCCCAAGGTGCTCACGGAGACCGTGGTGACGACCGCCAGCATCATGCTGATCGTCGCCTCCGCGAACCTGCTGGGCTACGTGTTCGCCAGGGAGCGGGTGCCTCAGGAGATCTCCGAGCTGGTGCTGGGTCTGACGACCAGCGACACGGTGTTCATGCTCCTGGTCTTCGCGCTCTCCATGGTGCTTGGCACTGCCCTGGATGCCATCGCCGTGCTGACCCTCACCGTGCCGATCCTCCTGCCGATCAGCCTGACGTACGGCGTGGACCCGATCGCGCTCGGAGTGCTGATGATCATCTCCCAGATGATCGGCCTGCTCACCCCGCCGGTGGGCACGGTGATCTTCGTCCTGCAGGCCATCGCCAAGGCAACCATGTCCGAGGTCTTCTGGGGCTCGCTGCCGTTCATGGTGCCGCTGACGCTGCTCTGCTTCGGCATCATCTTCTGGCCGGACGCCATCCTGTACCTCCCCGAGAAGCTGGGCCTGTGAACGCCCCGCGGCGCTCGATCCTTGCAGGCCTGGTGGGGCAGGGCGTCAAGCCCTCCCTGACTCCTGAGCTGCATGAGCGGGAGGCGCAGCGGCAGGGCCTCCGGTACGTGTACAAGAGCATCGACCTCCCCGATGACCGACTCTCGGAGGCCCACCTCCGGGGGCTGCTCGCGGCGGCCGCGGAGCTCGGCTTCGACGGGCTCAACGTCACCCATCCGCTCAAGCAGACGATGACTTCGCTGGTCGACGAGGTCAGCGGCGACGTGGCGGCGATCGGCGCGCTCAACACGGTGCTCTTCACCGACGGTGGCGCGACGGTCGGGCACAACACCGACGTCTCCGGCTTCGGCCGGGCGTTCACGACGGGGCTGCCGGACGCAGACCTCGACGGGCTGGCGATCCTGGGGGCGGGCGGCGCGGGCACGGCGGTCGCGCATGCGCTGGTGCGCCTGGGTGCCCACCGGGTTCTGGTCCACGACCCCGACGAAGGGCAGGCCGACGCACTGGTCCGCTCGGTGACCGCAGCCGGTGCCGACGTCGACATCCGCGCCGTTGCCGCGGCGGACCTGCCGGAGGCGCTGGACGATGCGCCCGGACTCGTGAACGCGACCCCGGTCGGCATGGCCGCCCACCCCGGCACGCCGTTGGCTCCAGAGCTGCTGCAGGCCCACCTGTGGGTCGTCGACATCGTCTACCGCCCGCTCGAGACCGACCTGCTCCGCTCGGCCCGAGCGGTCGGGTGTCACACCCTCAGCGGTGCCGGCATGACCGTGCACCAGGCGGCGGACGCGTTCGAGCTGATCACCGGCCACCCCGCCGATCGCGACGCGATGAAGCGCGACTTCGACGCCATGGTCGCCGCCGAGCAGGACCAGACCTCAGATGGGGACCGTCCCGAGGAAGGAACCAGAAATGTCAGCTAGCAGAGTTCGTAAGGGAGTGGCACTGGCCGCGTGTGCGGTCATTCCGCTCGTGGCGCTCGCCGCATGCGGCGGCGACGACGAAGAAGGTGCGGACGGCGAGGTCGAGATCACGCTGGCCCACAGCTACACCGAGGACCAGCCGCAGCACCGGTGTGGGGCCCAGGTCATCGCGGACGAGGTCGAGAAGGCCGATGTCGGGGTGAAGGTGGAGATCTTCTCCGGCAGCCAGCTCGGGGCTGACGCCGACCGGATCGCTTCGGTCGTCTCCGGTGACATCGACATGGACATCCAGGGCGCCTCGGCGCTGGGCGCGGTCTACGAGCCGGTTGCCGTGGTGGACGCGGCGTACGCGTTCGACGACGGCGAGCACCTGGTCCGCTTCTTCGAGAGCGAAGCATCGGACGACCTCCTGCAGGGGTTCGAGGACGAGACCGGGGTGCACACCCTGGGTGCCTGGTCGGCCGGCATGCGCCACTTCACCGCCAACGAGCCGATCCGCGAGCCCGAGGACCTCGATGGCCTGCGGATGCGGTTCCCGAACTCGCCACAGTTCCTGATGAACGCCGACGCGCTCGGGGCCGACGCGACGGAGGTGGCCTACGAGGAGCTCTTCCTCGCTCTGCAGCAGGGGACGGTCGACGGTCAGGAGAACCCGATCACCAACATCGACGCCATCAGCCTGCAGGAGGTCCAGGACTACATCAGCCTCTCCTCGCACCAGGCCAACTCCAACCTGATCATCATCGGCCAGGTCTGGAACGAGCTCTCCGGAGAGCAGCAGGAGGCACTGCAGGCTGCGGTCGACACCGCCGTCGAGCAGGTGCCCGGGTGTGTCGAGGAGGACGAGAAGGCGATCCTCGACGAGTGGGCGGAGTCCGGCGACATCGAGGTGGTCGACGACGTCGACGTCGAGGCGTTCCGCAGCCAGGTCGACAGCTATCTCACGGAGAACTTCAACGAGGAGCAGCTGAGCGTCTACGAGGCGATCCGAGGCACCGCCGAGTGAGAGCAGAGGTCCAGACGGTCACGGGCCCGGTCGTCGCCGCCGAGCTCGGGCCGACCCTGCTCCACGAGCACATCTTCGTGGGGCACCCCGAGCTGGACCTCAACTTTCCCGACCCCGAGTGGGACGAGCCGGCGGCGATCGACGCCGCCGTCGCCGGGCTGGAACGCGTATGGGGGCTGGGCATCCGGGCAGTCGTGGATCTGACCGTGCTCGGGCTGGGCAGGGACGTGGGGCGGGTGGCGAGGGTGGCCGCCCGCACCCGGGTCCGCCTGCTCGCGTCGACCGGCTACTACACCGCCGACGTGCTCCCGGGGTACTTCCACACCCACGGTCCGGGGCTCCTGGTCGGCGGGCCGGATCCGTTGGTGGAGATGTTCGTGCGCGACATCGAGACCGGCATCGCCGACACCGGCGTCCGCGCGTCGATGCTCAAGGTGGTGACCGATCGTCCGGGCCTGACCGATGACGTACGTCGCGTGATGGACGCCGCCGCGGAGGCACACCTGCAGACGGGCATCCCGATCACGACGCACACGCACGCCGCGTCGCAGAACGGCCGAGACCAGGTGCAGTACTTCCGGAAGCGCGGTGTCGACCCGGAGCGGCTGGTCATCGGGCACTGCGGCGACAGCCAGGACCTGGACTACCTGCGCGAGCTGATGGACGCGGGAGCCACCATCGGCATGGACCGCTTCGGCATGGAGCACGTGCTCGCCGACGAGGCACGCGTCGACACCCTGCTCGCGCTGCTCCGCCTCGGCTACGCGGAGAAGATGGTCGTCTCCCACGACGCGGCGTTCTACAGCCGGGTGACCCCGCCGTCGTGGCGGGAGCGGCACGCGCCGCACTGGAACCTGGAGAACCTCCCGCGTCGTGTGGTGCCACGTTTGCTGGCACGCGGCGCGACCGAGAGCGACATCCACCAGATGCTGGTGGACAATCCCGCTCGCCTGCTCGCTCCTGCGACGGGCAGCTGATGACGTTCCGCACCTCCATCGCCACGGTCTGCCTGAGCGGCACCCTGGTCGAGAAGCTGCACGCCTGTGCCGAGGCCGGGTTCGACGGTGTGGAGATCTTCGAGCCGGACCTGATCGGCGAACCCGCGAGCCCGGAGGAGATCGCCGCGCTGGCGCGGCGGCTGGGGCTGACGCTCGACCTCTACCAACCCTTCCGCGACGCGGAGGGAGTCACCGAGCAGGAGTTCGCCCACGTCGTACGACGCGCGCGAGCGAAGTTCGGGCTGATGCAGCGGCTCGGCATGGACACCATGCTCGTCTGCAGCAATGTCGGCACCGCCACGATCGACGACGACCAGGTGTCGGCGGAGCAGCTCCGTCGGCTGGGCGACGAGGCCGCGGCGTACGGCGTGCGGCTGGCGTACGAGGCGCTCGCCTGGGGCCGGTTCGTCGACGACTACCGGCGCGCCTGGCGGATCGTCGAGCTCGCCGACAACCCCGCCGTCGGGACCTGCCTCGACAGCTTCCACATCCTCTCCCGCGGCCACGACCCAGCGGCGATCGAGCGGATCGCCGGCGACAAGATCTTCTTCGTCCAGCTGGCGGACGCGCCGGCCCTCACGATGGACGTGCTGTCGTGGAGCCGACACCATCGGCTCTTCCCCGGGGAGGGCGCGTTCGACCTCGCGGCGTTCGTCGGACACTGCCTCGAGGCGGGCTATGCCGGCCCGATATCGCTGGAGGTGTTCAACGACACCTTCCGGCAGACCGACGTCGTGCGCACCGCTCAGCAGGCCAAGCGGTCGCTCACCTGGTTGGCGGACCGCGTGGCGCACCTCCCAGGCGGCGGCCGGCCTACAGATCCCGTACCGCTTCCCGAGGTCGACCAGCCGGTTGCCTTCGACTTCGTCGAGGTCAAGGCCGAGGACACAGGAGACGTCGACGTGCTCCTTCGTCAGCTGGGCTTCACCTATCGCGGCCGCCACCGCAGCAAGCAGGTCCGGTTGTGGACACAGGGGCGGGCCCGCGTCGTCTGCAACGAGCAGCTGGCGCGCGACCTGGTGCCCACCCTCGCAGCGGTCGGGTTCGAGGTCGTGGATCCTGCGACCTCCGCGGAACGCGCCCGGGCGCTCGACGCACCGGCCGTGTTCCGGCGTACCGATGCGCCGGACGTCGATCTGCCGGCCTTCCGTGCTCCGGACGGCACGGAGGTCTTCCTCGCCTCCGCCGCCGACGGCGACGCCGCGTGGGTGGCCGAGTTCGAGGGTGGGGAGGAGGTCGGCAGCGCGCCGCTGATCACCGGGATCGACCATGTCAACCTCGCTCAGCCGTGGTACTCGTTCGACGAGGCGGTGCTCTTCTACAGCAGCGTGCTCGCCCTGGAGCCGAGCAGCAGCCAGGATGTTCCGGCGCCATCCGGCCTTGTCCGCAGCCAAGTCGTCCGGACCCGCGACGGGTCGGTGCGCCTGGCGCTCAATGTGGCGCCGCAGGCCACCCAACACCCGAGCGGGTTCCCTCAGCACCTGGCCTTCACGTCCGGCGACGCGCTGGGTGCGGCGCGAGCCGCCCGGGCCGGCGGACTCCGCCCGCTTCCGATCCCGGGCAACTACTACGACGACCTGGTTGCCCGCTTCGACCTCGACGCCGAGGTGGTCGAGCAGATGCAGGAGCTCGGCGTGCTCTACGACCGGGACGCGGACGGCGACTTCACGCACTTCTACACCGAGACCGTCGGCGGTGTGTTCCTGGAGGTCGTGCAGCGCGGCGGTGACTATCAGGGCTACGGGGCGACGAATGCCTCGGTGCGGCTCGCGGCGCAACACCGGCGCGGTCAGAAGCCGATCGGCAGCCCGGCGTAGTTCTCCGCGAGCCCGGTGGCGCCGGCCTCGCTGGTCGTGACCCAGCGCAGCTGCGCGAGGCGGAGCTGCTCCTCGAACGGGTCGCCGGTGGTGTGCAGCATCGTGGTCATCCACCAGGAGAAGTGGGTGCATCGCCAGACCCGGCGGAGTGCGGTGTCCGAGTAGGCGTCGGCCAGACGCGGGTCGTCCTTGTGCAGCAGGTCGACCAGGGCCGGGGCCAGCAGGCCGACGTCGGCGACCGCGAGGTTGAGTCCCTTGGCACCGGTGGGGGGCACGATGTGGGCGGCGTCGCCCGCGAGGAAGAGCCGGCCGTGGCGCATCGGGGTGCAGACGAACGACCGCATCGGCAGCACGCTCTTGTCGGTGATCGGCCCGGGTTGCAGCTGCCAGCCGCCCTGGCCGTGGCCGAGCCGAGTCGCGAGCGCGTCCCAGATCCGGTCGTCGGACCACTCGGCGACGTCCGTCTGGTTGGGAACCTGCAGGTAGAAGCGCGAGACCTCGGCCGAGCGCATGGAGTGCAGCGCGAAGCCGTCGGGGTGGTAGGCGTAGATCAGCTCGTCGGTCGACGGGGCGACGTCGGCGAGGATCCCGAACCACGAGTAGGGGTACGTCTTCTCCCACATCTCGGGCTCGGGCACGGCGTGGCGGCTGGGCCCGAACGAGCCGTCGCAGCCGACCACGACGTCGGCCTCGATCCGCCCCCTGCCGCCCGACGCATCGGTGAACGTCACGGAGGGCCGGTCGGTCGTCAGGTCGTGAAGAGCGGTGTCGGAGATCTCGTAGTGGACCTCCTGTCCGGCTGCCGTGCGCGCCGCGACCAGGTCCTTCTGCACCTCGGTCTGGCCGTAGACCCACACCGAGCGGCCGGTCAGGTCGACGAAGTCGAGGTGGTGCCGCTCCTCCGGCCACTGGAGATGGATGCCGCGGTGCTGGTCGCCCTCGCGGCCTAGGCGTTCGCCGAGGCCGCAGGACCGCAGCAGGTCGACCGTCGACTGCTCGAGGATCCCGGCCCGGATCCGGGAGGCGACGTACTCCTCCGACCGTGTCTCGACCACGGCGGACTCGATGCCCTCGGCGGCCAGCAGATGAGCCAGCAGCATGCCCGCCGGGCCCGCGCCGACGATGGCCACCTGGACACGCCGGTCGGTCATGGGATCAGTGAACGTCGCGGACGCTGTCCCCGCCAACCCCGACTTCCACTGACTGGAATCACCGGGAAAGCTGCCGACCGATGCCGTGCGCCGCGACGTTCAGCGCGGAGACCAGCCGCGGCCGGTCCTTCTTGAGCGACGCGACCACGATGCCGAGAGCGGCGACCACCTCGGGGCCGCGCCGGATCGGCACCGCGACGGAGCAGGCGCCGAGGCTCATCTCCTCGACGGTGGTGGCGTAGCCGTCGCGGACCACGCGGGACAGCTGCCGGCGCAGCGTGCCCGCCTGGGTGACGGTGTACGGCGTGACCCTGGGGAGGTCAGCCAGCACCTCCGCCTGTACGTCGGCGGGGGCATGGGCGAGCAGCACCTTGCCGACGCCGGTGGCGTGCATCGGCAACCGCGAGCCGACCGTGCTGACGACCGGGACCGACGCGTGCCCGCCCAGCCGGTCGAGATAGAGCACTTCGGCGCCGTCCCGGACGGCGAGGTGCACGGTGGCCAGCGTCGCGCCGTAGAGGTCGTGCAGGAACGGCGACGCTGTCTCGACCAGCCCGGCCTGCACCGGAGCCAGCAGCCCGATGTCCCACAACCGCCGCCCGACGACGTACGTGCCGGACGACGTCTTCGCCAGGGCACCCCAGGCAACCAGCTCCGCGACCAGGCGGTGCGCCGTCGGCAGCGGGAGCGCGGCGCGGGTGGCGAGCTCGGTCAACGTGAGCCGCCGGTGCTCCTCGTCGAACGCGCCGACCAGCGCCAGCGCCCGACTGGTGACGGTGGCGCCGGCGGTGGAGAGGTTGCCGGCCATCCGGTCAGTGTTTCACTGACCGGAAGAACGGTCACCGTGCCGGGGCCGTGGCCCTCACGTGGGCGGGCACGGTGGCCAGCGCCACCACGGCGAGCAGGGCCGCGACCGCGAAGAAGTAGAAGCCCCACGGATAGGCGATCCCGGCGGTCACCATCGCGCCACCGATGGACGGGCCGACGATCGCGCCGACCCGGCCGACACCGGCGGCCATGCCGAGGGCGGTGCCGCGGATCTCCGGTGGGTAGAGGTGACCGACGAACGCGTAGACCAGCACCTGAGCGCTGAAGACGAAGATGCCGGTCAGCATCACCGCGGCGTACACGAGCAGCGTGCTCTCGATCTTGATCGACAGCGCCGCGAGGAACACCGCAGCAAGACCGAACCAGAGCAGCACGGTCCGCTTGTTGCCGCGCGCGTCGGAGATCTGGCCGGCCACGAGCAGGCCGATGACGGCGCCGATGTTGAGGACGAGCAGCAGGGTGGTGCCGGCCTTGATGGAGTAGCCGGCCTCACCCATGATCGTCGGCAGCCAGATGTTGAGGCCGTAGACCAGCAGCAGCCCCATGAACGACGCGACCCACAGGCCGATGCTCACCCGCAGGTAGCGACCGCGGACGACCTCACTGCTGCGCACCGCGGCCACCCTGGACGTGCCGTTCTGCTTGTCGGCGACGGCCTGCAGATAGGTCTCCGACTCGGGCAGCTTCGCCCACATCACGGGCAGCACGAGCAGCCCCGCCACACCGCCGACCACGAACATCGACTCCCAGCCGTAGGCGTCGATCAGCCACAGCGCAAGGAGCGCGGTGAGCACGGCGCCGACGTGGTAGCCGGTCATCATCCGGGTCACCGCCGAGCCACCCCTGCCCGGACGGGCGTGCTCGCTCATGTACGCGAGCGCGGTCGGCAGGCAGGCGCCGAGTCCGAGACCGGCCAGGAAGCGCAGGGTGGTGAACTGGGTGACGTTCTGCGCGAACGCGACCGCGATGGTGAGCACGGAGAACACCGCGATGCTCGCGATCAGGCTGATCCGGCGGCCGAACCGGTCGGTCAGCGGCCCGATCGTGACCGCGCCGATGCCGACGCCGACCAGGCCCATGGTGGAGGCCGTGGTCAGGGTCGCGGGGGTGAAGCCGAGGTCACCGGTGGCCTTCAGGGTCGGGATCACCGCGCCGATGACGACGAGGTCGAAGCCGTCGAGGGCCACGGCCACCCAGCACAGCAGGACCGGCCAGAAGCCGGCGGGGCGCGTGGTGCCGCGAGTGGCTGCCGCGGTCGATGAGTGGAGGCTGGTCATGGGAACTGCTCCTTGCCCGAGAGGGTGACGGCCTCACCGTGGCAGCGATCACTCCGGGTCTTCCAGGGGATCCTTCCGCTGAGTGAAAGGCAGGCGCAGCGATAACCCCACTGGGCGTCGTACCGTCGCTGACGTGACCGACATCGTCGACGAGCTGGTGGCTCAGGCCGAGATCAGCGCCGAGATCGCGGACATCGCGGCGGCCTCGGACGGCACGGAGCCGCAGCCCCACCTCGACTACCCGCCCTACCGGAGCAGCCTGCTCCGCCACCCCACCAAGGACCTGCACCTCGCGGACCCCGAAGGCGTCGAGCTGTGGGCGCCGGCGTTCGGTCATCGCGACGTCGACCCGCTCGAGGCCGACCTCACGGTCCACCCGAACGGCGAGCCGATCGGCGAGCGGATGGTCGTCTCAGGGCGCGTGGTCGACGGTGACGGTCGCCCGGTCCGCCATCAGCTGGTGGAGATGTGGCAGGCCAACGCGGGCGGGCGCTACATCCACGAGCGCGACCAGCACCCGTCGCCGATCGACCCGCACTTCATCGGCGCGGGCCGCTGCCTGACCGATGCGGACGGCACCTACTCGTTCACCACCATCAAGCCCGGGCCGTATCCGTGGAAGAACCACCGCAACGCCTGGCGGCCGGCGCACCTCCACTTCTCGCTGTTCGGCACGGAGTTCACCCAGCGGGTGGTGACCCAGATGTACTTCCCCGGCGACCCGCTCTTCGCGCTCGACCCGATCTACCAGTCGATCGCCGACCCGAGGGCCCGCGAGCGGCTGGTCGCGACCTACGACCACGACCTCACCCAGCCCGAGTGGTGCACCGGCTACCGCTGGGACATCGTGCTCACCGGCAGCCACCGCACCCGGACGGAGGACGACGGATGACGCTCGCTCCGACGCCCGGCCAGACCGTCGGCCCGTTCTTCGGCTACGCGCTGCCGTACGACGGGGGACCCACCCTGGTGCCGGCCGGCCGGGCCGACGCGATCCGGCTGCACGGTCGGGTCCTCGACGGGGCCGGCGACCCGGTGCCCGACGCGCTGCTCGAGCTGTGGCAGCCCGACACGGACGGGGTGATCCCGCAGCAGCAGGGGTCGTTGAGACGCGACGACTCCGGCTTCACCGGCTGGGGCCGGGCCGCCACGGACCGGGAAGGCCGCTACGCCTTCACGACGGTGACGCCGGGACCCGTCGTTCCCGGCGCCGCGGCGTACTTCGCGATGACGGTCCTCGCCCGCGGCCTGCTGGACCGGTTGTTCACGCGGGTCTACCTGCCGGGTGACGACGCTTTGCTCGGCGCCGACCCCCTGCTCGCCTCGGTGCCCGCGGCGCGTCGATCGACCCTGGTCGCGACCGCGGACGACGCGGGCTTCGTCTTCGACGTCCGTCTGCAGGGCGACGGCGAGACCGTCTTCCTCTCCTTTCCGCGACACTGACGTGGTGAGTGATCTCTTCTGGCCGGGCGACGACCGAGCGGGTGACCACCTCACGCCGCGCGCCTTCCTCGAGGCGGTGGTCGATGTCGAGGAGGCCTGGCTGGCGGTGCTCGGCGTAGAGGGCGCGAGCCTGCACGCGGACCTCGATGAGTGGCTCGAGGGCGGATGGGGACGCGACATCGAGTCCGGCGGCAACCCGGTCATCGCCGTGATCTCGAGCCTGCGCACCGCGCTGGAGGCAGATCAGCCGGAGGCAGCACGCTGGCTCCACCGCGGCCTGACCAGCCAGGACGTCGTCGACTCCGCACTGATGACCATGGTGCGCGACGCGGTCGCCGAGATCGTCACCGAGCAGCGTCGACTCGTCCGACGCCTGGCCGAGCTCGCCCGGGCGCACCGGGAGACCCCGATGGTGGCGCGCACCCTGACCCAGCACGCCGTGCCCACCACGTTCGGGCTCAAGGTGGGCACCTGGCTGGCGGGCGTGCTCGACGCCTGGGACGACGTCGACCGGCTGACGTATCCCGTGCAGATCGGCGGCGCCGCCGGCACCCAGGCCGCCGTCGTCGAGCTCGGCCACGACCCGACTGCGACTCGGGCCGGGTTGGCGCGCGCGCTCGGGCTGGCCGACGTCCCGCCCTGGCACACCGCCCGGCGCCCGGTCACCAGGATCGCCGACGCCCTGGTCGCCTGCACCGACGCCTGGGGCCGGATCGCGGGCGACGTACTGACCCTGTCGCGTCCCGAGATCGGGGAGCTCACGGAGGGCGTGGGCGGCGGGTCGTCGACGATGCCCCACAAGGTCAACCCCGTGCTGTCGACGCTGGTACGCCGCGCCGCCCTGACCACCCCGCAGCTCGCCGCCACCTTGCACCTCGCCGCGGCCGAGCAGGTCGACGAGCGCGCCGCCGGGGCCTGGCACGTCGAGTGGGACACGCTCCGCCTGCTGGTACGCCGCACGCTGGTCGCCGGCGCCCAGACCGCGGACCTGGTCGATGAGCTGCATGTGCACCCCGACCGGATGGCCGCCACCCTGGCCGGGGCCCGCGACGGCGCTCTGGCGGAGCAGCGCACCATGGCCGAGCTCGCCGGGCACGAGCCCGCGGGCGACTACCTCGGAGCGGCAGGCACGCTGGTCGACGACGTGCTCGCCCGCGCCCGCACCCACCTGGAGGAGACCGCGTGACGCCGCGCATCAGCGCCGTACGAATGTCCGGAGCGGAGCACCGCGCCGACCTGCCCCTGCTGGTGCTGGGGCCCTCGCTCGGCACCTCGGCGACCACGTTGTGGGGCGCCTGCGCCCGCCGCCTCGGCGACTCGTTCGACGTACTGGCGTGGGACCTGCCGGGCCACGGCCACAACCGGACGGTGGGTGACGAGCCCTTCACGATGGCCGAGCTCGCTGCGGGGGTGCTGGCCGTGGCCGACGAGATCCTGGCGGAGCGCGGGGCGCCAGGAGGGTCCTTCTCGTACGCCGGCGACTCGATCGGCGGCGCGGTCGGGCTGCAGCTCCTGCTCGATGCACCCGACCGGGTGCAGAACGCGGTACTGCTCTGCACCGGAGCCCGGATCGGCGACGAGGCCGGGTGGGCGGACCGGATCGGGCAGGTGGTCGACTCCGGCACGTCGGGTCAGGTGCCGGCCTCAGCGGAGCGCTGGTTCGGGCCCGGCTTCATGGACCGGCATCCCGAGACGGCCAGCGCCCTGCTGCACGCCCTGCGCGACACCAGCGACGTGGGCTACGTGCAGGCCTGCCGGGCGCTGCAGGCCTTCGACGTGCGCGACCGGCTCTCCGAGATCGACGCACCGGTGCTGGCCGTGGGCGGCACGCATGACGTCGTCGCTCCCGTCGCCCTGCTCGCGGCGATCGCGGACGGCGTACCGCGGCGGAGAGCTGGTCGAGCTCGAGGGCGTCGCACACCTCGCCCCGGCCGAGGCGCCGGCCGCCGTTGCCGAGCTGATCCGCGAGCACTGCCTGGAAGGAGCACGATGACCCGCGACGAAGGGATGAAGGTCCGGCGGGAGGTGCTCGGCGACGAGCACGTCGACCGCGCGACCGCCGGCATCACCGAGTTCACGCACGACTTCCAGGAGCTGATCACCACCTACGCCTGGGGCGAGATCTGGACCCGCCCCGGCCTCGACCGCCGCAGTCGCTCGATGATCACGATCACCGCGCTGGTCGCCCGCGGCCACCACGAGGAGCTCGCGCTGCACCTGCGGGCCGCGCTGCGCAACGGCCTCACGGTGGACGAGATCAAGGAGGTCCTGCTGCAGTGCGCGATCTACTGCGGGGTGCCCGACGCGAACACGGCGTTCCGGATCGCCCAGCAGGTGTTGGAGGAGGTGTCATCGTGACGACGTCGTACCTGTACGCCGCCGTACGCACGCCGTTCGGCCGGTTCGGCGGCGCCCTCGCCGAGGTGCGCCCCGACGACCTGGCCGCGATCGCCCTCCAGGGCGTGCTCGCCAAGGCTCCCGACCTCGATCCGGCCGCGATCGGTGACGTCGTGTGGGGCTGTGCGAACCAGGCGGGGGAGGACAACCGCAACGTCGGCCGGATGGCGGTGCTGCTTGCCGGCCTGCCGGTGTCGGTCCCGGCCACCACGGTGAACCGGCTGTGCGGCTCCTCGCTGGATGCGGCGATCATCGGCTCACGGACGATCGAGTCCGGCGACGCCGACGTCGTCGTCGCCGGTGGCGTGGAGTCGATGACCCGCGCTCCGTGGGTGCTGCCGAAGCCGGCGCGGGCCTTCCCTGCGGGTGACGTCACTGCGGTCTCGACCACCCTCGGCTGGCGACTGGTCAACGACAACATGCCGGTGGAGTGGACCGTCTCGCTCGGCGAGGCCAACGAGCTGCTCGGCGAGAAGTTCGCGATCTCGCGGGAGCGCCAGGACGAGTTCGCCGCCCGGTCCCACCAGCTCGCCGACGCCGCCTGGGACGCCGGCTTCTACGACGACCTCGTCGTTCCGGTGCCCGGGGTGGAGATCTCGCGCGACGAGGGCATCCGACCCGGTTCGACCACCGAGAAGCTCGCCGGCCTCAAGCCGGTGTTCCGGAAGGACGGCACCATCACCGCGGGGAACGCATCTCCGCTCAACGACGGGGCGTCCGCCGTACTGCTGGGCTCCGAGTCTGCTCCGCTCGGGATCGAGCCCCATCGCCCGCATCGCCGGGCGCGGGGTGTCGGCGGTGGAGCCGCCGATGTTCGGCTACGCCCCCGTCGAGGCCGCGGACCGCGCCCTCGCTCGCGCCGGCATCCGCTGGTCGGACGTGAGCGCCGTCGAGCTCAACGAGGCCTTCGCCGTACAGTCGCTCGCCTGCGTGGACGCCTGGCTCAGTCAAGGATTGGTCGACCCCGAGATCGTCAACGCCAGGGGCGGCGCGATCGCCATCGGCCACCCGCTCGGCGCGTCCGGTGGCCGGATCCTCGGCACCCTCGCCGCGCGCCTGCGCGAGTCCGGCGACCGGTACGGCGTGGCCGCGATCTGCATCGGCGTGGGTCAGGCCCTCGCCGTGGTGCTGGAGAACGTCTCGTGAGCGCGACCATCTGCGACACCGCGGCCGAGGCCGTGGCCGGGATCGAGGACGGCTCGACGGTGCTGGTCGGTGGGTTCGGCATGGCGGGCATGCCGGTCGTGCTCATCGATGCCCTCATCGACCAGGGCGCGACCGACCTCACAGTCGTGTCCAACAACGCCGGCAACGGCGACACCGGCCTGGCCGCGCTGCTGGCGAAGGGTCGGGTGCGCAAGGTCGTCTGCTCGTTCCCGCGACAGCACGACTCCTGGGTCTTCGACGGGCTCTACCGCGACGGCAAGATCGAGCTCGAGCTGGTGCCACAGGGCAACCTCGCCGAGCGGATGCGCGCGGCCGGCGCCGGCATCGGTGCGTTCTACTCGCCGACGGGCGTCGGCACGCCGCTTGCCGAGGGCAAGGAGACGCGAGAGATCGACGGACGCACGTTCGTCCTGGAGCACCCGATCCGCGGCGACGTCGCACTGATCGGCGCCTTCAGGGCCGACCGGATGGGCAACCTCGTCTACCGCAAGACCGCCCGCAACTTCGGCCCGGTGATGGCCACCGCCGCCACGACGGTGGTGGCGCAGGTGGCCGAGGTCGTCGAGGTCGGCGGGCTCGACCCCGAGGCCGTCGTGACACCGAGCATCTACGTCGACCGGGTGGTGGCGGTGTGAGCCTGTCCAAGGACGAGATCGCGGCGCGGATCGCCCGCGACATCCCGCAGGGCGCCTACGTCAACCTCGGTATCGGCCAGCCCACGCTGGTTGCTGACCACCTCTCACCCGGCTCCGGGGTGGTTCTGCACACCGAGAACGGCATGCTCAACATGGGCCCGGCGGCCACCGACGATGACATCGACCCCGACCTCACCAACGCCGGCAAGCAGCCGGTCACCGAGCTGCCGGGCGCGGCGTACTTCCACCACGCGGACTCGTTCGCGATGATGCGTGGCGGCCACCTCGATGTCTGCGTGCTCGGCGCCTTCCAGGTCTCCGCCACCGGCGACCTGGCCAACTGGCACACCGGTGAGCCGGACGCGATCCCCGCTGTCGGCGGCGCCATGGATCTCGCCATCGGCGCCAGGAGCGTCTACGTGATGATGACGCTGTTCACCAAGGACGGCACGCCGAAGCTGGTCCCCGAGTGCTCGTACCCCCTCACCGGGGTCGGCTGCGTCGCCCGGGTCTACACCGACCTGGCGACGTTCGAGCTCGGCCCGGACGGCGCGGTCGTGCTGGAGACCTTCGGCATCGCTCACGACGAGCTTGCCGCGCGACTCGACGTGCCGATCACGCGGGGCTGATCACCGGGGGTTCGAGCCGATCTCGATCGGTGCCCGCTCAGTGGTGCACCCGTGCTCGGCACGGATGCCAGGCGCCCACCTGGGGCGCGAGCGTGGTCGTTAGGAAGTCGACCACCTCTCCGGAAGGACGCATCATGACCACCACGCAGATCGCATCCGCCGTCTCGGCATCCGAGCGCAGCCGCTTCCTCCTCCCAGGGCTGGCAGCGGTGATCGCCGCCGCCCTCGGGACGATGCTCGCGGCGGCGGTGCTGAAGGCGCTCGGCGCCGACTACGACGTGGTCGCCGGCGAGAAGCCCATCCCGCCGTGGGGCTTCGCGACCGCCACCCTCTTCTTCGCGGTCATCGGCCTCGGAATCGCGGCTGCGCTCCGTCGCTGGAGCCGGCTGCCGCGCACCCGGTTCGTCCAGGTGACCGTGTTCCTGACCGCGCTCTCCCTGGTCCCGCCATTCATCAACGACGCCGACGCGGGTACCGCTGCCGCGCTGGTCGTGCTGCACCTGACCGCCGCCACGATCGCCATCCCCCTGATCGCCACGAGGCTCGCCGACCGATCGCGATGAGTTCCGCGCTGGTTCCGGTCTGTACTGACACCGAACCAGCGATCTCGAGGAGAGCGACATGCCCGCCACCTACACCTTCGACGTCTTCTCCAGCCTCGACGGCTACGGCGCCGCCGGCGGGGACTGGACCGGCTACTGGGGCAAGCAGGGGCCCGAGCTGCTCGACCACCGCCACGCCTTGTACGGCGCGGAGCAGCGGTTGGTCCTCGGGGCCAACACCTATCGGGCATTCGCGCAGATGCTGGCCTCGAGCACCGAGGACTCAGACGTGCGTGACCCCTGGGTCACCCGGATGAGGAACCTGCCGACCACCGTTGTCTCGACGACGCTGGAGGGGCCCCTCGACTGGCCGGACGCGACCTTGGAGAGCGGTGACGCCGTCGACGTCGTCGCCCGGCTCAAGGAGGAGTCCGAGGTGCCCTTGCGCTCGCACGGCAGCCTGTCGCTGAACCGGTCGCTGATGGCCGCGGGCCTCGTCGACCGCGTGCAGGTGACGCTCTTCCCGGTGATCACCGGTCAGACCGGGTTGGACTCGATCTTCCAGGGCGCGGCCGACTTCGACCTGGAGCTGGTCGAGAGCCGGACGCTCGACGACAACATCCAAGAGCTCATCTACCGTCCTTCCCTGCATACGTGAGTCCCTCCTGGCCCATCAGCTCGAGCGTGTAGGCGCGCTCGAACTCGGCTCCGATCTGCCCGTACGCCGTGGCCGCTGCCTCCAGCTCCTCCCGGTTGCCGTGCAGGCGGCCGCGTGCACGAGCGAGCGTCGCCGCGGCCCATCGGTTCTGCTCGGCGTAGCGCCCGGCTGCACTGATTCGTTCCTCGGCGTCGGCGAGGCCCGCGGCGACGGCCAGCTCGGCGCCGGTGGCCCGGGCGTAGGCGTCCGACCGACCGTCCCCGTCAGGCGAGGTCGCGAAGGTGTTCTCGACCAGCTGCCGGGCCGCTCCCAGGTCACCGGTGTGCAGAGCCGTCCTGGCGTCCACGAACGCCACGCGCGTGGTCATCCAGTCCGTCGGTGCGGAGTCGGCCATGGCGACCATCGAGGTCCGGTCGCGCCACTGATCGAACCGGCCGTCGTCGGACAGACCGTGCGCCAAAGCCGTCAGGTTGAACGCGGGTGCCAGCCAGCGGCGATCCGTTCCGTCGCGCTGCCAGGCCCGCCACAGCTCGTCGCCCTGCTCGACGGCCTCGGCGTACCGGCCGGTCAGCACGAAGACCGCGATGCGTCGCGGGATGGTGACGTAGGGGTTCGACGTGGGGTCCTCGACCTCGGCGCGGTCGAGGAAATCGCTGGCGACCTCCAGCTCGCCGGTGGAGACGGCGATGTTGATCGCGACATGGAAGGTGTCGGAGATCTCGGTGGCGGCGGCCGGCAGGTGCCGGGGTAGATCACCGACGACGCTCAGCCGGTCACCGGCGACCTCCAGAGCGTCCTTCAGGCGACCTTGGTTGATCAGCGTCGCGCTCAGCACGTCCAACGCCCTGAGCGTGACGATCCGATCTCCCGAGTCGCGGGCGTCTGACACCGCAGTCTGTGCGAGATCGGTCCGGACCAGGCCGCCCTCATGCCAAGCGCGGGCTATGGCGATGAGTGCTTGGACCACCGGGTCGTCCGGGTCTGCCTCACGCCGCGCCGTCGTCAGCAGCTCCGACCGCTGCTCGGGCATGCCATCGGATCCGTACTCGTAACCGAAACGGATCTGGGTCTCGACGGCTGACGCCCAGGCGCCCGCAGCCTCATTCCCACGTCCACCGACGCGCTCGGCCGCGAGCATGAGCAGCTCGATCCCGGCGGGCGAGTCCGATCCAGCGATGGCGACGTCGGCGCCGGTGCGGATGTCGTCGAACGCTTCGCGATCATCGGCCGTGAGGCGAGCGGCGGCGAGGTAGTGCTGGCGAGCCTCTCGGTGATAACCGCGGGCGAACGCGAGGTGCGCCAGGCTGCGCGCCAGCCGCCGAGCCGCGGCGTCTGGCCCGTCGGAGGCCCGGGCCAAGGCCCCCCGCAGGTCGTCGACCACAGCGTCGAAGTCGGATACCCATGCGCCCTCGAGTGACTCCTCGAGCCTGGTGGAGGTCGCGATCGCCCACGTCAGGTGACGCGCGTTCAGGTCGGTCCGCTCCGCCTCGCCGAGCCGGGCCTCCGCGAAAGCCCGGACGGTCTCCAGCAGCCGCCAGCGAGTGCTCCCGGCAGAAGTGGCTCGTACGACGAGGCTGTGGTCGACGAGGCGTCCGAGCAGATCCGCCGCCGTCACGTCGTCCGGAGCACCGCCGACGGACGCGGCCGCGGCGAGGTCGAAGCTGCCCGCGAACACGGACAGCCCGCGCAGCATCGACCGCTCCTCCTCGTCGAGGAGGTCGTAGCTCCAGTCCATGACCGCGTCGAGCGACTCGTGCCGTGCCGCAACGCCTCGGGCACCCCTCAGGAGGCGGACCTGATCACCGATCGCTGCGCGCAGCCCGTCCTGACCCAGCGATGGTGCGCGTGCCGCAGCGATCTCGATCGCCAACGGCATCCCGTCGAGGTGTTCGCAGATGTCCGCGACCACGGGGCGGTCGAGCTCCAGGTCCGGGTCGCCCGACCGGGCGCGATCGAGGAAGAGGCGTACGCCGTCGGGTTCGGCGGGGAGCGGGCCCAGATGCACCACCCGCTCGTCGGGCAGGCCGAGCCGTTGGCGAGTGGTGGCGAACACCGTCAGGTGCGGGCAATGGTCGAGCAGTGCACCGATGAGGGCGCCGACGTCGTCGATGAGGTGCTCGCAGTTGTCCAGGACGAGCAGGAACCGGCCGGCGCCGAGGTGGCCCGCGATCGCGCGGCTCAGCTCCTGCCCCGGTAGCTCGGACACGTCGAGCACGCTCGCGACCGCCTCGGCGACCAGACCGGGTTGCACCGGCACGAGGTCCACGAATGCGGCACCCGCGGGAAACTGCCGCTCCGTCTCGGACGCCACTATCGCCGCCAAGCGTGTCTTTCCCATCCCGCCCGGCCCGACCACGCTCACCAAGCGGCAGTCGTCGAGGGCGCTGAGAACCGCGTCGCGATCTGCCTGCCGACCGACGAAGGTGCCTCGCCCGCTGGGAAGCCCGACCACCAGCCCGGGCCGGCCGACTGGTTCGGACGCCTGGGGACCGGCCAGCTGCGCCAGCTCTGCCCGGCCGCTGGCGCCGAGCTTGCGAAGCAGGGACGACACGTGAGTCTCGACCGTCCGCACCGAGATGTGCAGAACACCAGCGATCTGCGCGTTGGACCGGCCGGCGGCCAGCTGGGACAGCACCTCGGCCTCCCGGTCCGTGACGAGCGCCAACGACGACCGATCCATGGCGGAAGGAAACCACGATGCTGCCCGAGCAGGTAGTACGTACGTGTCGCACGCGTGGTGACCACGGATGTACGGATCAGCCCATGTCGGCAGGCTGGGTCGGAGCCCGGCAGTCAGTCGCGGCACAACGAACCAACGGAAGGGACCATCCAATGACCGAGCTGAACGCGGAGCACGCCCGGCGAGCGATCGTCGAACACACCCGGCGCCTGGCGGAATCGGCGGCTGCGGCCGGGCCTGACGCCGCCGTGCCGACCACCCCGGAGTGGACCATCACCGACCTGGTCGAGCACCTGGGCCAGACCCAGAACTGGGTCGCGGAGATCATCGAGCGCCGCATCACCGACCCCACGCAGCTGCCCACGGAGATGGCCGTACTCCCCGCTGACCCTCGCGAGTGGCAGGCGTGGCTGTCGGATTCCGCGAAGCGGGTCGTCGGCGCGTGCTCCGATGACGCTCTCGACGCGCCGGTGTTCAACGCCGCGGGGGACGAGCGGTCCGGGACGCAGTTCTGGATGTCCAGCGTCCTCAACGAGTCGGTCGTCCACGGCTTTGACGCAGAGAACGCGGCGGGCCGGCCGGTCGACATCGACGCCGACATCGCAGCCGCGCTCATCACCAACCACCTAAGGATGCTCACCTCTCCCACGTGGGAGATGCAGCGGTCCGAGTCCGCTCACGCCATCCGGGGCGCCGGGCAGACCCTGCAATGGCGGGCCACCGACACCGTGGACGACGCGGGCGCGTGGTTCGTCGAACAGAAGCCTGAAGGGGCGAGCTGGCAGCCCGGAACCCAGCAGGCAGATGTGACCGTGACCGGCCAGGCAGGACCGCTGTTGCTGACCTTGACCCGACGACTCGCTCTCGCCGACCGCGAAGCCACCGGCATCAGCGTCGACGGTGACAGCGACCTCGCCCAGCGCTGGCTCGACAACACCGCCCATGTCGCCGACTGACCGGCACCGAGAAAGGTCCTCGTCATGAGCGTGGTCGTCGTCTCGGCCCGGGTCCATGCGGACAACGCGGACGCGGTCGCCACCGAGGCACACAAGACGTTCGCCGCGATCGCAGCAGCGAGCCCGGACGCGGGATACGCGATCTGCAAGCAGGGGGACGGCGTCACGTTCGTCGCCGTCCTCGACCTGCCGGGCGACGGGAACCCACTGTCAGCCATTCCCGCGTTCGTCGAGTTCCAGGAGAGCCTCAGGGCCTGGGTCTCCGCGCCGCCGACGTCCGAGGTCTGGGAGGTCGTCGGGTCGTACGGGCTCTTCGGAGCGGGCACGGCGGCCGAACGTGGGCAATGATCACCACAACGATACCGACGAGGAGATGGCGCAATGGGTGAGCTGCATGTCAACATGAACATCACACTCGACGGCGTGATCCAGGCCAACGGTGGCCCCACCGAGCAGGACGGGAACTACCAGTACGCCGGCTGGGAGCGTCCGTACGGGGATCCGGAGTCAGGCGCGCAGGTGGTGGCGGATGTCGAGGCATCCGACGCACTGCTGCTGGGTCGCACGACGTACGACATCTTCCGCCCCTACTGGCCGGGCCAGGACGACGAGATCGGGCGGGCCTTCAACCGGGTCCCCAAGTACGTCGCGTCTCGCGGCACGCCGGAGCTGTCCTGGGACACCAGCACGCAGCTCACCGACGCGGGCGCCGAGGTTCGTGAGCTGCGGGAGCGGCATCAGCAGATACACACGTGGGGGAGTGCGAACCTGCTGCAGACGCTGTTCCGCGAGGGCCTGGTCGACCAGGTGAACCTGTGGGTGTTCCCGGTCGTGCTCGGCCAGGGCAAGAAGCTCTTTCCGGAGGGCGCAGCAGCCGCCCGGTTCGAGCAGGTCGAGCCGCCGAAGGCGTTTCCGGGAGGGGTGGTGCTGATGCGCTACCGATGCCTCGAAGGGCCCCCGGAGACGGCGAACGGAGCCGAGTCCGTCTAGTACCGACTCTTGTGGCACATCTTGGGTATACGCGGAAGGTCTTCGCATCCAGGGGGTTGCTGCGGCCGCTTGAACGGCCGGTATGGTGACGGATCGGGAGGGCCTTCCTTTGCTGTGGGAGACGGTTCCGGTCCGCTGGGTTCAACTCGTCGGGCCGGAAGGAAGGCGACATGAGATAGACCAGGGGAGAACTCGGGAGGGAACCCTTGTCAACGCACTGCCCGTCGGCTCAGGCGGCCGACGACGACTGCCATTGCGCATGGCCCGCTGATGGGCCGCCCGTCTCATTCGAGGTGTTGGCGCTTCGAGACGGATAACGAATCCCGATGGATGCACACGCCCTGCAGCGCAGCTGGGACCGGGTGACGAGGTACGGCCAACAGGTGCCGCTGTACTTCTACTCACACCTCTTTGTGTCCCACCCCGAGGTGCAGTCGATGTTCCCGCTCTCCATGGCGAACCAGCGGGACAAGTTCGTCAGCGCGCTCGGCAGGATCGTCAGCCACGCCGACCAGATCGAGCACGACGTTGACTTCCTGCGCCACCTCGGCCGTGACCACCGCAAGTACGCCGTCGTCGCCGAGCACTACAACGCGGTCGGCGCCTCCCTGTCTGCGACCCTGAAGCACTTCCTGGGGTCCGAGTGGGATGAGCAGCTCGCCGCGGAATGGACGGCGGCCTACCAGGTGATCGCGCGGATCATGGTCGAGGCAGCGGAGACGTCGTCCGATTCCAGCCCGGACTGGTGGGACGCCGACGTGGTGGCGGTCGAGCGACGGACCATGGACCTCACCCTGCTGACGGTCCGGCCCAGGCGCACGTTCCGGTTCCTCCCCGGACAGTCAGTGTCGATGGAGATCCCGCAACGCCCGAGACAGTGGCGCTACTTCAGCCCGGCGAACGCTCCTCGCCACGACGGTTCGATCGACCTCCACGTCCAGCAGATCGACGGAGGCCAGGTCAGCACGGCCGTGGTGCGGTCCCTGACGGTCGGAGACACCGTGCGGCTGGGGTCGCCGGTGGGCGAGCGGCTGACGCGACGGGCCGACGACCCGAGTGACCTGTTGATGGTCGCCGGGGGGACCGGTCTCGCCCCGCTCCGCGCCGTCATCGAGCAGATCGACCAGGAGTGGCAACGGTCGCGCACCGCGCCGCGGGTCCACCTGCTGCACGGCGTACGAATGCCCTGGCACCTGTACGACCGCCCGCTGCTGCGAGAGCTGGCCAAGCAACGCCCGTGGTTCGAGTACACGGAGGTCGTCTCGGACGACCCGTCCTATCCCGGGACGCGCGGCAAGGTCGGCACGATCGCTGCCCGGCAGGCGCTCTTTGGGCGCACGGCCATGGTGTGCGGTGGCCCGCAGATGGTGGGGCACACGCTGAAGCAGCTGACCGCCACCAGCATTCATCCCGCGCAGATCAAGTACGAGCACTTCTACTACGCGGCGGGGGACCAGCCCACCGCCGCGGCGCCTCTGACCCGGTCAGGAGAGAGCAGATGACGAACAGCGACCACCGGTTCGCTCCGCACAATCAGACCTCCGCGTCCATCCGAGACGAGACGTTCGAGCGTCGAATGAGAGGCCTCGACGCGAACAGGGTGTACGAGTACCTCGACCTGCTTGCCGACCGGGTGGAGGCCATCGAGACAGAGCTCAGCGATTCCCGGGCCGAGAACGAACGCCTCCACGCGGAGCTCCGGCGCGTGCAGGCCGAGCTGGACGAGTTCGAGCAGGTGGGCGACCGCGTGAACGACCAGGTCGTGCAGATGTTCAGCCAGGCACAGCTGGTTGCCGAGGAGATGGTCCAGGACGTCAGCCGGGACGCCCGCGAGCGCATCGGCCATGCGCGCGCACACGAGCGCGAGATCGTCGAGGAGGCGATGAACACGGCGGGGGAGCAGATCCGTTCGTACGCCCGCACGGCCCAGGACCAGATGAAGTCGATCATGGAATCGTTCGCCACCGAGGTCGACCGACTGGGGAATCCGCTCATGTCCGGTGACCCGGCCGCGGCGCGGCCACGTCCCAACGATCCGCTCTCCGACGACTTGAGCGACTGGCAAGTCCGCTTCGGGAACGGGAACGGGAACGGGAGCGGCCCGGGCTCTCCGGGCTCCCACTGACTGATGCGGACTCTCGGGAGTGACATGAACGCGCAAGGACTTGAGACCTGTCCTGCCCACACCGACGCGCGGAGCGCCGACATCGAGGTGGACCGGGCCGCGGCCGAGGAGTTCCTCGAGCTGTTCCATGCCGAGAACCCCCAGGCAGGGCCCGTGCGGCCGCGGATCGCCGCAGTCATGCACGAGATCGACCTGACCGGGACCTACCGGCACACCCCTGAGGAGCTGGAGTTCGGCGCCCGCGCGGCCTGGCGCAACAACGCACGGTGCATCGGTCGGCTGTACTGGCGCAGCCTGCAGGTGCGCGATCTGAGGACGGTTTCCGACACCGCGGGCGTCGCCAAGCACTGCGTCGAGCACCTGCGAGCTGCCAACACCGACGGGAAGATCCGGCCGATGATCAGCGTGTTCGCGCCGGACACCCCGTCCCGACCCGCCCCCCGGATCTGGAACGAACAGCTCATCCGGTACGCCGGGTACGAACAGCCGGACGGGAGTGTGCTCGGGGACCCCCGCTACCGAACCTTCACCAACGAACTGATCCAGCGCGGATGGCGGCCGCCCCGGCCTCTGGGAGCCTTCGACGTACTCCCGCTCGTCGTTGAGACCGTTGAGGAGGGCCCGCGCTTGTTCCAGCTCCCCGGGCAGGCGGTACACGAGGTCCCGCTCGAGCACCCGGAGCTCGACTGGTTCTCCGACCTGGGCATGCGGTGGCACTCGGTCCCGGTTATCAGCAACAACCGGCTGGTCATCGGCGGTGTCTCCTACCCGGCCGCACCCTTCAACGGCTGGTACATGGGCACCGAGATCGGGGCCCGCAACCTGGGTGACAGCGACCGCTATGACCTGGTCCCGGCGGTTGCGGAGCGGATGGGGCTGGACACCTCGCACGATGCGACCCTGTGGCGAGACCAGGCCTTCGTCGAGATCAACCGTGCGGTCCTGCATTCGTTCCGTGCCAACGGCGTGACCATCACCGACCACCACACCGAGTCCCGCAGGTTCCTCACCCACCTGAAGAGGGAAGAGCAGGCAGGTCGCCGTTGCCCCGCCGACTGGACCTGGATCGTGCCGCCCATGTCCGGCTCACAGACCCCCGTCTTCCACCGCTACTACGACGCGGAGGACCAGGAGCCGAACTTCTTCGTGGACGACGACGCCACGTGCCGGGCGCTCCAGGGCGGGCCGCCGGCCTTCCGCTGACCGGTCACAGGTCAATCGCGAGCGGATGGTGCGGTTCGTAGAGCCCGACCTCGCCACCGCCGGGCAACCGGAAGCGGGTGACCCGACCCCAGCCCTCCTCGGAGACCTCCTGGGTGAGCTCGACGCCCTTTGCCTCCAGGTCCACGATCGTGGCTTCCAGGTCGTCGCACATGAAGTACAGCTCGTGGCCGACGGCACCATCCGCGGGATGCATGGCCACCTCCGCGGGCGGAAGCTTGAAGATCAGCCAGCCGCCGCCCGCGTCCACATGCGGCTGGCCGAGGACGTCAGCAAAGAAGGCGCGATCTGCTTCGGCATCGCGGCTGAACAAGATCACATGGCTGCCGTTGATCATCGGATGACCCTACGCGCCGGAACGGGGCACCTGGGGAGCGCCGGTCGCGGCCCGAGCGCCGATGCCGCCTGGTGGCCATCTGAGATGTGGTCTGAAAGGCTCTGGACGGCTGGTTGCCGGTGACGGGAGCGCAACTGTGAGGCTCGAACCTCTCTACCGGATCAGGTTCACCTATCCCGAGGCCTGGAGTGTCGGGCTCGAGGGTGGGTGGGAGCAGCACCTGTACCTCGCCGAGGGCCGTTGCGAGGGCTCGATCGTGGGTCGCTTCCGGGGCGCGAACTTCCCTCAGCGCCGTACCCCTGCGGGTCCGTACGTTCCGGACTTTCGTGCTGTCATCGAGACCGACGACGGCGCGACGATCATGTTCGAGTGTCATGGCTACGGCCGCGTCAACCCACCGGGGCGACGGCAGATCGTCGGTTCGGTGCTGCACGTCAGCGACAGCGAGCTCTATCGACGCCTCAATGACGTCGTGTGCGTGTGTGTGGGCGAGGTCCGTGCCACGGACGATCCCGACGGGGCGAGTCCTGACCTCGTGATCGACGTTGCCGAACTCGTCTGGGAGCCGATAGAAGAATGACCAGGGGGCCGTTCAGCCGCGTGGGGCGGCCGGTTCTTCCGACGGCGGCAGGGTGACCTGAACGACGTACCTTCCCTCGGAGCCGGAGGTGTTCCCGGTGCCGGCGTACGACGCTGCGACTGTGTACGCACCCGGGTGGCTCACCTCGAACCGCACACTCGCGGATCCTCCGGCAAGCGCGGCCTGGGCGACCTTGACCCCGTCTGGGCCGGTCAGCGTGAAGGTGACCCCACCCGTCGGTGCGACACCGTCCGCGCTCACCACGGCGGTCGCGCTGATCTGCATGCCCGTGGAGTCGTACGTCGCGCTGACGTTGGTGCTGGTCTGCACGGGCTCCGGCTCCGGCTCGGGGGCGGGAAGGTCAGTGCCGTCATCCGGGTCGGCGTGGTCGGGAGACTGGTTGTGCACGGCCGGCACGTGACTCGAGTCGATGCCGGAGTCCGCGCGGTGGCGAGGCTGTGGGGCTCGGTCGTGCTTCGCCGTGGGGAGCGACGGCAGCGACGGCAGCTCCGGCAACGTGATCGGCGGCCCGACGTCCAGCTGCTCCACGCCGGAGCGGACTTGCCGCCTGTAGGCGGCATCGACCTCGAGGACCGCCTGCACGAAGTCCGGGGTGTCGTCGATCCGTGGGAGCGCGGCGCGCTTGCCCTCGGGGGTCCGCAGGTCCACGCCGGGGGCGCAGAGAAGGACGGCGAGCGCGAGAGACGCGTCGTCGACGTCTTGCGGGTTCCGCTTCCCGTTGGAATCCCCGTCGACACCCACGACCGACCAGTCCGCCGGGCTCAGGAGCATCGGGCCCACGGGCCGGTCGAACCGCCGGTCCTCATCGAGCAGGCCGGCCTCGGTGTCGCCGACGCGGTGACCTCCTCGGGCGAGCAGGGGCTTCCCGACGATTCCGGGTCGGACGTTGCCCCGGTCGTCGACGCGGTGGTCGCCGCGCTGGCCGTGGTCGGTGAGGACCCGGCCGACTGCTGCGAGGAGGGTCCAGCGCAGCCGGCTGTCCGGCGCTGCTTCCGCCATGACGGCCGCCGACCGCTGGTACGCCGCAAGCGCGGCGTCTGGGATGTCGTCGATCCGGTCGGCGCCCGCGTGCCAACCTGCCTGGGGGCTCTGGCTCTGCTGTGTGCTGCGCGACGACGTCACGACGACCGGATCGTCCCAGACGGGCTCGCTCGGTGCGGAGTAGGTCGCCGGGGACGTGGGGCCGAACGGGGTGGCGGCGGCCTGGGTGGCGGCGCCGGTGAGCACGAACGCCGAGGCCCCTCCGCTTGCGCTCGTGATGGCCATCGTCGCCAGTGTCGTGGTGAGCAGCGAACGGCGCAGGCGGCGGGCGGTCAACGACTGCGCCCGGTGGCGAGGGTCGTTCGCCCGGTGGCGAGGTGCGTGGTTCATGTGGGTCCCCTGGTCGATAGGGATCCATCGTGACCCGCGTATCACGGCTCGGTCCCCGAATGCTCAATCGCATCGCGACGATCGCGAAACTGCGCCCGATCGGAGGAGCCGACTGACCTGGAAGGGTCATGGAACCTAGTACGAACGCGTCATGTCTTGCTGGAAACGAGCCATGACCGCTGGATTCTGGAAATAGAGACGTCGAGGGCCCGCTCGACACCCGACTCAGATCTATGTTGGAAAGGAGCACGTGACGCCGGCCGGGTGGGCGGTCGCGCCATCCTGACTCCCTGAGCCCACCGACGCGAGGAGACCCGTTGATCTTCATCACCGCGAAGTTCCGCATCAAGCCCGAGCACGCGGAGGCCTGGCCCGAGGTTTCCCGCACGTTCACCGAAGCCACCCGCGCCGAGCCCGGCTGTCTCTGGTTCGACTGGTCACGCAGCCTCGACGACCCGAGCGAGTACGTGCTCGTGGAGGCCTTCGCCGACGATGCCGCGGGTGGTGCTCATGTGAGGTCCGACCACTTCAAGACGGCGCAGCAGGAACTGCCGAGCTATCTGGCCGAGACGCCGCGGATAGTCAACGCGAACGTGCCGGGCACCGACTGGTCCGAGCTCGGGGAGCTCGCAGTATCTAGCTGACGCGCCGTCACCCCTTGCCACGTCGCGTGGGTCGGCGTTAGCCTGCGTAACCGCTTTCGTAAGCGCTTACATTCTCGGGGTGGATGCATGAAGACAAGACGGCGCGCGGTTCTTGTGGGCTCGTTGGGAGCCGCTGTGGCAGGCGTGGCGCACCCCTGTCCGGCACACGGCCAGACGGGCGGCACGCTCCGGCTGGACTTCGGCGGCACGACTCCTGACCCTGCGCCGGGCTACGTGCGGGTGGGCACGGAGGCGTACGACGAAGCGCGGGGGTTCGGGTGGGTCTCGGCGGCCGGACTCGCCGTCCGAGATCGGGGCGGTGCGGCCCCCGGGCGCGACTTCGTGTTCGGGACGGCTGCGTGTGTCTTCCGGATCGGGAGCCTGACGCCGGGGCGCTACCGCGTGAGCGTCCTCTCCGGCGACCTGACCCTTCGGCGACCACTTCACCCGGCTCCAGGTGCCAGGGGTGGACGGCGGCGAGCCACTGCCGGTGCTGCATCCGGGCTATGCGCAGTACGCCGAGCTCACCGCGACACTCGTCGTACCGGACGGCGGCACCACGGTCGACGTCACGATCGACGCTCCGGAGAGCAACTGGGTCGTCAACGCGCTGGTCCTCGAACCGACGGTGGACCCCGAGCCGGTCCGCGTCACCATCTCCGACGCACCGATCGTCAGCACGTGGGGGCCGATCCTGGTCTCGCCGGACCCGACCGCGCCGCTGCTGAACGGTCACCGCGAGCGCGCCAGGCACCGTCGGGTCCGGCCCACCGGCCTGCGACGAGACGACTACCTGCGGTTGATCGCGAGCGAGGTGGACTTCTGGAAGACCAAGCAGGACGCCGACGGCGCGATCATCGACCCGTACCTCAACCGCGAGTTCCAGTACAGCACGCCGGCCTTTGCGCACGCCGCCGCGACCCTGGTCGCGTACGCCGGGCGGGACGACCTGCTGGAAGCAGCCGCGCTCGCGTTGGCTGGTCGGCCTGGGAGCTCGCCGAGCGCACCGCCGCCGACGCGCACGAGGACTTCTTCGCGCCGATGATCGCGCACGCGATCCGCCTGCTCGAGCCACACGTCCCCGCGGAGCGTTCAGCAGCGTGGAAGCACGACATCGGGCGCTTCGAGCCCTTCCAGACCTACCGCCGGGGCCTCGGCGAGAACAACTGGAACATCGTTTCCGCGAGCGGCGAGGCGCTGTTCCAGATGATGGGTCTGCGCGCGGCGGCTCATCGCTACCCTGAGGCGAGCTTCGCCGCCCAGGGCAGACACTTCGACACCTCCTACGGGCTGTACCTCGAAGGCCCGATGCCCTACGACCACTTCCCCCGACTCTGGCTCGGCGACCTGGTCGCCCGGGGCTACTCCGGGGCCTACCGGGCGGAGCTCACCGAGGCCCTGCGCCGCGCGGCGATCACCAGCCTCTTCATGCAGTCGCCGATCGGCGAGCTGCCCGCCGGCGGTCGCTCCGCGCACCACCAGTGGAACGAGGCGGAGCAGTGCGTGACCTACGAGATCTACGCGGCACGCGCACGGGCCGACGGAGACGCCGAGCTGGCGGCGTACTTCAAGCGAGGAGCGCACCTCGCGCTGCGCTCGATGTTCCGCTGGGTCCGCCCGAGCGGCGAGATGCAGATCGTCAAGAACTGGATGGACCCTGAGCAGAACTTCGGGTACGAGACCTACTCCGGTCATTCCCAGTACAACCTCTTGCCGATGTCGATGCTCGCGATCGCCTACGAACACGCGGCGACGACCGAGCGCGTGAAGGAACGACCTGCCCCTGCGGACACCGGCGGCTACCTGCTGCACATCGAGCCGCTGCACAAGGTGTTCGCGAACGCCGGCGGCGCCTACGTGGAGATCGACACAGCAGGCGACCACCACTACGACGCGACCGGCTTCATCCGGGCACACTTCTCCGGACACTCGCCCCAGCTCGGGTCGAGCGACTCGCTGCTGACCGCACCGAGGTATCGGGTGCCGGACGGTCCGACGCCGCCCACCACCGGTATGGGCGTGGCGTGGGAGGTCGCTCCCGCGAGTGGCGTCACTTCGGCGAGCTCGAACCGAGCCTCACCCAGGACGTCATCGTGCTCCCGACCCGGCTGCGCGCCGACGACGTCAGGTTCACGGTCCGCTACAACGGCGACTTCGGTGGCGGCGTCACCGCGGTCGAGGAGCGGTTCGTCCTCACTTCGCGGGAGGCGCGTCGCCACCGTGCTGCGCGGCTACGAAGGGCCGGTACGCCGCGTGGTCCCGGTGCTCTCCCACGACGGACGGACTCCCGGCACGATCCAGGTCCACCGGGACGAGGTCCGCGTCCGGCAGCAGGGTGAGCACGGCACCTCGACGCTCACGTACAACATGGTCGGGGCGTCGTCCGTGCAGGTCGGTAGCGAGGAGTACGCCAACCACAACGGGCTGATGCGGCTCGCCGTCGGCCTGTACCCCCAGGGCGCCGGCTCCGCGGGCGCCAGTCTCGTCATCAGCCCGCAGCGGTAGCGACGCTACGATCCGAGCATGTCGACCCTGTCAGATCTTGCCGCCGCTCTGACGAGCGGAGCCATCGAGGTCGTCGACCTCACGGCCCCGCTGTCGCGCGAGACCCCGGTGCTTCAGCTGCCCGAGCCGTTCGGGCAGACCGCTCGGTTCGAGCTGGAGGAGATCAGCCGGTACGACGACCGCGGACCCGCGTGGTACTGGAACAACTTCCGCACCGGTGAGCACACCGGCACCCATTTCGACGCGCCCAACCACTGGGTCACCGGCCAGGGGAAGGACGACGTAGCCTCGGTCCCGGCCCAGCGGCTCATCGCCCCGGCAGCCGTCATGGACTTCTCGGCACAGGCCGAGCAGGACCCCGACTTCCTGCTGGAGGTCGATCACATCCGGGGATGGGAGGCCGAGAACGGGTCGCTGCCCGAGGGCGGCTGGCTGCTCGTTCGGACCGGGTGGGACTCACGATCGACGTCGCAGGACGCGTTCACCAACGCCGACGAGAACGGCCCGCACACGCCCGGTATGAGTCCGGAGTGCGCGCGGTGGGTGGCCGAGGAGTCCCCGGTGATAGGTGTCGGCGTAGAGACCGTCGGCACCGACGCGGGCGCCGCGCACTCCTTCGATCCCGCGTTTCCCTGCCACTCGTACCTCATGGGTAACGACAAGTACGGCCTCACCCAGCTACAGAACCTTGCGCGGCTGCCGGCCACCGGCGCGCTCGTGATCGCCGGTCCGCTGCCGATCGTCACCGGGTCGGGGGCGCCGGCCCGGGTGCTCGCGCTCGTCGAACTGCAGTGAACGTCGCCCGGGCGGTCGGCGAGACCGTCGTCGCCCTGGGCGTCGACCACGTGTTCGGCGTGGTGGGGTCGGGCAACTTCCACGTCACCAATGCGATGACGGCGCGCGGCGCCCGCTTCGTCGCCGCCCGGCACGAGGGAGGCGCCGCGACGATGGCCGATGCCTTCGCCCGGACCGCGGACTCCGTGGCCGCGGTGACGGTTCACCAAGGGTGCGGCCTCACCAACGCGATGACCGGCATCACCGAAGCGGCCAAGAGCCGCACCCCGCTCCTCGTCCTTGCCGCCGAGGTCACGGAGCCGCGCTCGAACTTCTACGTCGACCAAGCCGCCCTGGCCCGCGCTGTGGGCGCGGTACCCCTCCGCGTCACGTCCGGCGACCGCGCGGTGGCAGAGGCGACAGAGGCGGTCGCTGTGGCACGCCACGAGCGGCGTACCGTCATTCTGAACCTGCCGCTGCAGGTGCAGGCCGAGGAGGCGCCCGGTGGGCCGGCGCCCGTGCTGGGGCGGCCACCTCCCGCGCAGACACCCGACTCCGACGACCTGGCCTCGCTTGCGGAGGCTCTCGAGCGGTCTCGGCGCCCGGTCTTCGTGGCCGGGCGAGGTGCCCGGGGGGCACGCACTCCGCTGGAGAGTGTCGCCGAGCGGTACGGCGCGTTGCTGGCCACGTCGGCGGTCGCCCGTGGGCTGTTCGTCGGGAACCCCTGGTCGCTCGACGTCTCCGGCGGCTTCGCGTCGCCCCTGGCAGCCGAGCTGATCGGGGAAGCGGACCTGATCGTGGGCTGGGGCTGCGCGCTGAACATGTGGACCATGCGGCACGGGCGTCTCGTCGGTGCGGACGCGACTGTGGTGCAGGTCGACGACACGCCCGATGCCCTGGGCGCACACCTGGACATCCAGCTCGGCGTCGTCGGAGACGTCGCGACGACGGCGGAGGCGTTGCTCGATCTTGCCGGCCCCGCCGGGACCGGCGTTCGCTACCGCACCGATGAGCTGCGGGAGCGCATCGCGCGGGAGATCCGGTGGCGCGACGTCGCTTATGAGGACGACAGCAGCGCGGGACGCATCGACCCCCGGAGCCTGTCCATCGCCCTCGACGACCTGCTGCCGCCAGAGCGGGTCGTCGCGGTCGACTCGGGCAACTTCATGGGCTACCCGAGCATGTACCTGTCCGTTCCCGACCAGCGCGGCTTCTGCTTCACCCAGGCCTTCCAGTCGATCGGCCTGGGCCTGGCCACCGCGATCGGCGCCGCGCTCGCCCAACCCGAACGACTCCCGGTCGCGGCCCTCGGCGATGGCGGAGCACTGATGGCGGCCGCGGAGCTCGACACCGTGCGACGCCTCGGTCTCCCGATGGTGGTGGTGATCTACGACGACGACGCCTACGGGGCAGAGGTGCACCACTTCGGCCCCGACGGCCATCCCCTGGACACCGTGACGTTCCCCGAGACCGACATCGCCTCGATCGGTCGCGGCTACGGCTTCGAGGCGATCACCGTGCGCAGCCTCGACGACCTGTCACCGGTCGCGACCTGGCTTGCCGGGCCGCAGTCCGCCCCGCTCCTGATCGACGCCAAAGTCACCCGCGACCGCGCGTCGTGGTGGCTGGAGGAGGCGTTCCGGGGCCACTGAGACTGGGTGCGTGCGCGACCTAACAACGGTCGGGTCAGGGCCGGATCGGGTGATAGCGGACGTGTGCCATCAGCGTGGGGTTCGTTCCGTCGCGGTCGAGATGCACGAGCTCGCCGCCGGGTACGTCGTACAGACGGACGCCGTCTCCGAGCAACACCGGAACGATGTGGATGTCGATCTCGTCGATCAGGCCCAGGGCGAGGAGCTGTCGCCCGATGTTGGGTGAGTGCACTTGAAGGTTCTTGCCGCCGGCGGCCTCAAGACCGATGCGCACGGCCTCGTCCACGGGACGGTCGAGGAAGGTGACGCCCTCTTTGGGATGCGCATCCTCGGGGTGGTGGGTGAGTACGAAGATCGGGCCCTTCCACACCCCGCCGTACGGGCGGACACCGACGTCGCTGTCGTAGCCCTCGCGTCCTGCTAACACCGCGCCGGTGGCCTCGATGTACTGGTCAAGGAGTCCTTCAGGTGGAGTGGCTCGCGCCATGAAGTCCATGGTGTGGCCGGGTCCGGCGACGAATCCGTCTAGGGACATCGCGAACGCGAAGTGGACCTTTCCGGCTCCGGTCTGCGGCTCAAGGTCGTGCATTGACTTCTCCTCTATCTCAGGGACCTCCGGATGCACGGGCATCGGCGCCGGACGCACGGGCAAGACCCTGGGCACGTGAGGACGAACGGCCAACACCCCCGGTAGTTCGGGCATTCCGATCCCGATCAGTTCTTCCTAGCTTCAACTCACGATTCTCCACAACGACAAGATCCAAAGGACTAGCGATGCCTTTCCATCCCACCAGTCGTCGGGCTCGGAAGCCTGGTCGTGCAAACCGATGTCGCCTGGCCCTGGCTGCGTTGTTGGCAACCCCGGCTCTGGCAACCGCTCCGTCGCCCGCCGTCGCGTCCACTGCTGCGGCGACCTACCGAATCACCGGTCTCGAGTTGATAGCGGCGGCGCACGCGGACATTGACTCCGATCCAGTGAAGAAGGTCGTACTCAGTTGTCCGGTAGGCAAGGTGATCTTGGGTGGCGGCGCCACGGCCTTTGAGTTCTACGACGGCCGCGTGCACTTCACGTCTCGGCTGAGTATCACCCAGCTGGAGCCGGGCCTGCTGACGACGGGGAGGTACACGTGGAGCGCCACCGTCGAGGAGAGCGGGATCGGGACCAACAATCCGTGGTACATGGCTGCCATTGCCACGTGCGCGGACCGGCCGCCTGGATACGACTGGGAGGCGGACTCGACGCCGGTCTCCACCGACGCGTCGAAGCAGGCCGACCCCACGTGCCTGCCCGACCGCAAGATGATCGGCGGCGGCGTGGCGATCCGCAGCCTGGCCGATCAGAAGCGCGTGGGCCTGACGACCGCCCGCGTCGACGCGCTCGGGGGGCTGTTGCGGACGCGGGCGCGCTCCGCGCCGGTGGGCGCCGCGGCACCCTGGGGTCTGACCGCGACCGTCATCTGCGCCGCCGAGGACATCGAGGGCTACGAGATCCGAGACGCGATCTCCTCCGATGATCCGCTGGAGTGGTCGCGATCCATTCAGTCGGCCGGCGTCGGATGCTCGGACGGCAAGTACGCCCTCACCGGCGGGGCTGCCCTGAGTAGTGATGCCGGGGGGCGTGCGACGCTCGGCGGGATCTTCACCTCGGACAGCTACGCCAACGTCACCGGGCACGAGTCCTATGCCACCACCCAGCGGTGGGGATTCGTGCTGGCTCGCATGGTCTGTGCGAACGCCGTCCTCGAGTAGCCGCGGTCGCTTCCTGCCCTTGGGTGCGCCGGCCACCCGAATCCTCGACCGCGCTCCATTCATGTGTTGGTCTGGAGGCGACCAAGGACAGGAGAACGCCGTGCCGAAGGCACAGACCACCCGCTCCACGGCCCTCGAGGACGCCGGTCTGCCGCCGGCTGCCGACCGGGCGACGTACGAGGCCGAGATCGAGCGCCTGCGCGTGCGTGAAAAGGCGCACACCCGCGAGGCTGACGCGATCGCGGCTGCCCGACGTCGGCTGCCGATGGTCGAGGTGGACGGCGGCTTGGAGCTGCTCGGACCCGACGGGTCGAGCACGCTCCTCGACGCGTTCGAGGGACGCCGCCAGCTGCTGGCCTACTACTTCATGTGGTGGCCGGGGCGGCCGGCGGAGGACCAGTGTGAGGGCTGCACCTACTACACCAACCAGGTGGCCGAGCTGTCGGCGCTGCACTCGCGTGACATCACGTTCGCGGTCCTCATCCAGGGTCGCAACATGACGTTCGGACCGGAGGATGCGCAGGAGTCGTACGACGCGAGCCGGCGGTACCGGGAGTTCATGGGCTGGACCATGCCCTGGTACTCAGCCCAGCCGTCGCTCCAAGAGCTCCTCCCCGGCCGCGAACTCGGACTCTTCCATCTCGTGAGCTACGTCCGCGACGGCGACCGCGTCTTCGAGACCTACTGGACAATGCGGCGCGGCGTGCAGGCGATGGACTATGGCTACGCGCTGATGGACCTGACCGTCTGGGGCCGCCAGGAGTCGTGGGAGGACATCGCCGGACGGATGGCCGCAGGACTGCACCAACGTCCGCACCGATGCCGGCGCACCCGCGTGGACGCCCACGGCAGACTGGACGGGCCGCCCCCTCGGCCACTGGCCCCGCCTCGATGCTGGGTACGACGACGACCTGGCCATCGGCGACGTATCACGGCGGCCTTGACCGACTCCTACCTACGTCATCGCCGCATCCCCGAGGACGACATACATGTTCCACATCGCCCAGGCCCAGCCGGGAGGCGCACCCGCGTCCACCCGGGAACGACTGCTTGCTCCCGCCGACGCGGCTCGGGAGCGGGGAGACCACCGGACCGCCCTTCGGTGGTACGCCAGAGTCGATCCGGGTGCCTCTGCAGGCGACACCTCGCCGGTCGCACCTGACGTCGCCTGGCGAGTGGCGATGATTCATCAGGAGCGAGGCGAAGCGCATGAGGCGCTGGAGGTACTCGGTCGGGCAACAGTCGAGGCGGCCTCGCTCGGTGATCGGGCACGGGTGCTGGCCGGCCTGTCCGTCGCACACTGGAGACTGGGTGAGCGTTTGCACGCTCGCATGCGGGCCGAGGAGGCCGAGGACGCAGCGACGGAGTCCGAGGACGCGGGCGCACTGGCCCTGGCCCACCTTGCCCAGGGGCTTGCGTTGAGCCTTGACGGCGAACCGGCAGCGGTGTCCGAGCACTATGCCCTTGGAGCGAGGTACGCCACCCAGGACGGCGACCGTCAGCTGTGTGCACGGTTCGACGCCAATCGCAGCCATCACCTGTTGGCCGACGCGCAGTACGTCGAGGCGGCCGCCGTTGCGGGCCGTGCCTGCGAAGGTGCGCGGGCGACAGGCTCAGCCGTGGTGGAGGCGGTCGCGCTGACGAACCAGGCAGAGGCGCTGCTCCGGCTGGGACGGCTGGACGAGGCGGTAGGTAGCTGCGAGGCGGTGAGCGCTCTCTCCGCTCGGCTGGGCACCGCGAGAACAGCAGGTGCCCTCGTCGTCCTGGCGGCGGTCCACCAACGCCGTGGAGCGCCGGAGCAGGCGCGGGCGGCTCTGGAGCATGCGGCGTCCCTTTCGCGGCGTGGCCAGGGTGACCGCCAGGTCCGGCCGATCGCGCTCGGCGCGCTCGCGACGCTCTTGGCCGCCGACGAACCGACGTTGGCCGGCTGCACTCGCCGAGGAGGCACTCGAGCACTCCAGCGGATCGGGCGTGCTGCCCGCCCTGCTCGCCGTGGGACGGGTCGCGTCGGCGCGCGGCGAGAACGACAGGGCTCGCGAGATGGCGGAGCGTGCCGTGGGCCAAGCCCGGAGGCGCCGCGAACGCGCCTGGCTGGCCGAAGCTCTCGCGCTACGAGCATCGTTGGATCCGGTCACGAGCGGGTCTGTGGACCTGCGGGAGGCGTACCGCATCTGGCAGGAGGCCGACGCCCAGCACGACGCCGACCGCGTCGTCCTGCGCCTGGCGTCGGCCACCGACAGCACCGCCCGGGAGCGTACGGCGGCGAGGGTGGCCGCCGCGCGACAGACGGTGGAGCTGTCGACCATCGGCCCCCCGAGCCGGGTCGCGATCCGCACGTTCGGTCGGTTCGAGGTGGTGGTGGGCGGCGAACCGGTGTCGCCGGAGGCCTGGCAGTCCAAGCGCGCCCGCGACCTCCTGCGGGCGCTCGTGGCCAGGCATGGACGAGCGGTGCCCCGGAGCGAGCTGTGCGAAGCGATGTGGCCGGACGAGGACGCAGACACCCTCGCCCACCGACTCTCGACGTTGCTGTCGATCCTGCGGGGGGTGCTCGGTCCGGAGAGCATCGTGGCTGACCGGGAGAGCGTGATGCTCGACAAGGAGGTCGTGGATGTCGACGCCGTGGACCTGCTGGAGGCCGTATCCGCCGCGGTCTCGCTCCACCGGGACGGGTCTCCGCTCCTGGCACGTGAGGTCTTGTCGTCGTCCCTCCCGGCACACACCGACGAACCGTTCGCCAGCACGCCGTACGACGACCAGGTCCGTGACCTGCGTGAGGAGGTGCGGGCGGCGTACCTGTCCGGACTGCGGTTGCTGGCCGAGCTGTGCCGGGACGCCGGGGATGCCGACGAGGCGATCACGTGGCTCCGGAGCCTGCTGGCCTGCGACCCATATGACGAGGCCGCGCATCTCTCGTTGATCTCGCTCCTGCGATCCTGCCGGCGCTTCGGACAGGCGCGGGCGGCCGCCGTACGCCATCGCGAGGCGATGGCGGAGCTCGGCGTACCTCCTCAGCGCGCGACCGTGGCCGAACGACCCCCGAGGATCGCGCGGCCACGGATCAGGACGGCACCGGCCTAGGCCGCAGTGGTGGTGTAGACGACCAAGATGTCCGACACCTCGATGCTGCCGGGCTCGTCGTCGGGCACGAAGACTCGCAGCGTGTTGCCCTGGTTGGTCAGGATCCCGTGGTCGATGATCTCCACCAGGTTGCGGCTGGTGTCTGTGCTCAGCCTCTGGTCCAGGATCTCCACCTCGTTGAGCTCCATCTGGAGCCTGACCCCGACGTCGCCCTTCGGGTTGGCGCGGTAGGACACGTACGGCCGGCCGTGAATGTTGTCGTTGGTGGTCAGGTTGGGCGCGTTGAACTCGAGCTCGAAGTCCCTGTCGCCGTTGGAGGTCGGCAGGTTGGTGGCGCTGGTCTGCAGACTGCGGTGCTTGCTGGTCATGTCTCGAATCTCCATCTGAATCGAAGGTGTGCTCCCGTCTCCTGTTGGGACGGGCCGCCGGCGGGATGCCGGCGAACACCAGCCTCCTCACGGCCCTCACGGACAGCTCAGGGTGCCGTCACGGCCTGCACACGGACGGTGAGCCGGGCGGGCGGCGGTCAGCTCGCTCTGAGATTCACCTCAGGTACCGCTGCTGCTGACGTCGATGAGTACCTTGCCCACCGCGCCGTTCTCGACGGCCGCGTGGGCCTCGGCGACCTGCTCAAGACGGTAATGATGCAGGGGCAGCCCGGCCTGGTCGCCCACGCGCACGGCATCGGCCTGCACGGCCGCGGTCACGTCGTCCAGGGCGCGAGCACGCCAGGCCTCCGGGGCGTTGTAGACCAAGACGAACTGCCAGCGGGCGTTCGGGACCATCGAGGGACGCACTGGAAGCTCCATGGTGCCGCCGCCGTTGTTGGCGTACACCGCCACCGAGCCGTGCCTGGCCAGGACCTCTGCATCGAGCGCGGCGTTCACTGCTGGGGAGACCTCGACGATCGTGTGCACACCGTCGGGCGCGATGGCGCGCACTTCGGCGGCGACGTCCTGTCGCCTGTAGTCGATGACGTGGTCGGCGCCGGCACGCGCCGCGAGGTGCCCCTTCTCCGGGCTGCTCACGGTGGTGATCACAGTGGCGTCGGACCACCGCGCGAGCTGGATAGCGGCATTGCCGACGGCCCCGGCACCTCCGGCAACCAGGACGGTGCGGCCGTCCATCGAGCCCGGGCCCAGACGTGTCGGACCGTCCTCGGTCACGGTCAGGCACCGGTGCGCGGTCAGGAACGGCACCCCGAGGCTGGCGCCGAGGTCGAACGACGCGACGTCCGGCAGAAAGACCACGTGGCGGGCCGGCAGGGCGGCGTACTCCTGTGCAGTGCCGCCGGAGGGACGGCGGTGGGCCGCCTCCCAGATCCACACGCGGAGTCCCAACAGGCCCGTATCAACGCCCTGACCGATGGCGTCGACCACCCCGGCACCATCCTGGTTCGGAACCTGCGGCGGTTGGACAGCGGTCCCCGCCTGGTCGCCGCGACGCGACTTCCAGTCAGTCGGGTTGACGCCTGAGCGGTGGACGCGGACCCGCACCTCCCCTGGTCCCGGATCAGGCACCGGGCCCTCGACAAGCCTCAAGACTTCAGGGCCACCGGTCAGGGAGTACTCGATCGAACGCATGCCCTGACGCTATCCCTGCAGCCGTTGGCAGCCGTCCGAGCTCGACGTGGGATCGCGAGTGATCGTGCGGCAGGACCCCGACTGCGGTCCTGGACCTTGGCCTGTGGTCCGCCGTGGAGGAGGCGGAGTCACCGCGTGCGAAGGACTGCCGCACGATGACCGACGGATGCGGTCGTCCTCGACTCAACCTCGCACGCTCCCTTTAGCAATATCGCTGGCCAGAACCCGGGAGGATTCAATGCCGTCCCCGCCTGTCTCACTCCACCCTCGGAACGTAGGAGTGGGGGTTGAGTCGAGGTGACATGCACTGCCACTCGATATGTCGCAGGGCGTTGGGGGAAGAACGAGGACCAGTGCAGCGGACCACTGAGCCGTGAGGCCAAGACGTTGAGGATTCGTGATCAGGTCTACCCACTTGGGTAAGTGCTGGTTGTCAGTCTCGTAGGAAGAGCCCGCCTCCGGTGCTGGAGGCGGGCTCTTCGATTCGGGGTGATGGGTCAGCTGATGAGCTGGTCCAGCCGGTTGTAGACGCCGGCGTCGCCGCGGATCACCCGGCTCGGCTTGCCGTCGACGCCGACCGGCACGTCACCGGAGACGGTGATGCGGCGGACCTCGCGTACTTGGCCGTCGAAGTCGGCCAGCGCGTAGTGCTGGGTGGCCCGGTTGTCCCAGATGGCGACGTCGCCTTCCTGCCACTGCCAGCGCACCGTGTTCTCCAGCCTGGTGACGCGGTTCTGGAGCAGGTTGAACAGGGTCGAGGACTCGAGCTGGTTGAAGCCCTCGAATCGCTTCACGAAGTGGCCGAGCAGGAGCGTCCGCTCACCGGTTTCCGGGTGCACGCGCACGACGGGGTGCTCGGTCTCGTAGATCTCGCGAGCGAACTCGGCGTGCCGCTCGCGGCGGTCGGCATCGGACTCGAGCGGGCCCTTCTCGTAGGCCTCCGCGTAGTCGTAGTCGTTGGTGTGCACGGCCCGGAGGTTCTCGACCAGCACCTTGAGCGGCTCCGGCAGCCCGGCGTACGCCGCTGCAGTGTTCGCCCACACCGTGTTGCCGCCGTATGCCGGGATCGTGGCACCGCGCAGGATCGAGAACGCGGGCACCCGGTCGACGAAGGTCACGTCGGTGTGCCAAGAGTTCGCCGCCATCCCCTTGGTGGCCTTCAGGCTGAGCACCCGGGCACTCCCTGTGTTGACGGTGGGGTGGGCGGTGGTCAGCTCGCCGAGGTGCTCACCGAACGCAATCTGCCGCTCGTCGTCTAGGTGCTGGTCGCGGAAGAAGACCACCTTGTGCTCGAGGATCGCGGCGCGAATCGCGGCAACGGTGTCGGGGTCCAGGTCGCCGGACAGCCGGACACCGTCGACCCGGGCGCCGATCCGACCCCCGATCTTCGAGACCGAGATGGGTGCACCCGCGCCGTCGGCGGTGGCCTTGCGGGAGGTGCTCTCGACGCTCTGGTCAACGATGGTCATGAGGGTCCTTTCTGGGGACGTGTCTGAGGGACGGTGCTCAACGGTCCGTCGTCGACCTGGGGCCGACAAGGTTTTGACTCGCCCTGAGCCGAACCCGGCGTGTCGCTGAGATCGGCTTTGGTTTCGGCCACCCTTGTGATCTAAGGTTTGTCACGCAACTTACTAGACATACCGCCACGCTCGGGCACGGCGGGAAGGGGCGCTGTGCATCGTTCGCCGATGATCACCGTGGCGCGTGGGCGATTCGGGTCCGCGGCCGCGCGGGTGCTCGAGCAGGCCCGCGGCGGTGGTGCCGTGTCCCGCGACGAGATCGTCTCCCGCAGCGGCCTGAGCCCCGCCACGGTCGGAAGGGTGGTGGCCCAGCTGGTCGACTCCCGGGTGTTGCGCGAGCGTCCCGACCTGGCGCGTCCGGGGGTCGTCGGCCGCCCGGGCGTGCCTGTCGAGGTCGACCCCACCCACTTCGTCACCGTCGGCATTCACATCGGCCGCCGAACCACGACCGTCGCGCTGGGCGATCTCACCGGAAGGGCGATCACTCAGGAGGCACTGGCCCGTGAGCCCGGTGAGCCGCCTGACCTCGACCGGCTCAGCCGGGTGGCCGCCGGGCTTCTGGGCGGTCTTCCAGGGCGCGCCCCGCTCTCCGCGGGGCTGGTGGCGCCGTGGCACGACCTCGGTATCGCCCCCGGTGGCGCCGCACGCGACCTGCACCGGCTCACCGGACTCGACGTCCGCACCGGTGACCACGTGGCAGCGATCGCCGCGACCGAGTTCTTCCACCGGCGGCACGGGGCGGCCGGGGTGACGCTGTATGTCTATGCCCGCAACTCCGTGGGCTTCGCGGTCGCCGTGGACAAGGGAACCCACACGGAGGTCTCCCGCGCCGGCAACTTGGCCCACTTCCCCACGGGCTCGGGCGCGTTGTGCGGCTGCGGCCGTACCGGATGCTTCGAGGCGTCGGTCACCGACCACGCCCTGGCGCACGCCGCCCACACCGCCGGCCTGGTGACCGAGCCCACCGTCGAGGCGGTCTACGAAGCGGCGAGCACCCCTGGGGTGAACGTGCTCCTGGTCGACCGAGCGCAGCGTCTGGGCCAGACCGCCGCGGTGGTCCGCGACATGATCACTCCCGATCGGGTGGTCCTGCTCGGCCAGGCATTCACCGGCTATCCGCCGGTCCTCGAGGAGATCACCACCGCGTTCGTTGCCGCCACGGCCCTGCCGCGGGTGGAGGTCTCCTTCACTCGTCTCGGTGCCGGCCTCCAGGCGACCACTGCCTGCACGATCGCCCTCGGTGCGGTCTACGACGAACCGCTCGCAGTCCTACCGAGCGAACGCGGCCGACGCTCCGCCAGGGCGAGCGCCTGACCCATCCGCTCCCCAGCAACGTCCAGCTCCACCGACCCTGAAAGGTTCCCCGTGTTCCGCACTCGTCCCACCCGCATCCCCGTTCTGCGGACCCTCGCAGCACTGCTGGTCGTCGTCCTGCTCGCGAGCTGCTCGTCCGCCGTCGACGAGCTCCGCAACGGCTCCGGCGACTCGAAGGATGGCGGGGTGATCAAGATCGGCGCGACCAACGACATCGTGCCGCCCAGCATCTTCACCAACTCCAGCGACTCGGGGAACGTGCTCATCGGCAACGTCTACGAATCGTTGGTCGACTATCCCCTTGGCAGCGTCGAGCCGGAACCGAGCTTGGCCACCTCATGGGAGCTGTCGAAGGACGGCACGCAGTTAACCCTCCAGCTGCGCGACGACGTCACCTTCCACTCGGGGCGCCCGTTCACGAGCGCGGACGTCGAGTTCAGCATCAAGACCTGGGCCGACCCCACCTGGACGGTGCAGCTCCAGCGCACCGCCGCCGCGATCACCGGGTTCGAGACCTCCGATCAGCATGCCATCACGCTGACCCTGGACCACCCGATGAGCAACGTGTTCGACCTGCTCGACATGATGCCGATCATCGACTCGGAGACGATCGAGGGGGTCAAGGACGGTAGCGAGTTCGTCGGCACAGGTCCCTTCGTCTTCGACTCCTGGAGCCCGGGCTCGAAGCTGACGTTCACCGCCAACGAGGACTACTGGGGCGAGGCCCCCACCCTGGACGGCATCGAGGTCAGCGTGATCCCGGACCCCCAGGCCCAGGTCTCCCAGCTCCGCGCCGGCCAACTGGACATGGTCACCGGAGCCTCGAACCGCGACTTCGAGTCGCTCGCACAGGATGACCGATTCGACGTCAACCAGTGGGAGGGCGCCGAGGTGCAGGTCTACGTCGGAGCCAACGTGAAGAACCCGGCCCTGTCCGATGTCCGGCTCCGGCAGGCCATCGCCTCAGCCCTGGACCGGGACCGCATCGTCGACGAGGTCTATCGGGGAGCAGGCCGCCCGATCAGCCTGCCCTGGCCGGAGTACTCCCCGGCGTACGACGCCGACGCAGACCAGACCTACGCCTACGACCTCGACCGCGCCAAGCAACTGGTCGCGGAGGTCGAGAAGGAGCAGGGGAAGGTCCCCACGCTGCCGCTGACCTACCCGGCCGAGAACGCCAACTACGACTCGGTCGCGCAGATCGTGCAGGCCGACCTCGCCGAGATCGGGATCGAGGTCGAGTTGGACCCGGTCGAGCAGGCCCAGGTCGTCAAGCAGCTGATCGGCGCCGAGTTCGATGGGCTGTGGATCCTGCAACACTCCTACGCGCAGTACACGCCGTCGACGCTGGCGGTCTCTGCGTACCCGTTCAACGCCGACCACAACGCGTCCAACTACACGAGCGAGGGGTACAAGAAGGCGGCGGACGCCGCCTGGGCGCAGCCGGAGGTCACGGCCGACGACTACGCCGCGCTCAACGCGGAGCTGCTGAAAGGCTCCTTCCTGCTCGAGATCGCGATCCTCTACCCGCAGAACGCCACCAGTGGAGTGCAGGGGCTCGAGATGACCAAGCGCAGCGAACCGCTGCTTGCCGACGCCTCGCTTACGGAGTGACGGGATGGCTCGGTACCTGCTTTCCCGGTTCGGCTCCGCGCTTCTCGTGCTGGGTGTGGCCTCGGTCGGAATCTTCGCCCTGATTCGGGTCGTGCCCGGCGACCCGGTGTCGGTGCTCGCCGGGCCGGACGCCACCCCCGAGGCGCGGGCCGCGATCCGTGCCGACCTCGGGCTCGACGAGCCGTTCTGGAGCCAGTACGTCCACTGGCTCGCTGACCTGGTCACCTTCGACCTCGGCAGGTCCTACCGTCTCGGCGGCGACGTCGGTGGCCTGGTTGCGGACGGGGCGCTCAACACCGTGGTGTTGACCCTGGTCGCTCTGCTGCTGGCGGCGGTCGCCGCGATCGTCACCAGCACGGTGGCGGTGATCGCCGACCGTCGCTGGCTGAACAGCCTGCTCTCCGCCGGCAACACGGCCGCGGTGGCGGTGCCGACGTTCGCCTCGGCGCTGCTGCTCGTGCTCCTGTTCGCGGTGCAGTGGCCGCTGCTGCCCGCCGGTGGCACCCCGCCTGACGGGTACTTCTCGCGGCCGGACATCGCGGCGCAGTTCCTGTTGCTCCCCGCGATCGCACTGGCGCTGCCGGCATGGGCAGCGCTCACCCGGTTCCTCACCGAGGCGCTGCACACCCAGATGCGCCAGCCGTACGTCACCACCGCCCGGGCCCTCGGCATCCGGCGTCGCCGGATTGTGCTCACCCAGGCGCTGCGCAACGCTATGCCGTCCGCGGTCACGGTGCTCGGCATCCAGTTCGGAGCCCTGCTCGGCGGCGCGATCCTGGTCGAGACGGTCTTCGCCTGGCCCGGCCTCGGGCGGCTGATCGAGCAGGGGATCTCGGCTCGCGACTACCCCGTGGTGCAGGTGCTGCTGCTTGTGGCGGTCGCGGTCTTCGTTCTCACCCAGCTCCTCACCGACCTGGTCCACGCGTGGCTGGACCCACGCATCCGCCTGCTAGGGGTGTCCTGACATGACCACCGGCATCACCATCGGCGCCGTCGACCTCGGCGAGCCGCTCAGCCCGCTGCCCGAGGGGCCGCCGCCCGGGGAGCTCGGTCCGGCGCAACGACGCGGCCTGGCCTACGGCCTCCGCCGCGGGCGCGGCCTGGTCGGCCTGGTCCTGGTCGGGATCGTGGTTGCGCTCGGCGTGCTGGCGCCGCTGCTGGCGCCGTACTCACCGACCGAGCAGATCAAGGACGCGAACCTGATCGGGCCCGGCTCGGCGCACTGGCTCGGCACCGACGAGGTCAACCGGGACGTATTGTCGCGGACCCTCTACGGCATCCGGGCCGACCTCGTCGTGGTGTTTGTCGCGGTGCCGCTCGGCGCGGTGCTGGGCGTGCTGATCGGCCTGGTCACGAGTTGGTGGCAGATCACCGACGTGATCGCCCAGCGGGTCTTCGACCTGCTCCTGGCCTTTCCCGCGCTGATCCTCGGCATCTTGCTCAGCGCCTTCCTCGGGCCCGGGTTGTCGACGGTCGGGGTCGTGATCGTGGCGATCGAGCTGCCGGTGTTCGGCCGGCTGGTCCGAACCTCGCTGCGGACCGTGCGCGAGATGCCGTTCGTGGAGGCCTCCCAGGTGGTGGGCGCGAGCCCGTGGTGGGTGCTGCGCCGGCACGTGCTGCCCAACTCGCTCGAGCCACTGACCGTCCAGCTGGCGGTGTCGATGTCGGTCGCGGTGTTCATCGAGGGCGCGATGAGCTTCCTCGGTCTGGGCGTCCGGCCACCGCAGCCGTCGCTC